>JBBRMM010000014.1:0-94967 GCA_038230835.1 Gaiellales bacterium
CGAGCCACTGAGCAAACGCTCGCGACCAGTCCACCTTCTTGCCAGCCGACCGCCGCCTCGGCTTGCTGGCATCGACCACTGCCCCATCTCCGACACGCATACCCAGATGATGCCAGACGACCCCTTTGGCACCCCAAACGCACCAGGCACCTCGCGCCGAGCCGGGCCCAGCAGCGCTCGAGATCAGCAAGCCGCCCCTCCTCGTCGAACTCGGCCTCCGCCTCGAGGATCTCGTCAATCGACGCGCGCATCATCGCCGTCAGCAAGGGCCGGCCACCCGCGACACCCTGCCGAGTCGGGAGGAACCGGCCCCACCGCGCGGGTCAGGCCGTACTTTGGGGATGCACGTGGGCGGAGTCCGGTCATGCGCGCCGAAACGGCCACGGGCGGCGGGCGGGCGGTAGGGTCAGGTATGGGCTTTATCTGTCACGGCCTTGTGCAGGCGCTGCGGCTCGGTCGCCGCGCTGGCCGTCCGGGCCTCCCGATTGGCGTCGCCGCGGTTGGGATCGCGGCGATCGGCGCTAGCCTGGGCGAGGTCGGCGCCGGCGTGCTCGTCAGCGGCAACATCCAGGGCCGCACGTCGACGCGCGCCACTGCGGTGCGCATGACCGTGTCCGAGGGTTGCTGCGAGGAGGGCATCGGTTGTATGCCGGTGCACCCACGACTCGCACGCCGAACCCCGGTTGAGCCCTGGTACCCCAGTCGAGCTTGCCGCTGATCGCGGCGCGTGGCTTACGCGGGGCGTGCGCGGCATCGGGCTCGCCAGCCTACTGTCCGATGTCGGTCACGAGGTGCCGACGGCGCTGCTGCCCAGCTTGGTGACCTCGACGCTCGGTGCTCCTGCGGCAGCGCTCGGGCTGATCGAGGGACTCGCAGACGGCGCGGCTGGGGTGGCGAGGCTGGGAGGCGGCGCGCTCGCCGACGACCCCGAGCGGCGACGCAGCACCGCAGTCGGCGGGTACACAGCGACGGCCGTGTTGTCCAGCCTGATCGGCCTCGCCACGGGCGTATGGCAGGTCGCGGTCTTCCGCGTCGGTGCGTGGACGGCGCGTGGCATCCGCGTGCCCGCCCGAAACGCGCTGCTCGCCGACGTTGTGCCGGCCGCGGCGTACGGCCGCGCCTACGGGTTCGAGAGGGCGATGGACAACCTCGGCGCGATCTTCGGCCCACTGCTCGCGCTGGCCCTGGTCGCCGTGGTCGGCGTGCGCACGGCGATCCTCGTGTCGGTCATCCCTGGCCTGCTGGCCGCACTCGCGATCGTGTACGCGATACGCACCGCGCCCAGGCTGGCGACGCGCGAGCGCCGACCGCTTCGCATCCGCGTTCGTCCAGTGCTTCGAGGTGGCCTCCGTCAACTGTTCGTCGGCGTGTCGGCGTTCGAGTTGGGCAACGTCGCCGCGACGCTGCTGATCCTACGCGCGACCGACCTCCTGACACCCGGCCACGGCCACAGCCGCGCGGTCGAGATCGCACTTGGACCTACGCAGGCTACAACCTCGCCGCGACACTCACCAGCATCCCAGCAGGGCACGTGAGCGACCGACGCGGCACGACCGGGGTGCTCACCGCGGGCGCCGTCGCCTTCCTGGTCGCCTACCTGGGGTTCGCGTCGTCCAGCGCAAGCATGCCCGTTTTGGCGGCGTGCTTCGCGGTCGCAGGCGTCGGGATCGGCTGCACGGAGACAGTGGAACACGCCGCGGTGGCGACGCTCGCGCCGGCGGATCTGCGTGGCTCGGCGTTCGGCCTCCTCGCCAGCGTGCAAGCGTTCGGGAACCTGGCCGCAAGCGCCATCGCGGGAACACTCTGGACATGGGTATCGCCCCGCGCGGCGTTCCTGTACCTCGCAGCGTGGATGCTCCTCGCCATCGCTGCCTTCACGCGATCCCACGCGCCGATACCCGCAGGTTGAACCCACTCCGCCGACCCACACGCCGATCGCCGACACCACCCTTGCTATGGATGACCAGCCCGCCGACGGGCGATCGGTCAGCCGGTCGGATCGGCTCGACTGCTCCGATGCACCGGAAGACCAACCTCCCCCGGCTCCACTCGTCGCGACCGCCCCGCGGGACGCACAACCGACACGTCCGGGTCACGAGCGACGTTCGAGCCCGGCGATCGCAACACCGGCTCCCGAGCCCTCTCGACCTCACCACGCCGCGCTCGCCGCGCGATCGCCTCCCGCCGCCGACGCGCACACACCTCCACCGCCGACTGCGCCACCTCTCCGGCCGAGCGGCGATGCGCTGGGAACGGGATCACGTCGCCCATGCCCCATAGTGTGACAGGCGGCGTCGGGGGCTGGCCGTCCGCGGCGGCATCGTCGATGGGTACGTGACCGCACGTCTTCGATAAGCCGCCATGCGAGGGGTTGCGCCGCTGCGTACACTTCTTGGGCGATGGGATTCTTTGACCGACTGATGGATATCCTCACACGGCGCGGCATAGAGATCGTCGCGTCCGGCCACCCACCGGCCGACACCGAACGCGGGATCTTTAGTCGGCGGCAGACCTCACGCGTGGGTCACCGGCCATCGTTGAGGGCCGTTCGATAGACCCGCGCCGCGCCCGCGATCGTGAGGTGTGCAGCAGCGTCTGACGTCCATCTATCCCGGCGACTACGCTTCGGTTGCGGGCTGTGGTAGCGCGAATCTGGTGGCGGCCCGTTTCTGCGGGCCGTCGCTCTTTTCGTTGGCGGGCGTGCGTTGGCAGGTAGACTGTGCCCGTGAGTCGCTCAACCACCACGACGCATCGTGACCAACCAGTCAACTGTCCCGCAGCAACTGACCGCCAGTCGCCGTTGACGGTTGAAAGGTCGGCACTTGATGAGTTTAGCCTGCGGATTGCGCCGAGCGGCTGGGAAGGGCGTCGTGAGGCTGCGCGCGGTCTTCCCGACTTCGAGTTGCGTGACCTGTGCGAGCAGTTCGACGTCGCGCAGCCCGACGACCGAGCCACGGTGGACGAGCTACGGACGCTGGTTTGCGAGCAGCTCGCGCCGCGGGTTGTCGAGGCGCTCGACGAGGCGCTACGTGGCGATTGCCTGCCGACGCTCCGCGACTCCGATGGGCGGCTTCCGTCGCTAGTCCCACGCCCAGCCGAAGGCTGGCGCCCTGAGAACGCGTTTCCCCGTGCCGCTGGCCAGTCCTATGAGCAGCGAGCACGCTGCGCCGCTTGGTGGAGCACGCACATGGTGATCGAGGAGGCTCTGTACGACCTGGGAGCGTGCGACCCCGACGACGATGAGGTGCGGCACGCTCGTCGGATCGCTTGCTTCACCATCTCGCCACGTCAGGGGCGGCCGACGACGCAGCCCGCCCGCCGCGGCCCCACCCCGGCCGGGCGCTCGTCGCGTCGAATCACCCCTCGAGCCCGGCAGCACCGCTCGAAGCGTCGGAGCCACGCCTCAACGCATAGCGTGGGAGGCGACGACCCCCCAGCGCCTCCGCCGCCGCCCGCTGGGTGTGGCGGCTTTCTGACCGTGTAGACGCCTCCGACCGGGTTGCCGACGGGGGATCGCGACCGGCTACTACAGGCCCTAGAGATGGGGCGGAACTCCGCGAGCAGTGCGCCCCGCGGCCTCATGTCTTTGGCGGGGCTGGAACAGGACTCGGCACATCTCGACGACCTGACTCGAACAAACGCGGGCTCGTTGGTCAGCGGTTTGTCCTCCGATCATCCAACCGGTCCTCGCGACAGTGAGCGACACACTGGCCAAGTTGGACTACCCCTTCGTCGCGATCCCGACGAGCCTTCGGGACGCGATCCAGCGCGGAGAACTGCTCGGGCCCCGAGCCTACATCGCGATCGCGGTGCGCATGTTGACCTGGGAGGGGGTGCTGGCGACGACGCTGCACGCGCTCAGCGACCGCATCGGCTGGTGGCAGACCGAGGATTCGCTGCGCAAGCACCTGATCGAGTTGCGCCGTGCGGGCTGGATTGACTACGACGACCCGCAGCGCATCCGCGAGGCCCGCTACGTCCTCCGCGCCCCGGAGCAAGTGGACTACTCCGCCCGCCATAAGGCTTCGATGCAAGAGGGGTCCTCGCAGACCCTCAGAAACGAAGCCCCCTTGTCTTCTGAGGTCACATCAGACCGTCTGAGGTCGACGGAAGGCGCAAGCGCCGGTGTGAAGCGGGATTCAGCCACTAGCGAGCCTCAGACGCGCGGAGGCTCACCAAAATCTAAATCTCTCGTAGGAGCAGAAGACGATGAGGTACTAGTAGACCACCGCGGACGAAGGTTAGCGGAGGATGAATGGCTGGATCCGACGTTCGGACTCGATGATTCAGCGTTTCAACAATTTCGCGCCGCCAAAAGGAATCCGGCCAGGCTCGATCGCGACGACGTGCGGAGCCCCGAATGAGCGCCGCACCGAAGCGGCCGGTGCCGCGGATCGCGTTGCGGCCGGATGAGGCGGCGGCGGCGATCGGGTTGGGTCGGTCAGCGTTCTATTCCCAAGTCCTGCCGCATCTGCGGGTTGTCTACGTCGGTCGCGTGCGGCTGGTGCCCGTGTCGGAGCTTGAGAAGTGGGTCGAGAAGGAAGCCACCCGGTGATGGCTCGAGCACCGCCGTCCGGGATCTCACTTACACCTGACGGTCGACCATGAGGGTCACCGCCCACCTTCACACACTGCAACTCAGGAGCGCATTTTATGCATGAGCTCGATCCTCTCGATCCTGTGACCCGTACACCCAGACTGGGACGTGACCGCACGCTAGATCGGGCGATGCTGTCGACGTCTCGGTTGATGGACTTTTTTTCGGTGAAGGAGTTGACGACTCAGACCGGGCACGCGTCTGATGACTGGCCGCTGGTTGTCCTGAAAGAGCTCGTCGACAATGCGCTGGACGCGTGTGAGGAGGGTGGTGCTGCGCCGATCATCCACGTCCGCGTGGGTGGCGACGGGATCACGGTCGTCGATAACGGTCCCGGTATCCCAGGCGAGACGGTCCGTGGCGTGGTTGACTTCTCGACCCGTGTTTCGAGTCGGGAGGCGTATGTCGCTCCCGACCGTGGCGCGCAGGGAAACGCGCTGATGACGATCTTGGCGATGCCGTTTGTGCTTGACGGCGCGGTTGGCGTCGTCGAGGTGACCGGCCGTGGCTTCCACCACGTAATCACGATCCGCGTCGACCACCTCCGTCAGGAGCCCGTGATCGACCATAAACAAGTCGTGGTTGCCGGTAACGCTGGGACGGTTGTTCGACTTGGATGGCCCGATTCAGCACGCTCAACCCTGGAAGCGGCAAGGACAAGGTTTTTACAAGTCTGGTCTGATTATGGGTTGCTGAATCCCCACTTGACGGGGACGTTGGAGTGGTTCGATGAGCAGCCGTTGGTGATCGAAGCGACGGATACTGGGTGGAGGAAGTGGACGCCTTCCCAGCCGACGTCGCCGCACTGGTACACGCCTGACCAGTTCGGCCGACTGATCTGCGGGTATCTCGCCAGCGCGGATCGGTGTGACCGCACCGTCAGGGAGGTGGTCGCTGAGTTCCGGGGCCTGTCGGGCACCGCGAAACAGAAGGCCATCTTGGAGGCGACGGGCCTGGGTCGCCGGCCCTTGTCGGCGCTTTGGAATGGCGAGGGCCTCGATCATGAAGCCGTCGCGGGACTGCTGGCGGTGATGCAGGCGGCGTCGAAGCCTGTGCGGCCAGCGCTGCTCGGCGTGATCGGCAAGAGCCACGTGTCGCAGCGCCTCACCGACCTGGGATGCCATCCAGACAGCATCACCTACGCAAAGCAGACGGGCGACGATGATGGCGTGCCGTGGGTCGTCGAGCAAGCGTTCGGCTACCGACCCGGCGACGCAATCGGTGGCGTGATCATCGCCGGCGTGAACTGGTCGCCAGCGCTTGGAAACCCGTTCCGTCAACTCGACGATGATTACGGTATGTCGCTGGATCGCCTGCTTGAGCGGCAGCGGGTCAGGCTGAGCGAGCCAGTAGTCGTGTTCGTCCACCTCGCCCAGGCCCACGTTTCGTACACCGATCGTGGTAAGAGCGCCGTGGTGGTGAACTGACGTGGCGAAGCCGGGCCAAGCGATCATAAAGGGCGTCGAGAAGACGACGGCGAAATGGGCGAAGCAGCGCCGGGCGGAGGAGCGCCACTTGGCCGCGACCGTGTACCGCGAGAGTCGCGTAACACAGTCTCACATGGTCACGTTCTGGGACGTCGCGCAGGAGGTGATGGAGTCGGCGTACCTTCATGCGAGCGGCGGCGGGACGCTCCCCACGTTGGCTCGCCAGGTCATGTACGCAGCGCGGCCAGAGATCGAAGCAGGGACAGGGCAGAAGCTCGACGACAACTACTTCACACAGAATCTTTTGCCGCGATACATCCGCGAGTACCAAGTGGAACACTGGGACGTCGTTTTCGACGCGCGCGGTCATCTCGAAGAGCCACACACCCAACGCGTCGTCGCGTTGGGGACGCTCGACGTGGGTCGCTACATCGATGACGTTGCTGGCGGGGACCCGAAACCCTCGAAGCTGAGGGCGAGCGAGACGTACAAGACGATCGGCCCCGAAAACAGGTACGGCGCGCTCCTGTTCGTCGAGAAGGAGGGCTTTATGCCGTTGATCAAGGCGTCGCACATCGCGGAGCGGTTCGATATCGCAGTCATGTCGAGCAAAGGTATGCAGAGCACCGCGTGTCGCCGCGCCGCCGACGAGCTATGCGGTGAGTACGACATACCCCTACTGGTGATGCACGACTTCGACAAAGCCGGCTTCTCGATGCTGGGTATGTTCAGTCACAGCAACGAGCGGTACGCGTACAACACCGATTTCGAGGTGATCGACATCGGCCTCCGCCTAGCCGACGTCACCGGCTGGAACTTGTCGCCCGAGGCCGCGCCGGTGCTCAACTATCGAGGCAGGCGCAACCTCCAACGCAACGGCGCGACACCAGCAGAGGTCGAGTTCATCGCCGCCGGTCAGCGAGTCGAACTAAACGTGTTCACGAGTGACCAACTCGTCGCGTGGCTCGAACAGAAACTCGAACACAACGGCGTTGAGAAGATCGTGCCAGACGCCGACACGCTGGCGGCGGCGTGGCGGCAGATGATCATCGCCGGCGAGACGAACCGGCGAATCAAGGCAGTCGAAGCCGAGGTCGAGCAAATCGCAGACGCCCACCCGATGCCCGACGACGTCGCCAACCAGATCGAGAAATCGCTCGCCGCTACCCCACACCTTTCTTGGGATCAGGCCATCGCCCACCTCGCCACCGCCCCCCGCGGCGACTCTGATCCGCCACCCGCGGGTGTACGATGACCACTCGCACGCAAAGCGGCCCCGCACCGCGCGAACGGCCGGGGCCCGACACGGAGGTTCCGCTCCATGCACCCAGCACCCTACCGAGCAGGTCGGCAATGAGCCGGCACACCGGAGTCCGCCGGATCCACAGACGTGGTTGTCCCCGCACAGGGCGGTGCAAGTGCGCCAGCTACGAGGCCCACGTCTTCGACGCGGCCGCCGGCCGGTTGATACGAAAGACGTTCCGCTCCGAGGCCGCGGCGGCGGCGTGGCGGGAAGACACCAGCCGCGGCGTCCGCCTCCAGACCTTCTCCGCCTCGCCCACGGCGACGCTGACCGAGGCCGCCGAAGCGCTGGTGGCCGGAATGAAGAGCGGCGCCGTGCGGACGCGCGCTGGCGTGGCGTACAAGCCATCGGTCGCCGCCGGGTACGACAATGTCCTGCGTCTGCACGTCCTGCCTACGCTCGGCGATCGGCGCCTGTCGGCGATCACCCGAAACGACGTGCAAGACCTGGTCGACAACCTGATCGCCCAGAAGAAGGCACCCGGCACGATCCGCAACACCTTGATGCCGCTGCGCGTGATCTATCGTCGCGCCCTGAAACGCGGCGAGACGGCCGTCAACCCGACCAGCGGCCTCGACCTGCCGAGCGACCGGGGACGCCGCGACGCGTTCGTTGAGCCCGCCCAGGCCGCCGCCCTGATCACCACGCTGGACGCGATCGACCGCGCGCCGTGGGCGCTCATGCTGTACGCCGGCCTGCGGCTCGGCGAGATGCGTGCGATCCGATGGGAAGACGTCGACCTAGACGCCGGCGAGTTGCACATCACGCGCGCCTACTGCCAGACCAGCCGATCGGTGATCACGCCAAAGTCGGAAGCCAGCCGCCGCACCGCGCCCTCCCGGCCGAGCTCCGCCGGCGGCTGCTCGAGCACCGCCTGCTGACCGGTCGGCGCGTCGGCCTAGTCGTGACCGAGACCGACGGCGGCATCCTCGACCGCGACCGGTTACAGCACCGCTCCGAACGACCCTGGAAAGCCGCGAAGCTCCCGCCGATCACGCCACACACGGCTCGGCACAGCTTCGCCAGCATCGCGATCGCCGCTGGCGTCCAACCCAAAGCCCTACAGGTCTTCATGGGGCATACATCAATCACCACCACCCTCGACCGGTACGGACACCTGTACCCGAGCGAACGCGCAACAGCAGCCGCGGCGATCGACCGACTACTCGCGCAATCACCGCGCTGACTTACGGAAATACTTACGGACAGCGCCGCTAACCCGCATGGCTACGCGGTTCGCAGCGGCCTTCCAAGCCGTGGATGGCGGTTCGATTCCGCTCGCCCGCTCTGGGTGGTTGAGGGAGATCGGCTTCCAGAGCGAGATACAGCCGATTCGGTGGATTCCGGCGTCGACGGTCGCCAGGATGGCATCCACGACACTCCGATCGGGTTCGGCCAGCGCTGCCCCCACCATGCCACCGGTCGTGCGACGCCGGTGGCGGCGTCGATGATCTGAGCTTCGGCGCCGGAGGCGACCAGCGTGGTGCCGTTCGGCGACCAAGCCAGGCTGGGCGCGATGTTGAAGCAGCATTCCTTGCGCTGGGTGACGAGCAGCCGCGCGTCCCTGCCGTCGGGCAGTGCGGTCCATACCTGCAGCTGCCATCCGTCACCCGACGGGCGAGGAGGATCGCGGAAGTAGGCGATCCGGCCGGCGCTGGGCGACCACAGAACGTCCCAGCCGCGCACCGCGAGCGTCGTCACGGCTGAACCGTCGGGTCGCACCGAGCACCACCTGACCCGCTGCGCAGAGAACGCGTGGTTGCACTGGTAGGCGATCCTGCCACCCGGCCACCACGTCAGACCCCAAGCACCTCCAAGCGCCGACTGCCTCGCGACCGTCCGCTGGGTACCGGTGGTCGTGTCCAGGCGCTCGTTCGAAGCGAACACACTCTCGATCCGAGCGGCGGGCTCCAACCCCTGCGAGATGACCACGTCGACACCGACCATACCGCCTGGGGCAGTTCCTTGTTCAGATGGTGAGGGATCGCGCGCTCGCCGAGGACCTGCTCCAGGAGACGTTCATCTGCGCTATGTGCATGACCTCGACGCGACGACGCTGGCGGAGCTCACCGGGCGCTCGCCGGCAGCAATCCGAAAGCGCCTCGAACGCGCCTGCAGCGCACTTCTCAAGGAGATTCAGCAGTGAGCCTCACGCCTGACGAACAGGTTGTCCGGGAGTTCCTGCAGCCGCTTCGCACTGTCGAACCTGTACGACGCGGCGAGGGTGCGGCGGACAGGGTCAGACGGCGGTGGTTGGTGCAGGCGGGCGAGCTCTGCGCGGTCGCGCTCGCGACGGTCGCGGTGGTCGCGGTGGTGGCGCTTCTCGCCCATCGCTCCGCGGCGACGAACGCGCCATCAACCCCACGCCATCCGAGCGTGTTCACGTTCCTCTCCAGGGGTGGAATCGCGGAGGGTTTGCCCAGTGGCGGGCAGTCTCTGCACTGGCTGGTGCCGCGCCCCCACATCCGCGCATACGGCTGGTCGCCGGACGGTCTCAAAGTCGCCTACCTGGCGGATCACCAGCGAGCGATCGCTCGGACTGAGCACGCGATCGAGCACGTCCATCACCTCGATCTCGGCATACGGCCCCCGGTCTTCGTCTCGCCGCTGCCATAGCCGCTCAATCGCATGCTGCATCCTCCGCGTTCGCCGCAGAGACGCCAACGCTGCCTACAACGCTCGCGGCGGGTTCGCCGACGTGGCGAATCCCGACGCCTGGCTGTTTGGGATCGCCCGTCACCGCCGGCAACCCCGGCGCGCCCCCTGTGTGCACGTTCCAGATCACGGATCTGACCTCGCACAGAACGACCACGATCGCCTCTTGGCCTCTTCCTGGCGGGGGCCAGGACGCCGCCTGCGGCGACGGTCAGGTCAGGTGGTCACCCAGCGGTCGCTTCATCGCCTACAGCACGGATCAACGGGTGATCGTTCCGCTTGATGCCGAACCCACCCGATCTGTGACACGCATCGGGCACGCCACAGATCGCCGATCGTGCGATTCGCAGAATCACCTGTTGGAGGCGCCATCCTGCCATCGCCTTCCGATGATAAGTCGGGAGGCCGCCGCCAGGTGCGGCCCACGACCCCACGCGAACACCCCCGGAGGCACGACGATGCACCAGTTCATTCGATCAGCCCGCGACGAGTCCGGCCAGACGATGGCGGAGTACGCCGTCGTGCTCGCGGTGATCACCGTCGCAGTCGTCGTCGCCCTCGGCCTGCTCAGCAGCGCCATCAGCGCCCAGCTATCCAGCGTCATCGGCGTCCTGTAACACCTGGACGGCCGCTCTACGGCACGACCACCGTGCCTTCCCCCGGCCGTAGCCCTCCCGCCTCCTTCGCCTCGTGGCTCGAACGGACCCTCCGCGACCTCTAGCGATCGGCCCACGCCGTCGGTGGCGCTGATCCATTCTCTCCCGCGCTGGTCATCTCGCGAACGACGTCGATGAACGGCTGCGGTCGACGTTCCGTCCACAGATGCCCCGCCCCGGGAATCGCGACGACCACCGCTCCGGGGATGATCGCGGCGAGGTGGGCCACCTCGCGGCGCACGAACCAGTCTCGCGCAGGGGCAAAGACAACGGTGGGTGCCTTGATGCACGGCAGCGCTGATCTGAGATCGACGCGGCCCAGTTCGCTCGACGCACTGACCAGGTTGCGCTTCTCCGCGGCGAGCGCCCACCCCGACACGGTCTCGCCGCGACTGAGGCCGCGCGCTCGCACACCGCGAAACATCGTGGCCTGCAGCGCCGCGAGCCGACGCGGCACGCGGCGCCGAACGCCGGACAGAGCAAGACCGGAGACGAGGTCGGGATGTTCGGCCGCGAGGAGGGCGGCGACGTAGCCTCCATAGGACACTCCGCCGACGACCGCCACCAGGTCGTGGGAACGGAGGAACGCAGCGCACGCGTCGACGGCCGCGTCGAGGCCGCCTGCCTCTGACCGAGAGCGACCCAACCCCGGAAGGTCGGGAGCCAGGACGAGAAGGTCGCGCAACGCCTCTGTCTGCGGTCGCCACATCCCGTGATCCAGTCCGAGCGCATGAAGCAGCAGCACTGCCCGCCTGGAAGAGCTGCCTGTCTGCAGGACGAACACCAAGCGGAGACGATACCCGGACGTGCCGGGCTGCCCGCATCAACCACGGCGCATTCGCGCGCCACCGGACAGCGAGCCGGCCCAGAACTCGCGCCACTCGTGCTGCGCGGCGTGGGTCAGCCGTGGTGATCAGCATCGCGTGGTAGCCTGATCACGCGGTCGCCTGTTGGTCGATGCGCGGAGCGCGTAGAGCCGGCCTGGCCCAATCCAGGCGCTCGGGCGCTGGCCACACCCCTCGACGCGACCGGCGCCCCCCTAGATCACTCGCACTGCTGGCCCACACCGCCAGCCGGCGTGAGGCGTGGGCGAATACCCGAGAGGAGCACCACGATGTCGCACCTGTGTGAATGGCCCAGAGGGTCGGGCTGCAACAAGCTGCAGCCCGAGACGTACCACCTGCCCGGCCTCCCGACGGCCGTCAAGCTCTGCCGCCGACACTCCGAGGAATGGGACTGGCTACTCGACCACGACCCAAGCAAGCTCTTCGAAACCTTCGGCTTGCCGGTTCCAGCCGATGTACGAGCGCATCAAGAACCAACCGTCCTGCCGGAAGCCCCACCCGAACTCGACCCAACATCGCCCTGAGCCCAGCGGTCGAACGCGACAACGGGACGAGAACGTCCGTTTCGGAGCCGCCGCGCTCTCGTCGACTCGGTGGCTCCCGGGTTAGCCCTGGATCACGTTGTGCACGTGGGAGGGCATCGGCGGCGCGCCCATCTCGATGCCGAGCCCGGCGAGGATCGGAACCAGCGTCTGGCCGAACACCTCGAACTGTTCCTTCGACTCCCAGATGTCGAACACCTGGATCTCGCCGTCGGATTCGAGCGCCACATGGTAGGTGCGTCCCGCGGGTGCCCCCGCTCCGGCAACCTCGAGCTGGCGGATCGCCTCGTTGTACTTGTCCGGTGTGAAGCCGGAGTGCGCGAAGTAGAAGCCAAGAGCCATCGGGTGCCGCCTTGTCTGCGCGGATGAGCCCCGCGCGATCGTCATGGACCGGACCGTGAGGCCGACCGTATCACTACCACCGCTCCCGGCACACGCGACACGCCGCCGGCAACTCTGCTGGGACCAGCGAGGCCAGACTCGCACCCCACCGCCCGGCCCACCCGACTGGGGCATCCCGACGCCTGAAAGCCAGCCCAGACAGTGGGCACGCTCGAGACGCCGCCACTGACCTCCCACACGAACGACGCTGCCGGCTCAACCCAGCCGCAATACGGGCCACGTCACGTCGTGCGCGAGAGCCGGCTCGCCACCCATCGCAGGAGGCAAGACGGACATTCCCATGTCACGGAGATCCCCCTCCGGGCCTGAACCGGGCGCGAGTTACCCGTCCGCCCGCGGCACTCCCAAGTGTCCGAGCCTGTGATAATAACTGCAAATCCTTTGTAAGGAACAGGAAGAGGTACTGGGGGCGTAGGCCTTCAAACTGGAACACGCCGGTTTCAAGCGCGATCCCCCTCCCACCCTCGAACCGGACGCTCCAACATCCCTCCGCCGGCCGCTCGGCGTAAGATCCTCTCCCAGCTTCGGCTGGGCCCGGACGCCCCGTAACTGCGCACCCCCCTCCGCGTGGGCGCGGGGCGTCCCCCTTTTCCTGGGTAGTCGCAACCGCCGAGGGGGCTCGCCGTCGCCGAGCCAGGCGAGCCCCCGGAGGATCAGCGACGTTACGGGATCACAGCCACCCCCTGCGTCGCGCGATGCGCAGGGCCAGGCTCACAAGGATGACCGCGGCGTAACCGATCAAGAAGGATCCAGTTGCGAGCGCCACGACCCAACCGACCATCACCCCGACCACCACCCACGCGATGAGCGTCGCGATCCGGTGGACTCGAGTCATCCACGCAGTATGGTGGGCGGTCCATCCAACCGCCGAGGGACGGCGCCGGCCGGCCCGCCACCTCGCCTCGTCGAGTGTTCGCTGGTCGGCGGTGCCGAAGCCGCATCGCGCTGACCGACGGTTCGACTACTCGGACGGCACGCCGCGCGAGCGCCGTACGCGCGGACCGATCCCGGGCGGCGGCTCGACCGACTCCCGGCTACTGCTTCGAGAGAGTGCGCGACTGTGGGTTCCGCAGATGCCCCCGCCGTATCTCGCACCGCTGCCTCTCGACGTCGCCGTTTTCGAACCTCGGCAGCGGTCGCCGACTGGCGCCCGGACGTCACGCGCGCCCGCGCACGCTCAGCCTCCACGACCTTCACAGCCCGCCGATCGACCGGAAGGTGGATCAGGTCTCCCATACCCAGGAGTCTGGCGGCCGTCGCAGACGGGTGGCCTCCGGTCGTCCTGGCGTATGCTCAGGGCCGATTACGAACCGGGAGGCGCCATGATGGACACGCCCGGAGCGCTGAGAGTGCCGAAGGACTACTTCGGTGAGTCCGTAGCGTTGCGATACGGCGAGGACGAGGCGGAGATGTTCGACCGTGCAGTCGGTGCATGACGACTCCTCTCGGGCGCGCCGACGTCTTTTGCCGCCGTTTCGGTTTGCGGTTGCCGATCCTTCTTGCGCCGATGGCCGGTGTCAGCCCGCCGTCACTGTCGATCGCGGTCGCCAATGCAGGCGGCCTCGGATCGTGCGGTGCGCTTCTGTTGTCGCCGGCTGAGATCGAGGCATGGGTCGAGCAGGTGCGGGCCGCCAGCGATGGCGGCTTCCAGCTCAACCTGTGGATTCCCGAACCGGCACCGCCTCGGCGCGATGCCGCGCAGGAAGCGCGGGTGCGCGATTTTCTCGGCCGGTGGGGACCGGCCGTGCCGGACGACGCCGGCGATGCGACGCCGCCCGATTTTGCGGCGCAGTGTCAGGCGCTTCTCGAAGCGGCGCCCCCGATCGTCTCGTCCGTGATGGGACTGTTCCCGCCGGAGTTCGTGACCGCGATCAAGGCCCGCGGGATTGCCTGGTTCGCCAACATCTCCACGGTGGCCGAGGCCCGCGCAGCCGCGGCGGCGGGGGCTGACGTCGTCGTGGCTCAAGGGATGGAGGCCGGTGGACATCGCGGCTGCTTCGACGCCGCCCAAGCGGAGGCGCAGATGGTCGGCCTTTTCTCCTTGCTCCCGGCGGTGGCCGACGCGGTGCGGATCCCGGTGGTGGCGACCGGGGGCATCGCCGATGCCCGCGGCATCGCCGCCGCCCTGCTGTTGGGCGCCAGCGCCGTCCAGATCGGCACGGGATTCCTCCGTTGCCCCGAAGCCGGGCTGTCACCGGCGTGGGCAGACGAGTTGGGCGCCACGGCACCGGAGGAGACGCGGATCAGCCGGGTCTTCAGCGGCCGCGCCGGCCGCAGCATCGCCACCGACTACGTTCGCGCGGCGACGGCGCCCGACGCGCCAAGACCGGCACCCTATCCCGTACAACGGGCACTCACAGCCCCGCTGCGCGCCGCCGGGCAGACTGCGGGCGACGTGCAGCGCATGCAGGCCTGGGCCGGCCAGTCCGCAGCCATGGCCCAGGCCAAGCCCGCGGCCGAGATCATGCGCGAACTATGGGACGGAACCCAGGCGCTGCTGGCCTGACCCGCATCCCATCGATTCGTGCGAGATCTCGCTGGTCAGGCGCTGCTTGCGGCGAAGCGCCGCACCGAGCCGGCCCAGAAAGTGCGTCGAGGGTGGCGGCGAGTACGGACGCCCCTCCTTCGCTTCGCGCGAGCCGGCGCGACAGCGCGAGGCCAAGCCCATCGCCACCAGCGCCCCGATGGCGTTCGTTCGGTGCTTCGTTGTCTCGTCGAACTTTGCGTGCGGTCACCGGGTGCGGGGCGATAGTCGGCCTTCGGTGGTCGTCCAGCGCGTCGGTAGTTCATCGTGGTGCTCAATCTTTCGGTTTGCGGCGCCGATAGCGGACTACGTGACTTCTGAAACAGGTTCTCAGTGGGATCGCAACGAACGCGCGCCGGAACGGGTCGGGTTGGACGGATCGCTGCTTGAGGGGATCTTCGAGCAGTCGGAGATTGGGATGGCGGTAGTCGACCGCGACCTTCGTTTCATCCGCGTGAACCATGCGTTTGGGATGTTCCAGGATCGAGACCCGTCGGAGATCGTTGGCACATCTGTGGTTGACGCGCTGCCCGACCTCGCATCTCAGATCGAGCAGGTGATCCTCACGGTGTTCGCAACCGGGGAGCCGATCATCGGCCAGGAGGTGATCGCGCGAGATCCCGCGGATCCCGATAACGTCCGCTGGTTTCGTGTCAATCGCTACCCGATTTTCTCGGCCGGGCGAAGCGTCAGTGCGGTGGTCTCGATGTTCGTCGACGTCACCGATCTGAGGAGCGCTCAGATCCAGCTCGACGATGCGCTTGCGCTCGCAGAGGAGAATCATCTGTCAGAGTTGGCGAACAAGCGTGCCCAACTCGAGGCGCTCGGCCGGTATCGCACGATCTTCGAGGGCGCGTCGATCGGTATCTTGAGAGTCGAAGCGGACGGCCGGATGGTGGAAGCCAACCCAGCGATGGAGCGAATGCTCGGCTACACAGCATCCGAACTGGCGGAGATGGACTTGCGGCGCTACACCCACCCCGAGGATGTGGAGTACAACCTCGCGCTGTTCAGGGAGTTGATGGCGGGCAAACGCGACTCCTACCAGCTGGAGAAGCGGTGCTACCGCAAGAGCGGCGAACTGGTCTGGATTCAGGTCACGGCGGCCGTCGAGCGCGACGCGCAAGGCAAACCGAAGTTCGCGATCTCGATGCTCGAGAACATCACGGAGCGAAAGGTCGCCCAAGAAGCCCTTTTCCGTCAGGCGGAGCTCAGCGAGCATCAGGCGCTCCACGATGGGCTCACGGGACTTCCCAACCGCCGCAAGCTGTACAACGACATGGAGCGCATCCTGGCAGGACTGTCGGAACGGGAAACGGTCGCCATCGGACTCTTCGACCTCGACGGCTTCAAGGCATACAACGACACCTTCGGACATCCTGCCGGCGACGTGCTCCTAGCCCGTCTCGGCCGGCGACTCGCAACAACGCTCGAGGGCAGAGGCACCGCCTACCGCATGGGCGGCGACGAGTTCTGCGTCCTCACACACTCGTCAAGCGATCCGGAGACGGCGCTCGCGGACGCCTGCGCGGCACTCGGCGAGCAGGGCGAGCGGTTCACGATTCGCTGCTCGCGAGGGTCAGTCGAGCTCCCCGGCGAGGCAGAAACGCTCGAACGGGCCCTCCAACTGGCCGACGAGCGCCTATATGCGGACAAGCGTGCGAGGCGACGGACCGTGAGTCTGGACGGGCGTGACGCGCTCGTACAACTGATCGCCGAGCAAGACCAAGACCTCGCAACACACGGACTCAACGTCGGCGAACTCGCCGCGGCGACTGCGACAAAGCTGGGCCTCTCCGCCGAGGACATCGCCTGCACGCGAGTTGCGGCAGAACTGCATGACATTGGCAAGACAGCGATACCCGAGGCGATCCTCAGCAAGCCAGGCCCGCTCGACGACCACGAATGGGAGTTCATCAAACGGCACACCCTGATCGGCGAACGGATCCTCGCTGCGGCGCCCGCGCTCGCGAGAATCGCGCCAATCGTCCGCTCCAGCCACGAACGCCCCGACGGCAGCGGCTACCCAGATGGCCTCAACACCGACGCCATACCACTCGGCGCGCGGATCGTCGCCGTCGTCGACGCGTTCGATGCGATGGTCGCGAGTCGACCGTACCGCCCCGCAAGAGGGATCGCCGAAGCCGTCACAGAACTTCGCCGCTGCGCCGGTACACAGTTCGACCGAGCCGTTGTCGACGCGTTCATCGACGTCATCCAGCAGGTAAAGAACCAAACGCGCGCAGCCTGAACGCCACACCGTCCGATCCCTCGTTATCCGCGCGTCCTACGAGTCACGCGAGCCCGCGTCAAGCTGCGGGCGCTCTTGCACCGATCTGATCAGGTCGCGAAATGAGCCGCCGGTCTCGGGCGCGATGCGCCACACGTCGCTAGTCCCGAAGATCGAGTACACGCGGAGCCGGACGAGCGGGGCGTCCAGAGCCGGCTCGACATCGTGTCCGTGCTCGCGCCGATGGCCGAACACGGTGACCCCCCCGACGTCCATGTCCACGCCCAGTGGAACGTAGAAATCGGCGTTGCCGAAGACGAGCAGAGTTGTGATCGTCACAATCTGGCCGCCGATCTCCGCCTTCCGAAGGTCGATGTCCGCATCCCCGAACAAGACCGCAAGAGCGGCGAACCGCGGCAATCTCCAGCGCCCCTTTCGCTCGACACTTCCGAACGCAACGCCGGTGAATCGCGTCGGGCGTCGGTGGGTCCGCGGTTGCAAGTCGAGCGCGTTCCCCGGGAGGTCGACCGTCAGCGCCTCGAGTTCTGGCCGAATGCGCGCGGCGTAGGCCAAGTCGACGCGGTGGGCGAACTCCTCGAGCGTCAGCCGGCCGTTCACGGCATGCAGACGCAAGGCGTCGACGGTCTGCTCACGCTCGACATCGGAGGCGCGAATGGCTGGTGGCTCGTTGCTCAGGTCAGTCGTAGTTTGTACCGTCTACGGCCTCCCCCGCAAGCATCGGGTGATGGGGCGCTCTCGCCGCAAGGCGCCTACCACGTTCACCACGATCACGCTCATACGTGCTACCCACCAGCTCGCGGAGCCGAAACCCGACCGCCCTACTCCCTGAACTCCCCGAACCCCTGCTGGTCGGAGCCGGCGATGCGGGTGAAGTCGCCCCCCACCGCCAGCCGGCCGTTCCCTGACGCCACGGTGAACGTGCCGAGTGGGCTGTTCGCGCTGGGATGCCAGGTCTCGAGGTTTCCGGTCAACTCGTCGACGGCGATCAGCTTGTCGCGATTGGCGACGATGCCGGTCAGGGAGCAGCTGTTGCTGCCCAACACCGGGCCGCAATACGAGTTGAAGTGGCCGGCGACGTAGAGCACGCCGTCCATCACCGTGACGGACACCACGTTGCCGTCCATACCCCCGACATACTGGAGCGTGCCGTCGGCCGGCGAGAGCGACATGAACGACCCACCGTTTCCGGTACCCGCCGCGTAGACGCCGCTCGGGTCGGCTACCAGCGACACGATCTGGAACGGGTGCGTGGCACTCCCCGGAAGCGGGTGCCAGTTCCACGTCAGCGATGCCCCCGTGGTGGGGTCAACCGCCCCGATGGCGACGCTGGGCGCACCGTCGAGGTTCTGGAAGTCCCCGCCGAGCACGATCTTCGTGCCGTCGGCAGTCGGGGTGATCGCGCGCACCGCGGCGTCTACCACCGGTGCCCAGCCCGGAATCAGCGCCCCGGTTGTCGGATCGAGGAGCGCGGCGTAGGGCTGAGACGCTCCCCCGACGGTGGTGAAGGCGCCGCCGACGTAGAGCCCGCCGCTCCCCAGCGCGATCGCCTGGACACCGGCGTCGACCTGGGCATGAAACGCGAGCACGACCGCTCCGGTGGTGGCGTCGACCTCGGCGATACGGCGGCGCGAAAAGCCGCCGACGGTGCCGAACGCCCCTCCGAGATAGACGGCGGAACCGGCCGGATCGATGGCGACGACGTTGGCGTTCACGTTAGGATCCCACGGCAGGACGTCGCCGGTTCTGAGATCGATCGCGGCCGCATGATTGCGAGCCACCTCTCCGATGCCGACTGGGTCGCCCGCCGGCCGCACTGACGTGAAGCTGCCACCGATGTAGGCGACTGTGCCCTGCACAGCCACGACGTCCACCCGGCCGTTCGTCTGATAGGAGGGCCTGACATGGGTTCGGACCACAGCCGCGCTCGCCGATGCCGGAACGCTCAAGAACGTCCCGATCACTGCCAGCGCAGCGGGAACGCGCGGTAGCCATGACCGGAATCCCAGATTGACCCTCATGTTCACGAGCGTACCGTTCACACAGAAGCTGTCAAGAACCTCTGCAGGCCGGGCCGGTCGTTAGGCTGCGTTTGTGTTCGCTGCGTTTCTCCACCTGATTCTGGCGCTGGCGTCCTTGGTAGCTTCCAACGGCACCCCGGTCGGCCCGGCGGGTGTGCGCGTCGAGTCGCCGCGTGCGTACGAGGCATGGGACGGACGCCTACGCGGCACCGCGCCTGCGGGCTCGACCCTGATCGTGCGCGCCGGCACACATCGCTGGATGGTCGAGGCGGACGAGGATGGCGACATCGATGCAACCGTCGAGCCCGTTCCGCTCGGCGACGAGCCGGTGGAGATCGCCGGCCACACCATCGGCCCGGTCTACGGCATCCCGTCGGGATCGCTGCGCGCGTTTGCGCCGGCGTCGAACGACGCCGCCCTGCAGCGGCAACTGGCCGAACTGGCGCAGCAGGTGACCCCGTTCGTGGGGGTGTATGCGCGCGCCGGCCAACGGTACCGCGGCCGCGTACAACGCCGGCGCGGAATTCGAAGCCGCGAGCACGCTCAAGCTGCCGGTGATGGTGGTTGCATTGACCCAGAACCGTGGCGAGCTTCACAGCTCACGGTTCTGGGACCCATTCGTGCGTGTGACCAGCTGGTCGGACAACGCTGCCGCAAACGAGCTTCTGACCATGACGGGCGGGAGCGAGACCGGCGGCGCGGCGCTGATGGTGCGCACCATGCGCGCGCTTGGACTGCGCCACACTTCCATGTCCGGTGGCTACCTGACCGGTGCTGGAGGGGGCCCGCCTGCGGTCAGCGCACCGGAGCCACCGCCGGCCGCATACAAGCACACCACCGCCGCGGACATGGCGACGCTCGCGGGGTTCCTGGCGGACGCCGCGGTCGGCGAGGGCCCGCTCGAGCGTCGAGGTGTCGATCGCCACGAGGCCCGTGAGTTGCTGTACCTGATGCTGCACGCGCAGGACGAGGGACTGGTGCGCGCCGGAGCGGGCGGCCTGCCGGTGGCGCACAAGATCGGCTGGCTCGACGAGACCCGAAACGACGTGGCGATCGTGTTCACCTCAGGCGGCCCGGTGGCGATCTCGATCTTCACCTACGGCACGATCGACACCACCGTGACCAACTTCGGCGCGGCCGCCACGCGAGCGGTGCTCCGCGCGGCGCGCACCTGATCACGCGGGCGCCAACTTCGAGGAGCTGTGAGCCCGCGTCCCGTGACCGCTCAACCTGTACCCCCGTCGTCAGCACGAGCTGCCGTGCTGCGGGTGCGAAGGTTCGGTGCGCCGCTGAGCGCGACGGCAAGCCGATCGGTGAAGTCGAGGATGGTGCTCCCGTCCGCGGCGCCATGGTCGGGGTTCAGCTCGGTGATCGTGATCGCACTGAAACGCGGGTCGCCGACCAGGACGGTGAGGGCAGGGAACGCCTGGTGCCGGGTGAGTCCGACGTTTCGGCCGGTGTTTTCGGAGAGCGGAGCGTCGGTGAAGTCGATGGTGTCGACGTCGAAGTGAACGACCAGTCGATCGCAGGCGGCCAGCATCGCAAGCGCTCGCTCCGCCGCCGCGGCCGGGTGGTCGGCGACATCGCCCACCGGGACGGTCAGCAGTCCCCGACGGGCGATCGTGTCGAGTTCCCACGCCGTGCTCTGCTCACGACCGTGAGCGAACAGCACGATCTGGTCGTTCTCGAGCAGCGGTGCATGCGGCCCGAACTCGGTCAGCGCACGGGTCGCGTCAGCTTCGCCGAGCAGGTGAGCCACACCCATCCAGTCGAGCGCCCCGTCGCGGACGCTCGCCGGCGTGTTGAGATCGGCGTGGATGTCGAAGTACACGACACCCAGGCGTTGGGAGGTCGGGAAATGACCGGCGATCGTGCCCAGCCCGACCGTGCAGTCGCCCCCGAGAACGAGCACCGCCTCACCGTCCCCGAGCGCAGCACGAACACCGCTGGCGGTCCGAGCGGCACTCTCGACGGCGGCGTGCAGGTTCTGTGCTCGAGGGTTCGTGGGGTCGGGGCGCCAACGCCAGGTCGGCGAGTCGCCGTGATCCACGACATCGACGCCCAGCGCGGAGAGCCGCTCGAGCAGCCCCGCTTCCCGCAGTGCCCGCGGCGCCTGCTCCTGGCCCGGCGCATAGGCACCGGCGCTACTCGGCGCCCCGATCACACCGAGTCGCATGCCCGCCCCTCGTTTCTCGAAAGCTCCATCCGCGAGTTGTATCGCCAGCGTCCCCCGCTCGCCAACCGGCGCCGGGCCACGCCCTCGGCGGTTCTCTGCGGTGGGAAGGACGCCCCGGGACGACCCCGAATGGTGCGGTGTGACCGAAACACCGCCCACCCGGAGAACGCCGCTGAGGCCTCCGACGAGCAGGTTGCGGGGCGGCTTGATCGCAGTGCTGGGGGCTGTGGCCCTGCTTGCGGTGTGGCCGTCGCCCGCGCTCGCCTCGACCACCATCTACGTCAGCGACAGCACCTCCTTCGAGCATGCGGTGGCCACCCTGCGACAGACCGGCGGCCGGATCGTGCTTCGGGCGCATGTGTACACCACACAGCTGGTCGTCGGCCCAAGGTCGAATCACTTTCTGACCATCGTCGGTGCGACCGGCGCGCGCGTGCAGAGTCTCTACCTGGACGGCACCCAGTCGGTCGCGGTGACGCACCTGAGCGTCCACCCCGAGACGGCCGATGGTGGCATTCTCGTCCAGGACTCGCTCAGGATCGTGCTCACCCAGCTCGCGTTGACCGCGAACGCCACCCGGCGCAACATGGAGGTCAGACTCAATCACTCGACGGATGTGACGTTCAGGGGGAACAACGTGTCGCATTGCGGCGACCTGTCCTTCGAGTGGTCGCTGTGCCTGCTGCTGATCTACCCGAGCCACGTCAACATCGAAGGCAACTACTTCCACGACTGCCGCGGCTGTGACTTCATTCACGGCTTCGCCGGAAAGGACGTGTCGATCCGCGGCAACGAGTTCGATCGCGCGCTGCGGTGCGGATTCGCGCTGGCGAAGTGCGTGCACCAGGACATGATCGAACTGTTCGCGGCGGACGGGCTGTTCGTGCTCGGCAACCGCTTTGGAGTCACCCAGCGCGGCGGCGCCCAGCTCTACCTGACGAGCCGAGTCAACTACGTCCGCGTCGTCAACAACCTGTTCCGCCACTCCGACCCGCGAGTTCCGGGCGTGCACTCGCCGACCGGTGTGGTGGTCGGGGTGCCCGTCTCCCGGATCTTCCCCAAGTACGTCGAGATCCTGAACAACACGATCATGTCGGGCATCCCGTTGTCGACCCACGCTGCGGCGTCGATCGTCCTCGCTCCGGGTTATCGGTTCCAGCCGGTGGCCATCCGACCCCTGATCGTGAACAACGTCTTGTACCGACTCGAGGACCGCAACCTGGTGTGCCCCGATGTCCGGGCCAGCATCCGTAACGTCGTGGTCGGCGGCAGCGCGTGCTCGACATCGGACCGCGCCGGCAGCGCGTACCTCGATTCCGAGGACCGCCCCACCGCAGCTTCGGCGCTGCTGATCGACCGGGCGTCGGCAGTCTGGGCTCCCCCGACCGATCTGACGGGACGGTTGCGCGGCTCCGCCCCGGATATCGGCTGTTACGAGTACTTCTCCTGACCGAGCCAGGAGCGCTCAGACGTTCCACGCAGCTCGACACGGCCCGGTTGCCACGATCCGCGGTCGCCCGCCGGAAAACGGCACCGTGAACAGCAACCCGTGAGGAGTCGGCCCACATCCGCGGTCGGCCAGCACCAGTTGGCCGTCCCGAGAGATGGCAAGACCGGTCATGCCCGCGCCGGGCGCCGTCAGCGGGTGCGCCCGCCCGCTGAGCACGTCCACCGCCCACGGCCGCACCGGATAGGTCACCGCCACCTGGGCAATCAGCCTCGAGCCGTCGGCCGACACCGCCACCGGGACGACACCGGTCGGCAGGTGCGCGAGCCGGCGTCGCAGGGTGCCGTCGGGGTTCGCGGTCCAGATCTGGCCGCCTTGCGAGTACAGGATTCGTCGAGGGCTCCACAGGACGCTCGGGGCATCGGCCACCGCGAGCGGCGTGACACGCCCGCCACCCACCCGGATCGTGTCAATCGAGCAGCCTGCCGGACGCAGGCCGAGAAGGCGAGCCGAGTTCCATCGGGTGAGACCGCGATCGTGGCCGCCGGGCGATGGGTCAGCACCGCCGGCACCGCTCCGGGTCTGGCGGGAACGACCGCCAAGGACGACACGCCGCGCGCTGCCAACCATGACACGGCGACGCTCCGCGAATCCGGCGGCGCCGATCGAGTGCGCCGCCGACCCGTCCGCCGCGGCGATCACCACCGTGGGCATCCCGAGCGCTCCGGGCCGCCGCTCTTCCCAGACCATTCGCAAGCGAACCGGACGGGGCGTCGAGCCAGCGCCGCCCTGTGTCAGCGCACCGATGCCAAGGCTGACCCCCACGACCGCGACGGCGCGGACAGTGCGACCACGGGAACCCACAGGAGCCCGGAGCACGCCGTGTGCGCATGACCGCACCACCTTACCGGGCGGGCGCGGTCTCTCAGACCGCCGCACCGATCGCCAGAACACCAACCTAACGTCGTAAAGCATTCGTAAGAATGCAACGTCAACCCCTCATTGTTGCCCTCGCAGGCGCCGATACGTGGTGCGGGTCATCGCCATGGAGACACGGCGGCATTTCACATCCGAGGGGGTTGACTGATGAGGGCACCTGTCACCGCACTTCGCGTCCTGGCGGCGCTTGCGGGAATCACCGCGGCGGCGTTCCTGGGTGGAGCGGTCCCGGCACACTCCACGGGAAGCGGAGCGATCACGGCCGCGAGCCCGTGCGGTTCGATGGCAACCCAGACACCCGCCGTCACCAAGGTAATGGTGGTGATGATGGAGAACCACGGCTACTCGCAGATCATCGGCTCGCCGGAGGCGCCGCAGGTGAACGCGCTCGCGCATCAGTGCGGGCTGGCGACCAACTACCACGCGCTGCAGTACCCCTCTCTGCCCAACTACGTCAAGCTCGCCGCCGGGCGGGCGCCGAGTGCGATCGCCGGCAACGGCTCGGTCGGGACGGACTGCCATCCCGGGGGTACCTGCGTCTCGACCGACCCCAGCATCTTCTCGCAGATCTCGGGCGCCGGCAAGACGTGGCGCAGCTACGTCGAGAGCATGCCCGCCAACTGCTCGCTCACCGACGCCTATCCGTACATGGCCAAGCACAACCCGGCGGCGTACTTCGTGACCCCCGCCCAGCGCACCGACTGCCAGCATTACGACGTGCCTCTGGGCACCCTTGCCGGAGGCAACCTCGCGGGGGACGTCACCGGCGGCACCCTGCCCAACTTCAGTCTGGTGGTGCCCAACATGTGCAACGACGGGCACGACTCCTGCGCCGGCAAGAGCCCGGTCGCTGAGGAGGACGCGTTCGTCAAGTCGTGGCTCGCGACGATCGTGGCCGGTCCGGACTACCAGAGCGGACACCTCACGGTCGTTCTGACCTGGGACTCCGATTCCAACAACGGCACCGGGAACCATGTCGCGACCGTCGTGATGAGTCCGTACACACCGGCTGGAACGGTCAGCTCGACAGCGTTCGACCACTACTCGCTGCTGCGGTCGACGGAGCAACTGCTGGGCATCAGCTCGTACCTCGGTGGCGCTTCGAGCGCGACCGACATGCTGACGGCGTTCCATCTGGCACCGGGCTCGACCGGCGGAAATCCGCCCGCCACGCCCGTCCTGACCGACCATCCGTCGGGCTCGACGACATCCACCTCGGCGCTGCTCAGCTTCACCGACGCAACGTCGGGGGCAGCGTTCCGATGCTCGTTCGACGGCAACGCCTTCTCCGGTTGCGCCAGCCCGGTCAACTACTCCGGGCTCGCCGTGGGAGCGCACAGCTTCGCCGTCGAGGCCTCGAACTCCTTCGGCACGAGCGGCGCGGCGACGGCGGCCTGGACGGTCACATCGCCCGCGACCGATACCACCCCGCCCAGCGTTCCGGCGCACCTGGCGGCAACCCAGAGCGGTGGCAACGTCTCACTCACCTGGTCCGCGTCCACCGATCCCGACGACGCCGTCGGCTCGTATCTGGTGTACCGAAACGGTGTCCAGATCGGCACGGTGACCGGCACGTCGTTCACCGACAGCTCCCTGCCTTCGGGTGGGGGCGGCGTGGTCGACACCGCCAGCTTCGGCTCTGCCCAGTCCTCGGGCTGGGGAGCCGGATACACGGTGGCCGGGAACGGGAGCACGTCCGTGACCGGAGGCACCGGCCGGGTCAGTCTCACCGGCGCAATCCAGAGCGAGCAGGCGCTGTACCAATCCGCGGTGTCGTCCACCGGTGAGCTGATGCGCTTCAGCCTCGGCGCCCGGCCGGTCGGCGGTCTCGCCTACATGACGCTCGTCGGGCGCTCGGCATCGCCGCAGATGACCGGCGACAGCTACCGGCTCTACGTGCAGGTCGCCCCCACGGGTGCGATCACGCTCGGCGCCCGGCGAACGGTGGCGGGAGTGACCACAAGCGTGGGCACGCCCGTCACGCTGCCCACGCTGTTGGTACCGGGCGCGGCCTACCAGCTGCGCGTCCAGTTCGCCGGAACGGCTCCCACGACGCTGCGGGCCAAGCTGTGGCCGGCAACGGCCGGCGAACCGTCGGCATGGCAGTTCTCGGCGCTCGATTCGAGTCCGACTCTGCAACATGCCGGGCTCGCTGGCGTCCGCCTGGTCAGCGCGGCGGCGTTCGCTGCGAAGTCCCTGGTGGCCACCGTCGCGGCATACGAGATCGACGACCTGTCGACCGGCACCACCAGCTACGCCTACGCGGTGCGCGCACGCGACACGCACGGCAACATCTCGGCAGCCTCGACTGCGGTCGATGTCGTTCGCTGATCGACTGGGAGCGGTGCGTCCGCTCGCGGTCCTGGCCAGCCTGTCCGTGGCCGCCACCCTGGTCGGTGGCGGCTGCGGCGGGCACACCGACGCCGATCGCGGCCCGCTCTGGTCGGGCCGTCTGGCGCTGTCGGTGAACCACGCAGGCGGCTCGGCGCTGGAACTCCTGTCTCCGGGCGGAAGCCCCGCTCTGCTCACGTCGGTCGTCCGCCAAAGCGCCGATCGGAGTCCGAGCTGGGCGCCCGACGGCCGTACCATCGTGTTTTCGAGCAACCGCTCCGACCCCACGTTGCATACGGCGGACGCGACCGAAATCTACACCGTCAGCGTCCCCGGCGGACGGCTCGCGCGCCTGACCCGCAACCGGGTGTACGACGATCTCCCGGTGTTCTCGCCGGACGGCAGTCGGATCGCGTTCGTCCGTCAGGTGGGTGACAAGCCCGCCGAACTGTGGGCGATGGACGCCGACGGCTCCGGCGGCCATCGCGTGACCACGGATCTGGGCGTGGCCGAGCGGGTCAGCTGGTCGCCCGATTCGAAACGGATCGCGTACAGCTGTCTGTCACCGTCGGCGATCTCGAACCCCACCGGGGCCGGCAAGGGCGGTGACGTCGGCGGCAGCGGCGACGACGCCGACAACACCGACATCTGCACCATCTCCGCCTCCGGCGCCAAACACGGTCGGCTCACGCCCGACCCCGTCGCACGCGACTCGCAGCCGGCATGGTCGCCCGACGGCAGGACGATCGCGTTCATTCGCGGACGCGCCAGCGTCGACGAGGTGGCGGCCGCCGGCGGGCCTGTGCGCACCATCCGAGCGGCCGGACTCGGTGGCGGATGGGCGTTTCCGAGCTGGTCGGAGAACGGGCGCACGATCCTCGCCCTCGACCGCACCGACCTCACGCTGCGACTGCTGCCCACGGCCGGAGGCTGGACGCCGAGCATCACCACGGCGCAGCTGACCGCCGCCCCGGCTTGGTGGCAGCCGAACCGGCCCCTGTAGGAGCCGACGCGGCGCGTAGAGTGCCACCATGGCCGCCAACCTGCTGCTCCTGTTGCGACACGGCCAGGCCGAGTCGAACGTCGACCGCCGGTTCACGACCCGCACCGACAGCCCGCTGACCGACCTGGGGATGGCCCAGGCACGTGAGGCCGCTTCGGCCCTGGCCAACGTGCCGATCGACCGCATCATCTGCTCCCCGATGCGCCGGGCGCGGGCCACCGGCGAACTGGTGGCGGCTGCGCAGATCGGCGGCGCACCGCCGCTCGCGGAGGACAAACGTCTGACGGAGATCGACGCCGGCCCGTTCGAAGGGCTGACCCCGGCCGAGATTCTCGCCGGCCCGCTGGCGGATATCTACCGGCGCTGGCGCTCCGACCGCGATCCCGAGTTCCCCGACGGTGCCGAGACGCTCGACTCGGCGGTCAGGCGGTCACGGTCATTTGTGGAACACGTGTCCCGGCTCGACGGGATCACGCTGGCTTCGACCCACGGGTCGCTGGCGAGGGTGATGGTGACCGCTTTGGTGCTCGGCGCCGATCCCGCCCGCTATCGGCACATGTGGATGGACAACGCGCGGATGGCGGTCATCCGCTGGGAGGCCGAGTCGCCGCTCCTCGTCGGCTTCAACACGCTGACGCTGCCCTAGGTTCCCACCAGCCGAGGGGCAGAATGTTGAGCCAACGTTACGGTGCCTGGCACCGAGCCTGCCGCGGGTGGCGTGGCTGGAGCCGCAATCCGGCCCAGGGAACGGGTCCGTCGTAGGCCACCGTATTCAGCGCATGTTGCGGTGCCAGGCACCGTGTCGGGCGGCGTTACGGCTTGACGCGGAGTCGTGACAGGTCGTCACGGACACATGAGCGGCCGACGGGTAGCCTCGAAGCGATGCCGAGACGAAACCGGATCGACTACGCAGGCGCTATCCAGCACGTCGTCAGCCGCGGCGTGCTGCGAATGCCGATCTACATCCACGACGACAATCGGCTCCTGTTCATGACCTTGCTCACCGACACCGTGGGGCGGTTCGGCTGGAGGTGTCACGGCTACTGCCTGATGGCGAACCATTTCCACCTCGTCGTCGAGACCCCGCAGCCAAATCTCGCCCGCGGCATGCACCGGCTCAACACCGCCTACGCTCGTATCTTCAACAAGTCCGCGGGACGATCCGGGCACCTGTTCGAAAGCCGATACTGGTCGACGCCGGTCGAGCAGGAGGTTCATCTGCTCGAAACCGCGCGCTACGTCGCGCTCAACCCGGTCCGCGCCGGCGCCTGCCGCGACCCCGAACAGTGGCCGTGGTCGAGCCATCGACACGTGATTGCCGACGACGAACCGCCCCCCTTCCTGGCGGTCGATCGCACACTCGGGTGCTTCTCCGACGACCCCAGCACCGCTCGCCGACTGTACGCCGCGTTCGTCGTCGCAGGGCGACCAGCGAGTTCCGTATGATGTGTCGTATGAGACGCGCACTTGCAATCGCAGCCGCCTGCCTCGTCGTCTTGGCGTTACCGGCCACCGCACATGCCGGACTTCAGTACGGCGACAAGGGCCCAGCCGTACTCGCGCTGCAGAAGCGCCTGATCGGCCTCAAGTACCTCGCGGTCGCAGCCCGAAACGGCGTCTACGGCTACCGCACCCTGCAGGCCGTGATGGCATTCCAGGGTTGGGTCGGGCTGACCCGCGACGGGGTCGCGGGACCGACCACGTTCGGTCGCCTGAGCACTGCTCACATCCCGACCCCCTGGTCGCGGTCGGTGCGGCACATGGAGGTGCACAAGAGCCGCCAGGTGCTGCTCCTGATCGCCCACGGATTGGTCGTGCGCGCGATCCACGTCTCGACGGCCGCGCCGGGTCACGTCACCCCCGCCGGCTTCTTCACGATCTACCGTAAGGAGCGCATGAGTTGGTCGCGCCAGTTCAGCGTCTGGCTTCCGTTTGCCGACTACTTCACCGGTGGCTATGCGTTCCACGAATACCCCGATGTCCCCGGCTATCCGGCGTCGCACGGTTGCATTCGGATGCCGGCCGGCGATGCGACGCTCGTGTGGTACTGGGCGACGCTCGGCACCCGTGTCCGGATCCAGTAACCGGGCGGGAGTCGTCGATCGACCAGGGCACACGTAGACTCCGCAAGATGAATCCCGGAATCCTCGCCGGCCATCGCTACCGACTGGTCGCCTTCGACTGGGACGGCACCGCCGTCTCCTCCCGCACCGAGCAGCCGCGGGACCTCGCGCAATCGATGCAGCGACTGCTCGACCGCGGCGTGACACTGGTCGTCATCACCGGGACGAACGCCACCAACGTGAGCGGCCAGATCGCGCCGCTCCTCACCCCCGAGTCGCGGTCGAGGCTCTACCTGATGGTGAACCGTGGCTCCGAGGTGTACTCGCACTCCCCCGCCGGCGAGCTCGAACTGGTATGGCGACGCGACGCCACGGCCGCCGAGAACGCCGCGCTCGATGCGACGGCGGCGGACGTCGCAGGTGAACTGTTCGACCACCACGGGATCACGGTCGAGATCATCTCGAACCGCCTCAACAGGCGCAAGATCGACCTCATCCCGACCCCGGAATGGGCCGACCCGCCGAAGGCGCGAATCGGTGAGCTGCTACAGGCGGTCGAAGCGCGGCTGGCTCCGCTGCCGGGTGGAATCGGGGCCGCGATCGACCTCACCAGCCGGCTGGCCCGCGAGCACGGCCTGCCGGACGCCCGGATCACCAGCGACGTCAAGCACATCGAGCTGGGCCTCACCGACAAGTCCGACTCGATCGCGTTCCTGATGCGCCGGCTGGCTCCGCTGCGGGCCATCCGGCCCCGAGAGATCGTGATCGCGGGCGATGAGTTCGGGCCCATCGCGGGCTTCGAGGGCAGCGACTACCGCATGGTCACCCGGCTGGCAGCCGGTGCCACGATCATCTCCGTCGGCAACGAGCCGAACGGCGTGCCACCGGGCGTGATCCACCTCACCGGCGGGCCGAAGGCCTTCATCCGCCTGCTTGACGAGGTCGCGGCAACGGCCCTCGATACGACTCCGGTGGCCGCCCCGATCCCGGCGGTCGTGTCGCGCCCGGCTGAGCGCGACGGCTGGCAGGTGGTGAACGACGGCTACGACATGGTGGGAGAGGCGTCGCGGGACACGCTGTTCGCGCTCACCAACGGCCACATGGGCGTGCGGGGATCGACCGACGAGGCCGGCCCCGGCTCCTCTCCGGCAGCGTACGTGGCCGGGCTGTTCGACGGCCCGGGGCCCGGCGTCGAGGACCTGGTCGTTATCCCGGACTGGGTGAGCACGGGGATCGTGGTCGCCGGCCGTGAGTTTGCGCCCTGGGCGTGGAAGGTCATCTCCCATCGGCGCAGGCTCGACCTCGCGGCGCTGCGGTACGAACGCGAGCTGGTGTGCGACGATCCCGATGGACGCCGCCTGCGGCTATGGTCGGAGCGTCTGCTCAGCCTTGCCAAGCCGCAGCTGGCGGGCGTACGACTGCGCCTCACGCTCGAGGCCGGACCCGCCGGGCGGGTGGAGCTGCGAGCCGGGATGCGAGCGCGGGAGCAGGCGGGCCCGCTCCCCCACGTCGAGGCGGTGGCGGCCGGCGGCACGGACGGCACCGACATGCTGCACACCCGCACGCCGGGCGGGCGGGTGGCGGTGGACGTCGCCCAAGTGGTGCGTGCTTCTCTCGATGGGGAGCAGGTGACGACCGACCGCTATGCCGACGAGACCTCCTGCGGCCGGCTGGTCGAGCTCGAGCTGGCTGCCGGTCAGACGCTCGAGCTCGAGCGGCACATCGCCGTCTACACCGAGCGCGAGCGAGCCCTGCCCGCTGCCGCGGCGGCAGAGGCCGTGACAGCATCGGCCGCCGCCGGCTGGGACGTTCTGCTCGCCGACCACCACGCCGCGTGGGCTGCTGCCTGGGCACGCTGCGACGTCGAGATCGAGGGTGATCCAGAGTCACAGCTCGGTGTCCGCTTCGCGATCGCGCAGATGATCGCCGTCGCTCCGACCGCCGATTCCGGAGCATCGATCGCCGCCAAGGGGCTCACAGGCGAGGGCTACAAGGGTCACGTCTTCTGGGACACCGACATCTTCCTGCTGCCGTTCTACGCGTACTCGCTGCCGGAGGTTGCGCGCCGCCTGCTCGCCTACCGCGTCGACACCCTGCCCGCGGCCCAGCGGCATGCACAGGATGCGAGGCTGAAGGGTGCCTGGTTCGCGTGGGAGAGCGCCGCCAGCGGAGAGGACGTGACGCCGGAGTTCGTGGTCGGGCCGGGTGGCCGCCACCTGCACGTGCTGACCGGCAAGCAGGAGATCCACGTCGTCGGCGACGTGGCCTGGGCGGTCGACGCCTACCTGCGATCGAACGCCGACAGACCCCTGCTCGAAGACGGCGGTTCCGATCTCGTGCTCGAAGCGGCCCGCTTCTACGCCACCCGCGGGATCGAGACCGATCGTGGCTACGAGATCCACACCGTGATCGGCCCGGACGAGTTGCACGAGGGTGTCGACAACAGCGCGTACACCAACGTGATGGGTGCGTGGACGATGCGCCGAGCGGCCGAACTGGTTCGGTCCGGCTTCGCCCTCGCAGATGCCGGCGAGGCCGAGCGCTGGATCGACCTGGCCGATCGGATGCTGGTGCTGCGCAACCGCGACGGGCTGATCGAACAGCACGAGGGGTTCCTCGAGCTGCCGGAGGCCGGTCGCGGGCCGGAGGATCGCAGCGAGCTCGCGTGGCAGCGCGATCGAATGGACTGGCGAGATGTGAAGCAGGCCGACGTGGTGATGCTGATGGCTGTCCTCGAGCCGCAGTTCACCGAGCAGGAACGGCTGGCCCATTACCTCCTCTACGAGCCACTGACACGCCATCTGTCATCCCTCTCGGAGGCCGTCCACTCGCTGGTCGCGCGGCGCGTCGATCTCCACGATGCGGCCGACGAGTATCTCGCCCGGGCGATCGCGATCGACCTCTACGACAGCCGCGGCAACCGGCCGGACGGGATGCACATGGCGACGCAAGGCGGGGTGTGGCAGGCGGTCGTCCTCGGGTGCGGCGGAATCCGTGCAGACGGTGAGGGGCCGCTTCGGATCGATCCCCGGCTGGCGCCCGGCTGGACCGGCCTGCGCTTCTCGGTCTCCCACCGCGGCGTGCAGGTGACGATCACGCTTCGTCACGATCAGGCGACCGTCGAGGTCGAGTCGGGCACCGCCGACATCGAGTTGCCGGGATTCACGGGCACGGTGTCGCCCGGGCACGCGGTCCGCTTGCACAGGGTCGGCTCGGGCTGGCGCATCGCGGCGTGAGCCGCATCCGCGGCTACCTGTTGGTGGGGGCTGCCGCCAGCCTGTGGGGTCTCAACGGCGCGGTGTCGAAGGTAGTGCTGGCCAACGGCCTCGACAGCAGCCGGCTGACCCAGGCCCGCGTGACCGGCGCTTTCGTCGGACTCCTCGGTCTGCTGCTGGCGAGGCGCCCGGCCGCCCTTCGAGCGACCCGCAGCCAGGCCGCGTATCTGATCGTGTTCGGCCTGGTTGGGCTGAACGGCGTGCAGCTCTTCTACTTTCAGGCCATTCACCGACTGCCGATCGGGATCGCGGTGCTGATCGAATACCTGGCACCGGTGCTGGTGGCGCTGTACGTGCGCTTCGTGCTCGGCCGCGCCATCGGGTCACGGCTGTGGGCTTCGATCGCCCTGGTGCTGGTTGGACTGGCGCTGATGGTCGACGTGATCGGGGGCGGTGGCAGCCTGTCCAGCCTCGGGGTTGGCTTCGCGCTCCTCGCGGCGCTGTCATACGCGCTCTACATCCTGATGGCGGAACGCCTGGCGGGCGCGCGCCCGGCCGAAGCCACCCTGTGCTGGGGGTTCGGCACGGCCGCGCTGTTCTGGGCGTTCGCGGCCCCTCTGTGGACGTTCCCGGTGTCGCTGTTGGGCACGTCGGTCAGCCTCGGCGGGCGCCTGCACGCGATCCACCTGCCACTCGGACTGCTCGTGGGGTGGGTGGTGGTGATGGGCACGCTGATCCCGTTTGCGATGTTGGTGGGCGCGCTCGTGGCACTCCCGGCGACGCGCATCACGCTGCTCTCGACGTGGGAGCCGGTGGCCGGGGCGATCATTGCCTGGGCCTGGCTCACCGAGCGGCTGGCCGGCCCGCAACTGATCGGTGCAGGTCTCGTGCTGGCGGGCATCCTGGTCGCCGAGACCACGCAGGCCGACAATTTACACAACCCTCACTGAGGATCAGGGTCCGGGTAGCCGATCACCTATGCATGAGATCAGCATGCCTCCTCGCCGCGACACTCGCCTCCGCCGCCGGACTGGCGGCAGGCGCAGCACCCGCGAGCGCCTCCTCCGCCCCTCCGTGGTACCAACTGATCACCGACGTCAACCATGTCCGTGCCACCCACGGCGTGCGCCCGGTGGTGCTCTCGCTCGGACTCTCCGACGCCGCCCGCGGGCACTCGATCGACATGATGTGGCGCGGGTATTTCGGGCACACGAGCCCGGCAGGATCGACCTTCGTGGGGCGCATCATGCGCTCGAGCTGGGTGCGGTTCGGCGCCTGGTCTGCCGGTGAGACACTGGCCTGGGGTGTCGGCTCGTCGGGCGACCCGGCGGCTGTCGTGCAGGGTTGGCTGGCCAGCCCCGAGCACCGGGCGATCATGCTCTCGCCGACGTACGGGATGATCGGCATCGGCCGAGTGACGGGCGATTTCATGCACCACGACGGTGCGGCGGTGTGGACCGTCGACTGGGGTCACCGCTAGGTGATCCGCGGTCCGGGCGGTACCATCCGCCTGTGCCCCCCACCAAGCTTCTGCTCGCGTCTCCGCGCGGCTACTGCGCCGGCGTCGATCGCGCCGTCGACACGGTGGAGCGGGCGCTCGACCATTTCGGAGCGCCCGTGTACGTGCGCAAGGAGATCGTCCACAACCGCCACGTGGTCAGCGAGCTGACCCAGCGGGGGGCGGTGTTCGTCGATTCCGAGACCGATGTGCCGGAGGGGGCCGTGGTGGTGCTCTCGGCCCACGGTGTGGCGCCCGAGGTGTACCGCAACAGCCAGCTTCGGCGGCTGCACGTGCTGGACGCGACCTGCCCGCTGGTGACCAAGGTGCACGCCGAGGCTCGGAAGTTCGCCGCAGCCGGCTACACGATCGTCCTGGTCGGCCACGAGGGGCACGAGGAAGTGGTCGGCACGATGGGAGAGGCACCGGATGCCATCCGACTGATCGGGTCGATCGAGGAGATCGACGCTCTCGAGCTGCCCGATCCCGAGCGGGTGGCCTACATCACCCAGACCACGCTCTCCGTGGACGAGACGCTCGAGATCGTCTCCGCGCTCCGCAGCCGTTACCCCGCGATCGTCGGCCCCAAGAACGACGACATCTGCTACGCGACCCAGAACCGGCAGAACGCCGTCAAGGAGCTCGCACGCGAGGTCGATGTGGTGCTTGTAATCGGGTCACGCAACTCGTCCAACTCCAACCGGCTGGTGGACGTGACGCGCGAGATGGGCGTCGCGGCTCACCTGATCGACGACGAGACCGACATCGATCCGGCGTGGCTGGAGCACGTCTCGGTGGTGGGCATCACCTCCGGCGCATCCGCCCCGGAATCGCTGGTCACCCGCGTCGTCGACCACTTCCGAGCCATGGGCGTGACGGACATCGACTCGCACGAGTTGGTCGACGAGAACGTGCACTTCCAGCTCCCCGCGCAGCTCCGCCGCGTCGTCAACTCCTGAAGCCAGCGCTTGGCGAGCCCGTGTCGAGCAGCGGCCGCAGCCCGGGGGGAACACCGACCCCACCCCACCCGGGGTCAGACCCCGTACGGACCGGGGCACAGATTCGACACGGAGGTGTGACTCCCGCGCCGCGTCTGAATGCCAGGGCCGGCTCCGCGCGCTCTAGCGAAGCGCGAGCAGGGCGTCGATGTCGACGATCGCGCGGCCGGGCGTGCCCTGGCACACGATCCGGATCGTGTGCGCACCAATCCCGGCGAAGGCGTGGGCGTAGACCACCTGGCGGCGAAGGATGCCTGCCGCGTGCAGGTCGACAATGGCCACCCGCGTGCCGTCGATGTACACCGATGCCTTGCCGCGGCCCGAGCTCTTGGACGCCACCCAGGCGATCTGGCGCCCGGTGAAGTGCAGCGTCGCGGAGGCGCCGGCGTGAGTGGTGTAGCTGAGCGTGCCACCCGAGGCGCCCGAGACCCGAGCGTTGCGCACCCACGACCCGGAGTAGCTGATCGCCGAGCTCGAGTTCTGGGTCAGCGTGATTCGCGAGGTCGGCCCGGTCGTGTAGCCGACACCCGCGTTGTCGGAGCAGTCGGTCGCGAGGGCCTGGAAGCTGTAGGTGTGGTTGGGAGCTTCCAGCCGGCTCATGGTGGTCGCCGTCGCGAACGGCGGCACCGCCGCCGCGAACGGGCCCGAATCGATCTTCTCCTGCACGTTGTAGCGGCAGATGCCCGACAGGTTGTCAGAGCCGGCCCAGGACAGCGTGACCGGCACGTACGAGGTGATGGCCGTGCCGGCCACCATCCGCACGTCGGGTGCGGTGGTGATGGTGGGCGGGGTGGTGTCTGCTGCTGAATCGGAGAACTGGGTGAATCCCTGCTGGTCCACCCCGGCCACCTTCGTGAAGTCCCCGCCCACGTAGACCTGCTGCCCGTAGGCAAGCTCCGTGAATGGACCGAGAACCTGGTTGACCACCGGCGCCCAGGTGTCGAGCAGGCCGCTGACCGCATTGAGGGCGGCCATATGGTGTCGCGTCTGACCCGGAGACGTCGAACCGAACGAGTTGAAGTGACCGGCCGCGATCACGTCACCGTGGTACATCGACACCCCGACCACGTCCCCGTCGAAGGATCCCGTCCAGCGCAGCGCGCCGGCCGGCTTGCCGCTCTGCGGCACCAGCGTGTACGACGGCAGGTGGCCGCCACCGCCGGTACCGGCTCCGTACAGGTAGCTCGTGTTTTCCGCCAGCCCGATGATCGGATAGATGGGATGCGAGGCCCACGGCAGCGTGCGGCCGGTGATCGCGTCCACCGCCGCCAGGTGGTTCTCCGACACCTGGTTCACGAGGTGGAAGAGGCCGCCCATGAACACCCGGCTTCGGTTCGGCGAAAGCAGCAACGCGCGCACCTCGCCGTCCGTGCCGGACACCCACGGCAGGATCTGGCCGCCGTGCGAGAGCCCGACCGAGGCGGCGTTCTTGTGCGCGAGGCCGTCGACGTTGGTGAACGCTCCACCGAGGTAGACGCGGACGCCGGCGACGACAATGGCATACACCGAGCCGTTGGTGCGACCGTTCCAGGCCAGCGGGACGCCCGCATTGTTGTTGCGGGCGGACGGAATGGCCACGATGTGCTGGTGGGAACTGCCGTCAACGGTGGTGAAGTCCCCGCCGGCGAAGATCGTGTTGCCCGAGGGGCCGATGGCGAGCGAGCGCACGGTGGCGTTCGGTTCGGGATCCCACGGCAGCACATGGCCTGTGCCGGCATCGATCGCAAACAGGTTGCTGCGCGGGACGTCACCAGCGCCGACCGGCTGTCCAATATCCACAGCGTCGGTGAACGACCCCGCCACGTAGACGATGCCGTCGGCGCGGAGGATCGCGTGCACGGTGAAGTTCGTCGTCGATGGCGTGCCGTCCACCTGTGCAGAGCTGTCGGGCACGCCCGACAGCGTGATCGCACCCAGCGCCGAGGACGCCGTCGCGGAGGCGGCGATCGCGGCGATGGCCAGGGCGGCCAGCGCGCGGCGAGCGGGTGTCGGGTGAAGAATCGTCATTCCGTCCAAAGCGGCAGCAGCCGCATACCCAGTCTCCAGGGACCTGAACCCGCCGTCAAGGCGCCTGCACGACGATCACCTCGGTGAACCGATCGCCGTCGACCTGCAGCCCGTAGCATCCCGCGGCGGCGAACTCCAGCTCGATCACGTCCCGCCGCCATCCGACGGAGCCGTGCGTGGCCGGCGGGATCTGCAGCTCCGAAAACGGTGCGGCGGACGCCGCAAGGGCCGCGAAGCCGAGCGGACGCGGACCGTCCAACTGGTGCCCGCGGACGAGCACGGGACCCCGGTAGGAGGGGGCGATCTCGATCGTCACCCGCCCCGCGTTCCACCCTCCGACCGTGTCGCTCACGGTCAGCGCCGGTCCACCGAGACCCGTGAACACGGGCCCAAAGCCGAGCCCGGCAGGGATCCCCGGCGCAAATCGATGTGCGAGCTGGGCCGGACAGCGTCCATGCGCGCCCACGTGCGGCAGAGCCAGCGCCCGCCGCAAGCGCACCGGCGCCCCGCCGGCGCACGTGCGGCAGAGCGGCGCATATCCAGGGGGGCGGTGCGGTGGCTGGAGCGGAACAGCGGGAGCGGAAACCTGCACCGACGCCGTGCCGCCGAGGCACCCGGCCGCCGGCAGCGCCGCCAATGCGAGCACTGCGAGCAGCCCCGGGCCGCCGCGCGCGTTCAGGATTGAGCGGGTTCGTCCCGCTGGACCGCCAGCTCCGGTCCCGGGGTGAGCGCCACCGCCAACGTCTCGGAAGCAATCCACTCGCCGTGGCGCTCGAAGGCGGCGGTCACCTCCCCGTCGGCGCGCGGGTAGGTGAGCTTGATCCGGTCGGTGACCGCGAGGCCGGCGGCCTTGCGCAGCTCCTGAACCTGGCGGATCACGTCGCGTACGGTGCCCTCGAGCGCCAGCTCGGGAGTGATCTCGGTGTCCAGCGCCACCGCGAAGCCGTCGCCGTCCACGACCGCGAAGCCCTCCCGCGCGCGGGTTCGCAACTCGAACTCGTCGCGCTCGAGCACCCAGTCACCAACCTGCACGCGGTCGCCGTCGAGCGTGAACTCGCCTTCCCGCAGCAGCCCGCGGATGATGTCCAGGTCGCGGCCGTACTTGGGGCCGAGCAGCTTCAGCAGCGGCATCACCTCGACCTCCGCGAATTCCTCACTCGAGCTGGTCAAGTCCACCCGCTTGACCCCCAGCTCGGCGGCGATCAGGTCGGCGTGCGCCGACACCTGCGTGCGTCGCACCGCGTCGGCCGTCGCCACCGTCGCCGACGCGAGCGGCTGGCGCAGCTTGATGCCCGCGTCGTTGCGGGCGCTGTGGCCGAGGCTGACCACCACCCGCACCGACGCCATCTGCGCGGTCAGCTGGTCGTCGCGCAGCATCGGGTTGACGGCGGGGTAGCCGGACAGGTGCACGCTGGCCGGCGCGTCGGCACACACACCGCGGACGAGGTTCTGCCACAGCTCGTCGGCCAGGAACGGCATCACCGGCGCGACGCAGCGGATCCCCTGCACCAGCGCGTACCACAGCGTCTCGTGCGCAGCCCGCTTGTCCTCGCCGTCCTGCGACTTCCAAAACCGCGACCGGGAGCTGCGCACGTACCAATTCGAGAGGTCGTCCGTGTACGCATCGAACGCGCGCACGAGCCGCTGCAGGTCATAACCGTCGAGCGCGGCGCGGCACTCGGCGACGAGCTCTTGCGCGAGCGCCACCAACCACCGGTCGAGGGGGCGGACAGCCGGCGGCCCGGTCGCCAACGTCGAGTACGCCGGCCGATGGTCGTCGATGTTGGCGTAGAGAACGAAGAACGCATACGCGTTCCACAGCTTCAGCCGCTCGCGCTTGACCTCGGTCGCCGGGCCGTAGCCGAAGTTGAGATTCGCAGCCGGGTTCTGGGCGGCATACATCCAACGCATCACGTCGGCGCCCATCGTGTCCACCGCGTCGTCGAACCAGATCGCGTTTCCCCACGACTTGTGCATCGGCCGGCCGGTCTCGTCGTTCACCTTCTCGTAGCTCAACACCGCTCGGTACGGCGCGCTGCCGTCGAGCACGACGCCCATGAACAGCATGGAGTAGAACCACAGCCGGATCTGCTCGCGCATCTCGCTCACCCAGGCGGCCGGGTACCAGCGCTCCCAGTGGGCGTGGTCCGGCAGGTCGGCCCGGGTGACACCCACCCCAGCCCCTTCGGCGTAGCCCTCGGGGATCGTCGCCTCGTTGTGCCAGCCGAGCGTCGAGAACGGGACGATGCCGGCGTCCAGCCAGCAGTCGCCGACATCGGGCAGGCGGTGAGCCTCGGCGGCGCACGTCCCGCAGGCCACCACCACCTCGTCGATCCAGGGACGGTGCAGCTCCTCCAGGTGCTCCGTGCCGCGGACCGCCCTGGCCAGCAGGTCCGCCTTGGACGAGATCACCGTCATGTGACCCGCGTCGCAGAAGTAGAACGGCAGCGGCAGGCCCCAATACCGCTTGCGGCTGATGCACCAGTCGCCCATGTTGCGCAGCCAGTCCTCCATCCGCTTGCCGTACTGGGGCGGCGTCCACTCGACCTTGCGGGCAGCCTCGATCATCGGCTCCCGGATGTCGTCGCAGCGGATGAACCACTCGTCCACCAACCGGTGGATCAACTCGGTGCCGCAGCGCCAGCAGACCGGATAGCGGTGGGTGATCTCCGCGGCCCGCAGCAGCCGCCCGCGCTGGCCGAGGTCCTCGACCACGAGCTGGGCCGCGTCCGCCGTGTGGTGTCCGTGCAGCCAGCCGTACTCGCCGGTGAATGCGCCCGCCTCGTCCACCGGCATCAGCGTCGGCAGCCCCTCACGCTGTCCCAGCTCGAAGTCCTCCGCGCCGCACCCCGGTGCGATGTGGACGATCCCGGTGCCCTCGTCCATCGACACGTCGTCCCAGGCCACGACCCGGTGCTCGATGCCGGCGGCCGCCGGCAGGTCGTCGAACGGGCCGTCGTAGCGCAGGCCGACCAGCTCCGAACCGCGGACGGTGCCGATCACGGTGCCCTGCACCGGGACCGCGTCCCGCCGCGCGGCGGCCACGTACACGATCCCCGAGGACGTCTCGATCTTCGCATAGTCGGCGTCGGGCAGGACTGCGGCGGCCACGTTGGCCGGAAGCGTCCACGGGGTCGTCGTCCAGACCACCAGGCACTCGCGCTCGCGGCCCACGATCGGCAGCCGGACGTGCAGGGATGGGTGGGTGAGCTCCTTGTAGGAGTCGATCAGCTCGTGCTGGGAGAGCGACGTACCGCACCGCGGGCACCACGGCATCGAACGGTGTCCTCGATACAGCCAGCCGCGATCGTGGCACTCGCGCAGGAACGTCCAGATGTAGCTGATGTTCGCGTCGGTCATCGTGAAGTAACTGCGGTCCCAGTCCATCCACTGACCGAGGCGGCGCGACTGCTCGGTCTGCACGGCGGCGTACTTGGCCACCCGGTCGCGGCAGGCGCGGGCGAACCGGTCGAGCCCGTACGCCTCGATCTCGGGCTTTGAGTTCAGGCCGAGGGCCTTTTCGACCTCGACCTCGACCCACAACCCCTGACAATCGAAGCCGTTCTGGTAGCGCAGGTCATGGCCGAGCATGGCGTGATAGCGCTGCCAGACGTCCTTCAGCGTGCGGCCCCAGGCGTGGTGCACGCCCATCGGGTTGTTGGCCGTGATCGGGCCGTCGATGAAGCTCCACGGCGGGTTGCCGCGGTTCTGCTCCTGGAGGGTCTCGAATGTCCGCTCCCGGTCCCAGCGTTCCAGCACCCGGTGCTCGAGTGCGACGTGGTCGGGTTGCGGATCGACGGGGCCGAAGGGCGGCATGCGCGGGATTGTATTGCGCGCGCCGCGTTGTGGCCCCGGGGACTGCTACGCCTTGGCGGTCACCCCGAGCTGCCGGGCTGGATTCTGTGTATGACGGTCAGTCGACGTCATTCTTGTGAAGGTAGTCGTCGAACGCGGCGTGCTTGGCCAGGTAGTTGGCGAGCTCGGCGAAACCGAACTCGAACCACTCTGACAGCCATCGCTCGTCGATCTCCACGTGCTTTTCGTGCAACTCATCCATGGTCACTTCCTCCAGACAGGGTCCGTGTCCGGGTGACGCGTTTTCCGCCTCCACCGATGAAGTCCTCCATCGGCCTCGGCGCCATGGTTCTGTAATCGGCCGATCACCACCCCTGCTTTACGTGGAGATCACAATTGGCACAAAGTTCGTTACAAGCGTCCGCGCAGGTACAACTCGAGCGCCTGCACCCCGTTTCGGAACGCGATCTGGTCGCTGGGAGGCAGGGCGTCGGGAGCAAACCAGCCGATCTCGCTGACGTCGTCGGCGGCGACCGGTGTCCCGGAGCGAACGACGGCGGTGTAGTAGAGGTTCAGCGTGAACCCGGCATCCCCGTAGCTATCGGGGAACGTGCCCAGGTATCCGGTGACCTCGATCTCCAGCCCGGTCTCCTCGAGCAGTTCTCGACGCACCGCGTCCACCGGGTCCTCGTTGATGTGGATGAACCCGCCCGGCAGATCCCACATGCCGAGGAACGGCTCGATCGCGCGCCGGGTGAGCATGATCTCGCCCGCTTGCCCGATGACGATCGCGGTGGCGGTGGGAGCGGGATTCTCGTACACCACAAGCCCGCAGGCCGGGCAGTGCAACCGCTCGGCGCCCTCCACCGGGCCGCGACGCAGGTCCCCGGCGCAGCGCGGGCAGTGCACCCAGTCGGCGTGCGAGCTCATGCGGCCGCCACCACGCCGTCGCACAGGTCGGGCCAACCGCCGGGCCGCATCGGCCAGCCGGAGTAGGTGCCGCGGTTGGCGAGGCAGACCAGGCCGACCTCATGCTCGAGATCGGCAAAGAAGAGCGTCCCCGACGCCCCGAAGTGCGACAGGGTCGAGGGGGCGACTCGACCGCCGGTCCAGTGCGGCGACTTCGCGTCACGGATGTCGCAGCCCAGGCCCCAGTCGGCGGTCTCCCAGGTCAGGAACGACTCGATGCCGCCCGCCAGCCCCGGATACTGCACCGCGGCGAACTCGTCGAATGTCTCTCCGGCCATCAACGGGGCGCCGCGCCGAAGCAGCATCCCGACGAAGCGCAGATAGGCGTCGAGGGTCGCAAAGCCGCCGCCCGCCGCGGTTCCGCGCGATCGCCAAGCGCGGCTGTTGAAGAGCGCCACCCCCGGCGCCGCCAGCCCCGGTTCACGAACCTCGAGCGCCCGCGGGTACTCAGGTTCGGGCAGACCGATGTAGGCGTCCATGCCCAGTGGCTCGAAGACCGCGCGCCGGACGTACTCGGCATGCCCGATCCCCGTCGCCGCCCCCAGCAGCGCTCCGAGCACGGCATACCCCTCGTTGGAGTACACGCGCCTGGTCGCCGGTGGTCGCACCGGATCCACGTCCACGGCTGCAACCCCCGGCGGTCCGACCTCGGGCAGCCCGGAGGCGTGCGCGAGCAGATGACGCGCGGTGATGTCCGCCCGCGACGCGGATCCGTAGGTGGGCAGGTGCACCGCCAGCGGTGCGTCGAGATCGACCGCACCCTCCTCGGCCGCCACCATGCACGCGACCGCGACCACCGGCTTCGTCAGCGACGCGAGTGCGAACAGCGAGCGCCCGGTGGCGGCCCCGGCGAGCCGCGAATCGCGCACGCCCGCGGGCGTGACCACGGCTGCGGCAACCGCGCCGACGGTCCCGTCGACCACCCAGGTGTCTATCATTTTCAAGGGCATGACGTCGAATCCTACGAGGATGGCGTCGCGTGGGCACGCGTGTAAGGTTGGAGAAGGGATGGACGGTCTGGAGACACGAGGCACAAACCCCCCGGTGGGACCCGAACTCGACCCCCCGCGCGGGGACGAGGGTCTTGACGACTGGTTCGCTCGCCGACTCGCGGCGCAGGGAATCCTGTCCCGCCGGGTGGGGTTCCCGATCTCCCGGGTGGTCGCGGTCGCCGCCTTGGCCGTGGCTGTCGGGCTCGCGTTGTGGGTCATGTCGGGCATCGGCGGCTCGTCCACGGTCGCAAAGACATCGACCGCCCCGTCCGGCGGCTCGACGCACACCACCCCCGGCCCGTCCACCGGCAAGAAGCAGAAACAGAAGCCCGCGGTGCTGTGGAACAAGGTTCCGCTGACGGTCTTCAACGGCTACAGCGCCACGGTTCCCTCCGCCGGAGCCACCCAGACGCTGCTCAAGCAGCACGGCTGGAGCGTGCTTGCGATCAGCGACACGAGCCCCCAGAACCCCGCGCTGGTGACTTCCTACGTCGTCTACCCGCCGGGCAAGCTCGCAGCCGCCAAGGTCGTCGCAGCGAGGCTCAAGCTGAAACCCCCTGTGGCGCTCGCCAGCGCGCCGGGCGTACCTTCGACGCTGACCACCGTGGCCATCGTGCTCGGGTCGAGTTTGCTGCCGGCACTGGGTGCTTAGAGCCCATCCCGGCTCTCAGTCGGTGTGCGGGAACCGAACCTCCCGGGCGACGGTCGGAAGAGGCGTGAGTCGCGCGCGACAGATGGTCGTCCTCGTCCTCGCCCCGGTACTGGCCGCGGGATGCGCGCACGGATCCGCGATCTCGACCTCCCAGGGCCCGACGGCGGGCGCCCCGGGCACCGGAACATCCGGTGGCGCTCCGACGACGGCCGTCGTGGCGGTTGTGAACGCCGAGCTGGTGGTCACGTACCCGGTCGGGCCGCCGCAGCACACCCGGCCAAGTCCAACCGCGAGCTGCCCGTCCGCGGCCCGGTGCTCCGTCCGGGGGCTGCCGTTCGGGCACGAGCCGCGCCGGTACCAGCTCGTCGCCGTCCGCCGTCTGACCTGCGCGCCCGGCCGGTCGCACGGCGACTACGCCGACGCCACCGCCGCCTGCCGCAGCGCGCATCAGTTCGTCGAGCTGCTCAGGCGACCCCACCTCGACTGCAAATGCTTGCAGTCGGCCGACTTCTCCGCTCGCGCGACGGGCGAGCTCGCGGGGGCGCACATCAACCTGGGGCTCAGTGGCTGCGCCGTGTGCGGCCTGGGTAAGGCGGCCATCCACGACGTGGCGACATTGACGCCCGGCTGATGCGTGGTCAAACGGCGGCGGCGGCGGCCGCCTCACGCAGCAGATCCCACGCTCGAGCCACGTGGCGGCGCTCGGTGCCCGCGTTACCGATCGCGATCCGCACCGCGTACGCCCCGCGCAGCTCGGTGTGGGACAGGAAGACGCTGCCCGACGCGTTCACGGCTGTCACGATCCGCTCGTTGTGGGCGCGCAGCACCGCCTCGTCATCGACGCCGGCCGGGACGTGCCGGAAGCAGACCGTGGAGAACGGCACCGGCGCCAACCGTTCCCAACCCGGTTCGGCGTCCACCCACGAGCGCAGCTCACCGGCCAGGTCGACGTGCCCGGCGATGATCTCGGCCAGCCCGTCCGCGCCGTACGTGCGCAGCACCATCCACAGCTTGAGCGCCCGAAACCGGCGCCCCAGCACCAACCCGTAGTCCATCAGGTTCACGACCTCGTCGTGCTCGCTTCGCAGGTACTCGGGTACCACCGAGAATGCGGAGCGCAGCGCGTCGGGGCGGGCCGTCCACAGCAGGCTGCAGTCCAGCGGCGTGAGCAGCCACTTGTGCGGGTTGATCACGATCGAGTCGGCCCGCTCGCAGCCGTCCAGCACCCAGCGCATCGCCGGCACCACGGCGGCCGACCCGCCGTAGGCGGCGTCGACGTGCAGCCACATGCCGTGCTCGGCGCAGATGTCGGCGATCGCGGGCACCGGGTCGATGCTGGTCGACGAGGTGGTGCCGACCGTGGCCACCACCGCGAGCGGTCGGCGACCGGCTGCCACGTCGGCGCTGACGGCCTCCTCGAGTTGTCCGGGCTGCAGCCGGAACACCTCGTCGGTAGTGATCTTGACCAGCCCGTCCTGGCCCAGCCCGAGAGCGATGCAGGCCTTCTCGACCGACGAATGGGCCTCCTGCGACGCGTACACGCGCAACTGCGGCAGATCGTCGCGACCCGCCATCCCCCGCCGGCGTACATCCAGCCCCACCGCCTCGCGAGCCGCAGCCAGCGCGTAGAACGTGGACGACGACGCCCCGTCCGTGATCTCGCCGAACCAGGTCTCGGGCAGGCCGACCAGTTCCGCGACCCAGCGCAGCGTGACCTGCTCGAGCTCGGTGGCAGCAGGCGACGTGCGCCACAGCATCGGGTTCACGTTCAGCGTCGCCGCCACCAGTTCGCCGAGGATTCCCGGAGGCGACCCGGTGATCCCGAAGTAGGCCATGAAGCCGGGATGGTTCCAGTGCGTGAGACCAGGCACGATCACGCGGTCGACGTCAGCCAGCAAGCCGGCCATGCCCTCACCGTGGCGTGGAGCGTGCTCGTCCAGCCTGCCGGCGATGTCCCCCGGCGCGACCGTCGCCATCACAGGCAAGGCGTCGATCCCGGACAGATAGTCGGCCGCCCAGTCGGCGGCCGCGTGCAGCGCGGCACGCAGTTCCTCGGGCCCGGGCGGGGCGCTCACAGCCCCTGCTCGACGGCCTCCAGCGCGCCGTCGAGCTTCTCGGTCAGCTCGTCGATGTCGGCGTCGGAGATGATCAGCGGCGGCGCCAGCAGGACCGCGTCCATGTGCTCGTTGCCGACCGGCGTGGGACAGCCGTAGATCATCAGCCCGCGCTCACGTGCGGCCGCCGTCAGCGCCCCGGTCACGTTGCGGTCGGGGTGGAAGCGTGCGCCTGACGGATCGCGAAGCTCGATCCCCTGCAGCAGCCCGCGGCCGCGCAGGGCGTGCATCAGTGGATGGCGCTCGCGCAGGCGTTCGAGCTCTGCGCGGATCCGGCCGCCCTTCACCGACGCCGCCTCGACCAGGCCCTCCTGCTCGATCACATCGAGCACGGCGCAGCCGACGGCACAGCCGATCGGGTAGCCCGAGAACGTGTGCCCGTACGAGAACCCGGACGGCGACGTCTCGATCACCTCGCGGATGCGCCGGGAAGCGACCATCCCCGACAGCGGGATCACACCGCCGCCGATGCCCTTGCCGAACGTGATCACGTCCGGCACGGCGCCGAAATGCTCGCTCGCAAACCAGCGACCCGTGCGGCCGAAGGCGGTGATCACCTCGTCGGCGATCAGCAGCACGTCGTGACGGTCGCACACCTCGCGCACGGCCTTCAGGTAGCCGTCGGGCAGGTCGACCGCTGCGCCCGACGAGCCGGTCACCGGCTCCACCACGAACGCCGCGACATGGTCGGCGCCCCGCGACTGGATGGCCGCCTCGAGGGCAGCGGCGCCCTCCTGCGCGGTGTCCGAGTTTGGCACCACGGCATACTTCTGCAGCAGCAGTTCGAACGGCGCCCGCCAGCGCGACCCCGAAAGCGAGAGCGCACCCATGGTCGAGCCGTGGTAGCTGGTGACCCGAGACAGGAATTCCACCTTGCCCGGCTTTTCGAGGAGCTCCCAGTACAGAACGGCCAGATGCAGGGCCGATTCGTTGGCCTCCGACCCCGACGAGTTGAAGAAGCACCACTCGAGATCGCCGGGGGCGACGCCGGCCACACGGCGGGCGAGATCGACCATCGGCTGGTTCCTGAACGAGAAGCGATAGGTGAACGTCAACTCCCGAGCCTGCCGCTCGAGCGCCTCGACGATCTTCGGATGGCAGTGGCCGAGCAGCATCACCATCGCACCGCCGCAGGCATCCAGGTAGCGACGCCCCTCGGCCTCGATGTGGCAGCCCGACGCGCGGTCGGCCATCGGAACGACGCGACCGGGACTTGCCGTCATCGAGAAGTCGGTGCTGGGGGCGGTGCTCACAGGCTCCAAGTCTAGATCACGGGGCGGCCGAGGCGCGGTGCTCCGCGTCCGGCCCGACCGGGAGAGTCGCCACTATTGGCGGGTGTAGTTCTTCGGTCGCGACCGGCAAGGAAAGTCCTCGGCTCTGCTGTACAACTTCACGACCAAGTCGATCCGGGTACTGCTCACCGTCGCGCTCAATTTCGAAGGGGACGGCCTACGTCCAGCCCAGACCACACTGCAGACCTTCAACGCCGGCACCGATCTGGCCGACCTCACAACCTACAACGACGGTTCCAACAACCAGGTGTTCTACACCCGCTTTACGTGTTCCAACGGCGGTCAGGACATCTACCGGGTCGCCGCACCCTGAGCCAGCCTGGGGAGCCGCCGTGGCGGGCGGCTCCCCATCCCTCGTGCCGGCCGCTACCATCCCCCGGGTCCCGTCCGCCGCAGGAGGCTCCATGCAGGTCTCGACGTCCCGTCGCCGCGCCGGCCTCGCCGCCGTGTCGCTGATCGCGCTCGCAGTCGGCGTGCCCGTCGCCTACGCAAACCTCACCGCGACCGCGATCAAGGCGCAGCCGAACCCGATCCACGAGATCACGCCGGCGGCCTCGAGCGCCTACTTCGCCTGGGCCCAGAACAGTGCGGTGCATCCCAACCTGTTCAACGAGTACGCCCAGCCCATCGGCGGCGGCACGGTGACGCGCGTGAACCCGCTCAACACCACGGCCTACGGCGGCGGCATCTCCAACACACGGCTCGCGTTCCAGCAGATCTCCGGCAAGAACTCGGACATCAAGTTCTACAACCTCGCCCTGCACCAGCACTCCAACCCGCCGCCTGGGGTCAACTCGACGGACTGGGAGTGGCTGCCCAGCATCACCGACCAGTGGATCCTGTTCGGGCGCTACCGCGGGGGCAACTCGCTGGGGCTTCTGTTCAACCTGACCACCCACTCGTTCCGCATCCTGGCCAGCGTCCCGTTCAACTCCAAGGGCACCTCGTACGTCGAGCCGGACCAGGTGAACGGCGACTACGCGGTCTACACGGTGTTCTACGCCAACCAACCGTCACGTGTCTTTCGCTACCAGATCTCCACCCACCTCCAGACCCAGCCCGCGGTGAACACCAACTGGCACACCGCTGCGGCCGTCTCCACCACCGGCAACGTCTACTTCGACGAGAGCGGCGCCAAGTGCGGCAGCGGAGCGAGGCTGGTCAAGTGGAACGGCGCGAATCTGAGCGTTCCCACTGTGCTCAACTCCTTCACCACCGGCTACGACTTCGCCGACCCATTCGTGGTGGCAAACGGCGGGTCGGATGACATCTACTACACCCGGTTGCGGTGCTCGACCACCGGTGAGGACATCTACCGGGTGACCAACTGACCGCCGCATGAGCGGCCGCCGCCTCAGCGGCCGGGACTGTGCCCGCGCTCTGTGGCTGCTGGGGCTGAATCCGCCGGTCACCGCCGATCAACTCACCACCGCGTGGCGCACGCGGGTGTCCCGGGCGCACCCTGACCGGCACATCGCATCGGAGGCGCGCACAGAAGCCGCGCACGTGATGACACGCGCCCTCAACGAGGCCCGCATGGTCGTCGCCGAATGGATCGCCTCCGGTCGCGACTGGCCCGACGCGCGCGGCCGGCGCGAGTTGCGCTTCGATCAGCCCGAGCCGTGGCCCGAGCGTGAGCCGGACCCCCAGCCGGCCCCGATCGACCGCCATACCGGGCTCCGGCGCGGTGACCTGGTACGGCTGTGGCCGTACGACAGCGACGTCGAGTCGGTCGCCGGCATCGAGCGGGAGCCCTCTGCCGGGCGCGTGTGGGTGCATCTCGAAGGCGGCGGCTCGGCGCCCTCCGAACGCGTCCGGCTGGCCGCCTTCAGCTGCCCCGTGTGCGGCCTCTGCGCCGGGCCTGCGGTGGAATCCGTACGGATCCGGCCGTGCCCCGCCTGCATGGTCGACCTGCGCCGGATCGAGCGCGAGCCGGCGGAGGCCACACGCGTGCGTGCAGCCATCGAAGCCCGGGCCCAAGCGGGGGGCGTGACGGCCGACGAGCTCGCCGACCCGGTGCTCGCCGATCGCGCCCGCGAGCGGCGGCGCTGGGCGCGGCGGCTGCGCACGGCGACGGCGGACGATCTGCACGCCGCGCTGCTGAGTGCGTTCGGCCGCGCGTTCGAGCGCTGGTCGACGCAGCAGTGACCGCGCTCCCGCCGGTTGGACGTCAACCCTCCAACCCGATGATCGAGCGGGCCTGCTGCTGATCGGCGGCGGCGCGCCCCGCCAGCCGGCCAAGCGTGACCACGCGCTCGACGAACCGGGCGTTGGAGTCGGCCAGCTCGTGCGCGGACAGCCGCACGTTGTCCTCCATGCCGACACGCACGTGACCGCCGGCGGCGATCGCAAGCGTGGTCATCGGCTGCTGGTGGCGGCCGACCCCGATCACCGACCAGTGGGAGCCCAGGGGCACGCTCCCGACCAGGTGCATCAGGTTTCGCGGCGTGGCGGCGATCCCGCCCGGGATGCCCATGACGAACTGGAACCACAGCGGCTGCGCGAGCAGACCCTCGTCGGCCAGGCGGGTGCAGAACTCGACGTGCGACACGTCGAAACACTCGAGCTCGGGCTTGACGCCGTGCTCGAGCGCGGTGGCGGCCAGCCGGCGCAGGAACGTCGGCGGGTTCAGGAACACGCCGTCGCCGAAGTTCAGCGAGCCGGCGTCGAACGAGCACATGTCCGGCGCCAGTTCGACGACTGCCAGCCGTTCGGAGTCCCGCATGTCCCACGACCCGGCGGTGGTCAGGTTGACTACCAGCCCCGGCGCCGCCGCCCGCACCGCGGCAACCGTCTGCCGGTAGCGGCCGAGATCCATGGTCGGCCGGCCGGCGGCGTCGCGGACGTGAATGTGGATGACGGCCGCCCCTGCAGCCTGACTGGCCGCGGCCTCGGCGGCGATCTCGCCGGGGTCGAGGGGGACGTGCGGCGTGCGCTCGCGGGTTGTGTCGGCGCCGGTCGGGGCGACCGTCACGACCAGCGGGCCGGTCGTGCTCACACGGCCTGGCCCGGAGGCCGCAGCTCCACGGCGAGCTCGATCAGCACACCGCCGTCACGCACGCGCCCGCAGGCCCAGACCAGGGCATCGGCGAGCTGCGACGGATCGTCCACACGGCGGTAGGCGATCCCGTAACCGTCGGCCAGCTTGCCGAAGTCGGGGGACTCCAGATCGACGCCAACCGGCCGCCCGCCGGCAGCCAGCTGGTAGTGCTTGAGCACGCCGTAGCTCTGGTCGTTGACCAGCAGCGTGATCGAGTGCAGCCCAGTGTGGCGAGCGGTCACGAGCTCGTGGCCACCCATCAGGAAGCCTCCGTCACCGACGATCACCAGCGTCAGATCATCCGGGTTGGCGACGACCGTACCCAGCGCGGTCGGGACCCCCGATCCGAGCGCCCCGCTCATCGGGTACACGAACCCGCCCGGCCGGGATGCGTCGAGGTAGAGCACCGCCCAGTACCCCAGGATCGTCATGTCGGCGACCACGATCGTCCGCTCGGGGAGCGACCGCTCGAGCACGCCCAGCAGCTGCGGCTCCAGCGTGAACCCCTGGGCTGCCACGTCAGCCGAACGCCCCGCCATGGCCGCCCGGGCGTCGGCCTGCCCGTCGCGCCTCCCGGCCGCCGGCGAGGCGGCCAGCAGCGCGTCGCAGAAGAGCCCGACGTCCGCGACGATGCCCTCGCGCAGCGGATAGTTACGGCCCAGCCGGGAGGCATCGAGGTCGATCTGCACCAGTGCATCGGGAAACGGCACCGCCCACCGGCAGGTGTACTCCTCGGCGAATCTGGTGCCCAGCGCCAGGCACAGGTCGGCGTTTCGGATCAGGGCCTGGACGCTCGCCTCCTCGCAGGACGACCCGGCGTGCAGCACGTGTCCTGACGGCATCACCCCCTTGCCGTTGTAGCTGGTGACGACGGGCGCATCGAGCGCCTCCGCAAGCTGCACCACCTGGTCGGCGGCCGCTCGCGAGCCGCCTCCGGCAAAGATCATCGGCGCCCGTGCTCCCGCCAGAAGGTGCATCACGCGAGCCACGGCGGCGGGGTCGGGGGCGGGGAGGCTGACGGGCGTCACCCGCACCTCGACGCCGTCGGCGGGAGCGGCCAGCACGTCGGTGTAGGCCTCCACCATCGCCGGTCCGGGACGGGTCGCGATCGCCACCAGCGCCTCGTCGACAGCCGCGGCCAACCCGGCGGGCGTGCGCGGCCGTGCGTGGTGGCGGGTGACCGCGGCGAACGCCGCCGACTGGCCCACGGTCTCGTGCATCCACCCGCGCTCGCCGGGCTCGCTGGGGATCTGGGTCGTGATGTGCAGCAGGCGCAGCGACGACGCATCCGCCTCCCCCATCCCCGCAAACGCGTTGAACGCGCCCGGACCGGTCGAGGTGATGCACACCCCCACCCCGCCGGACGTGCGAGCGTAGCCCGCGGCGGCAAACGCGGCGGCCTGCTCGTGGCGCACCACCACACAGCGGATCGACGACTCCGACAGCGCCTGCCACAGCCCCAGCGCGTGCTGTCCCGGGATGCCGAAGATCACCTCCACGCCGTGCACCTCGAGCGCCGCCACCAACGCCTGCGCGCCGGTCCGGATCCCGGTGGTCGACTCGGTGCTCATCCCGCCGCTGACGCTACCAGACCGGCGGTCGCCGGCCGCTCCGAACCGTTACTTCTGGTTCTGGGAGATGAACGCCACGAGGTCGGCCAGATCGGACGCGGAGAGCGACGCGAAGGTCGCCGGCATCGCGCTCGGCGCCGTGAACCCGGTTGCGATGAACTTGCTCGGGTCGGTGATCGAGGTTGCGATGAACTGGTCGAGCGGCTGGCCGGCCTTCTGAGCGTCGGCGGCCAGGCTGTCGAGGTTGGGGCCGATCGTGCCGGTCGATGCCGCAGCGGTGAAGGTGTGACAGCCTGAGCAGCCGTTGGACGCGAAGAGGGCCTTCCCGTTTGCCGGGTCGCCCGTGCCGCCGCCCGTGGACGTGCTGGGTGTGGTCGTGGTGGTGCCGGTCGAAGTGGTGCTCGCCGAGGGAACGGTCGCCGTCGGCGTGGTGAGGTTGCCCTCGCCGATCGAGCTGGTGTTGTGCGTATGAGCGCCGGCGGCGACGATCACGATCACCATCACGGCGATCCCGGCAATCGTGCCCAGCGTTGCGGAGATGAGAACCTTGATCATGGCGGCGCCACTATACCCGCTGACGCCCCGAATCGTCACCGCATCGAGCACCCGCCACCGGACCGCGAATACCACAAGCAGGGGATGGCGTGAGGGCCGTCGAACGTCGAGATGCATCTGCGATGCTCGACAAGCGCGACATTCAAACCCTCATGTACTGCATCCGCCTGGCTGAGGCCGGCGGCCAGTGGCAGCCCGGGTCGCCGGCTCGGTCGCCGCACGATCTCGAGTGCAAGCTGGCCGACATGCTGCGCAGGCTGGACGCCGGCAAGCGAGTCGCCTCAGCGGCCTGAACCACGCTCGCCGGGGCGCCGGAAGCGTGCCCGGGCGACACGGATCTGAAACTCCGGTGAGCCGACCAGTTCCCGCACGCGGCGGGCGGGATCGCCCTCGCAGTGCGCGATCGCGAGCCAGCGTGCGACCTCCAAGGTGACCAGCCACGATTCCTCGGCGTCCACGTCGAGGCCGGCCGCCAGCAGGGTCGTTCGCGCCTCGCCTGGGGCCAGCAGCCGCTGATGACCGGGGTCGCGGAGGCGCTCAATCTCCTCCCAGCGGCGAGCACGGTCTCGGTCGGCGTCGGCGACGAAGTCCTCGAGCACCAGTCGGCCCCCTGGCGCCAGCACGCGGGCCATCTCGTCCAGCGCGCGGGCGGGCCGGTCGATGTGGTGCAGCCCTCGCACGCAGGTGACCAGGTCGAAGGCGGCGTCTGCGAACGGCAGCTGCTCGGCCCGGGCGACGAGCCGGGTGGCGCCAGCCGGCACGTGGGAGAGCATCGGTTCGGACACGTCGATCACCGTCACCTCCGCCACCAGCGGGATCAACGCTGCCGCCAGCGCACCGGTCCCTCCGGCGACGTCCAGCACGCGATCGCCCACCGCCGGTTCACACCAGGCGACGAACCCGCTCCAGTCGCGGGTGAGCGCGGCTCGCGCGTACTCGTCCGCAGTGCGGTCGAAGCGGCTACCGGCTGACAAACGCCACCGCCTGCTCTCGGGTGGTGACCGTCCCGGCGGCCTGCTCCTCGGCCAACTGCTCGACCAGCTCCGCGATCCGCGACCCGCTCACACCCGCCGCAGCCGCGATCTCGTCGCCGCGCAGCAACGGTTCCGCAGCCGCCCCCCGCAACTCCTGGATCAGCCCGACCAGCTCCGACGCCGTCTCGGAGTGCGCGCGCAGTTGCGCCTGACGGGCCCACACACCGCGCGTGGCCAGCCGGTCGGCCAGTGAGAGCACGATGCTGGCCAGCGGGTGCGGGGCGGTCGCACGCAGATAACGGTGCGCCGCCCGCCGGTCGAGTGGCCGGTCGCGGATCATGAAGCCCAGCCGCAGGTGCTCGGCGACCAGCAGCCGGCAGTACCGGGCGACCGCCGACGAGGCGCGCCAGCGCCCGAGCACCGCCGCCGCTGTCTCGGCCCCCTCACGGTCGTGCCCCATGAAGCTGATCCGGCCCTCGTCCGACACGCGCTTGGTCTGCGGCTTTCGGATGTCGTGGAAGAGCGCCGCCAGCCGCAGCGCTCCGGCCTCGTCGAGCTCGTCGCCGACCGGTCGGGCGAGCTCGGCCGCGACTGCGTCGGCATGACCGGGCAGGTAGTGCGCTGGGTTGGCGGCGATGTCGGCGGCGGTATCGAGCACGTGCAGGGTGTGCTCGTATACGTCGAGATGATGGAACGGGCTCTGCTCGACACCCCGCGTCGGTGCCAGTTCGGGTATGACGACGTCGAGCACCCCGAGCTGCGACACGACCCGCACACCGGAAGCCGGGTCGTCCTGCGCCAGCAGTCTCCGCATCTCGACGTAGATGCGCTCCCCGCTCGGCTGGCCGGCCAGGTGCGCCCGCGCCCGCGCGAGCTCGGCCGTCGCCGGTTCCACCTGCATGCCGAGCTCGTGGGCGAGGCGACCGAGCCGCAGCAGACGGAGCGGATCGTCGTCGAACACCCGCTCGGCCACGATCCGCAGGCGGCCGGCGTCGAGGTCGAAGCGCCCGTCGAAGGGGTCGACCAGATCACCGCCCGCGAGCGGCAATGCCATCGCGTTGACGGTGAAGTCACGCTCACCCAGGTCGTCCTCGATCCGGTCGCCGCGCATGCCGGTGATGTCCACCGTCATCCCATCCTGCACCACCCGCCATGCGCCATGGCGCTCGGAGAGCGGAAAGGGGGCGCCGCCGCGCTCACGGGCGACCGCGCGTGCGGCCGTCTGCGGGTCGGCGTCGACCACCAGGTCGATGTCCGTCACCGGCCGGTCGAGCAGCAGGTCGCGGACGCTGCCGCCCACCAGCCACGCGCCCGGCACCGGCGCCGCGCCGCGCAGCACGTCAAGCGCCGGTGAAGACATGCTCCACCCGCCACGGTCGCGGTTCCAGGCCGGTGGCAATCTCGTAGTTGATCGTTCCCGCCAGCCGCGCCCACTCTTCGGCGGTCACCTGCTCGTCGCCGTCGGCTCCGAGCAGGGTGACGGTGTCGCCCGGCTCGACATCGCACTCCGGCCCGATCACGAACGTCAGCTGATCCATCGAGATGGTGGCGGCAACCCGACGCCGGCGGCCGCGCACGAGCACGTCGGCGAGCCCGGACAGGATCCGCGGCACGCCGTCGGCATAGCCCGCGGGGGCGAGCCCGATAAAGGTCGGCTCGGTGGCGACGAACCGCCGGCCGTAACCCGAGCTCGAGCCCGGCTGCAGCAGCTTGACGTCCGCCACGTAGGTCGTGAAGCGCAGCGCCGGGCGCAGGCCGTCGTCGTCCGGGTCGGTCGCGAAGGGCGACATGCCGAGCATCGCCACGCCGCACCGCACCGCGTCCCAGCGCGCTCCCGCAACGCGCAGCGCAGCGGCGCTGTTTCCGACGTGGCGCGGACAGGCCGGGAAGCGCACGGAGAGCTCGGCGAAGCGCTCGAGCTGGTCGTCGGTGAAGGCCGCGTCGGCGGTGAAAGCCGACGCCGCCGAGTCGGCGCTGGCAAGGTGGCTCATCAACCCGGCCAATCGCAGGGTGCCGCCGCCCTCGAGCTCCTCGCCGACGCGCAGCGCATCGTCTGCGTCCATGCCCCACCGGCCCATGCCGGTATCGACCTTGACGTGGACGTCCAGCGGCAGGCGGGCGGCCGAGCGCAGACGGGTGAACCCTTCCAGCGACGAGACGGCGACCTCGACTCCCGCCACCTCATCCTCCTGAGCCGGCACGAGCGGGCTCATGACGAGAATCGGCGCGTCCGGCAGACCCGAGCGCAGCGCGCGTGCCTCCTCCCAGGTGGCGACGCACAGCTTGTCGGCGCCCGCATCGAGGGCCGCCCGCCCGACCTCGATCGCGCCATGGCCGTACGCGTCCGCCTTGACGACCCCCCACACCCGCGCAGGGGCGACCACGTCGCACAGCCGCTGGACGTTGTCGGCCACGGCCGAGAGGTCGACGGCGACCGTCGCGCGGGCAATCCGCGAGCCGATCATGCGCCGGCGAAGACCGTTGGCAGAGCATCGATCACGTCACCGGCGATGATACCGGTGGGCCCCCACCGCTCCTGCGCGAGCGCTCCGGCGCGTCCGTGCGCCAGCGCGGCGCACGTCGCCGCGGCCCAGGGCTGCATGCCCTTGGCCAGGAACGCACCGACCGCTCCCGTCAGCACGTCCCCCGAGCCGGCCGTGGCCAGGCCGGGTGCGTCCACGCCAACCACCGCGACTCGCTCCCCACCGGCGTCCGCAACCAGGGTGTCGGCCCCCTTCAGGACGACCACGGCATGGGCATCGGCGGCCGCGCGGCGCACCGCCTCCAGGCGGTTCGCCCTCACCCAGGCGGCGTCCACGCCCAGCAGACGCGCCATCTCACCCTCGTGGGGCGTCAGTACGGCCGGCAGGCGGCGCCGCGCGAGCGCCTGCAGATCGCCTGCGAAGGGTGCCAGGCCGTCGGCGTCGATCACGATCGGCCCCGGATGCTCGACGGCGAGCCCGCGCACCAGTTCGACCACGTCGGGCTCGCCTCCGATCCCCGGGCCCAACGCCACCGCACCCGCCCGCCCGGCGAGCTCCAGAGCTTCCGGCAGCGGACGCACCATGAGCTCGAACCGGTGCGCCGCGATCTCTCCGACCACGCCGGCGGGCGCCGCCACCCAGACCACCCCGGCACCTGCCCGGAGCGCGGCCAACGCCGTCATCGCCGGAGCGCCGGAGGCGCCGGCCGACCCGCCGACCACCAGCACCGATCCCGCGGTGTACTTCGAGTCGGCCGCCGACTTCGTCGGCACCGCTGCAAGCAGGCCGACGGTGGCGACCGACACCCGGGTGGCCAACTCGAGCTGAGGCGGCACGCCGATGTCGGCGACCACCACCGCACCGGCGTGGAACCTTCCGGGGGCCACGACCAGACCGACCTTGGGCGCGTGGAACGTGACCGTCAGCTGGGCGGACACCGCGGCGCCCTCGACCACCCCGGTCGAGGAGTCGACTCCGGACGGTACATCCAGGGCGACGACCGGGCCGGCGGCCGCGCCGACGGCGTCGATCAGCGCCGCAGCACCGGGCCGCGGACGCCCGCTGAACCCGGTGCCGAGCAGCGCGTCCACCACCACCCCGGCCCGGCGCACCCCACGTCGCAGCCGGGCCGGCGCAACCCGCTCGTGCACGGTCAGGTCGAGCTTGCGGACGATTTCGTAGTTCGCACGTGCGTCACCGCCGAGGCGGCTCGCCGATCCGGTCAGGAACACCTCCACCGCCATCCCGGCGGCGTGCAGGTGGCGGGCCACGACGAACCCGTCGCCGCCGTTGTTGCCCGCCCCGCAGAGCACGGTCGCCGACCCCGCGTCGCCGAACCGGCTGAGGATCTCGTGCGCGGCGGCCAGACCAGCTCGCTCCATCAGCACCAGCGACGGGATGCCCACACCCTCGACGGCACGCGCCTCGAGCTCGCGCATCTCCTGTGCGGTGAACGCCGGCAGCAACGATTTCATGCGTCGTGCACGATGGCCACCGCAGCGGCCAGCCCCTTGGAATGGGTCATCGAGAGGTCGATGTCGCCTGCGTGGACGTTAGTGGCCCAGTCTGCCGTGCGCCCGGAGAGCGCCACCCCGGGCTTGGGCCGGCCGGCGATCTCAATCTCGCGCCAGGTGAAGGGGACTCCGAAACCGAGCGCCTTGCCCACCGCTTCCTTGCCGGCGAAGCGCGCGGCGAAGTGCTGGGCCGGGTTCGCGCGCGAGAAGCAGTACGCCTGTTCGCTCTCGGTGAACACCCGTTCGACGAACCGCGCATGCCGGCGGAGCGCGCGCGCCACCCGGTCGATCTCGATCAAATCGATCCCAATTCGCATGTGTTTCATACTATGCTCTACAGCATGCCCAGAGCGATGCCGCTGACCGAGCACGCCACCTGGTGGCCCAGCACCGCGTACCAGACCACCACGCTCGAACTGCGGGCAGCCGGCCAGCGCCTGCTGGTCGATCCCGGCATCTCGCCGTGGGAGATCGACGAGCTGATCTCGGCCTCGGTGGAGCCGGTCAGCCAGGTCCTGATCACACACGCCGACTGGGATCACATCCTCGGGATCCCGGCGCTTCCGGAGGCGCAGATCACCGCCAGCCGAGCTGCCGCGGAGCGGATCGACTCGGGGCAGGCGCGAGAATCGGTCGAGCGGGAGAGCGGCGAGATCTACATCGCCTACGGCGACCTCTCGGGACTGCGCGTCGACCGTCGCATCGACGCCCCCGCCGAAGCCGAGCTCGGGCCCTGGCACGCGGTCTTTCGCACCGGTCACGGCCACACCGACGACGGTGTCGTGACGTCGTTCCCCGAACAGGGCCTGCTGGTGACGGGCGACTACCTGTCGGGCCTCGAGATCCCGGCCGCATACGTGTCGGTGCGCGACTACCGTGACACGCTGCACACACTGATCGGGGTGATCGAGCGCGAGCGCCCCCACTTCGTGGTGGTCGGCCACGGCCGGCCGCACACATCGGATCAGGCGCTTCGGATCGCCGACGAGGATCTCGACTACATCGAGGCGGTGCTGGCGTTCGCCGACGGCGGATGCAGGCCCGAGGAGGCCGGCAAGATCGCCGTGCCCGACCGTGGCGGCGGCCCGTTCGACGCGACGGCGCACGCCACCAACGTGCGCCTGGCCTGTGCGGCATTGGCCCCCGCCTGAGAGCCGGACAGCTCTTTACCAATTGTCCGGACTGCCGATAACTCGGGTGTGCTCCGGCTACGCAAACGCCTGCTCGAGATCCGACGCCATCACCTCGGTCCGCGGGTGTACGTCGCCGGGATCCGGGTGCACGAATGCTGGGCCGGCCTGGCCGCGACGGCGATCCTGGTCGGCGCCATGCTGACCGACCACATCCACCACCGCCGCTTCGACGGAATGGTGGGCGTCGTCGCAGTCTGGATGATGGCCAAGGACTGGCCCGACTTCTTCCCCTCCCGCCGGGACACCTACGCCTGGCGCGTCGGGTTTCACCGGCGCGGCAACGCCGAGGGCGTGCCTGCGCTGAGCGTTGCCCGTCAGCGTCACCGCGAGCAGTAGCAGCGAGAGTCCGCCACCGGAGGCGCGTCAGCGTTAGTACTGTCAGCCCGATGCCGTTGCAAAATCGGGTCACCCCCCTCGGCGACGTGATCGCACACCCAGGACGCGGCCACGTCTACGGCAATCGTGGCTGCCTGCACGACGCCGCCGGCAGGATCCGTCGGCACCACGACGGACGCCGCTGGATCGCCTGCCGGCTCGAGTACCGCGACTGGCAGCGTGGCCCGATGATGCAGCCAGGCCGCTTCACTGAGCTGTTCTTCCTCGACGAAGCGACCGCGCTCGCCGCCGGGCACCGCCCGTGTGCGCTGTGCAGGCGCGAGGACTACCGTCGACTGGTCGGGCTGTGGCGCGAACTGCACCCGGGCCAGGTGGGAGCGGACGCGATCGACGAGCAGTTGCACATGGAGCGGATCGATGCCGCCGGGCTTGACCAGCGTCACCATGTGGGACGACTGAGTGAGCTTCCCGACGGGGCGTTCGTCCTTCGCCACGGTCTGCCCTGGCTGGTCATCGGCGCGGAGCTGCTGGAATGGACACCCACCGGGTACACCTCGCGCAGCCGGCGCACCGAGGATCCGCGGGCCGTGGTAATCACGCCGCCTTCTCTGGTGGCGTTGCTGCGAAGCGGGTGGCAGCCGCTCGTGCCGCTGATTCACGCGTCAGCGCGAACCTCGCCCCGGCCACTCACTCCACGGTGACCGTCTTGGCCAGGTTCCGCGGCTTGTCCGGATCGAGGCCGCGGCGGCGGGCGATGCGGTAGGCGAGCTGCTGCAGCGGAATCACGGCCAGCGCCGCCTGCAGCTCCGGCTCGGTGCACGGCAGCCAGATCACATGCTCGGCGACATCGCCGATGTGCTCGTTGCCGTCCGTGGCAACTGCGATCACGTGCGCACCGCGCGCGCGCACCTCCTCGATGTTCGACACCACCTTCTCGTACACGTGGTTGTCGGTGGCGATCACCACCACCGGCGTTCGCTCGTCGAGCAGCGCGATCGGGCCGTGCTTCATCTCCCCGGCCGCATAGGCATCGGTGGCGATGTAGCTGATCTCCTTCAGCTTGAGCGCGCCCTCGAGGGCAATCGGCAGCCCGATGTTGCGCCCGAGATAGAGAAAGAACTCGCTCTGCCAGAAACGATCGGCGATCGGGTCGAGCGCCGCCTCGCGGTCGATAGTGACCTGGGCCAGGTCGGGCAGTGCCTTCACCTGATCCAGCAGCACGGCGGCCCGGTCGGCGTCCACGGTGCCGCGGATCAGTCCCAGCTTGAGCGCGAGCAGGTACATCAAGGTCACCTGCGAGGTGAAGGTCTTGGACGCCGCAACGCCGATCTCGAGCCCGGCACGGGTGTACAGCGCCGAGTCGCACTCGCGGGTCATCTGGCTGCCGACCACATTCGTGACAGCCAGCACGTGGGCGCCGCGTGAGCGCGCCTCCTTCATCGCCGCCAATGTGTCGATCGTCTCGCCCGACTGACTGATGGCGATCACCAGCGTGTGCTCGTCGATCACCGCGCGGCGGTACCGCCATTCGCTGGCGATGTCGGACTCCGAGGGGATCCGCGCCCACTCCTCGATCAGGTAGCGGCCGATCAACCCGGCGTGGTACGAGGTGCCGCAGGCCAGGATCACGATCCGCTGCAGGCCGCGGATCTGCTCCTCACTCATGTTCAGGCCGTCGAGGTGGAGGGTGCCGTGGTAGAGCCGCTCGCCGATCGTCTCGGCGATCGCGTCGGGCTGCTCGTGGATCTCCTTGAGCATGAACGTCTCGTAGCCCTGCTTCTCCGCCGCGTCCTCGTCCCAGTCCACCTCCTGCACGCCGCGCGGGACCTCGGCGCCGGCACCGGTCAGGAAGGTCGCACCGTGCGGACGGGCGACCACGATCTCGTCGTCTTCGACGAACTGCACCCGCCGCGTCTCACGCAGGAAGGCGGGCACCGCCGAAGCCATGAACGTCTCGCCATCACCCACGCCGACGACCAAGGGGCACTGGCGGCGGGCGCCGACGATCACGTGCGGATGATCGCGGTGCGCAACCCCGATCGCGAAGTGGCCGCGCAGGCGGTTGTACGCCGCGCGAACGGCCTCGACCAGGTCGCCGGCGTACACCTGCTCGACCAGGTGGGCAATCACCTCGGTGTCGGTATCGGAGTGGAACTCGTGTCCCTCGGCGATCAACTCGCGGCGCAGATCCTGGTAGTTCTCGATGATGCCGTTGTGCACCACGGTCACCCCCGAGCCCTCACATGCCTCGATCGGATGCGCGTTGCCCTCGGTGACGCCGCCGTGAGTGGCCCAACGGGTGTGCGCGAGGCCGGTGGTCGCGGGATGGGCGGCGGCGCCCACGGCATCGCGCAGCACCTGCACCTTGCCCACCCGGCGGGTGACGTCCACCTCGCCGTTGATCAGGCAGATGCCGGCCGAGTCGTAGCCGCGGTACTCCAGCCGCTCGAGACCGGTCAGGAGCAGTTCCTTGCAGGGCCGTGCCCCGACATATCCGACGATTCCACACATGGTTCCGGTCCTTATAGCCCGATCTCACGCGACACGACCCCGGCCAGGTGGTCGCAGACCGCCTCGCACTCGGCCGCGTCGGCGGCCTCCACCATCACCCGCACCACCGGCTCGGTGCCCGACGCGCGAACCACGATCCGGCCGTCCGCCCCGAGCTTCGTCGTCCACGCGTCCACCTCCTGCCACACCGCGTCGGCCGGCGCCAGGGCGGAGCGATCGGCGGGCACGGCAACCAGCTTCTGCGGGAACGGCACGACCAGCTCGGCGGCGTCGTCCAGTGTCATCCCCATCCGGTCGAGCGCCGCCAGCAGCATCAGCGCCGTGGCCAGCCCGTCGCCCGTGGTGTGGTGCGTGAGGTCGACCACGTGGCCCGACTGCTCACCGCCCAGCGTGGCACCGGTCTCGAGCATCCGTTCCAGCACGTAGCGGTCGCCCACGTCGGTGATCTCGACGTCCACCCCGCGCTCGCGCATCAGCTTGTGGAATCCCATGTTGGTCATCGAGGTGACCACCACCCGCCCCTTTTCGAGCGCTCCGCGCCGGTGGCGGTCGAGCGCCAGCGTGGCGATGATGGCATCGCCGTTCACGGGCCGGCCGCGCGAGTCGACCGCCAGGCAGCGGTCGGCGTCGCCGTCGAAGGCCACGCCACCGACCAGGCCGCGCTCGGCCACCAGTCCGGCCACCGCATCCAGGTGGGTCGATCCAACCCCGGCGTTGATGTTGCGCCCGTTCGGCTCCACCCCGATCGCGGCCGGCCGCTCGCCGAGCCGCAGGAACAGCTGGGGCGCCGCCTCGAATGCGGCGCCGTGAGCACAGTCGATGCCGATCGCAAGGCCCGCGGGCACGCCGCTGCCGTACGTCTCGGCCAACCAGCCGACGTAGGCCGCCACCGCACCCTCGAGCGGGTGCGCCGGCCCCGGCTCGGCAGACGTTGGCGCATCCACGAGGCGTTCCAGCGCCGCCTCGTCGGCGTCACCGAGCTTGTGTCCGTCGTCCCCCAGGAACTTGATGCCGTTGTCGGCAAAGGGGTTGTGCGAGGCCGAGACGACGCAGCCCAGGCCGGCCTGGGAGAGCCGACTCAGCACGGCCACTCCCGGCGTCGGGATGACGCCCGCGGTGATCGCCGCGCCGCCCGCAGCGGTCACTCCCTCCACCAACGCCTGCTCCAGCCACGGCCCGGACTCGCGCGTGTCCCTGCCGATCAGTACCGCCGCGCCCACGCCGGCAAAGCGCGCTCCGGCCACGCCAAGGTCGCGGGCGAGATCGGCGGTCAGGTCGACGCCGGCGACACCACGCACACCATCGGTGCCGAACAGCTTGCGGGCTGCGGTCACTACCGCTTGGAGAACTGCGGGCGCTTACGGGCCTTCTTGAGGCCGGCCTTCTTGCGCTCGACCTTGCGAGCGTCACGGGTCAAAAAGCCCTGCTTTTTGAGATCGACGCGCAGCTCCCCGTCGGCCTCGAGCAGGGCGCGCGAGATGCCGTGGCGGAGCGCCCCGGCCTGGCCGGAGATGCCGCCCCCGTCGATCCTCGCGCGCACGTCGAAGGTGGCCTCGGTACCGGTCAGGGCGAGCGGCGAGGTGGCGATCGACTGCAGCGTCTGGCGCGGGAAGTACTCGGCGAGCGGCCGGCCGTTGACCGTCACCTTGCCGTCACCCGGCACGAGGATGACGCGGGCGACCGAGCTCTTGCGCTTACCGGTGCCGCGATAGGCGACAGGTGCGTCGGACGATTTGGGCACTAGGTTGAGACCTCCAGCTTGACGGGATTCTGAGCGGCGTGCGGGTGGTCGGGGCCGGCATAAATCTTGAGTTTGGTGATCTGCGCCGAGGCCAGCTTGTTCTTGGGCAGCATGCCCCTGACGGCCTTTCGCAGCACCTCTTCCGGACGGCGCGCGAGCTGTTCGGCGAGCGTGCGCTGGCGAAGCCCGCCCGGATACCCGCTGTGCCGGTAGTAGATCTTCTGGGCCAGCTTGTTGCCGGTGACGTGCACCTTCTCGGCGTTGACGACGATCACGAAGTCGCCGGTATCGACGTGCGGCGTGTACTGTGGCTTGCCCTTGCCGCGCAGGAGGTCGGCGATCTGGGTGGCGAGCCGCCCGAGCGTCTTCGACTCTGCGTCCACCAGGTACCAGGTCTTCTCGAGCTCCCGCGGCTTGGCGCTGTACGTCTTCATGATCCTCTGCTTCGTGTGATGGGCCACCCGGCAGGCTTTCGCACACCCGCTGGGCGACAGACAAGCGCGAATGGTATCAGGAAAACGCGGTCATCCCGGCCGCAGCGGTGCGCTACCGTGTTGGTATGCGAGACGTGCTGAAAGCCGTGCGCGAGATGCGCTCGTCGGGCCAGCAGGTGGCCATCGCCACCGTGGTTTCGACCCGCCGCTCGGCGCCGCGCCCGCTGGGATCGCGGCTGGCGGTGTCCGACAGCGGCGCCATGGTCGGGTCGGTGTCCGGCGGCTGTGTCGAATCCGACGTCGCCCTGCAGGCGGCCGAGGTGCTTCAGGGCGCGCCACCCAAGCTGCTGCAGTACGGGATCTCCGACGACGACGCATTCGATGTCGGACTGCCATGCGGCGGCGAGATCGAGGTGTTCGTGGCCATGGCCGACGTCGATGAGCTGGATCGCGTCGAGCGCGCACTCGAGCACGAGGAGCGGCTGTCGGTGGTGACGGTGCTCAGCGGCGAGGACGCGGGCCGCAAGACGTACAGCGCGGGCGCCGCCCACTCACGCGCCGAGCGCACCGCTCCGGACACCTTCACGGAGCACTACGCTCCCGCACCGATGCTGATGGTGTTCGGCGCCGTGGACACGGCCCAGGAGCTGTGCCGGATGGCGCGCCAGGTCGGGTTTCGCACCATCGTGTCCGACGCCCGCGGCAAGTTCGCAACCCGCGAGCGGCTGCCGGATGCCGATCAGATCGTGGTCGGGTGGCCAGCGCTCGCCTACGAACGCCACCAGCCCGACGAAGCCACGTACGTCGTCGTGCTGACGCACGATGCCCGCTTCGACGAGCCCGCGCTGGGTCCCGCGCTGCGCTCCCCGGCCGCGTATATCGGTGCCCTGGGCAGCCGCCGAGCGCAGGAGTCGCGCCGGCGGCGGCTGCTGAATGCGGGCTACAGCGAGGCGGAGATCGACCGCATCTGCGGTCCGCTAGGGCTGGACATCGGCGCCGTCACGCCCCCCGAGACCGCGGTTTCGATCCTGGCCGAGGTGCTGGCGGCGCGCTCCGGGCGCGACGGCGGACGGCTCTCGCAGTCGGCCGGGCGGATTCACCCCGAGGCTGTCGCCGGCTGAGCCCGGTCAACCGCGACCCCGCGGCCACCAGTTCCAGTCGCCCAACACGCGCATCGTCGCCGGCACCAGCAGCGAGCGCACGAGCGTGGCATCCAGAAAGATCGCGATCGCAAGCCCCAGGCCCAACTCCTTGACGATCACCACGTCCGCCGTGGTGAAGGCCAGACCGATCACCACCAGGATGGCCGCCGCCGAGGTGATGATGCGGCCGGTGGCAACCAGTCCAGCCGCCACCGCGTCGCGGTTGGAAGCGCCCCCGCGGTAGGCCTCGGCGATCCGCGAGAGCATGAATACCTCGTAGTCCATGGACACGCCGAACAGCGCGCAGAAGATCACCACCGGCATGGTCGACTCGATGTAGCCCATGGCCGGCACGCCGTGACCGTCCTGGAACACCCACACGAGCACTCCCAGCGCACCTCCGATCGAGAGCGAGTTCATGACGATCGCCTTCAGCGGGAGCAGCACCGAGCGAAACGCGATCAGCAGCACCAGATAGGTGGCGGCGAAGATCAGGCCGACCGCCCACGGGGCTCGATCGCGGATCTGGTTGAGGAAGTCGAGCTCGCCCGCGGTCTCGCCGGTGACCAGAAACGCCGAGCCGTGCCCGGGCAGCGCCCGCAGCCGGCCGATCAGCTCGCGCGCCGCGGCGGTCGAGGGCTGCGCAGCCCCGATCAGGCTGACCGCCGATCCGCCTGGGCCGCTCTGAACGCCCGCCACCGCGGCCACCCCCGGCACCGCCCGCGCCCGCGCCACCACGGCCGTCACGTTCTGCCCACGGGGAACCGCCAGCACCACCGGCTCGAGCAGCGCCTGGGAGAACTCGGAGTCGAGCACGGTCTGGCCGCGCCGCGAGTCGAAGTTCGAGGGAAGGACGTCCGCCCGCGGAACGTTGATGGTGGCGTGGAGCGCGGGCGAGGCAAGCACCGCCGTTATGCCCACGCTGACCGCGATGAAGGGCCATGGGCGGCGCATCACCGCGTTTGCCAGCCGCGCCCACCAGCCCTGCTCGGGAGGCCGGCGGAAGCGCGCCGGCAGCACCGGTGCACGCTCCACCCGATGGCCGATCATGCCCAGCACCGCCGGCAGCAGCGTGATCGCCGCCAGCGCCGAGATCGCCACCACCAGCGATCCGCCGACCGCCATCGACGACAGCACGCGCAGGCCGAAGACCCACAGCCCGGAGAGCCCGATCAACACCGCGACGCCCGAGAAGGCGATCGCACGCCCGGCCGAGGCGACCGTGGCGGCGACCGCGTCAGGCACATCCAGCCCACGCCGCAGCTCTTCGCGGAACCGTGACACCGCCAGCAGCGCGTAGTCCACGCCCACCCCGAGCCCGAGCATGGTGGCGATGTTGAGCACGAAGATCGACAGCGGCTGGTGCTGAGCAACCAGGTACAGGAGGCCGAGCGTCGAGATGACCGCCACACCGCCGACCGCCAGAGGGATACCGGCCGCAACGGCTGTTCCGAACGCGAGCACGAGAACGATCAGCGCGGCTGGGATACCGATCGTCTCGGCCCGCCTGAGATCGCCCGAGGTCGCTGTCTGGATGTCGCGGTAGACCGCGGGCGGACCGGTGACGTACAGCCGCTCGGCCGGCACCGGCCGCAGGGCGGCGCGGAACGCACCGACGTAGTTGCGGGCCGTGTCGGGGTCGATGGTCAGGTCGAAGGCCGCGTAGGCCGCGGTCCCCGTTGGCGACCGAACGACAACTGGACCGCGGGGGCCGGTCACCACGTGCGGGAAGTGGACGAGCGGCGACACGGCCCGGCGCAGTGCCGCCACATCACCGTCTGGGGCAACCACCACCAGCCGCGACTGAGGCCGGCCGGGGATCCAGCGGTGCAGCTCGTCGGCGGCCCGAATCGCCTCCGAGCCGTTGGCGTTGAAGCCGCCCGATGCCAGGGCGCCCTGGAGCCGGGGCGCGAGCGGCCCGAGCCCGACCAGCGCCACCAGCCACGCCGCAGCGACCCATCGCCGGCGCCGGTGGACCCATCGGCCGAAGGCCGCGAACGACATCTCGGGCATCGCCGCACAGGGTAGCCACCGGCCGTCCGCCCCACCGCGCATATCGGTGACCCACCCCCACCCCCACCCCACCCCGGGGTCAGACCCCGTACGGACCGGGACACGGTTTCGTTGCAAAGATGCGCAGAAACAGCCCCCGGTGTCCCAGCGCCTTGTAACGAGCCGCCACGACCCGACCCCACGCGTCCTGTCGTTACAAGGCCTGGCACCGCCCCAGCCGCCCCGACGCGACAGCCCCCAGCCGCCGAGGGCGCAGACCGCCAAGGTCGACCCGGCGACCCCACCCCCACCCCACCCCACCCCGGGGTCAGACCCCGTACGGACCGGCGCACAGAACCGGCGCGGAGTTGTGACAATGCAGCCGGCGCAGCGGATGCGCGCGCTGGCTGACCGAGCGGATCCCGCATTTTCGGGCTTGTGTTTACGCGCGGCAAGTCCGATATAGCACAAAGAATGGTGCGCCGGGTCGCCATAGCCGCCTCGATCCTGGCCTGTCTGACGGTGGGGCCGACGGTGCCCGCCTTCGGATCGGGCCTGAGCTGCGCGCCGGCGATCACCAAGCTGCGCTACCGCCCGCAGATCACCTACCAGTGCACCGGATCCGCGGCGCTCACCACCGTCAGCGCGCAGGTCACGCGCTCCTCGGACGCCGCTCTCGTCCCGACCACGGTGACATTCTCGGCCACGGGCATCACCGTCGATCTGGACGCCACGCTGGGCTCCGCGGCCGGGTACAGCGTGGATCTTGCCGCCAACGACGGGGTCGACCCGGAGTTCGATCTCAGCTCACCGTGGACGACGCTGCCGGCGCCGGCTCACCCGAGCCTCTCGGTGGAGTACTTCACCGCCATGGATCCGACGGCGGTGCGCGACATGCTGCACCGGATCGACGCGGCCAACCTGTTCGCGGTGCCGATCGACGCTCGGGTGATCGATGCCTCGGCCGGCTCGATGACGCTCTCACAGGTGGAGTCGGCGCTCGCAGGGCACCAGGCGGCGCTGGTGGTCGGCGGCGACGCGAGCTTCGCGTACCCGGCCAACCTGGGCGGTGGCCTGGCCTGGTTCGCGGCCCACGGCCACGGGGTGGTCACCGCCGGCCAGACGCACTGGGCGCCGGCAACCGGCGTCTGGACATATGAATCCGCGGTCGGCCTCAACACCAGTTGGGACACCACCTGGGACATCTTCAAGGACAACGTGCAGCTGCCCGCTTTCGAGGTGTCGGGCGGCGACCTGCAGACGTCCACCGTGCGTGCCCACTTCCTGACCAACGGCCTCTTTTCGTCGTTCCACGTCTACGGGTACGGCTCCGGCGAGGTCGCACCCCACTTCGGGCTCGGCACCAACATTCTGGCCTCTCTCAGGCCGACAGCGGGATTCCTCAACGGCACGTACCCCCAGGCGCTGCTGACCGAACGTCAGGTGGGCGCCTCGCGGCTGGTCGACCTCGGCTATCGGCCGTGGGCGTCCACCGTCGCCACCGGCGGGTTCGACCCGGCGGTGAGCCCGGGCGGAGCGGTGCTGGCACGGGCGCTCTGGTGGTCGATGAACCGCATCCCGCCATACGGCACGCACTTCACCGCCAAGCCCCCGAACCCGAGTGCCTGGGCCACGGTCACGTTCCACTTCTCGGCCACCGATCCCGATCTCGACCACTCAGGAGCCCTGCGCTACCACTACCGGCTCGACGGCGGGTCGTGGCGCCTGGCAGTCGGCAACACCGCGGTCTTCTACAACCTCGCCAAGGGCCGTCACCACACGGTGTCGGTCTACGCATCCGACTCGGGCGGCAACCGCGACCCCAGCACCGCGTCGTACACTTTCCTGGTCTCGGCGAACGCGCGCAGCTGACCCGGTCCCCCGGCCGACCCGCGGGGTATAGTCCGCGCCGTGTCCTTGGGCAGGCTGATGATCCGAGCAACCACCTTCGCCGGGGCAGCGGCCATCGTCGCCACGGTGCCGGCGGGCGCATCGACCCCGCGGCTGGTGGCGCCCCACGCCGTCGTCAAGTGGATGCGGGTGTCCGCGCGGACGGCGATCCACGGCGGCGCGCTGCCCCAGGTCGGCCGCTCGCAATTGGTCGGCCGCGCGGCAGCCGGCGGACAGGTCGACTCGGTGGTCTTCCTGCGGCCGCGAAATGCCTGGCTGCTGCATCAGGTGGCCGAGGGCTCGACCGCGCGGGCACCGCTCTCGGGTGCAATGATCAATCGGCTGTTCCTGCCCGCACCGGCTAGCGTGCGATCGGTCGAGGCATTCCTGAGCGGCGAGGGCCTGCGGGTCGTCGGGATGCACTCGCCATCGATCGAGGTTCGCGGGTCGGTGGCGGCGACGGAGCGGGCCTTCGGCGTCTCGCTGAACCTCTACCGGGGAGCGGACGGCCGGGTGTTCCGGGCACCGTCCGCGGCTCCGAGCCTGCCCCGAGGGATCGCGACCGCGGTGCAGGCGGTCGGTGGACTGGACACCGCGCTTCGGCTCCATCGAGCCACGGCGCAGGCACCGGCGATCCCCAGCACGGTGACCGCGACGTGCGCCGGAGCGAACAATGCCAAGTCGGCGTACCCGGGCAGCCTGCTGCCCGCCGACATGGGGCTGCCAACCGGCTACAACCACACGGCGCTGATCAACGGCGGCTCCGACGGCACCGGCGAGACGATCGCATTCATGGAGTTCTCCGACTACAAGCGTACCGACACGGACGTCTACCGCGCCTGCTTCCCCGCGATCACCAGCAACCCACCCACGGTCGTCGGTGTGGACGGCGGTACCACGGATGAGTCGGGAGCCGGCGAGGTGGTGCTCGACATCGAAGTTGCCATGTCCGCCGCCCCGGCGGCCGACACCGTCGTGTACGAGACCGGCAACAATCTCGCCCACGGCATCGACATGCTGAACGCCATCCGCGCAAATGCGGCGGTGCACGAGGTCAGCGACTCGTGGGGCATCTGCGAGCCGGTGCTGCCGGCGTCCCTGGTCCAGGCCGAGAACACCGCCCTCGAGTTGAATGCCGTGGCCGGCAAGTCGGTGTTCGTGGCCACCGGCGACAGCGGCTCGTCGGACTGCAGGCCTCTCGGTCTGGCGGGGCTGTTCACCGACGACCCGGCGTCCCAGCCGTTCGCGACCGGCGTGGGTGGCACCAGGCTTGCGGTGAGCCCGTATGCCGAGAACGCGTGGAAGTACGGCGGCGGCGGAGTGTCTCTGTGGTGGCCCAAGCCGCAGTACCAGGCCGGGAAGACGCTCGTCTTCGCCAACGGCGGTCTGAAGTGCGGGAACACCGGCGGCCAGTGCCGGCAGGTTCCCGACATCGCGCTGGACGCCAACCCGCTCACCGGCTACATCGTCTACTGCACCGCCGGGGCGATCAAGTGCGGCCTGCCGTCGGGATTCCCCACCGGCTGGCTGCCGATCGGCGGCACCTCGGGCGCCGCACCGCTGATGGCCGGGATCACCGCTGACGCCAACACCTACTCCACCGGTAACGCCGGCCAGGTGCTCGGGTTCGCAAACCCGTTCCTGTACGCCAACGCGGGGACGAGCGTCTTCCACGACATCACGACCGGCAGCAACAGCATCACCGGCGGCAGCTCGTACACCGCCCAGGTCGGCTACGACCTGACCACCGGTCTGGGATCGGTCGACGCACAGAACCTCGCCACGGCACTGGCCGCCGCGTCGCCGTCGGTGCCGAACCCGGACACGACCACGCTGACGGCAGATGCCCCCCTCAGCACGAAGACGATCACGTACGGCCAGCCCGTGACGTTCCACGGCACCCTCACCGACAGCACGACCGCCAGCCCGATCGCGAACAAGGCGGTGTACGTGCAGACCAGCGTGGGCATCTTCCGCGACACCACCGACGCGTCCGGGATCTGGTCGATCACCCTGCTCAAGGCGCTCACCCGCAACCTCACATGGCACGCGGTCTTCGTCGGGTCGGACACGCTTCTGCCGGCCTCCTTCCCGGCCACCCCACGGCACGTGTACGTCGTACCGCACCTGACGTCGGCCGCCGACCTGCCGGTCTCGAACGGCGCCTACGTCGTCAAGGTGGGGACGTTCTTCACCTTCCACGGCGTCTCAACTCCCAACATGCACGGCGCACATGTCACGCTCCAAGACCGCGCACCAGGCAGCAGCACCTGGCACAGCCTCTTCTTGGCGGGGGTGGGCATCAAGGGCGGTTACGCACTCCGGATACGAGGAACCCGACGCGGATCGGTGTACCTGCGCTGGGAGTACTTCGGAGGCACGACCAAGACGTGGATGACCGCCGTCTCGCCGCCGCGCCTCGTGCGCTTTACCTAGCTCGGTCCGCCTACTCTCGAGCCGCCTACTCCCACTCGATGGTCGCCGGCGGCTTGGACGAGATGTCCAGAGCCACGCGGTTGACGCCCGGCACCTCGTTGATGATCCTGCTCGAGATCCGCTCGAGCAGATCGTACGGCAGGCGTGCCCAGTCGGCTGTCATCGCGTCCTCCGAGCTGACGGCGCGGATCACGATCGGATAGGCGTAGGTGCGCGAATCGCCCTGGACTCCGACCGAACGGATCGCGGGGAGGATCGCAAACGACTGCCACAGCTCGGAGTACAGACCGGCGCGACGGATCTCCTCGAGCAGGATGGCGTCGGCGTCGCGCAAGATCTCGAGCCGCTCGCGGGTCACCTCGCCGATGATGCGGATGGCGAGCCCCGGCCCCGGGAAGGGCTGCCGCCAGACCATCCGCTCGGGCAGTCCGAGTTCGTCACCGACCTTGCGCACCTCGTCCTTGAAGATCAGCCGAAGCGGCTCCACCAGCTCGAAATCCATCTCCTCCGGCAGCCCGCCCACATTGTGGTGGGACTTGATCTTGGCGGCGGTGCGCGACCCGGACTCGATCACGTCGGAGTACAGCGTTCCCTGGACCAGGAACCGGACGTCGCCGATGCCTCGCGCCTCGTCCTCGAACAGCCGGATGAACTCCTCGCCGATGATCCGGCGCTTGGTCTCGGGGTCGGTCACGCCCTCCAGCCGGCCGAGGAACCGATCAGCGGCATCGACGTGGATCAGCGGCACGTGGAAGTGGTCCTCGAACGCCTCCACCACCTGCTCGGCCTCGGCCTTGCGCAGGAGCCCGTGATCGACGAACACACACGTCAGTTGGTCGCCCACCGCGCGGTGCACGAGCAGTGCCGCGACTGCCGAGTCGACACCTCCGGAGAGGGCACAGATCACCTGAGCATCACCGACCTGGTCACGGACCCGTTCCACCTGCTCCTCGATGAACTGGAGCGCGGTCCACGTCGGCGGGGCCTGGCACGCATCCAGCACGAAGTTGCCGAGCATCTCCGTCCCCCGGGGGGTATGCAGGACCTCGGGGTGGAACTGGACACCGAACAACCCGCGCTCGCGGTCTTCGATCGCCGCCACCGGCGTCGTCTCGGTTCTGGCCGTGACCACGAATCCGGCCGGCGCGCGCACCACGCTGTCGCGATGGCTCATCCAGGCCACCTGCTCGGACGGAAGGTCGCCGAACAGCAGGCTGCCCTCGAGCAGCAGCACCGGGGTCTTGCCGAACTCGCCGATGCCGGTGTTCGACACCTCGCCACCCAACGCTCCGGCCATCGCCTGCATCCCGTAGCAGATGCCGAGCACCGGCACCCCGAGTTCGAACACACCGGGGTCGACCGCGGGCGCGCCCCGCTCGTAGATCGAGGCCGGGCCACCCGAGAGGATGATCCCAACCGGGTCGCGGGCGGCCAGTTGGTCGGCAGGCACGTCGTGGGACACGATCTCCGAGTACACCCTGCACTCCCGGACCCGCCGGGCGATCAGCTGCGCGTACTGGGCACCGAAGTCGATCACCAGCACCGGCCGATGCGGCTGTCCCGAACCCAGGACTCCCATGCCAGACTGACGGCTGGGGTCGGCCGGAGTCACCGGCTCATCCCCACCGCCTGCTCCCGTTGCAGCTTCTTGCCCTCGGTCTGCAGCGCCGGAGCGAACATGATCTCGGCCTTCTGGAACGCCTGGATGCTGTCGTAGCCCGTGGTCGCCATCGATGTCCGTAGTGCGCCCATCAGGTTGAGCGTGCCGTCGTTCTCGTTGGCCGGACCGGTGACGACCTGCTCCAGACCGGCCACCTGGTCGGTCTTCACCCGCGCCCCGCGGGGCAGGGTCGGGTGGAAGGTGGCCATGCCCCAGTGATATCCGCGGCCGGGCGCCTCGGTGGCGCGGGCCAGCGGCGAGCCGATCATCACCGCGTCGGCACCGCACGCGATCGCCTTGGAGATGTCCCCACCTGTCCGCATTCCGCCGTCGGCGATCACGTTCACGTACTGGCCGGTCTCCAGCAGGTGCTGGGTCCGCGCAGCCGCGGCGTCGGCGATCGCGGTGGCCTGCGGTACACCCACTCCCAGCACTCCGCGGGTGGTGCAGGCTGCGCCCGGGCCGACGCCGACCAGCACCCCGGCCGCACCGGTTCGCATCAGGTGCAGCGCCGCCTGGTAGGACGCACAACCGCCGACGACCACCGGTACCGGCATCGAGGCGATGAACTCCTTCAGGTTGAGCGGCTCGACCACGGTCGAGACGTGCTCGGCGGACACCACCGTGCCCTGGATGACGAGCACGTCGAGGCCGGCGTCAAGCGCGTCCTGCCAGTACTCACGCACCTTCTGGGGGGTCAGCGAGGCCGCCGCCAGCACGCCCTCGGCCTTGATCTCCTTGATCCGCTGTACCACCAACTCACGCTGGACCGGCGCGGAATAGATCTTCTGCATCTCGCGGGTGGCCTCGGCCTTGTCGAAGGTCGCGATCCGCTCCAGCTGGGCGTCGGCGTCGGCGTAGCGCGTCCAGATCCCCTCCAGGTTGAGCACCCCGAGGGCACCGAGCTTGCCCAGGGCGATCGCTGTCGCGGGCGAGACGACACCGTCCATCGCCGATGCCAGCAGTGGGAGCTCGAGCAGATGCGGGCCCAGGCGCCAGGCGATATCGACGTCCTCGGCGTCGCGTGTACGCCGGCTGGGCACGATCGCGATGTCGTCGAAGCCGTACGCCCGACGTGCCTTCTTGCCACGGCCGATCTCAATCTCCACGCAGAACGCCTCCCCCCGAATAGACCACGACCCAGGACGCGTACACCGGCCTGGGTCGTGGACAGGACTTTTGGACTTCGGAACGAACCTTCAAGGTTCGACGCAGTCTACCAGGGGGTCAGGACGCCCTGGCACTCCGCGGGCGGATCTCCTGCACCTCGACGAGGCCGGCGAACTTGGTCACGTCGCGCTGCTCGAATACGCCGGCGCCGACCGTCTGTGTGTTGGCGGCACCGCAGGCGAGCGCCATCCGCAGGCACTCGGGCGCCGGCCGCTCGGCCTGCCATGCGGACAGGAATCCCGCCAGCAGGGCATCTCCCGAACCCACCGCCGAAACGGCCTCCACGCGGGGGATCCAGGCCCGGAACAGCTGCTCGCGGTTGCGCCCCGCGCGGAGCAGCGCGTAACAGCCGGTCTTGAGCGTGATCAGCACGTTGGCGGCCCCCATGCCGGCAATCTGGTGCAGCCCGTGCTGGAAGTCCTCGTCGGTCTGGAACTCGTGGCCCACCAGCGCCTCGGCTTCGCGCTGGTTGGGCGAGACCACCGTCGGCTCGGCCGCCAGGGCGAGCCGCAACGGCTCGCCGTCGGCGTCCACCACGGTACGCAGCTTGCGCTTGTGCATGTCGCGCGCGACCTCGGCGTAGAACTCGTTTGCGACCTTGCGCGGCAGGCTGCCGGCGAAGACCACGGTCGTGACCGCCCCGCTCAGGTAGCGAAGCTTCTCCCACAGCACCTGCAGCTCGGCGTCGGTGACCTCAGGCCCGTACTCGTTGATCTCGGTCTGGACGCCGCTGGTCGGATCGACAACGACGGTTGATGTCCGCGATTCGCCGGCGATCCGCACGAAGTCGTTGAGGATGCCCTCGGTTGCCAGACTCTCGGTGATCTGCGCGCCGGCGCGCCCGCCCGCCAGGCCGGTTGCGATCACGGGCTCGCCCAGACGCTTGAGCGAGCGGGCGACGTTGACACCCTTGCCGCCCGCCATCACCAGCCCCTGCTGGGCACGGTGACGATGGCCAAGCTGGAGGTTGGCAACGGTGAGCGTCTTGTCGACCGCTGCGTTGACGGTGACGGTGAGAATCATCGCGCTGCCCCCCTCATCGGCTGGGCGGATTGTATACGTGAGCCACCGGCCTGCCAGACCTATGCCGCGGCAGCGGTCGCCCGTAGGCTGGAGATATGTTCGCAACCCGCGTCCGGTCGGTGCTGACAGCCGCCACGGCCGTGGAGGTCGGGATCGCCGGATGGGCGCTCGGCCACGGCTGGCTGTGGCTCGCGGCGATGGTGGCCGCGATCACGCTGGCCGACTGCAGCATCGGTGTCGTCCGCCGACGGGCGCTGGCCGACGTGGTCGGGGTCGAACTGGGAGCACTGCTGGTCGCGTTCCTGATGCGCAGCGCCGACGGCACACTGACCACGCTGATCACGGTGGCCTGCGCGACATGGTTGATCCGACCCAACCGTCAGACCGCACCTGATCCTGCGGCCGACCCGCAGCTCGGCTGACCAACCGCGGTCGTCGGGAGCCGGTCAGCTGACCGCGGCGGTCGTCCGCCGCAGCTCGTGCGCGGCCTGCCGTACCGCTTGCTGCCAGTCACCGCCGCGCTCGCGCCAGGCGTAGATCACGGACCGGGAAGCGGACACCAGACCACCCGCGGGATGCGTCGCGAAGGCCGGCCCCATCTCTCCTGCACTACCACCCTGCGCCCCCACACCGGGCAGCAGAAACGGTGTGTCGGGCATCAGCTCGCGGGCACGCGCGACGACCTCGGGGTGGGTGGCTCCGAGCACCGCTCCCACCGCCGACAGACCGCTGTCGCCAACGTGCGGCGCTCCCCAGTCGGCGATCAGCTCAGCTGTCCGCTCCCACACCGGGCGGCCGTCGGCAAGCAGCGCCTCCTGAATGTCGGCGCCTCCGGGGTTGGAGGTGCGCGCCAGCACGAAGACGCCCGCGCCGTCGCCACAGGCGGCGAAGAACGGCGCCAGCGAGTCACCGCCCAGATAGGGGTTCACGGTCAGCGCGTCACCGACCGGCGGGTTGCCGTCACGCGCGTGCAGCCACGCCTGCGCATAGGCGGCCGCGGTCGATGCGACGTCGCCCCGCTTGCCGTCGACGATCACCAGCAGCCCGGATGCGCGCGCGTGCGCGCACACCCGCTCGAGCGCGGTTATGCCGTAACCGCCCAGCGCCTCGAAGAACGCAACCTGCGGCTTGACGGCCACTGCCTCGTCGACGACCGCGTCGATCACCTGCTCGCAGAAACGCTCGAACGCCCTCGCTCGTCCGGACGCCCCGGGGTGCAGACCGGTGATCAGCGGCGGCGGAAGCAGCTCGATCCTTGGGTCGAGCCCGACACACAGTGTGCTTGCGGAGCGGTCGACGGCGGCCGCGAGCCGATCACCGAAGTTCATGACCGTAATGGTACAGACGCACGCAGACCTGCGATGCGCCCCGCGGCCCGCGGCAGCGAGAACCGGTCGATGGCCACCGGACGGGTCGCCCCACCCACTCGTGTCAGCGCGCCGGCGACGATTCTCGCCCGCTCAGCCCGCTCGGCCGACAGCGGCCCCGGTGCAGCGTGCAGCGCCGGCTCGATGCTGGTCACGAGCGCAGCCGCCTCGAGCGCCGCGTCTCCCGCCCGCGGCAACCGTCGCCTGGCGACGACCGACCCCCAGACGCAAGCGAACGCCTGCACGAACCGATCGTCGACATCGGGAGCCAGCACAACCCCGGCGCGCGAGACCGCCGTCCTTTGTCGGGCGAGCGTGGCGGCCACCCGCTGGAGCGCGGACAGTTGGTCGCGCACCGCGGCGGCGTCCTCGAATCGGCGCTGCCGGCCGAGGTCGCGCATGCGCTGCTCGATCCGCGGGGTGGGGTCGGCCAGCCGATCACCGGCCAGCCAGCGGCCGGCCGCATCCACCGCAGCTACGTACGCATCGGTGTGCGTTCCACCGCGGCACGGCGCGCGGCACTGGCCGACCGCGCCGGCCAGGCAGGTTCCGTCGTCCACCGGCCGTGCCGGCCGGCAGGAGCGCAGACCGAACGCCTCCCGCAGCGCCGTGGCCGCCGCCTGGCCCTGCGCCCGCGAGGTGATCGGCCCGGCTGACAACCCGGCGGGCCGCGGGGCGGAGGTGACCATCAACCGCGGAACCGGCTCGTCGAGGGTCAGCGTCAGGTAGCACGAGCGTTCCGGGTGGGCGGACCGACGGTTGGCCACCGGGCGCAGGCGGATGATCAGTTCCAGCTCCAGCAGAGCGGCTTCGAACTCCGACCCCAACTGGCGGGCCTCGATCCGCCGGGTCGCCCGCAGCGCGTCTTCCACGGCGCGCCGCTGCGCGCCACCGGTGAAGTAGGAGCGCACTCGCGACCGCAGGTCGGTCGCCTTGCCGACGTACAGCACCGAGCCGTCCTCGCCATGGAACAGGTAGACGCCCGGCCCCGTCGGCATCCCGGCGGCAAGCCCGCGGCGACCCCGTGACGGCCGGGCCGCCGGTGCGCACAGGTCGATCACGTCGCCGACGGTGGCCGCACCGGCCTCCTGGGCAAGGCCGAGCAACCGCATCAGTACCTCGGCGGTGGCCTGAGCATCGGGAAGGGCGCGGTGGCACGGGCGCACGTCGGTGTCGAAGCGCTCGGCCAGAGCGCCGAGGTTCATGCGGGGCAGCCGCCCGGCCAACAGCCGGCGCGCGAGCGCGACCGTGTCGATCACCGGGGCCGCGATGCGGCCGCCCCGGCGGCGGGACAGCTCCGCGTCCAGAAAGCCGATGTCGAAGCGCGCGTTGTGGGCGACCAGCACCGCGCCGGCAGCGAAGTGCAGAAACTCCTCGAGGGACCGGGCGATACCCGGCCGGCCGCGCACCTCGGCATCGGTGATGCCGGTGATGTTCGTGATCTCCGCCGGGATCGGGCGCCGCGGATCGACCAGCCGCTCGAACCGGGCGAGCTGCCGGAACCCGTGCAGGCGCACCGCGCCGATCTCGACGATGCGCGACGCCGTCGGGCTGGTGCCGGTCGTCTCCAGGTCGAGCACGACGTATTCGGCCGATTCGAGTGGTGCGTCCAGCAGGGAGCTGACCGCCTCCCATTCGCTGAGGGCAACCTCGGCCCCCGATCGCCACACGAAGCGTGCGTCCGTCCGCACGACTTCGTCGACCAACTGGCGAACCAGCGCCGAGGGCGCGCTGCGTAGTGCGAACAGGCAGTCGGCGGCCTCGACCAGTCCGACGGGCGCTCGCCGGTCGCCGAGCAGTTGGTGCAGACGGTCGGCGCCATCGAGTGTGAGCTGAGCCATCGCCATCGAACATATGTTCGCACACGGGCCGGACGGCTACCGCCCTCGCGGCGCCACCGCCCGATTGGTCACGCGCCTGCCGCGGCCCGCTCGGGTGCCCTGCGCACGATCACGTCGCCGCTCTTGGTGGACGCCCTCACCGTCAGCTCGACCCCCTCCTCGGCGGGCTGCTGATCGGTCATCGCGAGATCGGAAGACGCGTCGCCGGAGAGCGTCTTCAGATCGAGGTACACCCGCGACCCACGCTCGACCGCCACCCGAACGTCGCCGGACATCGTGCTGAGGTCGGCAGTACCTACGCGCACCGAGCCGACGTCGATGTCGCCCGACATGGAGGACGCCTCGATCGAGCCGCCGACGCGCCCGACGGCCACATTGCCCGACATCGACTTCGCCTCGACCCGGGCGGTGCCGTGATCGGCGCGCACGTCGCCCGACATGCTCTGCAGCCGAGCGACGCCGCGCACGGTGCCGACGGTCACGTCGCCGCTGGTGCTGCGCACCGACGCGTCACCGTCGACCCGCTCCACCGAGGCGTCGCCCGACACGGTCTTGCAGTTCACCGTCGACACCTCGCCACGCACGTGCACGTCAGCCGCGATCGTGGACACATCCACGCGGGTACCGATGGGTGCGGTCACGCGCAGCTCGATCTCGGGCTCTCTGCGCAGGCTGATGATGCGCCCGCGCCTCTCGGGCACGTGCACGACCAGGCGCTGGCGCTCTCCGTCGGGCACCAGTTCCTCACGGGTGGCGGCGATCGCCTCGTCGCCGCCGTCTCCGGCGAGCAGGGTCAGCTCGACGGTCGTGGTGACGACGTCCGCGGTCGAGACCTCGACCCGACCGGCGGGAAGCCGCAGGTCGAGTACGGGGGCGGTGGGCGTGTGATGGACGGTCATGGCGTGAATCCCTTCAGGCTCGGGCGTGGCCGCTCGGGCGCACGCCGTTCCAGATCGGTGGGTGGAAACCGGGGGCTGCAGCCGGCGCGGACTGGGCGGCCTCGATCGGCGGCCGGCGGCGGCGGCGGCCCAGCGGCACAAGCTTGGAAGCCTCGGCGGCGGGTAGATGGACGCTCGGGTAGTGCGACGCTCCTCCTCTCAGCTCTCGGCGTAGCCCTGCAGGCGCTTGCCCACGCGCAACTGCACCTGCGGGCGCTGGTCGAGCCCGCCGGCGACCGCGCGCACCAGCCAAGCGTTGGTCGAAACTCCCTCTTTGGCCGCGGCCTGCTCGGCACGGAGCTTGAGGCCCTCGGGCAGCCGCAGCGTGATCCGCGCGGTCTCCCGGTCATCGGCAGAGGGGGGTGCGTCGGCCGGCGGGTCGTCGCGGACGAACGCGAACTCGACCGCGTCGCCGACCAGCCGTACCTCGACCCGGCCCGTGCCGAGTTGGGCGTTCATCTCGTGCGCGGCTTGGGAAAGTGCATCCAGCAGCCGCAGCCGCAGGGAGGACTCCAGCGCCCGACCAAGCCGGTCGGCAGCGCTCCGCACCGCGTCGTCCCCGAGTTCGGCGGCGATCGCGAGGTCGGCACGCAGCGCATCGATCAACGGTGACAGTTCCATGACGTCATTATGACGTCACAATCGACGTCTGTCAAACGTCAGGGTGATTGGCGGCGCAGAGACGCCGCCGCCCGCCGGCGGACTGCGCGCGGCGGGCGGCGGTGGAAACTCTGCTCAGACCGACTGAGTTATTGCTTGACGGCGGCTTTGAGCTGGCTCCCGGCCGAGAACTTCGGCACCTTGCTGGCCGGAATCGTCACCTTCTGCGTCGGGTTGCGGGGATTCACCCCAACGCGGGCCTTGCGAGCCTGGACGCTGAACTTGCCAAACCCGGTAAATGTGACGTCGTCGCCCTTCTTGAGAGCGTCCTTGACGGAGTCGAGCACAGCATCGAGAGCGGCACCGGCGTCCTTCTTGGACAGGCCTGACCTGCTGGCGACTGCGTCGATGAAATCGGCCTTGGTCACGTGGTCCTCCTGGTTGTGGGCGGGGAACGTGTGAAGCGGTGCCAACCCTACCACCCCTATCGGACGGCGACAAACGGCTCCCTGAGCCAGATTCAGCCCGCCGCGGGTGAGGGCGCAAGTCCGAGTTCGGCGACGGTGAACAACGACGCCAGCCGAACGCCCTGCGCGGCGATCGCTTCGGCTCCGCCTTCCTGCCGGTCAACCACGCAAATTGCAGCGGAAACGTCGAGTCCGGCGGCTCGCAGCGCATCCACGGCCGACAGCAGCGCACCGCCGGATGTGACAACGTCCTCAACCACGCACACCCGCTGACCGGGCTCGAATACGCCCTCCAGCCGCTTGGCCGTTCCGTACTCCTTGGCCTCCTTGCGCACGATCACGAAGGGCAGTCCGGTGCGCACCGACGCCACTGCGGCCAGCGGCACCGCACCCAATTCAGGGCCGGCCAGGAGTTGCGCGTCGGGCGCGTGCACCGCCAGCTCGACTGCGATCTCCCGTCCAAGTCCGTCCAGCAGCGCGGGGTCGGTCTCGAACCGGTACTTGTCCAGGTAGTAGCGGCTGGTGCGACCCGAACGGAGCACGAACTCACCCTCCAGGTAGGCTCGGCTCAACAGCAGACGCCCGAGCTCGCCCCGATCGGGAGCGGTCACACGCCGCCCGCGAGTACGAGCGCCTCGGCCGCCAGCGGGAGCAGGCGGTCGGCGTCGGGCGTGCCGGCTGCCAGGGAGACCATCGAGCCGTCTTCGAAGTACAGGTCGACCCGGGTGCGGTTACGCTCCGTACGTCGGCGATAGAGCAGCGTGCCGGCGAACGAGCCCGCACCCACAACGGCGGTCATGAGCAACTTGCGCTTACGCATCGGACGCGTCCTCCTCCACCGTCGCGGCGGCCGGCGGACGCGGCGCCTCACCGGCTGCGAGCTGACGAAGCAGCGTCTTCAGGTCGTAGAAGACGAGCCCGACCGTGGGATCCGACCCGGTGGTCGCGACCACGAGGCGGTCGCCGTCGGCGACAATGAAGACCGAACCGTCGGCCGTCGCCGCCTGCATCTGCGCGATCGGTTCACGGCCGAGGTCGCGGCGCACCTGTTCGGCCTGACCGAGCAGATCGGCGGCCAGTCGGGCCAGCTTGACCGCCGGCTGACCGTCCAACGTCGCCCCCAGCACCTCGCCATCCGCAGAGGCCAGCACGGCGACCTCGACCTGGGTCGAAAGGTCCTTCAGTTCGGCGAGCGCTTCGGCAATGTCCATCGCGCCCAAAGTAGCACACGAGCTGCGGCAGGAGCCCGCATCGGCAGCGCCAATCAAGGACCGTGACACCCACCCCACCCGACGAGCCGCCGCTGCTGCTGCACCCGCTGCGCGCCCTCGCCTCCCATACCCACCCGGTGGTGGCCAAGTATCTGCGCGACCGCGGGCCGCACCTGGCGGCCATGGTCGCCTACTACGCGCTGCTGTCGCTGGTTCCCTTCCTGTTCCTCGCCGTGTCGCTGCTCGGTTTTCTCGGCCCGGTGTCCGCCGACTCCTATCTGGTGCGCGAGCTCGAACACATCCTGCCCGGCCAGTCGGCCCACGACCTGATCGACCCGTTGCGCGGGATCCAGCGAAACGCGGGCACGCTGGGCGTGATCGGCCTGGTCGGCATCGCATGGACGGCGCTGGGCTTCTACTCGGCGCTGGAGTCGGCCCTGAACATCGTGTTCGGCGTCCAGAACCGCGCATTCCTTCACCAGAAGTGGGTCACATTCGTGCTGGTGGCAAGCTCTCTCATGGTGCTCTTCGTCTCGCTGATCGTGGCCACGGCGACCACGGGCTGGCTCGACCGGCACACGAACAACCTGATCAGCGTGCCGCTGGTCGGCTACGTGCTGGCGCTGATCTTCACCAGCGCCGGGGCGTTCGGGTTCCTGATGGTGGTGTACCGGTACCTGACGAACGTCGAGCTGCACCGCGCCGACGTGTGGCCCGGAGCGGTGGCCGGCACCGTGCTCTTTCAACTCTCGTTCCAGGCGCTGCCGCTGTACCTGAGGTTCTCCGACCAGCTGATCGCGGTGCGAGCGTTCGGCGGCCTGGTGATCCTGCTCGTGTGGCTCTATCTGATGGCCAACATCGTCGTGCTGGGCGCCGAGATCAACTGGTGGCGCTGGAGCCGGCGGCAGGCTCCGGAGGCGGAGGAGCCGGTGGGCCTGGCGTAGGGCTGGCCGCTCGCCGTGAGGCCGGCGTCGCGTCGGCCGTGTAGGATTGCCTCGGTGAGAGAGTCGGTGTCGAAGGAGACGCGCGAGGGCACGGTTCCGTTCCATCTCGGGGATCGGGTCGCCGACACGTGGTTTCGCGTCACCGGCGACGTGGATCTGGGCGATCCCGGCGTCGCGGCGCCGCTGGTCGTCCTCCACGGCGGCCCCGGCGCGACGCACGACTACCTGCTCTCCATCACCGACCTGGCGCTGAGTGGCCGGGCCGTCGTCCACTACGACCAGTTGGGCAACGGGCGCAGCACGCACTTCCCCGACCGGGGTGCCGACTTCTGGACCGTGGAGCTGTTCGTGCGCGAGCTGCACAATCTCGTGGACGCGCTCGGGATCAGCGACCGCCATCACGTCCTCGGCCAGTCGTGGGGTGGCTTCCTCGCCCAGGAGTACGCCCTTAAGCGGCCGCCCGGCCTGCGGTCGTTGGTGCTCGCGAACACGGCCGCCTCGTTCCCGGATTTCGTCGCCGAGGCGAACCGGCTGCGAGCCGAACTGCCGCCCGAGGTCGAGGCGACGTTACGGCGTCACGAGGAGGCGGGGACGACGGATGACCCGCGGTATGCCGAGGCGTGCCAGGTCTTCTACGCACGCCATGTGTGCCGGCTCGACCCCTGGCCCGCCGAAGTGGTGGAGGCGTTCGCGTGGATCGAGCGCGACCCGACGGTCTACCACACGATGAATGGGCCGAGTGAGTTCCACGTCATCGGGTCGATCAAAGACTGGCAGTCGAAGGACCGGCTGGGCTCGATCGACGTGCCGACGCTCCTGATCTCGGGTCGCCACGACGAGGCGACGCCGGCGCTGCAGGAGGTGCTGCAGAGTGGTATCCACGGATCCGAATGGGTGTTGTTCGCCGAGTCGTCGCACCTGCCGCACGTCGAAGAGCGCGAGCGGTACATGCAGGTGGTCGGCGACTGGCTGGCTCGTTACGACTGATCAGCAGGCAGGCGGTGTCCGCCGATCTGCCGCCGGAGCGCCCCCGCAGCACGCGCCCGGTGGGAGATCGCGTCCTTCTCCGCGGGCGCCATCTCGGCCACCGTTCGATGCTCGCCTTCCGGCACGAACGCCGGGTCATAGCCGAACCCCTGCCCGCCGCGCGGACGCTCGGCGAGCGTGCCACGCAACTCTCCGCGCGCGTGGAACTCGCGACCGCCGGGAGCGATCGCAACCAGCTCGGCGACGTACGCGACGCGGCGGTCGGGCTCGCCGGCCAACCGGCCGAGCAGCGCGCCGAGGTTCTCAGCGTCGGTGGCCGCAGCACCGGCGAACCGGGCCGAGCGGACCCCGGGTGCGCCGCCGAGCGCCTCCGCCGCGATCCCCGAGTCGTCGGCGAGCACCCACCTCTGCCCGCCCAGCGCTCTGTGCACGTGGCGGGCCTTGAGCAGCGCGTTCTCGCAAAACGTCGAACCGGTCTCCTCCGGCAGCTCGCCCGTGTACGGCTCGACCGCGAACCCGGGCAGCAGCCGGGTCAGCTCCTGCGCCTTGTGGCGGTTGTGCGAGGCAAGGACGATGCGAGCGCCGGTCACCCGCCCGCGAGCACGCGAAGCTGTTCTACGGACAGTGTCTCGATGCCGCCCGCGGCGAGCTCGAGCAGACGGTCGAGCGAGGCGCGCGCGAACGGCGTCTTCTCGGCGGTCGCCTGCACCTCGATCAGCTCGCCCCGCCCCGACATGACCACGTTCATGTCCACCTCGGCGGCGCTGTCCTCGACGTAGGCCAGATCGAGCAACGGCTCGCCGTCTACGATCCCGACCGAGACGGCGGCCACGGAGTCGGTCAGCGGCAGCTCGTGCATCCGACGCTCGTCGACCAGCCGCTTCAGTGCCAGGTGCAGCGCGACGTACCCACCGCAGATCGCGGCGCAGCGGGTGCCGCCGTCGGCCTGGATCACGTCGCAGTCGATCCAGACGGTGCGCTCGCCGAGCGCGGCGAAGTCGACCACCGAGCGCAGCGAGCGGCCGATCAGCCGCTGGATCTCGATCGTGCGGCCGTCCTGCCTGCCGCGGGTGGCGTCACGCGGCTTTCGGGTGTCGGTCGAGCCCGGCAGCATGCCGTACTCGGACGTGACCCAGCCGGTGCCGCGACCGCGCATCCACGGCGGCACCGACTCCTCGACCATCGCCGTGCAGATCAGCCGTGTGAGCCCCGCCTCGATCAGCACCGACCCGGTGGCGGACGAGACGAAGCCGGGCGTCATCCGCAGGGGACGCAGCTCGTCCACGGCACGCCCGTCGGCACGGCTCATGCGGCCACCGCCAACTGCGCGGGGTCAACCCGCTCGACCTCGCTCAGCGGCAGCTGGAGGAAGCGGCCGGCCACCTCCAGGAACGCTGCCGGGTCGCCGGTGCAGCGAAACCGGTAGCTGCCCTCGCGATCCAGGCTGTTGGCGACGCCGCGGCGGTCGAGAGTCGCCGCCACCTCGCGCGCCACCTCCTCGGCGGAGGTGATCAGGGCCACCTCGCGGCCGAAGATCCGCTGCAGCATCGGGCGGATCAGCGGGTAGTGGGTGCACCCCAGGATGACGGTGTCGCAGCCGGCATCCTTCAGCGGCGCGGCGTACGCCTTGGCCGAGTCGTGCAGTTCGTGGCCGTTGACGTCGCCCGACTGGATCATCGGCACCAGGCTGGGGCACGCCACCTGGGTCACGTCGATGCCGGCGTCCAGGGCGTGCACCGCCGCCGGGTAGCGCCCGCTGCGCACCGTGGCCTCGGTGGCCATCACCCCCACCCGGCGGCAGCGGGTGGCCTGCACCGCGGCGTGCGCCTCGGGGCTGATCACCCCGATCAGCGGCACCACGAACTGGCGTTGCAGATCGGGCAGCGCTGCGGCGGTGGCGGAGTTGCAGGCGACCACGATCAGCTTGGTGTCCAGGCCGGCCAGGTGGGAGGCCACCTCGTGCGCGAAGCGGCGGATGGTGGGTGCCGGTTTGGTGCCGTACGGAAACCGCGCCGGCGACGAGTCCCCGAAGTACACGAAGTCCTCGTGAGGCAGCGTGACCAGGCACTCGTGCAGCACGGTCAGGCCGCCCACACCGGAGTCGAACACGCCGATCGGGCGAGTATCCATGGGGCGGCAGTGTAGTGCTGAGGGCGGAGCACACTCACCGGCGATCGCCGGGGCGGGCTCACGGGTAGGCTGCAGCACGACCCCGAGGAGGACACAGACATGGACGACGCCCGCCTGCACGAGAACATCGAACAGTTGGTCGCACGCGAGGAGCAGCTGCGAGAGTTGGAGAGCCGGCCCGAGACCTTCTCAACCGCGGAGCGCGAGGAACTCGAGCAGCTGCGCATTCGGCTTGATCGGCTGTGGGACATGCTGCGCCAGCGCCGCGCCAAGCGGGAAGCCGGCCTCGATCCCGACGACGCGCGGGCTCGTCCTGCGGCCACGGTGGAGGACTATCTGCAATGAGGCATCGGGACTCCGTCCGGCGCTGATACCCTCTCGCGCATGGCCACCCTGATCCCCCGCGACGTCCTGTTCGGAAACCCCGAGAAGGCCACCCCGACCGTCTCCCCCGACGGCAAGCGGCTGGCCCACCTGGCCCCGGTGGACGGTGTCATGAACGTGTGGATGGGGCCGGCCGACGGGTCGCAGCCGGCAGTGGCGATCACCCACGGTACCGACCGCCCCATCCGGTTGTACTTCTGGGCTGACGACAACCGCCACCTGGTGTACCTGCAGGACACCGGCGGGGACGAGAACTGGCACCTGCACGTGGTCGACCTGGAGTCCGGGCAGTCCCGCGACGTGACCCCGTTCGAGCGTGTCCAGGCGGAGGTGATCGGACGGTCGCGCCGGCACCCGGGAGCGCTCGTGGTGGGCCTGAACAAGGACAACCCCGAGCTGCACGATGCCTACCGGCTGGAGCTGGCGACCGGCGAGCTCGAGAAGATCGCCGAGAACCCCGGCTACACCCCGTGGCTGGTCGACGAGGACCTGGCCGTGCGGGGGGGTATGCGCTACGTGGAGGACGGCTCGCGGGAGCTGGTGGTCGACGACAGGCTCCTGACCACGATCGGGCCCGACGATGCGTTGACGAGCGGTCCGGTCGGCTTCACCGCGGATGGGACCGGCCTCTACATGGTCAGTTCGGCGGATGCCAACGCGGCCCGGCTGGTGCGGATGGACGTGGCCGACGGAGCGGTCGAGGTGATCGCCGAGGACCCCACCTACGACGTGCACGGCGTCGAGCTGCATCCGGTGACGCGGGATGTGCAACTGGTCAGCTTCGAGCGCGCGCGCGTCGAGCACCGCGTGCTCGACGGCGAGCTCGCAGCCGACGTCGCGGCGATGCAGGCGCTTCACCCCGGTGACCTCGTTCTGTGCTCGCGCGACCATGCCGACCGCACCTGGACGATCGGCTTCACCGCCGACGACGGCCCGATCGCCTACTACGCCTTCGACCGCACGACACACACGGGCCGCCTGCTCTTTTACCACCAGCCGAAGCTCGCCGAGCACGAACTGCAGTCGATGGAGGCATTCTGGTTCCTCAGCCGGGACGGCTTGGAGATCCACGGCTATCTCACGTTCCCGCCGGACGGACGGACCAACCTGCCGACGGTGCTGTTCGTGCACGGCGGGCCGTGGGCGCGCGATTCGTGGGGGTACAACCCGATCGCCCAGTGGCTGGCCAACCGCGGCTATCTGAGCGTGCAGGTGAACTACCGCGGATCGACCGGCTACGGCAAGGCGTTCCTGAATGCCGGCGACCGCGAATGGGCCGGACGCATGCACGACGACCTGCTGGACGCGATCGAGCACGTTGTCTCCGAAGGCTACACAGACCGCTCGCGAGTGGCGATCCTCGGCGGTTCGTACGGTGGCTATGCCGCGCTGGTCGGCGCGACCTTCACCCCCGAGGTGTTCGCCTGTGCGGTGGATATCGTCGGCCCCTCCAACCTGATCACGCTGCTGGAGACGATCCCGCCCTACTGGGTGCCGCTGATGCGGCAGTTCCAACGCCGGGTCGGCGATCCCGAGCATGACCGCGACCTGCTCTGGCAGCGCTCGCCGCTGTCGCGCGTGGACGCGATCCGGATCCCGATGCTGATCGCACAGGGGGCGAATGATCCCCGGGTCAAGCTGTCGGAGTCCGACCAGATCGTGGCCGCCATGAAGGAGCGCGGCATCCCGCACACCTACATGGTGTTCCCCGACGAGGGCCACGGCTTTCAGAAGCCCGAGAACCGGATGCGCTTCCATGCCGAGGCCGAACGGTTCCTGGCCGAGTACCTGGGCGGCCGGTGCGAGCCGTGAACGACTGGTACGACTCGGCCGTCTACCCGCAGCTGCGCGACGGCCCGCCCTGGGTGATGCAGGACATGATCGAGTCGCAGCCGGAGCTGCTGGAGCAGATCGCGACCCGTGCCGACACCGCGGCGCTGGCGCTGCTGCTGCGCGGGCCGGGGCCGCTGGCGGTGGTCGGCTGTGGGACGTCCGAGCACGCCGCCGCCGGGGTGGCCGAGGTTCTGACCGAGGCTGGGGTCCCCGCCCTCGCCCGGCAGGCCTTCGAGGCCGCGCTGGAGCCGCAGCGCGGCGGCGCAGTGATCGCGACCTCGCACGAGGCGGGCACCTGGGCGACCGCCGACGCGCTGGCGGCAGCCCGTGCCGCCGAGTCGCGCACGGGCCTGATCACCGCCCGCCCGCACGGCTCCTGCGCCGAACATGCGGACGGCTTGCTGGTCACGCCGGCCGTCGATCGCTCGTGGTGCCACACCGTCGGCTACACCTCGCCGCTGGCGGCCGGTGTCGCCCTGGCCGCGGCCGCATCCGGCGGCGGCGCGCCGTCGGCCGGAGTGGTGAGGAGCCTGATCGGCGCGGGCCTCGTGACGCGGCCCGGGGCTGCCGCCGCTGCCGGAGTACTGGCCGGCTGCGAGCGGCTGATCGTGGTCGGTTCGGGCGCCGACCGCACGAGCGCACGCGAGTTGGTGCTCAAGGTCGAGGAGGCATGCCACCTGCCGGCCGCGATGCGCGATCTGGAGACCATGCTGCACGGTCACCTGCCGGCCGAGGGCGAGACAACGGGGATGGTGCTCGTCGCCTGCGACCGGCGAAACGCCGCACGCCGCCGGGAACGCGCGCAGACGCTGCTGCTCGCCGCCGCGCGGGTGGGCATCCGCTGTGCCGTGATCGCGACCGACTCCGGCTGGGAGGAGTTCGCGCCGGCCGGGGTGATCGAGGTGCCGGACGTGCCCGAACTGGCCGGGGCGGCGGCGGCGCTGCTGGCCGCGGCGGTGCCGCTTCAGCTGCTGGCGCTGGAGCTGGCCCTGGCCCGTGGCACCAACCCCGACCTGATCCGCCGCGAGCAGGCTCCGTGGCGTGAGGCGGCGGCGATTGCGGAGGGTGCGTGAAGGCGCTTCACCTGATCAACTTCACCGGCGGCCCCGCCGATCTCTTCCTGCCTCCGCTGCGCGCTCGCGGCTTTGCCATCGACGACGTCAACCCGCACCACGATCCGCTGCCGCCGTCGCTCGACGGCTACGACGTGCTGCTGGTCACCGGCGGCACCGCCAACACGCACGAGACCGACCGCTACCCGTGGCTCGAGCCCGAGGTCGACCTGATCCGCGAGGCTGTCGCGCGCGCCACACCGGTGATCGGCCTGTGCCTGGGGGCGCAGCTGCTGACCAAGGCGATCGGCGGCACCGTGTACGCGGTCGAGCGGCCCGAGGTGGGCTGGCACGAGGTGCGCACGGCATCCGAGGCGGCCCACGATCCCGTGCTGGGCGCCCTGCCGTCGAGCTTCGTGGCCATGCAGTGGCATTCCTACGCCTGCGAGCTGCCCTCATCCGCTCGTGAGCTGGCGGCCAACGACGTCTGCGTCCAGGCCTTCCGTGCCGGCGAGGCGGCCTGGGGCACCCAGTTCCACATCGAGGTCACGCGCGACATCCTGCTCGACTGGCAGCGTCAGGGCGGCGACGAGCTCGCCGCCCACGGTTATGACGAGGCCCGCTTCGCGCGCGAGCTCGATCTGCACCTGGAGCACCACATGGCGATCGGCCGCGACATGGCGGAGCGGTTTGCGGCGGTTGCGGCGCGGGTCGCGCGACCGGCCTGATCACCGCCGGGCGTCGACCTCGTCCAAGAAGCCCTCCAGCACCCCGACGTAGCGGCGCTCCTCCTCCAGGTGGGCGACGTGCGCGCTGGCTTCGAAGATCTCCATGCGCCCGTCGGCGACGCCCTCCAGGATCGTGCGCGAGCAAGCCGGGGTGAGCTCGTCGTAGCGGCCGCAGGTGATCAGCGTCGGCACGGTGATCCTGTTCAGGTCGGCGGTGCGATCCCACGTCCGCAAGCGGCCTATCACGTCGAACTCGGTCGGCCCGTTCATCGTCAGGTAGACCGGGTTTCCGTCCATCGACCGGGAGCTTCGCACCAGCGCCTCCGGCCATGGATCCAACCTGCACAGGTGACGTCTGTAAAACACGTCCACCGCCGCCACGTAGTCGGGATGGTCGTACTCGGCACGGCTCCCGAGCTCGATCAGCGTCGTCCGCGCGGGCTCGGGCAGCTGGTCGATCAGGACGCGCGCCTCGGCCACGAACTCGGGGATGCCGGCAGACGTGCTGGCCAGCACCAGGCCGGCGATTCCGCGCGGCCCGCGCACCATGTAGTCGATCGCAAGCCAGCCGCCCCAGGATTGCCCGAGCAGGTGGCAATGGTCGAGGCCGAGCGCCTCGCGGACCTGATCGACCTCGGCCACCGAGCGGTCGACCGTCCACAGCGACGTGTCGTCGGGCACGTCGGAGCGGCCGCAGCCGAGCTGGTCGTAGACGACCACCGGGCGGTGTACAGCCAGCCGCTCCGCGAGCGGCTCCAGATAGTACCCAGCCGCCCCGGGACCGCCGTGCAGCATCAGGATCGGCACCCCGTCTCCACCGCCGAGGCGCCGATACCAGACGTTGCCGCCGGTGACCCGAAGATGGCCGCTGCTATTGGTGATTGGGCTCAAGTCGGGAGGAGCGGAGGGGTTTCCGGCGGGGCAGATCTAGCTCTGATTCTGAATCACCGACTCCGCCGGCCGCCGGTTGGTGATCGGGTCCGCGTGCCGATGCGCGATCTTCCAGGCGCCGTCCTCTCGGCGGAGGATGGTCGTCACCCGCAACGCTCCCGAAGCGGTCTCCTCATTACCACCGACCTTCGCCTGGAACCGCTCTATCTCGACGGTGTAGGCCAGGTCAGGCGTGACGCACGCAGCTACCGACTTGAAACCGGTGGCCCCGCCATCCCGGTAGTTGGACGCTGCGCGGTCCATCGTGCCAGCGACCTCGTCCCATCCGATCGCGACCGACCCGAACGGGTTGGCGAGGCTGGCGTCCTCCCGATGAGAGTACAACCGCTTGGCGGACTCCGGGTTGCCACGAAAGAACTCGTCAAGCGCCTGGTGGTACTGCTCGACGAACTGGTCGAACTCTGACGCGACTATCAACGTCCCTCCCGTCTCCTCGACGCTTCCCGCGCGGCCAACGGGAGCGAGCATACTCGGGCCGATGGGCGGCGGCAAGAGGCACTCCATGACGCCGCCCGTCGGCTCAGCGCACCACGAGCGCCTGCGCTTCGGCAACGAACGCCGGCCGCGCCGCCAGCCGCTCGACCCACCCAGCGACCGCGGGGAAGTCGCCCAGGTCGACGCCCATCCCCGCCAGCCGAGCCAGCCACGGCCAGCAGCCCGCATCGGCCAGCGTCAGCGACCCGCCGACCAGGTGGTCGCGGTCGCCCAGCCGCTCCTCCAGCGAACCGAGCTGCTCCCGAAGTTCGGGCAGCGCCTCCGGCGAGCGGCGAAACGCATAGTAGGCGTCGGTGAAGTCTTCGAACACCTCGACGATCCGGCGCACCTGCGCACGCCCGACGGGATCGGACGGGAGCAGCGGCGGATCGGGAACGCGCTCTTCCAGGTACTCGTTGATCACGGCGGACTCCGGCAGCACCAGATCGCCCTCGAGCAGCACCGGGACGCGGTTCCGCGGGTTCAGGGTGCGCAGGATCGGGGGGCGGTCGGACAGGTCGATCTCGACCACCTCGTGGGGGATCCGCTTCTCGGCCAGCACCAGTCGCACGCGCACGCAGTAGGGGCAGCGCTGGGCGTTGTAGAGCCTGATCACAGCAGCGCCTCGCGGATCACGTCGAAGTCGTCGTAGCGGGTGTAGTCGAGGCCCTCGCGGTCGAGCCAGCGGGCGAGCGAGTGGCGCGCGAAGCGCTCCGCGGCGGCGCGCGACGCGCAGCGGTCGGAGTAGCCGTCGCCGACGTAGACGACCGGCGCATCGCCGTCCAGCGCCTCGACCACGCCCCGCTTGCAGGTCTCCCCGCAAAGCTCGCAGAGCGGTGCGTCCACGAAGGTGACCCGCGTGCCCTGCGGCGAGAACAGCGCGTCGTTTGCGATCGTCTCCAGATGCCCGACGCCCTCGCGCTCGAGCACCGGGCCGATCACGGCGTGAAACCCACTCGAGACCACGACCACCCGGTGCCCGGCGGCCTCGGCCTCGCGCACGAAACGTGCGAACCCGCGGCGCACATGCACCGCCTCCACCGCCTCGGCCACCAGCGTCTCGTGATCACCGCGAATGGGGGCGAACTCACGCCGGATGCACTCGTTGAGACTGATCTCGCCGGCCGCGAGCGCGGCTTCGGCGGCTTGCGAGTGCTCGGGCGCGTAACGGGTCGTCATCCAGTCCAGCACGTCCTGCTCGCTGATCGTGCCGTCGAAGTCGAGCACGATCAGCGCCGGCCGTGTCAGTGGGCCCGTGCCCACTTGGCGATCGTGTCCGCGTCGTGCCCGTGCGCGATCAGCTGCAGCAGCGGCTTTGGGCTCTTGAGCGTCTTGATGGTCTCCATGTGGCCGACCGTGAGGCCCTGCCGCTGGCAGAAGCGAAGCAGTGCCTGGCGGTCGGCTGAGAGCACCCGCCACACCGTCTCCTGACGGTGGCGGTCGAAGTCCGGGTAGACGCCCACGTCACCCGCGACCGCTCGGCGGATCGCCTCGTTGTACTGCTGGCGGTAGTCGTGCTCCTCGCTCATCGCCGCGGAAGTGTAGATGGTCGGGACGAGATTCCCGCCCGCCGGATCGATCAACGTTCTAGATGGGTTGATTCCGAATTGGCGTGATGCCCGGGCGAGCGAGAACCGAGCTGGGGCAGGACGCAGGGAGCGCTCGTGCTGGTGGCACGCGACCGAGGACAAGGTGCAAGGCGGTACCGCCTTGCACCGGTCGCAGGCGATCTGCTATCCAAGCAGATCGCCTGTGCAGCGACGGTTCGCAGCCGAAGCGACCCCCGCTTCGGCGAGCCGAACGCCCGTCCAAGCGGGGAAGCGACCGGGCGCGCGGCAATTCGGAATCAATCATCTAGTGTCTCTCGCATGACTACCGACACCCCCACCTCGATTCGCGCCTTCGGCGCTCAGAGCATGACCGCGCAGCTTGGCGATGTGCTCGTCAACCCACCCGGTGCGGCCTTCGCCGCGGGCTACGAGCATCCAGCCGCGGGCTTTCTGCACCCCGTCGACCTGGCCCGTGCGCTCAGCCAGCACGACGCCCTGTGCACGATCCTCACCGGCCTCGGCGCCACCGTCCACCGGCTGGAGGTCGAGAGCACGAGCCCGGACGCCGTCTACACGTTCGACCCGATGCTGGTCACGAACCGCGGGGCGATCCCGCTGCGCTCGGGCAAGCCCAACCGGCAGGGTGAGGAGCACGATCTCGAAGCCTGGGCGGTGACCCACGGGATTCCCGTAGCCGGCCGGATCGAGTCCCCCGGCACGGTGGACGGGGGCGATACCTTCTGGTTGGCACCGGACATCTTCTGCATCGGCCGCTCGCTTCGCACCAATCGCGCCGGCGCCGCTCAACTTAACGCTCTAGTTGAGGGTGAGTCTCACGTTTTCGACGTTCCCTACGCGACCGGCCCGGCCGAGTGCCTCCACCTGATGAGTGTCATCTCTCCGGTGGCCGACGACCTCGCTGTGGTGTTCCTCCCGCAACTGCCGGCGGGGCTCCACGAGCTGCTCGTGGAACGCGGAGTGACGCTGGTCTCCGTGCCTGAGGAGGAGATGCCGAGCCTCGGCTGCAACGTGCTCGCGATGCGCCCGGGTGTGGTCGTGATCGCGGAGGGCAACCCGCAGACCCAGCGGGCGCTGGCCGCCCGCGGCTGCGAGGTGCACACCTTCCCGGCCTCCGAGATCGGCGTCAACGGCTCGGGCGGGCCGACCTGCCTGACGCGGCCGATCCGTCGCGGATGAAGAACCTGACCCCGGCCGAACTGGCCGCGGTGGGTGCGGTCGACCGCGATCGGATCGTCGACGACCTGGCGAGCATCGTGGCGGTGCCGAGTGTGACCGGCAATGAGGCCGCAGTGCAGACCGAGATCGCCCTGCGGATGATCCACGCCGGGCTCGACGTCGAGCGCACCGACGCCGACCCCGCGGCGATCGCGAGCGACCCGGACTTCCCGGGCATGGAGGCGCCGCGCACCGTGCTGCCGGTGGTGGCGGGACGGCTGGCCGGCGACGCCCCCGGCCCCCGGGTGCTGATCGCCGGGCACGTGGACGTGGTCGCGCCCGGTGACGAGCTGCAGTGGACATCACCGGCCTTCCAGCCGCGGATCCACGACGGGCGGCTGTACGGCCGCGGAGCCTGCGACATGAAGGCCGGGGTCGTGGCCGGACTGGCGGCGCTGCGCGCGCTGCGCGAGACCGAGGCCGAGTTGGCCGGCGAGGCATTGCTACTGACGGTGCCGGCGGAGGAGGACGGCGGGGCCGGCATGCTGGCTGCCATCCGGGGCGGGTACACGGCCGACGCCGCGATCATCACGGAGCCGACGAACCTCTCGATCGTGATTGCCCAGGGTGGTGCGATCACCTTCACGCTGACGGTGCCCGGACGGTCGGCCCACGCCGCCTTCCGGAGGGAGGGCGTGTCGGCACTCGACAACCTGTGGCTGATCGCCGACGCCCTGCGCCGCAACGAGGACTCCCGTAACAGCGCCGAGACGCTGCGGGTGATGCGCGATCTCGGCCTGCCCTACCCCACCTCGATCGGCCGGGTGGCGGCCGGCGAGTGGTCGTCCAGCGTGCCCGACCGGGCGGTGGCGGAGGGTCGCTTCGGCGTGCGCGTGGGCCAGACCACGTCAGAGGCCGAGCACGAACTGCGGGGCGTGATCGCCGCGGCCTGCGAGGCCGACCCGTGGCTGGCGCGGCACCCGGTCACGCTCGAGATCACCGGCGGGCGGTTCGCCGCGGCCGCCGTACCACAGGAGCACCCGCTGCCGTGGGCGGTCGGCGAGGCTGCGCGCGACGTGCTCGGGCGACTGCCCGACTTCGTGGGCGTCCCGTACGGCTCGGACGCTCGGCTGTTGATCGACCAGGGCGCGACGCCGACGGTGCTCTACGGCCCCGGCGACCCCACGCTCGCGCATGGGCCCGACGAGCACGTCGTGCTCGAGGATGTCGCCCGCTGCGCCCGGGTGCTGGCGGTGTGGGCGATGCGCGTGCTGGCGCCGTGAGCTGGGTCGCGGTGCAACTTGCGCTGCTGCTCGCCGCCGGGCTGGCGCCGGTCGCCGAACGCGGCCACTGGCCGGCCGCGGTGGTCGGCGCGGGCCTCGTCCTGCTCGTCTCCGGCGCCGCGTGCGCGATCGCCGCCGTGCGAACGCTCGGCCGGTCGCTGTCGCCACTGCCCCAGCCGCGACCGGACGCGGAGCTGATCACGTCCGGGCCGTACCGGATCGTGCGCCACCCGATCTACACCGGACTGATCGCGATCGCCGCGGGCTGGTCGCTGGCACTATCGAGCTGGACCGCGCTCGCACTCGCGGCCCTGCTCGCGATGTGGCTGAACGCCAAGAGCCGCCGCGAGGAAGCACTGCTGCGCGAGCGGTACACCGGCTACGACGCCTACGTCGCACAGGTCCGCGGGGGGCTGTTTCCCTTCCTGCGCTGACGCGGGTCGGCGACCACCGGACACAACACCTGGAAGGGCGCCATAACGAGCATCACCCACCGAAACGCGAGCCGCGGCAGCAGCTCGCGCAGCGGCGACTTAGAACTCGTTTCAGAATGAGCTTCGTCGTGAGGCGCAGGGCGCGGTGGTTGCGGGAAGGATCGAGCGGCGAGCGGAGCGCAGGCGTGGCTGAAGCCACGTCGAGCACCGCACGCCGCGTGGGACGCACCCGCAACCGGCG
>JBBRMM010000015.1:0-93350 GCA_038230835.1 Gaiellales bacterium
GGCTCGAGGCTGCGCTGAATCCGTTCAGCGTCCGGCTCGACGCCCGGGCCAGATGGGCTGCGGAGCAGGCCGACGCCGTGCTCGCGCGTGGGGAGGGGGGACCGCTGACGGGGCTGCCGATCACGGTCAAGGACTCGCACTGGATGGCCGGCATCGAGAGCGCCCACGGGTCGCTTGCGATGGCTGGTCACGTACCCACCGAGACGTGTGCGGCGATCGAGCGGCTGGAGGCCGCGGGCGCGGTGATCTTCGCCAAGACGACCACCCCGGAGTTCTGCTACTCGGGCATCACGGCGTCGCCGCTGCACGGCGTGACCCGCAACCCGTGGAACCCCGACCGCACCTGCGGCGGCTCCTCCGGCGGATCGGCGGTCGCCGTGGCCGCCGGACTGGGCCCGCTGTCCCTGGGTGGTGACGGCGGCGGGTCGATCCGCATACCGGCCGCGTTCTGCGGCATCGTCGGGTTCAAGCCGACCTTCGGGCTGGTACCGCGCGAGCCGTGCGCCGACGGCTGGAAGTCGCTGGTCTCGGTCGGTCTCATGGCGCGCAGCGTGGCCGACGTGCGGCTGATGCTCTCGCCGATCGCGGGCATCCATCAACGCGATCGCCACAGCATCCCGGCGCTGTCTCTCGACGTTCCGACGCCGGACGTGCGCGGACTGCGCTTCGCCGTCTCCGAGGATCTCGGCCAGGCGCCGGTGGACGGCGACGCGCTCTCCGCGTTCCGCGCGGCGCTCGACCGCCTGGCTGAGTCGGGCGCGGAGATCGTCCACGACCATCCTGGGCTGGATTCGTCGGTGTGGACATGGGCGACGATCGCGGCGGCCGACGCACGCTGGTCGGAGGCGCACGCCTGGGAGCACAGCCGGCACGTACTGACCGAGCGCACGCGCGAGATGCTGGCCTTCGGCGAGCAGGTCACCGCGGACGAGTACGTGCTCGCCCAGTATCGGCGCGAGCGTATCCACCGCGCGTACGTCGACCTCTTCGAGCGCACCGGCAGCTGCGCGCTGCTCACTCCGACCCTCGGTTGCGAGGCATTCGGGCATGACGCCTACCACCCCGGCACGATCGGCGGGGTGGACGTCGGACCGCCATGGCTGGACTGGGCCGGCTTCCTGTACGACGCGAACCTGGGCGGGTTTCCTGCGTGTGCACTTCCGATCGGGCTCGGCGATGACGGCTTGCCGTTGTCGATGCAGGTGCTGGGGCTGCGCGGCTGGGACGGCCCTCTGCTTGCCGTCGCCGCGGCCATCGAGGCGGTGGTCGACTTCAAGCGGGTCGCCGGGCCTGCGCCACACGCCCGGGTGGAGATCTGAGTGGGTCTCAAGTCGCCCTCTCGCCCGGTGCTGAACGGCGTCTCCGACATTCGCGCGTTCTTCCGCACCAACCAGACGCCGATCTACTTCATCTCTCCTACGGCGTTCAACTTGATGGGCATCGACCGGTGGGTGAACGCGTTCTACTACATCACCTACTTCGATTCCTTCGAGGGCGGCCACCCGCGCGTGTTCGTACCCCGAGAGCGCGACGCTAGGGAGTTCACGTCGATCGAGGACATCTGCAACTACCTGCTCGCGCACAAGGAGGTCGCTGACTTCGTCAAGCATCACGGTCCGGGCGGCAAAGCCTGCTTCGTGATGTTCGACAAGGAATCAGAGGCGCTCGCCGAGGAGCTCGGGCTGGACGTCATCCACCCCACGGCGAAGCTGCGCTCCCGCCTCGACTCGAAGATCGTGACCACACGGATCGGCAACAAGGCGCGCGTGCCAAGCGTGCCGAACGTGCTCGGCCGAGCCTCCACCCACAAGGAGCTGGCGACCCTTGCCGAGACCGCCAAGCTCGGCACCGACCTGGTCGTCCAGACGCCATACGGCGACTCCGGGCGGACGACGTTCTTCATCGCCTCGCGTGCCGACTGGAAGAAGCATGCAGCTTCGATGGTGGGGCAGCAGCTCAAGGTGATGAAGCGGATCCGGCCGCTCGAGGTGTGCGTCGAGGCGGTGATCACCCGCCACGGGACGCTGGTCGGCCCCTATGTGGCCTCGCTGATCGGACACCCGGAGCTGACCCCGTACCAGGGCGGCTGGTGCGGCAACGACATCTTTCCAACCGTGCTCACGGCCAAGCAGCGAAAGCGGGCGGGGAAGCTGACCCAGCGGCTGGGCACGCAGCTGGCCCGCGAGGGGTACAAAGGGTTCTTCGAGGTGGATTACCTGGTCGACTCCGACACCGGTGAGCTCTACCTGGGCGAGATCAACCCACGCGTGAGTGGACTCTCGCCGATCACGCACGTCACGCTGGCGGCGTATTCCGACGCACCGCTCTTCCTATTCCACCTGCTCGAGTACCTGGACGTCGACTATCTGATCGACGTCGACGAGATCAACGCGCGGTGGGCGCGGATGGCCGCCGACGACGTGTGGAGCCAACTGATCATCAAGGAGACGGTCGATCGGGTCGAGATGCTGACCCGCGCTCCGCGAACAGGCATCTGGAGGATGGGTGAGCGCGGAGGGCTGAAGTTCCGGCGTTGGGCCCACGACTGGCACTCGATCATCGACGAGTCGGAGGCCTTCTACCTGCGCGTCGCCTCCGCCGGCGACTACCGGTACAAGGGCGCCGACCTGGGTGTGCTGGTCACGCGCGGCCGCATGCAGACCGACGACGAGGAGCTGACCGACCGCTGCCGGGCCTGGACCACGGGCATCAAGGCCCAGTATCAGGGAGTGCCCGTCGGCGCGGCCGAGAAGCCGCCGGTCGATCCGTTTGCGTTCAAGTTCGGCTGAGCGACCCAGCCTGGGCGAACACCTCGTCGCGGGACGCCGACACCGCGTCGCCGACCCCGCGGATCGCAGGGCGGTGCGACTCGAGCTCTCGGACGCCGGGCGCGCGACGTATCTCACCGCGCGGCCGACGCACAGGCGAGCGGTGGAACGGCACTTCCTCGACGCCCTGGACGACGAGGGCGCTGCGGGGCTGATCCGTGGGCTGGGACCGGTGGCGGACGGCTGAGGCTGGTGGCTGCGGTCTTCGGGCCGGCGCATCCAGGCGACTCGCGACCGCTGTTAGGCTCTCGTGATGCGAGTCCTGTTCGCTTTCGCCGGTGGGCGTGGCCACGCCCAGCCGCTCGTCCCGATCGCCCGCGCCGCCGCGGTGGCGGGCCACACGGTCGCCTTCACCGGGAAGGCCCGGATCGTCGCCGCACTCGAGGAGCTCGGGTTCACGGTGTTCCCGTCGGGGCCCGGTGGCAGTGATCCCCCGAAGCGGGTCCCGCTGCGCAGGCTCGATCCCGAGAAGGAGGATCGTGACCTTGGGTACGGCTTTGCGCGCATCGTCGCGCGTCGCCGGGCGGCCGACGTGCTCGCGCTGTGCGCCGAATGGCGGCCCGACGTCGTCGTGTGTGACGAGTTCGACTTCGGCGCCACGGTTGCCGCCGAGCGTCTGGATCTGCCGTACGCGACTGTGCTCGTCAACGCGTCGGGCTCGTTCGTTCGGCCGGCGGTCGTCGCCGAGTTGCTGGACGAGGTGCGTGCCTGGAACGGACTGGCTGCGGATCCCGACCTCCAGGCGCTTCGCCGCTACCTCGTCCTCTCACCGTTTCCACCCAGCTTCCGCGACCCGGCGTTCCCGCTGCCGCCGACGGGGCGGTGCTTCCGGGCGGAAACGGCCATGTCTGCGGCGCGCGATCGGACGCCGACCGTGTATTTCACCCTCGGCACCGTGTTCAACGTCGAATCCGGTGATCTGTTCACTCGCGTCCTCGGTGGGCTGGCCGAGCTGGGCGTCAACGTCGTGGCCACAGTCGGCTGGGACATCGATCCCGCGGAGCTCGGGCCGTTCCCCGAGAGCGTTCGCCTCGAACGCTACGTTCCCCAGTCACTGATCCTGCCGGAGTGCGACGCGGTCGTGTCGCATGGAGGATCTGGCAGCGTGCTCGGTGCGCTCGCCCACGGCCTGCCGTCGGTGCTGTTGCCGATGGGCGCGGATCAACCGCTGAACGCCGCTCGCTGCGAGGCTCTGGGGGCCGGGCTGGTGCTGGACGCGGTGGACGCAACGTCGGAGGATCTGCGCGAGGCGGTTTCGGCTGTGCTGGGGGACGCGAGTTATCGGACGGCGGCTGAGCTCGTGCGCGAGGAGATCGCCTCGATGCCGGGCCCGGAGGATGCGCTCGAGTGGCTCGAACCGCTGGTGCGGAGCGCCGGCCACTGACCGCGGAGTGAGGATATCGACGGGTTGGGCTGAGCTTCAGCCCGATCGCGCTCACGGCAGGTACGCGCCCAGCTCCTCCCACGAGGTCCGCGTGTCCGCCGTCTCCTCGTGCGGTCGCCGGAACTCGGCCACGTAGACGCAGATCTCGGCGAGTGCCCACCGCTCCCGATACAGGCCCAGCGCCTCCTCGTTCAGCCGGACGGAGCCCGTCACCTCGCGGTATTCGTCCCAGCCGGTCAGGTCCCCGTCGAGCACCATCCACAGATCACGCTCGCGCGGACCGATCAGCGTCGTGTCCCAGTCCACCAGCCGCAGGCCGCCCCCGGCCTCCCGTATGACGTTCGCGCTGTGCGGCTCTCCGTGGGTCACGACCCACGGGCCCGGCTGGTCGCGCACGCGACCGGCGAGCTGATCGTAGGCGCCCAGGCGATCCCGGACGCAGCCCGCGTGCGCTCGCAGCAGCTGTCTGGCCGGCTCGGCGAACGGCCCGTGGCCCCAGGGCGCGTCGAGCAGGGCGAACGCTTCCTCGAGCGCCCCTCGTCCGGGAAGCGCGAAGTCCTCCCGACCAGGGAGGCCAGGCGGGACGCTCCCCGACGCGGCGTGCAGGCGGCCGAGCAGCGTCCCCATCCGCCGCCGTTCGTCGGGGCGCTCGAACTCGCCGGACTCCCCCGCCGCGCCGTCGACGAACGGTTCCACGCGGATCGCGTACCGCGTGTCGATACGGCGCAGGACCGTGCCGCCATCGGACGGGATCGGCGCCAGGACGAACTCCAGCACGGCCTCGTCGCGGAGCGCGGCCGCCGTGCGAAAGGCCCGATCGAGCACCGTGAGGACGTCATCGGGATCCCGGCCGGCGTGGTGCCCAGCTCGGAGATCGTCGGCACTCACGAACCACCGCGATCCATCGGCCGCGACCGCCTCCCAGTGGTGGCTGCCGAAGCCGATCGGCAGGTACTCCAGACGCCCGGCGCCGATGCTCCAATGACGCTCCAGAGCGTCCGCCAGCGCTCCTCGGTCGAGATCCCGCGGCTCGCTGTGCACGTCCGCACTATAGGAGCAGGGCTCTAAACCGTCGGTTTCCCGAAGGGCGCCGGAGGGGGCGTGAAGACTTCCGCCGGCAGATGGCCGTATGCCTCTCCGGAGTCGCTGGTCGCGCGCTCGACGCTTGCTCCGTGCCTGGCAGCGATCTCGTCGGCGATCCATTCGACCTTTCGGCGGGGATCAGGGCTGCCGAACATCAGGATCGCGCACGGTCTGTCGCCCGCTCCGATCGTGGCGTGCGCGGTGCCTGGCGGTGAATGAAGGTAGTCCCACTGCCGCATCGGCCGCTCTTGGCCCTCGACGACGGCGAGACACTCGCCGCTGAGCACGATGAACCCTTCCTCGGCAGCTTCAGCGTGGTAGTAGCCGTTGGTCTCTCCAGGTTGCAGGACGTGGATGTGAACACCGACGCTTGGCGTGTCGCCGGACGCCCTGGCCCAGTCGACGTCGCGCCACACGCCGAAGCCGGGGACTGTTTCCCAGGGCATCTCTCCAAGGTTGAGGATGAACCAGCCTTCACCGACCGGCAAGCGACCCTGTTCAGTCTCGTCGATACGAGCTTCGCGCACGTTTGACCTCCTGACGCCGTGGGTGTGGAGCGACCTGACGGCGCCCAGGTCTCAACAATAGTCCCCACCCCCTGTAAAGGTCGTGCCGCGTCAGGGTCTGAGCGACGGACGACGCATCAGCACGGGATTAGCCGACAACACATACCCGGCGGTCAAGACGATGACCGCGAGCGAACCGATCGCTACGCCGACAATCGCCCTCGGCGTTGGGCGAGTGCTCAGAGTCACCGCCAGGATCACGCCGGCTAACACTGCGGTCAGGACAGCGCCGAAGGCTTCGCCGCGATGCGGGAGCGCATTGCAGTCGCCCACAGGGCCAACCCGCTGGATGTCGAGCCACAAGAACACCGCGTAGCACAGGAGTGCCCACCGATACACCAAACGGCGACCATCTCACCAGCCAGCAACCACCCCTGTGAGTCGCCAACACCGGAGCGACGGCACCGATGACGACCGTCGCCACGATGATCGCCAGGCCAGCCACCAAGAGCACGACTCCACTCTAGTCACACCCACCCCTGCGATCATCTCAACTCCACAATACGCGATCGCGAACACTCAACCGAATCCACCCAGCCCAAGCCACCGCTGGCGTGAAGGGAATCCCGCGTTTGCCAATTGGCAGTGCGTGTGATTGCCAATTGGGTTTCGTAACGTACTCCCCACCTCCCTCCACCCACACCCAACACATCCGGCGCCATACTCAACCCACGATGCCCTCGCCCTATCTCCCGACGTTGTACAAGGCTCGTAAGGTGCCCACGAAGCAGGTGGTGTGCGCGATCTGCGTGGAGCGCACGCGAGGGCGGACGCAGCTCGTGCGCCTGGGGTATGGGGTAGCGGTGTGGCTGTGCGCCGGCCACGGCAGCCGTGAGTTCCAGGTCCAGCGTTCGGGTCGCGACTTCGTGCTCACTCTGCACCAGCTGTGGCAGGCACACGGCTGCCTGACCGCCGCCAGGTCGAAGGCGCTGAGCGCGCACCTCGAGTCGCTGCGTGCCGCGAATCGGCGGGGAACGCCGGGATCGTACGCCTGGCCCGACCTGCGCCGGTCGCTCGAGCTGGCGTATGCCCGCGGCACGGCCACCGGCACCGCGATAGCGCACGTCTCGCGCGCGTACGAGGCCGGCCCCGCCCGGCCCCCCAGCCCGCGCACCCTGTATCGCTGGCGCGCCGAGCGGCGCTGGCTCGCGACCCCGGCCACCAGCCCTCCCGCCTGACGCCACGCCGGTAGGCTCAAGACACATGACCGATCCGACTTCATCCGACTCCTGCCGGCCGGCCGGTCCCTAACCCGGCGTTCATCCACGCCGACATCCTCGACGTCGACGTTCCGGACGCGTCGGTCGACGCGGTCGCCGCGCGCTACTCGATCTCCCACGTCCCACGAGACGAGCACCCACAAGTGTTCTCGCTGATCCGAGCTCGCTTGCCCCGGGCAGTTCCTGGCGTCGCTCGGGGTCGGCGACCCACCGACTGGACGGGTGACTGGCTGCGAGTACCGATGTTCTTCTCGAGCCTGCGCACCGGAGGGCGAGGTGACGTTTCTCCGGGTGATCTACCGAGCCGACGGCGGCTGACGCGGCGGCCGGATCTAGGCGGGCTGCGCCCCCCGCACCTGCTCCCGCACGCTCACCCCATACCGCTCCAACCGCTCGAACAGCGGGCCGAAGGGCACCGCACGTTCGCTCGGCAGGACGCCGCTGAGGTGGGTCAGTTCACCGCGGCAGATCATGTCGGTCACCACCGCCGGCGGACAGGCCGTGGACAGCACCCCGCCGCCGAAGCTCAGGCGGTCGACCGACCGCGTCACGCACTCCACGACAGCCACGTCCTCGCCGGCGTAGGCCTCGATGCGGTGGATGCCGAACGCCTCGTGACTCGGCGATGCCTTGGGCAGCGCCCCCAGCAGGGCGATCAGCACCTGGCGGGGCGCGACGGTCGTGCCGCGCACGTCGATCGGGTCGCTGGAGGCGAGGCCGAGGTCGGTCAGCAGCCGGATCTTGTCCAGGAACACGGGGTTCAGGGAGAGCTGGAAGCTGACCTCACCGGCGCCGAAGCTGTCGGCGAACGTCGCCTGCTCGGAGTGGATCGTGTAGATCGTGCCGGCGGGCCCGACCGGGTCGCCGAACTCGACCACTCCCGCGTCGCTCATCGGTTCGAGGAACACCACCTCGCCGCCACGCACGACCGGAGTCGGCATCGACAGCTCGTCCAGGATCGTCTCCACCGCGTACGGAGCGACCAGCGGGCCGGGCGGCGGGTTCGGGTCGCGCCCCGCCGCACCGACCACGATCCGCTCCGCGGTGCCACCACCGAGCAGCTCGACGGCCCGGGCGGCCATCACATTGGTCTTGCCGGGGGTGGAGCCCATGCCCAGGATCGCCAGCAAGCCCGCCGCGTGGAAGCGGGCGTCCAGTTCGAGCTGCTCGCGCGTGACGTGAAAGAGGCCGCCCAGGTCGATGTAGTGCGCGCCCACCCGCAGCGCCCCCTCCATCGCCTGCAGGTTGATCCGGTAGGCGGCGGTGTTCAGCAGCACCGTCGACCCCTCCAGTATCCGTGCCGCGTCGTCGAGGTCGCGGATGTCGAGGGCGGCTGCGGTGGCCTTGCCGCGGCCGTGGATCGCCGCCACCTCCCGCGCGCCGTCGACGTTCACGTCCAGACACAGGATCTGCTCGACGGCCTCGTGCTCCGCGAGAGTGGCCACGATCGCCGGGCCGATGATGCCGGCGGCGCCGACGACCGAAACCTTGCTCATTGAACAGCCTCCAGGTGGTGGGGTGTGTGCAGCTCGATGGCCCGCAGGGCCAGCCACAACTCGAGCCGGTCGCGGGCGTTCGACAGGTCGCGCCCGGTCAGCTCCTCGATCTTGCGCACGCGGTAGCGGAGCGTGTGGCGGTGGATCCGAAGCGCGTCCGCCGCCTCGACCCAGCGCCCGTTGGCCTCGATGTATCCGCGCAGCGACTCCACCAGCGCCGATCCCTGGCTCTTGTCGTGCGCCATCAGGGTGCCCAGCAGTGAGTCGCAGAACAGCTCCACGCCGCGGTCGTCCTGCAGCGACAGCAGCAGCTGGATCGATCCCAGGTCTCGAAAGGTGGCAACGGCGGGGGTGCCGTTGGCCGGCCGGATGTCGACCGCGTACAGCGCCTCGTCGTAGCATCTCGGGAGCTCGCCGGGGTCGCTGCGCACCCGGCCGACTCCGGCCGCGACCGCCTCCGCTGCGGCGAGCAGCTCGCCCGCGGTGCTCTCGGCGGCCCGGTCGTCGGCCGCCTCCACGAGCACGGCCACAGCCCCGTCGCGCACGCTGGCCGGGCCGTAGCGGCGAGCCGCCTCGACGATCTGCGTCAACCCGCCGGCGGCTCCGTTGTCCGCCCGCAGCACGACGAACGTGAGCGGGGACGATCCGCGCAGCCCGAACGCTCGCACCCGCCTCCGGATCTCCCGGGACTGAGCTTCGCCGGCGATGATCGTCTCCACCAGGTCTCCGGCGAGCCGCCGCTCGGCTTCGGCCACTCGCTCGTCGGACAGTCGGGTGAAGACGGCCTCGGTGAGAGCGATGAACGGCACGTGATACGGGATCGTGAAGACGGGGAACTCACGCCGGTCGGCTTCCTCGACCGCCGCCGCGGGAACGTCGTCGAACCCGAAGCCGAGACCCAGCCCCATGCCGGACAGTCCACGCTCGGAGAGCAGGCGGACGAACCCGCCGGGGTCGGCCTGCAGCGGCAGCCCGGTGGTGAGCAGCAGCTCGCCGCCGCGCAGCCACGGTGTGGGATCGGGAAGCTCCGACGTGTGCACCCAGCGCAGGGGCCGTAAGCGTCCGGGCGCCCCCGCGCGCAGGGTCAGTTCGAGCTCTTCGATGCCGAGGATGTCGGCGACTGTGAGCATCTGCTCGGCGTCGTTGCCGCCGCCCGGCTAGCCGCGCACCACCTGGCGGTTGCGGTGCTTGTGGATCTCGTCCCAGGCCTCGTCCAGCACCGAGTCCAGGACGTCGTGGATGTAGTCCAGGTCGTCGCGGGTCGCCACCAATGGCGGGCTGAGCTGGATCACCGGATCGCCACGGTCGTCGGCCCGGCAGATCAGGCCCGACTCGTAGAGCCGCGCCGAGAGGAAGCCGCGGAGCAGGTGCTCCGACTCCTCCTCGTCGAACGTCTGCTTGCTCTCCTTGTCCTTTACCAGCTCCAGCGACTGGAAGTACCCGGCGCCGCGAACATCGCCCACGATCGGCTTCTCCGCGAGCTTCTCGAGGATGCCGCGGAAGTACGACTCGTTGGCCAGCACGTTTTCGAGCACCTTCTCGCGCTGCATCACCTCGATGTTCTTGAGCGCCACCGCGCAGGCCACCGGATGGCCGCCGTAGGTGATGCCGTGGTTGAACATGTTCGAGCCCTCGAGAAAGGGCGCCGCAACCGCGTCGGTCATCAGCACGCCACCCAGCGGCTGGTGCGCCGATCCGATGCCCTTGGCGAAGGTGACGACGTCAGGACGGATGTCGTAGCGCTCGGAGGCGAACCAGTGCCCGAGTCGCCCGAAACCGCAGATCACCTCGTCGGCCACTAGCAGGATGCCGTGCTCGTCGCAGATCGACCGCACGCCGGCGAAGTAGCCCTCGGGCGGCGTGAACGTGCCACCCGCGTTCTGCACCGGCTCCATGAAGATCGCGGCCACCGACTCGGCGCCCTCCTGCTCGATCACGTCGCGCAGCTCGGTGAGCAGGAAGTCGACGAACTCGGCCTCCGTCTCGTCCTCGGGGCGGCGATAGCTGTTGGTGTTGGAGACGTGCCGCACGCCGGGCATGAGCGGCTCGAAGGGCGTGCGCAGCGCGGCGATGCCGGTCAGCGACAGGGCGCCGAAGGTGGTGCCGTGGTAGGCGATCCGGCGCGCGATCATCTTGTAGCGGTTGCGCGCACCGTGCAGCTGGTGGTACTGCTTGACCAGCTTGATGATGGCCTCGTTCGCCTCGGAGCCGCCCGAGACGAAGAACGTCCGGTTGAGCGGGCCTGGGGCCAACTCGGCGACCTTGGTGGCGAGCTCGATCGCGCGCGGGTGAGCGTAGTTCCAGTTGGTGTAGAACGGCAACTCGGCCATCTGCTTCGCGGCCGCCTCGCCCAGTTCCGCGCCGTGGCTGTAGCCGATCTGGGTGCAAAAGAGGCCGGACAGGCCGTCGAAGTACTTCTTGCCCGTGGAGTCGTACAGCCAACAGCCCTCGCCGTGGGTGATCACGGGGACCTCGTCGTTGGCGTACGCGCTCTGGCGCGTGAAGTGCATCATCAGATGGCGCTTGGCGTTCTCCTGAAGCTCGCGATGATCGGTGCTCATCCGGGTGGATCCTTTCGGGTGCGCGGCCACGGGGCGCGTTGGACAGACTGGCCAATGCTATCAGGGTCGTACGCCGAACAACCGCTCCGCCGCTTATACTCGGCGGCGCAAAGCTTCGATCGCACCGGGGGTGCCGCCATGGCCGTGTCAATCTCAGGATCTCGAACCGACGCACTCCGCGCGCAGCGCGATGCCTACGTGGCCAAGGCGGTGTCGATCCAGCCGATCTTCGCCTCGTCGGCGCATGGAGCCCGTCTGGTGGACGTCGACGGCAAGGAGTACATCGACTTCGCGGGTGGCATCGGCGTGCTCAACCTCGGCCACACCCCGGAAGCGGTGGTCGCGGCCATCAAGCAGCAGGCCGACGCGCTGCTCCACTCGTGCTTCCCGGTTGCCGGCTACCAGCCGTACCTGGACGTGTGCCAGCTTCTGTGCGAGCACGCCCCGGGCGCGTTCACCAAGAAGGCCGTGCTGATCAACTCCGGCGCCGAGGCGGTCGAGAACGCCGTCAAGATCGCCCGCTACCACACCGGGCGTGACGCGGTGATCACGTTCGACCGCGGGTTCCACGGGCGAACGCTGCTGACGATGACGCTCACCTCCAAGCTGGTGTACAAGAAGTTCATGGGGCCGTACGCACCCGAGGTGTACCGCGCTCCCGCGCCCTACCCGTACCGCGACATCACCACCGCGGACGCCCTGGACGCCCTGGACTGGATGTTCAAGGCCACCATCGACCCGGCCTCGGTCGCTTGCGTGATCCTCGAGCCGGTGCAGGGCGAGGGCGGGTTCACTGTGATGCCGGCGGAGTTCATCCGTGGCCTCAAGGAGCGATGCGAGGCGAACGGGATCCTGTACATCGACGACGAGGTGCAGTCCGGCATGGGCCGCACCGGCAAGCTGTGGGCGATCGAGCACTCCGGCGTCGTGCCCGACCTGATGACGGTGGGCAAGTCGCTGGCGTCCGGGATGCCGCTGGCAGGCGTGGTCGGCCGCGCGGACGTGATCGACTCGGTGCATCCCGGCGGGCTCGGCTCGACCTATGGCGGCAACCCGGTCGCCTGCGCGGCGGCGGTGGAGTCGATCAAGGCCATCGCCGATCCGGCCTTCCTGGCTGCTGCAACCGTTCAGGGCGAGCGGATCATGGCGCGGCTGCACGAGATGGCCGGTCGGATCGAGTGCATCGGCGAGGTGCGCGGCATCGGCCCGATGGCGGCTATCGAGTTGGTCAAGGACCGGTCGGCCAAGCAGCCGGCGTCCGAGATCGCCGCGGCGGCGGTGGCAGGTGCGCTGGAGCGGGGGCTGATCCTGCTGAAGACCGGGATCTACGATAACGTGCTGCGGATCCTGGTCCCCATCAACGCGCCCCAGGACGACCTGGAGCTCGGTCTGGAGCGCCTCGAGGAATCACTTGTCGCAGCCGCACGCTGATCCGCAGACAGCCGCCGCCGTCGGTGCGGTGTCGCTGCGGGGGGTCCGCAAGACGTACGGCGATGTGGTGGCGGTCGCGGGGATCGACCTCGACGTCGCCGACGGCGAGTTCTTCTCGATGCTCGGCCCGTCGGGATCGGGCAAGACGACCACGCTTCGGATCATCGCGGGATGGCGCTGGTCAACCGGCCCAGCGGACTGTTCCTGGATGAGCCCCTGGGTGCGCTCGACCTGAAGCTCCGCGAGGAGATGCAGATCGAGCTGAAGCGATCCAGAAGGACGTTGGGATTCGTCCGTCCGGAGAAGATCCACCTTGATGACCCGGGCGAAACGCCCGGCGACGGCGACTGCTCCGCTCGGGGCAGCGTGCGCGCGGTGGTGTACCTTGGCGTCAACACCCGCTACATCGTGGCGCTCGAAAACGGTGCCGAGTTGGTCGTGGTGCAGCAGAACCAGTCCACCTCATCGATGCACGTGCTGGCTCAGCGAGGCAAGCGGGTGCTGCTGATCTGGCGCCGCGAACACAACCGGACGGTCGCGACAGTCCGCCCAACACCCCGGAGCCCCGAGGAGGTTCCCGCATGAATCGAGCATGGACGGCCAGCCTGGTCGCCACCAGCTTGGCGTTGAGCCTAGCCGCTGGATGCGGCGGGTCGTCCGGCTCGGGCAGCCCGAGCGAAGGAACCGGCGGCTCCGGCGGCATGATCACGCATATCGGCAAGGGCGAGGGCCAGTTGAACCTCGTCATCTGGGAGGGGTACGCCGAGGATGGCTCCCACCAGAAGAGCGTCGACTGGGTGCACCCGTTCGAACAGCAGACCGGCTGCCAGGTGCACGTCAAGAACGCCGCCAGCTCGGACGAGATGGTGACGCTGATGGAGTCCGGCGGCGGGCGCAATTGGGATGGCGTGTCGGCATCCGGGGATGCGACCAACCGCCTGATCGCCGCCCACGCGGTGGCGCCGATCGACTCCAAGCTGTTCCCGGACTTCTCCCAACTGCTTCCAGCGCTGCAGTCGCCGCCCCACAACACCGTTGGCGGAGTGCACTACGGCGTGTCCTGGATGTGGGGCGCCAACGTGCTCATGTACAACACAAGCGTCGTCAAGCCCGCACCCGACAGCTGGGCGCCCGTGTTCGACAATTCCTACCCAGGCAAGGTGACCGCCTATGCGAGCCCGATCTACATCGCCGACGCTGCGCTGTACCTGAAGTATCACGACCCCAGCCTGGGCATCAAGGATCCGTATGAGCTCACCTCCGCGCAGCTCGATGCGGCGACCAACCTGCTCAAGCAGCAGCACTCCAACATCAAGAAGTACTGGGCTCTGTTCGCCGACGAGACCTCGCTCTTCAAGCAGGGCGACGCGGTGATCGGACAAGCCTGGCCGTACGCTGTCTCCTTCCTCCAGAACGACCATTTTCCAGTGGCTGCTGTGATCCCCAAGGAAGGTGTGACGGGTTGGGCTGACACCTGGATGATGTCGAGCCACGCCCAGCATCCCAACTGCATGCTGAAGTGGATGAATTACTCGCTGTCGCCGTCGGTGCAGGCTCAGACAGCAGCCTGGGTCACCTACAACCCGGCCAATCCGCAGGCGTGCACCGTCAAGCCGCTCACGCCTGCCTTCTGCACCGCACTGCACGAGAACGATCCGAGCTACTTCGCGAAGATCGCCTTCTGGAAGACGCCTCTTCCCCAGTGCGGCCCGGGCGGACCGACCGACTGCACGCCGTACTCCGAGTGGGAGCAGAAGTGGACAGACATCACCGGAGGGTGAGTAGCCGCTGAACACCACGCGCTGGGGTCGTGGGACAGACCCCGGCGCACAGCCCTCTGCACATGGCAGCCGTGACCTCAACCAGGCCTCGCTCCCCATTCCGCCGTGTGTCGGCGTTCGCGGGGCTGGAGCGCATCCCGGGCAGCCTGCTCGAAGCGTCCAGCGATCACGGCGGCCGTGGCCGGGCCACGTTCCGGCGCGTGATTCTGCCCCTTGCTCTGTCGGGCGTTGCCGCCGGATCGATCTTCACCTTCTCGCTGACCCTCGGCGATTACATCGCGCCGCAGCAGGTCGGCAACACGGAGTTCACAACCGGCCATTTCGCCGCGGCCTTCGCCATGGTGCCGGTCGCGGTGATGATCCTCTACCTTGGGTTCATCAAGCGCCTGGGCGCGTTCGAGGCCCTTTGACCGATATGGAATCGCGCGCAACCAGTGGGGCTTCGAATCGCGTCAGCGGCGGTGATGGCGTTCAGCTACCTCCCGCTTCTGGTGATCGTCCTGTACGCGTTCAACCAGTCGCGGATATCGGCCTGGCCGATCGCCCATTACACCACGCAGTGGTTCGGGATCGCGTACCGTAACCCCGACATCCGTAGCGCGTTTCTGCTTTCGATCAAGGTCGGCTGCCGCTGTGGATCTTCAATGAGCTTCGGCTTCCCAACCAGGCTTCGCAGATCAACGTCGTCGCGCTCGAAGTGATCATCGTCACCTTCGTCCCGGTTCTCCTGGCTCAACGGTTGATGAGGGATACAGGCGGCGTCGCGGGGCGCTGAGTCCGTCGCGCTGCGGCGTCCTCCCTCGCTCGCGTGCCGAGCACGCGTCGCTCGGTGCGTCCCGGCGCCGGCCCGCATCGCGCTGACCTGTCCGAGTCGTCCACCGGGCTTGTAAAGCTTTCGTATGCACCGCTCGGTGTGGCGCGTCCACCCGATCGGTCTGGTAGCCTCAACTCTCATGTTCGCCCGTGGCCAAGCGCGCGCCGGCAGGATGGTGCGCGCCACCCGAGCGCTTTGGCTATCGCTGACGCTCGCGATCCTGATCTCGACCGCACTGACGGTGCAGTCGGCGTCGGCGACGTCGCTATCGACACTGCGGGCCGAGGCTAAGGCTGCCCAGGTGCGGCTCAACCAGCTGTACACAGTGTCCGAGCAGAAGATCCAGGCCTACGATCAGGTCAACTCGCGGTACCTGAAGACCCGGACACAGCTGCGCAGCACGCAGTACCAGCTCGGGATCGCGCGGGCCAACCTGAGTGCCGCACGAGCGCAACTGGCCGCCGACCTGACCCGGGCTTACAAGGCCGGCTCGCCGGATCCGATCATGTACCTGCTCGCCGCCCGATCGTTCAACGAGCTTGTCGATCAGGTGGCGATCCTCGGCCGCACCAGCAACAGCACGCGTCAGCTGGTGCTCAGCATCGGCCGTTACCGGACGCAGGTCAAGAGCCAGGCGGCGCTGCTCAAGCGCCAGGTGCAGCAGTTGCAGATCCAGAAGAGCCAGGCCAAGGCGGCCGCCGACGCGGCTCAGCGCAGCGTCTCCAGCGCCGCGGCGTACAAGGCGCACCTCGGCCGTCGCATCCAGTCCATCCTCGACGCACAGGCGGCTGCGGCGCGCGAGGCCGCGGCTCGCGCGGCGGCTGCGGCGGCCACCGGCGGCGGGTCGTCGCCCCCGCCCGGCAGCATCCCCATTCCGCCCGCCAGCAGCCTCGGCGGCAAGGCGGTCGCGATCGCCGAGCAGTACCTGGGAGTGCCGTATGTCTACGGCGGCGCAAGCCCATCGGGGTTCGACTGCTCGGGACTTGTCATGTACGTGTACGGGCAGCTCGGCGTATCCCTGACGCACAACGCAGACGGGCAGTACAACGAGCTCCCGCACGTGCCGCTGAGCGACCTGCAGCCGGGCGACCTGGTCTTCTTCTACGGTTTCGGCCACGTTGCCATCTACGTCGGCAACGGGATCGTGATCCACGCGCCGCACACCGGGGCCTTCGTCGAGTTTGCCTCGATGTCCAGCATGGGGCCGATCGCCGCGGCCCGCGTTCCCGGCTGAGCGCCGGGGCGGTCACATCAGCGGCTCAGCGGGCGTGGCGTTCGAGCCAGCGCGCGAGCGTGTCGCCCGTATCGAGCACGTGCGCATGCAGCAGTTTGCGCGCTCTGCGGGGTGAGGGCTCGTTGAGCGCGGCAACGATCTGGTCGTGGTCGACGATGCTGCGCGAGATGATCCCGGGGTCGTCGCCGAACGTGTGCCAGGCGAGGCTGCGCGGCACCCGGTTGGCAAGCGACTGCACTGTGTCACGTAGCGGCGGACAGTTGGACGCAGCGAGCACCACGTTGTGGAACAGGTCGTTGGCCTGCGACCACTGCTCGCACACGATCGCCAGCGCCTCCTCGCGGCCCGGCCCGAACCCGGCATGGCGCTCGACTCCCGCCCGGAGGAGCGACTGGGCGGTGGCCAGATCACCGTTGTCGTAGGTGGTGAGGCGGCCGGCGGCCCGCTCGGCTGCCAGCCCCTCCAGCTCGGCCCTCACCAGGAACACGTTTCGGCACTCGTCGGGCGAGAAGGAGCGCACCAGCGCCCCCCGGTGGCCGAGTTGCTCGACCAGACCGATTGCCTGCAGTTGGCGCAGCGCCTCCCGGACCGGCGTGCGACTGACGCCGAAGCGTGCCGCCAGGTCCTCCTGGCGTAGCCGGGTGCCGAGTGGGATCCGACCGGTGATGATTTCCACCTGCAGCTCGTGCGCGAGGTCGTCTGCCCGGCTCAAGGTCGTCGGGGTGGGTTGCGCCATGCCCACGATGCTACCAGCCGGACGCGTGCCCATCCCGGCGGCCCGTGTATCCTAAGACTTGCTGTTTGGATCCAAACTCGGTAGGCTGACGACAACCCACGCCGCCCTCCCGGAGGTTCTGCGATGTCCGACGCCGCGACCAAGCTGCCTGAGATCGAACACATCAAGAGCCGGAAGGACGGCCTCGACGTGCTGGGGGACATCTACCGCTACGCGGAGCTGGGATTCGAGGCCATCGAGCCCGACGACCTGGCCCTCTTTCGCTGGTACGGCCTGTACACCCAGCGCGCCCAGGAGTCGGCCGAGAGCGGCGATCCGGGACCGTCCGAGCAGACGGACGGGTATTTCATGCTGCGTATCAAGTTCCCCAACGGGGTGGTCAGCGCCGAGCAGCTGCGTACGATCGGACGGCTCGCCGAGCGGTACGGGCGGGGCATGGGCGACATCACGACCCGGCAGAACATTCAGCTGCACTGGCTGGCCATCGAGGATGTGCCGATCGTGCTCGACGAGCTGAATGCCGTCGGCTTGTCGTTCACCCAGGCCTGTGGCGACGTGTGGCGCAACGTGGTGGGCTGCCCGCTGGCCGGCGTGGACGGGCATGAGCTACTCGACTCACGCGAGCTGGTCGAGGAGCTCGAGCGAACATTCGTGGGTGACCGGCGGTTCTCGAACCTCCCCCGCAAGTTCAAGGTGTCGGTGTCGGGCTGTCTACATCGCTGCGCGCAGCACGAGATCAACGACATCGGGCTGGTGGCGGTCGACAGGGACGGCGTGTTGGGATATGACGTCTGGGTCGGCGGCGGGCTGGGCACATCCGCACGCGTGGGACGCCGGCTAGACGTCTTCGTGCGGCCGCAGGACGCCGCCGAGCTGTGCGCCGTGATCACCGAGATCTACCGTGACGAAGGGCGGCGCACCAAGCGCACCCGCGCCCGGATCAAGTTCCTGGTCGACGAGTGGGGGGTCGAGCGGCTGCGCGACGAGGTCGAGGCCAAGCTCGGCCGCGAGCTCGAGCGATCGGTGGTGCCGGCCGACCCGATCGACCCCCACCGCGATCATCTCGGCGTCCATCCGCAGGTCCAGCCGGGTCTCTACTACCTGGGCGCGACCACGCTGCGCGGGAGGTTCACCGCGGAGCAGATGATCGGCGCGGCGGATGTCGCCGACCGCTTCGGCTCCGGTGCTCTGCGCTGCACGAATCGCCAGAACATCATCGTGCTCGACGTACCCGACCAGCACGTCGAGGAGGCCGCGGCGTCGCTGCGCGACATCGGCCTGCCGACCGAGGCTTCCACGTTCCGGCGAGGCGTCATCTCGTGCACCGGGATGCAGTTCTGCAAGCTTGCGATCGTCGAGACCAAGGATCGGGCGGCTGAGTTGATCGCCCATCTGGAGCGCCGGGTGGGCGACCTTGCGGGATCGATCCGGATCAACCTCAACGGCTGCCCCAACGCCTGTGCCCAGTACCAGATCGCCGACATCGGATTGCAGGGCGGGATCGCCCGCCTCGGGGACGGCAGCCGTGTGCAGGGTTTCATCCTGCACGTCGGCGGCCATCTCGGTGAGGACGCCGGTTTCGGCCGCAGGGTGTCGTCCAAGGCGCTGCCTGCGGACGACATCAAGTATGTCGTCGAGCGGATCGTGCGCGCCTACAAGGCCGAGCGGCCGGCTGACGGGACGTTCGCCCAGTGGGTGGCCCTGCGGAGCGACGGACGGCTGGCGGCTCTGGCCGGCGTCTCGGTCAGCCGCGAGCCGGAGCGCGAGGAGGTCGCGGCCTGATCTCGTCCTGAGCCGCGATCCAGCGGCTCATCTCGGCAAGCGAGCAGAGCCGCACCAGGGTGAGGTGCCGGAACCGGTCGTCCCACAGCCGGTCGGGCATCGTCGCACGCATCCGGCGATGGCTCCGGATGGCCCAACCGAGCAGTGACTCACGACCCCAGAACACGCCGCGCAGCGTCTCGACGTTGCCGTTGAGGATCCGCTCGCGGGTGATCAGCCTGCGCGTGCTGCGGCGGACCAGCCGGAACAGCGTACGCTCGATCCGGTCGTCGAGCCAGACCAGCGTGTCGGCATGCTCCAGCAGCATGTCACCCAACTTGCGCTCGTAGCCGCCGTCGATCACCCAGCCGTCGGGTGCGGATCGCATGAATTCGGCCACCCGGTCGCGGAGCGCCTCGTCGGGGGTCTCCCACCAACCGGGCCCGTGCACGAGCAGATCGAGCTGACACACCGGCAGCCCGGTGCGCACGGCCAGCGCGTGTGCGAGCGTCGTCTTGCCCGAACCCGAGATCCCCACGATCAGATATCGCCGCCCCATGGCGGCCCGGATTGTACGCACGTCGGCGCGCCGCCTGGGCGGCGGGTTCCCCTTTGACGATCGCGTGCGGGTCGATCTACCATTCCCGGTCAGGAAGTGCGGAATGGCCGGGGCGATCCCCGGCGCATCGCATCGCGAGAGGCGGAGGGACCGGCCCTGTGAAGCCTCGGCAACCATCCCGGCCGCCGGGCGGGAGAGGTGCCAACTCCGGCGAGGCTCCCGAGTCTCGGAAGATGTGAACTGGCCCCGGTGGCTGATCTCGCCGGGCCTGAACGTAGGGGATCGAATGAAGGCCGACAGGCTCGTCTGCAAGGGTTGCGGTGCCGAACATCCGCTGGACGCACAGTTCGCGTGCACGCTCTGTCTCGGCCCGCTAGAGGTGGGGTTCTCGGGTGCCGAGGATCCGGTGTCCCGCGATCGGGTCGAGGCCGGCCCCCGGACCCTCTGGCGGTACGTCGACTTCCTGCCGGTGGCGGCGCCCGAACGGGGGCTTCCGGTTGGCCTGTCGCCGCTGATCCGCGCGGAGCGTCTGGCGGGCGAGCTCGGTGTGGACTGTGAGCTGTACGTGAAGACCGAGACCTCCAACCCGACTCACTCGTTCAAAGACCGAGTGGTCGCCGTCGCCGCTGCGAAGGCGCAGGAGCTCGGCTTCGAGGCGCTCGCCTGTGCATCCACCGGCAACCTGGCGGGAGCGACGGCGGCGGCGGCAGCCGCCCTGGGCCTTCCGGCGTACATCTTCGTCCCGGACGATCTGGAGCGCGAGAAGATCGTCTCGGCGGCGGCGTACGGCGCGACCGTGTTCGCTGTCGAAGGCTCGTACGACGACGTCAACCGCCTGTGCTCGGAGCTCGCATACGAGCGGCCGTGGGCGTTCGTCAACGTGAACATGCGCGCGTACTACTCGGAGGGCTCGAAGACGATCGCCCTCGAGACGGCCGAGCAGCTGGGTTGGCGAGCCCCTGACCGGGTGGTCGTGCCGATCGCCTCCGGCTCGCTGTACACCAAGATCCTGCAGGGCTTCGAGCAGGGCCGCGCAACCGGGCTGATCGATCCGGGCCCGGTGCCGATCATGCACGGGGCACAGGGTGCTGGTTGCGCCCCGGTTGCCACCGCCTTTGCGACCGGCGCCGACCAGGTGCGCCCGGTGCGTCCGACCGGGATCGCCAAGTCGCTGGCGATCGGAAATCCCGCCGACGGCGTGTTCGCGCTCGAGGTCGCCCGGCGGACCGGGGGATCGATCGATGCGGTGACCGACGAGGAGATCGTGGACGGCATCAGGCTGCTCGCATCGACGACCGGCATCTTCACCGAGACGGCTGGGGGCGTGACGATCGCCGTGTTGCGCAAGCTCGCCGAGCGGGGCGAGCTCCGCCGCGCGGAGACCGTCGTCGCTTACGTCACCGGCGACGGTCTGAAGACCATCGATGCAATCGCCCCCACGGTCGTCACGGTGCCGGTGCCCGCCGACATCGATGCCGTGGATGCCGCGTTGGCGGCCGTTCCCGCCTGACCCACGGCCTCGCCGGAGAGAAGAGAGGGCCGGGCACCGCTCGGCGGCGAGGCGCCCGGCCCGCTCGTGGTTGATGATCGGCGCGCCTCGGGTGGCCGGGATCACCGGGTGGCGGTAGTCACCGTCCCCGTTCTGGCGTGTCCCGGCTACCGCACTTTGCGCGACTTACGCGGCGGCGGCCGCGTGCTGGTCGAGGCCGAGTGCCGCGGCGAGTTGGAGCTTGGGCCTGGCGCCGACCGCTGTCGAGACGACCTTGCCGTCCTTCAACAGCAGGATCGTGGGGATGCTGGAGACGCCGAACGACGCCGCCAGTTCGGGCTGGGCGTCGACGTCGACCTTGCCGACCTTGATGCGACCGGCGTAGTCGCTCGCGAGTTCGTCCACGATCGGCCCGACCATGCGACACGGGCCGCACCACGCGGCCCACAGGTCGAGCAGCACGGGAACGTCAGCCTCGAGCACTTCGGACTTGAAGTTGGAATTGGTGATCTCGATTGCCGATGACACGGTGAGACTCCTTACGAGTAACTAGTTAGCTGAGTGGTTATATAGTTGCACATGCGCTACACTTTCGCAAATGCCCGCACCCACCTCGCTTCCGGACGCCGCGCTGGACGCGCTGGCGGAGCGCTTCCGCCTGCTGGCCGAGCCGACGCGGCTGCGACTGATCTGCCGGCTGTCGGCCGGCGAACGCTGCGTCGGCGACCTGGCGGACGACATTGGGTGCACGCAGGCGAACGTCTCCAAGCACCTCTCGCTGCTCGCCGACGCGGGCGTGCTGCGCCGCCGCCGGGCGGGCCTCAACTGCTACTACACGGTCGCCGACGCCTCGGTATTCGCGCTCTGCGACGCTGCGTGGGACTCTGTGCGGAGGCATCTCGATGCCCTCGCTGAAGCAGTTCGCGTTCCCGACTAGCCCGCTGGCAATCGTTTTCCTGCTGGCCGCCGGCGTTGGTGCCGGGCTCGTGCTGGCGCAACCGTTCGCCTCCAGCGCGACCGCACCCGGTGTGACGGTGCTGCGATCGTCGGTTGCGACCGCGGGCGGCCGCGCTCCCCTGGTGCGGGTCGAAGTCTCGCTCGCCGATTCCCGCTATCGCGTGGTTCCGCTGGTCGCCGGCCGTCCGGTGTCCGGTCTGACCGCCGTCGCGGCCATGAACGCGGACTTCTCCAACGTGACCACGGGAGTGCCGTCCGGTCGGCTGGTGATCGGTGGCCGGACGCTTGTCGCCGGTGATCCGCGGGAGCCCTCACTCGGCCTCACGCCGGGTCACGCGGTGTTCGGGGCGGGCCTGACCGGCTTCGCAGACCTCGTCTCGGGGAAGCCGCAGCTGGTCGCCGACGGCCGGCCGGTCGGCGCGCTCTGGCGTGACGGCGTGACCAGCTTCCAGCTGACCACGCGCGCGCCGCGGGTGGCGGTCGCGGTGATCGGCCGCAAGCTCGGGCTCATCGGCGTCGGCATGCCGGGGATGACGATGCGGGAGTTTCAGCGGCTCCTCGTCGGCCTGCACGTGGACCAGGCGCTCGGCTTTGACGGCGGGCCCAGCGCCGACATCGCGTTCGCCGGCAGGCCACTGCTCGGTCAGCCCGAGATCGCGGCTGCGGTGGCGGTCGCGATCGTCCGGCGCTCTAAGAAGCTCTAACAGAATGAGCTTCGTCGTGAGGCGCAGAGCGCGGTGGTCGCGGGAAGGATCGAGCGGCGAGCGGAGCGCAGGCGTGGCTGAAGCCACGTCGAGCACCGCACGCCGCGTGGGACGCACCCGCAACCGGCGCGAACCAGCCGCAACAGGAGCCCATTCTGTTAGAGCTTCTAAGTAGGAAGCTCCCGGGGCGCGGGTCAGACGCGGGCACGCAGCGCGAGCACGTTGGCGACGTACGACTGGCTGCCGGGGAACACCCCGTGCTGGGCCACCGCCGCCGGCCCCTGGTAGTAGGCGGCGACGGCCAGTCGCTCGTCGCCGCCGAATTCCCAGAGCAGGCTGTGCAGGTAGGCCACGCCGATCCGGATGTCTCCGCCCGCGGTGCGGGGCACGCTCTCACCGATCAGCTGGCGTTCCACGTACACCCATGTGCCCGGCTCGATCTGCATCACGCCCCACGCTCCGGTGGCCGAGGTGAGGGTCGGGTTGAAGCCGGATTCCTGCCACGCGATCGCTCGTGCCAACCGTGGGTCGACCCCGTAGTGCGCTGCCCAGTAATCGATCAGTTGCACAACATTCGATCCGCCGGTCGGCCGGCTTCTCGCGGACGACCGTGCTGAGCGTCGCGGCACACTCAGTCGTGCGCCGATCAGCAGCAGACCGTTGACCGAGATGCCGTTGGCCTGCGCGAGACGATCGAGCCCGACCCCATATGACCGCGCGATTCCCGAGAGCGTGTCGCCGGCGCGTACCACGTAGCGCCCTCGCCACCCTGCGTGCGACGTCGCATGAGCCGACCGGAGGTGGAGTGCGTGGTGCGCCCGGCGCGCCGGCACGCGAAGGCGGGTGCCGATCAGCAGGGTTGCGTACGCGGGCCTGCGGTTCAGACGAGCGAGCGCCGACAGGGACATCCCGTGTGCGCGAGCGATCCCGGTCAGCGTTTCGCCCGGGCGCACCACGTGGATGGTGAAGCGGGTGCCGCCGTTGGCCGGCGTCGACGAGCGGGCGTGCCCCGGCACGATCAGCACCCGTCCGGTCTGCAGGATCCCGAACATCGGCATGTGGTTGAGGCGCGCGAGTTTGGCCAGCGTCGTGTGATGGGCCTGAGCGATCCAGGTCAGGGTGTCGCCCCAGCGCACGACGTAGCGCTCGGTCGCCGAGGCGGTCGTCGTGATCGTGAGCGTCAGGAGGAGCGTGCAGACGATGAGCGTGCGCAGACGCACGACCTTCACCCCTTTTCCGTGGGGAACAGCGGCAATGGTCTGACTTCGCCGCGGCCGGCCCGGATCCCTGCAATCACGTCCGATCCGGCTGATACGGTCGTCCGTACATGCCCGTCCACTCCCCCTGACCCGAACCTGTCCGCGCCTATGCGCCCGTTCGGGGCGCCGGTGCGATCCGTCCGGTGCAGACCCGGCGGTTCGCACCGGCGCACGGGCTGTGCTAGTGGATCGTCAGGCAACGTTTGCGGGTTCTGGCGGCTGCAACGCGGCGCGCTGCGGCGTCCTCGGTCGCGCCAATAGTGCCAACTATTGGCGCTCCCTGCGTCCTGGCATCGCTTGCGTTTCGCTCGCCATCGACACCACCAACGTTGCCTGACGACCCACCAGGTCGGGGCGATCTACCCCGTGGCTGGTGGGGTCTTGCCCATGCGTTCGAGCAGTTCTGCGACACGCGCCTCGGCCTGGTCGAGCTTGGCCCGGCACAGCGCGTGCAGCTGCTCTCCGCGTTCCCACAGCGCCAGCGCCTCGTCCAGCGAGGTGCGGCCGTCCTCCAGCTTGTGGACGATCTGCTCGAGCTCCTCGCGGGCGGCCTCGAACGTCGGCTCGGCGCTCATGGGCGCACCTCCGTCACCGTTGCCGTGAGCGAGCCGCGCGCGAGCCGGACGCCGATCTCCTCGTCGGCGGAGGTGGCGGCCGCGGCGCGCAGCACCGCGCCGTGCGAGTCGACTGCGATCGCGTACCCACGTTCGAGGGTGGCTGCTGGACCCAGCAGCCGAAGCCGGTCGCGGGCTCCGTCGACCCGAGCGGTCTCCCGCTCGAGCCGTCGCTCGGCGACACCGGCCAGCCGGTCGCGGGCGCGGTCGATCTCGGCCCGGCGATTGGCGATCCATGTGGTCGGGTCGGCGAATGCCGGCCGCGCGGCGAGCAGCAGCAGCATCCGCCGCGCGCTCTGCGCTCCGAGCTCGAGCGCTCGCGATCCACGGCCGAGCAGTGCGTCCAGCGACGCCAGTTCGCCTGCGTGGTCGGGCACGACCAGCTTCGCCGCCAGGCTCGGAGTCCCGGCGCGCACGTCGGCGGCCAGATCGACCAGCGGCGAGTCCTGCTCGTGCCCGATCGCCGACACGACCGGTGTTGCGCATCCGGCGACCGCCCTGCACACCGACTCCTCCGAGAACGGCAGCAGATCCTCGACACTGCCACCGCCGCGGGCGATCACGATCACGTCCACCTCGGGGTCGGCGTCCAGCCGGCGGATCGCGGCGACGATCCGGCCGGGGGCTCCCGCGCCCTGTACGACGGTCTCCTCGATCCGAAATCGGGCCGGTGGATACCGCGTCGTGGCGGTCTCGACCACGTCGCGCTTGGCGGCGGCGTCCTTCCCGCAGACGAGGCCGATGGTGCGCGGCAAGAACGGAAGCGGCCGCTTCCGTCGCGGGTCGAAGAGCCCCTCCAGGGCGAGTTGCCGGCGCAGTTCCTCGATCCGCTGGAGGAGCCGGCCGAGCCCCACCGGTTCGATCTGCAGCACGGAGAATCGGAACTCCCCTCGCCTGGGCCACAGCTCGGCCCGGCCGAGAGCGTGCACGCGCTGGCCCGCCGCCGGCGCCGGCTCAACCTCGGCGAACCGCTGTCGAGTCATCGTCGCCGGCAGCATCGCGCCGTCGTGGGGATCCTTCAAAGACAGGTACACCAGGCCCCACGACGGGTTGTGCCGCAGCTCCGCGATCTCGCCCTCCACCCACACGGCCGGAAGCCGCTTCAGAAAGCCGCTCACGCCCTGGTTGAAGCTGGAGACGGAGTAGACCTTGCGATCGCCGTCGGGGACGGCTTGAGGTTCGACGCTCACGCCGACATGCTACCGGTCGCGTGCGCGGGTCTCAGACCAGGATCCGGGCGGCGGTGTGCGGTGTGCAGCCCTGCCCGAGGATGTCGACCGCCTGGTGAAGGTCGGCGCCGCTCTTGGCCACGCGCTCGGCCACGCGCAGTGGATACCCGGCTCGCAGCAGGACATGGAGACGCCACGCCTCAACCTGCGACGCATGGTCCCGGACGGGTTCGACGAGCTCTACGGCTGCCACCCAGTCATGGTATTGAGGCGCTCGGACGGCACCTGACCCACTTGATACGCTCGTCCCATGAACCAGCGAGCTCTGCAGGGGGTGTGGCTCGAGGTGCGGGTGATCCCGGTGCTGCTGTGGAGTTTCTCGGCCCTCACCCTGGGCACCGCGGTGGCGGCGCACGGCCATGAGCTCCGGGTCGGCTACTACCTCGGAGCCGTGGCGCTGGGAGTGCTGATCCAGGGGATCCTCGCCCATACGGTCAACGAGATCGTGGACTGGCGATCGGGCACCGACGCCGACCCGTCACCGCGCGTCATCTCCGGCGGCAGCAAGGTGATTCGAAACGGCCTGCTGGGAACGCGCGGGCTGTGGATGCTGTTCGCGGTCGCGCTCGCGCTCACGGTGGCCCTCGGATTGGGGCTGATCCTCCGCCGCGGGGCTGTGATGCTCCCCTTCGGCCTGGCCGGCATGGCCGGAGCGCTGGTGTACTCGCTGCCCCCGGTGCGCGGTGCCTACCGGCCGTTCGTGGGCGAGGCGATCGCCTTCGGCTGCCTGGTGACGTGTGTGATCGGGGCCATCGTGCTCCAGGGCGGTCGGGTCGGCGCGCTCGGTACGGCCACCGCCGTCGCTGTCGCCGCCTACGCCGTTTCGATGCTGATGGTGCACCACGATCTGGACCGGGACGCCGACCTGGCAGCCCGGCCGCCCAAGGTGACGACGATCGTCCGGCTGGGTCGGGCGCGCGGGCATCTGTACGCGGTCGCGTGGTGCTGCGCGGCAATCGCTGCGGCCTTGGCGGCAGCGCTGCAGGAGCCGCGTCTGGTGCCCCTGGCGGTCGCCTATGCCGCCGGCCTTGCCGCGCATCTTCGCTGCCGTCCCGGGGACGTCGAATCGGTCACCCGGGCCGAGCTGGCGATCATCCTGTGCGGCGTTTCGGGCGCGCTCGCGGCTTCGGCGCTGCTGGTGCCCGGCCTGGCCGTCACGGCGGTCGCCGCGGCGGCGGTGGTGGCGGTCGAGCTTCGCGTGGCTGTGCCACCGGCCGGCAGCCCGGCCGCATGACTCTGGAGGACGAGCTCGCGCAGACGGCGGACACCGCGCAGCGCCTCGCGACTGCCGGCGAGCAGGTGGTGGCCGTGCTTGCCGCGGAGCCGGCCACCGGAGTGCGGGTTGACGTGGTGGCGTTCCGTCGGGGCGAGGAGATCGCGTACGTGGCGCTGGACGGCCGCGGCGACCCGGTGGCGGATCGCCACCTGGTCGCTGACGCGGTCACGCTGATCGCGCTGGTAGAACGCGCTGAGGAGGTGTCGGCGGCCACCGAGGCGGATGCTCTCGCGCGCCGCTTCGCCGACGTGGCTGCGCAGGTCTCGGACACCGACGCGGCGCTCGCCGACGCCGCTCGCGCCGTGAGCGCCGCGGCGACGCAGGTGGCCGCTGTCGCCGCCGGTCCGCGGGTGGCGACGCCCACCCTTCTCGACCGGCTGGGGGCGGTTGCAGCGCAGCTCGGAAGCGTGCTGGACGCCTTTGCCGGAGAGGCTGAACGGGTTGCCGCCAGGTCGGCGGCCGAGCCGGCACTGGCGGGGACCGCCGAGATCGCGTGGTCGGCGCTCGCCGAGGCCGCTCGAGCCGGCGATCCCGCCGGATTCGGCCAGTCGATGACCGCCGGTTCGGCCTCGGTGGGGTCGCTGGTAGAGGATGTGCTCGGCGCGTACATGGTGGCGCTGGACGACCAGGACGGGTCGTAGGATTCGGCCATGCGGATCGTCGATCGTGTGATCGCCGGCGCGCTCCCGGCCGTGCCACGGCCGTTGGTGCGCCGCTTTGCCGATCGCTACATGGCCGGCGAAACCCTGGGGCAGGCCGTCGCGACGGTGCGCCGGCTGAACGCGGTCGGCATCATGGCCACGGTCGACGTGCTCGGCGAGTTCGTGCGCCGGCCTGGCGAGGCCGATGCGACGGTGGTTGCCTACGAGCGCGTGCTCGACGCCATCGCCGAGTGCGGTCTGGATGCCAACATCTCCGTCAAGCTGTCGGCGCTCGGGCTGGAGATCGATCGCGAACTGGCTGCGGCCAACGCGGCTCGGTTGGCTCGGTCAGCCTCCGAGCACGAGATCTTCATGCGCGTCGACATGGAGCACAGCGGTCTCACCGACGCCACGCTGGGCGTCTACCGGGACCTGCGCGAGGCTGACTTCGAGCGGGTCGGGATTGTCATCCAGGCGTATCTGCGACGATCGCTCGCCGACCTGCGCAGTCTCCTTCCGCTGCGCCCGAACGTGCGCCTGGTCAAGGGTATCTACGTCGAACCGCGGGCGATCGCCTTCGCCGATCCCGGGGTGGTGCGGCGGAACTTCATCGAGCTGCTCGAGGAGCTCGTCGCGTCGGGCGCGTACGTGGCGGTCGCGACCCACGACCGGCGCCTCGTCGACGAGGCGCTGCGGCTGTTTCAACGGCACACCCTCGCGTCCGACCGGTACGAGTTTCAGATGTTGCTCGGCGTCACCGAGGACGTGCGCGACGACCTCGTGTCGCAGGGACACCGGATGCGTGTCTACGTGCCGTTCGGAGAGGCCTGGTACGGCTACTCGGTGCGCCGCCTGAAGGAGAACCCGAGCATCGCCGGCCACGTCGCGCGCGACGTCGTCCGCTCGCTCGTCCCGCGCCGCCACTCCTGACTAGTGCCCGAGCTCGGGGCCCTTGCTCGCAGCGTGGCCGAGTTGGTCGAGCTCGACCAACCTCTGCTGGGCATAGCGGCGGACCGGGTCGCCGGGCGGGAGGTCGGCCACCAACGCCACCAGTCTGTCCGCGATCTGGTAGGCGAACTGCGGAGTGGCGGGGCCCCACAGGGCGTCGACATCGCGGATCGTTGGTGCGCTCACAGCGGCCAAGTCTACCGGCCGGGCGTCTCCGAGCCGCGCAGCGCGTCACCACTTGTTCACGAACTCGTCACCACGGCGCGACCCACGCCGCGTTAGATGGAGGTCACACTCTGACGTATGGTGACCGTACACAGCGTGATCGAACTCGAGCATCTCGAGCGCGCCCTGGACGAGAGCGGGGAGTTCGTGCTGAGGCTCGTCAAAGCATCCGCTCGCGCGTTTGCGGACGGCGATCCGGTGCTCGCCCAGGTGGTTGCGGCACTGGAGCCGGACGTGTGGGCCGACCAGCAACGGATCGCTGTTGCGGTGGCAAGGGTCCGCGGTGATCGATCGGTGTCCGACGCCGAGTTGCGCCGGGCGGTGACGGTCGATCGCGTGAACCAGGAGCTGCAGGCGATTGCAGAGCAGGCGGTGACGGTCGGCCGGCTGATCGCCCGCGCACCGGCCGGACCCCGGGCGACCATCGCCGAACTGGATGAGCTCGGCTTGGCCGTCGGTGCGAGTCTCAACGGCGCGCTGGGAGCGGTCTCGGCAGGCCGCGACGGCGCGGCGATGCCATTGGAGGTGACGGAGCTTCTGATCGACGAGGCTGTCCGCGACGCCACGGCGGCGGTGATGGCGCGCTCGATCGAGCCCGGCCGTCGCGAGTGGGGGTTGCGGGCCATGGTCGCGCTGCGCTGCCTGCGCAGGATCGGGCGCCATGCCCTTCGGGTGGCTGCGCAGACCGGTCCCCTCACCGAGCCTCGCGGCTAAGCGAGCGAGCCCGCGTGCCGCGCATCCTGATCGCTGAGGACGACGCGGTGATCGCCTCGGCGATGGCAACCCACCTGCGCCATGCGGGGTTCGACGTCGAGGTGGCCGACGACGGTGACCGAGCGATGCGCAAGCTCCGTTTCGAGCGGCCGGACGTCGCGGTGGTCGATCTGATGCTGCCCGGCATGGACGGTTGGCGGATCACCGAAGGGCTGCGCGAGGAGGGCATGCGGATGCCGGTGATCATCGTCAGCGCCCGCGCCTCGGAGCAGGACAAGGTGCACGCGCTGCAGATCGGGGCCGACGACTACCTGGCCAAGCCGTTCGGCATGGCCGAGCTGGTCGCCCGCGTGCAGGCAGCCCTGCGGCGAAGTCGCACAGCGGTCGAGCCCGCGTCGCACGCCGACAGGATCGAGGTGCCGGGACTGGTGGTGGACCCCGACCTGCACCGAGCGGCTCTGGACGGGCACGACGCCGGCCTCACCGCACTCGAGTTCCGGCTGCTGTACGTGCTGGCGGCCGAACAGGGGCGGGCGCTCACCCGCGACCAGTTGCAGCAGCGGGTGTGGGGCGTCCCGTACCGGCCGCGCGACCGCTCGGTTGACGTCTGCATTCGCAAGCTGCGGGAGAAGCTCGACCGCCGGTCGTTGACGCACACGTACATCCAGACCCACTACGGGGTCGGCTACCGCTTCGACCCGTTGGAGAAGACGGCGGCCACCGCCTGAGAGCGCCTGCTCTGGAGCACGTTGCGGGTGCTACCGTTTGGTCATGCAGGACGCTCCCGCGATCGGCCGGCATGTCAGCGCGAAGGCGGTCGTCTCGCTCGCGCTCTCGACGCTGTTCATCGTCGTCCCGCTGATCCCCTCGGCCGCTGCCGTGATCGTCGGCACCAGCGCCCGGCGTGAGATCCGGCGTGACCGCTCGCTGACCGGGGAGGGCCTGGCCCAGGCCGGCGTGATCCTGGGGGTGGTCGGGACGCTGGTGTGGCTGGCGGTGCTGCTGGCGGTGCTGTTCTTCATCGACGAGGCCCGCAGCCTGAACTTCCGGCTGTCCGGCTAGATGGTTGATCGATATCTCCGTGGTGTCCTGGGCGGCGAGAACCGAGCCTCGCCAGGACGCAGGGAGCGCCAATACCCTGAGTATTGGCGCGACCGAGGACACCGCGAGGCGACAGTTCGCAGCCGCAGCCCCACCAACCCTCGCCCACCACAACCGTCGCGCGGCCAGGCCCGCGCGAGATATCGATCAACCATCTAGCGCCTCAAGCCGTCACCGGAGGCCGAACCCCGATCGCCAGACCGCTGTCGAGGTCGAAGAAGTGGAAGCGCGCCGGATCGATCGAGATCCGCGCGCCGGCGCCCGGTCGCGCATCCGTGCGCGGATCGACACAGGCGGTGCAGACCGACCGTCCCTCGCCGGCCACCAGCGGCACAAGCAGGTCGTCGCCCTCGTCCGACCGCGCCTGCGCGACGATCTCCTCGGCCGCGGGCTTGGCCGCCAGCGTGAAGATCAGGTTCACCTGCGAGCCCAGCTCTTCTGCCACGTCGATCTGAACCTCGATGTTCGGGCGCGAGTCGTCCGGCCACACGGCGGCATCTTCGAAGTCGGACGGGCGGATGCCCAGGGCGACGGTGCGACCGTCGTGGTCGGACAGGTCGTGCTCGGATGCCAGGGGTAACCGGTAGTCGCCGAAGGCCACCTCCCGGCCCTCGACCTGCGCCTCGAACAGGTTCATCGACGGCGACCCGATGAAGGCTGCGACGAACAGGTTGGCCGGCCTGTGGTAGAGCTCCTGGGGCGCGTCGAGCTGCTGGACGACGCCGTCGCGCATGACGGCCACGCGATCGCCGAGCGTCATCGCCTCGACCTGGTCATGGGTGACGTAGATGGTCGTCGTGTGCAGCCTGTCGCGCAGCCGCGCCAACTCGCCACGCATCTGCACCCGCAGCTTGGCGTCCAGATTCGACAGCGGCTCGTCCATCAGAAACGCCTGCGGTTCGCGCACCATCGCCCGGCCCATCGCCACCCGCTGCCGCTGCCCGCCTGAGAGCGCCGCGGGCTTGCGGTCGAGCAGCGGTTCCAGGCCGAGAATCTGCGCCACGTCGTTCACCTTGGCGGTGATCTCGGACTTGGGCCGGCGGCGCAGCCGGAGCCCGATGCTGAGGTTCTGGCGCACCGTCATGTGTGGATAGAGGGCGTAGTTCTGGAAGACCATGGCGATGTCTCGGTCGCGGGGCGCGGTGTCGGTCACCACCCGCTCGCCGATCACCACCTCGCCTTCGGTCAGCTCCTCGAGGCCGGCGACGATTCGCAGCAGGGTGGACTTCCCGCACCCGGACGGCCCGACCAGCACCATGAACTCGCCGTCGGCGATCTCCATCGACACGTGGTCGACCGCGACCACGTCGCCGGGGAACACCTTGGTCACCTCTTCCAACAGGATCCTGGCCATGTCCGGTCCTCCTCGGGCGAAGCTTCTCAGGTAAAGCGGTCTGCAGTCAATTCCGCGCGCACGCGGGTGGCGGCGGCGCGCCGAGCCCCGATCCGGTCGAGTCCCATCAGCGCCGCGCCGAGCACGGGCGGCGCGTGCAACACGATCACCCTCGCCCCGGGAGCCGCCTCGGCGATACCGGCCCGCACGTGCGAGTGGAAGCGCACCGAGCCGCTGCGGGCGATACCTCCCCCCAGCACCACGTCCAGCGCGTGCCGCACCAGCCGCAGCCGCCGCACGGCGGCGCCGACGAGGGTCACCACCTCCTCCGACATCCGATCGACGATCGCGGCCGCCACCGGATCACCGGCGTCGGCCGTGCGCAGCACCACCGGGGCCAGAGACAACAGCCGGCGCTCGCTGACGGTGCCCAGGTGCACCGCGGTCATCGCCTCGATCGGCCGGCGAACGCCGAGGTGCGCACAGACCGCGGCTTCGAGTGCGGTGCGCGGCCCGCGGCCGTCGCGTGCGCGCACTGCCGCTCCGATCGCCTCCACCCACAGATCGCCGCCGCCGCCCATGCCGTCGCCCGAGATTGCTCCCAGGGCCGGGAAGCGGACGACCTTGCCGGTCGGGCCGACGCCGGTGCAGTTCATGCCCGTCCCGCACACCACGCCGACGCCCCAGTCGGCTTCGGTGCCTGCGCGCAGGACCGCGAAGGTGTCGTTGCGAAGCAGCAGCTGTTCGGCCATCCCCTCCCGGCGGACGGCAGCCAGGATCCGGTGATCGTCCACGGGCAGGTCGGCGCCCGCCAGGCACAACGCGCCCATCTCGGCCACCGGCCCGGCGTCGGGGTCGATGCCGATCCGCCGGGCGGCCCGGCGCACCGCACGGCGCAGCGTGACCACCGACGGTTCGTGCTCGGCGGGCTGAAAAGATGCACCCGACGCTCGCACCGCCGACAGCACCCGGCCGTCCCGCCCGAGCAGCGCCACGTCCATCTTCGAGCCGCCGCCGTCCACCGCGAGCACTGCCGCCCGCTTCACGGACGCACCGTCTCGTCCAGACCGACCAACCGAGCTCCGGCGTCGCGCAGCCCACCCACGATCGGTCCGATCGCCTCGCCGGTGGCGTGCGGCCAGCTGTGCAGCAGGACGACCGCGCCGTCGCCGTGGGCGAGCGCCGCCGCGACCACCTCCCGCGCAAGCTCTGATGACGACCTGCCGCCCTCCCAGTCGCGCACGTCCACGTCCCAGTGCTGATGACGGTAACCCACCCGATCGAGTGCGGCCCGCACCCGGGGATCGTCGGATCCATCCCCGAACGGGCAGCGGAACCACGGTCTGGTCTCGGCGCCCGTGATCGCGAGGATCACCTCCCGCGCACACGTCACGTCGGCCTCGATGCCCTCGTCGGTGAGCATGTCCATCGGTGCGTGATGCTGAGAATGGTTGCCGATCAGGTGGCCCCCTGAGGCGATCCGCCGGGCGGTATCGGGGTAGGCCTCGGCCCAGCGGCCCTGGAGGAAGAAGCTGGCCCTTGCGGAGAGGCGCTCGAGCTCGTCGACCACCCGCTCCTGCGTGCCGGCGGCGGCCGGGCGGTCCCAGTGCTCGGTGTCGATGGTCAGAGCGATCCGCATCGCCTACTCAATCGTCGTCACCTTCGAGGCGACCGTGTAGGCACCGGGGGTCAGTCCACGCAGATTTGCCAGCCGCCATGCGAGCAGCTGGGCGGGCACGACGGCTACGGCCGAGACCAGACCGCGGTCGATGTCACCGATCGCGATCCCGGTGGCGCCCTTCGGGGCGGCGCCGTCGGGGCTGACCAGCAGCACCGCGGAGCCTCGCTCCGTGAGTTCGGTCGCCAGCCGCAGGTCGTGCTCGCGCGTGGCGGGCTCGGTGGAGATCACGATCGCCGCCAGCTCCGGCCCGGCCAGCTCCAGCGGGCCGTGGCGAAACTGCGCGGTCTGCATCGACTCGGCGGGGAAGCGGGCCGCTTCCTTGAGCGTCAGCGCACCCATCTCGGCCGCCGGGCGCGCGCCGCCGCGGGCCAGTAGCGCGAGCGCCGGGCGGTTGCCGAGCCAGTCCGACAGGGCTGCCGCCCGTTCCGGTGCGTCAGCGACCAAGCGGGTCAGCGACTCGGCGGCTCGTTCGACCCCATTGCCGTTGGCAGCGGCGGCACCCAGCCGTTCGGCCAGCGCGGAGAGCGCCACCAGGGTGGCGGCGAAGGTCATCGTGGACGGTCCCTGTTCGTCGCCCGCTTTGGTATCGAGGCTGAGGTCGCAGGCCGCGGCCAGGGGGTTGTCCAACCCGTTGGTGATCGAGAGCAGCACCGGTCGGGACGCCCGCTCCGCGAGCCGCTCGACGATCCGCACCAGCTCCACGCTGCGGCCGGACTGGCTGATGCACACGAGCAGGGTGGACGGCGTCAGCACGGGCAGCCGGAAGTGCAGCAGCTCGGCGGCGTCCACCATCGAACAGGCGACGCCCCCCGCCGCCAGTGCTGTCACCGGCGCGTAGCACGCATCGTACGAACTGCCCATCCCGGTCAGCATCACGGCGTCGGAGCGGGCTGCCACCGCGGCAACCGAGGCCAGCACTGCAGCCTGATCGCGCATCGCCACGGAGGCGCGGCGCAGCGCCTCCGGCTGGCCCGCGATCTCGGCCAGGAATCTGTCAGGAAAGTTTCCTAACGATTTCATCAGTGCGTAGATTACAATGTTCTGGCGTGGGAGTGAAGATCGCGGTCATCGGCGGCGGCAGCACCTACACCCCGGAGCTGATCGAGGGGTTCGGGCAGCGCGCGGTCCGGCTGGACCTGGACGAGCTGGTGTTGCACGACATCGACGAGCAACGGCTCGCCGTCGTCGGCGGACTGGCCGAGCGGATCCTGCGCAAGATCGGTTTCGCCGGCCGGCTGACGCTGACCGGCGATCGCGAGCGCGCCATCGACGGGGCGTCGTTCGTCCTCGTGCAGCTGCGTGTGGGCGGCCTGGCAGCGCGGCTCCAGGACGAGATCATCCCGGCCCGATTCGGTTGCATCGGCCAGGAAACGACCGGCGCCGGAGGCTTCGCGAAGGCGCTGCGCACTGTGCCGGTGGTGCTGGACATCGCCGAGGACACGGCCCGCCTAGGCGCTGACGGTGCCTGGTTGCTCGACTTCACCAACCCGGCTGGGCTGGTCACGCAGGCGCTGGTCGATCACGGCCGCCGAGCGATCGGCCTGTGCAACATCCCGATCGGCTTCCAGCGGGCGTTCGCCAAGCAGCTCGGGGTCGAGCCGGCTCGTGTCGAGCTCGAGCACGTGGGTCTCAACCACCTGTCCTGGGAGCGCGCGATCCGCGTCGACGGCGAGGATCGCCTGCCGCAGCTGATCGAGACGTTCTCCGACCAGCTCGGCGAGGAGGTCGGCATGCCCGGCTCGGTGGTGCGGCTGCTGGGCGCGGTGCCCTCCTACTACCTGCACTACTTCTACTTCACCGCGGAGGCGCTGGCCGACCAGGCGAAAGACACACCGCGTGCCGAGCAGGTGATGGAGATTGAGGCCGGCCTGCTGGAGATGTACGCCGACCCCGCGCTGGATGTGAAGCCGAAGCTGCTGGAGGAGCGTGGCGGCGCTTTCTATTCCGAGGCGGCGGCGATGCTCGTCGAGTCATTGCATACCGACGCCGGCGACACCCAGGTCGTCAACGTGCGCAATGCCGGCGCGATCCCCAACCTCGACGCCGATGCGGTGGTCGAGGTGCCGTGCAGGATCTCCGCCGCCGGCGCGCAGCCGCTACCGCAGCGAGCGCTGCCCCCGGAGATGCTCGGGCTGGTGGAGCAGGTGAAGGCGTACGAGCGGTTGACCGTGGCAGCGGCGGTGACGGGCCACCGCCCGACCGCGCTCAAGGCACTCATGGCCAATCCGCTCGTGGCCACCTACGAGAGGGCGGCCCCACTGCTGGACTCGCTGCTCGACGCCAACCGCGCGCACCTGCCGCGATTCTTCCTCACCGCGTGAACAGCTCCGGGGACAACGAGCTCGACCTGTTGCGAGCGGCTGTGGCATCGCATGAGGCGATGCTCGCGACGATGCAGGAGGGGATCGTGCTGTTCGCGGCCGACGGGCGCGTGCGGTACGCCAACGCTGCCGCCGCCGACCGGCTGGGGCAGCGAGTCTCCCGCGTTGCCGAGCTGACGCCCGCAGGACTGCGCGAGGTGGTGCAGCGCGTGGGGGCGGGCGAGTCGCGTGCCGAGCTGCTGTTCGAGGTCGCAGGTCGTTCGGTGGAGGCAGTCGTCACCGCAGCCGATCCGGCCGGCTCGGTGCTGATCGTGGCCAGGGATGTGACCGCCGCCCGCCAGACCGAGCATCTGCGGCGCAACTTCGTCGCCAATGCGTCCCACGAGTTGAAGACCCCGGTGGCGTCGATCCTGGGCCTGGCCTCGGCGCTCGAGCTGGCGTCCGGCGATCCGGAGACCACGCGGCGGTTCGTCACCATGCTCGGACGCGAGGCCGAGCGGCTCTCGCGGCTCGTCTCCGACCTGCTCGATCTGTCCCGGCTCGAGAACGACGCAGGCCCGCTGGTGCCGGTGCGGCTCGACCACGTGCTGATCGACCAGTCCGAGAAGCTGGTCGGCCAGATACAGGAGGCCGGGCTGCGGCTGGTGGTCGACGAGCCGGCGGCGACGCTGGTCATGGGGCGCGAGTCGGACCTGGGCCAGATGGTCAACAACCTGCTGGTGAATGCGATCCGCTACACGCATCCCGGCGGCACCGTGACCCTCTCGCTGCTGCGAGAACCGGCGACCGCGGTCGTCCAAGTGACCGACACCGGGATCGGCATACCGGCCGCCGACCTGGATCGGGTCTTCGAGCGCTTCTACCGTGTCGACGCCGCGCGAGATCGGGAGACCGGTGGCACCGGACTGGGACTCGCCATCGTCCGCCACGTGGCCGAGTCGCACCGCGGCGAGGTGGCGGTGCAGAGCGAGCTGGGCGCCGGATCGAACTTCACGGTGCGCATCCCGACGCTCGGCTGAGGCGGCCCCCGAGTGGGTGGGCGGCCCACCCCACCCCACCCACCCCGGGGTCAGACCCCGAACGGTCCGGGTCACCGGTTCGTGACAGATCCGTGACCGCGGCCCACCCGTCGGGGTGGCGGGCGATTGTTCACCTTCGCGCCGGTGGGCATTCACTCGCGGTTCACCCGCCGCCTGCATCCTTGCCTCAGATGGGAAATCGACCGCAGCAACGGGGGGCACGGCCACGCTGTGGCCGCACACGTCCATGAGCGAGGCAATGGGCACGACGATCGACGACTCCCCTGGGGCGGAGCCCAGGACCGTGGCCACCAACCGGACGAGGGCCGACCGCGCGTACCGCGCGTTCTGCCTGGCCTGCGGCATGACCACCCTGGTGGTGCTGGTGCTGATCGGCTGGTTCCTGCTCGTGCAGTCGCGCGCAGCGCTCGATGCCGCCGGCTGGAGGTTCTTCACCACCGTCAACCTGCCGGCCAATCCGATCCCGGGAGGGCCGAGCTTCGGCATCGCGGCGCTGATCGTCGGCACCATCGAGATCGCGCTGATCGCGATGGTGGTCGCGGTGCCGGTCTCGATCGCCACGGCGCTCTTCATCGCCGAGTACGCACCGCGGCAGATGCGGCGGCCGTTGACCTCGCTGGTCGAGCTGCTGGCGGCCGTGCCCAGCCTGATCTACGGCCTGTGGGGGTTCTTCTTCCTGCAACCGCGGATGGTGCTGGTCAGCGAGTGGCTGAACGCGCATCTGGCGAACGTTCCGATCGTGGGCAGATTCTTCGCCGTCAGCGAGACCCTGTTCACCTCGTCGCCCTTCATCGCCGGCGTCGTGGTCTCACTGATGGTGATCCCGATCGCGACCTCGGTCATGCGCGAGGTGTTCTCGCAGGCGCCGCCGGGTGAGAAGGAGGGTGCCCTGGCGCTCGGGGCGACGCGCTGGGGCATGATCCGTGCGGTCGTGCTGCCGTTCGGCCGCGGCGGCATGGTCGGCGGGGCGATGCTCGGGCTCGGGCGCGCGCTGGGCGAGACGATCGCGGTGGCCATCATCATCTCGCCGATCTTCGTCATCACGCCGCACATCCTGCAGTCGGGGGGCAGCTCGATCCCGGCCATCATCGCCCTTCGCTTCAGCGAGTCCGGCGGGCTCTCGCTGTCGATCCTGATGGCCGCCGGCCTGACCCTGTTCGCGTTCACGCTCGCCGTGAACATGCTGGCGTCGATGGTGGTCGCCCGGTCGCGGTCCGGCCAGGGGATCGAGATATGAGCCTTACCGGCGAGGTGGTATGGGCGCGTGGCGGCGGTTCGGCACAGCGCCCGCCCGATCGCCCGATCCGCCCCGGCGCCGTGCGCCGGTCGGACGTCGGCGTCCTGCTCGGCTCCCTGCTGGCGTCGCTGGCGTTGGTCTGGCTGCCCTACCAGGAGCTGGCGCCGTTCTCGGGCACCCTGGGGTTCGTGATCTTCTGGTTCGTCGCCTTCGTGCTCATCTACTGGTTGGCGGAGCGCGAGTTGGAGGGACCGCTGATCGCGGCCGACCGGGCGGTCGCGCTGGTCATCGGGTCGGTCGCCGTGGGTCTGCTGATCCCGCTGGTGGCGATCCTGGTCTACGTCGCATCGAAGGGTTATTCGACGCTCACAACGCACTTCTTCCAGCAGGACCAGGCATCCGTCGGTCCGCAGTCCGCGCCGACCGACGGCGGCGGCCTGCACGCGCTGGTCGGCACGCTCGAGCAGGTCGGGCTGGCGATCGTGATCTGCGTGCCGATCGGGATCGCCACCGCCGTCTACATGAACGAGGTGGGTGGGCGGATGGTGCGCTGGGTGCGCATGTTCGTGAATGCCATGAGCGGCGTCCCCTCGATCGTCGCCGGCCTCTTCATCTACGCGGTGTGGATCCTGCAGTTCCACCACACGTTCTCCGGTTTAGCGGCCGCGCTCGCCATCTCGATTCTGATGCTGCCGACCGTCACCCGCACGGCGGAGGAGGTGCTGCGACTGGTGCCCGACGGACTGCGCGAGGCGTCGCTCGCGCTCGGCGCGCCCGAGTGGCGGACCGCCTGGTCGGTGGTGCTGCCGACCGCCGCCGGCGGATTGGTCACCGCCGTCATCCTGGGCGTGGCCCGGGCGGTCGGTGAAACCGCGCCGCTGATCATGACGGCGTTCGGCACGCAGTCGCTGAATACGAGCCCCTTCAACAACCCCCAGCAGAGCCTGCCCCTCTTCGTCTGGCAGGAGTACCAGCTGCAACTGCCCGGCCCGCTGGCCCGCGCCTGGACTGGGGCGCTGGTGCTGCTCGGCGTGGTGTTGGTACTGTTCACCGTCGCTCGCGTGATGGGCAGATCGAGGACGATTCGATGAACGCTTCCGACGACCGTTCCCCCGCCGCGCTCGACGTCCGACCGGGCGATCCGGTGCTGCCCAGAGCCGCCCAGCCCGCCGGCGAGGCCGGAGACCTACGGGCCGACAACGTGAGCGCGTGGTTCGGCAGCCACAAGGTGCTCGAGGGTCTTTCGCTGCACATGCGACCGCGCGTCGTGACCGCGCTGATCGGACCGTCGGGTTGTGGCAAGTCGACATTGATCCGCATCCTCAACCGCATGCACGAGCTGGTGCCGAGCGCCGCGCTGTCAGGATCGGTGCTGCTGGACGGCGTGGACATCTACGGGTCGCAACACCGGCCGACCGACACCCGCCGGCACATCGGCATGGTGTTCCAGAAGCCCAACCCGTTCCCGACCATGAGCGTTTACGACAACGTGCTCTCGGGGCTCCGGCTGACCCGCATGAAGGTCGCCAGCCGCGACGACGTGGTCGAGCAGTCGCTGGTCCGGGCGGGCCTGTGGAACGAGGTCAAGAACCGGCTCAAGTCGCCCGGAGGGGCGCTCTCCGGCGGCCAGCAGCAGCGCCTCTGCATCGCCCGAGCGCTGGCCGTGAAGCCGTACGTGCTGCTGATGGACGAGCCGTGCTCGGCGCTCGACCCCACGTCGACACGACGGATCGAGGAGACGATCGACGAGATCCACCATGAGGTGACGGTGGTCATCGTCACCCACAACATGCAGCAGGCTCAGCGCGTCTCGCAGCAGTGCGCGTTCTTCAACGTCAACGAGGGCGAACCCGGCAAGATCGTCGAGATCGGGCCAACCCGGACGATCTTCGAGAACCCCAGCGATCCCCGAACGGCTGACTACGTGAACGGGCGGTTCGGGTAGATGCGCCGGCTGCGTGCGCGTGTCGTGCTCGGGCTGACGCTGGCCCTCACCGTGGTTGCCGCGTCTCCCTCACCGCCCGCCGAGGCGTCGAGCGTGACGGTGACGGGTGCCGGATCGACCTGGGATCAGATCGCCACCAACCAGTGGGAGGCCGACGTCCACGTCTTGTACGGGATCACGATCAACTACCAGGGCGTGGGATCGACCGCGGGTCGCAACTTCTACATCCAAAACCAGGTCGACTTCGGGGACTCGGACATCCCCTTCCAGAACACCACGGGTGAGCCCGAGCTGAGCCAGTTGCGTGGCGAGCACAAGACGTTCCAGTACCTGCCGACAGTGGCCGGAGCCACCGGCATCATGTACAACCTGCACACGCCGTCGGGCAAGCAGATCACCAACCTGCGGCTCGACTCGCGGGCGCTGGTCGGCATCTTCACCGGCAACATCACCCAGTGGACAGACCCGGCGATCACCTCGCTCAACCCGCAGCTTCGCGGCCAGATTCCCAGCGCGAGGATCGTCCCGGTGGTGCGGGCCGACGGATCGGGCACGTCGGCGATGTTCTCCGACTACCTGCGCCAGCTGCAACCGGCAGCGTGGAGCCACTTCTGCGCCAGCTACCAGATATCGCCGTGTGGTCAGACGTCGTTCTGGCCGCTGACCATCCCCGGCGTGATCGGGCAGAAGGGCTCTGACGGCGTGGCCAACTACGTCCAGCAGCAGTACAACTCGATCACCTACGTCGAGACCGGATACGCCATCCTGCGCAACTTCCCGGTCGCGTTCGTCAAGAACCAGAGCGGACACTACGTGTTCCCCTCGTCGGCCAACGACGCAACGGCGCTCACGCATGCCCGCATCCAGTCCGACCTGATCTCCGACCTGAGCGGCGTGCACACGGCTCCGGAGGCCACCGCCTACCCGATCTCGGGCTACAGCTACATGATCACCCCCACCGCGGTCGGCTTCAACTTCACCCCGCAGAAGGGCGCCGTGCTCGGCAAGTTCATCCTCTACGCGGCCTGCGCGGGCCAGAAGAAGGTGGCGTCGCTGGGGTACGCGCCGCTGACGCCGGTGCTGGTCCGGGGCGTGTTCGCCGCTGTCCGCCGGATCCCGGGAGCTCCCACTCCGCCGCCGCTGTCGCAGTGTGCGAACCCGACCATCACCGGGCAGGGGGGCAATCCCGGTCCGAGTGGCAATCCGGGCGGTTCGGGCACCACCGGAAGCGGGAACCCCGGTAGCGGCACGACGGGCGGCGGCCCCACGGGCGGCGGCGGCGGCAAGCAGACGGGTGGCAAGAAGACGGGCGGGAAGACCCCGGGCGCGGGCGGCGGCGCACCCGGCGGAGGCGTCCTGCCCACCGCAGGCCTCGTGCTGACGGCCGCTGAGCTCTCCGCCCGCCAGGCGGCCGCCCTCAGCGCGATCAACAGGCTCCAGCCCGCCTCCTCCTCGCCGTTGGGTTGGGCGGCGCTGGACGTGCTGGTGGTGGCGCTGTTCCCCTTCCTGATCTGGCGCGGCTGGAGGCTGTTCGCGCCGGCCCAGGCGCCCGACGACCCCGATCGAATCCCCCGAGGAGAGTGAACCGTTGACAGGCAACCCGCTGAGGACGATCCTGACGCTTCTGCTGGGAGCCGGCGTCCTTGTGGGCAGCGCGGGTCCCGCCACTGCCGGGCCGGCGGCGCTCCAGGCGGCCGGGCTCGCGGCGACCGTCAACCCCAACAGTGGGCTGGTGGACAGCCAGATCGTGGACGTCGCCTGGAGCGGATTCACGGCCAACGCGCCGGTGTACGTTCGGCTGTGCAAGACCGGCGCGTCGACCGACGCCCAGTGCACGGTGCCCGCGGGCGATCTCGACCATTTCACCGCCACCAGCACGGGCGACGGGATCGTCCGCTACATCGTCGCCGAGAAGTCGTTCGGCGCCTTCCAGTGCGACGACACACACACGTGCGCCATCGCGGTGCTCGAGTCACCGACCGACCTCGCCAGTGGGACGATCGTCCCCATCACATTCGCCCATCCGCCGGGTGCGTGCGCCGCTTCGAGTGCGCCACCGGTGGCCGGCGAGGGGGCCTCGCCCGCGGCGTACACCATGTACGGCTGGGAAGCCGGCGCCTGCCAACTCGCGTCGCACCTCAACGTCACCTACACCAACGACGACTCCTTCAGCGGCATGACCGACTTCGTCGGTGGCAGCCCCAACGCCAACTTCGCCGTCACCGGCGTGCCGCTGCCCTCGGCACAGGCGGGCCAACTCACCACGGCGCACCGCGGGTTCGCCTACGCACCGCTCTCGCTGACCGCGCTCTCGATCGCATTCAACATCGTCGACCAGAACGGGAACCAGGTCACGAACCTGGTGCTCACGCCCAAGATCGTGGCCGAGATCGCCTCCGGCCAGCTCTCCACCTTCGACTGTCCGAAGAACGTCAACGACACGGATTGTGTCAACCTGCTGGGCGGAGATCCGGAGATCCGCCAGCTGAACCCCGGTATCAAGTTCCCCGACGGATCGATCCAGTTCTTCATCCGCGCCGACCACTCGGCATCGAATTTCGCCTTCACCTCGTGGCTCTCCGCCACCGCGCCCAGCATCTGGACGTATGGCACGACGACCACCTGGCCGCCGCCCGATCCCCACCCATGTCCGACCTGTCCGGCGGGTACTCAGGGGGAGGCGAGCACCGGGCTCTCAGTTGGCATCCCATCCACGTATTCGGCCACCAACGTCTACATCGGCGCGATCGACACCACGTACGCCGCCATCAACGACCTCCCGGTCGCGGGTATCGAGAACCCCGGTCAGCCGGCCGGTGTGACGCCGACCGCGGTGTCGCTCGCATCGTCGCTGGCGGACGGCACCGCCAACGCAGACGGGACGATCACGCCCAAGTACGACACCTCGAACCCGACCTCGTACCCGCTCCCGATGCTGACCTACGCCGTCGTCCCCACGACCCAGCGCTGGCCCAACTTCACGGCCGCGGATGGAACCAACCTGGCCGGGTTCCTCACCTACGCCGCCACCGCCGGACAGTCGGCGGTGCCCACCGGGAGCTTCCCGCTTCCGACATCGCTCGCAGCGGCGACGCAGGCCGTGGCCAAGAAGATCCCGACCACCGAACCGGCAACCGGCGGCCGGCACCATCATCGCCGTCATCACCATTCCGGCGGTGGCGGCAACAACCCCGGCACCGGTGGGACGACCACACCAGCCGGTGGCGGCGGCCCCACGACCACTCCGCCGCCGTCGACGAATCCGCCCACGCCGAGCGGCAAGACTCCGAAGCCGTCCAAGCCGAGCTACACCCTGGTCGGCGGCAGGCTCAGCTCGCCTGTGGCGGGCAAGGTCGTGCCGGCGCTGGCGGCGCTGGCGCTGGTGGGTATCGTGTTCGGGCCTGCGCTGCTGCTGTTCTCGCGCGGGCGTTCGGCCCTGGCAGGCGGGTCGGCGCGCGGCCGCTTCGGACGCCTGCGGCGGACAGGGGGCGGCGCCGCGTCATGAGCAGGGTGCAGGATCAGACCACCGATCGGATCGAGCTGCGCGAGCCGTCGCTTGACCACGTGGTCGGCGCCGACCCTGCGGGGGGCGCGGACGGGGGGCCAGGGTGGCCCGAGAGTCAGGGCTCCCGCGCACGCTCGATTCCGACTCCGGGGTCTGTGCTGCGCACGATCACCATCGCGCTGTCTGTGGTCGGCCTGCTGGCGGGCACCTTCCTCGTCTACGAGTTCTGGCTGACGGGGCTGCTCGAGAGCCGGACTCAGGCTGCGCTGCTCTCGCAGTTCAAGCACTCGCTCGTGCTGACCGACACGCCCGACCTGGTGACACCCCCGCCTGGACAGCCGGTGGGCGTGATCGAGATCCCGACGGTCGGCGTGGAGCAGGTGGTCGTGCAGGGGACCGGCTCGGCGGACACCAAGCTGGGGCCCGGTCACGACCCGGCCTCGCCGGCGCCCGGACAGGCCGGCAACTCGGTCATCGTGGGAAGACGAACTGCCTACGGCGGGCCGTTCGCCAAGCTCGGCGGCATCCGCGTCGGTGACAGCATCGACGTGCTCACCCGCCAGGGCCAGTTCACCTACCTGGTCACGAAGACGGAGATCGCGTCGCTGGGGAATACCGCCGTGGCCGCTCCGAGCACCGCCGACCGGCTGACCCTGATCACCGCCGACCCGGCCTACGCGCCCACACAGGAGATCGTGATCGTCGCCGCGCTCGAGGGCCAGGCCCTGCAGGCGCCGGGCCCGCTCCCGCTCGCTCCCGCCGGTGAGCAACCTGGCCTGTCCGCAGGCAACAGCGGATGGGGGTTCGTCCTGCTGTGGGGTGAGTTGCTGCTGGCGGCGATCGGCGGTACCTGGTATCTGCTGCGGCGGCGCTGGTCGCCGGCCGTCACCTACCTGCTTGCCGCGCCGGTGCTGATCACGCTCGCGTTCCTGTTCTACGGGGCTGTTGACGGCCTGCTGCCGCCGTCGCTGTGACCCGCCGACCGCTCGCGTGGATGTGTGCGGCAAGCCTGGCGGTCGCGACCGGCTGCGGCGGGTCGGGCGGACCGACGCTGGCCGCGAGCACCCAGCCGAGCTCTTCCACCTCCGCGTCACCGGTCGCCGGCATGGGGACCACCATCCTGATCACGGCCTCGGGCTTCCGGCCGCGCATCCTCCTGGCGCCGATGGGTACACCGGTGGTGTGGAAGAACGTGTCGTCCAGTACCCAGTCGGTGCATCTGGACAACTTCGGCTCGCCGGTGGACTCCGGGCCGATCAAGCCGGGCGGGGCGTGGTCGTTCAACCCCAACGCCCAGCTCAGCATCGTCTACCACTCCACCTACGACCGGCGGTTCCGTGGGCAGCTGCAGGTGCAGCTGGTCGGGAACCAGTAAACCCCCGAGCCCGTCGCGAACGTTTCCGCACTGTTCACGAAAGGGCCGATCATCGTTCGCATGACCGCCACCTGCGGAGGTTAGAAAGGTAGCGGTACGAGGCCGCGCCTCGGATGTCGGTCGAAAAGGGGGGTTGGACCTGGAGGGACAGCGACGCCGGTCGAACGGCCGCCACACGGGTGGACGGCCGCCACATCACTCACACAGTTTTCCGATGGAGGAAGATCGTTTTGAACAAGCGAAAGCTCATCAGGCTGCCGATCCTGCTCGGGATCGTGTCCGCCGTCGTGCTGGCCGTCAGCGGCTCGGCGCAAGCGGTGCAGACCACATCGCAGCAGATCACCCAGAGCGGCTCTGACACGACCTACTACCTGATGACGGCGATGGGCGACCTGTACAACCAGGCTCCCGGGTGTAACCCGCTCAAGTCGCCGCAGCCGCTGGACGGCTCGTGCCCCAATGCCGGCACCGAGAACACGAGCGACTTCGAGAACATCTTCCACGATTTCGTGGCGCAGAGGTTCTACATCGGCTCCGGCGGTGGCATCAACCAGCTCTGCAAGACGGGACTTGCGGGCGTTGCCTACACCGATCTCGCGCGTTCCTCGCGCGTCCCGCTCCCGGCCTCCAGCGGCGGCTCCGACTGCAGCGGCCTGCACTTCGTCGGGTTCGCCCGCGACGGCGTCTCGTGGGAGTGCTTCCCCAACACGACGCTGTATCCGGGCAACGGCTGTGCGACGCTCAAGAGCGGTACCAACAGCCTGACCACCGTGCAGCTCAAGAACATCTTCGTCAACTGCTCGGTCACCAACTGGAGCCAGGTCGGCGGGAGCAGCGTCCCCATGGACGTGTATGTGCCGCAGGCCAACTCCGGCACCGGCGTCACCTGGGCGGCGGCTCTGGGAGTGACCCTGGCCTCCGGCCAGGCGCTCACCAACTGCGTCGCCAACCCGACCAACCCCGGTCAGCCGGGCTCAAACGTGAGCCCCGAGAACACCAACTCGCTGATCCACATCAACGGCGACGAGAAGAACGCGATCTTCCCGTACTCGGTCGGCGTCTATCACCGCACGTACGGCAAGCTGTACACCGGTAGCGACGGCAGCTCGATCGGCAACATCAACGGCAAGGTGCCGAGCACGAACGCCATTCAGGGCGGGACGTTCCCGATCAGCCGCTTCCTGTTCAACGTCTACTGCAAGGGCGATCCCGCCAACAGCAACCTGTGCGGCACCGCGCCGGCAGCGCCGGCGTATGTCACCAACTTCGCCGGTGAGGGCGGGTTCCTCTGCTCCAACGAGTCGGTGCACAAGGATCACCTCGGCAGCCCGATCCTCGATCCGCTGACCGCCAAGGCCTACCGCCTGGCTCCGAACGCATCGGGCCAGCCGCAGGGCGAGATCCCGGCGCTCATCTCTGCGCAGGGCTTCGTGCCGCTGAAGAAGCAGTCCGACGGCACGTACTGCGTCACCTTCACTACCTGATCCAGTGAACACCGGGACACTCTCGGGTGTCCCGAATCGAGACCGCGATGGGAGGGTCCGGCACCTGCCGGGCCCTCCCACCCGTGCATGGCGGTCACCACATGGACATATTCGCTTCACCGCTCCGACCCCCACATCCGGGCGGGACACCGGCACACTGGGGTCATGGCAATCGTTTCCACTCATTCAGACGCGGGATCGTCGGTGCTGCTCGTCGAGGACGAGCCGTCGCTGGCCGAGAGCATCAAGTATTCGCTGGAGCGCGAGTGCTGCCGAGTCGTGGTCGCCGGCGACGGCGAGCTCGCGGTGCAACTGTCGCAGGACGAACGGCCGGCGGTGATCGTGCTCGACCTCATGCTCCCCAAGCTGTCGGGGCTCGACGTGTGCCGGCTGATCCGGCAGGAATCAAACGTCCCGATCCTGATCCTGACGGCCAAGGACACGGAGGCCGACAAGGTGGCCGGGCTCGAGCTGGGCGCCGACGACTATGTCACCAAGCCGTTTTCGATGCGGGAGCTGGTCTCGAGAGTGCGCGCCCAGTTGCGGCGGGCGGCGATGACCGGCGAGACGCCGGTGCTGACCGAGATCCTGCGCGGTGGCCCGGTCGAGCTCGACCTCGATCGGCACGAGGCCACGGTGCGCGGCGAGCCGGTGAAGCTGACTCCGCGGGAGTTCGGCCTGCTCGCGCTCTTCCTCGAGCGCAAGGGGCGGCTCCTGACGCGGGATCTGCTGATCTCGGAGCTGTGGGGGCACGACTACTTCGGCGATACCAAGACACTGGACGTGCACGTCAAGCGGCTGCGCCAGAAGATCGAGCTGGATCCCCGGCAACCATCGCATCTGGTCACGGTTCGCGGTCTGGGTTACCGGTTCCTCGACGATCCCAGGGATGCCGCCTGACCCGTCCGCGCTCCGCCTGGGCGCGCCGGCTGCTCGGCCTGGTGACGCTTCTCGCGTTGCTGGCGTCGTGCTCGGGCGGGTCCGCGGCCACGACCGCTCCGCTCGGGCCCGCTGACGTCCAGCGGTTCCTGGCGGTCAAGGAGGCGACCGACAACCTCACCCGGGTGGTTCAGCTGATCGCCACGGCGGACGCGACCGAAGCCCAGCTGGAAACCCGGCGGCCGGGATCCCCGGCCGTCACCGCCCTGCTCGCCGGGCTCAAGCTCGGCTGGAACAACGCCGCGGTCGGCGCGAACGCCTTCACCCCGGCTCAGGCCGCCGTCGTCCCCGGCCTCACCCAGCTGATACTCGGCACGAAAAGCCTGTCCAGCGCCTGGCAGAACGCGATCGACGCCCTCGGCACCGGACATGCCCCGGTGTCGTTCACCGGGGCCTTCGCGAGACCTCGCAAGCTCGAGCTGACGAATCGGGCGCTGCTTCGGAAGACCGCTGCCACACTGACTCGGATGGCGTGTTCGCTCGAGCGTGCGCACACCGAGCTCGTGCCCGCCGGAGCGGCCGCGACTGACTGCGCCGCCGCGTCGGCGCTTTCGGCTGGATCCTGACCGTCGCCTAGCGGCGCCCCCGTCGGTGCCCCCTTCGGTGCCAGGCACCGTCGCGGAAGCGTCACGGAACGGTGACCCGGTCCGTACGGGGTCTGACCCCGGGGTGGGGTGGGGGTGGGCCACCCAGGCTGGGCCGTGTGCCGCCCCGGGTCCCGGGCCGGAGATGTCCGGTGCGTGGGTATGATCGGCGGCCTATGTCCACGCCGCGACCCCCCGCCCTGCTCTCGCCCGACCTGCCGCTCCAGACAGCGGCTGACGACCGATTGGGATACGCCCGGTTTGCACGTCACATGGCGAATTCAATCGCCGCGATGGCACCGGCAGAGGGGATCGTGCTGGGTCTACACGGGGTCACCGGCTCCGGCCGCACGAGCGTCGCAAACCTCGTTCGCGGGGACCTCGCCGGCGCACCCAACACCGTCGTCCTCGAGTTCAACCCGTGGCTGTTCGCCGCCGGGGACGACCTCGCCGGCCGGTTCTTCTATCAACTGCTGCCGGCGCTGACGGACGAGGGTGAGCGATTGGCGGACGCGCGTGCGCCGCTCGACCTGGTGTCGCTGCGGGTGCGTCTTTCGCGGGCGCTCCGGGCACAGCGGACGAAGTTCGTGATCGTCATGGACGACCTCGACCGGCTCGACCCGGACCGGGTCGCGGAGGTCGCGCGGCTTGTCAAGGTGATCGCGGCCTTCCCGAACCTCGTGCACGTGCTGGTGTTCGACCGCGCACATCTGCCCCCGAGCGAGGTGGCGCAGCTGGTGCAGGTGCCGTTCGACCTGCCGTTGCCCGACGCCGGCAGCCTCCAGCAGATGTTCCTCGACCACCTGCGCGAACTGCTCGAGCAGTATCCGGCCGCGTCGGTGGTCACCGAGGACCACTGGAGCCAGATCTTCTCCCCCGGAATCGACTCGCTGATCCGCACCCCGCGTGACGTTGTGCGCTTGATGAACGTGCTGCGGCTCACCTACCCGCCGATCAGCGGCGAGGTGAACACCGTCGACTTCATCGCGATCGAGGCCCTGCGCCTGTTCGAGCCGACCCTGCACGACCTGATCCGTCGCACCCCTGAACGCTTCGCCGGGGCAACCCGGCCGCGCACCGCCGCGACCGCCGACCCCGCCACCAAGGAGTTTCACGAGGGCTGGATCATGGCGCTCGATCCGGCGGTGCGTCTGGGCGTGATCACGCTGGTGCTGCGCCTGTTCCCAGCGGTTCCCGACGTGCAGGGTCTGATCATCCATCGCGAGGCGCCCGGCGACGGGGCGCGGCAGGAGATGCTCGTGGCGAGTCCCGAGCTGTTCCTGACGTACTTCCAGTTCGTCGTCCCGGAGACCGCGATCTCCAATGCCGAGATGGAGTCACACCTCGCTCAGGCGGGCGATCCGGGCGCATTCGCAGCGCTGCTGACGCGGCTTGCGAGTGAACGCGACTCGACCGGCGCGCGACGTGTCGTCCCCTTTCTGGCCCGGCTGGAGGATGCGATCCCCACCATCGACGTGTCGCTGCTGGCTCCGATGGTCTCGGGCATGCTCGACGTCTCGGACGAGCTCCGCGGGGAACTCGATACCACGGTCCGCTCCGTGTTGCGATCACTCCTGGCGCGGCTCGACGAGCCGCAGCGGTTCGCCCTGCTCGAGGCCGAGATGCGTCGCCGTCAGGCGGTCGGCTGGATCGTGTCGGAGGTGGCGCGACTGGGTCGCGAGCATGGGCGGCACGGGGAGGCTCCGGATCTGCCGGAGGAGCAGCGAACGGTCACTCTCGACCACCTGGCTGCGCTCGAACAGGTCGCGCTCGGACGGATCCGCGAGGCTGTGTCGAGCAACCGGCTGCTCGACGTGCCGCTGCTGGCCGACGTGCTCGACCGTTGGCGGGTGTGGGACCGCAACGAGTGCCTTACCTGGGTCAATGCGATTGCGGCCGATGACGACTCGCTGATCCGGCTGGTCGGGGCGTACCTGCGTCAGGTGCGCGACCCGGTGGCCGGCGAGCGCGGTCTCCACGCCGCCTACCGGCTCGATCCCGAGACGATGCGGCCGCTGATCGCGCCTGAGCAGATCGTCGAGCGGGTGCGCAGGCTGGCGCGTGAGCGCGCGGCGGCCGGCGACCCGCAGACGGCCCTCGACCAGTTCGTGCTCGAGTACGAGCTCCGCCACGGCCACGAGGGCGCCGGCGGCGAGCCTGAGGAGGTGTCGTAGCGAATGCACGCCCACACGATCCACGAGGTGCGCACGGAGGCGTTCGAATACGCGTGGGACAACAGCGTCGAGCCAGTGCTCTCCGTCGAGTCGGGCGCGGAGGTGCTGTTGCACGTGCGCGACGCCTCGGACGAGCAGATCGACGCCGGCTCGACGCTCGACGCCGTGGCCAGGCTCGACTTCTCGCACGTGAACCCGGTCAGTGGGCCGGTCGAGGTGCGGGGGGCGAAACCGGGCGACGTGCTCGCGGTGGACATCCTCGAGTTCCGGCCCCGCGACTGGGGCTGGACGGCGATCTTCCCCGGGTTCGGGCTGCTGGCAGACGAGTTCCCGGAGCCGTGGCTGCGGATCTCGCGGGTCGACGCGGAGCACGGAGTGGTCGCCTTCGGCGACGGTATCTCGCTGCCCTACGAACCGTTTCCGGGCACGATCGGCGTTGCGCTGCCGCAGCCGGGCCGGCACTCGGTGCTGCCCCCGTCGGACTTCGGCGGGAACCTCGACATCAAGCACCTGCGAGCGGGGTCGACGCTGTACCTCCCGGTGGGAGTGGAGGGTGCACTGTTCTCGGTCGGCGACACGCATGCGGCGATGGGTGACGGCGAGGTGTGCGGCACGGCGGTCGAGACCGCGATGGACATCACGGTGCGGCTCTCCCTGCGGCGTGACTTTGCCATCGAGCAGCCCCAGTACCACCTGCCGGCGGCCGCGCGGGAGCCCGCGTCGAAGTCCGCCTGTCACGTGTGCACGGGGGTTGCCCCCGACCTGATGGAGGCAGCCCGCAAGTCGGTGCGGTCGATGATCGGACACCTCGGGCATCGGTACGGGCTCGACCGGCAGGAGGCCTACGCGCTGGTCAGTGTCGCCTGCGACCTGCGCATCCACGAGGTCGTGGACGCCCCGAACTGGGTTGTCGGTGCGTTCCTGCCCGAGGCGATCCTGGCGGAGCGGATCTGAGCGATCCGGGCTCCGTCGGGGCGTGGCTCACGCAGCCCCATGCTCGATGATCACGGCGTCCGCGCGGTCGGTGTGCCGCTTGATGTCGAACCTCGCTTCTGCCCACAGCGTCGCAATCAGTGTCTCACGGCGGCGGGCTGACCGGGTGCGCCAGTGCCGGCGCCGGCCCGTGGGGTCGATGGTCACGATTCGACCCTGCCAGCGCGCCCAGATCCCCCGCCCCTGGGGCGCACGTGCACCTGGTAGGTTATCGAGGGTGTGTCGGCCGGCGTTGTCACAGGTGGAAGGCGGCCAGCAGGCCCGGTGCGGTTTGGGCGTCGCGCAGCGGTGGCAGTCCCAGCAGGATGTCGGAGCCGCGCAGGAGCGAGTAGTGGGTGAGCGCGCCGCTGAACACGGTGCCCGGCTTCGTGTAGCGGCTGATCACGATCAGTGGGACGTGGCAGCTCTCGTCGGTCGGGTTGGCGGCGCAGTCCTCGCCGGCGCCGATGGCGCCCCCGGTGCCCTCGTCGACGGTGATGAAGATCGCTGTCGGGTGGGCCTGGTAGGCGGTGCTGCGCACGATCCGTGGGATCCACACGGCGAGCCACTGATCGCCGGTCGTGATCGAGCAGGCGTGCATGTCGTTGCACAGGTTGGGAGCGATGAAGACGTAGCCCGGCAACGTGCGGGCCGAGAGCGCATGGGCGAGCGCGCCCTCGGTCGTGGTGCCGAGCGGCAGGTCACGACTGGCGCAGGTCGACGCGAGGCCCCTGTAGACCACCGGCGGGTTGTGGTTCTGGGTGTACTGGCCCGCGCTGGAGCGGGACGGGTAGCAGTTCGAGGGCATGCCCTCGGCGTACGATCCCCATCCGACACCGGCCTGCTGGGCCTGCAGGAAGATACCGCCGACCGGGAAGGTGCATCCGCAGTCGGACGTCGTGCCGAAGGTCGATCCCGCGGTCATCGCCAGGTAGTTGGGGAGCGACGGGTGGGTGATGCTGCGGTAGGCCGAAGCCAGCCCGCAGTCCGCTGCGAGACCGTTCAAGTAGGGCGCCGCCGTGGCGGCGGGCGACCCCGCCGGACCGATCAGGTCGCCGTACGAGTGGTTCTCGAGCGCGATCACGACACGTGTTTGAAGCGGGCCGGCGCCGGGTCGACCGCGGTTCCACACGGGCCCGTGCTCGCCGTCGAGTGCGGCGCCGGGAGCTGTGCGGCCGCCGGCGTGGCGGCCCACCCGGCCGTGACCGCGACCCCCAGTGCAACCCTGAGCATCCGGTACTGCATCTTGGACACCACGGTCTCCCTTTCCGCGGCCGTGAGGCCGCGAGTCCCCTCGGCTCGCGGCCTCTCCGGCCTGGCCCACATCGCTACGAACGCGATCGAGTATCCGAGGCCGGGCGCCTCACATGGGTGTCGGGGCCGTTACCGGATCGTGAGCGTGTGGTGACCGGATCGTGAGCCGCTGGTGATCGCCCTGAGCCCGCGGTTGCAACGTTCCCAGCGTGTTCACGGCAGCGACCGGCGCCGTTTGCGAAACGGTAACGCTGGCGGCGTACCGTGATCCTGGCCATTGACCGCCGCGGGCGGCGGGGCGCCCGAGGCGCCCCGAGATCGGTGGCGACCAAGCTAGATAGGAGGGGTTGTGAGAAAAGCGTTGACCGCACTGGTACCCACGCTTGTGCTCGGCATTGGGGTGAGCCAGGCCGCCGCCAGCACCGTGATCTACCAGAGCACGGTGCCCGCTCCCGGCAATCTCCCAAGCGTCGGCTTCGAGGCGTCCCAGGTGAGCGAGTTCGGAGACGCGGTCGCATTTCCGAGTGGGGGGCCGCGCATCGTGAGAACCGTCAAGGTGCAGCTGAGCAGCTGGGCCTGTCAGGACGGGAATTGGTTCAGCAGCAACTGTTTCTCGGCACCGCGTTCGACGTTCTCGGTGCCCATCACGTTGAATCTGTACAGTCCCAACAGCGTCAACCCGGATCTCCCCGGACCGCTGATCCAGTCGTTCACCCAGTCGTTCGATGTGCCCTACCGGCCCACCGCGAACCTGACGCACTGCCACGGAACCGATGCTGGCGAATGGTGGTCGGGCTCACTGGGCAAGTGCTTCAACGGCAAGGTCGCCACGATCACATTCAAGGTGGGTGGCCTGGGGATCCAGTTGCCGGACTCGATTATCGCCGGCGTCGCCTACAACACGACTCACTACGGCTACAGCCCGATTGGGGAATCAGCGGCGTGCTTCGGCACCGCTGCCGGATGCCCATACGACTCGCTCAACTTCGGGCTCTCACCGGCCGTGTCCATCGGCTCCCAGGTGAATCCTGGGACCGTGTTCCAGAACGCCACGCAGTCGAGCGATTATTGCGACGGTACGCCCACTCCGGGGATCTTCAACCTCGACTCGCCGACCTCGGCGTGCTGGGGCGCGGGACCGTACATCCCCGCAATTCAGATCAGCGCCTCCTGAGCGGTCGGTGACACACCCGTGGTTCGGGGGTCGGTCAATCGACCGGCCCCCGAAGCGGATGTCTGGCGGCGGCGCCCCCAGGGTCGGTTCGCCAGGGTTGAGGGCGGCTACTTGGCCAGCCACATCTCCGGGATCAGTTCGAAGTAGCTGCCGGTGAACACCAGTCCGTGCAGCCGCGCCGAGTCGAACTTCGGCTGCTCGAGGTGCAGGAACGGCGCCCAGCCGGCGTCGCTCTGCATGAACAGGTTGTCGATGCGCGCCCACGCCATGTCGCGCGCGTTTCCGAGCGGCATCTGCTTGGCCGCATCGATCATCCGGTTCAGCCGCGGGTCGTTGGTGTTCGAGACGTCGTTGTTGCCGACGTTCACGATGTGCTCGCCGTTGAGCAGGGTGTCGATGAAGTCCTCGCCCTCGGGGTAGTCCTGGTCGAAGTGGTTGAAGGCGATCTGGGGGTCGCCTTTCTGGGTCAGCAGGGTGTCCCAGTACACGGAATCGTCCAGCGTCTTCACCCCGGTCACGTTGAGCCCGATCTGGCTCAGCACGGACGCCAGGTACTGCGCGGCCTTCGGCGCGGGGTCGGCATTGGTCGTCCAGATCTGCACCGGAACGCCCGCCGCTCCTGACTGCTGCACCAACTGCTTGGCCTTGGCCAGGTTGTACGGGTAGAGGTTCGGCTCGTGGTATGCGGCGCCGAACGACGGCGGGATCACCGTCTCGGTCGGCGTGCCCTGGCCGCCGAAGATCTTGACCAGCGCCCCGCGGTCGATCGCGTAGTTGACCGCCTGGCGCACCGCCAGCTTGTCGAACGGGGGCTTGCGCTCGTTCATCGAGAAGTAGGTGTCGTTGTTGCGCGGGTACAGGTGCACCTGCGAAGGGTGCTGCTTCTCGAGCGTCGCCAGCCGGTCCGAGGGCACCGCCTCCATGTACCAGTCGAGCTGGCCGCCGAGCGTCTCGTCGACCGCCTGCTCGGGCGTGACCCCGATCTGGATGTCGACCCCCGACAGGTGGCCGTTGGGCGAGTTGGGCGACCACTGCTTGAACGCCGGGTTGCGCACCAGCTGGATGGTCTGGTGGGGGACGTAGTTCGAGATCCGGTAGGGACCGGTGGCCACCCGCCAGGCGGTGTCGGTCGAGATGTCCTTGTACGGCATCCCGGCCGGGACGGCGAAGGCGAACGGCATCGCCATGATGTCCAGGAACGCCCCGTCGGGGTGTGTCAGGTGGAACGTGATGGTCATCGCGGCGTCGTCGATGACGATGCCGGAGATGTGCTGCGCATGCCCGGCGGCGTACGCGTTTGCGCCGACGATCGACGTGTAGAAGCCGACCCCCGGCGAGCCGATGTGGAACAACCGCTCGATCGCGTAACGGAAGTCGCTCGGCTTGACCGCCCGGTTGACGGGCCCACCGAACATGACGCATGGGTGCAGGTGGAACGTGTACGTGCGGCCGCCGGGCATGGCTGTCGCGATGTCCGGAACGACCTGCGAGCCGGCCGCCCCAGGGGCCTTCTGGAATGTCAGCAGCCCGTTGTTGGTGGCCTCGAGGATCTCCCACCCCTCCACCGCGTAGGAGAGGCCGGTGTCGAGATGATCCGGGTTGTCGGGGATACCGGCCTTGAGGATGCCGCCGTTGACCGGTGCGCCCGCCGCACCGGACGGGTTGGACGTGCCGCCGGACGAGCCGCAGCCGGCGGCCACGGTGACCAGCGCGGTGAGGATGATCAGGGTGCGGTTCATGCTGCCTCCCTCATGCTGTTCTGCTGCGCGGATCGAGCCACAGATAGGCGACGTCCACGAGCGTGTTGAAGATGACCACGAAGAACGCTCCGTAGAGCGTGAGCACCATCAGCGGTGGCAGATCGAGGTGTTGGACCGATTCCTGGGCGTACTGGCCGACTCCCTCGAGGCCGAAGATCGGCTCGATCAGGATCACGGTACCGCCGACCGCCGCTCCGAAGTCCAGGCCGAACAGCGTGGCCACCGGAATCAGGCAGGTGCGCAGCGTGTGCCGGGTGAGCACGCGCCAGCTCGATAGCCCCTTGGCGCGGGCGGTGCGCACGTAATCCTGGTGGCGCACCTCGAGCAGCGAGTTGCGCACCACTCGGGCGTAGAACCCGATCGACACCACCGCCAGCGTGATCCAGGGCAGCACCAGATGCGAGGCCCACGAGAGTGGATCCTGGGTGAACGGTACGTAGCCACCGGCCGGGAGCCACGAGAAGAGCGGGTTGGAGTGGTAGCGGAAGGTGAGCAGGTAGAGGAGCACGGCCCCCAGCCAGAAGATCGGGATCGACACCCCGGCCAGGGCGACCACGGTCAGCACCCTATCCAGCCACCGCCCCTGGTGCAGCCCCGAGAGGACACCGATCGCCACGCCGAACACCAGCCAGATGGCGGCCGCGCCGATCGCCAGCGAGAGGGTGCGCGGCACGCCGTTCTCGATCGCCGGCAGCACGGGGGTCTGATCCTGGTAGGAGATCAGGTCGTGCTTGATGAAGATCCGGTCCATCATGTCGGCGTACTGGACGTACAGCGGGTGGTCGAAGCCCCAGTCGTGGCGGATCTGGCGGATGTTCTCCTGCGTCGGGTGGCGGCCCGCGAGCCTCAGGGCGGGGTCGCCGCCGGGGATCACGTTGAAGATCAGGAAGACCGCGATCGAGATCGCCACCAGCACCGCGGCCAGGCCCAGAACGCGTTGGACGAGAGCGCTCCCCATCAGCGGATCCGTAGCCTCGCGTGGGGGTCGAGGGCGTCGCGCAGGGCGTCTCCCAGCACGTTCAGCGAGACCACGGTCAGCATGATGGCGATCCCGGGCGCAACCGTCAGCGCAGGCGCCGTGACGATCGTCTGATAGCCCTGCTGAATGATGTTGCCCCAACTGGGGGTGAGGATCGGCACACCGACGCCCAGGAACGACAGGGCGGCCTCGGTGAGGATGTTGTTGGCCACGATCAGTGTCAGAAAGACGATCGTCATCGAGGCGATGTTCGGCGCGAGCTCGCGGGTCATGATCCGCAGCGGTCCGGCGCCCTGGGCCACGGCAGCCTCCACGAACTCCATCTGACGCAGCGCGCGCACCTGCCCGCGGATCGGCCGCGCGACGTAGGGCACGTAGACGATCGCGATCACCATCACCGGGATCGAGAGTGAGCTCGACGACACGTGCAACGGTCCCAGCGCGATGCCGTTGACCGCAAACGCCGTCGCCAGAGCAACCGCCAGCAGGTACACGGGAAACGACCAGATCAGGTCGAGCAGGCGCGAGATCAGCGCGTCGGCGATGCCGCCCGCGTACCCGGCGGTGACCCCCAGCAGCAGCGCCAAGCCCACACATACGACGGCGGACAGGATGCCGACTCGAGCGAGACCCGGCCGCCGTACAGGATGCGCACGAACAGGTCGCGGCCGTTGGCGTCGGCGCCAAGGATGTAGCAGGCCCGCCACCCGGGGCCGATCGGGGTGCCGTCGTTGGCCACGACAGGCACCCGGTGCCCGCCGCTGGAGATGTACCCCTGGATGTTCTGGTCGTTGGGGCTGTGGTGGCAGACGTGGCTCACCCACAGCGGTGCCCCTGGAAAGCAGGCGAACAGGATGGCGGCGAACAGCACCGCGGAGGCGATCCCGGCGGGGTTGCGGCGCAGGCGGCGCCAGGCGAGGTTCAACCCACCTCGCCCCGCCGTGACCGCCGCTTGGCTCACTTGGTGAGATACATGGAGGGGAACAGCTCGAAGTAGGTGCCGTTGAACACGAGGCCGTGCAGGCGGGCAGAGACGAATTTCGGCCACTGTCGGTTCATGAACGGCGCCCAGCCGGCGTCATTCTTCATGAACAGGTAGTCCAGCTTCGCCCAGATGGCGTTGCGCTTGGCCCCCAGCGGCATCCGCTTGGCCTGGTCGATCATCCGGTTGTACGCCGGGATGTTGGTGTACGACTGGTCGTTGTTGCCGACCGGCACGATGTGCTCGCCGTTCAGGATCACGTCCATCCAGTCCTGACCCTCCGGATAATCCTGATTCCAGTCCTGGAAGGCGATCTGCGGGTCACCCTTGGCGGTGGCGAGCGTGTCCCAGTACACCGATTCGTCGAAGGTCTTCACGGTGGCCCTGAGCCCGATGTTGTTGAGCACGCTCGCGAGGTACTGGACGGCGGTCGGGGTGGGGTCGGTGGTGTGCCCCCACACGGTAACTGTCGCTCCCTCGACTCCGGCCTGCTGGATCAGCGCCTTGGCCTTGGCCAGGTTGTACGGGTACAGGTCGTGCCGCTTGAAGGCCGTTCCGAAGCCGGGTGGCAGGATGTTCTCGGTGGGGGTGCCCTGGCCGCCGTAGATCTTGACCAGCGCGTTTCGGTCGATCGCGTAGTTGACGGCCTGGCGGACGGCCAGCTTGTTGAACGGGTATTTGCGCTCGTTCATCACGAAGTAGGTGGTGTTGTTGCGCACGAATGGGTACACCTGCTTCGGATACTGCCGCTTCAGCTGGCTGTAGCGGTCGGGAGGGATCGACTCGAAGTACCAGTCCAACTGGTTGTCGGCGATCTCGTTCACGGACTGGTCCGGGGTGACGCCGATGACCACGTCGATGCCGTCCAGGTGGCCGTTGGGGGTGTCCGGTGTCCACGACTTGAAGCTCGGGTTGCGGCGGATCGTGATCGACTGGTGGGGCACGTAGCCGGTGATCCGGTACGGCCCGGTCGCCACCCGCCATTGTGGGATGGTGGAGACGTCCTTGTTCGGCGCTCCGACCGGCATTGCGAAGGCAAAGGGAGTCGCCATGTAGTCGAGGAACGTGCCGTCCGGCTGGTTCAGGTGGAACGAGATCGTCATCGTCGCGTCGTCGGCCACGATGCCGGAGATCCCGCCCTTGCGGGTCTTGGCGTAGCTCTGGGCGCCCGCGATGCCGGTGAAGAAGCCGACTCCGCCCGAGTCGACGCGGAACAGGCGCTCGATCGAGAACTTGAAGTCGGACGGCTTCACCTCACGGTTCACCGGAGCGGAGAACATCACCCCGTGGCGAAGGTGGAACGTGTACGTGAGCCCCCCGTCGCTGACCACGGGCATGGCGGTGGCGATGTCGGGCACGATCTGAGCGCCCGCCCCGCCGACCGCCTTCTTGAAGGTCAGCAGCCCGTTGTTGGTCGCCTCGAGGATCTCCCAGCCTTCGTTCGTGTACGAGAGCGCCGGGTCGAGGTGGTCGGGGTTGCCGGGGATACCGGCCTTCAGGACCCCGCCGTTGACTGCGGTGTTGGACGCCCCGTTCGAGCTCGAGCTCGAGCCGCTCCCGCAACCGCCCGCGATCGCGGCCGTGGCTGCCAGCGTCACCAGTGTGATGGTCACCTTCATCGCAGTCCTCCCTTCGGGCCGACGTCTCCGCGGGCGACCGCCTCGGCCACCGCGGGCATCACCTCGTCGGCCGCCGTCAGCATGTGGTCGATGTCGTCGGGTGTGTGTGCCCCCGAAGTCAGGAACAGGCCCTCCTGGGGCGGCTGGATCAGGATGCCGCGTGCGCGCAGCTCGCGGTGCAGTGTGAAGAACGGGCTTTGCTGGGAAATCGCGTACGCGTCGCGGTAGTCGTGGGGCGGGGCGGCGGCGAACCACAGCTGGAACATCCCGCCCACGCCGCTCCAGCACGCCTCCAAACCGGATCGACGAGCGGCCGAAACCAACCCGTCGGCCAGCCGCGTGCCCAGCCGGTCGAGCTCGTGGTAGAAGCCGTCCCGGCCGGTCTCGAGGCCGGCCGCGATCACTGCGGCGCACACCAGCGGGTTGGAGTTGTACGTGCCGCCGTGCATGGTGCGGCCGTCGGCTGCCATCTCCATCACCTCGCGGCGGCCGCCCAGCGCCGCGACCGGGAAGCCGGCGCCGATGGCCTTGGCCAGCACGGTCAGGTCGGGGTCGATGCCGAGCAGCTGCTGGGCGCCGCCGGGACCGACCCGGTAGCCGGTCAGCACCTCGTCGAAGATCAGCAGCGCGCCGGCCTCCCGGGTCAACTCGCGCATCCGCTCCAGATACCCCGGCTCCGGCATGATCGCACCGCAGTTTCCGAGAATCGGCTCGGTGATCACCGCGGCGATCCGCTCGCCGTGGCGTTCGAACACTCGCTCGAGCGCAGCGGCGTCGTTCCACCGGGCGACCACGAGCGACTCCGCCACCTGGGCAGGCATCCCGGTCGAACCGGCCACCACCGCCGGCGAGCCCGGATCACCCCAGTCGTCGGGTGTCGGGTGCGCCGACCAGTGGATCGCGTCCGACCAGCCGTGGTAATGGCCCTCGAAGCGCACGATCAGCGGGCGTCCGGTGTGCGCCCGGGCGAAGCGAAGCGCGTACTGGGCCGCTTCGGTGCCCGAGCTGGAGAAGCGGACGAGGTCGACCGAGGGCACACGCTCGCACACGCTGCGAGCCGCCTGCGCCTCGAGGTCGCTGGCCAGCGAGAACAGCGATCCGCGTTCGTTCAGCACACGTGTGACCGCCTCGATCAGCCGTGGCGGCCGGTGCCCGAGGATCAGCGGACCCTGGCCCATCACGAAGTCGAGCAGCCGGTTTCCGTCCTCGTCGGTGAGCCAGGCACCCTCGCCCGAGCGGACGAACACCGGCACCGGCTGCCAGCCGGAGCGCGGCGAGCGCGTGCCGGAGCCGACACCGCCGACCAGATGGTGCCCTGCGGCCTCGAACAACGATCGTGAGCGGGCGTCGGTCATGCGGCCTCCCAGGCGCCGAAGTGGGTGCAGGCGTGTGCGGCGGCCAGGCTTCCGGCCTCCAGCGCCGCGCCCAGCTCGGACCCCCGCACGCGGGCCGCGATCACCGCTGCGATCAGGGCGTCACCCGCCCCCAGCGTGTCCACCACGGTCACCGGTTCGGCCGTCCGTTCGACCAGCTTCCCGTTCCAGCCCAGACTGCCCTCGCCGCCGCGGGTGACCACCGCCGAGCCGGCTCCCGCGTCGACCGCGTCGCGGGCGATCTGGAGCGCCCGTTCGCGATCCAGGTCGGCGCCCGACAGGAACGCGATCTCCAGCAGTGGTGCCAGCCGCTCGAGCAGGGCGGGGTCGTGGGCGGACGAGAAGTCGTAGGACAGGCGCGCGCCGTCAAGTCGGGTGAGCACGTCCGACCGCTCGCCCAGGCCGGCCCCGTGCACCCACGCGCAGCCGTCCAGGAACGCCATGTCGGCATCGTCCGGGCGGTACAGCTCGCCCGCGCCGTGGCGCTCCTCGACAAACACTCGCTCGCCGCCCGGACGCAGCTCGACCAGGGTCACCGCCGTCTCCGCCTCGTACACCCCCACCCGGCTCATGTCGACGCCCGACGACGTGGCGGCCGACACCACCGAACGGCCGTCGGCGTCGGCCCCGACCGCCCCCAGATAGGCCACCGAGTGTTCGCGTCGGGCGAGCCCGACAGCCACGTTGAGCGCGTTTCCGCCGACGGTTGCCAGCCGCACCGGCGCCAGGTAGCGGTCGATACAGTTGTCGCCGATGCAGGCCAGCGTCAGGGCCACGTGGCACCGCCTTCGGCGAGCATCCGGCGACCCATGAAGGCCCGTGCGTCGAGGTCGTCGATCCCGCGCATGAGGGTGGCGTAGACGATGAACCACTGCAGCGCGACCTTGACCACGAACGGGGTCAGGAGCGGATCCACCGGCGGCAGTTCGGCTGCGTCGAACAGCACCACGCGGGCGCCGCTCGAGCGGGCGAAGGTCGCCGTGCGCAGCGTCATCGCCCGTGACTCGTCGGTGCCCACCAGCACCGCCAGGTCGGCCGAGCGGCGGTCGAGCATCTCGGCAGGACCGTGGCGGAACTCGGCCGACTCGATCACCGATCCGTGGATGCGCATGTTCTCCATGAACACGGTCAGGCCGAACTTGTAGGCCAGTCCGTACAGGGGCCCGGCGCCGATCGCGTAGAGCAGGTCCGAGTCGGCCAGCTGCTCGGCCAGTTGGCGGCCGCGGTCACGCTGGGTGCGGTAGGCCTCGCCCATGGCGCCGGGTAGGTCGGCCAGCGCATGGAGCAGGCCGGGTGCGTGCGGGTTGCCGTCCAGCCGCCCCCACTCAGCTGCGAACAGCGTCACCGCAAGCAGCGGCAGGCAGTACAGCCCCGGCGAGTTGTAGGCGATGGTGTCGTCGGCCTCGGTGCCGATCGGCGAATCTGCTCGGCTGACCAGGGCCACCGTGTGGGCGCCCCGCTCGCGGGCGAAGCGCAGCGCGGCCAGCGTGTCCTCGGTGCCGCCGGAGTACGACGCGACGAACACCAGCGAGTCGGCGTCGAGTCTGGAGGGCGCCCGCCACACCAGCTCGTACGAGAGCGACACGTCGGATGGAGCCCCGGTGAGGCGGTCGAAGAGGTATTTGCCGGAGTACATCGAGGCCCACGAGCCGCCCGATCCGACGAACCAGACGTGGCGGGTGGAGCGTGCGCGGGCATTCGCGGCCAGCTCGCGCACCCGCTGGGCGTGCTCGGCGAGGAATCTCGCGGAGTCCGCCTCGAGGTGCGGCGCGCTGAAGAGCTCCGAGCTGTGCGCCCGTTCGACGAGCTGGTCGAGGTCGGCCAAAGTGGGATCCTTCGGGGCAGGTGCGCTGACTCTGATAACGCTATCATGTCGGACATGACGGTGACGGTGCGAGATGTTGCCCGCGCGGCCGGTGTGTCGCAGGCCACCGCCGCACGGGTGCTGGGCGACTACGGCTACGCCTCGGCGGGCGTGCGGACGCGGGTGCACGAGAGCGCGCGCCGGCTGGGGTATACGCCCAACGGCGTGGCCAGAGCGCTGGTGTCGCGCGCCACGCACACGGTCGGCCTGGTGGTGGGTGATATCGACAATCCGTTCTTCGCAGCCGCTGCTCGCGGACTGTCGGACATGCTGGACGCCGCCGGCTACACCGTGCTGCTGGCAAACGCCGATGAGGATTCCGAGCGTGAGCGGCGTGCCATCGACGCCCTTCGCCGTCGGCGCGTGGACGGGCTGGTGGTCGTTCCGGCCCCGGGTGCCGGCCTGAACGGGATCGTCGAATCGGGGCTGCCGCTGGTGCAGCTCGACCGCGCGGTGCGCGGGCTGGCCGCCGATGCGGTGATGGTGGACAACGGGGCCGGCGCGGCCAACGCGGTGGCCCATCTGATCGACCTCGGACACCGCCGCGTGGGCATGGTGTCGGATTCGCCGCAGATCTCCTCGTCGGCCGAGCGGCTGGCCGGTTACCGCCGGGCGCTGCGCCTGGCCGGGATCGCCGTCGACGATCATCTGGTCTCGATCGGGGGCTCGACGCAGGCGGAGGCCCACCGCGCGGCCCGTGCCCTGCTCAGCCGTGCCGACCGGCCGACTGCGGTGTTCACGGCCAACAACTTCATGACCCACGGCGTGCTGCTGGCGGCGCGCGAGTTGCGTCTGCGGATCCCGGACGATCTGGCGCTGGTGGGCTTCGACGACCTCGACTGGACGACGATCGTCGAGCCGCCGCTGACCGTGGTCAGCCAGCCGGTGGGCGAGCTGGGCCGGGTCGCGGGCGAGCGGCTGCTGGCCCGGATCGAGGGCGACGCGTCGCCGCCGAGGCGCCTGCGTCTGCGCACCCGGCTGATCGTGCGCGGGTCATGCGGAGCCAACCGGTGAGCTCGGCCGCCGACCTCCTCGGCGAGCTGGTCGCGGCCGACTCGACCAATCCGACGCTCGAGCCCGGAGGTGCCGGCGAGGCCGCGACGGCGGCCATCCTGGCGGCCCGGATGCGCGCCGCCGGACTCGAGGTCGACGAATGGGACGCGGCGCCCGGCCGGCCCAACGTGGTGGGCCGGTTGCGCGGAGTCGGCGGCGGGCGGTCTCTGATGTTCTGCGGCCACACCGACGTGGTGGGCGCGGATGCTGACGCATTCGTGCCCCATGTCCGCGATGGGCGGATGCACGGGCGCGGCACCAACGACATGAAGGGTGGGATCGCCGCCTGCATGGCGGCCGTCGAACGGCTCACGGCCGGCCCGCGACTGCGCGGCGACGTCCTGCTGGCGTGGGTGATCGACGAGGAGTGGGCCAGCCTGGGCGCCGAGTCGCTGGTGCAGAGGTACACCGCCGATGCAGCCGTGTTGCCCGAGCAGAGCGATCTGGATGTGGTGTTCGCCCACGGCGGTTTCGTCTGGTACGAGGTCACGAGCCACGGCCGGGAGTCGGCTGGGGGTGAGCCGCAGCACGGACTCGACGGGATCGCCCTGGCCGGGACGCTGCTGACCGGTATCGTGGAGCTCGACCGGCGGCTGGCCACCCGAGAGACCCCGGAGTGGGGCCGGCCGAACATCCACGCCTCCACCATCGCGGGCGGTCAGAACTACCCCAGCTATCCCGCCGAGTGCCGGGTCGGCATCGAGCGCTGCCTGATGCCGGGCGAATCGGTCACCCAGGCCGACGCCGAGATGCAGGAGCTGCTCGAGCGGGCGCGAGCCGCCGATCCGCGCTTCTCGGCCGACGTGCGAACGGTGATCGCCCGCGAACCGGTGATGCTCGGTCGTGACGATCCTGTGGTGGCGGCGCTCGTCGGCGCGGCCCGCGCGGTGACCGGAGCCGACCCTGTCGTGCGGTCGGACTACGGCTGGATGGATTCCGGCGTGCTGGTCGAGGCCGGCATTCCATGCGTGGTGTACGGCCCGGTCGGGGCTGGGCTGCACACCGCCGACGAGTGGGTCGACCTGGCGTCGCTGGACACCTGCGTGGACGTGTTCGAGAGCGTCTGCCGGTCGTTCTGCGCGTGAGCCCCAGATGTGGTCAAAGACCGCAGGCGCGCTCGATCAGCGTGCGGTAGGTGCCGCTGAGCGTCTGTCCGACCGCCCACCCTTCGCCCGTCGGCAGGGTGGCGACGTTCCACAGGAAGCTGGTCGTGCCGGGGTCGGTGACCGCGGTGGCCGACCATGACGAGCCGTTCCAGCGCTCGGCATACGGGGCGATGTACCCGGGGTTGGCGTGGCCGACCGCGTACACGTCCGTCGCCGAGACGGCCGAGACAGCGCTCAGTTACCGGATACGCGCTTGGAGCCGACGCCACCGCCGCCCAGTTGGAGCCGTTGTAGTGTGCGATCAGCGCCGTGTCGTTGCTCATCGAGTCGAGCTGGAATCCCACCGCCCAGGCGTCGGTGGAGCTGAGCGCCTCGACATCGCCGAGGGTGCTGACGCCGGTCACCGCCGGTCCGACGGAGATCGATGTGCCGCGCGCGATCAGGGGGACGGTGTCCGGGGTGTTCCCCGACGTCATGGAGCGCCCGACTTCCCAGACGGGGCCCGACGGCGGCGCGTCGATTCCGAAGAACGAGCTGGCGTCACCCGTGTTCGCACTGCCCAGGATCGACCATCCGCTGCCCGGGTTGCCGACGAGGAGCGTCTGCGACCCGGTGTTGCCGATGTCGGTGGTGTAGCCGGCCGCGAGCACGTTCGTGCCCGACACCGTGACGCCGTTCAACTGGTTGGGACTCGCGTGCTTGCCGACCTTGGCATTCGGGCTCGGCACCACCGTCCAGGTCGCGCCGTCCCAGTGTTCGGTCAGCGTGCGGTTCACGGAGTTGAGGGTGGTGCCCATGTGGTAGCCGACCGCCCACACGTCCGTGGCCGAGACGGCTGCGACGCCGTACAGCCGGTTGGTGCCGCCGGCGTTGGGGCTTGCCACCTTGACCCATTTCGACCCGTTCCAGTGCAGGATCAGCGTCTTGTCGGTGGTGGTGGTGGCGCGGTAGCCGACCGCCCAGGCGTCGGTGGGGGAGATCGCCGTCACGCCGTAGAGGACATTGGTGCCGGTGCCGGTGCCGGAGCTGGGGCTGGATACCTGATGGAAGCCACCCTCACAGGCGAACGCGGCGCCGGCCTGCGGTCGCGGGTGGGCCGACGCGGCCACGCTCGCAGCGGCCACGAGCGCCGGCACGCACGCCGCCACCCCGATCCGGATCGCGCGCCGCGTGAACATCTTCACCGGACCATCAGACGGCCGAAGATGTCGGTGGTCCGGTTGGAGTCGTTGGCCACCAAATTGGTCGCATCCGACTCGAATGCGATCAGCGATCCGTCGGCGCTGATCGCGGCGTTGGCGCTGAACCCGTCGGCCTGGGCGCCGGACGAGCTGACACTGGATCGGGTCGTCTTTCCGGTACGCATGTCGTGCACGAAGACATCGGAGACCAGGTTCGAGTCGCCGGCCACGATGTTCCAGGAATCGGACTGGAACACGATGAAGCGGCCGTCGCCCGACATCGTCACCCGCCCCAGCGCGCCGTTGGTCTGGGCGCCCTTGGAGGTGACGCTGACCCGCGTCGTGACCCCGGTGGCCAGGTTGCGCACGAACACGTCGTTGGCGCTGTTGGTGTCGCCCGCAACGACGTTTCCGCCGTCGGACGTGAACGCGATCAGCGTCCCGTCGGCCGAGATGGCCGGGTTCGCTCCACAGCCGTACGCGACCCGGCCGTCGAACGACCGCGTGACCAACCGCATCCGTCCGGTCACCATGTCCCGCTCGAAGACGTTGCTCTCGTCCTCGCACGGCATGTGCCGGACCATCGAGCACCCCCACGACCCGAACGCGACGTCGCGACCGCTGTAGGACAGCACCGGCGCGAAGCTGTCGGACGACCCGGTGCCGTCCAGCATCGGGGCCGCCAGGCTGGTGCGGCCGGTGGTCAGGTCGCGCACGAAGATGTCGCAGCACAGTCCGGTCGCGTTCACCGGTTCCGACACCAGGTTGGTGGCCACCGATCCGAACGTCACCACACGCCCATTCCCTGAGATCGCGGGCTCCACGCTGTCGTCGTTCGCACCGCCGCCGTGCCGGCCGACACTCACTCGCAGCGTCTGCCCCGTGGACACGACGTGCACGAAGACGTCTGCATGAGCCTCGGTGTCGCCGGCGACGAGGTTCGTCGCCGACGACTGGAAGGCGATGACGTCGCCGTCGGCCGAGATCGACGGGTGAAAACTCGCGCTGTCGGCCTGCGTCCCGTCGGACGCCACGCTCACGCGTCTCACCGAACCCGTCACAAGATCGCGGACGAAGATGTCCGAGGTTTCGTTGGTGTCGTGTGCGACCAGGTTCGACGCGTACGACGAGAACGCAACGAACCGGCCGTCGGCCGACACCGACGACCACGAGCTGTTCTGGTTGGCGTCGTGGCCGGTCGCACGTTCGCTCACCCGCACCGTGCTCTGCGTGCCCGCCACCGCCGGTGGTGGGAGCGCCAGCACGACGGCGATGCACGCCCCGACCGCGGGACCCCACCTCGCGTTCATCGTCCCCTCCTGCTTGACCGGTTTGACCCTAGCAGACGGCTGGCGGGGGCGAAAGGCGCCGGGGCATCTCCGCGTGCACGACCGCGGGCTACACCGGATGCTCACCGGGCACTCACCGCCTGGTGCCCCAGCCGCGCCGCGTGCGCAGCGAGCATGGTCGCCGAACGCGTCGATCACTCGAAGGGGGATTCACGATGCTGACGTTGAGGCTGATCCGCGGCGGTGCCCTGGCGGTCGGGCTGTGTGCTGTGACCGGGGGAGCGTCATACGGTTCGACAACCGGGCACTCGGCTCCGGGGCGCGAGACGCCGGTGGGGCATGTGCTCCTGCTGTCGGTCGATGGCCTCCACCAGTCCGACCTGCGCTGGTGGGTGCGCACGCATCCGGCAAGCGCCCTGGCGCTGCTCGCGCGGGTGGGAACGCAGTACACCGACGCGGTCACGCCGGTTCCGTCGGACTCGTTTCCCGGGCTGGTCGCGCCGGTCACGGGCGGGATCCCGAAGACAACCGGAATCTACTATGACGACAGCTACAACCGGAGCCTGCTGGCGCCCGGCAGCGCGTGCACTCCGGGTCAGGCGACCGGCCTGGGCACCGAGGTCAACTTCGCCGAGAACCTCGATCAGAATCCCGACTCGATCGACGCCGGATTCGGCATCCCCAACCTCTACCCTGGCCTGCCCGCAAGCGTGCTGGGGCTGCCGGGGGATGTGCCCACGATCGAGCAGCGGATGATCGACCGGGCACAGCTGCCGATCGATCCCGCCGCCTGCGCTCCGGTGTACCCGCGGCAGTACCTTCGCGTGAACACCATCTTCCAGGTCGCCCACGACGCGGGTCTGCGCACCGCCTGGTCGGACAAGCACCCGGCCTACGAGATCCTCGCCGGGCCGGACGGGACGAACGTCGACGATCTGTTCACCCCTGAGGTGAACAGCTCCGCCACCGATCCGAGCCTCCCCGCGGGCGCCGGGCCGGATTGGACGCAGAACAATCAAGACACCCAGTTCTACGACGCGATCAAGGTGCGGTCGGTGCTGAACGAGATCGACGGTCTCGATCACAGCGGCGCGCATGCGGTCGGCGTTCCCGCCATCCTGGGCATGAACTTCCAAAGCGTCTCCACCGCTGAGAAGCTGCCCAGCTCGCCGCTCGGGGGCGTTGCGGCGGCGGGCGGTTACGTGTTCGAACACGGGCGCTGGGTGCCTGGCCCAGTGCTGCAGGACGCGCTCGGGTTCGTGGACCGGCAGGTCGGGCGGATGCTCGCCGAGATCGCTCATCGGCATCTGCTGGGGACCACCGCGGTGATCGTCTCGGCCAAGCACGGCCAGTCGCCGATCCAGACCACCGCGCTCAAGCGGATCGACGACGGCAACGTGATCGACGCGCTCAACGCCGCCTGGCAGGCCCACACCGGCACCACCGGCAACCTGGTCGCGTTCTCGATCGACGACGACGCGATGTACATGTGGCTCGCCGACCGCTCTCCGGCGGCGCTCCAGTTCGCACGGACGTTCCTGCTGCACTACTCGCAGCCGGCGTCGGCACACGTCGCGACTGACTACGACGGCAACGCCATCGGCTTCACCGCCTCCGGGCTGGCCAATGTGCTGCACGGACCGGCGTTCTTCGGCGTGCCGGCGAGTGACCGACGCGTGCCCGACCTGGTCGGCGTCGTCCAGCACGGCGTTGTCTACACGGGCGGCACCGGCAAGATCGCCGAGCACGGCGGCGCGGACCCGCAGGACCGCCACGTACCGCTGATCGTCGCAGCCCCCGGGGGCGGCTGGGGTGGAGTGGTCACGACCCCGGTCGAGACCACCGAGATCGCACCCACGATCCTCGAGCTGCTGGGTCTCGACCCCAACAGCCTGCAGGCGGTGCAGGCCGAGGGCACTCCGGTGCTCCCGCACTCATGAGCTGAACCGAGCCGGCCCGGGTCGGATGCTCGCCGGCCCGGGCCGAGCGGTGGTGGCTGACATCTGCGGCTGCCGCGACGTCCAATGCATAACCGCCGGCGGAATCGACGAGCCCCGTCGCGGCTGAGGAGCTGCGATGGCGCGGATGCGAGACCTGCGAATGGGACGAGCCCGGTGGATGGGAGCCTGGCTCGCCGCGGGGACGGTGTGCCTGAGCGCGTGCCACGGGAGCGGTACCGCGGTTGCCCCGCAGTCGCCCGCCGGCTCCACATGCCCGAGCCCAAGCTACCCGGCGCCTGCCCCGTCCAGGCCGCGCTACCGGCTGGCCGTGCGGGTTCCGGCTGCAGGTGACGTCACCGGCAGCCTCCGCGTCACCTTCACGCCGGACCTCGCCACCGACCGGTTGGTGTTCCGGCTGTGGCCGAACGGGCCACGCCAGGCCGGTGAGGGCGCGCTCCTCACGACCGGCCCGGTGCGATCCGCCGGCCGGCGGATGTCCGCCTCGCGGCCGGATCCGACGACGCTGGTCGTTCGCACCGCGCATCCGCTCGCATCGGGGCAGGCGATCACGGTGTCGATGCCGTTTCGCCTGCGTCTGCCGGGGCCTGCGCTCGACCGGCTTTCGCGCCACGGCTCGGCCGTCCGGCTGGGGTCGTTCTTCCCGATCCTGGCGTGGGAGGCGGGCGTCGGCTGGGACACCGACCCACCGACCTCCAGCCTGGCCGAGGCGTCCTCCTCGCCGACGGCGGACTTCGATGTCAGGGTGAGCGCTCCGCCTGGGGCCGCGATTGTGGCGAGCGGAGTTGCCACCGGCCCCGGCCGGTTCACCGCGACGGCGGTGCGGGACTTCGCGCTCGCCGTGGGCGGGTTCGACGTGGCGACCACGGTCGCCCATGCTCCCAACCCGATCCGGGTCGTGGCGGCGGTGCAGCACGGTCAGGCCGCGTCAGCGGCGGATGTGGCCCGCCGGGCCCGGGCGGCGTTGGAGGCGTTGGCGGCGCGGTTCGGGCCCTACCCGTGGCCTGAGCTCCATCTGGCGGTGGTGCCGGATCTCGGCCGTTCAGGCATCGAGTACCCGACCATGATCTTCCTGGGCGCTGCCGGCATCGACCGCGACACGACGCACGAGGTGGCCCACCAGTGGTTCTACTCCCTGGTCGGCAACGACCAGGCGCGCGATCCGGTGCTCGACGAGGGCCTCGCGACGTACGCTCAGGCGGAGCTGGATCGAATCTGGCCGTTCTTCGACGGCTTGCCCGATCCCATCGCTCTGCGAAGGCTCACCGGTGCGCCGATGCGCATCTGGGATCGGCGCCCGTACCGGGAATACGAGCTGGGCGTGTATGTGGACGGCGCTCGGGCGCTGCGGGCGCTCGGCCCGACGCGCCTGGTGGATTGCGCGCTGCGGCGGTACGTCGCCGCCAGTGCCTACGGGATCGCGACCCAGGAGAGGTTGGTCGGAGCACTCTCGGCGACGCTGCCCGGCGCCGCGGCCCGGCTCAGGGCTCGCGGTCTGCCGTTCGGGTAGCTCCTCAGACCACGCTGGTGGTCAGCTCGGCGGCGTGCTCCTGCACCTTGGCCAGAGCCTCGATGACGTCCTGCACGCCCTGCGGCCCGGCCCGGAAGATGTTCTCGTTGAGGTAGATCGCCTCGCGTTCGGCGGCTCGCTCGGCGACCGGGAAGCTCATGTGAGTGGGGTCGAGCCGATCCGCATACTCCACTGCCACGGGGAGTCGCGAGAGGCTGGGCTGGAAGAGGTCGTAGCGGCTCATCGGCGGGTACTGAATCTCGGCCGGAACACCCTCGGCCTCCAGCGCGGCGACGATCTGCGTATTGGTGGCGCCCGCGAACTGCTCGGGGTCGACGGCGAAGATGAACCGGTAGAAACTCGATCGCGTGACCCGCTCGTCCACCGGGTACAGCCGCACGCCGGGCACGCTCTCAGCGTCGCGCTCGAACACCTCGGCCATCGCCGCTCGCTGGGCGCGCTGTTCCTCGAAGCGGGCCAGCCCACGCACGAGCAAGGCGCAGTGCAGCTCGCCGAGCCGGTAGTTGGCCCCGAACGTGTACTCGCTCTCGGCTGCGTCTTTCGGCCGGCCGCAGTCGATCAGCGAGTGCGCCCGGCGGGCCAGCCGGTCGTCCGAGGTGAGCAGGGTGCCGCCCTCGCCGGCCGTCAGGATCTTGCTCGACTGGTGGCTGAACGAGCCGAACTCACCGATGCATCCCGCACCGCGTTCGCGCCAGCGCCGGCCGTGGGCGTGTGCGCAGTCCTCCACCACGTGCAGGCCGTGCCGCTCGGCGATCTCCATGACCCGGTCCATATCGGCCATCTGCTGCCCCAGGTGCACGGGCATGATCGCCCGCGTGCGAGGGTTGACGGCTGCCTCCACCAGGTCGCAGTCGATCGTCAGCCGGTTCGGCTCGACGTCGACGAACACCGGCAGGGCGCCGGCTGCGATCGCGGCGTACGGGGTCGCTGCGAACGTCAGCGCCGGGACGATCACCTCGTCGCCCCAGCCGATCTCGAGTGCCTTCAGCGCGACCTCCATGGTGACCGTGCCGTTGGCCATCACGATCCCGTGCGCGGCGCCCTGGTAGGCGGAGAACCCGTCGGCAAACTCGCCCGCGTGGACACCCGGCTCCGGCCAGCCGCCGACCATGCCGCTGCGCACCACTTCCGACACCGCATCGACGTCGGTCTCGTCCAGGTGGGGCCAGCGCGGGTAGTCGTCGGTGCGCACCGGGGTTCCGCCGCTGATCGCAAGCTCGCTCATTCCTCATCTCCCCCGCGAAGGTCGCTTGACTTCTGTCCGGGCCGCAGCATATCCTCACCGGTACTGTCAGGAAAGTTTCCTTACTATACGAGGTGACGGAGACGGCGGCCAGCAGCACCCGTACCTATGCCATGGGCACCCCCAGCCTGCTGCGCGCGATCAACGAGCGCACCATCCTCGAGCTGATCCGGCGTGGCGGCGCCATGTCGCGAGCGCAGGTCGCCCGCCGCAGCGGCCTGTCCAAGCCGACGGTGTCGCAGGCGCTGGTCGGGCTGGAGGAGGCCGGCCTGGTGCACGAGACCGGCCGCTCCACCGGCCGCAAGGGACCGGGTGCGGTGTTGTACGAGCTGAACCCGGACGCCGGCTGGGTGGTGGGGATCGACGTCGGTCGCCACTGGGTGCGGGCGGCGCTCGCCGACATCACCGGCACGGTGCGCGCCCGCCGCGACGAGCGCACGCGGCGAACCGCCGACTCGCTGGTCGCCCAGCTCGGCGAGCTCGCTCACAGGCTGGCCGGTGACCATGGGCTCGAGTGGTCGCGGATCACCCACGCCACGATCGGCAATCCGGGCGTGCTCGACCTCTCACGGGATCAGCTTGCGCTCAGCCCCAACGTGCCCGGCTGGGGCAAGCAGGGCCTCGTCGAGGCGCTTCGCCGCGAGCTCGGCACCAACGTCAGCTTCGACAACGACGTCAACCTTGCGGCGCTCGGCGAGCAGGCCCGTGGTCTCGGCCGCGACGTGTCGAACTTCGTGCTGCTCTGGGTCGGGACGGGGATCGGGCTGGGGATCGTGATCGACGGCACGCTCTACCGGGGAGCCGCGGGTGCCGCCGGCGAGATCGCCTACCTGCCGGTCGGCCCCGGGGACCCGCATGACCCGGCGTACCGCCGCCGCGGCCAGCTCGAGGAGTCGGCGGCGGCCGCCGCCGCGGTTGCGCTGGCCCGGGGCGAGGGCCTGCGGGCAACGAGCCCCAAATCCGTGTTCGCGGCCGCCCGGCGTGGGGACGCGGCCGCGCTGCGGGTCGTCGAGGCGCTGGCCGGGCGGATCGCGCTGGCGATCGCGGCCGTCGCGCCGGTGCTCGACCCCGAGCTGGTGGTGCTCGGCGGTGGGATCGGCGCCGGTGGGGGCGACCTGCTGCTCGCCCCGATCGAGCTCGAACTGGAGCAGATCTCGCCGTTTCGGCCCAGGTTGGCGGTCTCCGCGCTGGGAGACCAGGTGGTGTTGCACGGAGCGGTGGCGACCGCCCTTGCGGCGGCGCAGGATCAGGTGTTCAATCGCAATCGCGAAGCGGATCGAAGGGAGATAGTCATATGACCAAGCGTGCCGCACAACAACGGCCGCGGTGGGGCGGCGGCCTGCGGGGACGGCTCACGACGCTCTGGCTGGGAGCGGCCCTGGCGGCCGCGGCCGGGTGCGGAGGCAGCTCGTCGAACCCGACGACGAGTTCGGCGACGTCGCATAAGCCGGTCACCATCACCATGTGGGATCTGTATGGGGGGGAAGAGGGCAAGCCGTTCCAAGCCGCGTTCAAGGGCTTCCACAAGCTCTATCCGTGGATCACGGTCAAGCAGGTCCTCCAGCCGAACACTGACAACGACACGTTCGACCCCAACCTCGTCGCCGCGCTGAAGGGCGGCGCAGGTCCGGACGTCGCGCTGGCTTTCGGGCCCGACTACATCGGCCAGTATTGCTCCAGCGGGCTGTGGAAGGACCTGACGCCGTTCATGCAGCGCGACCACGTCTCGATCGACCAGTTCGCGAAGGCGGCTCTGACCTACACCAACTTCGCCGGCAAGCAGTGCGCCCTGCCGTCGCTGACCGACGCCTATGGCCTGTACTACAACAAGACCATGCTGGCCAAACAGCACATCTCTCCACCCAAGACGATGGATGAGCTGATGGCCGACGCCAAGAAGCTGACCGTGCTCAACCCGGATGGGTCGATCAAGGTTGCCGGGTTCGTGCCGCTCGACTTCTGGGAGGAGCTCGGACCGCCGGACCTCGCGCGGGCGTGGAACGCCCAGTGGTTCGACGCGTCCGGCAACCCCATTCTGGCCACCGACCCCGGGTGGACCGCGGCCTTCAACTGGCAGAAGCAGCTGGTCGACTTCTACGGCTACAACAACATCGAGAGGTTCTTCGCCACCTACAACAACGCCGAGTTCAACCCCACAAACGGGTTCGAAAACGGCAAGGTCGCGATGGTCTTCGACGGGGAATGGCGCACGGCGTTCATCACCCGTGACAAGTCCAAGGTCAACTACGGCACCACCTTCTTCCCGGCCGCCGTGCCGAGCGTCTACGGCTCGGGCCGGGTGGGCGGCGACGTGGTCGGCATGACCAACGGGACGAAGCATCCCGACGAGGCGTGGCTGCTGGTGAAGTACCTGGCCACCGACACCAAGTACCTGACGACGATGGCAGGCGCTCCCCCGGCCGGTGTGGGGAACGTGCCGACGACGGCCGCAGCGGGAAAGGTCTCGCTCAACGACCCGCCACAGTTCAAGACCTTCATCGACGTGTGGAATAACCCGCTGTCATCGTTCTCGCCGCCGCTGCAGGCCTCCGGCGGTGGGTACGCCGATCTCGTCAACACCTTCGACGACAAGTGGGTCAAGGGGCAGATCCCCGACCTGCACGCCGCGCTGGTGCAGCTCGACCAGGACATCAAGAACCAGCTCTCACAGGGACAGGTGCCATAGCGGTCTCGCAAGAGCCTGCCTTCGCGCCGATCCCGCGGCGCACGCCGGCTGAGCGCCGGCGTGCGCGGCGGCGGGCGTCGGCGCGCAAGTACGGGACGGTGCTGCTGCTGCTCTCCCCGTGGATCATCGGCTTCGCGGCGTTCACCGCGGGGCCGATGCTGCTCACCCTCTACTACTCGTTCACCCACTACGACCTGCTGAACGCCCCCCACTGGGTCGGGCTCGACAACTACCGCTTCATGTTCGGGCAGCTGACGATCAACGGCCAGTCGCACCAGGGGGATCCGTTCTTCTGGCAGTCGGTGCGAAACACCTTGTGGATCATCGCCTTCGGCGTACCGCTGCGCGTCGTCTGCTCCATGGGCACGGCGATGCTGCTGACTCGGCCCAAGCGCGGCGTCAACATGTATCGCACGCTCTTCTTCATGCCGTCGCTCGCCCCCACAGTCGCGGCAACGCTGGTGTTCGTGTACCTGCTCAACCCGAGCACCGGGCCGGTCAACCTGGCTCTCGGCAAGCTCGGGCTCTCGGCGCCGCTGTGGTTCTTCGACGCCACCTGGGCCAAGCCCGCGCTGCTGGTGCTGGGGCTGTGGGGGATCGGCGACGCGATCGTGCTCTACCTGGCCGGCCTCCTGAACGTGCCCCGCCAGCTGTACGAGGCGATCGCGATGGAGGGTGCGAACGCCTGGCAGCGCTTCCGGTACGTGACACTGCCGATGCTGACGCCGGTGATCTTCTTCACCGTCGTCATCGGGGTGATCGACGGTTTCCAGTACTTTGACCAGGCCTACGTCGGCGCCACAACGGTGTCGGGGCAGGTGGGGGCGCCGCAGGGGGCGCTGCTCTTCTACACGGTGTGGCTGTATCAGCAGGCCTTCACCTACTTCCACATGGGCTATGCCGCGGCCATGGCCTGGGTGCTGTTCCTGATCACGATGTTCGTGACCGCGGTGCTGCTGGTCACCTCCAAGCGCTGGGTGCACTACGGAGGAGGGCTCTCATAGCAACGGCCACCGTCCACCCCCGGCGCGTCTCACAGAGCGTGCGCCGCCGCCGGTTCCTGATGGGAGTGGCCGACCACGTGGTGCTGATCACGGTCTCACTGGCGTTCGTGCTGCCGGTGCTGTTCATGCTGCTGACCGCGATTATGACCGATCAGCAGGCGCTGTCATCGAGGGTGATCCCGGACCCGTTCGTGTGGAAGAACTTCGTCACCGTCTTCCACCAGATCGACATCCCGCGGTACGCGTGGAACACGCTGCTCTATGCGGGGCTCTCCACGCTCGGTGTGGTGATCTCGTGCGTGCCGGTCGCCTATGCGTTCTCGCGCCTGGAGTGGCGGGGGCGAAACGTGGTCTTCCTGCTCGTGCTGTCGACCCTGATGCTGCCCAACCAGGTCACCTCGATCCCGCTCTACATCCTGTTCGCCAAGCAGTTCCATCAGTGGACAGGGATCCAGTTCATCGGCACGCTGAAGCCGCTGATCGTGCCCAGCTTCTTCGGCGACGCCTTCTCGATCTTCCTGCTCCGGCAGTTCTTCATGACAATCCCCAAGGAGCTCACCGACGCGATGCGGGTGGACGGCGCCGGAGAGCTGCAGATCCTGCTGCGGGTGATCGTGCCGCTCGCCAAGCCGGCGATTGCGGCTGTGGCGCTGTTCAACTTCATCTACGCCTGGAACGACTTCTACGGCCCGTTGGTGTACCTGGCGTCGAACCCCGATGCACAGACGCTGTCGATCGCCCTGCAGGGCTTCCGAGGCCTGCACCACGTGAACTGGAACCTGACCATGGCGGCGGCGCTGCTGTTCATGCTGCCGGTGATCGTGATCTTCTTCCTCGCCCAGCGCGTGTTCATCGAGGGGGTGACCCTGACCGGAGTCAAGGGGTAGACGGCTGCCCGAGCGCCGGGCGGCGAGATCGGAGATCATACGAACGACCTTGCAGGGATCGTCGTGACAGACCCTCTTCGGATCGGCCTGGTCGGCTCGGGCTGGATCATGGATTTCCACGCCCGCGGCGTGCTCGCGCATCCGCGCGCCGAGCTGGTGGCGGCCGCGAACTGGCGGGCGCCGTCGCTTGAGCGTCTGGCGCACGCCCACCGGATCGGACGGCGCACGACGCGCTGGGAAGACCTGGTCGGCGACGGCGGCGTCGACGCGGTGGTGATCGGTACCCCCAACGCCCTCCACGCCCCGCAGGCGATCGCCTTTCTGCGCGCAGGCCAGCACGTGCTGGTGGAGAAGCCGATGGCTCTGGACGGGACGCAGGCCGCCGCGATGGTGGACGCTGCGCGGTCGTCGGGGGCGCGGCTGATGGTGGCTCACTGCTGGCGCTTCCACCCCGATGTGATCGCTCTTCGGGATCGCGTCGCGGCCGGCGAACTGGGCGAGATCGTGAAGACCCGCGGGTACGGCGTCCACCCCGGGTGGGGGCCGTCCGGCTGGTTCACGCAACGAGAGCTGGCGGGCGGCGGCGCGCTGGTGGACATGGGCGTACATGCGATCGACACCGCGCGCTTCCTGCTCGGCGACCCCGAGCCGCAGCGCGTGTGCGCGGCGATCGGTACCCGCTATGGGTCATACGACGTGGACGACGACGGGATCCTTCTCATCTCCTGGTCGAACGGCACCAACTCGGTGGTCGAGTCGGGGTGGTGGCAGCCCCACGCCGCGGGCATGGAGGCTGAGACCGAGGTGTATGGCACCGCGGGATTCGCCCGCGTCTTTGCGACGGCGCAGCCTCCCCACCCGGACTACGAGCACTGTCCGCAGAGCATGTACAGCGCCCAGATGGCGGAGTTCGTGGACGCCATCGCGGATGGACGGGCACCGCGTCCCGGTGGCGCCGACGGGGTGGTCGTGATGCGCGTGGTCGAAGAGGCGTATCGATCCTCGGCGGCGGTCGCGTCGTGACGCTCGTGCTCGGTGTGGACGGTGGGGGCAGCAAGACCCACGCCGTCGTCACGGACGAGTTGGGCACGGTGCGCGGATTCTCTACCGCCGGCCCTTCGAACTGGGAGGCCGCCGGATTGCGCGGCGCAGCGGACGCACTGCGCGAGGGCTCGACCCGGGCGCTGGAGGCTGCGAGCGGCGGTTTGGGGCAGCTCGATGCCGCCGCATTCGGGCTGGCCGGACTCGATTGGGCGTCCGACGAGCCCCGCCTGCGCGGGGTGCTCGACGAGTTCGGGCTGCCCGCTGCCTACGTGCTGGTGAACGATGCGTTCGTCGCCCTGCGGGCCGGGACGCCCGAGCCGCACGGAGTGGTGCTGGTGGCCGGCACCGGAGCGATTGCCGGGGGGCGCAACCGTGCCGGCCAGACCTACCGCACGCTTGGCCAGGGCGCGGGGCTGGGCGACGTCGGCTCCGCCAGCGACGTCTCGGAGAAGGCCGTGCGGGCCGTGGCGGACGCCTACACCGGAAGGGGCCCGACGACGGTGCTCACGGAGGAGCTGTGCTCGCTCGGCGGCTGCCACTCGGCGCTCGAGTTCCTCGAGCAGTACAGCCGGGGGATAGAACCTCCGCGCAGCGCCGCTCCCCTGGTGATGCGGGCCGCCGAGGCCGGCGACGACGTGGCGCGATCGATCGTCGAGTGGGCCGGCGCCGCTCTCGGCGAATCGGCGGCGCTGGTCGCGCGACACCTCGACATGCTGGACGACGAGTTCGACGTTGTCCTCTCCGGTGGGCTCTTCCGTGCGGGCAACCCACTCCTGATGGACGCCATCTCCCGTGCGCTGCACCCTCACGCGCCGCGTGCCCGACCCGTCGTGCTCCAGGTTCCGCCGGTTGTCGGAAGCGTGCTGCTTGCTCTCGACTCGGTTGGCATCGCGCTCGACCCGGAGCGCCGGCGTGCGCTCGACGCGGCTGCGACCGACGCGGTCCGCAAGCGCGCGTGGGTCGAGCCGGCGTGAGGGGGTTGGGGACGTGGTCCCGGATCCGGGGTTTCCGCTCACGGTCGAGGTCGGTGCTGCGACGGCTCGTCTGACCGGGCTGTCCGACCACGTGGTGTGCACGACCCCGCAGCCGTGGGCGCTGGTGTCGGCCGTTGTGCCGGCGCCGCTGGCCGTCGTGCAGTCGAGGAGCACGGCCAGGGATGCTCTCGAGCGCGCTGCCGCGTCCGTACCCGCGGCCGCAGAGGTGGTTGTGGGGCTGGGCGGTGGATCGAGTCTCGACACCGCCAAGTACATCGCCCACAGCTGCGGGCTCGGGCTGATCTCGATCCCCTCGATCCTGTCTGCCGATGCCGCGTTCACACCGTCGTTCGGGTATCGGGAGGAGGGCCGCGTGCGGTACGCGGGGCATGTGCGCCCGCGCGAGGTGATCGTCGACCCGGCGTTGATCCGGCAGGCGCCGATCGGGCTCGGCCGGGCCGGCGTGGGCGACCTGCTGGCGTGCTATACGGCGCTCTACGATTGGCGGCTGGCGTCGAGCGCAGGACGGGGTGAGCCGTGGCAGCCGCAGGCAGCCGAGGTCGGCATGCGCATGCTCGACGACCTCGAGGACCGGATGCCGGAGCTGGTCGACCTGACGGACGAGGGCGTGGCCTGGCTGGCCGAGGGGTTGCGCACGGTCGGCGCGGCGCGCACAGCCTCGGGCCGGCGATTGGCGGAGGGCAGCGAGCATGCCCTGGCGGGCGCCCTCGAATGGCTGAGCGGCCGGAGCTTCGTGCACGGCAGCCTGATCGGGTTCTGCGTTCTCGTCATGAGCCAGGTGCAGGGCAACGACCCGGAGCGGCCCGAGCGGATCGTGCGCGGCGGGCTGGCCGGGGCGCGGGCCGACGCGCTGGGGATCGACGCCCGGCTGCTGGCGCGGGCATTCGATGTGCTGCCGGCGTATGCCCGCTCCGAGCGGCTCGCACCGAGCGTGATCGACGTCGTCGAGCTGTCGCCCGAACTCGCGGCAGAGGTGTTCGCCGCCGCCGTTGCCGGCATCAGCTGAGCCACGTTCAGCCGAAGTTGAAGTCGCGCACCAGGTTGCCGAGGATGGGAACGTTCTCGCGCACCGTCGGGCGGGAGTCGGGGCGGCCGTCGGTGGCGGGATCGAGCCGCTGTCCACCCAGGAAGTCGTCCTCGATGAACTTGAGGTAGGCGTCGAAACTGAGCACCTGGTGGTCGACGAATCCGCGACGGGCGTAGGGGCTGATCACGAGCCCCGGCACCCGCAGGCCGTACCCGAAGGCGTCCACCTGGGGAGGCGCGACGTGGTCGTAGAACCCGCCCCAGTCGTCCCAGGTCACGAAGATCGCCGTCGACTTCCAGTCGGGGCTCTGCATGACCGCGTGGACCAGCTTTGCCACCCAGCCCTGGCCGTTCGCAACTGAGGACGGTGGGTGCTCGGAGCTCCGCTCGTTCGGCACCACCCACGAGACGGCCGGCAGGGTGCCGCGGCGGGCATCGGTGAAGAACCGGCTGACGTCCTGCACGTTCCCCACCTGGTGGTCGGCCTGCACGGTGGCGAACCGCGGGAGTGGATTCCAGATACCCGGGGTGCCCGCCGACTGGTGCACGGCGCGACAGGTCATTGCTCCGCTGGGGCAGTCGGGGCGACCGCCTGCCGAGACGAAGTACCCCCAGCTGACGTGGTCGCGGTGCAGCAGGTAGGTGATGTCGGTCCAGCGATACGGCGCCCCCCGCGGCGTCGTCGACCCGCTGTTGGGGCTCGAAAGGTCGGTACGGCAGCTCAACGGCGAGGCCGTGGTGCACAGTGCCGACCACCCGGATACTCCGTACAGGTGGGACGGCAGGCTCCAGCCGCGGCCCGGCGCGAACATGTGGTCCTGCAGCACGTAGTGGTGCGCCAGGCTCCAGTACAACGGCAGTTCCGCGGCCGTGTGATAACCCATCACGTCGGGACGGGCGCGGGACAGGCTGCAGTTCGGGTCGTTGGGGTTCCCCGACCGCAGACACCCCGCCGAGGTGCGCTCTGCCGCGACGACGAAGCCGTTCATGCGGCCGCGGTTGATGTCGGTGGCCGCCGCTCCGGCAGTGTGCGGCCCACCGGCGTTGACCAGGGCGGTGTCGTGGTACGGACGTACACAGGTGTGGTGGGCGGGGTCGGGGACGCACAACGCCGGACGTCCGTGCCGCATCGGGATGCCGTCGGCTCCCGGGTAGGTACCGAAGTAGGAGTCGAACGACCGGTTCTCCTGCACGATCATGATCACGTGGCGGATCTTGTGGATGCCCGTGGCCGCGGGCGGCCCGAGCGCGGTCGAGGAGGTGTCTCCACAGGCGGTGCTCAGCGCGACAGCGAGCACGGCTGCGATGCCGATGGCGCGGCGTTGCATGGTCACCGAGAGTACGCCGGGAAGATTGGCCCGCCGTTGCCGACTCCCCCGGCGGGGGAGCGGGATCGACGCGACGGATGCCGATGCTTGTCCGTATGAGGGGTCGCATCAGATCGATCGCCGTCGGCGCGACCGCCGGGGGGCTGGCGCTGCTGGCCACCGGAGCGGGGGCCTCACCGCTGCCGTCGGCTCGGGGCTGTGCGCTGTTCCCGGCCACCAACGTGTGGAACGCACCGGTGGACGCGCTCCCTGTGGCCGCGAACTCGAGCGCGATGATCAAGGCGATCGGACTCACGACCGGGCTGCACCCAGACTTCGGGTCGTACCTCGGCTATGGCATCCCGTACAACACGGTGGCCGGCACCCAGCCACGGGTGCGGGTGCGGTTCCAGTACGCGTCAGAGTCCGATCCCGGCCCCTACCCGATCCCGGCGTCGCCCAGGATCGAGGCCGGCTCGGACCATCACATGCTGATCGTCGACCGCGACCACTGCACCCTCTACGAGCTCTACGCGGCGCATCACACGTCGACGGGCTGGGCCGCCGGATCGGGCGCGATCTGGAGCCTCGGCTCCAACGCCCTTCGTCCCGATGGATGGACGAGTGCCGACGCGGCGGGGCTGCCGATCCTGCCGGGGCTCGCCCGCTACCAGGAGGATGCCAACGGCGTGATCAACCATGCGCTTCGCTTCACGGCGCCCAAGACCTGCGCCGGACACATCTACCCGGCTCGGCACGACGCCGGCTCGGGCTCGTGCGCGGCGCTGCCTCCGATGGGCCTGCGGCTTCGGCTGAAGGCGTCGTTCGACGTGTCGCGGCTGGCGCCTCAGGCGCGTCCGATCGCGATCGCGCTGAAACGCTACGGCATGATTCTGGCCGACAACGGATCCCCCTGGTACATCTCGGGCGTCTCGAGTTCGGGATGGAACGACTCGCAGTTGCACACCCTCGACCTGATCACCGGCGCCGACCTCGTGGTGGTGAACACCAGCAACCTGCGCAACGGGTAGCTGCCGAGTTCGGATGTGCCGCTCGGTAGGATCGGCCGGTGACGCGGATCGCGATCATCGGCGGAGGCTCGGCCTACATGCCGGGGCTTGCCTTCAGCTTCGCCCGTGAGCGTGAGCGCTTCGCCGGCGCGACCCTCGTTCTGCACGACATCGATGGCGACGCGCTCGACATCCAGCAGCGCCTCACCGGTTCGATCCTGAGGGCCGGTGGGGGCGGGACCGCCGTCGAGGCCACCACCGATCTGGAACGCGCGCTCGACGGGGCCGACTTCGTGCTCACCACATTCAGGCCCGGTGGGTACGCGGCGCGCCATCTGGACGAGGTGATCCCGCCCCGGCACGGCATCGTCGGCCAGGAGACGACCGGGCCCGGTGGCCTGGCAATGGCGTTTCGGTCGGTGCCCGCACTGCTGCGGATTGCCGAGCTGATGCGCGAGCGCGCGGCTCCGCGGGCGTTGCTGCTCAACTACACCAACCCGGTGCAGTTGGTGACGACCGCACTGCTGCGCCACGGCGGGGTTCCGGTGATCGGGCTGTGCGATCAGCACCAGGGCGAGATCCGGTGGTTGGCCGGGATCGCCGGCGTCGATCCCGCGTCCGTGGAGACCGACATCTACGGCACCAACCACCTCACGTTCACCACCGCCGTGCGGGTGGACGGGCGTGACGTCACATCCGAGTTGTGCGCCCGCATCGGTGAGCTCGACCCGGCCACGCTCGATGCGTACTGGGAGCCGGTTGCGCGGATGCTGCCGCTGTTCGGGATGGTGGTCAGCAACTACTTCAAGTACTTCGTGCTGCACGACGAGATGCTGGAGGCGAGCCGGTGGCTCGGCATGACCCGTTCCCAGCAGATCCAGCTCGAACTGCCGGCGATCATCGAGAGCTACCGCCGGGAGGCCGACGCCGACGACCCGCGGCCGCTCGGCGGGCGTTACAGCGCGGAGCATGGCGACTACGCCGTCGGGTTGATGGGGGCCGTGGTTTCTGGCGAGCCGGCGCGGTTCGTACTCAACGTTCCCAACCGCGGGGCGATCTCCGATCTGCCCGACGACGCGGTGGTCGAGGTGCCGTGCATGCTGCACGGGCGCGAGATCACCCGGCAGGAGATGGGGCCGCTGCCGGCAGCGGTCAGCGGTCTGGCGCGGCAGATGGTCGGGCACGCCGAACTCGCCGCCGAGGCTGCCGCGACCGGCGACCGCGACCTCGCGCTGCGGGCGATGATGGCCCACCCGCTCGTGCACTCGCTCTCCAGCGGACAGGCGGTGCTGGATGAGCTGCTGGACGCCCACGCCGAGCATCTGCCGCAGTTCGCCTAGTCGGTCGTCAGGCAACGTTGGTGGTGTCGATGGCGAGCAGCCTGCTATCAAAGCAGGCTGTGAGAGCGGCAAACGTTGTCCGACGATCCACTAGCCGTCGTCGCCTTCGGCAACCGGTCGAGTACTCCGGCCGGTGTCACGATTCCGTGCCGCATGTGTGCCCCGGTCCGTACGGGGTCTGACCCCGGGGTGGGGTGGGCCGCCGACCAGCGCCGACAGTCACGTCGACCGCGTCGGGGCGGTGCTACGCGCGGGTCTCGGCGAGCCACTGGCGCACCGTGGCGTGGTGGGCGGCCCAGGCCTGCCAGAGGTCGGCCGACCAGCGCTCGACCGCCAGCCGGTGCGACTCCGTGTCGGTCGCGGCGGCGATGTCGGCGACGGTGACCGTGCCGTTCGGCAGCGGGGGCTCGAGCCAGCGCAGCGCCGGTCGGCGCTCGAGGATGCGCGCCATCATGCGGGCCGCTGCGGGCGGGTCGGCATCACGCTCGAGGAGCAGGCACAGGCGCATCAGGTGGATGCACACCGACTGCATGGCCCGTCGCTCCGGCACCCCGGGATGCTGGACGGCGTACGCGTCGACCGTGAGGTGGTGGCGAGGATGCTCGGTTTGGGCTGAGTACTCGCGTGCGAGCACCTCGCCGTACAGCGCCCAGCACTCCGGTGATGCGCCCAGGTACGCGTGGACAGGCCCGTCGCGATGGGGTAGTGCGATCCCGCACCCGGGGCAGGTCGCTGGAGGCTCGGTGCTCACGGTCGCACGGTCATGATCGTCGCCGGGCCAAGCTCGATCTCCCGACTGCCGACGCGGGCCCTGCAGTGTTCGGTGGAGGGATTCCACACCCGCACCTCCAGCGCGCCCTCCCGGCGTCGAACCGACGACAGCTGCGCCCCCTCCAACTCGAGCAGCGTGCCCGCGGCCGGTAGGTCGCCGCCGCCCGGCGCCGGTGCCATGAGCAGTGGCAGCGCGAAGCGCTCACGCATCTCGAGCAGGCGCTCGAGCTCGGCGTTCGGCCAGATCCCGAGCGAGACCTCCCACTCGCCCAGCATCTGCCCTCCCGGCGCGGCGATCAGCGGTCCCGCCGAGGCCCACCTGGTCGGCATGCCGGACGGACGGCTGATCGAACCGGTACAGCGAAGCAGCGTGATCGCCAGCGTGCGGCCCTCGATCACCTCGTACTCGAACACACCCTCTCCGAGCACCGCGCTGCCGCCGGCGTAGACCGCCCCCGTCGCGGGCCAGGTGCGAGACGGGGCCTCGAAACCGCCCTCCGAGGTCACGGGGCGCTGCACCAGCTCGAACGGTGCGGCGGCCACCGACCCCTGGGCCGGAAACGCCAGCGGCACGTGCAGGCGCAGCCGGTGGTCGGGGCGGGCGTTGCGGATCGTCCCCGTGACGCGGACGAACTCCTCGTCTGCACGGCGGGTGCAGCGCAGCGAGACGGCAAGGCCGAGGTAGTCGCTGTCCTCGACCTCGACCGGCTCCCCGAACGGGGCGGGGCAGAACGTGTAGAGGTCACCGATGTCCGGCTCGACGACCAGCCGGAACCCCAGATCGACCCCCTCCGCCGGCGGCTCGGGCGCGTCGACCACACTCCAGCCCAGCCCGGGAATGCCCTCCCGCTCGAACGGCGAGGGATTGAAGCGAAGCGTGCCGGCGTCGGCTGTGTGTCCGGCCAACTCGGCGAGCGAGCCGCCGACCAGCCGCTCGGCGAGCTCGCGGACCTCGCGGTGGCGCTCGTCCACGGCTTCGGCCACCGCGTCCACCGAGCAACCGCAGACCGAGTCGTGGGCGCCGTTTTGGAGCAGCAGCTTCCAGATCCGCGCGAGGTCGTCGGCGGGCCAGTCGCTCCCGACCAGGGCCGCCAGTGGCTCGACGCAGCGCTCGACCAGCCACTCCAGCCGCCCCCGCTCGAGCTTCTGGTGCACGCGGGTGGAGTACACGTTGGGCAGCAGATTGGCGCGCGCACCGGAGCGAAGCTCCCCACGCCACGTCTGGAGATTCGGTGGCGGCGGTCCGGACACGTGCTCGGCGAGCGAACCGATGTGGGCTCGCACCGATCCGATGCCGTTGGCCCCGCTGAGCACCGCAGGCATCTGGCGACCGGGCACGCGGTGGTCGCCGCCGAGGGGCAGCAGCACCCGATCGCGGGTGGCGTGCGGCGCGATCCGCGCGACCCAGGAGGCGATGTCCGCCGCGGCCACCTCGGGATCCCCGGTGGTGCGCAGATCCTCGCCCGCCGTGTAGCTTTCGATCAGGTACTCGGCCACCACGCTCGAGCCGTCGGGGGCCTCCCAGCGGAAGGCGTCGCGGTCGATGGCGCTGGGGACGCCTCGCCAGACCACGGCGCGCTCGATTCCGAACATGCCCATGATCTGCGGCATCTGCCCGATGTGCCCGAACTGATCGGGCAGGTAACCGACGGGGGTTGCTCGCGCTCCCAGGTCGGCAGCGCGCGCCAACCCGACCTCCAGGTTGCGAATATGCGACTCGCCCGAGGTCAGGAACTCGTCCAACTGGGTGTACCACGGTCCGATCGACAACCGACCGGCGGACGCCAGTCGGCGGATGTCGGCGGTGCGCTGCGGGCGCGCGTCGAGGTAGTCGTCGAGCATCGCGGCCTGACCGTCGAGGTGGAAATGCGCGAACTCCCGCTCGCCGTCCAGTAGGTCCAGCAGGTCGTCCATGAGCTGGATCAGCAACGGCTGGAACCCGCCTTCGAACGGCAGGTACCACTCCCGGTCCCAATGAGTGTGAGGGAGGATGACGGCGGTGTCCGGTGGCATCGGTAGGAGCGTAACCGGCGTGCCCGGTCGGTGTCCCGAGGGTTCGCGGCGGGCGGCCGCACGGTTCGCCGCTACGGTGCCCCGGATGGCTCGTCGACGGCTCGAAAGCGCGGATGCAATGCTGATCCTCGCCAACGTACTCTGGAGCGCGAATTACGCCACCACCAAGTACGCCTTCGGGTACTGGAATCCGCTCGCGTTCGCGGTCACCCGCTTCCTCGTGGCTGGGCTCGTGTTCGCCGCGATCGTCCGCCGGCGGGAGGGGTCGATCTCGGTCCACCGGTCGGACGTGCCGCTCGTGGTCGCGGCCGCCGCGGTCGGCATCCTGCTCAACCAGATCACGTTCAACTACGCCGTGCAGCAGACGACGGCGGGCAACGTTGCCCTGATCCTGGCCTCGGCCCCCGCGTTCACGGCGCTCTTCGCCTCGGCGCTTCGTCACGAGCACGTGCGTCCGCGCCACTACCTCGCGCTGTCGGTGTCCATCGCCGGTGTCGGGATCGTGATCCAGGGCGGGGCCGGTGTGCGCGGGTTCAGCCTGGTCGGCGATCTGCTCGCGGTGGGAGCGGCGATCAGCTGGGCGGCGTACTCGGTGATGCTGCGGCCGCTCTTCGCGCGGTACTCGGCTGCGCGGATCAGCGCGCTGATGATCCTGCTCGGCGGGTTCATGCTGGTGCCGTTCGGCGTCCCGCAGGCGCTCACCCAGAACTGGGGGGCCGTCAGCGGCCTGCCGCTGGGGGCATGGGCGTTCTCGGCCATCTTCCCGCTGGTCGTCACCAACCTGCTGTACTTCCGCTCGCTGCGCCGGGTGGGGGCGTCCCGCGCCACCGTGTACATGTACCTGCAGCCGTTCCTCGGCACGCTCTTTGCGGCCGTGCTGCTGGGTGAGCGGGTGACAACGGTGCAGATCGCCGGCGGCGCCGTGATCGTGCTCGGCGTCTCGCTGGGTCAGATTTTGGGCGGAGCCAGCCTGCGATCGCAGCCGGCGAGCGGCCTGGTGGGCGCCGACGTGTGCGGCGAGGCGCCTCCGCCTTGACAATCACGGGTACGTTCTGCAATCGTTTGCAGGTGGCCTGCAACCCACTCCAGTTGGCGGCGGTGCCGCGGTGAGCGCGGCGCGATCACCCGAGGCGGCCATGAGCGCCGCCGAGCTGCTCGATCTGCACCGGCGGATGGTCGCCCTGCGAGCGTTCGAGGACGCCGTCCAGCGCCAGTTCCTGCGTGGGGAGATCCATGGCACGGTGCACCTGTACACAGGTCAGGAGGCGGTGTCGGTGGGCGTCTGCTGCTCGCTCCAGCCCGGTGACCGGGTGGCGGCGACCTACCGCGGCCACGGCGCTGCGCTAGCGATGGGCACCGATCCGCGAGGTCTGGCCGCCGAACTGATGGGGCGCACCTCGGGAGTCTGCGGTGGACGTGCGGGATCGATGAACGTGGTCGACCTGGCCCACGGCCTGATCGGCTGTTTCGGGATCGTGGGCGGCAGCATCGCCGCCGCCACCGGGGCGGCGATCAGCCTGGGCAGGCTGGGCGGCGTCGCCGTCGCGTTCTTCGGCGACGGCGCGACCAACCAGGCGTACTTCCACGAGTGCCTGAACCTCGCCCGTGTACGCGATCTGCCGGTGCTGTTCGTGTGTGAGAACAACCTGTACGGTGAATTCACGCCGATGGCGGCCGTCACGGCCGGCGCCGACATCCGGGCGCGGGCGGCGGCATACGGGATCACCGCCGAACGGGTGGACGGCAACGACGTCGAGGCGGTTCGCGAGGCCGCCGGCGCCGCGATCGCCCGCGCGCGGGCGGGATCGGGGCCCGAGTTCCTCGAGTGCCTGACCTACCGGCACCTGGGGCACTCCAAGACTGATCCCGCCACCTACCGCCCGCCGGGCGAGCTCGAGGCATGGCTTGAGCGTGACCCGCTGATGCTCAGCGCACGCCGGCTGGTGGAACTCGGCGCGGAGCTCGACGCGATCAAGACCGCCGAGCAGTCGGTGCGCGACGAGATCGATGCCGCCGTCGAGGCCGCGCTGGCCGACCCGTACCCTGCTCCCGAGCCCGGTCGGGAGTACGCGCCGTGACCGTCGACCTGCGCACCGCCGTGCGCGACGCGATCGCCGCCGAGATGCGTGAGGACGCGACCGTGATCTTCTTCGGCGAGGACGTGGCCGCGCCGGGGGGCGTGTTCAAGGCCACGGTCGGGCTCGCCGAGGAGTTCGGCGACCAGCGCGTGTTCGACACCCCGATCTCCGAGCTGGCGCTGTCGGGTGCAGCCTTCGGCAGTGCCGTGACCGGACTGCGGCCCGTGGTGGAGATCATGTTCGGCGACTTCATGGCGCTCGCCATGGACAGCCTGATCAATCAGGCGGCCAAGTTCTGGTACGTGTCCAACGAACAGGGCAGCGTGCCGCTGGTCGTTCGCTGTGCGGTCGGTGCGGGCGGTCGCTTCGGCGCCATGCACTCGCAGATTCCCGGTACCTGGCTGCACGGTGTGCCGGGGTTGAAGGTGGTTGCGCCGGCCTTCCCAGCCGACGCCCATGTGCTGCTGCGCGCCGCCATCCGCGACCCCAATCCTGTCGTGTTCCTGGAGCACAAGCGGCTGTACCCGGTCAAGGGCGAGCTCGGCGATTGCGGCGATCTGCCGATCGGGCAGGCCAGAATCGTGCGCGCCGGGGGTGACCTGACGATCGTGTCGGTGATGAAGGGCGTTCACGACGCGCTGGCGGCGGCCGAGACGCTGGCCGGCTCGGGGATTGAGGCGGAGGTGATCGACCTGCGTGGGCTGCGGCCGCTGGACAGCGCGACGGTGGCCGGCTCCGTCTCGCGCACCGGCCGGCTGCTGGCGGTAGAGGAGGGGCCCCTGGTCGGTGGCTGGGCGGCCGGACTGGTGGGCATCGTGGCCGAACGGACGCTGGGTGAGCTCGACGACCTGTGGGTGCTGGCCACCGACCCGACGCCGGTGCCCTACAGCCCGACGCTCGAGGATGCGTACCTGCCCGGGGCCGACGCGATCGTGGACAGCGTTCTGGGCCGCCTGTCGGCGAGCGTGACCGAGTAGACCCGAAAGAAGGGATCCACGATGGGAAAGACCTTCGGACTGATGGCGGTCGACTGGGAGCAGCGGGCCGACATGGACCGCCTGCGCCGCGACCGTCTACAGCGCATCTCCGGGCTGCTCGAGGAGTCGGAGCTGGGCGCCCTGCTGTGCTTCGACATGGGCAACATCCGCTACATCACCGCCACCCACATCGGCACCTGGGCGATGGACAAGCTGGCTCGCTTCACGCTGCTCGTCCGCGGGCAGCCGCCGATCGTGTGGGACTTCGGCTCGGCTGCACGGCACCACCAGCTGTACTGCCCGTGGCTCGAGGATCGCACCCCAGCCGGCATCTCCACCATGCGCGGTGCGATGTCGCCGGACAGCGGGCGGGCCGAGGACGTGGCCGCCAAGATCCGCCGCGAGCTCGATCGTCACGGACTGGCCGGCGAGCCCCTGGGCGTGGACGTGGTCGAACCGGCGGTCATGTTCGCGCTGCAGGCCGCCGGCATCACGGTCGTCGACGGCCAGCAGCTGATGCAGCGCGCGCGGGTGATCAAGACCCCCGACGAGATCGTCCTGCTCGACACCGCGTGCATGATGGTGGACGCGGCCTACGAGGAGCTGTACCGGGCGATGCGGCCGGGCATGCGGGAGAACGAGTGCGTCGGTCTGGTCAACAAAGTGCTGTACGACCTCGGGTCGGAGCACGTCGAGGGCGTGAACGCGATCTCGGGCGAGCGCGCCAATCCGCACCCCCACGTGTACTCGGACCGAGTCCTGCGGCCCGGCGACCCGGCCTACTTCGACATCCTGCACAGCTACATGGGCTATCGCACCTGCTACTACCGTACGTTTGCGGTGGGCAGCGCCTCGCGCTCGCAGGTGGAAGCCTACGCCCGCTGCAGGACGATGCTCGACGATGCGATCGCGCTGATCCGCCCGGGCGTTTCGACCGCCGAGGTGGCCGGTGTGTGGCCGCGGGCACAGGAGTTCGGCTTCGCCGACGAGGAAGCCGCGTTCGCCCTGCAGTTCGGACACGGAGTCGGGCTCTCGATCTGGGAGAAGCCGATCATCAGCCGGCTGGTGTCGCTCGACCATCCCGAGCTGATCGAGCAGGGCATGGTGTTCGCGCTGGAGACCTTCTGGCCGGCCTCGGACGGGTGGTCGGCGGCGCGGATCGAGGAGCAGCTGGTGGTCACCTCGGACGGCTGTGAGGTGATCACGCGATTTCCGGCCGAGCAGCTGATGGTGGCCGGCCGCAGCCACTACCACACGGTCCACGGCCCGCTGCCGGGGATCCGCGAGACACAGTCGCAGCTCAATCGCGACGACGAAGGGCCGGCGCCGGACGCGGGCTGAGCTCGTCGTTCGGCGGGGCGGTGGACGCCCGCACCAGCAGGCTCGGCTCGAACATCAGCGTCTGCGGCGTGGCCTGCGGATCCTCGATCCGCTCCAGCAGCAGCTCGGCTGCGCGAGCCCCGATCTGGGCGTGGGGGATGAGGATCGTCGATAGGGGCGGTGAGAAGCGCTCCGTGAAGGGCATGCCGTTGAACCCGATCACCGACACGTCCGCGGGACAGCGCAGGCCCGCCCGCTCGAGCGCGGTGTAGGCACCCAGCGCGAGCAGGTCGTTGGCGGCCACGATCGCGGTCGGCCGGGTCCGCGTCGCCAGCAGGCGGCGGGCGGCGTGGGCTCCGGCGGCCTCGGTGAACGCCTCCGCGTGCACCACGTCGCGGCGATCGACCGTCAGGCCGTGGTCCTCCATCGCCTCCAGGAAGCCGCGGTAACGCAAGCGCCCGGTGGAGAGCGTGATCGGGCCGGCCAGATGGGCGATCCGGCGGTGGCCGAGGTCTGCGAGGTGGGATACCGCCAGGGTCGAGCCCTTGCGATCGTCCGGCACGACGGCGAACACCCCGCCTTCCTCGACCGTACGATTCACGAGCACGAGCGCCATGCCCGCCGCCGTCATCTCCGCGACCGCCGCGTGGCCGCGCTCGGCGGTGGCGATCAGGAACCCGTCCACCTGGCGCGCGGTCAGCGTGCGCAGCCGCTGCTGCTCGCGCTCCGGGTCGCCGTCGGTGGATGCCACCAGCGTGGTGTAGCCGGCGCGGTCGAGCACCTCCTCCATGCCGCGGATGATGGGCGGGAAGAGCGGATTGGTGAGGTCGGGGATGACCACGCCGATACTGAACGTGCGCCGGGTCTTGAGGCCGCTTGCGATCGGGTTCAGCGAGTAGCCGAGCTCGCGAGCCGCCCGGTCGACGCGGTCTGCCGTGCGCGGACTGACCAGCGGGCGGGTGGACGGGTTGAGCACCCGCGAGACGGTACCCGGGTGCACACCGGCCGCGCGGGCGACGTCTCGCATCGTGACGGGTCTCGGTGGCATCTCTCAGTCTCGACGTTCGGGGTGGCGGGGCCGGTCGGCTCCTGGGCTGTTCGCTGGATGCAGGCCGGTACCTGCCGGCGGGTTGACTCTCGGTGCGGGTGTCGATAGAGTAACTGCAATCGATTGCGGAATTCAAGCCTTGACGTTGCAGAATCCGATCCGGCCCGCGGCCGGAGAGAGGAATACCGGGCCAATGTCAGACACAGCGGGCGGTACGGCCACGATCGGATGGATCGGTACCGGCCGGATGGGGTTCGAGCTGGTCAAGAGGCTGCTGGCGGCGGGCTGCGACGTCGCGGTGTGGAACCGTACCCGTGCCAAGGCGGAGCCGCTGGCGGCGCTGGGCGCGACCATCGTCGACTCGCCGGCCGACCTCGCCGACCGCGACATCGTGTTCACCATGGTCGCCGGGTCCGAGGACTTCAAGGCGGTGACCACCGGCCCCGGCGGGGTCCTCACCCGGCCCGATCGGGCTCCGGGAGCGCTGGTCGACTCGTCCACCGTCTCGGCCGAGGCTTCGACCTACGTGCGCGCCGCCGCCACCGCGCGAGGTGCGCAGTTGCTGGCCGCTCCGGTCAGCGGCAATCCCAAGGTGGTGCGCGCTGGACGGCTGACGGTGGTCGCGTCCGGCCCGCGCGACGCCTACGAGCGCGCGCTGCCCTACCTGGAACTGTTCGGCGAAGGCGTGACCTACGTGGGCGAGGGTGACGCCGCCCGTCTGGTCAAGATCTGCCACAACCTGTTCCTCGGCGTTGTCGCCGAGTCGCTGGCCGAGATCGTGGTGCTGGCTGAGAAGGGCGGCGTGTCACGCCGTGCATTCTTCGAGTTCCTCAACAGCAGCGTGCTCGGCTCGACCTTCAGCCGCTACAAGACGCCGGCCTACGTGAACCTCGACTTCAAGCCCACGTTCACTCCCGAGCTGCTGCGCAAGGACTTCGACTTGGGCCTGGAGGCCGGGGACGACCTGGGTGTGCCGCTGCCCACGATGCGGCTGGTGCGCGGGCTGGTGCAGGAGCTGATCGACGCCGGGTACACCGACGTCGACTTCGCCGCGCTGATCGAGTTGCAGGCTCGACGTTCCGGTCTGCAGCTCGAACCCGACCCCGTTCCGACCGAGGACGGGCTCGGCGGGTCGCCGGCCAGCACGGTCGCGGCCTGATCGTGACCGCCCTCGACCGATCCCGTGATGATGCGGCGAACCGCCGCACCCCAACCACAAGAGAGGAGCCGTCGTGAGGATCCCCCTCCCCAAGACCGCCCTCGCGGCCGCCGCAGTCTCGCTCGCACTGACGGCCGCGGCATGCGGAAGCAGCGGGTCGAGCACCAACTCGGGCTCGACAACCACCAAGCCTCTGGTGATCGGCATCTCACTGTCGCTGACCGGAGACTTCTCCGACCCCGGGAAGGCCGCGAAGCTCGGCTACGAGCTGTGGGCCGACACCGTGAACAGCAGCGGCGGCATCCTCGGCCGCCAGGTGCAGCTGAAGATCGTCGACGACGCCAGCAGCCCCACCCAGGTCGTCACCAACTACGAGACGCTGATCACGCGCGACCACGTCGACCTCGTGTTCGGGCCGTTCTCGACTCTGCTGACCGCCCCGGCGGCGCGGGTGGCGCAGCGCTACAACTACGCGTTCCCCGAGCCTTCGGGCGGCGGCCCGGCGGTGTTCGAGGAGAAGCTGCACAACGTCTTCTTCGTGCAGCCGGCCCCGATCGTCAACTGCGGTGACCCGTTCGTCAGCTACCTGCAGTCGCTGCCCCCTTCGCAGCGGCCGAAGACCGCCGCCTATCCGACGCTGGACGACCCCTTCGCGGGGCCGATCGTCGACCGCGCTCGAGCCAAGCTCGAGGCGTTGGGCATCCGCACGGTGTTCAAGCAGATCTATCCGCCGGAGATGGCCGATCTGACGCCGGTGGTCGAGAAGATGGCCGCGGCCAAGCCCGACCTGGTGTTCGCAGGCACGCAGTCGGCCGACGCGTACTCGATGATCAACGCCATGGTGCAGCTGGGGTTCAGTCCCAAGTTCGTGTTCCAGTCCAACGGCGCCAACTCGCCGACCGAGTTCCCGTCCAAGGTGGGCGCGTCCAACACCCAGGGCATCTTCAGCTGCGGCGACTGGTTCGCCAACTCGAAGTCGCCGGGCAACCCGCAGTTCATCGCCCAATACCTGGCCAAGTACGGTGGCACCCCGAACGCGATCGATCCCGGCTCGGCCGAGGCCTACTCGGTCGGCGAGCTGGTGCAGGAGGTGGCCAAGAAGACCGGCAAGATCGACA
>JBBRMM010000016.1:0-84645 GCA_038230835.1 Gaiellales bacterium
AGCGAACCCGGCGAACCCGGCCCCCTCGGTCACCAAGCCCTCGTAGTTGGACATCGGCACCAGCTTCGCCGAGGGCTTCGCGTTCATATCCACGAACTGGGCGAAAAAGAACTCAACCCCGTCCTCTTCGGCCTTGCGGCGGATGGTGTCCGCCAGTGGGCGTGCGCTCACCGTAGCCATACCTCCATCTCCTTCTCGAAAACCGCTCGGATGTGCGCAATCTCGCACGAATCGGGTACAAATGCCAGGTCCCGCGCGAGGATGGAGAATCAGGCCTGGCGGCCTAGCGCGGTTTCGAGCCGCAGCAGCTTGAGCTCGATCTCGACCATCAGCCAGTCCTCGTTGGCGACGTCGAGGGCCGTCAGATCCTGAATCCGGCGCAGCCGCTGGCGCAGCGTGTTGGGATGCACGTACAACGCCTGCGCGGCGGCGGCGATATTGCCCCGCCGCTTGAGAAATTCCTCCAGCGTGTGCAGGAGCTGGGAGCGATGTCGCTCGTCGTAGGCGGCCAGCGTCTTCAGCGCTTCCCCGCGAGAGTCGCGGACGCGCCCCTCCTGGCTCACGCGCAGCAGGTACTTGTAGGCGCCGAGGTCGTCGAAGCTGACCACGCTGGGCTCCGGGCTGACGACGGCGGCCGCGACGACCGCGTGCTCGGCCTCCTCGAAGCCGGTGCGCAGACTCTCGGCGCCCTCGCAGCGGTGGGACAGCCCGATCGCCAGCGGGTGGCGGGCGTTGAGTGTCGCGTGCAGTTCCCGCAGCCGCCCGAGCACGGTGGCCTCGGAGCACGTGCCGAGGTGCACCAGTCCGCGCAGCGCCGTGTCGCGGCGGTCGAACAGTGACCCCGGGAAGGCGCGCACCACGCTCGACTCGAGCGACTGGACGACCTCGTCCCAGCTCCGCTCGGCGGTTCCCGCTCGGGGCACCCCCTGCAGCACCAGGTGCGGTTTGGCCAGGTCGCAGCCGAGCGCCTGCCCGCGCTCGAGCAGCTCTGCCGGCGTGGACTGGCCGCGGGCCAGATCCTCGAACAGATCCTTGATCGCGTTTCGCTCGCGCAGCCGCTCGATCAACTCCACCTTCTTGATCGCCACCGCGGTCTGACCGGCGATCGATGCCGCGATCTCGCGCTCCTCGGCGTCCATCCGGCGCTCGCTGGGAACGCGCAGGGCGAGGAAGCCGACCAGCTCGTCGGCCGCCACCAGCGAAAGCACGACCGCGGCGCCGGCGGTGTCGGGCCCCCACAGAGTGGTCGCCAATCGCCGGCCGTCACCGGTCCGGCGGGCCAACTCGACGCCCAACTCCTGTGCGGTCAGCCGGGCCGGCGGGCCTGCGTCGGCGGGCCACGCCGAGCAGATCATGCGGCCGCCCGCCGGGTTCAGCACATGCAGTTGGCAGGCGTCCACGGAGAGCAGCCGGTGGGCGCGTTTGGCGACGGCGGGCAGCAGGTCGTCGAGCCGCGCGGCGTCGGCGACGGCGCGGGCGAGGTCGGCCAGCCCTTCGACCAGGGCCAGCCGGCGGCGCGTGTCCGAGAACAGCCGGGCGTTCTCGATGGCGCCCGCCACCAGGCTCGCGCTGTGCACGAGGAAGTCCGAATCGGCCTGCGTGAACTCGCGAGGCGCGACCGCGTGCAGCGCGATCACCCCGATCACCTCGCCGTGCCGCCCCCGCAGCGGCACCGCCACCAGCGACTGGTACTTCTCCTCCTCCGCCTCCGGCACGATCTTGGCCCGGGGGTCGGACAGGGCATTGTCGCCCAGGAACACCGGCTGGTCGTGCTCGGCGACCCACCCGGCCAGCCCTTCGCCCGGCTCGAAGCGCAGCTTGCCGACCAGCGCCCGGTATGGATCGGACACCGCACGCAGGATCAGCGACCCGTCCGGTTCGACGAAGTACACGAAGCACGCATGGCAGTCGATGGCCTCGGTGACGAGGTCGACCACCGCGCGCAGCAACTCGTCGGCGTCCAGTGTCGAGGACACCGTGTTGATGACCTGGTACAGGTAGCGGCTGTCGGCCGGCGGTCGTGACCCCGCGACCTCTGCGAGCGGATCCTCACCCACCTCGGACATGTACGAACCGGACATGTACAAATGGTACAGCGGTGGACCGTCGAGGAAGCCGGCCGCCGGCGCGGAGTGTTCGCCACACACCGGTCGCAGTCCGACCGGTGTGTCCGGGGTCGAGCGTCTGCGGGAGCTGGAGATGGCCGACGCGCCATAGACCGCTGTTGCGGCCACCGTTTAGGATAGGGGACATATGGCGGCTCCGGCTGCCTTGGATGACGACGGAGAGGAGTCGCGAATGGCAACGGTCGCCGAGTCCGCGATGAATGGTCTAGACCCGATGTTTCAGCCCGAGTGGTTCTTCAACGACGAACAGCTCGCGCTGCTTGCACGGCTGAAGGAGATTTGCGAGGAGACCATCCGGCCGCTGGCCGCGGAGAACGACCGCTCGCTCACGTTCCCCCGCAAGAGCCTCGAGGCGCTGGGGCCGGACGGCTTCCTGGGGCTGCTGCTGCCCAAGGAGTGGGGCGGCCTGGGCCAGAACCACGTCATGTACGGAGCCGTTACCGAGACCATCGCCCGCTACGGCGATGCGTCGTGTGCCATGTGCTACACGATGCACATAGGCGCGGTCGAGGCACTCAAGCTGCGCGCGACGCCGTACCTGGTGGAGACGTACCTGAAGAAAGTCCGTGACGGTCTGCTCGGCACCCTTTCCTACTCCGACCCCGAGACCGGCTCGCACTTCTGGTACCCGATCGCGTCGGGGGCCCGGCGCGTGGACGGCGGCTATGAGGTGCTGAAGAAGGCTTCGTGGACGACCTCGGCCGGGTTCGCCGACTTCTACGTGCTGCAGACCACCTCGCCCGACTACAACGGGGACTACTCCAACCTTTCCGTGTTCGTCGTGGACAAGGACGAGATCGAGGCCAAGCCCGAGGAGTGGGACGCGATGGGCCTGCGCGGCAACCAGTCGGGGACGCTGCTGCTCGACTGGAAGTTCGTCCCTGATTCGCAGTTGGTGGGCCCGATCGGCGACGGCGCAAACTCCAACGACGAGGCCGTCGACCCGTACTTTCTGATCGGCTCGTCCGGCTGCTGGAACGGCATCTCGCTGGGTGCGATCGACATCGCGATCCGGCACACGACGCGCAAGACCCACAAGGACGTGGGCCTTCGCGTGTGCGACTACCCCACCATCCAGGATGCGGTCGGTGAGGCGATCATGGACACGAACGCCGCGCGCTGCCTGGTGTTCTCCGTCGCCAGCGCGCTCGACAAGGTGACCGACGGCGGCCAGCGGGAGATGCAGCCGGGCGAGCTCGCGCGCGGCAATTATCTCCCGTGGCTGTGGCAGATCAAGTTCACCGCGGCCAAGAACGTGGCCCACGTGGTCGACAAGATGCTGCACTGCTGCGGAGGTACGGGCTACAAGAAGCAGCCGCTGCAGCTCGAGCGCTACCTGCGAGACGGCAAGGCGGGGTGGGTGATGGGGCCGACGAACGAGGTGCTGCGCCAGTTCGTGGGCAAGACCGCGCTGCTTGGCATCGAGTCTCTGGACTACTGGAACGTCTCGCTGAACGAGCGGGCGCTGAACAATGAGCTGAAGAAGATGAGCGGCGACCAGAAGCGCGAATTGGCCGACCGCCTGATGTCCGAGGCCGCAGCCTCCAACAACGGCGGCTGACTCTGACGCCCCTGCACGACCCGGTGCCGTGCGCCGGGTCGTGCGCGAGCCCTACATCGGCGCCGACCTCGGTCGATTGACCTGGACGCAAGCCTCTCCGTCCACGGCAGGTGTCCGTCCGATGTCCGATTCCAAACATGTGCTCGTGATCCGTGTGGCCGGCCTGCCGTTTGCGTTCCCGATGGACACCGTCGAGCAGACGTTCGCGCTCGCCCACCACGTCGTGCACACGCTGCCCGGGTCGCGGGTGGTGGTGTTCCGGGGCAGTGCGATCGAGGTGGTGGACACGGCGTCGCAGCTCGGGCTGCCCGCCGGCGAGCGGCCGTTCGGCGTGATCGCCTGGGCCGGCGGCCGTCGCCGGGTGTTCGTGGTCGACGCGTTGGTCGGTCAGATGACGCTCGAGTGGCGCGACGTGCCGCGCGGCGCCTTCGGGCCGCAGGCGTCCGGCGTCGTCCTGTTCGAGTGGGGTGAGGTCGTCCCGGTGCTCGAGCCGGGAGTGGTGGCGGGAGCGTGGGAGCCGGCCGGCGAGGACGCGTTCGGGTTCACGCCGTTGCAGCAGAGCGCACTGCTCGAGATGGCCAACATCGGCAGCTCGCACGCGGCCACGGCGCTCTCGCAGATGCTCGGCAAGCCCGTCGAGATCGGGTACGCCGAGGCGTTCCTGGCCACGCTCGCCGAGGCCGCGGACAAGGTCGGCGCCGCGGCCGGGCCGTCGGCGGTGGTCGATACGCCGGTGGCGGACGACGGCGGCAAGGTGCTGCTGCTCTTCCCCGACGGCGCCGGCGAGCGCCTGTGTGAGTTGTTCGGCACCAGCCTGGACGACGAGATGGGGCGTTCGGCGCTGCGCGAGGTGGGCAACATCCTCGCCAGTTCCTATCTCAATGCGATCGTGCAGATGACCGGGATCGCGCTCGAGCCGGAGCCGCCGACGATCGAGGTCGGCCTGCTGGGGTCGCTGGTCGAGCGCAGCTTCGAGGGCGCCGACCCCAACGACGCCACCGTGCTGATGCGCTCGGTGATGACGGTCGAGTCCTCGGATGCGAAGTTTGCGTTCCTGTTCGTGCCCCGGTTCGAGGCCATCAGGTCGCTGCTGGATCAGCTTGGAGTGGGGTCGGCGGAGGCGGCGTAACCGCGGCGATGGGGGCGGAACCGGGCCGGTCCCGCCCCCATCGGTGGCGCCACGGTGGGTTAGTCGCCGGAAGCCGGGAGCGGTTCCTCTGCAGGAATGCGCGCGGACTCGATCCGCCACCGCAGCGGCTTCTTGTCCTGCACCACGACGCGGTAGATGTAGAGCAGCACCGAGACGCCGAGGATCAGCAGCCCGTAGATCGTCGGCCGCCAGCCCTGGCCGTAGGCGAGGGTCGGCGACAGGGCGCCGACGATCAGCAGCAGGCAATCGAACGCCGCCAGCACCGCGACGATGGGCAACCAGCTTGGGCCGAGTTTGAGGGGCCGCGGCCAGTCGGGCCGGTCCTTGCGCAGGAGCAGGAACCCGGACATCGCCATCACGTGGCAGAACACGTAGCCCAGGTTCGAGAACAGCAGGATCCGCAGCGCGCCGGTCGCGTCATACGCGAACGAGCACAGAAGCGCGATGTTGAGGACGGCATCCAGCGTCATGGCGTTTGCCGGCACGTGCCGACTGTTGAGCTTGCCGAGCTGTTTGATGGTCATCTCGTCCCGCGAGATCCCGTATAGCGCCCGCGACCCGTCGGCCGTGGCCGTGTTCATGGAGAGGATGATCCCCGCCACCAAAAGCACCACCGCAACCCCTCCCAGACCCGACCCCAGGAGTTGCTTGAAGGTGTCCACGTAGAAGCCGCCAAGAGCGTTCCCGGCGTTGATGTTCTTGTCCCCGTAGGTGCCCACGGCGCCCAGCGGCAGCAGTGCGTATACCAGGACGCCGAACACGGCAGCCGAGCGCAGCGCCTTGGGCGTGTCGGTTGCCGGATCGTGGTACTCGGGCGCGAACGTCGCGCAGCACTCCATCCCGTATGCCGACCAGCACATCACGTACAGCCACACCAGAACCAGCCGGATCCCCACCGGTCCGGTGATCGACGACGACAGATGGATGTTGTTGTGGAGGTTCGAGGAGTTGAAATCACCGGTGATGTAGGGCAGGAACATGAACACGGCCAGCGGGATCAGCAGCAGCGCGCCGGTCACATAGCCCACCCACACGGCGGGACGCATGCCGAGGATGTTGAACACCCAGATGATCACGATCACCGCGATCGTGAACGCGATCGGGAAGTTGAAGTACAGCGGGATCAGGCCTCCGACTCCGCCCCCACTGGCGTGGCTGTGGTTCCAGAAGCTGGAGGTGGCGGAGGAGGGATAGAACTGCGCCTGCACGAGCAGGCCGGTGACGATGCCGGTGGCGGAGAGCACCACCGACCACCCGATCCAGTAGCCGAATGCCGCCACCGGGCCGATGAACGAGAAGTACCGCTTCCAGGCTTCATGGGCGTAGATGGCGATGCCGCCGGACAGCTTGGGGAACATCGCCGCCAGCTCGGAGTAGATGTAGTTGTGGAACGCTCCGAGCAGGACCGAGATCGTCCACAGCGCCACCGCGCCCCACCCGCCGAGCGAGATCACCGAGAACCCGAGCCCGGCGATCAGGAAGCTCGGATTTGCCAGTGCGACGACGAAGCCGTCGAACCAGCTGATCGTTTTGAGGAGTTCTCGTTCCTCAACGGCTGCTGTTGCCATGCGCTCCTCCGATGACGTCGGGCGAAAAAACTGTCAGGATCAAACAGCATTTCCAGCTTGCGGTCAAGAGTTTTTTCACACATTGCGACGAAAGACCTTGCGTCGGTCTCCACACATGGGCCAAGATAGGGGTCCGTGAAGCCGCCCCCGATCACCCTCACCTGCGACTGCGGCGAAAGCGCCAGCGTCGTGTTCGGCGAGCGGTGGACATGTCCGGCGTGTGGCCGTGTGTACGACACCTCCGGCATCCCGCCGGACGAGTACCGTGCAATCGAGGCGGTGGCCCGCCGCTACCGGCGGATCGGCTGGGCGCTGGTCGGAGTTGTGGGGGCGTTCACCCTGTTCCTCGCGCTGACCAACCATCCTGTGCAGATCCTCGTCGGGCTTCCGGCGATCGTGATGGTGTGGTTCATCTACGTGCGCCCGCTGATGCGCCGCCGCTTCCGCAAGGCGCTGGGGACGACTCCGACCTGGAATCTCAAGGCCGACCCGCCCGGGGGGTCGGGGGTTTGAGCCCCGAGCTGCGACTCGGCAAGCGCGTCCCGCGGTCGACCGCGGTGGCGCACGGGTCGCATGCCGGGCCGGTGATGCTGGCCACGCTCGCGGTGCCCTTCGACCCGGAGTCGGCGCGGGTCGCGCTGCAGGCGGCTCTGGAGACGAACGTGAAGCTGGTGGTCGTGGACGCGGTCGAGCGGCCTTGGTGGCCACAGGCGTTGGCGACGCGCTACGCGGAGCTCGAGCTGGCCGAGGATCGCGACCAGATCGGGCGTTTCGTCGGCCACGTGGCGGGCCTGGGTGTCGAGGTCGAGCATCTTCGCATCGCATCGCCGCGCCCGGTCGAGGCGTTGCTCGAGCTCGCCGCAGAGCGCGACACGGGGCTGCTGGTGCTCGGCCCGGACCGGTCGCGGTTCAAGCCGCGCCTGTTCGCCCGCATCGCCCGCCGCGTGCGCAAGCGCGCGTCCTGCCTGCTGTGGGTGGCCGGCGAGGGCCCGTAGAGCGTCAGGCGACGGAGCGGAGCCGGCCCGAGGTGTCGAGCCAGGACACGAACTCGCCGGCGGTCAGCGGGCGGCTCATCAGGTACCCCTGAGCGGTGTCGCAGCCCATCGAGCGCAGCCGCACCCACGCCTCCTCGGTCTCCACGCCCTCGGCCACCACCTTGAGGCCGAGGTTGTGGGCCAGGTCGATGGTGGACTGCACGATCACCGCGTCGCCGGAGTCGTCGATCATGTTCAGCACGAACGACTTGTCGATCTTGAGGTCGTTGACCGGTAGCCGCTTGAGGTAGCCGAGCGACGAGTACCCGCTGCCGAAGTCGTCGATGGCGATCCGCACACCCATCTCGCGCAGCCGCTCGACCACCCCGCGGGCGCGGGTCGGGTCGGCCATGATCACGCTCTCGGTGATCTCGAGCTCCAGGTTGGCCGCCGGCACGCGCCATTGGCTCAGGAGGCGCGCGATGTCGTCGGGCAGCTGCACGTCGATCAGGTCGCGCGTCGAGAGGTTGACCGAGACCACCAGGTCGATGTCCGTGTCCAGCCACCTGCGGCACTCGCGCAGCGCGGTTTCGACCGCAAACAGGCTCAGCGAGCGGATCAGCCCGCTGCGTTCCGCCAGCGGGATGAACCGGTCCGGCATGAGCAGACCGTGGCCCGGGTGGTGCCAGCGCATCAGCGCCTCGGCGCCGCTCACCGCGCCCGTGCGCATGTCGCACTTGGGCTGATAGTGCAGCACCAGCTCGCCCTTCGCGACGGCGTCGCGCAGTTCCCCGGCCAGCGTCAGCCGGCCGGCGTCGGCGGCCTCCTCGCCCGGCTCGTACACCTCGTACCCGGTGCGCCGGCCCTTGGCCGAGTACATGGCGATGTCGGCGTGCTTCATCAGCTCCTCGTAATGGTCGCCGTGAGAGTCGGAGAGGGCGATTCCGATGCTCGCCTCGACGTCCAGTGTGAGGTTCAGGTTGCGCAGCGCAAACGGCTGCTCGAGCGCCTTGTGCACCGTGCGGGCGACGGTCAGGGCGGCCTCGATGTCGGGCACGCGCGGCAGCAGGATGCCGAACTCGTCGCCGCCGAAGCGGGCCACGGTGTCGCTCTCGCGCAGCACTCCGCGCAGCCGCGGTCCAACCTCCCGCAGGAGAAGGTCGCCCGACTGGTGCCCGAGCGTGTCGTTGATCTCCTTGAAGCGGTCGAGGTCGATCAAAAGCAGCGCGGTCTTGTCCCCGCTGCGCCGGCCGACCACGATCGCCTGCACCGCCCGGTCGCGGAACAGCGTTCGGTTGGGAAGGCCGGTGAGCGGATCGTGGAGCGACTCGTGCTCGGTTCGCAGTGCGTGCTCGCGGAGCTCCTCAGCATGCTTTCGCAGCCGGCGGGAGGCCTGTGCCACCAGCCGAAACACGATCCCGTACAGCACCGAGAGGCCGACTAGCAGCACGATGTACAGCCGAGTGCTATCGGCTGCGATCGCGGCGGCCACCGGGTGGTCGGGCAGGTACACCTCGAACGCGCCCACCGGCCTGGTGAACCCGGCCTGGTGGATCGGTACGTACACCTCCAGCAGGTCGCCGTCCCGGCGTAGCAGGGCCTGGGTCTCCTTCTCGGTCTGCAGCTTGCTGGAAGCCTTCAGAAGCTCTGTGCCGACCTGCCCCTTGAGGGCTGCCAGCAGTTCCTCGGAGGGCGGACCGACCGGCCCCTTGCCGATCAGGGCGCGATCGTCGGCGTACATGACCCGCAGGTTGCGGTTCCAGATCTGGACGCGGGCGATCTTGCCGCCGTTGGCGCCGGACTCGTGCACCGCAGCTCGCAGCGCCGCCGCCTCACGGCCGCTGACGGGTGTGTGCAGCCCCGTGGGCAGGTTCGGGGCGACCCCGAGCCGGAGCGCCAGCTCGACAGCGTGCACTGTGCTCGACACGTTTCGGTCGCGGATCTGCTGTCCGAGGTACTGCGCGAGCACCAGCCCGAGCGCGACGATCGGGATCGCGCTTGCGATCGCGAACTTGCCGAGCAGGCCGAACCGGAGATTGGGGCGGAGCAACGCGCGCAGGAGGTTTCCTCCGTTTGGGGGACTCCCGGTTCATCGACGGCGCAGCGGTGTGGCTTGAGAAGGAGTTCTGCGCCGTGCCGGCTACCAGCCGCCGGCGATCCCGATCACGCGGCCGCGCGGAACCAGCGCGTCGGCGTCGAGGCCCCCGAACGCGCCCCTGTGAAAGATCAGCGGCTCGCCCCCGGATCCCTCGAAATCGATCACCTCGCCGACCACCAGGTCGTGGTCGCCGGCGGTGAAGATGTGGGCCACCCGGCAGCGCAGGATGGCCAGCGAGTGGCGGACGACGGCGAAGCCGGCCGGGTCGACCACCGTGAACCCGTTCGGGAACGGCGTCGCGGGCTTGGCGAACGCCAGCGCGACGTCGGTCTGCCGTCGGTGCAGCACGTTGACCGCGTACTGACCGCTCTGGCGTACCTTCTCCAGCGTCCGCGTGCCGTGAGCCAGCGACACGAGCACCATCAGCGGATCGAGTGAGACCGAGGTGAAGGAATTCAGCGTCATGCCGGCGAGCGAATCGCCGTAGCGTGCGGTGACCACGGTCACCCCGGTCGCAAAGGCCCCCACGACGTCGCGAAAGTCGATGCGCGTGGACGGGTCGCCACCGGGGTCGTTCATCGGCCGAGCATAGCCCGCCCAGGGAGGGATGTCATTGCCTTCACGGCAACTCTCGGGCAGAATGGGCCGGTGCCGCCAACCGGGAGACCAGCCGAGCGCCGTCTGGCCGCCGTCGAGCGCGCGTTGCGGGTGATGGACGCGTTCCTGCAGGTCCCCGGCGATGCCGGCACCAACGAGCTGGCGCGGCTGACCGGCATCAATCCGAGCACGGTCTCCCGCACGCTCTCCACCCTCGTCGATGCCGGATATGTCCAGCACATCGCCGACACCGGCCGCTACCGGCTGGGGACACATCTACTCGGACTCGCCAACCATGTGCTGGCGCGGCTCGACCTGCGCGCCGTCGCACGTCCGCACCTGCTCGCCCTCGAGGAGTCCACCGGCGAGACGGCAACGCTTTCGGTGCCCAGCGAGCGGGATGCGGTGACGGTCGACTACGTGAACAGCCGCTCGTCAGTCGCGAGCGTGGGCCGGGTAGGACGGCCAAGCGTGGCGCACGCGACCGCGACCGGCAAGGTCATGCTCGCGTTCGGACCGCCGGTCGCACCGAGCAAGTTCCTCGAGCGGTTCACCCAGCGCACGATCGTCGACAGGCTCGCTCTTGATCGTGAGATCCGCACCACCGCCCGGCAGGGTTGGGCGCGTGCGGTGGGCGAGCGCGAGCCGGACCTGAACGCGGTGGCGGCGCCGGTCTACGGCACTCGGGGCGAACTGCTGGCCATCATCGGGCTGCAGGGCCCCGCCGCCCGCTTCGACCGCCGCGCACAGGATCAGGCCGTCCCCGCGCTGCTCGAGCATACGGCGGCCATGTCGCGCGAGCTCGGCCACCACGGTTGACGCCGGTGTCCCACGGCGCTACCATGCGCTCGAACGCAATGGACACGGTATTGCCATAGAGGCAATGCAGGAAAGGATCGATCCATGAGCCTCCCAACCCAGGTCAAGTACCTCGTGATCGGCGCCGGCATCCACGGTCTTTCGACCGCCTGGCATCTTGCCAAGGAGCAGACCGCGCGCGGTGAGCAGCCTGACGTGCTCGTGGTCGACAAGACAGGAGTCGGTGCGGGGGCTTCGGGCATCGCCTGCGGCGTGGTTCGCAACAACTACTACCAGCCGGCGATGAGTGAGCTGATGGCCGCCAACGTCGAGGTCTGGGAGCAGGATCCCAAAGCCTTCAGCTACCACGCGGTGGGTTACATGGCGCTCGGGGCGCGGCGCCAGGTGAGCGACCTGACCGAGGTGCACGATCGCCAGCAGCGGATCGGGTACCCGAGCGACCTGATCGTCGGTGAGGCCGAGGTGGCCGCGTACATGCGCGGCCTGTTCCCCGACTGGCGGGCGGAGGGCGTGCACGTCTGTCTGCACGAGCACAAGGGCGGTTTTGCCAACAACATGGCCTCCCTGCACGGCCTGGCCGGCAAGGCGCGCGCCGCCGGGGCGCGGATCGTCGAGGGCGTGCGTGTGACCGGCTTTGCCACGGACAACTCCGGGGCGGTGACCACTGTGCACACCGACCAGGGCGACGTATCGGTCGAGCAGGTGGTGGTCGGCGTCGGCCCGTGGGTGGAGACGCTGTGGACGATGCTCGGCCTGCCCAACCGGATCGACGTGCGCACGCCCGACGGCGAGGTGCATGCCAACAAGCCGATGTGGACGTACTGGTATCTCCAGGAGGGCGAGATCGACGTCGATCCCAAGCTGCTGTCGCTGGAGGACGGCTCGATGCCGCCGGTGCTGCACGTGGACTCCGACGCGCCGCTCTACGACGACGACGGCAGGCTGGTCACCGACGAGTTCTGGGGCAACTACTTCAAGCAGGACGTGCACGGCGTGCAGGGCGGCGCCGCGCCGGTGATGATCGGCAACCAGTTCGACGTCGATCCCTACCCGACCGCATCGGTCGAGTCGTCCTTCGCCGACATGTGGTGCGCGTCGCTCTCGCACTGCATGAAGCGCTTCCAGGGCAAGCGGGCGACCTACAAGAACATCCGCTCGGGCGGCGTCGGCTGCTTCACCGTGGACAGCTTCCCTGTGTTCGACTACATGCGCCCGAACGTGTACGTGATCGCCGACTCCAACCACGGCTACAAGATGATCGGCGTCGGTCGCGAGGTGGCCAGCGTGATGACCGGGGGCCACTCGACGGTGCTGCAGCCGTTCCGCTACGAGCGGTTCGCCACCGGCGACCTGCACCCGGTCTCGAACAGTCCCTATCCCTGGAGCTGAGGCCCGGCCGCCGGGCGTTGCCTGCGGTGGGCGGCGAAGATGACCAGCATCGCCAGCAGCGCGGCGCCGACCGCGGCCCGGCTGGCGCCCAGCACGACGCCGCCGATCGGCGCGGCGGCCGTGCCCACCAGCCCGCTCGCGGTGGCGGCTCGCGAGACCGCCAGGCAGACCGCCGCCACCGCAAGTCCGATCGCTCCCAGCCGCCAGTCGAGCAGCAGCAGGCCGCCCAGGGCAGTGGCCAGGCCACGGCCGCCGCGGAAGTCGAGCTGGGCCGGAAAGACGTGCCCCGCCACGACCGCGACCAGTGCTGCTCCCTGCACGCGCGGCGAACCGGCGACCGCTCGCGCGATCGCCACCGCCCCGGCGCCCTTCGTCAGGTCGAACGCGAAGGTCAGCACCGCCGCCCGCATGCCCAGCAGGCGGCTCACGTTGCGCGCGCCCGTGGAGCCGCTGCCGGTCGAGCGCAGATCGGCGCCCGCCATCCGCCGCACGAGGTAGTAGCCGGCGGTCAGGCAGCCGATCGCGTACGCGACCACCACCACGGCCACCGCCACGAGAACGCTCACGCGAGCGGCTTTGGACGTCGAGACGCAGGCATCCGGGGACTGTACCGCCGGCCGAACGGCGCCCCGGAGCAGGTGACACGGATCCGTGCCGAATCTGTGTCGCGGTCCGTACGGGGTCTGACCCCGTTGCCTGAGAGCCTATCCCGGTAGGTCGCGTGGATGGCACGCGATGACGCCGCGAGACGCCGCGTGCCCTACCGGGATAGGCTCTAAGCAGGCGTCAGTGCAGCGGGGGCTCCCAGCCCTCGAGCACCGCCGGCTGCCAGTCGGTGCCGACCGTCTTTGACTCCTTCACCCATGGCCCGAGTTCGGCCTGCGGGAACTTGCAGTGTTTCGCCTTCAACTGGATGCCGTAGGAGTTGCCGGAGGTGAGGTGCTTGATCAGCACCTTGCGCGCGACCTCGTTCTCCCGGCCCGCGGGGATCGGGAAGTAGATCTTCAGGAACGAGTTCGAGTAGCGGTCGAAGACCGCAGGCATACCGTCCTCCTCGAGCAACTCGATGTCCTCCAGCCAGTTGATGTCCTCACCGGGCGTGGCCGCCAGCAGGTCGACGTCCTCGATCAGGCTGATGTCCTCCTGGTAGGGAAAGCGCTTACCGGCCAGGAACTCGGCGTCGATGGTGGCGTGCTTTTCGGGTTCCCTCATGTGGCTGCTCGTGCTCATGGTCAGTCTCCCGTTGCCTCGAGGTGGTGGCGGCTGCCCGACACGCTCTCCTCCTGGTGCTTCTTGTCCAGCAGGCGGCGGATCTCGGCGAGCGTCTGCTGCTCGGTGACGCCAGGGATGTAGGTCGTGCCGGCCAGCGGCACCCGCGCCATCGCGGCCGCCTCCGTGGTGAGCGCGCACAGATCCTCGGGCTCGAGGCTGTGGACGTTGGTCTTGCCGCATGCCCGGGCCAGCATCTGGACCTCGAGGGTCAGCGTGTGCAGGAAGTTGTACACGCGTTCGGCGGCCTCCTCGACCACGAGTCGCTTGCGCAGTTCGGAGTCCTGGGTGGCTACGCCGACCGGGCAACGGCCGGTGTGGCAGTGGTAGCACTGACCGGCCGGGACACCAACGGTGCCCTCGTAGTCGGTGACGCCGGGGATCTCCTTGTTGCAGTTGAGTGCCATCAGCGCCGAATGGCCGATCGCGACCGCCTTCGCCCCGAGCGCGATGCACTTGGCGACGTCACCGCCGTTGCGGATACCGCCGGCCACCACCAGGTCGATCTCGTCGGACAGTCCGACGTCTTCGAGCGCCCGCCGCGCCTCGGGAATGGCGGCCATGAGCGGAATCCCGGTCTCCTCGGTGGCGATGTGCGGGCCGGCGCCTGTGCCGCCCTCGGCACCGTCGAGGTAGATCACGTCGGGGCCGCACTTGGCCGCCATGCGCACGTCGTCGTAGACACGGGATGCGCCGAGCTTGAGCTGGATTGGGATCTGATAGTCGGTGGCCTCGCGCACCTCCTGGATCTTGAGCGAGAGGTCGTCCGGGCCCAGCCAGTCGGGGTGCCGGGCCGGCGAGCGCTGGTCGATCCCGGCCGGTAGCGAGCGCATCTCGGCCACCTGCTCGGTGACCTTCTGGCCCATCAGATGACCGCCCAGCCCGACCTTGCAGCCCTGGCCAATGAAGAACTCGCAGGCGTCGGCCAGCATCAGGTGGTGGGGGTTGAACCCGTAGCGGCTCTGGATGCACTGGTAATACCATTTCGTGGACAGATCGCGCTCGGGCGGGATCATGCCGCCCTCCCCGGAGCAGGTCGCGGTGCCGGCCATCGACGCGCCCCGGGCCAGCGCCATCTTGGCCTCGAGCGACAGGGCGCCGAAACTCATGCCGGTGATGTAGATCGGGATGTCCAGTTCGATCGGCTTCTTGGCGAAGCGGCCGCCGATCACCGTCCTGGTCACGCACTTCTCGCGGTAGCCCTCGATCACGAACCGGGTCAGCGTGCCCGGCAGGAACATCAGCTCGTCCCAGTGCGGGATCGGCTTGAACATCGAAAAGCCACGCATCCGGTAACGGCCCAGCTCGGACTTGACGTGGATGTCGTTGATCACCTCGGGGGTGAAGATCCGCGAGTGGCCGAGGACGTTTCGGTGGGCGGCGGTCTTGTCTGACGCCATGCTTGGGTCGCCTCCCTAGAGGACGAGCTTCCGTTCGGAAGGCTCGAGGTTGTCGTAGTTGTAGAGCTTCTTCCCGCACACGAACTTCTGCAGCTCGGGCGGCGTGCCCAGGCCGTAGATCCGGAACTTACGCTCGACGAACTCGGTGTCACCGTCCGTCCACTCGCCGGGCACGCAGTCGATGCCCAGCGCCTTCACCTTTCCGCCGACGTAGATGATGCCGTCGTACATGGAGTCGCCGAGGCCCGGCCCGGCGTCCCCGCAGATGATCTGGTGGCCGCGCTGCATCATGAACCCGGTCATCGATCCCGCCGAGCCCATGGTGATGATGGTGCCGCCCTTCTGGTCGATGCCGCTGCGGGCGCCCACGCGGCCCTTGATCACCAGGTCGCCGCCCCGCAGCGCCGCCCCGGTCAGCGAGCCGGCGTTGCCGTCCACCACGACCACGCCCGACATCATGTTCTCGCAGGCGGACCAGCCCACGCGGCCGGTGATGTGCACCTCCGGTCCGTCGATCAGGCCGCAGCCGAAGTAGCCCAGGCTGCCCTCGAAGCGCAGTTTGCAGCGGGTCAGGATGCCGACGCCGATCGAGTGCTTGGAGCCGGGATTGCGGATCGTGATGTCGCGCACGCCCTTGACGAACAGCAGCGAGCGCAGCTCCAGGTTGATCTGGCGGGTAGTCAGGTCGGCGGCGTCGAAGACGGCCTTCTCACCGTCGATCCCGGACACGTTGGGCACGTCGGCGTCGGGCTCGGCGAGCCCGCGGGCGTCATAGCTGATCCGTCGTTCGCCTACCGCGTCCATACCAGCACCTCCCCCTCGTACGGGTCGTGAGTGTCGATCTCGTGGTCGATCACCGCTCGGATCGCGATCTCCTCGGAGGCCAGCACGACCATGTCCTCACCCTCGTACAGCACCAGCGGCTTGGCCGCCATCTCGTCCTTGGCCACACCCAGCGCGTCCTTGGTCACGCACATGTAGGTGAAGACGCCGTCCAGTTCCTCCAGGCTCTTGCGCATCGACTCCTCGAGCGACAGGCCCTCGCTCATCCGTTCGGCCAGGTAGACGGCGATGATCTCGGAGTCGCATTCCGACTGGAAGCGGTGGCCCGACCGCTCCAGTCGCCGCTTCCAGTAGAAGTAGTTGGTCAGCTGGCCGTTGTGCACCACCGCGATGTCGGAGAACGGGTAGGCCCAGTACGGGTGGGCGCCGGAGATGTCGACGTCCGACTCGGTGGCCATCCGCACATGGCCGATGGCGTGGGTGCCGCTGAAGCCGCCCAGGTGGTACTGGTCGCAGACGGTGTCGGCGTCGCCCAGATCCTTGATGATCTCCAGCGAGTGGCCGAGCGAGAGCACCTCGCAGTTGGGCACGTCCTCGATGTAGTCGGCCAGCGCCTTGACGTCGCCCGTGTAGCGCATGGTGACGCGAAACGCGTAGTCGGTCTCGACGTCGATCTCCTCGACCACCGCTCCCAGCGAGTGCAGCCGGCCCTCCACCTCGCGGCGGTTCGTCTCCAGCCGGTCGGCGTAGTCGAAGTCACGCGCGTCGTTGGCGTCGGCCAGCTTGTAGCGCATGACGATCTGTTCGCGCTCGGGCCCGAACAGCGCGTAGCCGGTCGAATCGGGGCCGCGATGCTTCATCGACTGCAGCATCTGGGTCATGTCGCGCCCGATGTCGCGAGCGCCGTCTCGATAGATGATTCCTGCGATTCCGCACACGGGGTGCTCGTACCTCCTGCTCGATCCCGGGCGCCGCCTACGGCAGCACGTCGAGATACTCCTTGACGTCCCACTCGGTGACCTCCGCGCAGTGCCGCTCCCACTCGTCGCGCTTGTAGTGGCGGAACACCTTGAACATCTCGTCGGGCAGCGCGGACTGGATCACCTGGTCGGAGTCCAGGGCGTCCAGCGCGTCACCGAAGGTCATCGGGATCTTCTTGACCTCCTTGCCGCCGGCCATCGCCTCGTAGATGTTTCGCTCCTCGGGCGTGCCCGGGTCGAGCTTGCGATTGATGCCGTCGTCCATGGCCTTGATCAAAGCGGCCAGCGACAGGTAGGGGTTGACCGCCGAGTCGACCGAGCGGTACTCGAAGCGGCCCGGCGCGGACACCCGAAGCGCCGTGGTGCGGTTCTGGAAGCCCCAGTCGGCGAACACGGGGGCCCAGAAGCCGGTGTCCCACAGCCGTCGGTAGGAGTTGACGGTGGAGGCGGTCACCGCGGTCAGCGCCGACAGGTGCTCGAGCACTCCGCCGATCGCGTGCAGGCCGATCTGGGAGGGCAGCTGCTGGTTCTTGCCCTCGGGCATGAACACGTTCTCGTCGCCCTTCCACAGGGAGATGTTGTGGTGGCAGCCGTTGGCCGACACGCCCATGAACGGCTTGGGCATGAAGCACGGAAAGGCGTTCAGCTCGCGACCGACCTGCTTGCAGATCTGGCGGAAGGTGGACAGGTTGTCGGCGGTCTGCTCGGCGCGGTCGAAGTTGAAGTTGAGCTCGATCTGGCCGGGAGCGTCCTCGTGGTCGCCCTGGATCATGTCCAGGCCCATCTTCTGGCCGTACTCGATCACCCGGTGGATGATCGGCTGCAGCTCGGAGAACTGGTCGATGTGGTAGCAGTACGGCTTGGTCACACCCTCGACGTCGGGCGTGCCGTCGGGCTTCATCTTCAGCCACATCATCTCGGGCTCGGTGCCGGCGCGCAGGTGAAGACCGGTGCTCGCCTCGAACTCAGCCTGGATCCGCTTCAGGTTGCCGCGGCAGTCGGAGGTCAGGAACCCGCCGCCGTCCTTCGCGTCCTCACGGCCGCGAAAGCAGGTGCACCACACGCGGGCGACCTTCGCGTCCCACGGCAGCGGCTGGAACGTGTCCGGCTCGGGCAAGCCCACGAGCTCCCAGGCCTCGGGGCCGTAGCCGATGTACTCGCCGTGGCGGTCGGTGAACAGGTTCGCCGTCGAGCCGTACACGAGCTGGAAGCCCTTGCGCGCCATCGATTCCCAGTGCTGGGCGGGCGCCCCCTTGCCCATGATGCGGCCGGTGACCGAGATGAACTGGTAGTAGATGTAGGTGATGCCCTCGGCGTCGATTCGCCTGCGCACCTCTGCCACCATGTCATCTCGCCCGTCGGCGCCGGTGAACCGCTCGAGGTCAGTCGCCACCCAAACCCTCCTTCGTGAGGCACGTCGTGATCACCCCATAGGGGCGGGACCTAAGGCTACGCGCGCAGCCCGCCCGGGCACAATGGCGAGATCGGACACTCGCGCGGTTGATGCAAGGTACGCCCGAACACCGCTCGGAGGCGGGATCACAGCAGCCGCAGGGCGGCAACAGCGATCGCCGCGGCCAGCACGACGGCGGTCGAGAGGGCGAGCGCCGGGGCCAGGCGATCGGTGGGCACGCGGTAGACCGCGGCCACCTGGAAGCTGCCCATGCCCACCGACATGGCCGCTGCGAGCACGAACGGGGCCGGGATCGGCAGCACCGTACGCAGCACGAGCAGCGGCAGCGAGGTGATTCCGAGCCTGGTCGCGGCCAGACGCACGGTCGTGCGGTCGATGTGCAGCGCGTGCACGGCGAGCACTCCGCCGACAGCCGCGAAGGCGGGCACCGTCGACCACAGCAGCACCACCCGCGCGGCGCTGATCATGCCGTCGGGCAGCCGCACGCCCAGCGCCGCCAGCGCGTAGCCGCCGCCCACGCAGGGCAGGTAGGGGTTGGTGGCGAACGAGCGCAGTCGCCCGCGCCAATCGCCGCGCCGGTGGGTCAGCGCCGCGGCCGTACCGGGAATCACGACCTGGGAGAACGGGCCCGACATGAGCTGGCTGAAGGCGATCGCCGTCGGCAGCGCGCTCCAGCCGAACACGAGCACGATCACGGGGAACCCGACCCACACCGCGTTCGGCCAGCACACCGCCAGCATCGTCTCGGCGCGGCGGCCGCCCGGCTGGCGTCTCGTCCGCCACATCACCAGCCCCAGCGCGCCCAGGTGCACCGCCCATGCCGCGGCCAGGCCGATCGCAAGCCTGGAGCCGAACTCGGTGCGGGTGGCGACGATGCCCGACGACGGTGCGCCGACCCAGAACAACGTCACCAGCGTGCGGTGCACCAGTCGGCGCGGGTCGCGCCGGCGGCCGGCGACGTACGACGTCGCGGCGGCCACTCCGCCGATCACCAGCAAGAGCAGGATCACCGCAGGCCGCTACCGGCTGACCGGGAGGTCGTCCCGGTTCCCCCACTCGTTCCACGACCCGTCGTACACCTCCGGCCGCTGCCCGCCGGCCAGTTCGACCGCGTGGGCGACCACGGTCGCCGAGACGCCGCCATTGCAGTACGCCACCAGCGGTCGGCTGAGGTCGACGCCGGCCGCCTCGAGCTTCGCTCGCAGCTCTGCCGGACGGTGGAACCGGCCCTCGGTTTCGAGCTCCGTGTAGGGCAGGCTGATCGCGCCCGGTATGTGGCCGGCGTGGCGGGAGTGGGTCTCAGCCCCGGTGTACTGGCTGGTGGATCGGGCGTCCACGATCTGGTCGCCACGGGCGACGGCGACGCGCATCTGCTCGAGGTCCAGCAGCCCGTGAAGCTCGCCGGGCGTGAACGGCGGATCGGCCGGCGGCGGGCGTTCGTCACCCCCGCGCAGTGGGTATCCGGCCTCCACCCAGGCGGTCAGACCACCGTCCAGGAGGTGCGCATGGCGGTGGCCGTAGCTTCGCAGCACCCAGACGATCCGGCCGGCCAGGGCACCGTGATAGGCGTCGTAGCCGACCACGGCGGTTGTGTCGGTGATGCCCAGCGCGGTCGCCTGGGCGGCAACCTCGGCGGGGCCGGCCACCGTCACGGGTACCGTGGCGGTGCGGTCGGTGAGGTCACGTCGCCAGTCGACGAACACCGCGCCCGGGATGTGGGCCCGCAGGTAGCGGTCGCGGTGGGCTCGGTAGCGTGGCTCCTCCGCCGCCACCTCGCCGCGCACGTCGAGCACGCGCGTCGCGGCAAGGTTCGTGTGCAGCCACTCGGCACTCACCAGCAGGTCGGACATGCCGGCCACGTTAGCATCGACGCTGCGTGGGCTTGGACGACCGATTCTGGGAGCCGATCACCGCCGCCGAGGTGCGCGCTGTGTTGGGTGCGGACGCCGGGATCGCCGCCGGGTACCGTCGGTGGTTGTTTGCGGTCGCGCGCTGCTCCACACCGGATGGCGACGTCTACCTCAAGCGCCAACCGCCGATGGGCCGCGAGATCGGTCAGCTGCGCTGGCAGCATCGGCTGACGAATCACCTGGCCGACCACGGCATTCCGGCCGCGCGGGCGCTGGGCCTCGTCGAGCGCGGAGGCCTGTGGTACGAGCTGCACGAGCCCGCCCGGGGAAGCGACGTGTACGCCGGCGCCGACAGCTGGGATCCGTTCGATCGCATCGACCACGCCGGGTCGGCCGGGGCGATGCTGGCCCGGCTGCATCGAGCCGGCGCCGGCTTCGAGCCGATGGAGCCCCAGCCGCAGGCCGGGTTCGTCGTCCAGCTGGGGATGGTCGCCCTCTCGCCGGTGGGGGCCGTGACCGCGATTGCCTGCGCGCGTCCGGCGGTGGCCGAGTACCTGGACCGGGCGGCCGGCTGGGAGAACGAGGTCGCGGAGGCTTACGACCAGCCGTTCGACCGCCTGCGGCCGCTGCTCGGCGAGCTGCCGGCCACTTCCCTGCACGGCGACTGGCAGACCAACAACCTGTTCTTCGACGGCGACCGCGTGGCCGGCGTGATCGACTTCCACCAGGCCGACTGCGGGCCGCGGATCCTCGATCTGGCGGTGGCAGTCGAGCGCAACTGCTTCTTCTGGAACCGGATCTCCGCCGGTGACGACAGGGCGCTCACGCTCGACCACGCGAGCCGGCTGGTCGGTGCCTACCACCGTGAGTCGCCGCTCACCGGCGCCGAGCGGGCAGCCTTCCCGGATGTGCTCGGCGTGTGCCAGTTCGAGTACGGGATCTCGTTTCTGGACTATTACTGGGGCGTGGAGCGCGACCACGAGAAGGCCGACTGGGCGTGGCGCACGTTCGTGATCGGGCACGCCCGCTGGTGGGCGGGGCGCTCCGGCCGGCTCGTTCGCGGCGAGATCGAGCGGGTCGTGGCCGAGCTTGACGAGTGATCCACCAGCTACAGCGTCGGCCGGCCGGTCCAGTCGTCGCGGATCGGAGCGCCGATGGCGATGAAGACCAGGCCCTCGTCGCCCGCCGTCACCTGCCGGCTGACCTGCGGGGCGACCCGCACGTAGCGGCCAGGGAGAAGCTCGACGTCCTGGCCGCCGATGCTGAGCACGCCGGCACCTTTCAGCACGACGTACACCTCCTCGTGGGCGGTGCCTGCCTCGTCGTGCTCGGGGCCTTGGCTGCCGGGCGGCAGCTCGATCTGGTTGATGCCAAACGCGTTGGTGCCCAGCGCCAGTCGCATCTTGCGGAACCGGCCCATGGCCGGGTCGACGGAGGCGGCATCGACGACGGTGTGATCGCTCACAGCCGGGAGCCTAGATGACTCAGCAGCGGCCGCGCCTTGACCAGCGATTCCTCGACCTCGGCCTGCGGGTCGGAGTCCCAGACGATCCCGCCGCCCACCCACAGGTGGATCTCGCCGTCGGCGACGGCGAACGTGCGGATGGTCAGCCCCAGCTCGAGGTCGCCATTCGCGTGCACCCGGCCGAGGGCTCCCATGGCGGCGCCGCGGCCGACCGGCTCGAGCCGCGCGATGTGGTCGACCGCGCTGGCCTTGGGGGCGCCGGTGACCGAACCGCCCGGGAATGTCGCCCGCAGCAGTTCGGCCAGTCCGACATCGGGTCGCATCCGACCTTCGACCGTGGACACCAGGTGCCGCACGCCCGCCATCGGTCGCTCGGTCAGGTAGTCGGTGACGCGGACGCTTCCGGGCACGCACACCCGACCGAGATCGTTGCGCTCGAGGTCGACGATCATCACGTGTTCGGCCCTGTCCTTCGGGCTGTCGGCGATCCGGTCGAGCGATCCGGCCGGGCGGGTGCCCTTGATCGGCATCGTCCACACGCGGTCGCCGCGCGTGCGCAGGAAGAGCTCCGGGCTGGCCGACACGACCGACCACCCGGGACCGTGCATGGCGGCCGAAAACTCGGCTTCGAGACCCGCCAGCCGCTCGCCGACCCCCGCTGCGTCGCCCGCAAACGGCGCCCGCAGGTGCTGCACGAGGTTGACCTGGTAGACATCCCCGCGGGCGATCGCGTCGCGCACTGCGTCCACCGCAGCGGCATGGTCGTCCGGGCGCCAGCTCGCGCGCCAGGCCCCGATCTCGAAGCCGCCCGGTGGCACGATCACGGCGCCGGCCGGCTGGCACGCCACCAGCGGCAGCCGGCACGGCTCGGGCGGCTGCGCGACATGCACCCCCTCCATGTCCGCGGCCAGTCCGTAGCCGAGAAAGAGCTCTGCCTCCATGCCCCGGTGGTCGGCCAGGAAGGCCTCCAGGACCCCGAACGGATCGGGGTGACCCGCCGCCAGCTCGAGCCGCTGGACAGCGTGCACCGAGGTGAGGGCTGTGCCGCCGATGCCGTATGGTAGGCGACGTGGACGAGCAGCAGAGCTCCCCGGAGGCGGCGCCCGGCGGCCTCGTTCCGGCACCGCGGGCGGTGATCTTCGACTTCAACGGCACCATCTCGGATGACGAGCCGCTGCTTGCGCGGATCTTCGTGGAGATGTTCGCCGAGGTCGGGATCGAGGTGTCGGTGCCGATGTACTTCGCCGACTACGCCGGGTATTCCGACCCCGAGATCATCGAGCGGGTGCTGCGCCGGTTCGGGCGCGTCGAGTCCGACCTGATGGGCGAGCTGCTGGCCCGCCGTTCGGCGCTCTACCTGGAGCGGGTCACGCTCGAGCCGACCGTGCGGCCCGCCGCGGCAGAGTTCGTACGCCAGGCATCGCGGCGGGTGCCGGTCGCGATCGCATCGGGCGCGGCTGGGGCGGAGATCGATGCCGTGCTGCGGGTCGCCGGGTTGCGTGAGCTGTTCGACGTGATCGTGGCCGCCGAGCACGTCACGCGCGGCAAGCCCGATCCGCAGGGGTACCTGTTCGCGCTGGGCATGCTCAACGAGAGCTTGCCGATACCGCTGATGCCGGGCGACGTGCTGGTCTTCGAGGATTCGGTGCTGGGTGTCCAGGCCGCTGTTTCGGCCGGCATGCGGTGCGTGGCGGTGACCGGCACCGCCGATCCGGGCGATCTCGGCCTGGCCGATGCGATAGTCTCCGCCCTGGACTGGTCTATACCAATTGTGGAGGGCTGGGGCTGATGCGAAGCGAGGCGCGGGCGGTGGTGATCGGCGGCGGCGTGGGCGGCTGCAGCATCCTCTACCACCTGGCCAAGCTCGGCTGGACGGACGTGGTGCTGGTCGAGCAGTATGGGCTCACTCACGGCTCGACCTGGCATTCGGCCGGGCTGGTGGGCCAGCTTCGCTCGTCGGTCAGCCTGACGAAGATGATGCAGTACTCGGTCGGCCTCTACGCCGACCTGGCCGACGAGACCGGCAAGGACCCGGGCTGGCACGAGCTGGGCGGGATCCGGCTGGCCTCCTCGCAGGAGCGCTACGAGGAGATCCAGCGGCAGGCCGGCTGGGCGAAGAGCTTCGGACTTCCGATCGAGATCATCTCCGCCGGCGAGGCGCAGGCGCTGTTCCCGCCGATGTCCACCGACGGGGTCCTGGCGGCCGCCTTCCTGCCGCACGACGGCTACCTCGATCCCAGTCAACTCACCTTTGCGCTGGCCGACGGCGCGCGGCTGCGCGGTGCAGAGATCGAGCAGCGGACGCGTGTGCTCGAGATCGGGCTTCGCAACGGCCGCGTGCACGAGGTGGTGACCGACCGGGGCACGATCCGCACCGACGTGGTGGTGAATGCGGGGGGGATGTACGCGCCACAGATCGCCAGCCTGGTGGGCGTGAACGTGCCGATCATCCCCTACGCCCACGAGTTCCTGGTCACCGAGGTTTTCGATCCGCCGCTCCCGGCGCTGCCGACGCTCCGCGACCCAGACAACCTGATCTACTACCGCACCGAGGTGGGCGGCCTGATCATGGGCGGGTACGAGCGGCAGCCGCAGGCGTGGGCCCTGGACGGCGTGCCGGACGGGTTCGAGGCGCAACTGCTGCCCGAGGACTGGCCGCGCTTCGACGAGATCCTGACCAACTCGATCGTGCGCGTGCCGGCCATGGAGTCGGCCGAGGTGCGAAAGCTGTTCAACGGGCCGGAGGCGTTCACCCCCGACGGGGAGTTCATCCTCGGCGAGTCCGAGGTGCCGGGGTTCTGGGTGGCGGCCGGATTCTGCGCCCACGGCCTGGCCGGAGCGGGTGGGATCGGTTGGATGATGGCGGAGTGGATCACCGAGGGGGAGCCCAGTCTCGACCTGTGGCACATGGACATCCGCCGTTTCGGCGGCCAGTACCGCAGCCAGCGCTATGCGCTGGCCCGGGCGGACGAGGTGTACGCCACCTACTACGACATCAAGTACCCCAACCACGAGCGCGCCGCCGGACGGCCGCTGCGGCTGTCCGCCGCCTACCCGCAGCTGACCGAGTTGGCCGCGAGCTTCGGGGAGAAGTCGGGCTGGGAGCGCGCCAACTGGTTCGACTCGAACGCGGCAGCGGGCGACGAGGCGCTTCGCCCGCGCGGCTGGGCGGGCAAGAACTGGTCACCGGCGATCGCCGCCGAGGCGCTGGCCACCCGCGAGCGGGCGGGCCTCTTCGACGAGAGCTCGTTCGCCAAGATCGAGGTTCGGGGGCCGGGTGCTCTGGACTATCTGCAGCGGCTGTGCGGCAACGACGTCGACCGCCCGGTGGGCGCGGTGGTGTACACCCAGATGCTGAACCGGCGCGGCGGCATCGAGTGCGACTTCACCGTCACCCGGTTGGGCGAGCGACGGTTTCGGATCGTCACCGGCACCGCGTTCGGTAATCACGACTTGGGCTGGCTGCGCAAGCACCTGCCCGACGACGGTTCGGTCGACCTGGCCGACGTGACATCGGCCCAGGCCTGTTTCGGCCTGTGGGGCCCGCGCGCCCGCGACATCCTGCAGCCGCTGACCAAGACCGACATGGCCAACGAGGCGTTTCGGTACATGACCGCTCGCGAGCTCACCCTCGGCCACGTGCCGTGTCTGGCGGTGCGGGTCACCTACGTGGGCGAGCTGGGGTTCGAGATCTACTGTCCGAGCGAGTACGGCGGCGGTCTGTGGGATGTGCTGTGGGGGGCCGGGCGCGAGCACGGGATGCTGGCCTGCGGCTACCGCGCGATCGACGCGCTTCGGGTCGAGAAGGGCTACCGCGTGTGGGGCGCGGACATCACGCCCGAGGAGAACCCGTTCGAGGCCGGGCTGGACTTCGCCGTCAAGCTCGACAAGGGCGACTTTGTCGGCGCCGATGCGCTGCGGGCCGCTCGGGAGCAGGGGATCGAACGACGGCTGTGCTGCCTGACGCTGGCCGACCCGCGCTCGGTCACCCTCGGCTCCGAGCCGGTGCGGGCGGGTGGAGAGGTGGTCGGCCGGGTGACCAGCGGTGGCTTTGGCTACGCGGTCGGCCGCTCGATCGCCTACGCCTACCTGCCGGTCGGCGCGGCCGAGATCGGCACGCCGGTCGAGGTGGAGGTGTTCGGCGAGTGGGTGGCCGGAGAGGTGGCCGCGGAGCCGCTGTGGGATCCCACCGGCGAGCGGATCCGGGCCTAGCCTCGGCTACCGGTGCAGGTGCGGGAACGCCCCGCGGCGGTAGCGGGCGAGCTCGGGCGGTGGGGCGTGATCGAGCCAGGTGGCCAGTGTGCTGTAGGTCACGCAGCGCACCTCGGGCTTGCCGCACACGCGCTCGACGAAGCGCGTCAGCGCGTGCACGTAGGCCCAGTGGTTCCAGGTCGCGAAATGGTTTCCGATGTCCAGCGGCGCCCGGTCGCCGTAGTAATTCTGTTTGAAGTAGCGCAGGTAGCTGAGGTAGGCGTCCTGGGCCAGCACCTTCGAGCGGGCGACCGGCGTGTCCACCGCGTTTGACTGGTTGACGTAGAAGTTGTAGTCCATGGACAGCGAGTCCCAGGGCGTGCCCACCAGCTTGATCAGCGCCAGCGGGAAGCTCCAGATGCCGTGGACGCGAAGCGGCCACTGGCTGGGCGCGTCGGTATGGCTGGCGTCATACCGAAACCCGTGCGTGCGGAGCACGCGGTAGAGCGCGTCCAGGTTGCCCTGCAGGCACGGCGTGCGGCCGCCGACGATCGACGAGATCGGGACCGTCAGCCCGGCGTGGCGCACGAGCGCCCGAAACTGGGCGATCTCTCGCGCCCAGTCGGCGGCCGTCCAGGTGTCCACCGAGCCGGGTTCGTAGCCGGCGCAGAAATGGCCGTTGTAGTGGGTGCCGATCTCGTTTCCGTCCCGGTAGCCCAGGTTGATCTGGTGAACGAGCGCGCGCACGGACGCCGCATCCGGGCTGAACCCGATGTCGGAGCTTCCGGCCGGATGCCGGGGCGGGTGGTAGAGCACGTGGTCGGCGGGGTCGAGCAGGTAGACGCCGGACAGGAAGAAGCTGAAGCGTGCGCCCGTCGCCCGTGCCACCTGCCGCCAGTGCTGCCACAGCGCCGCGTCGCCCGAGCCGTCGAAGGAGACGGCGATGAACTGGGGCGGGCGGCGCGGGTAGCTGGTCGGCACGAGGCTGGTGGGGCTCGAGCCCGCCGGCGGCCGTGCGGCGGAAGGCGCAGCCGCTGTGGTCACCGGGATGCGCGCCGCGGCTCCCGTGCCGACGCAACCAGCGGTGACCGAAACGGCCAGAACCATCGCTACGAGCCTCACGACCCGAGGCTAGGCGGCCCGGGTCACACCCACGACTCGGCGCGGTATCGGGTGCGTAACGACCTCGAGGATCAGGCGGCGCGCAAAACCTCGCGGACGGTGATCGTCTGGTCGCGGCGCTGGCCGGTGCCGACGATCGCGACCGGCACGCCGACGTGCTGCTCGACGAATTCGAGGTACCGGCGTGCGGCGGGGGGCAGGTCGGCGAGGGTCGTGATGTCCGAGATGTCGGTCTTCCAGCCGTCGAGCTCGGCGTACACCGGTTGGGCGTGGTGGAAGTCGGACTGGTGGGCGGGGAAGTCAGGGCTGATGGTTCCGTCGGAGAGCCGGTACCCAGTGCAGATCAGGATCGTGTCGAAGATCGAGAGCACGTCGAGTTTGGTGACCGCCAGCAGCGTCAGCCCGTTGAGGCGCGCGGCGTAGCGCAGGCCGACCAGGTCCAGCCAGCCGCAGCGGCGGTCGCGGCCGGTGACGGTGCCGTACTCGCCTCCGTGCTCGCGGATGGCGGCGCCCCGATCTGGATCGGCTTCGCTGGGGAAGGGCCCGGCGCCGACTCGGGTCAGGTAGGCCTTCGTCACACCGAGCACGGTGTCGATCCGGGTCGGCCCGACGCCCAGGCCGGTGCACGCGCCCCCCGCGGTCGGGTTCGACGAGGTGACGAAGGGGTAGGTTCCAGCGTCGATGTCCAGCAGCGTGCCCTGCGCGCCCTCGCACAGCACGACCCGCCCCGCGTCCAGCGCGCGGTCGATGAGCAGCGAGGTGTCGGCGATGTACGGGCAGATCCGCGTGGCGTGGCGCAGCATCGCCTCGGTGAGAACGTCCTTGTCCAGCGGCCGGTGGTGGTGCAGCTTGCGCAGCAGCTCGTTCTTCACCGAGAGCGCAGTCTGGATCTTGAGCCGCAGGATCTTCTCGTCCAGCAGGTCCTGGACGCGGATGCCGACCCGCAGCGCCTTGTCGGCGTAGGCCGGCCCGATGCCGCGCCGGGTGGTGCCGATCTGTAGCCGGCCCAGCTGCAGCTCGGAGTCGGCGTCGATGATCTTGTGCCAGGGCATGATCAGGTGCGCGTTACCGCTGATGCGCAGGCCGCCGGTGTCGATGCCGCGCTGCTCGAGGCCGTCCAGTTCCTCGATCAGCACCTCGGGGTCGATCACGCAGCCCTGGCCGAGCACGCACTCCGTCCCCGGGTAGAGGATGCCGCTGGGCACCAGCCGCAGCTTGTAGGTCTGGTCGCCGATCACGAGTGTATGGCCGGCGTTGTTGCCGCCCTGGTAACGGGCGACCACGTCGGCGTCCTGGGCCAGCATGTCGACCACCTTGCCCTTGCCCTCGTCGCCCCACTGGGCACCGACGACGACCGACAGTGGCATCAGGTCCGCCCCAGGTTGTCGAACTTGGTGTAGCGACCGACGTAGGACAGGCGCACCGTCTCCAGCGGGCCGTTGCGGTGCTTGGCGATGATCACCTCGGCGGTCCCGAGGTCGTCGCTCTGCTCGTTGTAGTAGTCGTCCCGGTAGACGAACGCGACCATGTCGGCGTCCTGCTCGATCGACCCCGACTCGCGCAGGTCGGACAGCAGCGGGCGCTTGTCGCTGCGCTGCTCGACCGCCCGTGAGAGCTGCGAGATGGCCAGCACCGGCACGTCCAGGTCACGCGCGATCAGCTTCAGCGCGCGCGAGATCTGGGAGATCTCCTGAACCCGGTTCTCGACCCGGGTGTGGCCGCCCATCAGCTGCAGGTAGTCGACGATCACCAGGCCCAGTTCGCCTTTCAGGCGCGACTGCAAACGGCGCGTCTTGGCCTTGATCTCGATCGGCGAGACGCCCGCCGAGTCGTCGATGTAGATCGGCGCTCGGGACAGCTTGTCGCACGCGTTGGTCAGCTTCTCCCAGTCGACCTGGTCGAGCGTCCCGCTGCGCAGCCGCTTGGAGTCGACCTTCGCCTCGGAGCACATCAGGCGCTGGGTGACCTCCTCCTGGGACATCTCCAGCGAGAAGACTGCCACCGGGATCTCGGCGCGCACGCCGAGATGCGCCGCCATGTTGAGCGCGAGCGAGGTCTTGCCCATACCCGGCCGGGCGGCCAGGATGATCAGGTTCGACGGCTGGAACCCGGCCGTCACCCGGTCGAGGTCGCGAAAGCCCGAGGGCACGCCGGTGATCTCGTTGCCGGCGTCGCTGAGCGCGGCCAGCTTCTCGAACGACGCCACCAGCAGGTCGTTCAGCGGGGTGAAGTCGTGGCTGATTCGCTGGTCGGCGATCGAGAACACGATCTGCTCGGCCTTGTCCACCGTCTCCTGCGGCTCGCCGAGTCGCTCGTAGCCGAGCCCTGCGATCTCGGTGCCGGCCGCGATCAGCGAGCGGTAGGTCGCGGTGTCTCGCACGATCTGGGCGTAGTTGCGGGCGTTCGCCGCCGCCGGGACGGTGGACGCCAGGGTGTGCACAGCGGCCTTGCCGCCGGCCTGTTCGAGCAGGCCGCGGGACGCCAGGCCGTTGGCGAGCGTGATCGAGTCGACGGTCTCGCCCGACCCGTACATCTCCATGATGGTGCGGTAGATGGCGGCGTGCGACCCCCTGTAGAAGTCCTCCGGGCGCAGGATCTCCGACACCACGGCAACAGCGGTGGGGGAGACCAGCATCGCGCCCAGCACCGACTCCTCCGCGTCGAGATCCTGAGGCGGTAGCGGGAGGTGCTGAGGGGCTGGGGAGACGGTTGCCATGGATGAAGCGTTGCGTCCTGCGATCGGGTGTGGGGGCCGGCTGCTAGATCGCGTCGGGTTCGACGGGCTCACCCTCGAAGGCCTCGACGGAGCCCTCCTCGCCGGCGGCGCCGGGCACCACCATGACCTTGATGGTGGCCTTCACCTCGCCCCACACGGTGACGCTCACGAGGTGGCTGCCGAGCGTCTTGATCGGCTCTGCGAGCTGCACCTTGCGCCGGTCGACGCGGATCCTCCGCGCCTTCCAGATCGCGTCGGCCACATCGGAGCTGGTGACCGACCCATACAGGCGATCCTCCACCCCGGCCCGCTCCTTGATGGTGAGCACGGTTCGGTTCAGCGTGTGCGCGATGTCGCGCGCCTGCTCCTCGGTCTGCGCCTCGTGGCGGCGGCGCAGATCCTCGGCCCGGCGCACCTCCGTCACCCGGGCATCGGTTGCCGCTTCGGCGAGTTGGCGCGGGCCGAGGTAGTTGCGCAGGAAGCCGTTGGCGACGTTCACGACGTCACCCTTGCGGCCGAGCTTGTCGACGTCCTGAAGCAGGATCGCCTGTGTTGCTTTGCTGGTCATCACGTCCTCGTGGTTCGGGCGGCGATGCCGCCATACGATGGTTGCACGACCGCGCCCGGGCTTCCAGCCCTGCGCGGTTGATTCCGCCGCTCGTTGCGAGAAACTCGCGCCGAGCTAGTTGACGGCGTACGGCAGCAGGGCCATCTCCCGCGCGCGCTTGATGGCGGTCGCGACCTGGCGCTGGTGGCGCCGGCAGGCTCCCGAGATCCGGCGCGAGCGGATCTTGCCCTTCTCCGACATGTAGCGGCGGAGCTGGTTGTAGTTCTTGTAGTCGATCTCCTCGACCTTGTCCTTGCAGAAGAAGCAGGACTTGCGTCGGGTCTGTGCACCGGCGCCGGCCCCTCGCTTGGGAGCCGGTCGCCGTTTGGGCTTCGATGCCATGTGAACCTCTCTAGAAGGGGATGTCGTCGTCGGCGGCTGCGCCGCTGAAGGCCTCCACCGGCTCCGGCTTGAGCTCGGCGGTCTGCTTGAAGCCGCCTCCGCCGCCGCCCTCGTTGTCGCCGCGCGAACCGAGGAACTGGACGGTGTCGGCGACCACCTCGACCTTGGAGCGCTTGGAGCCGTCCTGGCCCTCCCACTCGCTCCACTCCAGGCGGCCGTCGACGGCCACCGGCCGGCCCTTGCTCAGGTAGTTGGCACAGTTCTCGCCCTGAGCGCCCCACACCTTGATGTCGAAGTAGTTGGGCTTCTCTGTCCACTCGCCGGAGCTGTCCTTGAACCGGCGGTTGACGGCCAGCCGCAGCCGGCAGACGGACGTGCCGCTGGGCAGCGTGGACAGCTCGGGATCGGCGGTCAGGTTGCCGGTCAGGATGACGCGATTGATGTTTGCCACTTGCGATTCCTCCTCGTGCCTATGGTTTCCGAACGTGTGTTCGATATGATAGGCAGGCGGTCGGACGATGAGCTAGGCGCCGGCTTCGACCGGCTCGGGGTGCGTCTCCGGCGCCTGGGTGGAGCTGTGCTTGTGCCGGTTGACGGCCATGTGCCGCATCACCCCGTCGGTGATGGCGAGCACGCGGGTGGCCTCGGCCAGCGCCTCCGGCGGTGCGTCGAAGGTGATTACGTAGTACCACGCGTCGGTCTGGTGGCCGATCTCGTAGGCCAGCTTGCGCTTGCCCCAAGACTCGGCACCGGCCCACGAGCCGGCGTGTTCGGCAACAGTGGACTTGATGCGGTCGATGATCTCCTGGTGTCGCCCCTCGGCGACCTCGGGCTCGATCATCAGCATGATTTCGTACGGATTGATCCTGATCACCTCCTTCGGACTGGGCGGCCTCGGCGTGCTGGCGGCCGGCGGCCGCCACTCCGGCACCGCGATCAGGAGGCGGCGCCACACCGAAGCAGGAAGTGGCTTCGATTGTCGGCGGGAGTATACTCAGCGCTTCCTCAAAGGGGGTTCACGTGCGCAAGGTGCATTGGTTCGTGGCAGGCGCGGCGGTGGCCGCAGGGGCGCTCGCGGCCGTGCCGATCGTGCGCGCACGTTTGCGCGGCGATGAGTACGACGACCTACCGCCGGCCGTGGGACTCGAGCCCGACGCGGTGGTGGATGTGGCTGCGGAAGCTCCCGCTTCGGGGGTGGCCGAGGAGCCGCTCGAGCCGGTGGCTGCGGCGCCGCACACCGACGAGCAGGCCGATGACCTGCGCGGGCAGATCCAGGAGACACGGACGCGGATGCGTTCGAAGGCGAAGGCCGCCACCGTCACCGACGACGAGCCGACCGCCGACCAGGAGTGACGACGGCCGCGGCCGGCTCGCGGCGGGCGCCGATGTTGGGGCCGTCCGCCGGCTGACTCCGTCGCTGTGCGGGCCGGTTGGGTGTTTCCATTTGCGGCAAACCCCGCACGCGGACGTGGGGTATCCGCCTCCGGGTTCAGGGCGCTCTCTGATGCCGACTAGTCGTCGGTGGCCGAGACTCAGAACACGAGTCACGGTAGACATCCACAGCGACTGAAGGGAGCAGACCTTGCGTAAGGTTTTCGAAATCGGAGGCTTCATTGCCGCGATTGTGCTGATCGCCTTTGGCATCGGCGCCATCGTCATGAGCGTCGATGGCCGTTCCACGGTTCACAACACGCTCGCCCAGGAGCAGATCACCGGGTCGCCCGACATGACCCCCGCCGCGATCAGGGCTGAGGCCAAGCAGGCAGGCCTGAACGTGGCGAGCTTGAGCTTCCCGACCATCGCGGTCGCCGGCCAGGCAATCAACACCGGTGCGCGGGCGCATGCGTTCGCCGGTTACATGCGCATCCATGCCCTCGAGGCCACGGGTGGCCTGACCTATGCCCAGATGCCGCGTTTCGCGACGGCCGACGGCAAGGGCACGAACGATCCCGCACTGGCGGTTCAGGTGAACGGCCAGCCGCAGGACAATGCTGCCCGCGGCGTGTGGATCAACGAGACCGCGCTGGCCACGGCGCTGCAGAGCAGCTACCTGGCCGAGCAGATGTCGCTCTTTGGCATCGTCACCGGGATCGCGCTGCTCCTCAGCGGAATCGGATTCGGCGTGCTCGCCATGGGCGGCGCACTGCGGAATCGCGAGAACCCGCTTGGGTTCGTCCGCAAGTTCGACCGGGTGCACACCACGGATCGAGCGGCGGTACCCACCGCATAGTTCGACTCGCTCCCAGCAGAATCCGACGGGCCGTCCTCCGGGACGGCCCGTCGGCGTTTCCGGGCGCCGGCGGTTGAGTCGCCGCCGGCATGCGCGGCGGCGCGTGGACGGGCATGCTGGACGATATGCTGAGACGCCGGTGACGAACCCCCGGACGCAAGCGCAGGCACGTTTCAGGCCCGCAGGAACACCACATGGAGTGGCACGGGCCCGGTGGCCCATCCGGTCTTCAAAACCGTCAGGCAGCGTCCGGCCAGTTCCGTCTGCTGCCGTCAAGTGGCTTTGCACCAGCGATTCGTGCCAGCTAACAGCGAGTGATCACGCGGCGTAGCGCGCAGTAGATTCCCAAGGGATTCCCACGAGTGAAGCCGGGCATGACGGATTACGTGCCGGACCTCCTGGCGGGGTGAAGAAAGTGATGCACTAGCAGCACCATCCACGACGCCCGCGCGGGCAAGGCCCGCCCGATTCCCCGACCATCGGCACGCGTACCATCTCCAACACCGCACACCTACGAGGAGTTGCTTGATGCTCGGGAACTTGCTTCCCAGCCACGGCCGCCTCATCCAAATGACCCGAAGCACAACCCGCTGCGTCGCCCTCGGGACGATCCTGTTCCTCGCGTCGAGCTGCTCGTCGACTGGCAACGACCGTGTCGTCGACCGGCCAGCGTCTACGCAGCCGGCGGCCACGAACACGACGCCAGCGTCCGCGACCCTCGAAGTCACCTTCGCCTACAGCGGTCCAGACGGCCACATCTGGACTGTCAACGCGTCCACCGGCGCACGCTCCCAGGTCACCCACGGCAACGGCGGGATCGACTTCGACCCGCACTGGTCGCCTGACGGTCGCCAACTCGTGTTCCGTACAGAGCGATTCCACGCTCCCGATCCCACTGGCACCGGCTACAACGGCATCTTCGTCGTACGCGCCGACGGCACCGACGAACGTGCCATCAACCCCCCGGGCGGTGGCCTGTTTCCCGCCTGGTCACCCGACGGAGCCACCATCATGTTCAGCAGCCCTCGGCCTGACGGCAGCGAAGGCCTCTTCTCGGTCCACCCTGACGGCACCGGCCTGCGCGACCTCGCCACCTACGGAGAACACGTCGCCTGGTCCCCAGACGGAACCCAACTCCTCGTCGATCGGAAGGCGCCGGGTCAGCCACAGAACTGGGATATCTGGCGCTCTGCAGCCGACCTCCACGACCTCCGCCAACTCACGATGGAACCCGGCGACGACCACTTCGGCGCATGGTCGCGAGACGGGCGCCGCATCGTCTTCACCACCCACCGTTCCGGTACCGGCGACGTCTGGACAATGAACAGCGACGGCAGCCAGCAACGCCCGCTGGTCGTTCGAGACGGCGCACAATCCGCTGAGGCCTGGCTGCCAGACGGACACATCTTGTTCACCGACTACCCACCAGCGGGAGGAGCCCACTGGTACGCGATCGGTCCGGACGGAACCGGCCTCCGAACCGTTCCGGTTCTTGAAGGAATCCAAGGACCTGTCGACTGGACACGGCACGGCCATTGACGACCGTGGCGGTGGGGCTCAGCTCCGCGTTCGGTGGGTCGGTCGCGGCGCAGCTGAAAGGAGTCGGACACGTACTTGAGGAAGAGCAGGCCGAGAACCAGGTGCTTGTACTAGGACGACTCGACCGAGCCACGCAGGCGGTCTGCTGCCTCGAAGAGGGTCTTGGCGAAGGGCATAGCGCTGCCTGAAGAGCTGAGGGGCCGGTCCGCCCGGCCGCCTCGCTACATTGACAGACCTCGATGCATGTCCTATCGTCCTGTATTGAGGAACGTCGATTGAGGAGCGATGGCTATGAAGCTGGTTCAGGAGATCCCGCTGGCGGCGGTCGCGTGCTGCACGCCGGTTGCTGCGCCCGACATCACCGCCGAGCAGGCGGGCACGCTCGCGGCGATCTTCAAGGCATTAGCCGACCCGCACCGGGTGCGGATCGTGAACCTCCTGGCAAACGCCGCCGAGCCCGTGTGCGTCTGCGACTTCATGCCTCAGCTCGGTCTCTCTCAGGGGACGGTGAGCTTCCACTTGAAGAAGCTCCTTGCGGTGGGGCTGCTGGAACGGGAGCAGCGCGGCACCTGGGCGTACTACTCGCTCAATCGTGACGGACTCGATCGACTGGCCGACGTGTTCGGCCAAGGAGGGCTGACATGACCAACGACACCGATCTGCGCGAGGAGGTGCGCCTCCGCTATGCCGAGGCTGCCACCTCCGTCACCACGGGCAGCGGCGCGGCATGCGACTGCTGCCACCCCGGCTCGACATGTGCGGAGGAAGGCCACGCCTTCGGGCCGGAGCTCTACGACGCGCTGCATGACGAGGGGCTCCCCGAGACGGCAGTGCTCGCGAGCCTCGGCTGCGGCAATCCCACCGCCGTTGCTGAACTGCGCTCCGGCGAGACGGTGCTTGACCTCGGATCGGGTGGCGGCATCGACGTGCTGCTGTCGGCCAGGCGCGTCGGTCCGACCGGGAAAGTGTACGGGCTTGATATGACCGAGGAGATGCTCGCCTTGGCGATCAGGAACCGCGACGAGGCTGGAGCGACCAACGTCGAGTTCCTCAAGGGCTACATCGAAGACGTCCCCCTGCCGGCGAACACCGTCGACGTCGTCATCTCCAACTGTGTCATCAACCTTTCGACCGACAAGCCGCGAGTCTTCGCGGAGATGCGCCGCGTCCTTCGGCCCGGCGGACGCCTGGGCATCAGCGATGTCGTGGCCGACAACGACCTCACGGCCGGGCAACGCGCAGAGCGCGGTACCTACGTCGGGTGCATCGCCGGAGCACTGTCGTTCGAGGAGTACGAGGCCGGTCTCCGTGCCGCGGGGTTCGAGGACATCAGCATCACCCCCACGCACGAGTCTATGCCCGGCATGCACTCAGCGATCATCAAGGCGACGAGGTCACCGGCTGCCGTTGAGGCGACGGCTCCAGTGGCTCTTTCACAGCGCGAGCTGCCGGTCGCTCAGAAGTCATGCTGCTGAGCGGAGCCTGAGGAGCGGTCGTGACCCAATCACTCAGCCGCCGGGCACTTGCCGAGTTCATCGGCACGGCCTTCCTACTTATGGCCGTGATCGGCTCGGGCATCGCCGCGTCTCGCCTGAGTCCGAACGACGTCGGACTCGAGCTGCTCGAGAACGCGGCCGCGACCGGGGCAGCGCTAGTGGCCATCATCCTCGCGGTGGGCGCCGTGTCGGGTGCCCACCTCAACCCGGTCATCACCCTTCTCGACCGCGTGTTCGGCGGCATGTCCACGAAGGCGGCGGGCGTCTACATCGGCGCGCAGATCGCGGGCGGGATCGTCGGCGCGATCCTTGCCAATCTCATGTTCGGCCTGCCCGCGATCGAGGTCTCGACGCACGTGCGAAGCGGTGGGGGGATGTGGCTCGGCGAGGTCATCGCGACTTTCGGTCTCGCGCTCGTCGTCTTCGGCGTCGTGCGCTCCGGGCGTCCCGGCGTCGCGCCATTTGCCGTCGGTGCCTACATCGTGGCGGCGTATTTCTTCACGTCGTCGACGAGCTTCGCCAATCCGGCCGTCACCATCGCACGGACCCTCTCCAACACGTTCGCCGGTATCGCCCCAGCATCCGTTCCGGCCTTCGTGGCGTTCCAACTCGTCGGCGCCGCTATCGCCGTCGCGGCTATCCGACTTCTCTACCCCCAAGCGAGCGAGTTTGCCGAGCAGATCCTTGTCCCGCACGATGAGGCACTCGCTGAGGCGCCCACCGAAGGAGGTGCCTCATGACCGATCCGAGGCTCGTCCCGCCAGACAGCGCCTGCGCGCCGTGGCCCACACAGAAGGGAAGCTCATGAACGAAACGCCGGAGGTTCTATTCGTCTGCGTCCACAACGCCGGGCGTAGCCAGATGGCTGCTGCCCTCCTCGACCATCACGCGAAGGGGCAAGTCCACGTCAGCTCAGCAGGAAGCACTCCGGCCGACGAGATCAACCCGGCGGTAGTTCAGGTCATGGCCGAGGTCGGGATCGACATATCAAAGAAGTTCCCCAAGCCTCTCACCGACGAGGTAGTCCGCGATGCCGATGCCGTCGTCACGATGGGCTGCGGCGACGCGTGCGTAATCTACCCCGGCAAGCGCTACCTCGATTGGGAGCTGACTGACCCGGCCGGCAAGAGCGCCGAGGAGGTCAGGCCGATCCGCGACGAGATCGACCGGCGGGTGCGGGCGCTGCTGAAGGAGCTGGTCTCGGCCGCGACCTGACGGGTCCCGGCCACCCGCGCCGTCGCGCGCTGAATCGCTGGCCGCTGCTGCGGGGGTCCGAGGTCACGAACGTCGCCGCCATGATCCGTTTGCCGACGGACGGGGCTAACGGTGGCGCTAAGACTGCGTCTCCTGGGGGATAGGCCGCACGGCGGCCTCGCCCATGAAGGGCACGTGCGCGACCAGCTGGTCGTGCACGGCCGTTGCAATCTCGTGCGCACTCCCCACGGTGGCGTCCGCGGGGACGGAGACCGCCAGCTCGGCTCGGAGGCTGTGGCCGAGCCAACGCGCCCTAATGTCCTCGACGCCGCCGACGCCTGGGACGTGCTCCGCTTCCGCACGAATCTGCTCTACCACGCTTTCGTCCACGCCGTCCATCGCGCGCAGGCCGATCGCCTTCGCCGACCGCCAGACGATACGGACGATGGCCAGCGAGATGAGCAGACCTACGATCGGGTCGGCAAGCTGAAAGCCAAGCGCGACACCCGCTACGCCAGCCACCACCGCGAGGCTGGTGAAGCCGTCGATACGGGCGTGGTATCCGTCAGCCTCCAGTGCTGCTGACCCGATCCGCCGCCCGCTGCGGATGCGATACACGGCCACCCACTCGTTGCCGAGGAAGCCGATGACGCCTGCAGCCGCGGTCGCCCACAGATAGCCGGGCGCGTGGGGGTGGATGAGTCGGTCGACCGCCTCGTAGGCGGCGAAGACCGCCGAGAAGAGAATGATCGCGACCACCGTGATTCCGGCGAAGTCTTCGGAGCGTCCATATCCGTAAGTGAGGCGCCGCGTCGGTGATCGGCGGCTGAGCATGAACGCCGCCGCCAAGGGCAGTGCGGTCAGGGCGTCGCCGGCATTGTGCACGGTGTCAGCGAGCAGGGCGATCGATCCCGAGAGGATGACCACAACAACTTGCAGAGCCGTTGTGATTGCGAGGATCACGAGCGAGAGTTTCAATGTGCGCATGGCCTCGGCGCTTCCCAGAATCGACGCATCGACGCCACCATGCGAGTGGCCGTGTCCATCTTCGCCGTGGTCGTGACCGTCCGGTCCGGGCGCGCTCACCACAGGGGTCGCCGGGCTATGCGCCTGGGAGCGCTCGTGATCGTGACCTGAGTCGGCTCCGGGCGGAGCGTCGCCGCCTCGATGTGACTCACCGGGGGGTTTCAAGGGCGGCCTCCGGGGCCTTGGTGGGATCGCTCCACCCGTGCTCGGCGTGGTCGAGTTGATGCCGCACGGCCGCGAGCAGGACCGGGAGATGCTGGTCGTGGAGCCGGTACTGGACATTTCGGCCGCATCGTTCGGCAGTCACGAGGCGAAGCTGGCGCAGCACCCGAAGCTGCTGGGAAACCGCGTTGGGCGTCATACCCACCGTTCGAGCCAACTCATCAACGCTGACCGCGCCACCGGCAAGTGCGTATAGCAGCTTGATTCGGCTGGCCGTCGAAAACGCCGTCATCCGCTCGGCGAGGCGCTCAGCCTCCCCTGCCTCAAGCGGCCGAGCCGGCGACAGATGCTCGTCAGGATGCGGCACCCCCGCACATTACCACAACGTCCGCACAGTCCTACACATAGAAACTACCCCCGGCAGACGGCCCTAGCGTCGGCGATGACAGGCACGCCCACTCGCCAAAAGCGGGAGCTCAACTAGGCCCACCACACGTAACCGGCGCAGCACACCCCGTGCGCATGGCCTCCCCTACATCACGGGGCGAGTTCCTGGGCTGCGCACGGCGTGTGGGCCCGTAGGCGGCTGACGCCGCACCGAGCCCTGTCGTGGAGTAGGGATCGAAAGCGGGGAGGCGCGGTGAGAGGCCAGCCGCAACGCCCGCAATCGCGTCCGGTACCAGGTCGGCAGGACATCCCAACGGATGTTAGTATATCATTGTGACGCACGGTCAACTTCTCCATATCGACGCAGCCCAGGGACGTCGACTGCGCGCTTCTCGGCCTGTCGCGGAGGCCGCCGAGCGCCTGGCCGGCGGCTATCGCGCGTTGGGCGCGTCAACCCGTCTGTCGCTTGCTCTCGCGGTTCGCGAAGGCGGCGAGCTCTGCGTATGCGACCTCGCGTGGGTCGCGGAGCGCGCTCAGAACCTCGTCTCTCATCATATGAAGGTGCTCAAGGCGGAGGGGGTCGTGTGTGCTCGGAGGGAGGGGAAGATGACCATGTACTCCCTCACGGACAAGGGCCAAGCCCTGCTCGGCGCGATCGCGGGCGAGCTGGAACACTCGAGCTGATCTCAGATGGGATACGTGGTCTCGCAGATCGGCATGGCACTGAAGGACGCCTTCCTGATGGCGTGGGAGGTGTGGTGGGCGCTGGTGCTGGGCTTTGCAATTTCAGCCATCGTGCAGGCATGGGTTCCGCGCCAGCGGATCGAGGCGGCATTATCGGGCAGCGGCCCGCGGCCGCTTGCCTTGGCTACCGGACTTGGAGCCGCCTCGTCGTCGTGCTCCTACGCCGCCGTCGCGATCGGAAAGTCGCTGTTCGAAAAGGGCGCCTCTGCTGCCTCCACGCTCGCCTTCCAGTTCGCGTCGACCAACCTGGTCTGGGAACTCGGGCTCGTGCTTTGGGTGCTGATCGGGTGGCAGTTCACCGTGGCTGAGTACCTCGGCGGTCTGGTCATGATCGTGCTGATGGCGCTACTGCTGCGCCTGTTCGTATCACCCCGCCTTGAGGAGCAGGCACGCCAGCACGCTCAAGCAACAGACACCGGCCACCAGCACCACATGGCCGGTGAGGAGATGGGCTGGCGCGAGCGGCTGACCAGCACCTCGTCATGGTCCGACGTCGCGCACAACTTCCGTGGCGACTGGCAGATGCTGTGGAAGGAGATCACGATCGGATTCCTGCTGGCCGGGTTCGTCGGCCTGCTCGGAAATAGCTTCTTCAACAGTCTCTTTCTGACGAGCGCCCCCGGTCCCGTCGCGACGATCGAGAACGTCGTTGTTGGGCCCATCATCGCCGTTCTCAGCTTCGTGTGCTCGGTCGGCAACGTTCCATTGGCGGCCGTGCTGTGGTCGGGCGGCATCAGTTTCGGTGGCGTCATGGCCTTCATCTTTGCCGACCTGATCGTGCTGCCGATCCTCGCGATCTACCGCAAGTACTACGGCTGGGCATTCGCGCTTCGCATCGCCGCGCTCATGTTCATTACCATGGCCGTGGCCGCGCTGATCATCGACGGTGCTTTCACGGCACTGGGGCTGGTGCCCACTGTGAGGCCGAGCCGTGCCGACATCTTCGCGTCGATCAAGGTCGACTACAAGCTCGTCCTCAACGCCGTCGGGCTGGTCATCTTTGCAGGCCTGTTTGGATTGACGATGCGCCGCGGGAGCACCGACCCCGTTTGCGGCATGAAGGTGGACCGGGCAAAAGCACTTAGGGCCCAGCACGCCGGAACGACGTACCACTTCTGCTCGCAACACTGCCTGACGACGTTCCAAACTGACCCAGGCCACTACGCCGGTGGCAAGGCGCCTGCTGACGGGCCAGGCCACGAAGCACACGTCCGCTGAAGCCGGGAACCTTCTGGCATCCCCGAGCGTCAATGTCGAGAGGGGGATGACCACGATCGCCAGGAGGCCTGACCGGTGAACTACTGCAAAGTCGCTGTTTTGCTCTGTCTCTCCCTGTCCTCCGCAGCCTGCGGCAGCGCCGCGGCGGCCCACCCGTCGTCGGGCCCATCCACCACGCCATCATCGTCGAGTTCCGCCACGGATCGCACCGTGGCGGTCTACGCAGCGGTAATCCGCCGCCTCGTCGCCCAGGACGCCACCACGGGCGGCGCCCCTGCCATCGGTGCGGTGTACGTCATCGATGGGGCGGTCAACGGTGCCGAGAATCCACAACAGCCGCTGAGCGCGCAGAAGCCCCAGGAAGCTTTCAAATCCGCGGTGAAAGACGGGCTCAAGAAGGCGCTGCACAACCTCCCGCCGCTCTCATTCGTCGGAGCCCGCTCCTCCGTAGTCACCGGAGAACTCCCGGGACACGTCATCAACCGCGGGATTCTGGTCACGCTCGGCCCCATCCGCGGGGGCGAGGACGCCGTTCAAGTTGGCAGCAGCTACTGGATGAACGGGCTCGCCGGGCAGTGGCTCACATACGAAGTGCGCCGCCGAGACGATGGGTGGAATGTCGTCGGGACGACCGGCCCCGTGGCGATCTCCTGAGTGCAGGGCGACCGCACAACAACAAGGCGCACACAGGCTCCGCTGCCCGCCATCGATCCGCCGCGCTACGCGCCCGCAGGTGCTCGACGGCCGAGGGGCAGGGCCCACCAGCGCAGCCGGAGCGCATATGCAAGGAGTGCTATTGAGGTCAAGCCGATTAGGGGCTGCACGGGGCTGGAAATAGGTCAGTGCGCCGGTCACTCCAGAAGCAGAACACTACCCGAGCAGTAAGGCCCGCGCCGACGATCCAGAAACCGAGGAAAATACTCTGCCCTATCCGTCGAGTTTGCAGGGGGATGGCGGGCGCGGGGCCCACGCGGACGGTGGCGGCCGTCCTCCGTACTTCCTGCCACGATTTCGTCTCCGCCGTAGGCGGCCGGCGCTCACTATCGATGGCACTAACTCAATGAACCCTGCCGGGTTTGATGGAGACTCGTTGGTCCAAATCCGCTAATGCTCATTTGTCTCAGTTCAACCGAGAGACGAGTGTGGCCTGCGACGAGATATCGGTCAAGGTGTCGGGCGCCCCTGGCAACGGCTCAGAGTTGTGGTTGCCGGCCCAGAAGGCCTCCTCGAAATCCGCCGGGGCCACCATGCCGATGGACCCGTGGATCCGCTCCGTGTTGAACCAGTGGACGTAGTCGAGCGTCGCATGCTCAACGTCCTCGAGCCCGTACCAGGGACCGTCCTTGCGAATCAGTTCGGTCTTGTAGAGCCCGTTGAAGGACTCGGCGAGCGCGTTGTCATAAGAATCGCCGCGTGATCCCACCGATGCGTTGAGGCCGGCCGCCTCCAGGCGCTCCGTGTAGCGAATAGCTAGATATTGAACACCGCGGTCGCTGTGGTGTACGAGCTTGCTTAGGTCTTCGTCACGGCGCGTCCAGATGGCCATCTCCAGAGCGTCGAGTGCCAGGTCGGTGCGGAGCGACCGCGACGCCTGCCAGCCAACAACCCGGCGCGAGAAGACGTCGACGATAAAGGCCACGTAAACCCAGCCAGAGTGCGTCTTGACGTAGGTGAGATCGGCAACCCAAAGCCGGTTGGGTGCCGTGGCAACGAACTTCCGATCGACGAGGTCGCTTGGACGCTCCAATGCCGGGTCACCGAAGGTCGTTCGCACGGTCTTGCCACGTACTGATCCACGCAGGCCCATGGTGCCCATTAGTCGTCGGGTCGTGCATCGCGCGACCGGGATGTCCTGGGCACGAAAGCGCTCCCAGACCTTCTCCGCCCCGTAAACGCTGTTGTTCTGCACCCAGGTGAACTCGATCGCCTCCTTCACATGCTCGTCGTGGCGGGCACGCCTGGATGGTTGGCGGTTCACGGCGGCGTAGTAGGTCTGCGGGGCGAACTGCAACACCTTGCAGATCGGCTCGACCCCGTAGGTTGCCTTGTTCGCCGCGATGTACCGGGTCACTTGCTGTGTCGACCGTCGAACTCGGCCGCAAAAAAAGCCGACGCGCTCTTGAGTATCTCGTTGGCACGACGGAGCTCCTTGTTCTCTCGGCGCAGCTGCCGGAGCTCCTCGGTTTCCTCGGTCGTGAGGCCCGGCCGCTTGCCTGCGTCGGTCTCCGCCTGCTTCGTCCACGCGTGCAGCGTCGTCCAATGGACGCCCATCTTTGTGGCGACGGATCTGATGGCCGCCATCCTGCTGGGATAGTCGCCGCGGTGGTCTTTGACCATCCGCACCGATCGCTCCTTCAGCTCAGGCGGGTAGGGCTTCCTGCTCTTTGGCCCGTTCGGTGGGCTTGCTGCGTCCATGGGTTCCTCCAGTGAGTCTGCTGGAGTCTCCACATTTCCCGGCCGGGTTCACAAGGCGGGCGCCCGATGGCCGATCGCCGCTCCCTGCGGTCTAATGCGAGCGGACGTGTCACCACAGTAAATTGGGCAAGCTGGAGATAGGGGGGCTGGTGGTGTGTATACGCTCGCCGAGCGTCGATGAACCTTATTAACGTTGGTATTGCATTCGGCGCCGGTACCCTCTCAATCACCTCGCCCTGTTGCCTCCCGCTCCTGCCCGGCTACCTCGGCTACATGACGGGCCTGTCGGGCACGGAGATGGAGCGGCGACGCGGCCGGCCTTTTGCCGCCGCCCTGATGTTCGTCGGCGGATTCACCGCCGTGTTCGCGATCCTGGGCGCCAGCGCATCCGCCCTGGGCCGCGCAGTCATCCAGAACCGCCCCGGCCTGGAGCACCTTGCCGGAGCGCTGATCCTTGCCACGGGACTGTTGCTGCTGCTGACGGAGCGCAGCCGTTTCCTAAGCCGCAGCGCCACATTGGGGGCCCGCTGGTCGCGAGGGCAGTTGTGGTCAGCGCCTCTTCTGGGAGCCGCGTTCGCAATCAGCTGGACACCATGCATCGGGCCCGTTCTCGCCGGTATTCTTGCGCTCGCAGGTTCTAGCGCCGAGGTTGGGCAGGGCGTCGGCCTTCTGGTGGTCTACAGCCTGGGGCTGGGGCTCCCGTTTGTGGCACTCAGCCTCTCGGCCCACCGAGTGAGCCGGTGGCTGCGGCCGGTCGCAAGGCGTGCCGCGCGGGTGCGGACCGGCGCCTCCCTCGTGCTGGTGCTGATGGGCGGCCTCTTGATCTTCGACCGATGGGTGCCCCTGATGGCCCCCATCCTCCGCATCTATGCGCGGGCGCAGTGGCCCCCCGTGTAGGCGCGGGCCGGGGCGCCCTCGCCGCGGTGTTCGTGCTGGTCATGGCCGGGTGCGGTCTTCAGCGCGATCTCAGCCAGGCTGCGCCCACCCGGCTCGTCAACCTCGGCGCCGCGCCCCCACTCGCCGGGGCCGATCTGAATAACGGCCACCTCGACCTGGCCTCGGAGCGGGGGCATGTGGTGGTGATTGATTTCTGGGCGTCGTGGTGCGGCCCTTGCCGGGCCGAACAGCCCGAACTGAACGCCCTATACGCGCGCGATAGCCTGCGCGGCGCCACATTCATCGGTGTGGATATGCGCGACGACCTGGCGTCGGCGCGTGCGTACGTGCGGGAGCTCCACGTTCCCTATCCGAGTATTTTCGACCCGTCTGCGACGGCGACGGCGGCGTTTAACGTGGCCGCCCCTCCAACTATCGTCGTGGTGGACCAGCGAGGACAGATCCGGCTCCAGCTGCTCGGAACCACCGTGGGCCTGGAGCAGACGGTCAACAGCCTGCTGGCTCAACCGCCTCCGAACTGACGCCCCCGCTTAGTTCGTGGGCTGCCAGCTCCGGCCCGCGTCTGTGCTGCGGTAGACCTTGGCGCTGCTCCCGGCGAGGGCGGCTGCGTACCAGGTGCCGCCCCCTCGCCCGATGCCGGCGGCGGTGATGTCAGCCGGGGCTTCCGCAACGGAGTGCCAGGTGGAGCCAGTGTCTGTGCTCTCCTGTAACCCGGTTGGTCCCACTGCGATCAGGTGTGATGGCTTCCCAGGCTCGGCGGCCAACCACGACGCCATCGCGCCGCCGCTCGCGTGATTCCAGCTGCGGCCGCCATCGGTCGAGCGCGTAGTCCCAGCCTGCATGTCGGGCCCCACCAGAACGCTGCCTCCCGGCGTCGCAACAATGGGGCCCATCAGCATCAGATCCGCCCCTCCGATCGCGGCCCAGCTGTGTCCAGAGTCGGTGGTGGCATAAACGCCACGACCCACGACGAACACCCACCAGTGTGAGGGCGCAGAGGGATCGAGGCCTACGCTGTGGACGTCGCTTCCGGGCAGCGGATCGGTCAGGTCCGCCCAATGCGTTCCGCCATCGTTCGAAGCGTGCAGACCGCCGTGGCCGCCGACGACCATCTCGCGCCCATCCGGCGCCACCGCCCAGCTCATGGCGTCGACGTTCTGCAGGTCGCCGATCTGACGGAAGGTCCGTCCCCCGTCCGTGCTGACCGCGGCGGACCCATGACCGCCGACGAAAAGGTGCTCAGAGTTTGTGGGGTCGACCACCACCGAGTGGAGATCGCCGCCGACGAAGGCACTCTCCGCACCACCGGCCGGCACCGATGCCGACCGCTGCAGGATCGCGAGCCCAACCAGACCGACAGCCGCGGTAGCAGCCGCCGCCCATACGACGCGGAGGCTTCGCCATCGCGATTGTCGCTCGGGCGGCCGGCTCTCTCGGCTCGGCCCCTCATACTGCCTGCTAGGCATCCGGTCGTCCCCAACTGTGAACCTGGGGAATAGTAGGTCCCGGCGGTACATGGCCGTCGACGGTGCCTGCATGGGGATGACGAGGGCCCGGCCACACGGCATGGCCGGTGCGCCACAATCCGCGGATGACGTTATTGGGAAGCCGGGCGTTGGCCGCGGCTTCGGGTCTGGATGTCCAAGTCTCTCGGGTACCGCAGAGGAGCGGCTGGGCACATTGGGATGCCTGGGGGATCACGCTTTTGGCCGCGACGGTAGCCGCCGTGGTCCTGGCCTTCCTGCTCTGGTGGCGCCTCCTGCGAGGCTGGTCCCACCATCCGTACCGACGGCTGGTATTCGGGTCCATGGCCTCGGCCGGCCGGAATATCGCGCTGCTGCTGTCGGTGGCCACGGTCGCGCACATCCTGGGTTGGACTCTGTGGGGATCAACTATCTTCGGTGGATTAGTCTTGGGTCTCGGCGCAATACTCACGGTTTGGGCTGGCCTGACCTTCGCAACGCAGTTTTCGGAGCGCATGGCCCGTTATGACCAGCGATTTCCTCATGCGGCGGCACGGTTTGCCGACCTTCCCCGGCCCAAGGTTCGAGAGAGTATGTACCCCTTCGTCTGCGCCGCAGCCGTTGGCTTCGTCGGCTACTTCTCATTTCTTGGGCACACTTTCAACCATGTGTTCCATGAGGGCAACTGGATCATCGGCGGGATCGCCGGATGGTCCATCGGCACCCTCGTACACATGCAACGGACATGGGTGTCAGCTCCCGCTGATCCGCGGCCTGACAAGCCCTCGCGTCGCCGCAAACGCTAGTTGGATGTCGCACGTGGCGGTAGAATTACCAAATTCGACCGGCGTCCCGGAATGGATATGGGCTGAAATTACGGCGTCGGCGACGGAACCAAACCTATGTCCACCAGGATCGCCCGGTCCGTTTCAGGCATCCTCCGATAGAGGTCCTCGGCGGTACGCGCGTCGAGCTGCTCAGCTGCTGCCGGGTCCGTCGGGCCTCCTGGGGGCAGCCGGCCTCCCAGCCACGCCGTCGGGTCGTCCTCGTTGGGCGCGGCCACACAGGTGATCTCATGCTGCAGGCTGGCACGGAGATCGGTCAGGTCCGGGTCGGCAACGGATGGCAGGTGCAGCTCGTCGAGGCCCTGGCGGAATATTACGAGGCAATCGCGCGCCCCGGCGTCTTCGGTAGTCGCAGGAGCGCACCGGCGCAGCGTCTTTGCGGCGAGCGCGTCATCCCGCGAGCATTTCGAATGCGGCCACAGCCGTTGCCACCTGAGCTTCGCTCGGGAGCTCGATCTCGTCGGCGGCACTGACATCTGCTCGTATGCGCATGTGTTGTAGTATGACAGAGTCGCGCCCGCACGACGCAGACGGCGCACCACCCACTGTGAGGGTCTCGACATGTGTTCCTCGCCCGGACGCGTCCGATGAACCCGACTGCCAATGGCCGATCGGTGGAAGCAACTGCGCATGACGAGAGCGCGGACCGTCGGGACGCGAATCGGGCGATCGGGGTTTCAGCAGTCGGCCTGGCGATCACCGGCGGCGTCGAGCTGGCGCTCGCCATATTCACCGGCTCAGTGGCGCTCCTGGGAGACGCGCTCCATAACCTCTCCGATGTCTCGACTTCGGCCGTCGTCTTTCTCGGATTCCGGATCTCGAAGCGACCGCCGTCCAAGCGCTATCCCTATGGCTACGAGCGCGCAGAGGACCTTGCCGGCCTCGGTGTCGCGCTCGTCATCTGGCTGAGTGCGGCATTCGCCGGCTACGAAAGCTACCGCAAGCTGGTGGGCGGCCAGGGGACAAGCCATGTCGGCATCGGCATGGCCGGCGCGGCGCTCGGCATCGTTGGCAATCAGGTCGTCGCGCGATACAAGGCGATCATCGGCAAGAGGATCCAGTCGGTCACGTTGGTGGCGGATGCCAAGCATTCATGGCTGGACGCGTTGTCATCTTTGGGTGCGCTGATTGGATTGCTGCTGGTCGCCACCGGACGGTCCTGGGGTGATCCCATCGCCGGGTTCGCAGTCACGCTCTTCATCCTCCACGTGGGATGGGAAGTCACAGGAGAGGTGTTGCATCACCTGATGGACGGGATCGGCGAGGACATTCTGGAGACTGCACGCCGCGCCGCCTCCGAGGTCGCCGGTGTCGGCGAAGCGACCGCACGGGGCCGTTGGATGGGCCGCTCGCTGCACATCGAGGTTGAGGGCCACGTGGCTCCCGGCACCACCGTGGCGGCTGGGAATGACATTGGCCAGCTCGTGGTCAGCCGTGTGTGTCAAGCAGTTCCAGAAGCCCGCGACGTGCGATTCATTCCAATCTAGGGGCGGACGGTGGCGCCGTCCTGTGTTCTCCTTGGGGAGCAATCGCCGATTACCTCCCACGACGATCCGATTCCAGGCTCACCAGAGGGTAGGCTCATTCCATGTCGGGAACCCAAGCGGTGTGAATCGCCATCGTGTACGAGGCCATCGGACGGTTCTCCCATCCCCAATCTATCCAGGCGGGACTGGTTATCGCGTCGGCATTGATCGCGATTGCGGTGAACACGTTCATCACGTTCCGGTGGCGTGGCGAAGGGCAGAACCTGAACGTCCAGGCGGCGATGCTGCACGTTCTGGGCGACCTCGCGGCCTCAGTGGGGGTGGTGGTCGCCGCCGTCATCGTCCTCTCGACAGGCTGGCTGTACGCCGATCCGTTGATCTCCGTAGGTATCGCACTCCTGGTTTCCTGGGAAGCCATCCGGATTGTTCTCAGTACGGTCAACATCCTTCTCGAAGGCGTCCCCAAAGGGGATCAGCCTTGACGACGTCGAGGCCACCATCCTTTGCGAGCCGGGCGTGTCGTCCGTTCATGACCTGCATGTATGGGCTAACTACTCAAATTCGACCGGCGTCCCGGAATGGATATGGGCTGGAATTACGGCGTCGGCGACGGAACCAAACCTAGGTCCACGAGGATCGCCCGGTCCGTTTCAAGCATCCTCCGATAGAGGTCCTCGGCGGTACGCGCATCGAGCCGCTGAGCTGCTGCCGGGTCCGTCGGGCCGCCTTGGGGGCAGCCGACCTCCCAGCCACGCCGGTTCGGGTCGTCCTCGTCGGGCGCGGCCACACAGGTGATCTCGAGCTGCAGGCTGGCGCGGAGATCGGCCAGGTCCGCGTCGGCAACGGACGGCAGGTGCAGTTGGTCGAGCCCCTGGCGGAATATTACGAGGCAATCGCGCGCCCTGGTGTCTTCGGTAGTCGCTGGAGCGCACCGGCGCAGCGTCTTTGCGGCGAGCGCGTCATAGGACGTAGCGCCGGGCAAGGGCGTAGGGCCGCCTGATCCTGCCAGACGCAGCACGCCCACGATTACGACCGGTACGAAGAGGAATGCGACGGCCAGCGCGGCAACCCACCGCCTCCTACGCCGTCCCGGCCGTGCGTAGAGCGACCACTCTGGCCGCGGTGCGTCGGGGGGGCGCGACCAGGCCATACCGCCTCCCATTAGCCTCCGCCCACCGAGCACGCCGATGCTACCTCGCAGCCCCGACAGCGCGCCGTCCGCGGTCGCAGCGGGCTGAGAGGTCCCGCGACGTCGTGCGCATCTTCAGCCAACCTTCTCGCCACCCCCCTGCTCCCGTCACGCCCGCCTGAGTCGACGAGGGTGACGCGTTCGCGCCAGCATGCCGCTCCCATTAGTCGCATCCCGTATGAGACCGGAGGATGGTGGTGCCGATGTTCCTCCGAGGTCGTGCCGGAGAGATTTGACGCCCTGTCCACCTTCAACGTGCACAGGTGATCACCGATGGCGAGTTTCGGGGTGCGGCCGAGAGAGCGTGGCTCGTGGACCCCTGTGATCGCGGGTTCTGCGGAGGCGCTCTCCGACATCTGTGAGCTCTCGTGACGATGGCGCGGGCTTCTCGGGCGCCCCTCGCCGCTCACGCGTGGGCCGCGTCTCCTATCCGAACGCCTCAGCGATAAGGAGATACGCCAGGAAGCCGACGAAGAAAACCCCTGTCGCCCATGGCGTCTCCGGCACTTCGTGAGCTTCGGTGAGGAGCTCCTCTGTGACTAGGTACATGAGGGCGACGGCGCCGAAGGCGAGCATGGTGGCGACCACGCCAGGGGAGGCGCCGCGGAGGAGGACCACGCCGACAACCGCGCCGACCATTGGGAGCACGGCGATGGCGCTGGTGATCGCGATCGTCACTGCCCGGCTGGCGCCGCCAGTGAGAAGGGCGCCGGCCGTGGACAGACCGAGGAAGAGCAGCTCCATGGTGAGCGCGACTGCGAGAAGAGCGCCCTGGCGGGCCCCGGCGGCGAAACCGGCGCCTAGCACGAGTCCGTCGATCAGGACGTCGATGGCGGTGGCTGCGATCAGGCCGGCCTGAGCGCCAAGCACCGCGTTAGACCTCCGGCGTGAGTCGCCGGTCTGCGGCGCGCCTTGTTCGAGGCGACGGGAGACTGCGCCCAGCGTCAGCATGGCTCCGATCCCAAGTGCGAAGCCGACGATGGCGACGATCTCTGACTGCCGCCGGACCTCGGGGATCACCTCGACCGCCACCGCTGCGAATACGATCCCTGCGGCGGCGTGCTGCACGAAGCTGGCCAGCGCCGGCCCGGGCCGGCGGATGGTCGCCAGGGCCCCACCGACAATGGTGGCCGAGACAGGCACCAGAGTGAACAGCGTCGCATGAAGCAGCGGACTCACCCACACGCCTCATCGACCGCGGGGATGGTAAGGGCGATCACGAACATGCGATGACCTCGTGCGGTTCGGGGGCGAGCATACGGACCTCGACGCGCGAGCTGCGCACCCGTGACAACTATGCGGACGTTCCTCCCTCCGGCCGGTGGCGCCTGCGCTGCCTCGAGGCGCCAGGTGTCATCTGCACCAGCGGCGCCTGCATGTGGTCGACCTGCAGGGTGGTGTGGTCGATCCCGTAGTGCTCAGCGAGAAGTTGCTCTAGGTCACGGCGGGCGGCGTGACAATCGCAATCGGCGTCGACGAGCACGTGGGCGCTCAGCGTCGGCATTCCCGACGTGACCTCCCAGACATGGAGGTCGTGTACCTGGGCCACGCCGTGGTAATCGACCATCGACTGGCCGATCGCGCCCGGATCCATGCCCTTGGGCGCCATCTCCAAGAACACGCGAGCGGTGTCGCGCAGCAGGCCATAGGATGCCCGCAGCATCAAGGCGGCGACAAGCAGCGAGGCGATCGGGTCGGCCCGCTCGAAGCCAGTGATCAGGATGACGGCAGCGGCGATGGCGGTCCCGATGAAGGCGTAAAGATCAGTGACGATGTGCTGGAAGCTGCCCTCCACGTTGAGGCTCTGACGGTTCGCCTTGGCCAGCGCCCAGGACGCTGCGAGATTCACGACGACGCCCGCAAGCGCGACCGCGAGCATAAGCCGCCCCTCCACGTGCGCCGGGGAGATCAGACGGCGGATCGCCTCGTAGATGACCAGCGCAGCGATCGCCAGCAGGCTCGCGCCGTTGAACTGGGCGCTGAGGATCTCCGAGCGCTTGAGCCCAAAGGTCGCAGCGCCCTCAGCGGGCTTCGCGGCGAGCCGGATGGTCACCAGGGAGAGCCCGAGCGCGGTGGCGTCGGTGAGCATGTGGCCGGCGTCGGCGAGCAGCGCCAGCGAGGACGCGAGGAAGCCGACCACGACCTCGGCAGCCATGAAGCCCAGGATCAGGGCAAACGCGATCGTGAGCGCACGCTTGTCTGCGTCCCGACTGACACCGTGAGAGTGGCCTCCGACGCCGTGGCTGTGGCCGTGCCCAGCCTCCGCATGAGGGTGATCGTCAGCGGCGTGGCCGTGGCCCTCGGGATGCTCGGGGGCACCCTCGCCCCCAACGCCGCTCTGCCCGTGCTCGTGAGTGTCGCGGTTCATATAAACCGACGTTAGAATACCCGCGATGCCCGCTGACCGCTGCGATCTGCTCTGCCTCGATCTCCCACGGGCCGAGGCGCTGCGGCATCGCCGCCTCGACCGACGCAGTGCGGAGCTCTATGCGCGACGGGTCGGCGCTCTCGCCGACCCGACCCGCCTCACTATCGCAGCCGCCCTGCGCGACGGCGGAGAGCTCTGTGTCTGCGACGTGGGCTGGATCGTCGAGCGCTCCCAAGCGCTCGTCTCCCACCATTTGCGCGCGCTTCATGACGCCGGGCTTGTCAGCAGCCGTCGTGACCGGCGCATGGTGCTCTACACGCTCACCGCTGATGGACTCGAGCTGATGGATGCCACGCTCGCGGTCATGGTTGCGGTATGACGCTTCCGCTGGCGCACGCCTCGGTCACGCGCACCGCCGCGGTCCGCGCAGGCGTACGCGTCGAGCTGGTCACCATCGCCTGGATGATCATCGAGGCAGTCGTCGCTATTGCCGCCGGGGTACTCGCACGCAGTGTCCTTCTCACCGCCTTCGGCTTCGATAGCATCATCGAGTTGATTAGTGGTGGAGTACTCCTGTGGCGGCTCGTGCTGGATGCTCGAGGTCATGCTACCGAGCGCGTTGAGACGGCGGAGCGGCGTGCGGCCTGGATCACGGCCATCCTGCTCGGCGTGCTCTGCGTCTACGTGGTCGCCACCTCAGTCGCCGGCGTCGCCACACAGACCCATCCCGAGGGCTCGATTGCCGGGCTGCTGGTCGCCGCGGCGGCGGTGGTCATCATGCCGCTGCTGGTGCGCAGCAAACGACGCATCGCCGGCGAGATCGGGAGTGCCGCTCTGCGCGCCGACGCGGCCTGCTCGGTCACGTGCGCCTATATGGCCGCTGCGCTGCTCCTGGGCGTGCTCGCGACCACCATCCTCGGCTGGTGGTGGGCAGATTACCCAGCCGCCATGATGCTGTTGGTCTGGCTCGTCCCCGAGACGCGCGAAGCTTTCGAGAAGGCGCGGACGGGCGAAGCGCACTGCGGCTGTTGCTAGTCGCAGCGCCTGGCGCGGAATCAAGAACCTAGGCGATTTCTCCGGCCGCCTCCTCAGAGAATCCGCATCGCCAGGAATGCGAGGCCGAGCGCTACGAGAACCACGCCCGCAGCCCGCTCGGCGCCCTCTCGCAGGCCCTCGCTCAGGCGAGCACCCATCCTGACGCCGAGTTGAGCGGCGAGGAATGCCTGGGAGGCGATCAGAATGGCGGCAAGAACTATCGAGATTCGCAGCAGCCCGACCGAGAAGCCGATGGCCAGCTCGTCCAGGCTGATGCTCACTCCAAGCCCGATGACCGCCCACCCACGCGTTCTTGCGAGGATGCTCGCAGCCGCCCGTTCATCCGACTCGTCGCGGGGCCACAGCATGTAGCCGCCGAGAAGAACCAAGAGGCCACCGGCGATGTAGTCCGCGTTGCTCCCGATCGCACCGCCCAGCCCGGCCCCGATGACGAAGCCGACAAGGGGCATCACACCCTCGAATAGCGCGAAGAGGAGCGATCCCCTGAGCCGGTCGCGCCGGTCCAGTCCGGCGACCCCGACAGCGGCGGCAACAGCGAAGGTATCGAGACCGAGCGGGATGATCAGGGCGAGCAGACGCAGCACGTGGGGAGACTACGCTGCGGCGGATTTTGTGGCCGGTGCGTCGAGCAGGGTCGCCGTTCCCGAGCACCGGGTTTGCCGGGTATGCAGTGGTGCGGCCCGCTGGCGGTAACCCCGCTGCAATTATGCAAGCGGATCGGAACCGAACGCCTCGGATCCGAGAACGCGGTAACGGGTCGGCAACGACGACTGGACGACCCGGCGGTGGCCCGTAACTTCAGGGCATGCGACCTAAACGGCGACCGCACCACCGGAGCGTCGCTCCCCCCTGACGGGGCGTCAGCCGCAATGAGCCTGGTCATCAGCGGCAAGCGACTTGATCGGGAGATCGCGAGGAGGGGCTGGACATGCTCAGACCTCGCAAGAGCCGCAGGGCTCAGCGCCGCGACGGTCAGCGCGGCACGCACGGGCCGCCCCATCTCGCCTCGGACGGTGGGCGCGATCGCACGAGCACTCGCCGGAGCTCCGCCGATAGAGGAGGTCGACTCGCTCCTTCTCTGACCCGACCGGCGGCCGCGGTACTCTCTCCGGCCAATTAGCTAGACGTAGTTCCATTCCGTCCCTCTCACCGCGGCAGGCAGGGCGGGGCCGAGCTCGTCCAAGAACTGGCTTGCGAATACACGCACGTTTCCTCCGCCAAGGTGCTGTCCCTGCCGAACGCGCGCGGCATGAGCCTGGCGCGATTGGAGCTGGGAGTACGTTGAGAGGACCAGTACGCGAGTGGTGCGCGTCAATCCCACGAAGAAGAGGCGGCGCTGTTCCTCCCGCGATACATCTGCCTCCAGACGTGGCATCAAGCCGTCAGTGAGCCCGGCGAGAACCACAAGGTCGGCGGTCAGCCCCTTGGACTTGTGGAAGCTCATGACACGGGCGTAGGGCGTTTCGAGAGGCACTTCGGGCTGGCTGATGCGGTACCGGATCATGGTGGGGAGTTCGCTAAGGCTGCCCGCCTCGCCCGCGGCGCCTTGCGCGATCGCACGTAGGACGGCGATCTCCTCGTTGTCGGGGGTGCATGCTCCCGTGGGTTCCGGGAGAAGCCGATCGACGAGGGCTCGAAGATCTTCGGACAGGCCGCCAAGTTCAGCCCGACGTCGCTCAAGTTCATGCCAGCGTTCGATCAACCCGGAGTTGGCGGGTACGTGGGGCACAAGGAGGCTCCCGTCAACGATCGCCCGGAGCACTGACGCGACGTCTGAGGCACGCTCACCGGCGGCAGCCTGAACGCGACGATAGGGGCCGACACGGTGCGTTGTGCTGCCGAATCCGAGCCAGGCCCTCAATGCAAGACGATCTTCCGGATCGCCGAGCAGTGTCAGCAACGTGAGCGCCTCCTGGGCTGCGGTCGCTTCCACGGCCTCTTCGCGGAAGAAGGAACGGATTTCAATGCCCTCGGCGGCGACCGCATCGCGGAGGGCGTAACCAATCTTGCGCAGAGGGGCGAGCACGAGGCAGCGTCCGGGGTCGATGCCAGCCGCCACCTTGTGCGCGATGAACCGAGCGATGCCGGCCGCCTCATCCTCCATCGATCTCCATTGCGCGTGGTGGATTTCCCCGACCGGGTTCTCCGGCCGGGGGAGCAGCGCCATACGGGCGCGATCGGGATTCCGGCGGATGAGCGTCTCGGCCATGCGTACGACTGTCTGAGGACACCGGCGGCACATCTGGAATTCGATGTCGCGGGTCCCAGGATGGCCGTTGGCAAACGTCCGGATTCCCTCTGGGTTCGCGGACTTAAACCCGTAGATGGATTGGTCGTCGTCGCCGATGACGGCCAGGTTCCTACCCGCGAGCAGGTCGATGACCACCTGTTCAGCGCGGTTGAGGTCCTGGTACTCGTCAACGAGGACGTGACGAAACCGCCGCCTCTCATCCGCCTCAGGGTTGTGCCTGAGGTACGAAAGCGAGATCGGCACGACTTCCCCGATCAGCATCCCACGGTGCCACCGGAGCGTCGCCAGAAGCGCGTCCTGGAAAGCCTGATCCAACCCGGCTACCGGGGCTCCTGGAGCGTCTGACTGACCCCTAGCCCACGCCGCCTCGAAATCCTGTCTCAGCTGCCGCTTGGCCGTCAGGGTGCCGAAGGTATCGGGCAGATCGCGGAGCAGCAGGTCCGCCTCGAATTCGAGCGCAATTCGCGGCACCCGCCGAGTCGCCCGGAGGACACCCTCGCGACCCAGCATCGAAAAGCAAAAGGCGTGCAGGGTTCGAACGGCGATATCGGCTACGGCGGGCTCTCCAAGCTCCTCAAGGTTGGCAACCAGATCCTGAGCGGCGGTGCGCGTGAAGGTGACGACGAAGATTGAATCTGGTTCGTCTTCCTCTTCAAGCAGCCGAGCCACGCGGCGCCGTATCGCGAACGACTTCCCGGTGCCAGGTCCCGCCAGGGCTCGAAGAATTGGATCGGATGCGGCGGCGAATTCTCGCGCCGGTCCGGGCTCCAGGCCCTCGTCCCATGCCATGGGCCAAGGTTACGGCCACGGCGAACGGCGCGTCGTGGTCCTTCTCGGGCCACCGGACCAACAAAGGCGACGTGGGGAGTCCACCCTGATGGATGTGACTTGATCGGCCGTGCTCAAGAGCACCCGTGGTGATTTGCAAGCAAGTGCTGCTGTGCGCGCGGCAACGACTCAACTGCGCTGCTATCAAGATCAAGCGGCACCGCACAACCGTTCGTTCTAGCAGCGCTTGCATGGCATGCAAGAGGTCGGGGGTTCGAGCCCCCCTGGCTCCACCATCCTCCTGATTCGAGTTCAGGAGGAGCGCTTGCTACGCACATTCGCGCTGCTGTATTGCTACTTCGCAAGTCTTCAAAGTTGTCGTAGCATGTGCTGCTGAGCAGCGCACTTGTGCAGAATTGCGTTAAGCGTTCGGTGCGTTTCTGGAGGCAGGAGCCATGCCGACCGGAGCCGCGGCAGTGGGCGAGTCGGCGCTCGCGCGCCTCGTCGAGGACTACCTGATGGCCTGTCGGGCACGCGGTCTGGCGCCCAATACGATTGAAACCAGCTATGGCTATCCACTGCGCAGGATCCTCCTGCCGTGGTGTGCAGAGCGGGGGGTGAACGACATCGCGGGACTCGACTCGCGAGCCCTGGACGCCTTCACCGTTTACCTCAACACCGAGCCCGGCCGGCGGGGGCACCTGCTCTCTAAGCACAGCATCCACGCCTACGTCCGGGCGGTCCGGGGGTTTCTCAACTGGTGCCAGGCCGAGGGTGAGACCGGCAACGCCCGACCGTCGCTGCCCCGGCTCCCCCGCCGGGTGCTGGACGTCCTCGACCGCGAGGAGCTCCGACAGCTGATCGCCGCCGCCCCGACTGAGCGCGACCGACTGATCCTCTCGATCCTCGCGGACTGCGGTCTCCGGAACAGCGAGGTGTGCACCCTGGAGCTGCAGGACATCCTCCAGAGAGACCGGCGGCAGGCATTCCTGCGGGTCCATGGGAAGGGGAGCCGCGAGCGCCTCGTGCCCCTCCCACCGAGCCTCCTCCGGGGCCTGGAGCGCTACGCCCGCGACTCCCGGCCGAAGGACACCCACAGCACCCGCCTGTTCGTCGGGCTGAGGCGAGGCCAGAGTGGCGACTACGAGCCCCTGAGCCGCAGCGGCATGCTCCAGCTGGTCCAATCCGCCGCGGCCCGGGCCGGCATCACCAAGCCCGTCCACGTCCACCTCCTCCGGCACAGCTTCATCACCAACGCCCTCCGGGGCGGGATGAACCCGATGGTCGTGGCCCAGATCGCCGGCCACAGCTCCCTCCGAATGATCGAGCGGGTTTACAGCCACCTGAACGCCGGCGACAGCTACGAAGCACTGATCCAGCTCCTCGCGAAGGACTGAGACCCGGCGGTTTCGCTGGTCGGGTGCGCGGGTCCGTGGCCTCTTGGCGATGGGTGTCCCGCTGGTGGTAACGGCTCCGCGTTCGCAGTTGCGCGCCTACCGGGCGACCGCCCCAGACGTTAGCCTCCACCTCCTATGGCCGCCGGGAATGACCACACTCGTCAATGCAAGCGCTTAACGCACGCCGCCACCCCCATCAAGAGCGCCGCGCGGGTGGTGTCCGGCACTCTCCTCCCCCGGTGTCGTACCCCCGGTGTTAAAACTCGCGGTGCGATGGGAGGTGACCCGTGACGACCCTGGAGGAGCTGACACCCGGCGCGGTCGTGCGTGGCGTGGTGCCCGGCGAGGCCGTCACCGTGGTCGCATCTCGCTGGGCTGGCTCACGGAGCGTGGTCCTCACGTTCCGGACAGATGCCGGGCGGGTCGATGAGCAGGTTGTCTACCGAACCCAGGAAGCGGAGCTGACCCTGGCGGAGAGGGGCACCGCCTGGTCCTTCGACGGCGATGGAGCCCTATTCCGGCTCGTAGCCGAGGCTCGCCGCATCCGCCTGGCCTACCTCTTCGATCCGCGCCTCGCCGTACACCTGAGCCTCATCGAGCCCCTGCCTCACCAGATCATGGCCGTGTACGGCGAGATGCTGCCTCGGCAGCCGCTGCGGTTCCTCCTGGCCGACGACCCCGGAGCCGGGAAGACGATCATGGCTGGGCTCTACATCAAGGAGCTGATGCTGCGGGGTGACCTTCGCCGAGCGCTGATCGTGGCGCCGGGCGGCCTCGTCGGCCAGTGGCAAGACGAGCTGCACGACAAGTTCGGGCTCGACTTCTCCATCCTTACCCGGGAGCTGATCGAGGCGGCCCGCACGGGTGATCCCTTCGGCGAGCGCAATCTTCTGATCGCCCGTCTCGACCATCTCTCTCGGAACGACGATCTCGTTGAGCGGCTCGGCGCCGCCGAGTGGGACCTCGTTGTAGTGGACGAGGCCCACCGCATGGCCGCCCACTACTTCGGCAACGAGGTCAAGGAGACGAAACGCTATCGACTGGGCAAGGTGCTCGGCGGGACCACTCGACACCTCCTTCTGATGACCGCGACGCCACACGCTGGGAAGGAGGAAGACTTCCAACTCTTCATGGCACTCCTTGACTCGGACCGGTTCGAGGGCAAGGCCCGCGATGGTGTTCACACGGCCGACGTGTCTGACCTGATGCGTCGAATGGTGAAAGAACAGATCCTCCGTTTCGATGGGCGTCCGCTCTTCCCCGAACGGCGCGCTTACACGGTCCCCTATGAGTTGTCCGACTTGGAGATGGCCCTCTACGCGCAGGTCACGGAGTACGTAGCTGAGGAGATGGGCCGGGCTGAGCGCCTAGCGGCCGAGGGCGAAGGTCGACGAGGCAACCGAGTCGGTTTCGCAGTGACAGTCCTGCAGCGCCGACTCGCGTCGAGCCCGGAGGCCATCTTTCAATCCCTCTCGCGCCGACGGAAGCGGCTCGAAGACAAGGCCAGTGAAGTCAAAGCCCAGCAGCGCGCCAGCTCGATCGTCATCGACAGCGAACCGCTCCGGGTGCAGCTCGACGATCCAGACGAAGACTTTGACGACGACATCGAAGACCTCGATGGTGCAGAGGTCGAAGAGTTGGAGGAGCAACTCGTCGACCAAGCCACGAGCGCACGCACCCTGGCTGAGCTACAGCACGAGATTGCGACTCTGGGTCGTCTCGAAGTTCTCGCCGATCGAGTTCGCAGGTCTCAGGTCGACAAGAAGTGGACCGAGCTGCTCGGGCTGCTAGCCGATACGCCCGAGATGATCGAACCCGGCGGCACGCGACGAAAGCTGATCGTCTTTACCGAGCATCGCGACACCCTCAACTACCTCGTCGACAAGCTTCGTACCTATCTCGGCAAGTCGGAGGCCGTAGTGGCGATCCACGGTGGTGTCGCCCGTGAGGAGCGCAGGGTCATCCAGGAGCGATTCACCCAGGACAAGGACTGCCTCATCCTAGTTGCCACCGACGCCGCCGGAGAGGGCATCAACCTCCAGCGTGCGCACCTCCTGGTGAACTACGACCTGCCCTGGAACCCCAACCGTATCGAGCAACGGTTTGGCCGAGTCCATCGCATCGGCCAGACCGAGGTTTGCCACATGTGGAACCTCGTCGCCGACGAGACGCGTGAGGGGCAGGTGTACCGCCGGCTCCTCGACAAGCTGTCCGAGATGCGCGACACCCTCGGCAAAGATCAGGTATTCGATGTTCTCGGTGACGTGCTCCCCGGCCGCGAGCTGCGAGATCTCTTACTCCAAGCCATCCGCTACGGGAACCAACCCGAGGTGAGGGCGAAGCTCGATCGCGTCATCGACGCGAAGGTCGGCGTCGGCCTTGCGGAAATGGTCCGGGAACACGCTCTCAGTTCTGAGGTGCTCTCGACTGCTGACCTGGAACGAATCCGGGCAGACATGCTCGAAGCCGAGGCTCGAAAACTCCAGCCCGGTTACGTGCAGGCTTGGTTCGCAGAGGCGTTTGCGCGGCTCGGCGGCAGGATGAGTGATCGGGAGGTCGGTAGGTTCGAAGTCACCTTCGTGCCTGCAGAGATTCGCAACCGCGACCGTCTCATCGGCGCGGGCGTGCCGGTTCTTCCCAAGTACCAGCGAGTGACGTTCGAGAAAAACCTCGTCCACGTCGAGGGTAAGCCTCTCGCGGAGCTGGTCGCCCCTGGTCACCCGCTGCTCGAAGCAGTGCTCGACATCACTCTGGAGCGTCATCGCACGTTGCTCCGTCAGGGAGCAGTGCTGATTGACCCCGCGGACACTGGAACCGATCCCCGTGTGCTCGTATTTTTGGAGCACGCGGTAACAGACGCCAGAGATGACGGTCATGGCAATCGCCGCACGGTGTCACGCCGCTTCGAATTCGTCGAGGTTCCAGAGACCGGTCAACTTCGACCGTCCAGCTACGCGCCTTACCTCGATCTGCGTCCCGCGACCGATGTCGAGCTGTCGGCCATCGCGCCGGTGATCAAGGACATGGCTTGGCTGCAGAGCGAGGTGGAAACCAAGGCACTCGACTACGGGATCGACGTTCTGTCGGCAGAGCATCTGGCAGAGGTTCGTTCCCGAACGCTGGAGCGCGTCGCCAAGGTGAAGGCCGCTGTGCAGCAGCGTCTCACCCGCGAGGTGACATACTGGGATCATCGAGCGAGCGACCTTCAGCTCCAGACGGATGCGGGCAAGCAGCCTCGGATCAACCCTGACCGGGCTGCGGGACGTGCCGACGAGTTGCAGCGGCGAAAGGAAGCACGTCTCGCCGAACTGGACCGCGAGGCGCAGCTCGCGTCACAACCTCCGCTCGTTGTCGGCGGCGCGCTGGTGGTCCCGATCGGGCTCGTCCGTCAAATCGTCGGAGGGCCACCGATCCCGCCTCCGCTTCACGCGATCGACACCACCATCGTTGAGCGCCGGGCGGTTGACGCCGTCTTGTTAGTAGAGGAACGGCTCGGCAATGACGCCGTCGAGATGCCACACAATCACCCGGGTTACGACATCCGATCGACCAGACCGACGGGCGATACGCATTTCGTCGAGGTCAAGGGTCGAGTGGAGGGAGCTGACACGTTTGTCGTGACTCAGAACGAGCTTCGCTTCGCGGCGAACGTTCCTGAGGCGTACGACTTAGCCCTCGTCGAGGTCTCGGCCGAAGGACCCGAACATGACCGCGTTCGGTATCTGTCTCGGCCTTATGGGCCGGATGTCCGTCTGCCGTTCGACACAACGAGCACCACGCTTTCATGGCAGGCGTACTGGCAACGCGCCGAAAGTGCAGACGTCTGATGCCGACGAAGCTGATCGAAGTCGCACTGCCACTGGACGTCATAAACCGCGAGGCCGCGAGAGAGAAGAGCATTCGGCACGGCCACCCCAACACACTGCACCTTTGGTGGGCGCGCCGGCCGCTCGCGGCGTGCCGCGCCGTGTTGTTCGCACAGCTCGTCGACGATCCGTCGGCGCATCCGAACCTGTTTCCAACGGAGGCGGCGCAGAACGAAGAGCGTAAGCGTCTCTTTGACATCATCGAGCGCATGGTTCCATGGGAGGCATCAACCGATGAAGGCGTCCTTGAGGAGGCGCGTGCTGAGATCCGGCGCTCGTATCCCGAGGGGCCACCCATGATTATCGACCCGTTCTGTGGCGGCGGTTCCATTCCGCTCGAAGCGCAGCGCCTCGGTCTGCGGGTTCAAGCAAGCGACCTAAATCCGGTTGCCGTCCTTATCACGAAGGCTCTCCTAGAGCTTCCTCACGAGTTCGCAGATCGGCCACCAGCCCACCCCGACGCGGGAACGAGCCTTCAGGGCACTGACTCGTGGCGAGGAACACAGGGGCTCGCCGAGGACGTCCGCTACTACGGCGATTGGATGCGCAAAGAGGCAGAGCGGCGAATCGGGCATCTATATCCCAAGGCGCAGCTTCCGAGCGGGAAGGAGGCGACCGTTATCGCCTGGCTCTGGGCTAGGACTATCAAGTGTCCGAATCCCGCGTGTCACTCCGTTGTGCCCTTGGTACGCAGCTTCTGGCTCGGAAAGAAGAGTGGCCAAGAGGCCTGGGTCCGAGCCGTCCCCGATGCCTCGTCGAAGAACGTTCGGTTCGAAGTCGGACACGGAGTGGCAGGCCCGCCGGTGGACGGCACGGTCGCCCGGACGGGTGCCACGTGCTTATTGTGCGGGGCTGCTGTACCGCTCGATCACATCCGTGCGGAAGCACAGGCGGGCCGGATGGGCATGCAGCTGATGGCGCTGGTGGTCGACAACGACGGACGTCGCGAGTATCAGGCACCGACCGAGCAGCATGAACGGCTCGCAACTCTGTCTCGGCCGCTCGACGTGCCTGACAGCGAACTGCCCGAACGAGCCCTCGGGTTCCGGGTACAGGCATACGGCATGACTCATCATGCCGACCTATTCACCAATCGCCAGCTAACTGCGCTCTGCACGTTCAGCGATCTTGTTGACGAGGCCCGTGAACGTCTTCGCGTGGACAGCAACGACGACAAGTATGCGAATGCTGTTTCAACATACCTAGCCCTAGCGGTGAGTCGCGGGGCAGACCTGAATAACACGATTGTGACCTGGTCGAATAGTCGGAACCAAGCGAGAAATCTGTTCGCCCGGCAGGCCATCCCCATGGCATGGGACTTCGCCGAGGTCAATCCGTTCGCGGGGGCGGCGGGCGACCTAGGAGTCTCCATCGATTCGGCTCATCGGGTCCTGCGGGTTATGGCGCCGACGCTTCCAGGAGAGGTCAGGCATCAAGACGCGACGAAGCGGTCGTTCTTGGGTAGTGCTATCTCCACAGATCCACCGTATTACGACAACATTGGGTACGCCGACCTCTCTGACTTCTTCTACGTTTGGCTGCGCCGATCGTTGCGTGCCGTATACCCAGAGCTTTTCGGCACCCTGCTTACCCCGAAGACCGATGAGCTGATCGCAACTCCGTACCGATTTGGTGGCGACAAGCGCAAGGCTGAGCAACATTTTGAGACCGGTTTCGGGACAGTCTTTCGAAACGCGGCGAAAGAGGCCGATCCCACGACACCAATGACCATCTTCTATGCGTTCAAGCAGAGCGAATCAGATGGCGATGACGATGAAGGCAACGGGATTGTCGCGTCGACCGGTTGGGAGAAGATGCTGGAAGGCCTCTTGCAATCGGATCTAATGGTTACGGGTACCTGGCCGATGCGAACGGAGCGATCGGCTCGGAGCGTCGGAATCGGCACCAACGCCTTAGCATCGTCCATTGTGCTGGTGTGTAGACCTCGACCGGTCACAGCGGGGGTTACAGACCGCCGTGGGTTCATCCAGGCTCTCAAGGCCAAGCTGGGTCATGCGCTGCGAGAGTTGCAGAGTGGCGCCGTGGCGCCAGTCGATTTGGCTCAGGCAGCAATTGGGCCTGGAATGGCCGTGTTTTCGAGCTATGCCAAGGTTATCGAGCCGGACGGTGAACCCATGCGCGTTCGCACGGCGTTGGCATTGATCAACCAGGTTCTCGATGAAGTCAGCGCTGAGCAGGAAGGCGAGTTTGACGGCGACACGCGATGGGCCATCGCCTGGTATGCCGAGCACGGCATGGACGAGGGTCCCTACGGAAGGGCAGACGATCTCAGTCGGGCGAAAAACGTGAGCGTCGACGGTCTGGTGCGTGCTGGCCTTGTAAAGTCCGGTGGAGGCAAGGTTCGTCTGCTGGAGCGCGCTGAGCTAGATCCAAGCTGGGACCCAACCACCGATGCCCGCTTAACCGTCTGGGAGGTTACCCAACACCTAATCCAGCGGTTGCTGACCGACGGCGAGCAGTCAGCGGCCGAGTTGCTCTCAAAGGTCGGCGGTCTAGGGGATGCGGCGCGCGACCTTGCTTACCGCCTGTTTCAGATCGCTGAGGCGAAGAAGTGGTCGAAAGACGCTGCTCCCTATAACGCGCTCGCTGCTTCGTGGCTTGAGATCAGTCGTATCGCAACTGCGGAACCAGACGGCCAAGGCTCGCTCCTTTAAAGAGGTTAAGACTGCATGGCACTCAGCAATCGAGACCGCGTCGGGAAGGCCCTTGAGCAACTCGGCGGGGCGTTCGGTCCCTACGTTGACCGGCGGATGACTAAGGGCTCTCCGACGGGCGGAAACTGGAAGGCGACTTACTCGGACGTCAACGTCGACGAGGATGTCTCGGCGCAGATCAACGTCGTCCTCGACAACTGGCAATCGGTGTTTCGCAATGAGCTACGAACCACCGGTCGGAATCTCGTCGGTGAGGTTCGTGATTGGCGCAACAAGTGGGCTCACAGCGAACCCTTCTCCCATGACGATGCCTACAGAGCCTTGGACACAATCGAGCGTTTGCTGACGGTAATCGACGCTCCCGAGGCGACCGACGTGGGCGCCGCCAAGAGCGAGTTGATGCGTCAGCGGCTTGACGCAGAAACCAAGAAGGTGACTCCCAAACCAGACGCGCTCTTCGCCGAGCCCGCAGCGGGCCTGCGTCCATGGCGGGAAGTTATCCAACCTCACGACGACGTTGCCAAAGGCAAGTTCGCGCTTGCAGAGTTCGCAGCGAACCTCTATCAGGTTCATCTGGGTAAGGGCCTTGGTGAGTACACCGAGCCGGTTGAGTTCTTTCGCCGCACATACCTCACCGCTGGATTACGCCAGCTGTTGACGCAGGGGGCGCAGCGCATCACTTCTGACGGCGGGGTCCCCGTCGTTGACCTGCAGACGAACTTTGGTGGTGGGAAGACGCACTCGATGATTGCGCTATACCACCTGTTCTCCGGTCTCCCGGTCACGGCCTTTCCCCAAGAGGTCCAGGAGCTACTCGCGACCGCAGGTATTCGGGAGCTACCGCGCGTGCGCAGAGCGGTGGTCGTCGGCACGGAGATGTCCCCTGGACAATCGGAAACGAAGCCAGACGGCACTGAGATCCGCACCTTGTGGGGCGAAATTGCGTGGCAGCTCGGTGGATCAGAGGGCTACGCGCTGGTTGCTGAAGCCGATCGCACCGCTACGAATCCGGGTAAGGCGATGTCGGAGGTGTTCCGTCGTTTCGGGCCGTGTCTGGTGTTGATCGATGAGTGGGTCGCCTATGCAAGGCAGCTCTTCGAAACCTCTGAGCTTTTGGCCGGCGGCTTGTTCGAGACGCAGTTCTCGTTTGCCCAGACGCTCGCTGATGCAGCGATCTCGGTGCCGGGTGTGCTCCTGGTCGTTTCTCTCCCAGTGTCCGATGACCCCGCACGGCCTGGCGTTGCGCCGATCGGCTCGGAGGTGGAGGTGGGCGGCGTGGCCGGCCAAGAGGCGGCGCGACGTCTCGGCAACGTGATCGCACGCACGGAGACCTCCTGGCGGCCCGCTTCGGCAGAGGAAAGCTTCGAGATTGTGCGGCGTCGTTTATTTGAGCCGATTCCTTCGGATCGAGTCAAGTACCGCGACGCCACGGCGCAGACATTCATGGAGTTCTACCGCACGCAAGCGGCGGAGTTCCCGAATGAGTGCCGGGAACCGGGATACATCGACAAGATCAAACGGTCGTACCCAATTCATCCGGAACTGTTTGCGCGTCTCTACGAAGATTGGTCGACGCTGGAGGGCTTTCAACGCACCCGAGGCGTGTTGCGTCTGATGGCAGCCGTCATCTCCGCACTATGGGCCGGGAATGACCAGTCGCCAATGATCCTCCCCGCGACGGTGCCACTTGATGACGCTGCAGTGCAATCAGAGTTGACCCGCAACCTCGACCATGCCTGGCAGCCGATCATCGATACCGATGTCGATGGTCCTGCCTCGGTGCCACAACAGGTGGATCGAGCATTTCCGAATCTTGGGCGCTACGGCGCTGCTCGTCGTGCTGCCCGCGCCGTATTTCTGGCGTCGGCTCCAAGGGCAGGGTCGGCCAATCGCGGCGTGGAGATCCAGCGAGTGAAACTCGCTTGCACCCTGCCCGGTGAGGCTGTGGCGACCTACGGCGACGCACTCAACCGTCTCACCGACCGCTCATCGTACCTCTACGTCGAGGGAGCGCGCTATTGGTACGGCACGCAGGCGTCCGTTGCCCGTCGGTCACGCGAACTCGTCGATCAGTTGCTCTCGACCCGGCGCGACGAGGTCCAGGCAGAGATCGTTCGACGACTGCGAGATCAGACCCGTGAGCGCGGCGAGTTCGTGGCAGTGCACGTCTGTCCCGCGGACGCAGGTGAGGTTCCTGACGACCCTGACGCACGACTCGTTGTCCTATCTCCGAGTGCTCCACACAGCAACAGGGACGCGACCTCACTGGCGATCGCAACGGGGCGGGACATCCTGGATCGGCGCGCTTCCGGTCAGCGCCTCTACCGCAACATGCTGGTTTTCCTTGCTCCCGACTTGAAGCGGCTCGAAGAACTCGAACGCGGATCGGCTGAATTTCTTGCTTGGAAGGAGATTGAGGACCGTCGCGCAGAGTTGAATCTCGACGTGTTCCAGACAAACCAGGCTGGGTCGAAGCGGGCGGACGCAGATCGAGCCGTCGATCTGCGACTCGCCGAGACATACCAGTGGTGCCTCGTTCCGCACCAGCCTGACCCCACTGGCACTGTCGAGTGGGAGACGGTCAAGGCAGACGGGCAAGGCCCGCTGGCGGTTCGCACCAGCCGCAAGCTTGTTAACGCGGGCTCCCTCGGCATCGCCTACTCCGGCGAGCTTCTCAAGGGGCTCCTTAGCACCGAGGGCGTGCTCGCTCCGATGTGGGCCGACGGGTACACGACCGTGGAGGCCTTGTGGGATGCGTTCGCTCGATATCCGTATCTGCCGCGACTGAAGACGCTGGACACTCTCTGCGCCACAGCCCGACAGGGCGCGAATCCGATCGCATGGCAGGTCACGGGATTCGCACTGGCAGATGCGGTTGATGCGAAGTCCGGGCGGTTCGTCGGGCTCACCACGCACGGCGACGCGGCCACCGTCACTGGCGCCACTCTCGTCGTGAACCCGGAGGTTGCGAGTCTTCAGCTGGAGGAAGATCGGGCACCCGTCACCACGGAGGACGGCACTTCGGGCGGCGCGGCACTCACGCTTGAGGATGGCGACGGTCAGCTCGCTGTCGACGCAGCACTTCGGCGCTTCTACGCGGTGGCGAAGCTCGACCCCGAACGCTACCAACGCGACTTCGCCAAGTTGGCCGCTGAGGTGATTGCAAACCTCGCTGGCTTCCTAGGAACCGACATCGAGATCTCGGTTGAGGTAAAGGCAACGAATCCGGGGGGATTCCCGGATCACGTCACGCGAACCGTGACTGAGAATGCGCGGACGCTCAAGCTGGACTCCTACGGGTTCGAGACCGATTGACGGCCGGGGTGGCCGCAAACCTCCTGAACCCGGAGGCGGGCTCAGTGTTTCGAACGGCCAACCGGTATCACACCAGTCGTAATAAGTATCAGGCGACCTGCGCAGCCGGGAAGAGGTCGGCGAGAACGCCGCTGGTGGCAGTCAGGCGCTCGAGAGTGCCGGCCATGAGTGGGCCGGTCGAGTCGACCGTCGCCGTCCCCACACCAGTTAGGTAACCAACGGGCTCGCCGTCGGCGACGGATATCCGCCAGCTCGCATCAGCAGCACGGAGAGCGACGCCGTTGCAGCGGCGGTAGTGGCGAGCGGCGGCAACCAGGCGCGGCACGCGCGGATCCAAGAGTGGATCTGGGATTCCGGCGACGTCAATGCGGACGTTGACTGAGGAACTGCTACCTAGAGCGTGAAGCTCGAGACGCTCAAGGGCAAGCTCAGCTGCAGTCCGCGCGCACCAGAGCGCATCGTCGATGAACGCAATCGTGTCGAGGAGCTGGTCATCCACTTGGGTGAGGGTGAGCTGGGTTCCAGTCACCATGCCCAGGTAATCGACCGTCGTCTGGGTTGTGTCCAGAAGGCCGTGGCTGAGAGCTGAGGCGATGAGCGGCTGGCTGGCAAGCACGCGGTCCCGGTGTCCCCCACCGGGGCGAACGGCTAACCAGCACAAGGCAGCCACGCTCTCCGGGAGCCAATCGGGCAGCCTTTGCGCGGCAAGTGCGGCCGATCCGGAATCCAGCTGATCCAACCATCCATCGCCCGCACCGGTGCCCACGAAGGGCAGCAGCCACCGAAGCCATAGGTCGTGAAGGTCGTCGGCAGTGAGCTCGACTCGCTCCGGGTCACGCGCGAGCTCGAGATAAAGCCGCGCCAGGGCGGCGGCGATCATCGCGAAGTTCCCCGCAGGCGCGAGCGGATCCACCCACACCAGACGAGGGTCGGTCTGCGCTGCAGCCCACCGGCGCAAGACATTCCGTGCACGCACCCGGATGCGCGTTGAGATCTTCCAGCGGCGTCCGGGAGCTTCTGACGCCTCCTCTGCCTTAGGATCAACGACTGGCTCATCGAGCAGTAGCCTCAGCAGCGACCCGCCTTGGGGCGCGGTTATTGCGGGCTGGGTCGGAGTGCGGGCACGGAGAGCGTCGAGGAGCTCTATGAGCGGCTCATCGCCGCCCAGCGCGGTGCGGGTCCAAATACGCCCATATCTGTTGGCCCGAGGATCACGGGCAAGCTTCTCCCGCTCGAGCCTCACCCAAAGATCATCATCACCCTGTTCGCCGCCTTCGCTCTGCTTGATGCCACCCGCTGGACCGCTCGCAAGCCGCTCCGAGACGTCCATGACCAGGTTTCTGTGCAACCAGACCAGTGCCTGCGCCAGAGGCGTGTCGAGATCGCCGGCTCCGAGTTCGACCGGACGATCGGCGTCTGGGCGGGCTGCCCCCGCGACCAGCACGGCGGCCAGCGCCGCTGGGTCATCAACCACCACACGGTTAGAAAGCGGCTCACCGTCGGCGCCGGCCAGTTGCACCAGCCGCCCGGCGACGGGTGCAGCGGTTATCCCGCGACCCTCGGCGGTAACCGTGAGCGGCTGCCGGGTTTCCAGGTCGTCCAGCTGCCACCCCAACTCCACACCGGGCTCACTTATCACCTCGACGCGGCCGTCGGTGACGGCCGTTGCGCTGACGAGACGGACCGCGGGAGCGTCGGGTTCCGGATCGGAGCTGAAGCTCAGGGACAGCAGGCTTTCGAGCGAACGCGGGGCGACGCTCAGGCCGGGCGGGATGAACACCGAGCGAACCTCCTCGGGATCGAGAGAGGCGAGGACGGCAAGTTCGACATTACCGTTGGCTCCGACGGTGCGGGTCAGGGCCGCCTGGGACAGGTTCGCGGATCCCGAGAGCAGCCATCCACGCTCTCCAGAGATCACTCCGATCAGCTTGGCGTGGACGAACCGATCCGGCTCGTAGGCGGCGACCTCGACGCGCGCTCCGCTCGCGGCGAGCCGATCCACAAGCGGCTGTCCGTTGACGCTCGTGGAAGCGGTGACGAACAGCCGAACGCGACGAGGAGCCAGGTCCGAGAGTAGCTGTCCTGCGGCGATTGCGTCGGCGTCGTAGTACGGGGCGGCAAGAATCATTTCGTCAACGCCGCCCGTCTCTGCTGCGCGAACGGTCGCGACTAGCTGGCTTTCGATCGAGGCGTCGAGATTGTGGAGCAGCGGTGAAGGCACCGCCAAGGTTACGGCGGGCGGCGGGGGCAAGCGGTCCTCCAGGTCGCGAAAGCGCTCCGCCAGAGCCACGTCAGCAAGAGTCTCCACCAGGTTGCGCATCCATGCACGCCACGCGGTGATGGCGGCGTCGCCGGCGGGAGTGCCTGATCGGAAGGTGGTGAACACCTCACGGCCATCGTCGAGGCCACCGGTGCTGAGATTGCCCGATCCCACCATGAGCGTTGCGCCCCTTGCGGTTACGGCGAGATACGACTTCGGGTGGAATGCCTGTCCGCCGGGGCGCACGGGCCGGAGCAGCCACCGCCGATTGACGGGGGCAAGGGTGTCAACCCGCTCCGCCGGGATGCGGGCGAGACTCTCAGAGAGGCGGCGGTGATCCGCGAGAATGGCAACGTTCAGCGGCGGATCTCCGAGACGTCCCAGCAAGAACTCGTTGAACAGGGCGAGGTCAAGACCGTAGGTCGTGGCCCACAGAGCGGATACAGCGCCGGTGAACAGCTCTGCAACTGGTCGAACGGTCGGTACGGGTTCAACCTCTGCGACGTCGGTCACGCGAACACCTCATCGACAAACGATCGGCCCCGTTCGGTTAGCCGGGCGGTGCCATCCTGGCCGGCGTCCCATAGCCCCAAGTCCTGTGTAAGCGAGGTGAGCGCGTTATGGCGGATGCCGGCCAGCGGGAAGCGTCCCATCCCCTGATCGTAGAAACGCAGGAGGCCGTCCTCCCAGCGAAAGCGGAAGGTGAACTCCGGCAGCTTGGAATAGGCGATCCTCTCGTGGACGGGCAGGACGAACCGCGACACCAGCCACCAGAGTGTCTCGGCGATCTTGGGCTCATCGTTCAGGTGAGTCTCAAGAGCGGCGATCACGGCGGCGACCGACGGTTGCCACCCAGATGCGACACGCGAGGCCTGCACCCAACCTTCGCCAGTGCGCTCGGCGGTCCGCCGCGCAAGTTCGAGTAGCACCACCAATCCGGAGCTCGCAGAGTCTAGGTTGGTGGTGAGGCGCCGCAGCGTTTCCAGGTTGGCGCCAGCAATGCTGACGGGCGTGCCGTCGGGGCCGGGCAGAGTTCCCGCTGCCAGCGACGCGTCAAGTGCAGTCGTGAGCTGCTCAGGGTCGAGTGCGGGCGGCCCAGAGACGAGAGCCAACGCCACCTCCCGGGTTTCATCCCATGTGAGGCCGCGGCCAATGGCGCGGCTGCGGGCAAGCCCCGCCCGGCAGAAGTCAGACCAGACCGAGCAGATCGCGTCCTGCCAGACATCCTTGGCAACAAGCGCCGCCCACTGATCAGCAATGAGGCCATGTGCCTGGTTCCGCAGTTCGGGTGGCGCCCACAACGCGTCCCTGTATGCGCTCTCCGAGTCCACGGCCGCCGGACGCTGGTTCACGAGGCTCAGAAAATGACCGACGCTGCGGCGGCGCTGCTCCACTGCGGCGTCCGCCAGCGCCGTGCCCTCCGAAACGAGGACGCCTGCGGTGGTGTCAGCTTCCTCGGTTGGGGGCGGCTGCTCCTCCGGCGGGTCGGTGCCAAACAGCGCGTCTTGGACGGCCTCGCGTTCGTCGGGGAATTCCTGCAACCGGCAGAGGCATGCAACCTCCGCATACTCGTCGATCACACTCGCGGGGAGGCTTTCGCTGGTCAGCATCAACTTTCTCTGGAAGTACTCGGTACCCTCGACTGCCGAGCGGAACCCATTGGCGAGACGCTCCGCGCGCTCAGTTTGGTGCAGTACGTCGATGGGAATCGGCGTGTCTCCGAGCATGGTGCCGGCCCGCGCAACGACGCCAACCTCGGCCATGGGCGTGCGGTAGTAGAGGCCGTAGCCGCCGAGCCGGCTCTCAACCGATTCGCCGCGAGGAAACGGGCCGGCGCCCTGGGCCAGGTTGCCGAGGCGGCGGGCGCCCACTGGGCTCAAGCCACAGTGCCGCGGGCATCGCTGCACGGCGAGTCCGAACTCCCACTCCCGCTGCCGGATGAAGGCGGCAAGCGAGGTCTCGTCCGATGGGAGGTGTTTGAGCCTGTACTCCGACAGCAAAAAGGCGTGAAACGAGAAGTAACGAGCGCGCGTGGTGAGTTCGAGTATGCCCGGGAGAAGGACCGGCATCAGCCGATCCTGTGTCGTCGTCTGCAGGCCGAGTGGATCGCGTCCCTCCTTAGCCTCGAGTGAGGCACTGATCCACAAGGGGGCCGGCACCCTTGTGCTGGCGGGTTCGGCCTGGTCGGACGGTACTGCCACTCGCTTCCTCCTTGGCGGATTTCCCGGCCGAACGTTAACCATTCGGGCGGGGCTGTGGTGATACATCCGTCCGGCGTCTCGCCTCGCGCAATGAATCAGATGCCTCACCCGAAGGTGGAACGATGCCGACCTGCTTGCGGACGCCGCGATTCGGGCCGACGGCGTGGCGAGCACCAAGCCAAGCGATGGGCTATCCGAAACCAGAGCTGGTGACGAACCCGATCTAGCGGCTGCGCCACGGGAGCATGCGCGCGCCGTGCCGTGGCTGCGGGCACCGCTCCGCTCGCCTTCGGCGTCCCTCCGCCCCGTCCCGGCCCGCGCCTGGAAACGGCTGTCGCAGCCGCCGGTCAGGTCGGGAGGGATGTGTCGATGGAAGCCAGGTTCAGGGTGGATGTCAGGAGCGTCAGGAACATCAGGGTGCACCGCCAGGGGGAGCCGTGCCACTGCGGCCGGCCGCCGCTGGGAGCGCATGTCCGCCAGGGGTTCAGCGGCCGCTACGTGATCTACTCGCTGGACTGCCCATGCTGCCAGCAGGTGCTCGCGCCGCCGCCCTCGGTGCATCACTGGTCCGATCCCGCCCCGCGCCGAGGGACCATCGGAGAAAGCCTGCGAGGCGTCGCGGACGCAGCAGCACGCAGGCGTACAGCAGAGCGAGACCTGGGACGCGGGCTGAGGTGAGCAGCACAAGGGGGATGGCGGCGTACACCGCCATCCCCGCCAGGATCAGCCGGCCGTTACGCCGCACGGTCCACCTGCTCAACGGCATCGAGTGCATCGAGAATCTGCCGGGCTGCCCTGCTGATGCGCTGTGCACTGGCAGCGATACCCCGAATCGCCTCCGCACCTCCGCCAGACCATCCGGCCACATAGCCGAAGCTGTACGCCCCCGTATCGAGCCCCAGGCCGTCCCCGACCACGTAGGCAACCGACTCAGCCTCGAGCTCGGCCAGGTCGCGGTTTCCGGTGTACCCGGCCGGGTCGTGCAGCAGGGCATGGGCCAGCTCATGGCACAGCGTCTTGACCTGCATCGCCGGCTCGTTGCTGACCTCGATGCGAATCCTGTGATCGACGAAGTTGCAGTCGCCGTTGCGCTGGGCCGGAAGGAAGTCCTCCTCCACCGTGTACCCGATGGAGCGAGCGACAGTCGCCAGCCGGGTGTAGCTGCCGGTCGTGTCTTCGCCGCTGAGGCGCTGGAAGGGTGCCTCGGGCAGATCATCCCCGTCGGTCTGTGAGACGTCGAAGACGTGCGCCACGCGGAAGTTGCGCGGCGCGCCCGTGACCACCTGCTCCTCGCCGGTCTCTTCGTCGCGAACCTTGGTGCGGTGAACGATCGGGGCCAGGATGGCAATGCCCTTCTCGCCCTTGCGGACGTGGCGGCCGAGTTCAAGCCAGCGGCGGAACCCGGCAACCCGGGTGGCCTCTGGGCGCTGCAGGTGGATCAGCAGCACGTTGTTGGCCGAGTACCTGTGAAAACGTCGCTGCACGTCGAGGTATGCGATCCACGCCTCCGAGCTGGTCAGTTCAGCGATGCCCGCCTCCAGGCGTTTGATGATGTCCTCGCGGTCTGCCATCTGTGTTCCCTCCGTGTGGGGTGATCGAGACGACAGCCAAGAAGCCAGGCCGTGAAGCGCCGTCAACCGGCGCCCGCAGGGCGGCGCGAACCCTCATGAGCGTGCAGCGCTCCCGGTTGACGGCATTAGCGAGCGGCCTGGCAGGCTGACGGCGTTCTCGATCACACGGAGGGGCCAGAGGCCAGTTCGCATAACGACCAATCCGGCGGACAGGGATCAACGGGCTCGGCTACCGGCCTGAGCCGCCTCGGAGGACTGGCGGTGGCGCTGGCACAGGTTTGCCGGCCGCAGGCGTGCGGAATGTCGCCAGTGCGCGGCGCACCTGGACCCGGAGAGAGTCATGTCATCAGACGAGGACTTCGAGCCAATGACCGACGAGCAGCGCGCGCTGTTCGGATTCAGCGAGCAGTCGGTGACGCTTTTCTTCCACCGCCACGGCACTGAGCAGGGCGGGGCATCAGGGCCCTGGCGTTCCATGAAGGTCGCCCTCGACATCCTCGTGGAGAGCTACCGATCGGGCGAAATGGACGGCCGCGACGGGCTCAACCCCGTGAGCCGTGTCGAGTTTGGTGGGCCCGACGGCCCCATCGGGGAATGGCATATCGACGCGGTGAGGAATCTCGCGGACGGTGACCCCGGCCCCGATCCCGAGGTAATGGGCGACCCTATACCGGACGCGTGATCCCTCCGGGATTAGCGACCGCTGATAAGCGACAGGTCGATGACGGCCCCCTCGGGGTTGATCACCGCGAACTGAACATCCCCACCATGCAGGATCTCGAGGGTTCCCCAATTCATGAGCTCGAATCGGGTGAGCGCAACGTGCGTGTCCATCGCCGGATGTCTGTAGGCGCCCGGCGACTCATCTCCCTGATAGGCCTCTGACGGGAGAGAAGGGTCGTCGAGCAACTGCGTACGCTCGGCCTCTGAGAGTTGATGCGTTTCGGCACCGCTCAGAGTCGACTGCAACCAGCCACCGCGCGTCCAAACGAGGCGGTAGGGACTTCCAAATCGCACCAGAAGTTCGTCGTGGCCCTTGGGGACTGAGAGGTTCCAATGCAGATCCAAGGAGATCGCGCAGACAACAGCGCCCACCGGATCAGTCCAGACGCTCACGAGGGAGGAATCGTGGAGCGTGTATCGCTCATGGAAATCTGCGATCGGGAGCGGCAGGATGACAGTCCAGTCGACCGGGGAAGCAGTCACGCGCCGATTGTACGAGGCACGGCGCCCCAGCCTCACAAGTGCGACGTCAGCGGCGGAGCTACTCCCCGGGCGGCCAGACCCTCTGAAGGCGGCCCGCTCGTCGTAGTCCGCGAAGCCCGAGAAGGAGCACGACGACGACCGCCGCGGCGGTTGGTATGCCAAACAAGCTGGGCCAGTGGTGAGATATCCACCGCATCCGGGCCGCGCCACCAGCGCTGTTCGGAAAGCTGGTGGCGACAACGAACATGGCGATGAGTACGAATGTCCCCGCCCAGGCGGCCGAGAAACGGAGCCAGCCGCCGTGCTCCACGCGACAGCGCCCGGTTGCCGAGTCCCAGTAGTGTGCGACGCCGGTGCTCCGGTTGCACCTGGGGCAGGGGGGAACGGGCGTCGCAGTTGGGAAGTTGAGGGCGCAGTTGCACACTTCCTGACCCACGTGCTCGGTGTCGTAGCGACAGATCCACACCCCGGGTGATCCGTCGTAGGGACAGGTGGCCTGGTAGCCAATCGAGTGTCGGTTCAGCTTGCAAACGAGTGGCTGCCATCGATTTTGGAAGTCGCCGCTCACGTCAACGTCCCCTCCCGGTAAACCGCGACAACCTTGGGCTCGATCCGCGGCCCCCCCCGCCCGTCGTCACGAAGCACCGACCGGATGGCCGCGCGCCCAACCGGGAGTTCCCGCAACACATTGGGATGAATCCGGTATTCGTCGACCTCACGCCATGACCCCTGGTCGCTCTGCCCGGTCTCCCGCGACCACTGGAGCGTCGTCTTGAACGTCGCTCGCGTTCCGTACTGCCCGGCGATGACCTCGGCATCCTCGCCCTCGACGCGGTGGGCGATGATGAGACCGGCGCTGAGACACGCCTTGCGCACGGCGATGTCCTCCGGCAGGTACTGCGTGGAAACGACCACCTGCAGCAGCGCCTGCCGCGCCTGCAGCAGCAGGTCGACGATCTGCGGCGCCTCGCGCAGCGCTGCAAACTCATCCAGGATCACCAGCACTGGCGGCAGCTGCTCGCCCTTGGCGATGCGTGCCAGCCGCCGTCCTGCGGCCTGCTTCAGATCCTGCAGGATCACCCGCCCCAGCAGCTCAACGTCCTCGCTGGCGGCCGTGGCCGACAGTCCGAGGTAGGTCACCGAGGGACGGGACAGCACCTCATCCCAGATCAGCGGAGGCAATTCAAAGAGCGGGCCGAAGCGACCCTCCCTGAGCATGGCGAGGCGGTAGCCGAGTCCGGTGTACGCCTGTTCCGCCAGGCTGTTTCCCCCCTTGCGGTCGGCCTCGAGGTCCGAAAGTACCGCCCGGTGATCCTCCCCGGCCCGCCGTCCCAGCTGCGCCAGTCCGCCGGGCCGTAGCGCGGCACTGACGGAGTTGAGCGTCACCGGCTCACCGGCGGCGAGCAGCGCCCGCACGATCGGGGGAATGGCCTGACCGGCGGCGAGCTTGAAAATCTCCGCGTTGGGGCCGTAGGTGAAGGCGCCGAGCAGCTTGTTGGCCACGGAGCTGGGATCGCCCTCGCAGGGGTTGTAGCCGGCGCTCTCCGGGTCGTCGGGATCAACCGCGAGGAAGGGGACGTGCCGGCGCTGCGCGAGACTGCGCGCAGCGCCTCCAAGTCCACCCGCCTTGCAGTCGACGATGACCACGCCGTAGCCGATGCCCAGCGCCCCGTCGGCGAGACGGCTGAGCGTGGTCGTCTTCCCGGAACCACTGGCACCGGGGAGGAACACATGTTGCGTCAGCTCGCGCGGATGAAGGTCAAATGGCCGCGAACTCCCGACCTCGATCCCGAGGCGAATGGAACCATTGGGGTGTGCAGCGGTAGCCATCGGCCCTCTCACCGACATCGTATGCACCACGGCGGACTCGCGCCGTAGACGTTCCTCCTGGCGGAGATTCGGCAGCAGCGTGCGCATCTGCAGCCAGCGGGCGCCGGCGAGGAGCTGCAGCACGGCGGGGCCGGCGAACAGCTCCACGACAAAGCTGCGCGCGGCGTGCAGTGCATCTGCGGTGGGGAGCAGCGGGATGGCGTCGTGCCATGCCCAGCCCGGTGTGATCCAACCGGCACCTGCGTAGGCAACGTCAAGTCCGAAGAACGTGGCGGCCCACATGTAGCCGGTATGCAGTCGCGCCATGAGAACCGCGGCAATTGCGGCGCCGACGGCGACCCCCGGCTGTGCCGCGGCCATCAGGAGGGCCAGCCCGCCCAGCGCAAGGGCGAGCAGGCGCTCCTCCTGCTCCCGGCCGCTCAGCCGGGCGGCCCGGTAGCGCATCACAGTGTCAGGATCAGCTGCTCTAGAACCGGCTGGCACGGCGCACCGGCCTCCCCAACGACGGCCATCTCGTAGCCACCCCAGGGACTGTTTCCTGGAACATGTCGCGATGCGATGGGGCTGTCGCGATGTGCGCGAATCGGTCCGCAACGCTCCGGCCAGCCGGAGGGGTGAGTGCGCACCAACTCGACACCGACCCGCGCCAGCATGGCCGCATCACGTCGCGGATCACCGGTGCGTCGCGGTAGATCGACAACCGGGAGTGACCGCCAGCCGGGGTGCGTGTGGTCGTGGGCATCCTCGACCGCAACGTTGGAGGTCTCCCGGTCACGTCCAACCCAGCCGCATCCGAGGCAGGCACCGCGGTACTGCGTCGGTGCATCACCACGCCGGTACCGCGCGATGACCGTCGGCTGGCAGCCGGGTCCGGGAGCTTCGTCCGGTTCGCACAGGGCGACCTGCCAGCCTTGCGGAATGGCCAGCACCTGCGGTGCCGGAAGCCCTGGCCGTGTTCGTCGGGCCGCCATCACGCGGCCTCGACGATGACGTAGGTGATGTGCCCGTACGTGGCCGGCCCGTGGTGGTGGCGCCGCAGCAGTCCTGCGTCGACCAATTCGCCAATGCGTGCCCACTCCGAGCACCAGGCGATGCGCTGATTCCCGTCCGGAGTCTCCATGAGATGGAGCTCCAGGTCTCCGGCGACCCGGCACCAACCGCGGGCGCGGCCGCCGTGCATGCGGCACTGGTTCGGCGTCGTGATATCCATGAGATGTCTCCTCCGTTGTGCGTCTGTGACGCAGCCCTGAGGGCATCCACTGAGCCGCTGTCACAGCCCGCGCAGCGGGCGAGGCGCACGCCTTGACAGCTCCAGGCGAGGGGGGTGCAACGCTGCGTTCTCGACGCTTGGAGGGGACCCATGGCCGTCACGCAGCCGATGCGCAGCGGCAACGGTTGCACTGCCAGCGCACCAGCGCACATGGACGCCGGCTGTCGTGGGGTGGCGGGACCAGCCGCTCGCGTTGCGAGGCACACCCCGGACATCTGCCGACCACGGAACCATCGTGTTCGACAGCGGTGAGTATCACCGGACTGCCGGTGGCGAAGGTGGCGATGCTGCGCACGCGCCCCCGCAGCAACACCCGCACCTCGTATGCGTTGGAGCGTCCGGGTAGCACGGGATACGTGCGCGTGGTCACCTCGGGCTGCTGGATGAGCTGGGCAAAGCGGATCGCGCGCTCTCGGGGGGAGAGCACAGGGACTGCAAGGTGATGCCGGCGGGACCGTAGCCCCCCGCCGTCCTGCAGGGAATCAAGCTCGGGCATCTGTTTGGACCTCCTGTCTGGGACCAGACAAAGGGGGCGCTCCGAGTGGAGCGCCCCCGATGGAAGGGCTACGCCTCGGCGCCAGTGACCGGCGTCTGGGCGACGATCTCGACAGCGGTGCGCTGCTGACCGTTGCTCTCGTAGCGGCGGTAGGTGAGCCGGCCGTCCCGGAGCTCGACGGCCTGGCCGCGCTTGAACACTGCGGCCGCCTCCTCGGCGCCCTGCTCGGCCCACACGACGATGGTGTGGTACTGAGCCTCGCGACGCTCGTTGGTGGCGATGCGTAGCTGGGCCACGGCCTTGCCGGACCCGGTGTAGCGCAGCTCGGGATCGGCGGTGAGACGGCCACGAAGCTGCACCCGGTTGATGGAGAAGCGTTCCTCGGACGTGGGTGCGGGCTCGGCAGCCTTCGCGCGGGTTGTGGTGGTCTTTGCCATGTCGGACACCTCCTGTGTTCCGGTTGATCTGTCGCAGGCCTCAAGGGAGAACCCCGTAGTGCTGTCAAGCGGCGCCGCACAGCGGCGGGTCGAACCCTCATGAGCGTGCAGACCGACCCGCTTGACAGCTGAAGCGGAGGGGTGAGCCACAGTGCCGAAGCAGATCCCCGGACTCACAGCCAGGTGTTCTGCGGCGAAGCCACCGATCACGCGCAGACCGGGGCCCGACACCACCACTCCAGGTGCTCTCGCAAACGGGCCGTGGCCCTGGCAGCACACGTTCATCCCCGTGAGGCGACATCGAGGCCGCCGAGGGCTATGGCCACGGATGTCCAATACACGAGCACGTCGAAGCGACGGTCGGGGAACGCCGCCAGCAGGGCGGCACCGGAGATGGCCCAGAACGCCCCCGTCAGCCCGATGGCCCAGGGCTGCCGTCTGCGCGGCGCCCACCACCAGGCGGCTGCGGATAGCAGCAGCACCGCCCACCAGAGATCCTCGATGGCGGCGGCCATCACGCCGAGCGGTAGCGCCACCAGTGATAGCCACGGACGCGGACTGCGCCGGAGCGCGTCGGGAACCTGAGCTTGCACGGGCTCACTCCTGTGGAGCCTCCCGCCTGCAAGGCCGTTCTGACGGACAGCGTTGGCACGTTTGTGTGCCGTCTATACAACCGACGTGGCACGCAAACCTTACACACCGACCTCAAATTAGGTGGCGTACGTGGAGCCGGTTATCTCCGGTGGAAGCGCATTTCCAGCTGGCCCTGCCCGGGGTTCACCACCAGGTCGCGTCCGGCGGGGATGGAGCTGAGCAGATCCTCCCCACGAAGCGTGGTGGGACGACAGCGGGCCCACTGCTCAACGCGACTGGCGGCTTCCTCAAGGATCTCCTGGCGCGTGAAGGCGACCACCCCGAGTCCGCTGCCGGTCAGCTCAGCGGGTGTCCCGTCCCCGTGCAGAAGCACCAACAGCTCCGCGCCGCGCAGCGCCTCCATCAGTGCACCGTCCGGATCGCCGCGAAGGATGCGGTTCTCCAGCTCGAGCCCGGTGATGGGCACGGCCATCGCCGGCCGATCCTCGTCGGCAGCGGCGGCCAGCTCGTCGGTGTCCTCCATTACCACGGTGGGCTGGTCTGGGGGTTCCGGCGGCGGGGACACGACTACGGTCTCCGCGTCCGAGGTGGGCGGCGGCGGTTCGTCAACGGTGGGCGGCGGGGGGTCCTCGACCACGTGCAGCTCAACCGCCTCCGGCGTGTCCTCAGCGATGGCCGCCTCACCGGGCGGTTCCCACATCTCGGCGACCTCGATATCGCCCTGCGGTGCATCCAGCAGGCGGTCAATCGCCTCCAGACGAAGCTCGGTGGGCGGATGAGTGGCAGCCAGCGCACTCTCCCACCCGCTCCTGGGCGGTTCAAACGTCTGCAGCCTCTCCAGGGCGGAATACAGCGCGCCACCAAATCCCGTCTCCACCACGGCAGCATCCGCGGCGTACTCCTGGCGACGCTGATCGGCACCCATCGCGGGAGCGACCACGCAGCGCATCACAACCCAGAACGGCCACAGGATGACCCATGCGATCACCGTCAGCGTGACGCTGGGTCGAGACGGATAGAGCATCGGTGGCCGCTCGCCCGGAATGCCTCCGCCCGGTGATTGATCCACGGGTTGCTTGCCCGCGCCGGAGAGCCACACGCCGAAGTTGTATGCGGCCGCGGCGGGCAGCGCAGCTGCCCACGCCAGCCGATTGGTCATGACGTCACCGCGCCGCCAGTGGGCCAGCTCGTGACCCAGGACGGCGGCGATCTCCTCCTCATCGAGCTGCAGCAGTCCACGGGTCACCACGATGCACGACATGTGCGTCCACGCCGCCGGCACCAGGCGATCGTCCATGACAACCGGCGGCGGGTGTTCGATGCCCAGCTTCTCCCCCATCTCCATGACCAGCGGGCGCAGCTGGTCGGTCTCGCGATCGCTCGTCCTGCGGTAGTGACGTAGCCGAAGCGTCCATGGCTCGAGTTCCGCCATGAACACCGTGACGACGACGGCGAAAACCACTCCGGCGACAAGTCCGAGAACCAGTCCACCGAACGCGTGCTGCAGCGTGCCGCCCCAACCAAATGCGAAGCCGCGCGCCGCGAAGACCGCGGCGCCGACAGCGGCACCGATGATGCCCAGCCCCTGACCCACGCCGCCGTTCCCGAGACCGCCAACAGAGATTGTCGCGCCGAGCCCCCCGATGACGGCACCAACGATCGCGAACAATCCGGCGAGGAACACGGCGAAGGCCAGCGGTGACCACCCCGCAAGCAGTGCGGCCACGATGCCCCACCGGCTGCCCTTCAGGCTGCGGTTGATCGCCGCGGCGATGGGCGGCCGCACTGGTGGCGGTGTCACCCCCAAATATCGCCACGCCGAGATGCGTGACGAGGAAGATGCGGGAGTCGTGGACGTGCCCGGATGGTCGCACCCGCCACGACCCTGTGCAAGTTCCAAACCAGAGAACGAGGAGAACCGCAACGCCCCGCGAGGCAGTCCCCTGAGGGGGACCGCCGAAGCCCCAGACCGTCGCCGCAGGCGACACCGCGGAGGGAGGAAGCCGGGCCTAAGCCCGGCGCCTCCGACCACGCTCGCGCAGCTGCTGTCCAGCGCGCCAGCCTTCCATGAAGGCGGCCTGGCAGGACATGCAGCGCGGCCACGGTCCAACGGGTCGCCAGATCCCTCGCCTGCAGGTCAGGCACCTACCGAATAGCGCCATGTCTGTCCCCTCCGTGGTTCCTGCGAGGAAGCCGAAGGGCCGGCCCATGACCTGGAGGCGCAAGGCCGCAGGCTGGCCCCGAAGGGGTGCGACGTAGGGTCGTGGTCTGGCAGGCTGAATCCAGAGCAGGAACCACGGAGGGGACAGCCACACGGTGCGCTGGTGCCAGACGAAGGGCGGGGATCTCTCGCTCCTGGCATCACCCCCTCAGGGGGGAGGCCAGGAGCTCATTGGTGCCGCGGAGCGACCAAGCTTTAGCATCCTCTCGCGGCTCGCCAGCCCGATCGCCAGACGCGCGCTGTGCAACTCGCCGCGTAGCCGCGCAATTTTCAGCCTGATAGCATCGCAAGCTATGCGCAGCTTGGTCGCCAGACTCCATAACCCGCTTGGATGGGAGTGTGGGTGCCGCTCCGACTGTGTTTGCAAGCGCACACGGCTCGGGCGAGCCTTCCGTTGGTACATCCCGCGTCAGTTCCACCGGCTCGGCGAGTCGGATTGACGATTCGCTAGCCGAATCGCTCGACCCTCGTAGGTGCTCAGTGCACTCCCGCGTCGGTACCTTGTGCCGACCAGAGCGGGGCCCTCCGAAGCCCCGCCGGCAGAAGCTCAGCCTCGCGGTGGCGGAGCCCAGGTCTCGACGCGCATGAAGTCGTCGGCACGACGCCGACGGACGATGTCGGCGTAGCGCTCGGTGACGCGACTCGACGTGGTGAACCACCAGACGAAGGCGTACGACTCCTGCGCGTACGCGTCGACGATCTGCTCGACGTTCTCGGTTCGCTTGCTGGTCATCTCGAGCTCTACGGCAATCACCGTCCGATCACCGAGTATCAGCTCGCCATCCGGAATCCGGCCGCGCCCGAACTGCCGCGTCCCCGCCGTGATCTCTCGACGCCGCCGGACCCGCACCTCGCGTTCCGTGACGATGCTTGACCCTTGATTGTTCGCACTCAGCTCCTCCAGCAGATCAACCACCGCCAGGTCGTGTCCGATCCGGCTCAGCACCAGATCCGCCGGTTGAAGTCCAACCTCTGCGATCCGCGCACCCTCGCCCGTCACCCTCATCACCCGCGGACCACGCCAATGTGTGTGATCCCGACGAACCAATCCCATATCACTCAATGCACGCAGCCGCCGATACGCCGCGTCCTCCCCCACCTCTCCCCCCTCGCGCCGAAACAGCCTCCGTGCCACCTGTTCCGGTGTAACTGTTCCATGCCGAGTGACCCACCGAAGGATCTCCACATCCCTCTCTGTCAGCTGCCAGCCAGGTCTCCTCGGTCCCTTTCCTCCCTGGACCCTCTCCCCTCTCTTCCTCGGTCGATCAGGGGTCCAATCCCCCAGCTCGATCACCCCCCTCTCGTCTGCTCCGACCAACCCACTGAACTGTCATCCAACCCTCCCGCCCGTGCCGCCCACATGCCTCTTGCTCCAGCCGCCCACCCGGTACCGATCCCCGTGCTCCACCACCCAACTTGCCAATGCACGTTGGGAGCGCGGGGAGCGGGAGCCGAGACCGTCAAATTGACGGACGAGGCAGGGTGGGCGGATTCCGCATGGATGCGGCCGGCGGCACGGGCGGGAGAACGACAGGCCGTCAAATCGACCGCCGAAACTGGCCGTCAAATCCATTGGGAAGGGTCATTTGATGCGATTGTCGCGCATTTTCGGCGCCATGCCAACCGCACTTGCGGTGTCCCAGACGACTCTGCGCGAGAGTTAGTCGGTGCCTACATCGGCGCCGCCACCCACGTTCCCCTCGCCTCCGAGCAGCGCGTGCAGCTGCGAGATCGGGATCAAAACGCGACGGCCAATCCGAACGTGGGGGATCTCCCCGCGGCGCACGGCCTCGTAGGCCAGCGTCCTGCTTATACCGAGGGTCCTGGCAGCCTCCTCCACCGTCAGGGTCAGGCGCTTCTCGGAGTATTGGGCCGTATCGCGTGCGCGCGGTCCGGGCCTGCCCAGACGGTCCAGCAGGGAGTCGGCCAGAGGTCTCAGGCGCCATGGAACCATCCAGAGACGGACGCGCCGATTGGCCACCGTCGCCATCCACTCGGCCTCAGCTCTCTCGTCGGGATGAGCAGCCCAGTAGTCCTCCGGTGCGAAGTGCGGACGCGGGCTCGTCCTGGTCATTCGGGCTCCGCCGCTGGGTCGGGCCTGAGCAGGTCGCCGATGACGCGGGCTGCGTCCTCGTCGCTCTGCGTGAGCCACGCGGCATAGACGTTGAGCGTGGTCGTCGGGCTGGTGTGGCCCAGACGTCCGGACACCGTTCTCAGAGGAACACCACGGGCGAGCATCTGCGTCGCCACGGCGTGGCGCAGGTCATGGAGACGCACGCCTTCGATCCCCAAATCCTTCCGGAGACAGATGAATGCCTCGGTCACGCGACTGGGTCGCCAGGGCGTCGAGCCGTCGGGCTCCTGCGAAAAGAGATAGGCCGATGGAGGCAGCCGCGTGCCCACCTGACTGGCGCGGAGTTCGCAACGGTCGAGGTGCGCGGCGAGCAGCCGCACCGTGTCAGCGTCGAGAGCAATGCGCCGGCCCGGTCCCGCCTTGGTGTCCTTCACCACCAGCGCGTCCCTGCTGCGACCGGCCACGGACCGCGCAATGGTCAGCGAGGCTCCCAATAGGTCGACGTCGGAAACCCGGAGGCCGCAGAGCTCGCCCCGCCGCGCCCCCGTCACCGCACCCAACCTGAGCAGCATGCCGAGGTCGGGATCGCGGCGTTCCGCCTCCGCGAGGATCGTCTGAACGGCGGCGGGCGCCGGCGGCGTGATCTCCTTCCGGCGCGCTCGGGGCGGGCTGGCATGGACCGCGGGATTGGATGACAGCCATCCCCACCTCACCCCCTGGTTGAGCATCCGGCGCAGGAGGGCGTGAACATGCTGCACGCTCATGGCGGAGAGGGGCTTGCCACCGCGGCCGCCCCGAGCATGGATCTCGCTGTAGAAGGTGTCGATCTGCGCTGTGCGCAGCGACCGCAACTTCACTCCGCCCAGACGGGGCAGCACGAGTCGGTCGATGATCCGCCGATACTCGGGCAGCGTGGTCGGAGACAGCGTTGGCTCGGCGAGCGTCAGCCATCGCGTAGCCAGATCCCTGAGAGTCGCGTCGGTGACAACCTGGCCACCCAAACCCGCCTCCACCAGCATCTGGGTGACAACGTCCTCGGCCTGGCGCTTGGTCCCGTGGATGGTGCGGGTCAGGTACCGCTTGCGATCGGTGGACTCATCGCGACCGAGATAGATCTTCGCCCGCCAGACGTTCTTTCCGCGCTGCTCAAGGTGACCACGCACCGAGCCTCCAAGGTCGTCAGCGGGAGTATCGCAGATTCCCCGCAGATTCCCAGCGGAGCGCAACGCACCCGTCGCGGATCTTGTCTGGATGCACAGCAGCCACGGTCGGAGGACGGTCTCCCATTCGCTGAACCAGGCGGTTACGCCTGCTTGTAGAACGATCGCCGCGTCGGTGATAGTGTCCACCATGGGGCGGCACGGGCCCGGTGGCCCATCCGGTCTTCAAAATCGGCAAGCGCATGTAACCCATGCGTTGGTAGGTTCGACTCCTACGCCGCTCCGTCTAGGAAGTCCCTGCAAAATACGCTATTTCGGCCGCTCCGATCCGTTGCCAGGCGAGCTTTCACCCTGCGGGTCTGGGATACCGGCAGAGGCGTCACCTCGTGTGGTGGTCGTTCGACTTAGCACCGTGCTTCGGTGGTTGTCGTTGCGCATGGTTGGGCGGTTCGCGGGGTCTGCGGTCATGATCGGAGGACGCTGGGGCGCGACGCCAGAGGCATCCGAACTCGCCGATCGAGATCATGGGGGGCGCAATGAGGGCGCACGAATGCGAGTCGGCGCCCCCCCAGCCATCAGGGTGGTCGCGACGCGACCTGTCCGCTAGCCCGAGGTCGTCGAGGCGATCCTGAGGCACCCGACCCGACGCGCGGAGATACTGCAGCCTCCACAGGTGCCTTCGGATGACAAGCGATGATCGGCTCGGGACGACTGGCCCGTGTCGCTTCGCGATGCTAGGCGGGGCCCTGGTTACTCCACACCGTGTGGGGTGCAAGAACTCATCGGTTAGGCGGCGAGCGTGTATTCGTGGATGAGTCCGCCGAGTTGGTCGCGTCGCTGGATCTTGTGTGGGGGAGGATGGCGGGGTTGCTCCACGCGGCGCGGAGTCGGGGCTTTCAGGTCAAGGGCGCGGTGA
>JBBRMM010000017.1:0-65941 GCA_038230835.1 Gaiellales bacterium
AGACGGCCCGCGCGCCGCACCGTCGGACTCCGCCTGAGCGGCAGCCTCCACGGGAGCGCCCAGCCGGAACAACCATCCCCGAACGCGATCGCGCACCCCGCGAACCAGCCCCCACCCGACGGCGAGGCCAGCGACCACGTCTCAGACCCCCCTACGTGCCTGGCGAAACTCGACTGGCTTCGGTCCCTCCCCAAGCGCAAGCCACTCGACAAACGCGACCGGCCAATCCACCTTCCTCGACGGCGCGTTCCTAGCCACCATCGCCCCCGTTTCGGCCAAGCGGACGACCAGCCTCCCCCGGCTCCACTCGTAGCGACCGCCCCGGGGGACGCACAACCGACGCCGTGGGATCACGAGCGACGTTTGAGCCCGGCGGTCGCAACACCGGCTCCCGAGCCCTCTCGACCTCATCACGCTGCGCTCGCCGCGCGATCGCCTCGCGCCGACGCGCACACACCTCCACCGCAGGCTGCGCCATCACTCCGGCTGATCGGCGATGCGCTGGAAACGGGATCACGTCACCCATGGCCGAAGTGTCGCAGACGAGCTCGACGATGCAGTTTTCCGCAGTGGGGCCGTCGCCTTTACTCCAGCAGTTGAGGGGGACCTGCAAATCGCCAGATTTCCTGGTTGAGAGTTCGGATGGCGAGGGGCCGCAGTGGGGCGAGAACGGTCGCCAAGCCGGGACTGCTCGCCTATGTTCTGTTGGTGGTTCACCGACCTCCATCTGCCGAAGTGCTCACCGCGTTCGCCGCCAGAGGCTGGCCCACGCCACTGGACGGGGGCCAAGGATCGTCCTGGAAGGTCGGTGACCTGGTTGTGAAGCCGCGCGACCTCGGCGAGGCTGAGCTGGAATGGCAGGCCGAGCTGCTCGCTTCGATCCCACGCGACGGCTTCCGCGTCGCTCTCCCGCGGCGCGCCACGAACGGCTCCCTGGTCGTGGATGGCTGGTGCGCGTGGGAGCGGGTGCCTGGCCGTCATGAGCCTCGGCGCTGGCTGGAGATAATCGCCGCTGGCGAGCGGTTCCACGCCGCCGCCGCGCACGTGCCTCGCCCTGAGTTCATCGGACAGCGCACAGACGCGTGGTCGATCGGCGATCGCGTCGCCTGGGGCGATCTGCCGATCTCCCGGTTCGGCCAGGTGAAGCATCTTCCGAGGCTTTCCGCCGCGTTGCGGCCGATCGACCAGCCGAGCCAACTCATCCACGGCGACCTCACCGGCAACGTCCTCTTTGCCGAGGGCGTCCCTCCGGCAGTCATCGACTTCTCGCCGTACTGGCGCCCGGCGGCGTTCGCGGCGGCGATCGTAGTCGGCGACGCTCTGATCTGGGAAGGCGCGGACGCGCGCATACTCGACGCGGTCGGTCATATCGACCAGTTCGCTCAGTTCCTCCTGCGCGCCCTGATCTACCGCGCTGTCACCGATCGACTCTGCTGCCGGGGGGCACCGGCTCGCCCCGACGACGCCGACCCGTATCTCCCAGCCGTCGATCTGGCCTGTCGCTTCGCCCGCCTTGCAGGCTAGAGCGTCAGCCGCGGGGTTCCGCCGAACTGAGCAGTCGCGTGGCAGGCAACCTCGCCCGTCCGTATCGCGGCGGGACGACCCTCCACCTGCTGGAGTCGAGGGGTAGCCCATTTTCTGCCAGCCGATACCGCCGTTATCCTGTGGATATCCGTCGGCGGTCGCGTCGACAGCTTGTACCCCGCCGGGCGTCATGCGCCCGGCGGGGCCCCTACGTCCGATCGCTGCCCTACGATGTGATCGAGGTGATGCCTCAGGGGTGAGTGCAAGTTGTGGAGGAGCGACTCGTGGACGTGCAACAGCGGTGGTACGCCGGTGTTGATCTGGCTGGATACGCCTGGGAGCACGCCGTGGTGCGCGTTCCCACCCGCGATGGGGTAGCGCAGCGGACGGTGTGTGGTGCCGAGCGGGATCGGTATATCGAGGCTTGCAGGTTGCATCCGGATCGTTTCTGGTGGCAGTCGCGTCCAGGTGAGGTGCCACAGATCGTGCCGCTGAATCACCCATTCCACATGACGGACGAGCGCATCGCGACCATCTCAGCGGCGGACTACAGGCGCTACCAGTCGAAGATGCGCGGAGCGTTCGAGCGCGCGCTCGGCACCTCGTCGCGAGCGGCGAGAACCTCCGCACCGCCACCGCACGCGTACGTGCGGTCCCACAGCCGGTCGCGCCGACCGCTGCGCCGACGCGGCCGCCAGCCAAGCGGGAGTCGCGGCGACCCCGACTTAGCGGACGACGACTTAGGCCCATCTTCGCGTGAAGCGGCGGCGTGGAGATGGTAGGAGATCCCGGCCGCTCATTTGCGTTCGTCGCGCTCGAGACGCCAGGCGAGAAGATGTGCCGCTTCGCTGCGCGGTACCTGGAACTCGGGTTCGACGTGATCCCGCTCGCGCCGGGATCGAAGGTTGCGTACCCTGGTCTTTTGCCGGTCGTTGACGGCAAGCCTTCGTGGCGGCCACTTGTCGGAAATGCACACGCAAGTGCCGCGACCGTGAGCCGACTACCTGCGAATCCGGGCATCAACATCGGAATCTTCGTCGGCCAAGGACGGGTCGTCGCAGACATCGACCGTCATGTCCCTCTGCCTCTCCTGCGGGAGTTCTTGCGCCTCGGAGCGCCGGTTGTCGCTACCAAGCGAGGCGTCCACGTCTACCTGTCGGGATCATCCCCAACGCGCTCTACAGCATTCGGGCACATTAGGGGCGCAGGCAGCTACGTCGTCGCTCCACCGAGCATCCACGAAAGCGGTACCGAGTACACGTGGCTGCAACGCCCGGCCACATGTCCTCCGCCGCCGGTAGACGACTTCCTGGCCGTGATGGAACGCCAAGGACACATCCTCGCACCGGAAGCCAGTCCGACGGAAGGTCAGTCAGTAGTAAATGGCAGCGCAGCGGGTGGGTCAGTGGTGAATATGGGTTCACTACTGCCCCACTCTGTGCCGAGCAGTTGGCACGCAGGACTAGACGGCCTCGGTCTGGACGACCTCGCGGAGTGGGACAGCCGCAAGTTCTTCGTCGACGCATTCGTAACGCTGCTGGGCATCCCGTGCAGCGAAATCGGGCGTTCGTTCTGCTGCGTCTTGCCGGGACACGAAGAACGGCATCCCTCGGCGTCGCTGTGGCCCGATGCCAAAGGCCGAGTCGTGTACCACGACTGGCACGCGCAAGGCACGATGCTCGAGTACCTCACGCTGGCCGAGGTGTACGCGGCAAGCGTCACGCGAGTCGTCCGCAAACTACCCGGGCCGACACTCGGATGCTGGAAAGTGCGCCTGCTGATCGCGCTGGGGTTCATCCAGCCAACCGCTGTGCGCCTTCCGTCGCTGCCATCCAACCCGTCTCCCGCCGAGCGCAAGGTGCACGACGGGCTCAAGCTGCTCGTTCAGTGCCGCTGGCTGCGGAACCCCGGACAGCCGGTGCCGTTCGGGCACCACTTCGCCGCCGAATGGTGCGGCCTCTCCGAACGACACGCGGGCCTCGCCATCCAGCGCCTCATGGAGCACGGCGTCATCCAGCGCGTGCCCACCCCTCCAGGCGGAGGTCGAGTCAACTTCTACCTGCCGGGTGAACTCGCATGACCCCAAACGACCAGCCCACCCGCACAGGGCCGCCCTCCACGGCCGAACTCGCCAGCAGGGGCGCCCGGTGAGCGCCATCGCGACCCGGAAACGTAACGCGCGGAGGGTTACAGGTAGCGGCCGCTGCGCCGCTTGCGGAGACTTGTTCGAACGGTCGCGGCGAGACAAAAGCTACTGCCTGGACGCGTGCCGGCAGCGCGCGTATCGACGGCGGCGCAAGGCTGACCGGATGGCCGTCCACTACTCCAGCGCAAACGTGGAATGGTCGACGCCGCAGGCGTTCTTCGACATGCTCGACGACGAGTTCCACTTCGACCTCGACGTGTGCGCGACCGCCGACAACGCGAAGTGTGCTCGGTACTACACCCGGGCGGACGACGGCCTCGCCCAGCCCTGGAGTGGCACGTGCTGGATGAACCCGCCGTATGGCCGCGAGATCGGTAAGTGGATGCGCAAGGCGTGGGAATCAAGTCGTGCTGGCGCGACCGTGGTGTGCCTTGTGCCGGCACGGCCGGGCTCGGCGTGGTGGCACGACTACGCCGCGCAGGGCGACGTTCGATTTCTCCGTGGTCGCCTTAAGTTCGGGAACTCCAAGGAGAGCGCGCCGTTTCCCTCAGCGGTCGTCATCTTCCGACCCGAGGCGTCGTCGTGAGCGGCTATCTGACTGTGGCGGCCGTTGCGGAGGAACTCGACGTGCTCGGCGCGGGCTGTGCTGCGGTGGGTCGAGCGGCGACCTGGAGCTCGACCGTCTCGTGACTCCGATCTCGCTCACCCCCCATCGGATCGCCGAGATCGTACGGCTACTCCACGCCCGTCGCCGCAAACGGGACGCGCGGACGCTGATCGGCAGCACTGGGGTCTGTCGGGTGGTGGCCGCTGCGGAGAACGTCCGGTTCGACAGTGTCCCCCGCAGGTGGGCGAAGCCGAGGGTGTCGCGGAGACACGAGAGCTCGCCCCACGCAGATTGTGCGAGCCTGGTCATGGAGGCGTGGTGACCCGAGATCGACTGCTGACCGTCGCGGAGGTCGCTGCTCTGCTCGGCTACTCGCCGAAGACCGTCAAGCGGCGCATCCGCGCCGGGTTGCTGCCCGCATTCCGCGACGGTCGGCTCGTCCGGGTGCGTGAGGGCGACGTCGACCGCTACGTCGCAGCTCGGATCTCCACCCACTCGGGATCGCCCCCGGCTCGCCTTGGCGGGGTGGCTCTGCCGCCCAGCGCAAGGCTCTGGGATGACCCGCGTACACTCACCCCGCTCGGCCACGAGCGGAGTCCGCTCCCAACCTCCAGGAGACGACGATGAGCAGGAGCTACCCCGGCATCACCCGGCGCGTCGACCAGTACGGCCGCGCCAGGTATCGAGCTCGCGTCCGCCGCGGCGATCAGCGACTCTCCGCGACGTTCCCGACGATCGAAGAAGCGCTTGCGTGGCAAGCACAGGCCATTTCTGCCGTCGAGCGATCGATCGCCCCGCCCCCCGCGAGGCCCGCGCCGGTCGCGCATCACGACCAGCCGGTGATCTTCGAAGCGGCGACCCGGCTCGTGCGTGGGATGCGCGACGGTTCGGCTGTCACCAACAGCGGCGAGGCGTACAAGCCGAGCGTGGTGCGGAAGTACGAGGCCGCACTGCGACTCGACGTCGTCCCGAGCGTCGGCGCGATCCCGGTCGACGAACTCACGCGCGGCGACGTCCAGCGCTTGGTCGACGAGATCGGTCGCAGCGCGAGCGTCGATCGAGCCGCGAAAGCACTCGTGGCGCTGCGCGTGGTGCTGCGGCAGTGTGAACGGTACGGCGAGATCGAAGCTAACCCATGCCGAGGCGTCAGCGTCCCCCGCCGCCGCGACGAGGAACGACCCGCCCGCGTCCTCACCGTCGCCGAAGTCGAGCGCCTACTCGCCGCCGCGCAGGCCGACGATGAACGGCTCAAACGCAGCCTCGCTCACCCGCTGGTCCTACTGGCCGCATTTACCGGCGCGCGCCTCGGTGAGCTCCTGGCACTCGCGTGGGGCCCGACCGGCCTCGATCTCGACCAGCATCGCATGACCATCTCGCGCTCGCTCGACCGCTACCGCGACGAGCAAACCCGCCGCCACCAGTTCATCACGCCGAAAAGCCGCGCCAGCCGCCGAGGCGTTCCGCTCGACCAACGCGCAGTCGCTGGGCTGCGCGCGCATCGCCTCGCGTCCGGGCGACCCGCAGACGGCGAACTCGTGTTCAGCGACGTCCTCGGACGCCCGCTGATCCCCCAATCGATCCCGCGGCACCTGTGGCTGCGAACGCTCGACCGGGCGAAGCTCGCCGACCCGCAGCCCAGGTTCCACGACTTACGCCACGCTTGGGCGAGCCACGCACTCGCGAGCGGCCTGGGAGCGCACGCCGTCGCGAAGCTCCTCGGCCACTCAGACGCGGGCCTCGTCTGGCAGCGCTACGGCCACGCCCTCCCGGACGAGCTCGCCGGGGCAGCCGACCGGATCGCGTCGTGGCGCCACGCCGCGATGGCCTGAGATTGGCCCGCGAGACGAGCGCCGGGCCGCCAACCTCCTGCACGTTACGGGGTTCTGCCACGTCTCTCACGGCGGTAACACCGGTTCGAATCCGGTATGCGGTACCTCCCCCGAGAACCCCCGTGGATCTGGCTCCAGGAGCCGGAGAGCGGGGGTTCTCGGCGTTGCTGATGGGCAACATCGCGGGCTAATGTCCCTTGGAGGCTAGGGATGCGACCTCCTCGCGACGGTAGCCTTGGCCAAGATGATGCGATGGAAGATCGTGCTTGGGGTCGGCCTTCTCACGGCACTTGCGCTCTTGGTGTGGGGGCGAAGTGCGATGCCTCCATCGCCAGAAGGGGGGACGCCCGCGCGTCCGTGGTATCTCCTCTGGGCGGCGATTGCAACGGTGGGGATCGCGTCCGCCGCTGCATGGTTCACGCAAGCCGTCAGCACCCAGCCCCGTGTTCCGGGCGCGGTTGCGCGCGGTGCCGTCCTCGTCGTCGCCTCAGTAGCCGTGCTTGGACTTGGAGAGGCGGCGGTCTACGTCGCCAAGCATCCGTCGTTCGGATTGTGTCGCCAACGGGATGATCACGTGCAGTGTGGGCAACAGCCGGATCGACCGACCGCCGAGGACCATGCCGCACTCCTTTTCTTCGGCGGGGTAGGAGTCGTCGCGCTCCTCGGTGTGAGCGCCATGATTGCGATCAACCGGTCACACCCCGCGCCATCCGTATCGACGCGAGGCTGACCGCCCGTCCGGGCTGACCGCCCATATCTCGCCGCTCGCGTCGATGTACCCTTCCGGCGTGGAATCCGAGAGACGGCCACCGAAGCGACCATCGCGCTGGCAGCGTCTCCGGGCGCGACTCCGCCTCCGTCCGGTCCCAGAGGACCCCGAACCACCGGCTGACCCCGACGACCACGCGCTCGTCGCCACCGGCGGGCCTCGCAGGCCACGTCCGTCGAGTTCGGAGGCGTTGCCGCTCCCGACCGGTGACGAGCCACCCACCGACGGCATCGGCTCCGGCGCGTAACCGCAAGCACACCAGCCGCCATCGTCGACGGGCTGACGGTCCCATCCCGGCATGAGCGGGAAGGTCGGCTCTCGACCGGTGATCGTGGGTGCTTCCAGACGCAGCTTCGTCACGTAGCATCTTGAGACCACAAACGGATCGGAGGCGCTGGTGCGGATCGAGGGAGACACGAACGCTCGGACTCAACCGGCGAGCGACCACCACCTGCGCTACCTGAACGCGTATCGCAAGGAGGCCGATGTGGTGGACAGCCGCTACGGCGCCGTTGCCGAGAAGATCGCCGCGGCGTCGGTGCGCATGCCGTTCATGGTCGGGTTCGTGGCTCTGTCCGCGTTGTGGATGATCACCGGCCTGTTCGGGAGCGACCCGAAGCCCTGGGCCGTGTACACGCTGGTGCTGAGCCTGATGGCCATCGTCTTTACCCTGCTCGTCCTGCTGGCGCAGGGTCGCGCTGCCATCCGCGACGCGGTCCACGCCAACGCGACGGCCGCACACGTTCAGGAGGAGATGGACACCCTCCGCACGATCCTCGCGAATCAAGACACCGAGCGGGCGGAGATTCTCGCCATCGTTCGCCGGCTCGAACCCGAGGAAAGCATCACGCCCTGAGCGCCGACGAGTTCGCGAACTGCCCTCATAAGTGGTAACATCTGCTGCAAGCGCCCCAATACTTCGGCGTGGTCAGCTGACTCCAGCCCACTGGTCGGTGTGCAACATCCCGCCAGGGGGAACGGATGAGGGAGCGGCAGACAGTGGTGCCGGCGCAGGCGCCGTCGCGACCGCGTTGGGACACACAACAGACTCGAAGGAGCGTTACTCGTGCTGATCGAAATCCTTGTGGTCTTGGCCATCGTCGCGGTGGCCCTGTACATCGTGCGTCACGTGATCGCGTAGTGGTGGCCAAAGACGCGCCGGCAGAGAAGGGGGTGGGCCAGTCGTGTTTGCACGAATTTTCGATCCGTCAGACGGTTACGCGGCACCGCCGCATGAGCACACACCGACAAGCACTCGATCAAAGAAGGATGTGACTGACATGGGGATCGGTATCTCACTGATACTGGGAGCGGCCGGCGCCATCTTGCGCTTTGCGGTGGAGCCAGGTGCGCACCTCGCGGGGACGTTCGTGAACTGGGACATCGTCGGAGACATTCTGATGGGTGCTGGAATCGTGGGCATCCTCGCGGGCATTCTCTCGATGGCGGTGGCTGGCCGACGGACGACAACCGTCGTCGCCGCGCCACCAGAGGGCTGAACAACCGGAGGCCCGATGCTTCGCCTGGTGTTGCGGAAGATCATGTTCAGCAAGGTGGTGGTCGCCGGCTATCTCGTGGTGGGCCTGGTGGCGGCGAACTCGCGCCACTACTTCGCCCACCTGAGCGGCGCCAAGCCGGTGCTGTCGGCGGCGGCGGCGGTCCTACTCTGGCCGCTGGGCCTGCTGGGAGTCAATCTGCACATCCGATAGGCCCGGGAGCACGGCCGCCAGGCGGTCGACCAACCGGCACCCCAGCCGCTCCCGCCGTGCCTCGTCGTCATCCGAGTGAAACGCCGTGACCTCGACGCCCAGCACCGGCCCGCGGGCGGCCACCGCCCCCAGCAGCGACCCGAGCTGATCGAGCGACAGCCCGCCTGGGCGGGCATACGGCACCGGGTTCTCGGACGGGTCGAGCACGTCGGGATCGAGATGCACGTAGACCGGCGCCTCGCCGAGTGCCGCGATGACGCCGTCCTGCGCGTCGGGGCCGGCAGGAACCATCCGCACGGGACTCGACTCGACAGCCGCCCGGCCGGCGCCGTCGAACTCCTCCAGCAAGCCGCGAACGCCGCACAGCACGACCCGCTCAGGCGGGAACGGTGGGCCGAATCCCGCATCCCACGCCCCGGTCGCCCCGGCCAGGCTCATGCAGCCGAGAAACCCGATCGTGGACGTCTGCGGGGTGTCGTAGTCGCAGTGCGCATCGAGCCACAGCACGCGTGCCTCGGGGTGCATGCGGCCGACCACGGGCAGGGTCGCAAGCCCCAGCGAGCAGTCGCTCGCCAGGAGCACGACGGGCTCGGCACCGGCGAGGGCCGTCTCGAGGACCGCTGCGGCCGCGGCCAGGGGTTCCCGCGAGGCGGCCAGGTCGTCCTGCCAGCGCGTCCGCCCGAACGGGGCGCGGCGGCCCTCGATCGCCCCGGTTGGACGCCCAAGCCGCTCGCCGACCATCCGGCTCAGCAGATCGACGCCGCGCAGGTCACGCGGCGTCTCCTCGGAGATCCGGGCGCGCACCGCGACAGCGGCCAGCCGGGTCAACGCCTCATGACCGGCGCTCGCGGTTCGATCCCGTCTTGGAGGCCCGGGAGCGGTTGGCGAGAATCGGCCGCAACACGTGGATCGTCCAGCGCAGCGAGAGCAGGAACGCTCCCGCCACGACGATCACCCCCTGAGCGTCGATCCAGCGGATCGCACCGCGCTCCGCGGCCACCGTGAAAGCGATCGCCACGACGCACCACGCGGGCGCGGCGAGCCGCCAGTACCGGTACGCCTCTCGTCGGGTGGACACACCGGGAGTATGCCCGCACCGCGCCCGGAGGCGATCAGAGCGTGACCTGAGGCCACGCCGACGTGCTCTCGGTCGATGTGGTCGCGGTGATCGACACGGTGTAGGTGCCGGTCGGCGCCGTTGCGCCGGTGTCCAGGGTGCGGCCCCACTTCTTCACCCAATCGCCGGGGGTCATCGAGCCCGACGTCTGCAGGTGCTTGACGATCGCGCCGGAGCCGTTGCGGATCACGATCGTGACCGCGCACGCCTTGTTGAGCGAAAAGCTGATCGTGATCGCGGGTGAGACGGGCGAGGTGGTGGCGGAGGCGCCGGCGATGGTCAGCACGAATGCCGACACCACGCCCGTCACCGGCGTCGATGCAGACGCGCTGCCCGATGCGTTGACGGCGGTCACCTGCGCACGTACCGTCGAGCCCAGATCGGCAGAGGTCAGCCCGTACGTGCTCCCGGTGGCACCGGCGATCGGTATGCAGTTGCCGCCGGCCGAATCACAGCGCTGCCATTGGTAGGCGACCGTAGGCGCCGGCACACCAGACCACAGGCCCTGGTCAGCGGTCAGCGTCTGTGTGACCTGGGCAAAACCGGAGGCGGTCGGGGCCACGTCGTCGGCCGGCGCGAGTGCGGACGGCGCCGCCTGGGCCAGCGCCGCGCGGACGCCCAACCCCATGGCGTTGAACGTGTTGTCGGCGTTCAGCAGCGTGAACGGGTCGCCCTTGCCGATATCCCAGCGCGACCACGAAAGGCCGTAGCGGCGGAGCAGGTCGAGCATCTGCGACTGGAACGCCGCCGCGCCGGAGTCGGCCGTCTGTACGCCCCATTCGCCGACGAAGAGCGGAATGCCGGCGGCCCGGGTGACGTTGATGGCCGACTGCAGGTTGAGCTCCTGGGCATACTCGGTGCCGTGGTAGTCGAGGAAGTTCTGGTTGTGGGTGGCGTCCCAGGAGGGCACCCAGCCCTCCTGATCGGGGGTGAAACCGGAGCCGTAGATCCCGTTGTAGTAGTCGTGGAGATCGAGCACCATGCGGCTCATGTTGCCGAACGGCGAGAAGTCGGCGTGCAGCAGACCGTTGTCCCCGCCGCCGCGCAGCATGAAGAAGACGGCTCGCGCCGGGTCGGCCTGGCGCATGGCGGCGGCGATCGGCGCCTCCCATGCGATCACCGCCTGCGTCGCCGCGTGGGCCGAGCCGAGCGTGCCCACCATCGGCTCGTTGAAGAGCTCATACCCGACCACGTTCGGATAGGCGGCGTAATGGGCCATCATCATCTGCACGAACGCGGTGTAGTACTGGCTGCCGAGCGGATCCGTCCACCAGTCGGCCATCGCCTGCCCCATGCCGTTCGCATCCTTGGGGTACGTCCCGGCTCGGGAGACGGAGTAGAACCAGCCCGGAATCCCCTGCGCGCCGGCGATGCCGAAGTACGGGGACCACTTGAACTGATGGAAATCCAGCAGCACGTTCACGTTGTGCGCCTGGTACCAGGCCACCTGGACATCGACAGCGTGCAGTGCGGTGGCGGTGTAGGTGTGGACGCCACCGACTGGAGCGGTGGTCTCGATCTTGCTCCACGGCACCAGCAGCCGCACCACGTTCGATCCGAGGTTCGCGGCGAACTGGTCGGACATCGTACCGGTGCCCCCCTGCTGGTCGACGCCGCGCAGGATCACCGTCTGGCCGGCCTGGTTGGCGAAGCCCCCGTTCTGGACGTGGATCCACGGTGCCACCGACGCCGCGCTGCCGGACTGGACGCCGATCAGCGACACCGCGAGCACGGTGACCATCACCCCGAACGAACGGCGAACCGCGCGGACGTGCGCGCCGCCGCCTGCAAAGCGTGTTTCCATGACCCCCCGGCCCTCGAAAACGTCAACCAATCACATGGATCGTGCTGATGTTTCATCGGAGTGATCGGGGCAGCGTGCAATCCCCCATCAGGGTCGAGGCGTGCGGCGTTTTGCGGTAGTGGAGATGACCGCTGCGGCCCACCCGGCTCCCCCATCGTACGGATGCCGTCTCGCGCGGCATGCCACATCATGTGCGTTGTTCCCCACCGTTCGTGAGGCTCCCATGCGTGGCGCAAGACTGCTCCTGTCAACCACCATCATCCTGATGCTCGTCGCCCAGGCGCCCTCGTGGGCGGGGATGAAAGCGCCACCTCCGCCCTACCCGTCATGGCTGTCGAAGCCCGGCACCATTCGCGTGAACAAGTGGGGTAGCCTGTTTGCGACGCGAACCGACGGGACATGGTGCCGATTCGACGTCGTCACCGCCCGCACGCTGCCGTACACCTGCGGCGGACGCAAGGACTTCTCGATCCCGGCGACCTCCAGCTACCGCGTCTTCGTCGGCCGAGCCACACGCGTCTACGTGACCGCGACCGGAAATGTCGGCTGGCTCGACTCCGCCGAGCCGTGGGTGCGACACGGGCGCTACGTCACGATCACCGTGAAAGTACCGCAGTCTCGGCGCAGCGCGCTCGTCGGAGGCGCGTCGGGCGACATCGACGGTATCCACGTCTGGCTTCGTTGGGATTAGTCGTACCGTGACGCGCTGCGTTCAGCGATCTGAGAGAGCGAGCCAGGAGCGCGGAGCTACGCCGCCAGCGACGGCGCCGCGCCCAGCCGCCCGGCATACCACTCGGTCAGCTCGTCCCACGCCCGCGACTCGTCGAAGCCCAGCGCCGCGGCGTCCGGCAGATGCGTGTTCACCCGCACCCGCGGCTCGGTGAACTCGAGCTGGTCGGCCAGGTCGAGCCGGCAGGCCCAGCCGGTGCGGGCTCGTAGCTCGTCGGCGAAGCGGCGGGCGAACGCTCCCTGGCTCTCGCGGTAGCCGCTCGGGCCCATCCGGGCGTCGCGCCGGTCTGCCGCCACCTGCTCGGCGAACCGCACGTATGCGCGGGCCAGCAGCTCGACGTGGATGTTGTCGCGCACGTACGCCGGTGTGGCCACGCGCGCGGTCTCGCCGGCTGCCCAGCAGCTCGCGAGATGGTGCGTGAAACGCTGATGCTCGTAGGGGCCGAACGGGTTGGGGATCACGAACTTGCCCAGCGCCAGACCGGCCGCCGAGCAGTGGTGCGCGAACGTCTGTCCCGTAAACGCCTTGGACAGGCCGTACGGGTTGAATGCGCACAGCCCGGCGTCTCCCTGACCCTCGTTCGGCTCGAACACCGAGCCCGTCAGCAACACGGCACAGCAGCCACCCGCAGCCACACCCGCCAGCACCGCCGGCAGCTCGCGTGTGTTGGCGGCCAGTGCTGCGGCGACATCGAAATCGGCTCGCTGGTAGCCGGCCACCTGGGCCCCGTGGTGACACAGCACATCCCACCGCTCACCCGCTGCCAGCTGCAGAAACGCCGGATCGCCGAAGCTGACCCCGAACACCCGCCGTACGCGGCCGTCGAGCCAGCCCACCCGCTCGGCCGCCAGCCCCGAGTACTCGGCCTCGCCGCGGGTGTGGATCGCCGTCACGGCGTGACCGGCGGCGGCCAGCTTGGAGGCAAACCACGCGACCCGTGAACGAGCTGGCGCCGGTGAGCAGGATCCTCATGCCGCGCGGGGCAAGTCGAGCATGCCCAGCCGCGGTCGCAGCGTGCGCAGGCGCACGAACTGCGAACCCTCGAACTGCGCCCGGCCGAAGCGGTGCTCCACCATCTTGCGGTGCAACTCCTCCATCCCCGACTCGAGCGAGTATGCGAGCCGGAAGTCGGGCAGCAGACCGCCCAGCAGGTCGAAGTTCACACGGTAGTCGCGCGGATCGGCGCCGACCTCCCCGGTGTAGGCGATCGAGGCTGCCGGCACCAGCCGTTTGACCTGGTCGGCCACGTCGCGCACCTGGTAGTTCTCCTGGTTGGCACCGATGTTGATGGCGCGCCCGCAGACGGCGTCCCGCGGCGCGTCGAGCATGGCGACGAAGGCACGAGCGATGTCGCGGCAGTGCACCAGCGGCCGCCACGGCGACCCGTCGCTCATGATCCTGATCTCGCCGACCGCGTGCGCGCATCCGAGCAGGTTGTTCACGACCAGGTCGATGCGCAGCATCGGCGAGTGCCCGTCGGCGGTCGCGTTGCGCAGGAACACCGGGCAGAAGTCGTCGTCGGCCAGCGGCGCAATCGCGATCTCGGAGTCGATCTTGCTCTTGGCATAAGCCGACAGCGGGTTCAGCTCGGCCGACTCGTCCAGGTCGAGCGTCTCGCCCTTGCCGTACACCGAGCAGCTCCCCGAAAACAGGAAGCGCGGCACGCCGGCCTGCTTGGCCAGTCGAGCCAGGCGCACCGATGCGTCCCTGTTGACCGACAGCGTGATCCCGGGGTCGACGTCACCCATCGGGTCGTTGGAGATCGCCGCCAGGTGGCAGACCGCGTCCAGGCCCTCGAGGTCGCCCAGCCCGAGCTCGCGCACGTCACGGAGCCACTCCACGTCGGGGCGCATGAACGGCTCCCATTCGCAGCCGCCATACAGGTCGAGGTCGCAGCCGACGACGCGGTGCCCAGCGTCCTTCAGCAACTCCACGAGGTGCACCCCGATGTACCCGGTGTGGCCGGTGACGAGGACGTTCATGCGGACTCCTTGATCGGTGAGGGCTCGGTCGACCCGAGGTCGAACCGAGCGCCGGCCTGGTCGGCGATATGCGCGGCGATGGCGAGCGCCGACGTGGCGGCGGGTGAGGGTGCGTTGCGTACGTGCAGTGCGTGCTCGGTGTGGGAGAAGACGAAGTCGTCGCAGAGGCTGCCGTCACGCCGCACGGCCTGCGCACGGACGCCCGCGGGCCCGGTGACCACGTCGTCGAGCCGCAGCTCTGGCACGTAGCGGGCGGCGTCGCGCACGAACGCGGCGCGGCTGGTGGCCAGGTGCAACTCGCGCAGCCCGGTGCGCCACCACCGCCGAGCCATCCGATGGGTGCCGGCCCAGCCCAGCGTCGACCGCATGTCCACACCGCGCAGGGTGGTCAGGCGGTAGGCGTCGCGGGACGGCGCAAGCAGGGCAGACGGGCCGACCAGGACGTCGCCGGAGATGTGGCGGGTGAGGTGCACGCCGAGGAACGGCAGGCTGGGGTCAGGCACCGGGTAGATCAGCGAGCGCACGAGGTGCCGGCGGTCGTCGCGCAGCTTGAGGTAGGCGCCACGGAAAGGCACGATGCGCGGATCGGGGTCGCCGCCGGCGGCAACCGCCAGCCGGTCGGACCACGCCCCGGCGCAGAAGACCGCACTTCCGGCGTCGGTCGAGCCGTGGCTGTGGGCGATCTCCAGCCTGCGGCCGCGGACGCTGGTGGCCTCCACGCGGCAGCCGGTGACGACGACGCCGCCGGCCGCCCGGACGTCGTCGCGCAGCGCGAGTGCGACCGCCGAGAAGTCGACGATCGCGGTGCGCGGCGAGTGCAGCGCCGCCACGCCGGTCGCGTGCGGCTCGATCTCGCGCAGTTCGCCAGCCGACAGCCTCCGGATCCCCGGCACCCCGTTGGTGCGCGAGCGCCGCTCGAGCTCGTCCAGACGCACGGCCTCGGCGGGAGAGGTAGCGACGATCACTTTGCCGCAGTGCTCCAGAGCGATCGATCGCGACTCGCAGTAGCGCTCCATGGCGACCGCGCCCTCCACGCACAGCCTCGCCTTCAGCGATCCCGGCGCGTAGTACACCCCGCGGTGCAGCACGCCGGAGTTGTGCCCGGTCTGGTGCGCACCCACCCGCGGCTCCTTGTCGAACACACACACGTCCAGGCGCGGATGGCGACGGAGCAACTCGCGGGCCACGGCCAGGCCGAGGATGCCCGCGCCGACGACCGCCAGATCGCAGCGGGCGGGGGCGCGCCAATTGGCCGTCTTGATGAGTGTCATTTGGGTTCTGTTACGGGTTTGCGACATCTACAGCCTACGCCTCGGCGCTACCCGTGCCGCAGCGACCAGTCGTACGGGATCCGGTCGGAGAATGGGTCGAGGCGGTCGATCTCGTCGGGGCGGTGCGGGTGGCTGGCGCAGTTGGCGACCAGCGACGCGGCGGCACCGAGCCCCTTGACGCCGTTCCAGACCATCGGCGGGATCCGCACCAGCACGTAGTTGCCGGCGCCCACGAACAGCTCCACCAGCTCGCCGCGGGTGGGCGAGCCCTCGCGCTCGTCGAACAGCACCAGCTTCACCTGGCCGTGCGGGACCGCGTAGTTGAGCGTCATGTCGGAGTGGATGTGCCAGCCCTTGACGCCCCGGGGTTGACGGTCGAGAAGTAGATCTCGCCGAAGCCCTGGAAGTGCTCTGCATCGGCCCGCAGCATGTGCATGACGCTGCCGCGCTCGTCGATGATCTGGCGCAGAGGGAAGATCTGGACCCCGTCGATCACGCGGCCTCCCGGCGGCGCAGCGCGGCCTCCGGCGAGAGCGCCCAGTCGGCTGATCGGTTCTGGTGAGCCGAGTCCGCGCCGACCGACCGAGCCTCCCACGTCCGCCAGGGGGCATCGCCGCCGTCCCACAGGCCGCGCAGCAACTCGACGTCGCGCAGCGTGTCGGCGCACTGCCAGTAGCCGTCGTGGTGGTACACGGCCAGCTCGTCGTCGGCGGCCAGCCGCTCCAGCGGGTCGTGCTCGACCACGCACGCCGGGTCGGCGGACAGGCGCTCGAAGACCGCCCGCTCGAAGACGAAGAAGCCGCCGTTGATCCAGCCGGTCTCGAGCGGCTTCTCGGCGAACTGACGCACCCAGCTGCCGTCGGCGACCAGCTGCCCGAAGCGGGCCGGGGCGTGCACCCCGGTGACCGTGGCCAGCCTGCCGTGCGCCCGGTGGAAATCCACCAGCGCGCCCAGGTCGATGTCGGCCACTCCGTCCCCGTAGGTGACCAACACCAGTTCGGCGTCGCCCAGGTAGGGCTCGATCCGTTTCACCCGCGCACCGGTCATCGAGCTCGCGCCGGTGTCGGCGCACGTGACGCGCCAGCGGTCGCGATGACTGCGGCCGTAGCTGACGTCGCCCGACGCGAGGTCGAAGGTGACGTCCGACCCGTGCAGGTGGTAGTCGGCGAAGTAGCGCTTGATCATCTCGCCGCGATAGCCCAGGCAGAGCACGAAGTCCTCGAACCCGTGGCCGCCGTACATCTTCATGATGTGCCACAGGAGCGGACGCCCGCCGACCTCGACCATCGGCTTGGGGCGAAACTCCGTCTCCTCGCGCATGCGCGTGCCTTGGCCGCCGCACAGCAGCACGACCTTGGCAGGCGGGCGCGAAGTGGAGGGGTGACCGCTCACGCCGGGTCAATCGGCACCGCCTGGGTACGTCTTGCGGCGTACGGACATCGCTTTCAGGCCTCAAGCAGTGGCGCGCTGCGACGATCACGCGGGCCGTGACCGCCCCCACCGTGTCCGTCGTCATGGGTGCCTACGGCAAGCGATCGCTCTCCGAGTCCTGCCTGGCGAGCGTGCTCGAACATGCAGGCAGCGAGCTGGCCCGAGACTGGGAGCTGGTGCTGGTCGACAACGGCTCACCGGACGACACCCGCGAGCTGTTTCGCGAATGGGAGGCCCGGGTCGGCGCCCGGGTGGTCGTGCTCGATCAGAACCGCGACTTCGCCGGGGGCTTCAACGCGGGCGCCGAGGCGGCCCGCGGGCGGGTGCTGCTGCTGCTCTCGAACGACATCGTGGTCACCCCCGGTGCGCTGCAGACGCTCGCTGCGACCGCCGCCGAGCCGGACGTCGGCCTGGCCGCCGCGCGGCTCGTGTTCCCGCACGGCACTCTGCAGCACGCCGGGTTCGGCTACCGGCGGACGGCGACGGGCGGGCTCCAGAACATGCACTACTTCTACGGTGAGCCGGGCAACCTGCCGGCCGCCCGCGTCGTGCTCGACGTGGATGCCCTCAACGGCGCGTGCTTCGCCATTCGCAGCGAACTGTTCGCGGAGCTGGGCGGATTCGACCACCAGTTCCGCAACGGCGCGGAGGACATCGACCTCTGCAACCGGGTGCGCATGCGCGGCCTGCGCGCCGTCTACCGCGGCGACGTGTGCATGGTGCACCGCGAGGGCGCCACCGTCGGTGCCAGCCCACATGCGCTGGAGAACGACCGCCGCTACCGGGCGCGCTGGGACCGGTTCGTGGACGCCGACGACGAGTTCGTCGCCCGTACGTTCGGTGCCCGCATGAACCCGCTGGCCGATGCCGAGCTGTGGCCGCCGGTGGCCGCCGAGGGCGCCGCGATCAGCCTCGAGGGTCACCTGGTCACGCTCTCGCCGCAGGCTGCGGAACTGCGCGGCCTGCTGGCCGCCTAGGAACAGATCAACGTGGCCGCCGCCGGACGCAACTACGGCCAGGGCTGGATCACGCCGGTCGTCACCGACGCCGAGCAGGCTCGGCTGGAGCGCGCCCAGCGCACGCCGAAGCACCCGCGTGCGGTGGTCGTGATCGCGCCCCAGGAAGGCGAGCGCGTGTACGAGACCGGCTGGCCGACCGTCGTTCGGCTGGCGCCGGCACCGGGTGGCCCGATTCCGGACTCGGTGTTTCGCGCCTGGGCGGCCAGCCCCGGTGTCGCCGCCGCGCTCGAAGCCGCCGGCTGGCCGGCCGAGGCGGTCGACGTGCTGCCGCCGGCGATCGACGCGGCGCCCACAGCGGGCGAGGGGAGTGTCGTCATGCTGCTGCCGTCCCACGAACCGGAGTTGGCGCGAGCGACGCTCCAGGCGGCGGCACGAGCCTGGAGCGGCGCTGACCTCGAGGTGCACTGGAGCGTGGCCAACGACCGTCTGGTGGAGCTGGCCCGGCATGAACTGCCGGGCGCCTGGGTGTGCGAGCGAGCACCCTCACCGGTCACCCTGGCCGGGGCGTTGGCGGCCGCCGGGACGCTGATTGCCCTCGACCCCGACGATACGTTCCAGCGTCGCCTGCTGACGGCTGCCGGACACGGCGCCGCGGTGGTCGGACGCAGCGGCGGACCGGCGGAGTGGGTGCTGGGCGACCGGCTTCACGCCCCGGCGAGCCTCACCGTGGAGGCGATCGCCGACGCGATCGCCGCAGCGAGGGCAGGCGGCGACGCGCTTCGGGCCGAGCGCTCGGCGCTGGTGACCCAGGTGTGCGGGCGCGAGGCGATCGCGGCCCGGCTGGCAGAGATGCTGCCTCGGCTGCCGGACACGCGCCGCCATCGCCGCCGGCCCGCGACCACGCCGGCGGCCCCAACCGCGCTGGTCGTCTGCCCGACCCCACCCCACCCCGGCACCGAGCGTCGCGCGGACGTGCTGGTGACCGATCTGCGTGCGAGCGGGGTGGACGTCACCGTGCTGGCCGACCGCACCATCGGCTTCGAGGAGGCCCTCGACCGACTGGCGGCGATCCAGGTCGAGGTGTGTGGGCGCGACCGGCTGGGTGATCCGGCAGTGCTCCTGCGACGCGGGTTCGACCGCGTGTGGCTGCTGTCGTTCGCGGCGTCAGCGGACATCGTCGCGTACACCCGGATCCATTCACCTGGAACGGAGATCGTGCAGGACGCCGGTGGGCTGACGTCCCTCGCCGGCGAGGAACTGCTAGCGGCGATCGAGGTGTGCCGAGCAGCCGACCGGGTGTGCATGGGCGAGGCAGGAGAGATCGACGCCGTGCGTGCGTTGCTGGAGCCGGTCGTGGTCGAGCCGGCGGCCTGAGCGCCGTGCTCTGGCGGCCACTCTGTAATTGTTGTAATCTTTGTCAGTGCCACACACCCCGACCGACGCACCCCAGCCATTCAGCGTGCGCTTCCCGGCGGCCACGGACCGCGCGGTGACCGAGGAGGCGCGCCGCACCCGGCGGTCAAAAGGAGCCGTGGTGGCTGCGCTCACGGAGGAGGCGCTGCGCTGCCGGCGGTTCCCCGGCATCGCATTTCGCGGCGACGACGCCCGCCGGCGTCCGTGGGTGATCGGCTCCGGGCTCGACATCTGGGAGATCGCCCAGATGCTCGACGAATTCGGATCGGTGGAGGCGCTGGTGGCAGACACCCATCTCACCGAGCACCAGATCCGGATCGCTCAGGCGTACCGCACGTCGAACCCCGAGGAGATCAGCGAAGCGATCGCGGAGAACACCCGATCCGCCGGCGCCTCGGCCGGGCTGTACCCGTTCGTTCAGGGCCCCCAGGCCTGATCGACACGTGCGACTGCTGCTCGACGCGCACCTGTCCGGGTCGAGGATCGGCGACCCGCTCCGCGCCGCCGGCCACGACGTGCTCGTGCTGGCCGAGCGTCCCGATCTGGAGGGCCTCGACGACACCGCGGTGCTCGTACTCGCTGCCGTCGAGAGCCGCGTCCTGATCACCCGAAACAGCCGGGACTTCGCGCCAATCCTGCGCGAATGGGCAGAACTCGGGCGCGTCCACGCCGGGTGCATCCTGATCTGGACGCTGAGCCACAACGAGTTTGGACGGATTGTCACCGGTGTCTCGCACGTCCTGGACTCGCACCCTGACCCAACCAGCTGGATCAGCCTCGCACAGGCGATCTGACCGCGGCGGGATAGCCGCCCTACAGCCCTACACTGGAGCGGTGAGCGACACCCCCTCACCATCCGCCCGACCCCGCCGGGACTTCCGGATGGCCGTCGCGGGTGCGCTGGCGCTTATCGCCGTGGCGGTCGTGGTGTGGTTCGCGAGTCGAGCTGACACCGCCCGGGCGGAACTCCGCCAGACCAGCTGCACCTGGCACCGGAAGTACATCGTCGTCGCCGGCGTGATCCGCAACACCGGCACACGGGCGCACGACTTCGAGATCACCCAGACATTCTGGCTGGCCGGTCTGGGCGAGCGAGGCCAGCATCACCTGGTGTTCGTGACGCTTGCACCGGGGGCCTCGAAGCGGTGGACGCAACCGGCGGGCAGGTGGTCGGACCCGACGGGCGCCCCGATCGCGCGTTGCGCCCCAACCGTCCAGCCGGTGCCCGACCCGAACCCGAACGACTAGCGCACCGCTCCACGGCTCACTCTAAATCGCCCCTCCGCCCGGCCGACTATGCGGCTGACGTTCCCGCCCCGCCCCCGGAGGCACATCCGTGTCAGAGCCCACCGCCAGCTACATCCTCGAACTCGTTCAGCGGCATGCCGCCGCGCGCCATCCCCGGCCCGCCTTCGACCCCGCAAGCCCACGGGTCGCCGCATCCGGGCGGGTGTTCGGCCCCGAGGAGGTGGTCGAACTGGTTCGCACCAGCCTGGACTTCTGGCTCACCGCAGGGCCTGAGGCCACGGTGTTCGAGCGCGGTCTGCGCGAGGTCACGGGGCATCGCCACGCATTGCTGGTGAACTCGGGGTCGTCCGCCAACCTGCTCGCGCTGTCGGCGCTCTGCTCGCCCAAGCTGGGCGACCGCCGGCTGCGGCCGGGGGACGAGGTGATCACCGTCGCGGCGGGCTTCCCGACCACCGTCAACCCGATCATCCAGAACAACCTGGTGCCGGTGTTCGTGGACGTCACGCTGCCCACCTACAACATCGACGTCGATGCGCTCGAAGCGGCGGTGTCCGACCGCACCCGCGCGGTGATGGTCGCCCACACGCTCGGAAACCCGTTCGACCTGGCGGCGGTCGGCGAGTTCTGCCGCCGGCACGACCTGTTCCTGGTGGAGGACTGCTGCGACGCCCTCGGGGCCACCTTCGGCGACGCTCACGTGGGCGGGGGGGGCGAGTTCGCCACGCTGTCGTTCTACCCGGCCCACCAGATCACGCTGGGCGAGGGCGGCGCTGTGCTCACCAACCGGCCCAAGCTGAAGAAGATCGTGGAGTCGATCCGCGACTGGGGCCGCGACTGCTGGTGCGAGCCCGGCTGCCAGGACACGTGCGGCAAGCGCTTCAGCCAGCAGTTCGGGTCGCTGCCCTACGGGTACGACCACAAGTTCGTCTACTCGCACCTGGGGTACAACCTCAAGGCCACCGACATGCAGGCGGCGATCGGCCAGGTGCAGCTGACCCGGCTGGCCGACTTCGTCGAGCGGCGGCGCGCCAACCATGCCTTCCTGCGCTCGGCGCTCAGTCCGTGGGCCGAGCACCTGATCCTGCCCGACGAGACGCCCGGGGCACGGGCGTCGTGGTTCGGGTTTGCGATCACCGTCCGCGCCGGGGCGCCGTACACCAAGCACGACCTGGTCACGTTCCTGCACGAGTCGGGGATCGACTCGCGCCAACTGATGGCCGGCAACCTGCTGCGCCAGCCGGCCTACCAGGATATCCAGCACCGGGTCGTCGGTGACCTGGCGGTGACCGATTTCGTGGCCGATCGAGCTTCTGGATCGGCTGCTACCCCGGCCTCGACCGCGCCCATCTGGAGTACGTGGCCGACCGGCTGGCGCTGTTTCACTCTTCGGTGCTTGCCCGGAGGGCCGCGTGAGCGTCCTTCCCGGCCTGCTCGCCTCCGCGCGGCGGCCGCGCATCGTGGCCATCCTGCCGGCGTACAACGAGGAGGACGTGATCGCCTCGGTGATCCGCGACTACCTCGAGGACGGGGTCGAGGTGTACCTGATCGACAACTGCTCCACCGACGGCACGGTCGAGGTGGCCAGCGAGTTCCTGGGCCAGGGCCTGCTGCGGATCGAGCGTTTCCCCGACGACGCCGGCGGTAGCGAGCGGGCCAAGAAGGAGTACATGTGGGGTGAGATCCTGCGCCGCAACGAGTCGCTGGCCGCCGAGCTGGGCGCCGACTGGTACATCCGCGCCGACGCCGACGAGTTCCGTGAAGGGCCGTGGCCGGGTCTCTCCCACGACGACGCCATCACCCTCGTCGACGCGCTCGGCTACAACGCGGTGCAGTCGCGGGTACTCGAATTCCGCCCCACCGATGACTCGTTCCCGTCCGGGGGCGACCCGCGTGAGCACATCCCCTACTACGAGCGCTGCGACGTCTCCAACTCCCTCTGGGTCAAGGCCTGGAGGCAGCCGCCGGCCGGAGTGCACGTCGACATCGCCAAGACGGGCGGCCACGAGGCAGGGTTCCGCGGCCGGCGGGTGTTCCCGGTGCACTTCATCTCCCGCCACTACCCCATGCGCACCTCCGAGCACGCTCGCCGCAAGATCTTCAAGGAGCGGCTCAACCGCTACCCGGCCGAGGAGCGCGCGATGGGCTGGCACGTGCACTGGGACGAACTGGCGGCGTCGGACTCGAGCTTTCTGTGGGATCCCGCCGAGCTGGTGCGCTGGGATCGCTCCGAGGTGTGCGCCCATGTGCTCAGCGAGGGTGCCGCCGACCTGCTCGTCACCACCAATCTCCACGGAGTCACGCTGGACGGCCCGGCGCTCTACAACGGCGGCTATGCCAACTGGATGGGCCACGCCTGCGGCGCCGGCGCCCCCTTCACGCAGCAGGGCGGCCAGGTGGCCGAGCAGTGGATGCGGCAGACGGTATCGCACGCGTTGCAAGGCAGGCCGTTCGAGCTCCCACCCGATCCGCTGCTGCTGCGGGCGATGATGATCATGTTCGACATCTCGGTCGCGCACCAGCGTGCGGTGGGCAACTTCCACAACTCGTTCCTGCTCGAGGACGTCCGGGCCACGGTCGCACCGCGGGTGGCCGACCTGCTGGCGACAACCGCCACCGCAACCGAGACACCCGCGCCCGAGGCACCGCGCAACGCTCCCTGCCCGTGCGGCAGCGGCCTCAAGTTCAAGAAGTGCCACGGCCTCGCTAAGGCCGCATGACTGCCCGCGTCTGCATCGCCGTCTCGGTGCGAAACGGTGAGCAGTTCCTGGCCGAGGCCATCGAGAGCGTGCTCGCCCAGAGCCACGACGAGCTCGAACTGCGTGTGTACGACAACCTGTCCACGGATCGTTCGGCGGTGATCGCCCGCTCGTACCTGGGCGACGGCCGCGTGTCGTACGTCTCCAACCAGGTCGACCTGGGCTATTACGGAAGTCTGAACCGGGCCCTCGGCGACACCGACGCTCCGTATTTCGTGCCGTTCGCGGCCGACGACGTGATGCACCCCGACAACGTGTCCGCCAAGGTGGCGCTGCTGGAATCGACCGGTGCCGGCTTCGCACACAGCTCGGTGTGGATGATCGACCCCGCCGGGCAGACGATCGGCGACCTGGGCCGCCAGCCCGAGCCCCGTGAGCTGTACCCGGCGCCCGCGTTCTTCGAGCTGTGCGCGCCGATCAACAGCATCACCTGCCCCGCGGTGGTCGCTCGCACCCGCGGGCTCACGGCGCTCGGCGGGTTCGACGGCCGCGTCCCCTACTGCGCCGACTGGCTCGCCTGGATGCGGCTCTCGCTGCGTCACCCGGTGGCGATGGTGCACGAGCCGCTGGTCAGCTGGCGCCAGCACCCGCAGAGCGGCACCAGCGAGTCGCTGCGGTCCGCCCGGTACGCGGCCGAGGACCCGGCGGTGCTGTGGCATGCCCTCCACGACGATGCCTACCCCGTCGAATGGCACGACCGCCGGGACCGCATGATGGCGGTGTGCGTCGCCCGCCTCGCCAACCACCTGCGGCGCGACGGCCATCGCCGCGCATCGTACGGGTACTCGTCCTACGGTCTGGCGCTGCGCGCATTGCTGCACCTTCCCGGGGACGTCGGGCTGTCCGGTCTGGTCGATCAGCTCGCCCGCGACGCCGGGGTGGCCCCGCCGCAGCTGCCCGCCCACCTGGTGGCCGTGCCCGGGGACGACCTCGAGCAGCTCGCCGAGACGGTGGCTGTCGCCCGCCGGCTGCGGGCCGCCGGCCTCTTGCGGAACCTTGCCGTGGCCGTCCGGCCGGCCGCCCTCACGGCCGCCACGGCCGTCCTGGAACGCGAGCTCGCCGCCGGGGCCGACGTCGACATCGACCTGGTGGCCGCCGACGATCCATCCGCGCTGCTCGAGCCGGGACGGCTCGCGGTGGCGCCGTTCGGCTCCGGACAGGCCGCGGCCGCCGAGCAGCGAGGCGTGGCCGTGCTCGCCACCTCCGTCCCCGACCCGTTCGCGCGCGCTGCCGATGCCGGGCGCTACGAGACGCTGGCCGCATGAGTGCTCGCCCAGGACTTCGCCGACTTCGAGCTGCTGGTGGTCGACAACGCCTCCACCGATTCCACGGCCGAGGTCGTGGCCGGCTTCGCCGACGCTCGCATCCGGTACCTCCGCAACCCCCGCAACCTGGGCATGGTGGCGTCCTGGGAACACGCTGGTGCGTGAGGCGCGCGGCGAACTGATCGCGAACCTGTGCGACGACGACGTCTGCCTGCCCGGACGACTGTCCCGCCAGCTGGCCGTCTTCGACGCCCACCCCGACACCGGGGTGGTACACGGAGACGCGGACATGCTGGACGCGTCCGGACGGGTCACCGGCCGCTGGGCATCCCGGGAGTTCGCGCCCGACGAGCTGCTGCACGTGCTGGTGCGATCGCACAACTACCTGGTCTACCCCTCCACCGTGATCCGCCGGGGTGTGTTCGAGCGCCTGGGCGGGTACACCGAGGGGTACTCCATCGCCGCCGATCTCGACCTGTGGCTGCGCGCGGCCGCGGCGGGGATCCGGTTCCGGCACACGCCGGGCGGTGCGGTGGTGGGCTTCCGCCGCCACGAGGGGTCGGGCTCGCACGAATCGCGTCGCGAGCTCGAGGTGGCGGAGGTGTCGCGCGCGATCGAGGCGACGCTCGAGCGCGAGGGGGCGCTCGGGCTCGTCCCCGAAGCCGTGGACGAGGCCGACGGCCTGCTGACGCTGGCCGACGCACTGGAGTCACGGGGGCTGCCGCTGCCACACACTGCGGCGCGCCTGCGGGAGCGGGCGCTGGCAGGGCGGCGGCGGATCATGCTCACCTCGTTCGGCTACAACGACTCCGGCGGCGGTACCATCGTGCCCCGGTACGTGGCACAGGAATTGGCCCGCCGAGGATGGGACGTCACGGTATTCCACGCGGCGGTGGGGGCGCTGGACGAGGCGCCGCCGTACGCCGTGCGCGAGTGGCGCGAAGGCGGTGTGCGGTTGATCGGCGTCTTCAACCGGCCGCACGGGCTGCTCGATCTCGGACGGCCCGATCGCGAGGTGGACGATCCGCCCATCACGGCGGCGTTTGCGCACGCGCTGGATCGGCACCGGCCCGACGTGGTGCACTTCCACAACCTGCACAACCTGGGTGCGGCGCTGCTCGACGAGGCGTCGGTGCGAGGCCTTCCGGCCTACTTCTCGACCCACAACTACTGGCTGGCCTGCCCGCGCAACTACCTGTACACCGGCCGGCTCGACCTCTGCCACGGCCCCGGCGACGGCGCGGCCTGCGCCACCTGCGTGGGCAGCCACGACCAGAGCGGATACCGGCGCCGGCTGGAGGAGATCCGGGGCCGCTTCACCCGCTCGGTGAACGTGTGCCTGGCGGTCTCCGAGGCGATGCGGGGCACGCTCGCAGCGGCCGGCTACCCGATCGAGATGATCGATGTCGTGCACCAGGCGATGCCCGAGGAGACCGCGATCTGGCAGGCGCTCGGCCGCGACCGGGCACCCGGCAGGCTGGGCCGGGAACTGCGCGTCGGATTCTTCGGCTCGGCGCTGCCGCACAAGGGCCCGAGCCTGCTGGTGGACGCCGCCCAGCTGACCGCCGCTCCACTGAGGGTCTCGATCTTTGGTGAGATCTCTGACAGCTTCGCGGCCGACCTGCGTCGCAGGGACGGCCGGAAGGTGCTCGACGTCCGCGGCGCGTTCTCGCACGCCGACCTGCCGGATCTGCTGGCCGAGGTGGACGTGGCCGTGATCCCGTCGCTGTGGTGGGACTGCGCACCGCTGACGGTGGCCGAGTGCCTGGCCGGCCGGGTGCCGGTGGTCGCAGCGCGGATGGGCGGCATCCCCGACTTCGTCCGCGACGGGGAGGACGGGATCCTGGTGGCCGGCCGCAACCCGGCCGCGCTCGCGGGCACCCTGGAACGGCTGGCCACCGAGCCCGATCTGCTGGAGCAGCTACAGGCCGCGATCCGCCCGCCGCGAGCATTCACCGACTACGTCGACCAACTCGAGGGCTACTACCGCGGAGAGCGTCCGGCAGCCGGGGCCCGCGGGCGGGCGCCGATCACGGTCGCGTGGCAGGGCGACCACAGCTCCCGCCAGAGCCTGGCGGGTGTCAACCGGCGGGTCTGCGAGCGTCTGGAGCAGCTACCCGGGATGGCGATCGAGCGCCGCGACCCGGGCGGGCGCACGCTCGGTACGGCTCCGCCGATGCCGGCCCAGGTCGAGGTCCGACACAGCTTCCCGCCCGACCTCTCACCCGCCGCCTCGGGGCGGCTGGCACTGATCCAGCCCTGGGAGTTCGGCGCCGTGCCGCGCGACTGGGTGGAGCCGATCAAGCGCGACGTCGACGAGCTTTGGGTGCCGAGCGAGTACGTGCGGAGGATGTACCTGGACGCCGGGATTCCAGCGGAGCGCGTGGTCGTGATCCCAAACGGTGTCGACCCGCAGCTGTTCCGACCGGCCGGACCCCGGCTTGACCTCCCCACTGGCGGCGGGACGACGTTCCTGTTCGTTGGCGGGCTGATCTCGCGGAAGGCGCCCGATGTCGCGGTGGCCGCCTACCAGCGCGCCTTCGCCGGGCGGGACGACGTGACGCTGGTCATGAAGGACTTCGGCGCCGACTCGATCTACGCCTCGGTCGACCGCTCACGGCTGCAGAAGTACGCCGAGACGGGGGAGCTGCCGCGGATCGTGTACCTCACCGACGAGCTGGACGACGCCGAGATGGCCGCCCTGAACCGATCGTGCGACGTGCTGCTGCTGCCGTACCGCGGCGAGGGGTTCGGCATGCCGGTGCTGGAGGCGATGGCGTGCGGACTGCCCGTGATCGTGACGGCCGGCGGCCCGACCGACGAGTTCGTGCCCGACGACGCGTGCTGGCGCGTGCGCGCCGAAGTGCGACGTGAGCAGGTGGAGCGGTACGAGAACGTCGAGACGCTGGGGTTCCCGTACCTGCTCGAGCCGGACGGCGGGCATCTGGTTGAGCTGCTGGGACGTGCCGACGCCGACCCCGCCGATCGCCGCCGGCGCGGAGACGTGGCCCGGCGTGCGTCGGAGGCGCTGACCTGGGATGCGGTTGCGGCCCGCTACCGCGACCGGATCGGCCGGCTGGCCTCGCGGGCACCGCGTGCCGGGCTCGATCGGCGGGCGCCGCTCGAGTTGGACGCCGCGTCGATCCGGTTGCTGGCGACGCCGGCCTGGCGCGGCGACGATCGCCTGGGCGAGCTGCTCGAGGCGTGGGTGGCGTCGGCGCCGGCAAGCAGCGGTGCGTGCCTCATTCTGCTGGCCGACCCGCGCAGCGGCGGTTCGGAGGGTGAGTGCACCCAGCGCGTGCTCGACACGGCCGCGACGCGCGGGATCGAGCTTGCCAACTGCGCCGACATCACGATCCTCTCGCACCCGCTGACGGGCGGCGACGAGGTCCGCCTGCACGCGGCGGTCGATGGCTACGTGCCACTTCACGCCGCCTGCGTGGGTCACGCCCGGTACGCCGTGGCGGCCGGGAACGCGCTGCTCGAGCCGACCGCTTCGGCGCTCACCGCCTGGCTCGCCCGCGGGCTGGCGAGCGCCGCCTGAACGCGACTACGCGCGGGAACGGGCGCGGCGATCGATCAGCCGCACAGCCCCCAAAAAGCCCACGCCCGAGCAGATGACCACCGGCTCGATCGTCAGCATGTCCAGCTGGGTGGCCTGCCCCGTCAGCCAGAAGAAGAGCGTCGCGGTGATACCGGCGACGACAGCGGCCACGCCGCCCAGGATCGCCATCGCCCGTGCGAGCTGGAACGCGGCCTCCGCGGGCTGGAAGGGCTGCTTGCTCATCGGCACGGCAAAGCCGGCGGCCACGATGCATCCCTCGGCGGCGAGGAACATCGTTATCACCGCCAGCTTGGCAACCTCACCAAGGAACCCGATCCCCATCGCGGTGGATCATATGCCCCGGTTTGCAAGATTGCGGCGCGGACATTGAAGACCCCCCAAAGCCCACCCACAACCCCACCCAAACGGGTGGGGTCATGCCGCGGTCGCGAGACGACCCGCGGCGGCCCGGATCCGGGCCAGTGATTCGTCGCGACCCAGCAACTCCAGGCTCTCGTACAGGCCCGGCGAGACGGTGCCGCCGGTGATCGCCACCCTCACCGGCGTGAACACCACCCGCGGTTTGAGCCCGGTTGCGTCGCAGGCCGCGCGCAGCGCGGCCTCGATCGCACCGGCCCGCCACTCGGCCACACCGGCGAGCTCGGCCAGCACCGCCGCCAGCGACTGGGCGGCCTCCGGTTCGGCGGCGACCTTGTCCCAGGCGATCGGGTCGATCTCGACGGGCCCGAACAGGAACCCGCACAGGCCCTCGAACTGGCTCAGCAGGCGCAGCTTCTCGTGGGCCAGCGGGGCCGCCTCGGCGACCCGCGCCGGCTGGTCGGCCAGCCGAGACCCGATCCTCTGGAGGTGCTCCAACAGCAGCGCCGTGAATGCGCCGGCGTCGAGCGCACGCAGGTGCTCGCCGTTCAGCCACTCGAGCTTGTCGGGATCGAACACCCCCGGGCTGCGGTTCACGCGCTCCAGAGTGAAGCGCTCGCGCAGCTCGCCCCGGGTCATGTAGGTCGTGTGGTCGTCGTAGCTCCATCCCACCAGCGCCACGTAGTTGACCAGTGCGTCTGCGATCACCCCGCGATCCCGAAACTCCTCCACCGAAACCGCGCCGTGGCGCTTGGAGAGTCGTTTCTTGTCGGTCCCGAGCACCATCGGCAGATGGCAGTACGTCGGCGGCTCGGCGCCGAGCGCCTGGTAGAGCGCCAGCTGGCGGGGTGTCGAGGAGAGCAGGTCCTCGCCCCGGATGACGTGGGTGATGCCCATGTCGATGTCGTCGAACGGGTTGGCGAACTGGTACGTGGGCGACCCGTCGGAGCGCATGATGACGTGGTCGCCGAGCAGCGCGTTGTCCCACTCCACCGACCCCCGGACGACATCAACGATCGAGGTGACGCCCTCCCGCGGCACCGCGAGCCGGACCGCGAAGCCGCGGCCCTCGGCCTCGAAGGCGGCCTGCTGGGCGGAGTCGAGCGATCTGCAGCGACCGCCGTAGATCAGCGGCAGCTCGGCCGCTCGCCGGCGCTCCCGCTCGGCCTCCAGCTCCTCCGCGGTGCAGTAGCAGCGGTATGCCGCTCCGCTCGTCACGAGCCGGGCGGCGGCGGCGGCGTACAGCGGGAAGCGCTCGGTCTGCCGGTAGGGGCCGTCGTCCCAGTCGATGCCCAGCCAGCCGAGCACCCGCAGCGCCTGCTCGATCGCGCCGGCGGTGGATCGTTCGGTGTCGGTGTCTTCGAAGCGCAGCACCACCCGCCCGCCGACGCCGCGGGCGAACAGCCAGTTGTAGACGAACGTGCGCGCGCTTCCGACGTGCAACAGGCCGGTCGGGCTGGGAGGCAGGCGGACGCAGACGGGACGGTTCATGCCGGGGATGATCCTATTGTCTGGATACCATCGGCTCATGCACTTGGGCGCACACGTCGGCACGGCGGGCGGGATCGACACGGCGGTCGAGCGTGCGCGGCTGCTCGGCGCGTCCGCTCTGCAGGTGTTCACACAGAGCCCGCGCCAGTGGAGGCACCCCGAGCCTGACGCCGAGGCGTGCGCGCGCTTTCGCGACCGCCGGCGGGCGACGGGGATGGCGACCGTCGCCTGCCATGCCACCTATCTGATCAACCTGGGGGCGACCGACGACACCGTCTATCACCGCTCCGTCCAGGCACTGCGCGACACCGTTGCGGCGGCGGCGATGATCGAGGCCGACGGCGTGGTGTTCCACCTGGGCAGCCACCTCGGCCGCGGGCTCGACGCCGCGCTGCACCAGATCGCGCCGGCGCTCGAGATCGCGCTCGGCAGCTTCCCGTCCGGCTCGCGGACGGGTCTGTGGATCGAGAACTCCGCCGGTGCCGGCGGCACGATGGGCGTTGCACTGCAGGAGATCGCCCTGGTCATCGACGAGCTCGGCCGCCACTCGCGACTGGGAGTGTGCCTCGACACCTGCCACCTGTGGGCGTCCGGGGTCGACATCACCGATGCCGGCCGGATGGACGACCTGCTGGACGAGCTGGAGGGGCGGATCGGGCTCGACCGACTCGGGTGTCTGCACGTGAACGACTCGGCGACGCGACTGGGCTCCAACCGCGATCGGCACGCAAATGTCGGCCAGGGTCTGATCGGGCGGGGGCTGGCCGTGATGCTCGGGCATCCTCGGCTGCAGCACGTGGCCGCGATCATGGAGACACCCGGCGCCGCCGGGCACGGCGCCGATGCCGCCGAGATGGCCGCCATCCGCCGCCTGCACCGCAACGGGCTTCGCCGCTGGGCGCGGCGCGCGGACCGTGTTTGACATCGGCGCGGCCCAACCGCTGCCCGCCGCCGAGCTCGAGTTTCGCTTCACCCGCAGCGGCGGGCCCGGCGGCCAGCACGTGAACACGTCGTCCACGCGGGTCGAGCTCGTCTTCGATGTCGCCCGCAGCCCGAGCCTGACCGACCTCGAGCGCGAGCGCGCCCGCCGCCGCCTGGGCGGGAAGCTGGACAGCGAAGGCCGGCTGCGCGTCGTGGCCCAGGACGAGCGCAGTCAGGCCCGGAACCGCGCGCTTGCCATCGAGCGCTTCTGCGAGCTGATGCGCACGGCTCTCGCACCGCCCCCCCCGCCCCGCCGCCCGACCCGGCCCAGCCGCGCCGCGCAAAATCGGCGGATCGACGAGAAGAAGCAGGCCGGCGAGCGCAAGCGGCTGCGGCGCCCGCCGCCCTCCGACGAGGCGGGATGAGATAGGTTCGCCTGCATGACGCGGACGCGAGCGCTGGTCACCGGTGGCGGCACCGGCATCGGAGCGGCGATCGCCCACCGGCTGGCGGCCGACGGCGCCCAGGTGTGGGCGATGGGTCGGAGGCGGGCGCCGCTCGAGGAGGTGGGCCTGGGTGTGATCGTCGGTGACGTGACCGCCGCGGCCGACCGCACGGCGGCGCTGGCGGCCACCGGCGACCTGGACGTGCTGGTGAATTGCGCGGGCGTCGGCGACGCCGGCTGGAGCGAGACGATCGACGTCAACCTGACGGCGGCGCACGAGCTGGCGGAACTGGCCGCGCCAGGTCTCACGCGCCGTCGCGGCTCGATCGTCAATATCTCGTCCGTGGCCGGCATCGTCGCCGGGCCGGGAGAGCCGGCCTACGCCGTGTCCAAGGCCGGCATGTTGATGCTGACCCGCGCGCTGGCGGTCAGACTTGGACCGCTGGGGGTGCGGGTGAACGCGATCTGCCCGGGGTGGGTGCGCACCCCGATGGCCGACGGTGAGGTGTGCGCTCTCGAAGGTGACGTCGAGGCCGGGTATGCGCGGGTGACAAAGCACGTGCCGCTGCGGCGGCCGGGCCTGCCGCAGGAGGTCGCCTTCGCGGCGGCGTTCCTGGCGTCACCCGACGCCAGCTACATCAACGGCGCGGTGCTGACCGTGGACGGCGGCATGACCGCGGTCGACGTGGGCATGATCGAGTTCGAGTAGCGGGCTGCGCAACCCCTACGGCCGGTTGACCGTGACCTTGAAGCTCGTCCCGTCGGCGGGCAACTCGTGAAACTCGGGGTTCAGGCAGCCGAGCGGGTCAGCGCGGTCCTCGTAGGCGCGCTCGACGCTCGACGCGCAGATCTCGAGCGGCTGACGCGCCACCAGCACCGCCCCGAAGCCGTGCCGGCGGCGGCTCGACTTGCGCAGGACCTCGAGGTCGAGCTCGGTCGAGAAGATCCCGCGCGTGCACCCGACATAGGTGCGGCCGAACGCCTCGTGCGCATAGAGGAACGGACACGACCGGGTCAGGCATTCCGACGGGTAGACCACCTTCTGGCAGACGACCCCGCAGCCGCGGCACTCGACCGCGTCAGCGGCGGGTGCAGTCGGCGGCAGCTGTGGAAGTCCCTTCATCCCTCCCAGCTTAACCCCGCTCGCGGACACGGTCTACTGCCTGCAGCACCTGCATCGGTTCGCTGGCGACGACGTCGGCGAGCGCGTGGTCGCCCTCGTCAGACCGAAACCACGTCGCAAGACAGGTGGCCATCCCCTCGCGGGCGGGCCCGACCACGTCCTCGAGCACTCGGTCGCCGACGAACAGCGTGCGCTCCGGCGGCACGCCGGCGGCGGTCAGCGCCGCCTGGTAGATGCGCGGGGAGGGCTTGCGCCAGCCCACCGCGGTGGACAGGATCACGGCGTCCGCACGCTGCGTCATCTGCTCGGCGGCCATCACCTCGAGCAGCAGATCGGGCGGGTCGAGCGTGTTGGACACATATCCCACCCGGATCCCGCGGCCGCGCAGCTCGTCGATCAGGCGCGGTGCGTCCGGGTGCAGGTGGCGCACCGCGTCCCAGGAGCGGATCTGCGCCCGCATCGCCGCGTGCAGATCGACTGCCCCGGGCTGGACGCCGAACCGTTCCAGCGCAGCTCGCAGGACGCGGGCGTAGTCAACCTCGGCATAGTCCACGGCCGCCTCGGTGGCCTGCTCCAACAATTCGCCGGTGAGGGTGTGGAACGCCTGCAGGTCGACGCTCGAGGCGCCCAGAGCTGCCAGCAGCACCCCCTCGCCCTCGACCAGCGTCGACTCGTCCCAGCGGATGTCGACCAGGGTGTGCCCATAGTCGAACAACACCGCACCGACGCCCGTCACGGTGCCTGGCACCTCAACAGTTGTCACGGCGCCCGTGACGGTGCCAGGCACCGTGACAGGTGTGTGCGGGAGTGTCGGGAGGGAGTCACACAGCAGCCCGGTGATCGTCGAAGCGGTGGCGCACGGTCAGCCGCTTGGCCGCCCCCGCCTCGTCCAACCGGGTGACCGGCCGGGTGTGCGGCGCCGTCTTCAGCATCTGGGGATCGTCCGCCGCCTCGCGGGCGATCGCCAGCATGGCGTCGCAGAAGGCGTCCAGGGTCTCCAGCGTCTCGGTCTCGGTCGGTTCGATCATCAGCGCCTCGGGCACGATCAGCGGGAAGTACACCGTGGGCGGGTGGAACCCGTGATCCATCAGCCGCTTGGCGACGTCCAGCGCGGTGATCCCGTGGTCGCGCTTGAGGCCGCGCGCCGAGAGCACGAACTCGTGCATGCACAGCCGGTCGACCGGCAGGTCGTAGGCATCCTTCAGCCGGGCGAGGATGTAGTTCGCGTTCAGCACCGCCACCTCGGACATCTCGCGCAAGCCCGGGCCCCACATGCGCATGAACGCATACGCGCGCACGAAGACTCCGAACGGCCCGCAGAAGCCGCGCACCTTGCCGATCGAGCGTGGCCGGTCGAACTCCCGCCGGAAGCGGTCGCCCTCGCGCACGATCACCGGCACCGGCAGGAACGGCTCGAGTGCGGTCCGCACCGCCACCGGCCCTCCCCCCGGCCCGCCGCCGCCGTGCGGCTGGCTGAAGGTCTTGTGCAGGTTGTAGTGGATGATGTCGAAGCCCATGTCCCCCGGCCGCGAGATGCCGCACACCGCGTTCAGGTTGGCGCCGTCGTAGTACAGGAGCGCGCCGGCGGAGTGGAAGATCTCCGCGATATCGACGATCCGCTCCTCGAACAGGCCGAGCGTCGAAGGGTTGGTCAGCATCAGACCGGCGGTGGAGGGGCCGACCTTGCCGCGCAGGTCGTCCACGTCGATGTTGCCGCGGGGGTCGGTCTTCACCGGCACCAGGGTGTACCCGGCCATCGCCACCGACGCCGGGTTGGTGCCGTGGGCGGTGTCGGGGATCACGATCTCGCGCCGCGCCTCATCCTCGCCGCGGTCGGCGAAGTAGGCGCGCATCAGGGTGAGGCCGGTCAGCTCACCCTGCGACCCGGCTGCGGGTTGCAGCGACACCGCATCCAGCCCGGCCACCTCCGCCAGCATGCCCTGCAGCCGCCACATCAGCTCCAGGGCACCCTGGGCGCCGTCGTCGTCCTGGTGGGGATGCAGGTCCCGAAAACCGGGCAGGCCGACCACGCGCTCGTTGACGCGCGGGTTGTACTTCATCGTGCACGATCCGAGCGGGTAGAACCCGGTGTCGATGCCGAACGTCCGTGTGGACAGCTCCACCACGTGGCGCACGAGCTCGGGCTCGGCCAGCTCGGGCAACCGCGGGGGCTCGCTGCGGGCGAACTCGTCGGGCAGCGCTGACTCGGGGACGTCGGGCGAAGGGATCCGGCCCGCTCGCCGTCCGGCCTGCGACTTCTCGTAGATCAGCTTCATGCCCCCACCTCCTCCAGCACGCGGGCCAGCCGGTCGATGTCGGCCGCCGTCCGCCGCTCGGTGACCGCCACCAGCAACGCGTCGTCCATGCCCGGATAGTCACGGCCCAGCGCATACCCCGGGTGCACGCCCCGCTCACGGGCAGCCGACACCACCTCGGCCGCCGGCCGCCTGGTGCGCACCACGAACTCCTTCACGCTCGGCCGGTCGAACAGCAGCGGTAGTCCGAGCCGCTGCTTGGCATACTCGGACAGCGAGAGGCAGGCCTGGCCCACCTCGCGCAGGCCATGCGGGCCGAGCCACGCCAGGTACACCAGCCCGGTCAGTGCAAGCAGGGTCTGGTTGGTGGTGATGTTGGAGGTCGCCTTCTCGCGCCGGATGTGCTGCTCGCGGGTCTGCAGCGTGAGCACGAACCCGCGCCGGCCCTCGGTGTCCACCGTCTCACCGACGATCCTGCCCGGCAGCCGCCGCACGTGCTCCATGCGGGCGGCCACGAAACCGTAGTGCGGACCGCCGTAGGACAGTGGGTTGCCGGCCGACTGGCCCTCCCCGATCGCAAGCTGGGCGCCGTACACGCCCGGAGCCTCGAGCAGCCCCAGCGTCATCAGGTCGACGTGCGCCACCGACACCGCCCCGGCGCTGTTCGCGACCTCGGCCAGGTCGGCGACAGGCTCCAGGCACCCGAAGAAGTTCGGCTGCGGGAAGATCACGCAGGCGGCGTCGGAGACCACCGCGCGCAGATCGTCGGGACTGGTCACGCCGTCGCGATGATCGACCTCCACCACCTGCATCCCGAACCCGGGGGCGAACGTGCGCACGACCGCCCGCACCTGCGGGTTGAGCGTGCTCGTGAGCACGATCTTGGAGCGGCCCGTGGCGCTGCGGGAGACCAGGCAGGCGTCGGCTGCGACAGTGGTGCCGTCGTAGCCGGAGGCGTTCGAGACTTCCATCCCCGTCAGCTCGCAGATCGCGGTCTGGTACTCGAAGATGGCCTGCAGCGTGCCCTGGCTCATCTCGGGCTGGTAGGGCGTGTAGGCGGTCAGCAGCTCGTTTCGCTGCGCGACCAGCTCGGCCACAGCAGGCACGTAGTGGTCGTAGATCCCGGCACCCAGGAAGCACAGCTCGCGCCCGGTGTGGGCGTTGCGATCGGCGAGCTCGCCGAGGTGGGCGACCAACTCCTGCTCCGTGAGCGCCGGTTCCAGGTCGAGCGGGCGGCTCAGACGCACCCCGGCCGGGATCTCCGCGAACAGCTCCTCCACGCTACCCACGCCGATCGTGCGCAGCATCCGCTCGCGATCGGCCGTGGTGACGGACGAGAAGCTCACAGTGCGTCCACGAGGGCGCGGTAGGCGTCCGCATCCATCAGCGTGTCGAGCTCCGTCGGGTCGGCCATCCGCACCTTGATCAGCCAGCCGTCGCCGTACGGTTCGTCGTTGATGGTCGACTCGCTGCCCTCCAGACCGGCGTTGACCTCGGTCACCTCCCCCGACAGCGGCGCGATCAGCGCCGACACGGCCTTGGTCGACTCGAGTTCGCCGTAGACGGAATCCTTCTGCACGCTCGCGCCGACCTCCGGAGGGCTGTAGTACACCACCTCGCCGAGGCTGTCCTGTGCGTAGTGTGTGATGCCGAAGGTCGCGATCTCACCGTCGACACGCACCCAATCGTGTTCCTCGTGGTAGTGCAGCTCCGGGGGGTACGTGGGCTCGCTCACCGCGAGGCCTCCTTATGGTAGAGGGGCTTTGATTCGACCCGGGCGGCGATCCATCGGCCGCGCACGTCGATGCTGATCTCGCTGCCGGGGTCGGCGCTGGCGGCCGGAACATAGGCCATGCCGATGCCGACGCCGAGCGACGGCGACATGGTGCCGCTGGTCACTTCTCCGGCCGGGTCGACAGCCATCCCCTGCCGGGGGATGCCGCGCTCGCCCATCCGGAAGGCGATCAGCCGGTCGAACCCGCCGGCGTCGCGCTGGGCCCGGAGCGCGTCGGCGCCGACGAAGTCCTTGCGGTCCAGGCCGCAGGCCCAACCCAGGCCGGCCTCGAGCGCGGTGCGCTGCTCCGACAGGTCGTTGCCGTACAGCGGATAGCACACCTCGAGCCGCAGCGTGTCTCGGGCCCCGAGGCCGCACGGAACCGCACCCGCGGCCACCAGGGCGTCCCACAGCTCCCCGGCCCGCTCGGCCGCAACCATCAACTCGACGCCGGGCTCGCCGGTATACCCGGTGCGTGCAACCACCGCCGGCACGCCGCAGACCGGAGTCTCGGCGAAGCCGAACGGCGCAAGCTCGGGCAACTCGACCAACTCCAGAGCGCGCGGCCCCTGCAGGGCCAGCATCGCCATCTCATCCGACCGATCGTCCAACCCCACACCGCCGGGGAGATCGCGTTCGAGCCACCCGCGGTCGTCGGCGACCCGCGAGGCGTTCACCACCAGCAGCACATGGTCGTCGCCGAACCGGTAGGCGATCAGGTCGTCGATCGGACAGCCGAGCTCGTTCAGCAGCAGTGTGTACTGCGCCTGCCCCGGCCCGATCCGGGACAGATCGTTGGACAGCATGAGCTGGAGATAGTCCAGGGTCTGCGGGCCGCGCAGCTCGAACTGGCCCATGTGCGAGACGTCGAACACCCCGGCCGCCGTGCGCACCGCCCGGTGCTCGGGAATGATCCCCTGGTACTGCACCGGCATTGCCCAGCCCGCGAACGGAACGATGCGCCCGCCGGCCGCGACGTGGCGGTCGTAAAGCGGCGTTCGGCGAAGGCCATCCGGCTGCATCCGGTCGCGCAGTCTACTCGCTCACGCGGTCAACCCGCCGCTGTCCCCGGCCGCGCGAAGCGCGGCCGACACTCCTACTCGTCGCGCAGGAAGGACGGGATCTCGAGCGGGTCGGTCGTGCTGGGCGCGGACGGCTCCTCCGAGGCCAGCGGCCGGCGCGTCTCGCGGCCGACGGCGAACGCCGCCGCGGGACGGTCGATCGACTTGCGATCGAACCCGGTGGCGATCACGGTCACGCGCACCTGATCCCCGAGCGCCTCGTCGATCACCGCGCCGAAGATGATGTTGGCGTCGCCGTCGGAGGCGCTGCCGATGATCTCCGCCGCCTCGTTGACCTCGAACAGGCCGAGGTCGGCGCCGCCGGTGATGTTGAGCAGGATCCCGGTCGCGCCCTCCACCGATGCTTCCAGCAGCGGCGAGGAGATGGCCGCCTTGGCGGCCTCGGCGGCGCGGTTCTCGCCGCCCGCGACGCCGATCCCCATCAACGCCGAGCCCGCCTGGCGCATGATGGTGCGCACGTCGGCGAAGTCGAGGTTGATCAGACCGGGCACGGTGATCAGGTCGGTGATGCCCTGCACGCCCTGGCGGAGCACGTCGTCGGCGATGCGGAAGGCGTCCACGATCGACGTCCGCTTCTCGACCACCTGCAGCAGCCGGTCGTTGGGGATGATGATCAGCGTGTCGACCTTGTCCCGCAGCTGGCGGATGCCCTGCTCGGCCTGGTCGGCCCGCTTGCGACCCTCGAAGCCGAACGGCCGCGTCACCACGCCGACCGTCAGCGCTCCCAGCTCACGTGCGATCTCGGCGATCACCGGTGCCGCGCCCGTGCCCGTGCCACCGCCCTTGCCGGCAGTGACGAACACCATGTCCGCACCCTTGAGCGCCTCTTTCAACTCGTCGCGACTCTCCAGCGCGGCCTCCTGGCCGATGGCCGGGTCGGCCCCGGCGCCCAGACCGCGGGTGATCTTGGAGCCGATGTGGATCTTGACGTCGGCATCGCACATGAGCAACGCCTGCGCGTCCGTGTTGACCGCGATGAACTCCACGCCCCGCAGGCCGGCGTCGACCATCCGGTTTACGGCGTTGGTGCCGCCGCCGCCGACACCCACGACCTTGATCACCGCGAGGTAATTGCCGCTCTGGTCCCTCATCGCTCGACCTCCATCGACCGCGCCGAATCCACCGACATTCTCAATCTAACCCTCAAGTTGAAGGTTTGGCTCATAAAACACGTCGAGCCCAGGCGACGGGCGCAACGAACGGACCCGGCGCAGGGGCTCCGGAGTGGAGCCTACCGGGCGCCGCTCTCGCTGTCAAGTCGAAGGTGAGAGCCATGAGACTCGACCTCTACTTGACGGTCATGATCGGAAGCCGATGCCCTGCGCCACCCGCAGCGGCGCGGACACGTCGACGTATGCCAGTCTCGACCGGTTCGCTCCCTGTGCGCTGAGCACCCTGGCAGCAACCCGGAGTTTGAGTGCGAGTTGCGTGGGCACGCCGAGCTTGATCTTGAGGTGGCGCCCGATCACCGCCGTCAAGCTTCCGCCGCCTGAGTAGATGCGTGTGATCGCGCCCAGTCGGCGACCGAACTGGGGAGGGGCAGCGGTCAGGACGGCGAGCGCCGCCTGCAGGTTGGGATCGCGAGCCGTCGTTCCGACCGTCAGCTTGGAGGCACCGGGCAGGACCACGGCCGCGAGATGCGGTGGCTGCTTGGCGGCGACGCTCAACACCCGCCCGTCGGATGCCACCAGGTAGGTCGAGCCGCCCACGGCAGCGGCCACGGCGGGGTGGTAGGGCACGAGCGTCACGGAGAGTGCGTTCGGGAATGCCCGGTCGACCGTCACCGACCGGACGTACGGCATCCCCTCGACCGTCCGCTCGAGCGACGACGCATCCACGCTGAGCAGGTTGCGCCCGCCGCTGGAGCGCATCAGCAACTGCCGCACCTGCGCGTCCAGAGCCGGTGGGCCGCCGCGGACGTCCACGCTGCGGACGGCGAACACCGACGAGGCCTTGAGCACCTGGTACCCGCCGACGCACATCACCAGCCCGATCCCCGACAGCAGGACGACCAGCCGCCGGCGTCCGCGCTCGCGAGCCACCGCCCGCCGACGGGCCAGCAGCCCGCCATCGATCTGCACGGCGTGGTCCATACGGCGACATTCGACCGGCGCAGCTGCGATCCTGCCCACCAAGATGGTGACTGACGAGATCCACCGATGGCTCGAACGGACGCTGGGATCGGCGGTCGAGGTGCAGCCGGTGGCCGGCCGTGACGGGCACCGCATCCATCGCGTCGAGGTGGCCGACGGCCGGCTGGCGTTTCTCAAGGCTGCACCCGACGCGGACGGCGAGCGGGCACGGCTGGAATGGCTCGACGGGCGGGCACCGGCGCCTCGGGTGCTCGGATTCAGGCAGGCTGCCGGGGCGGACGACCTGCTGCTCACCTCGGCCGTCGGGGGCCGCGACCTGACGACGCTGGTCGACCACCCGGACCGTGTGGTGGCGCTCCTGGCCACGGGGCTGCGGCAACTGCACTCCCTCGACGCCTCCGGGTGCCCGTTCGGCGCGCCGGGCCGGGGCTCCGTTCTGATCCACGGTGACGCGTGCCTGCCGAACGTGCTCTCCGACGGGACGCGGATCACCGGCTACGTCGATCTTGCCGAGTGCGGCCTCGGCGATCCGCAGGACGATCTCGCTGCCGCCGTGTGGAGCCTCGACTACAACCTCGGGCCGGGCCACGGGCTGCGGTTCCTGCGAGCCTACGGCGTGACGGACGCCGACGAGCCGATGGTTGACCGACTGCGCGCCGCCTACGACGGCGACTGATCGCTCGCCGGGAGCGCGATCTCGCCCAGCATCTGCACCTCGTGCTCGAGCTCCACCCCGTGCTGATCGAGCACCCGCCGGCGCGCTTCGACCATAAGGTCGAGCACATCGGACGAGCGGGCACCACCCGTATTCTCGATGAAGTTCGCATGCACGGAGGAGATGCGCGCTCCGCCGACGGCGAACCCCTTGAGGCCGCACTGCTCGAGCAGCCTTCCGGCGGTCACCCCATCGCCTGGGTTCTTCCAGACGCTGCCGAAGGTGCGCACCTTGGCCGGCTGGGCCTCCCGCCTGCGTTGCTGCATCTCGCGGATCGTCTCGCGGATCACGGCCGGGTCGGCCGGCCGCAGTCCCAGCACGACCTCGGCCACAACCTCGCCGGGGGCGACGTTGGAGTGCCGGTAGCGCATGCCCAGCTCGTCCGCACCTCCCCGCCGAGCTCCGCCGGCCGCGACGACCGTCGCCTCGGTGAGGATGTCGCACAGCTCCGAGCCGTAGGCGCCGGCGTTCATGCGCACCGCTCCGCCCACCGTGCCCGGGATCGCGCAGCCGAACTCGACCCCGGAAAGGCCCCATGCCTGGCAGCGCTTGACCACCACCGCCAGCGGCGCCCCGCCGCCGCACCTCGCGGAGTCGCCGGATCGATGCACGCCGGCCATGTCTCCGGCGAGCTTCAGCACGAGGCCGTCGAACCCGTCGTCGGACACCAGCAGGTTCGATCCCAGCCCCACCACCGCCACCGGCAGTCCCGCGTCGCTGGCCCAACGCAGCACCTGCTCGAGTTGTTCGCGACGCTCGGGCCGCGCGAACCAGCGAGCCGGCCCGCCCGTGCCGACCGTGGTCAGGCGCGACATCGGGAACTCGGCGGTGACTCCGGCGGGCGGGCTCATGCCAGCAGGAGGTCGCCCACCCTGCGCACGTCCCCCGCCCCGACCGTGAGCACGAGGTCGCCCGCGCGCACGTGCGCGCGGAGGTAGTCGGCGGCCTGTTCCAGTGTCGGCTCGTAGGCCAGTCGCATGCCCGGACGGTACTCGCTGGCCGCGTCGACGATGAGCTTCGAGGTCACGCCCTCCACGGGCGCCTCGCGCGCCGGATAGATCTCGGTCACCACAGCCTCGTCGGCCGCGGTCAGGGCGGCGCCGAAGCCCGCGGCCAGGGCGGCGGTGCGCGAGTACAGATGCGGCTGGAAGCACACCACCACACGCCGCGCGCCCTGCACTCGAGCGGCGGCGATGGCGGCCCGCAGCTCGGTCGGATGATGGGCGTAGTCGTCCACCACCTGCACGCCGCCGCGGTCGCCCCTGAGCTCGAAGCGGCGCCCGGCACCGGCGAACTCGCCCAGCGCGGCGGCGGCGTCGGCCGCGTGCACCCCGACCGCCTCCAGCGCCGCGACGGCCGCGGCGGCGTTGGCCGCATTGTGGGCACCGGGAACCAGCAGCGTCACATGCACCGGCGTGCCGTCGGGTGTGGTCAGCCAGAACCCGCTGCCCGAGGCCGCCAGCTCGAGCCCAGTGATCAGGTAGTCAGCCCGCTCGTCGAACCCGAACCGGCGCTGCGGCGCCGGCCCCGCCGGGAGCTCGACGCCGTCGCCGACCAGCACCGCACCGCCGGCCGGCACGTGGCTCACCCATTCGGCGAACAGCTCGCGCAGCTCCCGGGTGGAGCCGAAGCGCGCGTGATGGTCGAGCTCGATGTTGGTCACCACCGCCACCCGCGGGCGCAGCAGCGCGCAGCTTCCGTCCGACTCGTCCGCCTCGGCCACCAGCAGCTCGCCTCCGCCCGGCCCCGCGTTGCCACCCAGCTGAGGCACATCCCCCCCGACCAGGAAGGTCGGATCGAGTCCCAGCCGCTGCGCCGCGTGCGCGACCATCGCGGTGGTGGTGGTCTTGCCGTGAGCGCCGGCGACGCACACCGAGCGCCGGGCGGCGACCATCTCGGCCAGCAACTCGGCACGGTGGAGCACCGGCAGGCCCATCTCGCGCGCCCCGGCCAGCTCGTCGCAGTCCGCCGGCACCGCCGAGGAGACCACCACCTGCATGCCCGCGCGCAGATGCGACCGGTCGTGGCCGTCGGCCACCTCGATACCGAACCGGCCCAGCCGCTCGCCGTACGCCGAGCGGGCCGGATCGCAGCCGCTCACGTCCGCGCCCCAGGCGTAGGCCACCGTGGCCAGACCGGACATGCCGGCGCCACCGATGCCGAGCATGTGCAGTCGCCGGCCGGTGAACCCGCTCACGGCACCATCTCCAGTATCTGGGTGGCGATCACCGCGGCCGCGTCGGGCCTGGCCAGTCGGCGGGCTGCGGCCCCCATCCCCTCCAGGCGTGACGGCTGGGCGAGCAGCGACGCCACCTCGTCCCTCAGCCGGCCGGCGGACAGCTCGCGATCGGGGAGCAGGATCGCAGCCCCTCCGTCGGCCAGGTAGGCGGCGTTCGGCGTCTGGTGGTCGGAGGTCACGTTCGGGGACGGGACGAGGATGGACGGGCGCCCGGCGGCTGCGATCTCGAACACCGAACCACCCGCCCGCGAGACCACCAGATCGGCGGCGGCCAGCAGCGATCCGAAGGCGGTGGTGAACTCGAGCACCCGGTAGTGCGGCGCCGCGCGGCGGGCCAGCGATTCGAAGTCACGGCTGCCGGTGACGTGCACCACGGTGAAGCCGGGGTCGACCGCCGCCCAGGCGTCGGCGGCGGCCATGTTGATCGAGCGGGCGCCCAGGCTGCCGCCCACAACCAACACGACGGTCGCGTCGGCAGCCAGCCCGAACTCCGAACGGCCGCTCTCGCACCGCGCGTCGAGCACCTCGCGAGGCACCGGCCGGCCGGTGACCAGGTTGTGGGGCGGCCCCAGACCGACGATCGGAAAGGACAGGAACACCCGCCGCACGAGCGGGGACGCCAGCCGGTTGGCAAGGCCCATGTGGGCGTCCACCTCGAGCAGCGCGGCGGGGATACGCATGGTCGCCGCCGCGGCCAGCATCGGCCCGGACACGTAGCCGCCGGCGCCGAACACCGCCGCCGGGCGCACCCGGCGGAGGATGCGCAGGCATGCGGCGGGCGCCAACCCGGCGAGGCCGACAGCGCGCACCAGAGCGAGCGACGGGCGGCGCTCGAAGCCCTTCACGCGGTAGGTGTGAAAGGGGTAGCCGGCGGCCGGCACCATGCGCGCCTCCATCCGCTCCGGCGTACCCGCGAACACCACCTCAGCGCCTCTAGCCGTGAGCTCGGCGGCCACCGCCAGCGCCGGCACCACGTGCCCCGCCGTTCCCCCGGCTGCGATCAGCACCCGCGGCCGCACGCGTCCGGGGACGGGGCTTTGGGGCTGGCTTGGCTGGGGGTGCTGCGTCATCGGCTGTGTCGCGCGCCCGGCCGGCGCGTGCGGAGGCACCGGCCCGGTCGCCTTCGGCGATGCTGAGCATGATGCCCGCCATCGTCAGGAACACGACCAGGCTGGATCCGCCCGAGCTTATCAGCGGCAGCGGGACACCGGTGAGGGGGAGAAACCCCAGCACCGCTCCCAGGTTGACGATCGCCTGTCCGGTGACCAGGCACGTGATGCCGGTCGCCAGGTACTTCCCGAACGGCTCCTTGCAACGCATGGCGATGCGGAAACCGAGCACCGCGAACGCCGCGAACGCGACGGCGGTGAAGACGATCCCGATCAGGCCCAACTCCTCGCCGATCACCGCGGCGATCATGTCGGAGGGCGCTTCGGGCAGGTAGTTGAGCTTGACCGTGCCCTGCCCGAGGCCCTTGCCCCAGATGCCGCCCGATCCCAGCGCGTAGAGGCCCTGAACACTCTGGTAGCCCGCTCCGCCGGCTGCGTGCCAGGGGTCGAGGAAGGTGGTCAGGCGGGCTCTCATGTACCCGTTGGACGAGATCCCGACCACGGCCACGCTGACCATCCCCACAGCCGTCGCCGCCAGCAGCCGCAGCCGGGTGCCGGCCACCACCAGTACGCCGGCCACCATCAGCGTGATCGCGATGGTCGTACCCAGGTCCGGCTCGGCGAGCACCAGCACGCACACCGTGGTCGCCACCACCCCCACCGGGCTGACCAGCTGGGCGAATGTCTGCGGCGCCCGCCGGCGAGCGGCCAGCACCTGGCAGGCGAAGAGCAGCATGGCCAGCTTGGCAATCTCGGACGGCTGGATCGTCAGCCCTCCCACGCCGACCCAGCGCCGGGCGCCGTTCAGGCGCAGACCGATGCCCGGGATCAGCACCACGACCAGCAGCACAAGGCTGAGCAGCATCACCAGCGGCACCAGAGGGCGCCAGCGGCGATACGGGATGCGGGCGGCAAACGCCATCATCGCAATCCCGATCACGGCGTACTCGCCCTGCTTCTCGAGCAGCGAGATCGGATCCTGGCCGTTGACCACCGCCACACCGCTCGATGCGCTGTACACCATGATCAGGCCGAATGCGACCAGGCCCAGGGTGAGGAGGAGCAGTAGGTGGTACTCGACGGCGAGCGCCTGATGGCGTGCACGGGTGCGGCGGGCGCGGGTGTCCACCACGTCAGCCGCCACCGGCCACCCCCGCCACGATCTCGCAGAAGCGCTCACCGCGCTGCTCGAAGTCGCGAAACTGGTCGAAGCTGGCGCAGGCGGGGGACAGCAGCACCGTGTCGCCGGGCACGGCGTCCGACGCGGCGGCGGCCACCGCCGCGTCGAGCGTGCCGCAGGTCGTGAAGTCGGCGCCGGCCCGCTCCAGCGCGGCCGCAATCGTGCCAGCCGCCTGGCCGATCAGATAGCAGCGGGCGACCGGGCCGGCGGCGACGGAGCCTGCCAGGGCGGCGAATGAGCCGCCCTTGAGCGAGCCGCCGAGGATCAGCCGCACGCCGCCGTCGAAGGCGGTCAGCGCCTTGACCACCGCATCGGGGTTGGTGGCCTTGGAATCGTTCACGTAGGCCACGCCCGCGACGTCGGCGACGAACTGCATGCGGTGGGCGGGCGCGTGGAACTCGCGCAGCGCCCGATCGACGGCCGCCGGGTCGACCCCGGCTGCGTGGGCGGCCGCGGCGGCGGCCAGCGCGTTCTCCAGGTTGTGGTCGCCGCGCAGGTGCGCGTGGTCCCAGTCGATCGAGCCGCGGTCGGCCTTGGACACCCACACACGATCCCCCGATCCAGGCAGTCCCGCGGCCCTGACCACCGGGTCGTCGGCGTTCAGCACGGCGGTGTCGCCCGCGGCCTGGTTCTCGAGGATGCGCAACTTGCAGCGCGCGTACTCCTCGAAGGTGCCGTGACGGTCGAGGTGATCCGGCGTGATGTTCAACACCACCCCCACCCGGCAGCGCAGGCGGTCGATGTCCTCGAGCTGGAAGCTCGACAGCTCACACGCCACCCAGGCGGCGGGCGAGATCAGGCCCGGGAGCTCGCTGAGCGCCCGACCGACGTTTCCGGCCACCTCCACGTCGAGCCCGCCCGAACGCAGCATGGCGGCCACCAGCGCGGTGGTGGTGGTCTTGCCGTTGGTGCCGGTGACACCGATGATCGGGTTCGCCAGCATCCGTCCGGCCAGCTCGACCTCGCTCCAGACCGGCACCCCGGCATCGCGCGCAGCCAGCACCGGCGGCGCGTCGGCAGGCACTCCTGGACTCTTGATCAACGCTGTCACCCCGGCAGTCGGCACGGCACCCCAGGGCACGTATTCGGCGCCCGTGACCAGAAGCCTGCCCAGATCGACATCGGAGTCGCGATCGGTCGCGGTGACGCTCGCGCCGGGCCACATCCGGGCGATCGCCTCGCAGGCCGCGAGCCCCGAACGGCGCAGACCGACCACGATGAAGCGGCCGGTCACCGGTACTGGCTGAAGAACAGGTAGTAGAGGACGAAGCCGCTGGCGCCGAACATCGCGGCCGCGATCCAGAAGCGGACGATGATCTTGTTCTCCGTCCACTCCATCATCTCGAAGTGGTGGTGGATCGGCGCCATCAGGAACACGCGCTTGCCGGTGGTGCGGAACGAGATCACCTGGATCAGCACCGACAGCGCCTCGATCACGAAGATGCCGCCGATCACCACCAGCAGGAACTCGGTCTTGGTGAAGACCGCCATCGCCGCCAGCGCCCCGCCCAGCCCGAGCGACCCGGTGTCGCCCATGAACACGTCGGCCGGATAGGCGTTGTACCAGAGGAAGCCGATGGCGCCGCCGACCAGCGCGGCGGCGATGATCGCCAGGTCGAGGCTGCGCGGGTCCCCGGGGCCATAGAGACCCGGAAACTGGGCGGTCTGGTGGACGAGGTAGGCGACCACCATCATGGCCGAGTAGCTGAGGAGGGCGATGGTGGTGGTGCCGGCGGCCAGCCCGTCCAGCCCGTCGGTCAGGTTGACCGCGTTGGCGGCTCCGGCGACGACGAAGAACAGGAACAGGTAGTACACCGGGCCGAGCTTCAGGTGCTGGTTGATCAGGGGCACGAAGACGTCGGTGTTGAGATGCTGCGAGTGCGCAACCGCGCCTAGCCCGGCCACCACCAGCGCCAGCAGCACCAGCTTGACCCTGCCCGACAGGCCGAGCGACCGCTTGCGCGACAGCTTCAGCCAGTCGTCGAGAAAACCGATGAACCCGCAGGCCACGGTGACGCCGGCCACGGTGAGCGCAGGTGCGGTGCGGCGGGTGAAGAGCGCGAAGGCGACCAGCGCGCAACCCAGCAGCACCAGGCCGCCCATGGTCGGCGTGCCCTGCTTGCTGTGGTGCCCGGCCGGCCCTTCCTCGCGGATCTGCTGGCCGAACTCGTTGCGGCGCAGGAAGGCGATGAACGCCGGCCCGGCGACGATCCCCAGCAGCATCGCAACCACCGCGGCGCCGAGCACGAGCTTCACGGTGCGACCGCCTCCACCACGGCCTCCAGGCCGACCGAACGGCTGGCCTTGACCAGCACGGCATCCCCGGGCTGCAGCAGACCGTCCAGATCGCCCAGCAGCGTGGCCACGTCCGGGTAGGCGATACCTCCGTAGTCGCGCGCCAGATCCCCGACGGACACGACCCGGTCGATGCCGAGCTCGCGGGCCAGTTCGCCGACCTGCCGGTGGTAGGCCGGCCCGCCCGGGCCCAACTCGGCCATGTCGCCCAGGACGGCCACAGAGCGCCGGGAACCGGCGACCGCCGCCAGGTGGCGCAGCGCGGCCGCCATCGAGGTCGGGTTGGCGTTGTAGCAGTCGGCGATCAGCAACCCGCCGCGCTCCAGCTCGATCAACTCGCCGCGCCAGCGCGAGAAGGTGACCTCGGCTGCGCCCGCGGCCACCTCCTCGAGGGGCAGCCCGAGCCCTTCGCAGGCGGCCAGCGCTGCCGCCAGGTTGAGCGCGTTGTGGTGCTGGGTGAACGTCACGGGCACCTGCAGGGTTCGACCGTGAACCTCGAAGTCCGCCCGCCCGCCCGTGAACGCCACAAGGCACACATCGGCGCCGGCGGTCTCGCCGAAGGTGATCACGCGGGCCCGGGTCTGCTCGACGTAGGGTGCGAGCAGCGGCTCCGCGTGCGGAACGACGGCCGTGCCGCGCGATGTCAGCGAATCAAGGATCTCGGCCTTGGCGGCGGCAACCGCCTCCACAGTACCCAGCAGTTCGAGGTGGACCGGGCCGACGCCGGTGATCACCGCGACGTCAGGCCGGCACAGCTCGGCCAGGTAGCCGATCTGGCCCGGTCCGCGCATCCCCAGCTCACAGACCACCGCCCGCGTCTCGGGCTCGACCCGGTCGAAGGTCAGCGGTAGGCCGATCTCGGTGTTCTGATTGGCCAGGCTGGCGACCGTGGGCGCAACCCGGGAGAGCAGCGCCGCCAGCAGATCCTTGGTCGATGTCTTGCCGGTCGACCCGGTCACCGCCACCACCATCGCGCCCGATCTCCGGCGCACCTCGGCCGCCACCTCGCCCAGCGCGATCAGCGGATCTGCAACGCCAATTGCAAAGCCTTCCGTGACGGTGCCTGGCACCGTCACGGAACTGTCACGGGCGATCAGGGCCAGGGCGGCGCCGGCGGCCCTGGCTTCGGCCAGGAAGCGGGTGCCGTCGGTGCGCTCACCGTGCAGCGCGACGAACAGGTCGCCCGGCTCGACCAGCCGCGAGTCGACCACGAGGCCGGTGACGGTCGCCTCGATCGCCGTCTCCTCGGCACAGGCGGCGGCCACCTCGGCGGCCCGCAGCGGGATCATCGCAGCGCCTCCAGGGCTTCCCGGGCGACGCTGCGATCGTCGAACGGCAGGACGATGTCGCCGAACTGCTGGCCCTGCTCGTGACCCTTGCCGGCGATCACCACCACGTCTCCCGGCCGTGCCGTCCCGATTGCGCGGGCGATCGCCGTCCGCCGGTCGGGCTCTGTGTCCATCGCGATGCCGGCGGTGATCTCGGCGATAATCGCCTCGGGATCCTCGCTGCGCGGATTGTCGGAGGTGACGATGGCGACGTCCGCCAGCCGGCGGGCGATGGCACCCATCAGCGGCCGCTTGCCGCGGTCGCGGTCGCCGCCGCAGCCGAACACGCAGATCAGCCGTCCGGTCGTGATCTCGCGCGCCGAGCGCAGCACATTCTCGAGCCCGTCGGGTGTGTGGGCGTAGTCCACAAGCACCGTGAACGGCGCATCGCCGTCTACCGCCTCGAAGCGCCCGGGCACGCCCGCCACCGCCGCGATCCCCGCCCGCACCGAGTCGTGCGGCAGCTCGAGGATCTCCGCCACCGCGACCGCCGCCAACACGTTTTCGACGTTGAACCCGCCGCGCAGCCGCACGTCCAGCGGGAGAATGCCTCGGGGCGTGCGGGCGATCAGTGAGATCACCCCGCCGGGGCCGATCTCAACCGCATGCGGGCGCACGTCGGCCTCGTCACCGCCACTGGCATAGCTCACCACGGGGCCGCCTGCCTCACCGGCCAGGCGCGCACCGTAGGGGTCGCCGATGTTGATCGCCGCAGGCGCGTGTTCGAAGAGCCGCGCCTTGGCGGCGTAATAGTGCTCCATGTCATGGTGGAAGTCGAGATGGTCCTGGGTCAGGTTGGTGAACGCGGCGGCGGCGAATCGCACATCCGCAACCCGCTCCAGCTCGAGCGCGTGCGACGAGACCTCGATCGCACAGGAACGGTCGCCGGCGTCCACCATCCGCCGCAGCAGGTGCTGCAGGTCGACGCTCTCGGGGGTCGTCCGCTCGACCGGTTCGACGACGCCGCCGATCCGCGACTCGACCGTGCCCAGCAGCCCCGGCCGGCGGCCGGCGGCATCGAGCACGGCGTGCACCAGGTAGGCGGTGGTGGTCTTGCCGTTGGTGCCGGTCACGCCGACCACGTCAAGTGTGCGGCTGGGATGGGCGTAGAACTCCGCGGCGGCTGCAGCCATCGCGCGGCGGGCATTCGTGACCACAAGCTGGGGGACGTCCAGCCCGAGCTCTCGCTCGACGATCAGCGCCACCGCCCCCGCGGCCACCGCCGACACTGCGAAATCGTGCCCGTCGGCGCGGAGGCCGGGCACGCAGACGTGCAGCGCTCCGGGGATCACGGCATCGGAGCGATAGGTGACGGCAGTCACCTCGGGGTCGCCGGCCCCCCGCACGCGCAGCGGCCGCACCGCCTCGATCAGCGTGCGAAGCTCCATCCGCCGGTGAAGACTACTTACCGCCGGTGACGGGCTGGTCGGGCGTGATGCGAGCGTAGTGGGCGTACCACTTGCCGATCGCCGCGAAGGCCGGGGCGGCCACCCGACCGCCGAAGTAGCCCTTGGTCGGATGGTCGACGACAACCATGATCTCGACCTGGGGGTCGGATGCCGGGAAGAAGCCGATGAAGGACGATCGGTACCACCCGGGGACGTAGCGACCGTTGACCGGCACCTGCGCGGTGCCGGTCTTGCCGGCGATCGAGTATCCGGGAATCTGGGCCAGCACGCCGGTGCCGAACGGCTCATGGACGACGCGCTCGAGCATGCCGACCAGCTCGTGATCGATCCCCTGGGTGAGTACGCGGCTGTGCGCCTGGGCGGGGAGTCTGACGCCCTGAACCGAGCTGACGAGGCGTGGTGAGATCTGCACGCCACCGTTGGCGACCGCCTGGTAGATGCTCGCCATCTGGATCGGGCTCACGCCGACGCCTTGACCGATCGGCACCGTGCCGATCGTCGAGCCGGACCAGGTGCCATGGGCGAGCGAGGGCACGATACCGTTCGTCTCGGCCGGAAAGTCGAGCGCCGTGTGATGGCCCAGCCCGAACCGGGCCATCCAGCGCTGCATGCCTTCGGACCCGACCATCCCTCCGATGACGGCCGCGCACACGTTGGAGGACTTGGCGAGGCAATCGCGGGCACTCATCGTGACCGGCCCGCGAGGCATGTCGTCCTTGATCCATCGATCCGCGACTCGGAACTTGTAGGGCAGGTTGTGGAAGATCATCCCCGGATAGATCAGTCCCTCCGAGAGCGCCGCTCCGTAGGTGACGACCTTGAAGATCGACCCAGGCTCGTAGGTCATGGTGGCGGTGAGGTTCGCCGCGCGGTCGATGTGCTGGTGCGCGGTGTTGTTGTCGTACCCCGGCGCAGAGGCCATCGCCAGGATGTCGGCGCTGCGCGGATCCATCACGATCGCGGTCACCGCCTTCGCGCCCGAGGACGCGAGCGTCTGGCCGAGCACCGTCTGCACCTCGGCCTGCACGTTCGAATCGATGGTCAGCCGCATGTTGCGGCCCTGGCGCGGCGGCTTCGTGACCACGCTTCCGATGACCGTGTTGCCGGGCGCCTGCACGAGTTCTCGCAGACCGTCGTGCCCCGCCAGGTAGCGGTCGTACTGCTGTTCCAGGCCACCGCCGTTCTTCGCGCCGCTGAGGGTGAACGAGTCGACGTATCCCAGCACCTGGGAGGCGAGCGCGCCCTGGACATAGACGCGCGCAGGCTCCGGCTTGACCGAGATGCCCGGGAGGCGGCCGAGCGCCGCCATGTGCGCGATCCGCGCCCCCACGCTCGGATCGACCCCACGAGCGATGTAGTAGCTGTGCTTCAGGCTGGCGATGATGGAGTCGACAGCGGCGGTGAAGTGGCGGTGCAGGGCCAGCCGCCGGGCGACGAATGCCCGCTGCTTCTTGGTCGGCTTGGCGGACAGGTGCGGCACCACCACCGGCCGGTGGCCGAGCGCACGTGCGATGGCCACCGCGGTCAGCCTGCGATCCTTGACCAGGCTCCGGTCGCTGACGACGATGCTCGAGGCCAACTGCTCGGCGGCGAGCGTGCGCCCGTCGGCACTGAAGATGCTCCCGCGCTGAGCCGGAATCGGGTTCGTCTGCTGCTGCTGGTTGACCACCTGGGCTGCCAGCGAGCTCGCGTCGAACGCCTGCACCTGGACGGCTCGGCCCACCACCGCCGCGAACCCGAGCAGGGTCACCGCCATGATCAGCCGCAGCCGGTGATCGCCGAGCCCGGCCCTCACTTGGAGAACACCCCGAGTCGGTGCGGCCTGGGCCGGAGCGGCAGGTAGCGCCACGGGCTGGTCTGGACCATCCCGTACGAGCGCGCCCGCTTGGCGATCACCCAGGGCGCCGTCAGCCTCTGGACCTCGTTTTCGAGCGTCCGGTTCTGGATGCCCAGCACGGTCGCCTGCTGGGACATGTGGTTGGCGTCGATGCCGGACCGAAGCGCCGCCACGTTGAGGGCGACGATCCCGCCCAGCATCGCTGCCAGCAGGACAACCCACGCCAGTCCGCCGGCCGAGATCCGGCGGGCCGGCGCCGGGCGGCGGCGGGCCGGGCGCGGTGCCTCGGCGGGTGCGGGTCGGGCCTTGGGGGCGCGGCGGGGCGCGGAGCGCGCCGGAGCGGCGATGCTCACCGGCCGTTTGCCCTCTCGGCTGCCCGCAGCTTGGCCGACGCCGAACGCGGATTGCGCGAGCGCTCGTCAACCGAGGGCACCACCGCGCGCGTGGTCAATGTGCGAATCGCCGGCTTGTGCCCGCACACGCACACGGGAAAGTCCGGCGGGCAGGTGCACCCGCGCGCCTCCTCCCGGATGAACTGCTTGACGATCCGGTCCTCCAGCGAGTGGAAGCTGAGTACCGCCAACCGGCCACCCGGAGCGAGCAGGTCACGCGCCGCTACGAGCCCCTCGCGCAACGAGTCGAGCTCGCCGTTGGTGGCGATTCGCAGCGCCTGGAATACGCGTTTTGCCGGGTGGCCCTGGCCGAACCGGCTGGGCGTCGGGATGGCCGCCTTGATCACTTCGACCAGGTCCCCCGACCGCGTGAACGGTCGCTGGGCGCGCCGGCGCACGATCGCCCGGGCGATCTGCCGCGAGAACCGCTCCTCGCCGAACTCCCGGAACACCGACGCCAGCTCCCGCTCGTCCCAGCCGTTGACGATCCCGGCCGCGGCCAGGTCGGCCGACGGATCCATGCGCATATCCAGCGGCGCGTCCGTCGCGTAGCTGAAGCCGCGCTCGGTGCGGTCGACCTGCATCGAGGACATGCCGAGATCCATCAGCACCGCCTGCACCCGTCCGCCGGTCGCCACCATGTTGCGCAGCACGAGCGCGAAGTCGCCGTGGACGAAGCGGGTGGACGAGCTCGCGCCGGCGGCGAAGCGGCGGTAGAACGACTCCACCTCCGGGTCGCGGTCGATAGCGACGTAGCTGCCGGTGCCGTGCAGGTAGGGCTCGAGCACGGCCGCGTGGCCGCCGCCCCCGAAGGTGCAGTCGACCACCGTGTCGCCCGGACGCAGGTCGAGCAGTTCGGCCACCTCCAGCTCCATCACCGGGATGTGGGCCATGACGTCCTCGCTAGTGCTGTGAGAGAGATTCGGCAACATCCTCCACGCTCCCTTGAGATTCGGCCTCCTGCGCGCGCCACGCCTCGAGGTTCCAGATTTCCAGCCGGTCGCGAAGCCCGGCGACCACGATGTCGCGATCGAGCCCCGCGTGCTCCAGATGCATGGGCGGTAGCATCACCCGGCCCTGACGGTCGACGTCGGTCTCCCAGGCCCCGCCGTACAGGTAGCGGGCGAGCCGCCGGCCCTCGCGGCTGAACGGGTCGAGCCGGGAGATCTGAGACTCGGCGAAGGCCTCCCAGCCGGAGCGGTTGTAGACCGCCAGACATCCGTCGAGGCCCTTCGTGACCACCACGCCGTCGGCGAAATGCTCCCGGTAGCGAGCCGGCAGCGTGACCCGGTTCTTGGCATCCAACTTCTGAACCGATTCACCGAGCAACAAGGTGGCTTTCTCCCATTTTGCCCCACGATACCCCACTTTCCACCACTTTGCAACGCCGACGTGGGCAAAGCGCTCCACCTGACCGACTGGGCATCACGTCGAAGGGGTCAACCCGCCCCTGCGACCCTCCGACGGCGCCCAGTCGAACCCGTCAAGCCGCGATCATGCAAGGGCGAGAGCGGCGAAATTTCCTTACATGATTCCCTTGGTTGCAGGCAATCGCCGGTGGTAGAGTCCGGCGTCATGCCGTCCTCACTCCGTCCACGGCGGTGGACGCGCTGGGCACTCACAGCTGCTTTGGCCACCGGTCTCGGAGCCGGGGCGGCGATTGCAGTGCCACCTGCGCACGCCGGGCAACTCGCGTCCAAACGCGCCGAGGCGCGCCGTGTCGAGGCCCAGCTGAACCTCCTTCAGGCGCGGGTGGACGCGGCTGTCCAGGCCTACGACCAGGCAGCGTCACAGCTGCACCAGGTGCGCGCCGCGATCGTGCGCAACACCGCCCAGCTCCGGATCGCGCAGGCCAACCTCCGCATCGCGCGGGCGCAGCTGGCCCAGTTGGTGGTGGCCGGGTACAAGGGCGGCGGCCCAGACGTCACGCTCTACGTGCTCTCCGCCTCGTCGTTCACCGAGCTGATCGACCGCATCGACCTGGTCGATCGCGCCGACACCAGCCAGTCACAGCTGCTGGCTCTGATCGCAACCTCGGAGCACCAGATCGCGGTCCATCAACGGGCGCTGGTCGTCGAGGCGCACGCCGCCAAGCGGCTGGTCGGCCAGGCCGCTGCGCGACGGCACGCCGTCCAGGCGCTGGTCGCCCACCAGCGGACCGTGCTGGCAAGCGTGAAGAGCGACATCGCCACACTGATCAAGCAGGCGCAGGAACGCCGAGACCGGGCGGCCGCAGCGGCCGCCGCCCGTGCCGCCGCCGCCGCGGCCCAGCAGCAACAGCAGCAGCAGCAGAACAGCGGCGGCGGTACCGCGTCGGGTGGAGGCACGTCCGGCGGCGGCATCCCCGACCCGATCCCGAACCCGCCGCCGGCCGGCTCGCTGGGCCAGAAGGCCGTCCAGATCGCGATGGGCGAGCTGGGCGTTCCATATGTGTGGGGTGGCGCCAGCCCGGCCGGCTTCGACTGCTCGGGCCTGACGATGTGGGTGTACGCCCAGCTCGGGGTCTCGCTCGACCACTACACCGGGTCGCAGTGGACGGCCGGCCCCCACGTCTCGCGGCCCGACCTGCAGCCCGGCGATCTGGTGTTCTTCGAGCCGACCATCGGCCACGTCGGCATCTACATCGGCAACGGGCTGTTCATCCACGCGCCTCACACGGGCGACGTCGTGCGCATCTCCAGCCTGTCCGACTCGTGGTACGCGGCGGAGTACCAGGGTGCCGTCCGCGTCACCGGTTAACCTGCCGCCCGGGGAATCCGGACGCACGGTGCCACCGGTGACCCCTAGGAAATACCGCGATGCGGGGATATACTTGGGCCACGACCACCACCTTGGGGTATGCAAGACTGCAGGTGGCGTCCGTAGACTGGGCGCGAACCTCGAGGGAATGGCCGGCATGGGGTCGCCGGTCTGGGCGGGCGCAAGCGCGCTCACATCGCAAACGGGAATATGAGCGCGACGGCGAACGTTTGAGGATCACGGAGCGGCGAGTGAACGAGGGAGTTGATAGGAATGACTGACCAGCTCGTGATCGAGCCGGAGGCCCGGCTACTGGTCGAGCTCGGCCAGGAGCGCGGCGTCGTCTACGAAGACGAGCTGGCGGGACTGTCCCTGGAGCTCGACCTCGACCCTGAGGACATTCAGGCGCTGCGCGACGAGCTCGCCCACCTGGGCGTCGACATCGTCGAGCCACCCGCCGCCGAGGAGCGGATCGAGGTGGTGGACGTCGAGATCGCGACCACCAACAGCCTCGACCTGTTCCTGCGCCAGGCCGGCCGCTACCCGCTGCTGACCAAGGACGAGGAGGTCATGCTGGCCAAGCGCATCGAGGCCGGCGACCCCACCGCCAAGCGGCGCATGATCGAGTCGAACCTGCGGCTGGTGGTGTCGATCGCCAAGCAATACCGCGGTCAGGGCGTGCCCTTCCTCGACCTGATCCAGGAGGGCGTGCTGGGGCTCAACCGCGCTGTGGAGAAGTTCGACTGGCGGCGCGACCTCAAGTTTTCGACCTACGCCACGTGGTGGATCCGCCAGGCCGTGCAGCGCTCGATCGCCAATAGCGGGCGCACCATCCGGCTACCCGTCCACGTGTCCGACCGACTGCGCGCGATCGAGCGCGCCCGGCGGTCGCTCGAGGCCAGCCTCGGCCGCGAGCCGACCGAGGAGGAGATCGCCAAGGCGGCCGAGCTGACCTCCGACGCGGTGTCGGAAACTCTCGGGCTCGCCCGCAAGACCGTCTCGCTGCACGAGCCGGTCGGTGAGGACGGCGACTCGGAGTTGGGTGACATGATCGCCGACCCGGACGCCGGCAACCCCGAGGAGCTGGCCGAGACGCACCTGCGCCACGAGCGGCTGCGCGAGGGCCTGGCCCGGCTGGGTGAGCGCAAGCGCCTGATCCTCGAGCTGCGGTTCGGCCTCGACGGGCAGGATCCGCGCAACCTCGAGGAGATCGGCCGGATCGTCGGGCTGACTCGGGAGCGCGTGCGGCAACTCGAGGCGGAGGCACTGCGCGAGCTGGCCGCGTCGGCCGACATGCAGCCGCTGCGCGCCGCCTGACCCAGCTGTAGCTATCCCGGCGCGCCGAGCAGGCGTCGTGCGTGGCCGTCCACACCCTCGACCGTCACCGGCACCGTTGCCGAGCGCTCCCAGCCCGCGCGGGAGAGGGCGACGTCGGTGTGCGACACCTCCACCCCCCGCGGGGCGCAGGTCGACATCCCCACCACCTCGTAGCCCAGTTTGAGCGAGACGCCGAGGGACGCCGCGTTGCCCTCGATGGCGCCTGACGTTGCGAGCGATGCCCCGAGCCCGTCGAACGCCAGTTGCAGCACCGCCGCGCGCATCTCGGTGCCGTAGCCGAGACCCTGGTCGGCCTGACCCAGCCACGAGCCGGTGTGTACGCTTCGGGTGTCCGAGAATCGCTTGGCGGCAACCTCCTGGACGCCGATCGCACGGCCGTCCACCCGCACGCAGAAGAGCAGCGACCAGCGCTCGGGCGAGACACCGGCGGCCGCTTCGCGGTAGTACTCGAGAAACGAGCGGTCACCCTCGGCGGTGCCGACCGTGTCGGTCCACGGGACTGCGAACGGCATCTGGCCGGCCGGGTGGACTCCGCGTCTGGCGACCGCCAGCAGCTCCCGCGCCTCGCTCCCGCCGGCCAGTCCGAGCACCAGCCGCGGGGTGCGCAACACGATGGCCAGCGGCAGCACCCACCGGTCGCTCACAGTACGTGCGGCACGGCGTGCTTCCAGGCCACCGATGCGGCCCGGGCGAGCACCCGGTGCACCACCTCGGGATCGACGCCGGTGCGCTGTGCGACTGCCTGCTCGTTCAGGCCCTGGTCGAAGTGGGCGGCCAGCACCAGGTCGGCGTCCCGGTAGCTGAAGCCCAGCTCCTGCTCGTCGGTCTGCCCGCCCCACAGCCCGGCCGTGGGATGCTTGGCGATCACCGACTCGGGCTGGCCGAGGAGGCGCGCCAGGCGGCGCACCTCGGTCTTGTAGAACTCGGTGATCGGCTCGATGTCCGAGGCCGCATCTCCGAAGCGGGTGAAGTAGCCGAGCAGGTTCTCGCTGCGGTTCTCGGTGCCGAGCACGAGCGCATGAAGCTCCTGGGCGAGGTCGTAGATGACCAGCATCCGCGCGCGGGCGCTTGCATTGCCGAACCGGATGTCCGAGGCGGCGACGCTCGGGCGGCCGGCCGCCAGCCCATCCAGGATCGGCTCGATCGACACCGTCAGCAGGTTCCCGGCCGGCAGGCCGGCCGCGTCGGCCGACGCCTCCGCGTCGTCCAGGTGCACCTGCTCGGTGTGGCGCGACGGCAGCCGCACCGCGACGACATGCTCGGGCCCGATCGTGCGCGCACCGATGGCCATGGCGACGGCGGAGTCGATGCCGCCGGAGAGCCCGATCACCAGTTTGCCGCGGCCCGCATCGTGCATCGTCTCCCGCAGTCGCCGCGACTTGGTCTCGAGTGCCGCGGCCAGCTCGTCCTCGCCCCGCAGCAGGCCCACACCCGGATCGGTGGATGGTGCGTCGGCGCGGTTCATCGCCCCAAGCCTACCCAACCCGCCGTGCCCGGACCCACCCCACCCCACCCCCACCCCGGGGTCAGACCCCGTACGGACCGCGACACAGAATCGGCACGGAACTGCGACGAGATGCCGGATGCGTCAGGTGGCGCGGCGGTAGCGGGCACTCTGGGCGAGAATCAACGGGCGCCGGTCGGCGAACCGGTACAGCGTGGCCGGGCGACCGCCGGTCGCGCGCTCGCCGTCCTGCACCAGCACTCCCCAGCCGAGCGCGATACGGCGGAAGTTGTTGGGCTCGAACGCGCGCCCGATGCCGGCCTCGTACACCCGCCGCAGTTCGGTCATCGTGAATGTCTCGGGCAGCAGGCTCCAGGCCACATTCTGGTACTCCAGTTTGTACGCGAGCCGAAGCCGGGCGTAGCCAAGGATGTGGTCATGGTCGAAGGCGAGCACCTCGTCCCCACGCTCGATCTGCACGACCAGCTGCTCGAGCGGTCGCCAGACGGCCTCCCGCGCCTCGGATCCGGGCTTCAGCCGCACCGACCCCGCGTCCACCAGCGCGAGGTAGCAGCAGGAGATCACCCGCCCGCGCGGATCGCGGTCGATCTCCGAGAAGGTCGCCAGTTGCTCGAGGAAGACATCCGCAACGCCGGTCTCCTCGGCCAGCTCGCGAACGGCCGCCTGCTCCAGCGACTCGCCGGGGCGCAGCAGGCCGCCCGGCAGTGCCCAGTAGCTCTCGAACGGCTCGTACCGGCGGCGCACCAGGAGCACCTGCACGGCATCGTCGAGGAACGCGAACACCGCCACGTCGGCAGCGACGCGAGGTTGTTCGCTTGGGGCCGGCGAACTCATCGCTCAGCTCGACGGCGAGATCAAGAACGTGCGCACGCTGGTGTAGAACTCGCGGGCCTGCTTGCCCTGCTCGCGGGGCCCGCTGCTGGACGCCTTCTCACCGCCGAACGGGGTGTGAAAGTCGACGCCCGACGTCGGCTGGTTGACGCGCACGAGCCCGGTGTCGAGCCGCTCGGCGAGCGCCAGCACGCGATCGAGGTCGCGGGTAAAGACCGCCGTCGAGAGCCCATACCGGACACCGTTTGCGAGCTCGACGGCGTGATCGGCATCGACAGCCTCGAGCAGCGCGCACACCGGCCCGAACACCTCTTCCTGCGCCAGTTCGGCCCCGGGGTCGTCGAGCTCGACCAGCGCCGGCTCGAGGTAGGCGCCCGGCCACGCGCCCGCCCCGCCGCCGGTCAGCACCCGTCCACCCGCGTCCCTGGCCCGCTCCACGGCTGCCAGCGCCCGATCGCGGGCCTGCTCGTTGATCAGCGGGCCCACCCGGCAGTCCTCGCGGGCCGGCCCCTCGACCACCAGCCCCTCGATGGCGGCGACCAGGGCGCTGCGCATCGGCACCGCCACCGACCGTTCGCAGATCACGCGTCCGGTGGCTGTGCACTTCTGACCGGCGAAGCCCATGGCCGCGCCGGCGATGGTCGCCGCGGCCGACTCGATGTCGGCGTCGGCCAGCACGATCGAGGCATTCTGTCCGCCCATCTCGCACTGCGCCCCGGCACCGCGGTCGGCGAGCGTGCGCATGATCGACCGTCCGGTCGCCACTGAGCCCGTGAACGACAGCGCCGCGACTCCGGGGTGCCCGGAGAGCGCGGCTCCGGCGTCGCCGAATCCGTGCACCGTCTGCAGCACGCCGGCGGGCAGCTCGGCCTCGAACAGCTCCGCCAGCGCCTGGGCGCTCGCAGGAGCATGCTCGGACGGCTTCCAGACGCAGGCATTGCCGTAGGTGAGTGCGGGCGCGAGTTTCCACGCCGGGATTGCGATGGGGAAGTTCCAGGGTGTGATCAGGCCCACCACGCCGCGCGGGCGGCGGCGTGACATGAGCAGCGATCGCCCGTCCGGCGCGGGATAGGTGTCGCCGTCGGGATCGAGCGCAGCCGCCGCGTGGTAGCGCAGGATGGCCGACGTCCGCGCGACCTCGCCGCGAGCCTCCACGATCGGCTTTCCGACCTCCCGGCAGATCAGGTCAGCCAGCGCCGTCGACCGCAGGTCGACGGCGTCCGCAACCCGATGCAGCACGGCCGCGCGATCGAAGGCGGTCGCCCCGGCCCACCCACTCGAAGCGGCGCGAGCGGCCAGCACAGCTCGATCGACGTCGATGCCGCCGGCGGGGCGCATGGTCGCAACCACGTCCTGCGGATCCGCGGGGTTGGTGCTGCGAATCTCGGTCGCCGCGACTTCGCCGGAAATCATCTACTTGTTGACGACGATCACGAGCGTGAGCAGGAACGCAAGCGTGATCACGGTGACCAGAACCCACCAGCGCGACGTCGACGATCCATCAGCCATCAGCATCTCCCAACCTGGACTTTCGGTGGCGAGAGTGTATCCGCGGACGGGGGCGGCTATGCCGCGTCAGCGTGGGCGTCGGCGACCGTGTACGTGCCGCGGCCGTTGCGCTTGCTGGTGTACATGCCGGCGTCGGCGGCCTTCATCAACAAGGCCGGCTCGTCGCCGTGGTCGGGATACAGCCCGATCCCGATGCTCGTGGTGGTGCGAAAGTCCGTGCGACCGAGCGTGAACGGCCGCGAAAATGCGGTCTGCACACGCCGGGCGACGGCTTCGGAGATCGCCCGCGAGCTGGCCTGGGGCAGGTCGCTGATCACGATCAGGAACTCGTCGCCGCCCAGGCGCACAACCAGGTCGTCGCCACGTGCCGCCTCCCGCAGCCGGCCGGCCACGCCGCGCAGCAGGTCGTCGCCGGCATCGTGACCGAGCGTGTCGTTGACCTGCTTGAACTTGTCCACGTCCAGATACAGCACGGCCACTGCCAGCTCGTGCCGGCGGGCGCGCTGGAGCGCGCGCTCGAGGTACTGCTCGAACTGCAGCCGGTTGGGAAGCCCGGTCAGCGTGTCGTGGAACGCCATGTGCTTGACCTGCTCCTCGCGCCGCTTGCGTTCGCTGATGTCGCGCGCAAACAGGTTGAACGACGCGTCGTCCGCCTCACCGATCGCCCACAGCGTCATCTCGGCGACGAACTCCGAGCCGTCCCGACGGCGAGCCGTCACCTCGGCGTCGCGCAGCATCGCCGATGCGTCCCCGGTGGAACGGTAGAGCTCGATCGCCTGCTCGAACCGGGTCGCCTGACCTTCGGGCAGCAGCAAATCGACCATCGGGCAGCTGAGCACCGACTCACGATCCCAGCCGAAGAGCAGTTCGGCGGCGTGGTTCCACTCCATCACCGCGCCGGACGAGTCGGTCGCCACGAACGCGTCGCCGGTGGTCTCGACGATCGACCTCGCGCGTTCCTCGCTGGCCCGCAGGCGCTCCTCCGCGCGCTTGCGTGCGGTCACGTCGGCATCGCGGATCTGGACACCGACCTGGGTGCCGCTGTCGTCCAGCACCGGGCTGCCGGCGCTCCAGCACCACTTGACCTCACCCGCGCGGGTGATGATCCGAAACTCGGCGCCGCTGTAGCCCTCGCCATGCCACAGCCGTCTCCACAGCGTGAGCATTCGGGGCAGGTCTTCGGCGTGCACATCGCCGGAGAAGTTCTGCTCGTGCAACTGCTCGACCGTGTACCCGGTGAGCGCCTCATAGGACGGAGTCACGTACTGCAGGCGCCGCTTCATGTCGTAGAAAAAGACGACGTCGGCGAGGTTGTCGGTGATCATTCGCAGCCGCTCCTCGGACTCGCGGACGGCCCGCCCGGAGCGCTTCTGCTCGGTGACGTCGGTGACCACCAGGCCGACGCCGACCAGCTTGCCGTCGCCGCCGCGGACCGGATACACGCCGGCCGTGCACGCGGTGCCGTTCTCGAGCTCTGTCTGCAGGCCGACGACCGGCTCTCCGGTGTCGAGCACTGTCCGCATGGCCGGTTCGTAGTGGGCTCCGACCACCGGCTGAAGCTCCGTCAGCGTCCGTCCCGGGGTCCCCTCGCCGGAAACTCCGGACAGCCGACGCAGCGCGTCGTTGATCTTGACGCAGCGCAGCTCGGTGTCCAGGAACGCGAGCCCGACGGGCGCGGCGGCAAACAGCGTGTCGATCAACACCCGCCCTTCCTCGCTGCGCTCGGCGACCTCCTGGACCTGAGCCAGCATCACCTCGCGCTCGTGCGTCGCACGCCGCTCGGCGGTGATGTCGAGCACTGTGCCTACGTGGCCGACGACGACCCCATCCTGATCGCGCTCGGCCACGCAGTACGACCGCACCCAGGCGACGCCGCCGCCGGGCCGGCCGATCCGGTATTCGGAGATGAACTCCTCTCCGGTCGCGACGGTGCGCGCTCGCTGGGCGACCACCCGGTCGCGATCCACGGGCAGCACGGCGTCGAGCCACGACTGCCCGGTGACCCGGTCGGCGCTCAGCCCGATCAACTCGGCCAGCCGCCGGTTGACGAACCGCAACGTGCCGGCGTGGTCAGTCTCGAAGATCCCTACCGGGGCGTGCTCGGCGAGCACTCGGAACCGCTCCCGTTCCTCGCGCAGCGCGTGCTCGGCGGCCCTCCGCTGGGAGACGTTGTGCGCCACACCGCGGAGACCGATCACGACCCCGTGCGGTCCAACGACGGCCGTCACCCGCACCCGCATCCACGGGGTCGAACCGTCGGCCAGCAGCACCCGACACTCGTACTCGACCTTCTCGCCGGTGGCTGCCGCCCGCGCGTGCTCGGCCGACACCAGCCCCCGTTCGTCGGGATGGACGATCCGTTCGGCGAAGCCGCCGACATCGCCGAGCAGCTCGGACAGCGGATATCCGGTCAGCCGCTCGACCCGGCGGCTGACGAACGTCATCCGCCGGCTGACCAGGTCTATCTCCCAGACGATCGCGTCCAGACCCTCGACCAGCTCCTCGAAGCGCGTGCTCGGGCGACCGCGGCCGCGTCGCCACCGCAGATGACGGCGTAACCCGAGGAAGCGCGACCGCGGGGGTTGGGGCACGCTGGTGCTCATTTCCCTGCATGAATCGACCGCCGAGTGGCCGAATTGAGGCGGCCAGCGGGCATTCGCAGTGGTGCATCGGCGGGCGTCGAGGTCTCGCGAGCGCGTGCCGGCGCCCGTGGGTGGGAGCGCGCCGTGGGCGCGGCGCAAGCGCTTGCTCCACCGCGCGGGCGATCTCGACCACCGGAGAGCTGAAGCGCACCAGCAGGCATCCGCTGATCACGACCGCCAGGCAGAGCGCGAGATACTCGATGCTGGCCTGTCCACGTTGCATGGTTCACCGTACGCGGAGACGGATCACGGTTGGGCGGCAACCCGTGAAGAGGGTGTCACAACATGTGGACGAGTCCCGACACGGCGACGTCACAGCCCGCGGCCGGCCGTCGCGGCCACCGATAACCCGACCGCGGCCAGAAGGGGAAGCAGGGCAGCCGGCACCAGCACGAACACCACCACAACGAGCAGTTTGGGTCCGGCCGCAGCTGCCCGCTCCTGGACCACACAGGCACGGTCGGCGCGTGCCCGCGCGGCCTGACGACGCAGGCCATCGGCCAGCGGAACCCCGAGGCGCTCCGACAGGGACACGGCCAGCGCGAGCCCGGCCAGCGCGCTCGACCCGGTGCGTTCCGCCGCATCGTGTAGCTCGGCTCCGCGGCCGCGGCCGAGCTCGATGTTGGCATGCGCCAGCGCGAGCTCGTCGGCCAGCGGCCCGCTGACCGCCGCAGCGGCTGCTCGAAGCGCTGCATCGATGCCGACACCGGCCGCGACCGAAGCAGCCACCAGTTCGAGCAGCCCGGGTGCGGCGCGCTGCACCAACTCGCGCCTGCGGGTATATGCAGCCCGCAGCCACAGATCAGCGTAGACGGCGCCGAACCCGGCCAGCGTGATCCCGGCGAGCACCCCGAGCGTGCCCCCCAGCACGAGCGCACCGGCCAGCCCGAGCCCGGACAGCACCACCCCGGCGCCGACCCGAAAGGCTGCCGCCTCCTCGTGCGACATCCCCGCCGGTAACGAACGGGCGGCCCAGGGCGGTGCTGTAGCCAGCACCGGCAGCATCCCCACCACGCGGCGCCCCACCGCTGTCAGGGGCACCCGCGCACCGCCCGACCCGCGCCGGTGGCGACCGTTCAGCCGCCGGTCGAGCCCATGCGAGCGCACCGCTGCGACGGCCGCGGCGAGGCCTGCTGCGATCACAAGTTGCGTGAGCGTCACGGCTCGACCGCCGCCAACCGCCGCATCAGGACGTGCCCGACGACCGTCAACACCGCCGAGGCCACCAACGTCGTCAAGCCGACCAGCGTCCCCACCAGCAGTTCGAACCCCGGGGGATCGACGACCCGCAGCGCCATGACACCGAAGGCCGGCATCAGCGACACCATGCGCCCGGTGGTGCGGGCCTGTGCGGTGGCGACGCGAGCGGCGCGGGCAAGCGCCTCACGGTCGTGCAGCGACTCGGCGATGGCGTCCAGCAACGCAGCGAGGTCTCCGCCGAACCGTGACTGGATCCCCACCGCCGCGGCGATCTGGCGCACCTCGTCGGTGTCGCCCAGCCCGCCGAGCGCGTCGGCCGCTGACGCTCCCAGCGCGCAGGCGGCGCTCACCCGGACGAGCTCGTCGCTGATCGGCCCCGGCAGGTCGCCGGGTGCGTCGGCGAGCGCCTGGTGGATCGAGCGACCGGCGCGTACGTGGGCAGCGAGAACCTGCGCGGCCAGCGGCAACTGCGCGCGCACTCGCCGCGCCCTCCGGCGCGCGATCACCGGTGCGGTGACGGTTCCCGGACGCAGGAGCCGGCTCAGCTTCGGTGCGCGCACCGCCGCTCCACCAGGGCGTCGAGGGATTCACGGTCGAGTGCGACCAGTCCGCCGCCGGCAACCTCCTGCCCGGCCAGCGCCGCCACATGCCGGGTTCCGTCGACGTCCCGGGCGACGTGCACCACGATGTCGATCGCAAGCCGGACCTGCTCGCGCACAGCGGCATGCGGAATCTCCAGGCCCGCCATCAGGATCATGGTCTCGATCCGTCGCAGCGCCTCGGCCGGTGAGCCGGCGTGCACCGTCGTCAGCGAGCCGTCGTGCCCGGTGTTCATCGCCATCAGCATGTCCAGCGCCTCACCACCGCGCACTTCGCCGACGACGATCCGATCGGGACGCATGCGCAGTGCGTTGCGCACCAGCGCCCGTACCGTCACTTCGCCCGCACCCTCCAGATTGGCCGGGCGGGCCTCGAGACGCGCCACGTGGGGCTGTGCGAGCCGCAACTCGGCGGCGTCCTCGACAGTGACGATTCGCTCGGCGGGATCGATGAATGCCGCCAGGGCGTTGAGAAGCGTGGTCTTGCCGGTGCCTGTGGCGCCGCTGACGGCGACGTTCAGGCGACCCTCAACAGCCAGGCGCAGGAGGCCGGCTCGCTCCCCAGTGAGCCCGCCCGCTGCGACCATCGCTTCGATCGTCAACGGTCGCTGCGCGAACTTGCGGATCGTGAGCAGCGCACCGTCGACGGCCAGCGGCGGGACGACGGCGTTCACCCGGCTGCCGTCCGGGAGTCGAGCATCGACCATGGGACTCGACTCGTCGACCCGCCGACCGGCGCTCCCGACGATGCGATCGATCACCTGCCGCAGGTGCGGCTCGTCGCGGAAGCGCACCGGCTCGAGCATCAGCCGGCCCGCCCGCTCGGCGTAGACCGAGTCCGCGCCGTTGGCGATCACCTCCGTTACTGCCGGATCCGCCATCAGCGTCTCCAGCGGTCCCAGACCCAGCAGGTCGTCGCCGATCTCGGAGATCAGCCGCTCGGCGTCACCTGGCGCGAGTGGCACCCGGTCGGCGCGGATCTGGTCGCGCAGGCGTACCTCAAGCCGGGCCCGCAGCTCCGCTGCCGAACCTGATCGGCCCTCGGACACCAGCTCCTGCCGGATCCGGTCGCGGTACTCCCCGGCCAGGTCATCCAGGCGATCGGTCACGCCACCCTCTGGAGTTGGGTCGCGAGCGCTGACAGGTCGCCAAACGGCGTGCCGGCCGGCCAGCGGCCGATATCGGCGCGCAGATTGTCATAGGCGACCAGCCCACGGCGGCGCGCTCGAACCGTGGCCAAGACCGGGCACCCGCACGCACGTTCCACACCCCGCCGTGACAGCTCCGCGCGGTGACTCCAGCGGTTGATCACCACCCCGAGGCGCTCGGCATCGACGCCCCAGCCGGTCGCCGCGTCGACCAACGCTCGCGCGGCCGTGACCGATCGCAGATCCGGCCGGACCACCACCAGTGTCCGGTCCGAGGCCACCAGCACCTGTCGAGCGGCG
>JBBRMM010000018.1:0-63011 GCA_038230835.1 Gaiellales bacterium
AACAGCTTGTCGGCCTCGCGCAGCTTGCGCACCACCTGCTCCGGCGAGTGCCTGCGTCCCTTCATGACGATCACCTCCTGGCTCTTTCGAGCCATCGTGACCCTCACAACGGACGGACCACATTCAAGGGGTCACGTCACCCCGTCTATGGCGAGGAACAGAGCCGCGCGCACGCGGAGGAACTCGTCGATGATGGTCTGCAGTGGCGGGATACGCCGCGGGAGCTGGCTGAGGCCGCCGACATCGTCTTCCGTCCGTGCCTGACGACGCCGTGCTCGAAGCGGTGGCGTCGGGCCGAACGGCATCCTCGCCGGCCTCGCCACCGACCAGATCTGGGTCGACATGAGCACGGTCAGTCCACAGGCAAGCCGCGACCTGGCCGAGCGCGTCCGCGCACAGGGAGCGGCCATGCTCGACGCGCCGGTATCCGGGAGCGTGCCCCAGGTACAGACGGGGACGCTCACGATCATGGTCGGCGGAGACGAGCAGGCCTACGCGCGCGTGGAGCCGGTCCTGCGCGAGTTGGGCACGCCCACGCACGTGGGCGACAACGGTCAGGGACTCGTGCTCAAGCTCGCGATCAACATCAGCCTCGCGGTGCAGATGCTCGCGTTCGCAGAGGGCCTGCTTCTGGCCGAACGATCCGGCATCGACCGCCGGCTTGCCATCGACGTCATGACCCACAGCCCGATCGGCTCGCCGATGCTGAAGGCGCGCGCCGTACTCCTCCTCGACTTGCCGGACGAGGCGTGGTTCAACATCGGGCTGATGCAGAAGGACATAGCGCTCGCGCTCGATGCAGCTCGCCGGCTACACGTCGCGCTGCCGTCCGCCGCGGCAGCAGACCAGATGCTCACCGTGGCCCGCGCATCGGGCTATGAACGACGCGACCTGGCAGCACTCCTCGAGGTGCTGGCCCACGTCTCGAGGGACGGGCCCCAGCATGAGTGATGCCGCCGCCCCATCGGTCGCGGTCATCCACAGTGTCCAGAAGGCGGCTCCCGCCTCGACGGCTGAGGGCGGTCATGAGCACCCCGCGGGCAAGCGGAGCTCCGTCCTGCAGGAGATCGCGGATACCGTGCGTCCCCGTGCCGGCGCCGCGGATGGGGCGCTGCCGCCGTTGATGATCCTCCTGACGATCGTCACCGGCATCGTGGACGCCGTCGCCTACCTGAGGTTGGGTCATGTGTTCGTCGCGAACATGACCGGGAACGTCGTCTTTCTCGGGTTCTCTGCTGCCGGAGCAAGCGGCCTCTCCGTCGGCGGCTCGCTCATCGCCCTCGCCTGCTTTCTCCCCGGCGGCGTCGTCGCTGGACGGTTGGCCGCCCGGGTCGGCAACCGACGCCTGCACCAGCTGCGCGCGGCGACCGGCATACAGGTGATCCTCTTCGCCTGTGCGATTCCGATAGCCGTGGTCGCGGGAGACCACGCCGGCTCCAAGAGCCGGTACGCACTCATCGTTCTGCTCTCACTCGCGATGGGGGTCCAGAACGCCACCGCCCGCCGGCTCGCCGTCCCAGACCTCACGACGACCGTCCTGACCTTCACACTGACCGGCATCGCCGCCGACTCACAACTCGCGGGCGGCTCGGGGGCTAACACCCCCCGACGCCTCGTCTCAGTCACCGCGATGCTTCTCGGTGCGACCATCGGCGCTCTACTCTTGCTCAAGGTTGACCCGGCGGCGGCCCTCGTTCTTGCCGCTGGAATCCTGGCCGTCGTCTGCCTCGCTGCACATCGCGCGATAGCGTCGACCTTACCGCCGGGCGGGGTGCGTGCCCGGCCTGACTCCCGAAGCTAGCATCCCGGCCCCCGATCGACACGGATGGAAGCGAGGTAGGGCATGAGAGCAGTGGTGTATTCGCAGACCGGTGAGTCCGACGTGCTGCGTCTCGTCGATCGCCCCGTGCCGGAGCCGGGGCCCGGGGAGGTTCGCGTTCGCGTGTCGGTGTCGGGCGTGAATCCGACCGACTGGAAGGGGCGGCGTGGTGGCGGGGCGGGCGAGCTTGTGGATCCGGCGGTCGTCCCGAACCAGGACGGGGCCGGTACGGTCGATGCCGTCGGTGACGGTGTCGACCCGGCCCGGGTCGGCGAGCGCGTCTGGCTGTGGGAAGCGGCCTGGCAACGGGTCAACGGAACCGCACAGGAATACGTCGCCCTGCCCGCGCGTCAGGCCGTGCCGCTGGCCGACGGTCTGTCGTTCGATGTAGGCGCGAGCCTCGGCATCCCAGCGCTGACCGCGCACATCTGCCTAACCTCGTCGGAGTTCGGGCCCCGTCGCCTCGCGCAGAATGCGCTCGCCGCTCAGACGGTGCTGGTTGCCGGCGGTGCAGGAGCGGTCGGTCACGCTGCGATCCAGCTCGCGTGCTGGGCGGGGGCGCGGGTGATCGCGACGGTCAGCGGCGACGAGAAGGCGACGCTCGCTCGTGCGGCCGGGGCTCACCACATTGTCAACTACCGCACCCCCAGCGCTGCCGACGAGATCCTTCGCATCGCCCCCGACGGCGTCGATGTGGTTGTCGAGGTCGCTGCGGGGGCGAATGCCGCGCTGGATACCGCAGTGCTGGCGGCGAACGGCACCGTCACCTCCTATGCCACTGACGGTGGCAGCCAACTTGGCGTCTCAGTCGGAGACCTGATGGGCCGCAACGTGCGCTACCAGTTCGTCCTTGTCTACACGGTCCCGCCGACAGTCAAGGATGCCGCAGTCGCAGACGTCGTCGCGGCGGCTGCGGACGGCGCCCTCGAGATCGGAGCGAACGCCGGCTTGCCGTTGCACAGATTCCCCCTCGAGCAGACCGCCGCCGCCCACGCGGCGGTCGAAGGCGGCGCCGTCGGCAAGGTCCTCATCGACGTCGCCTAGCGTGACCCACAGGCGTGGTTCAATATCGGGTTGATGCAGAAAGACGCGGCCCCCGCCCTCGCCACCGCCCTCCAGCTGCGCGTCCCGCTGCCGTCCGCCGCGACAGCAGACCAGGTGCTCTCCGTGGCCCGCGGATTGGGCTATGAACACCGCGACCTGGCAGCGCTCTTCGAGCTGCCGCCCCACGTCTCGGATGGCGGCCGGCGCCCATGAGTGTCGCCGCTGCCCTCAAACGCCGGGTCAGGCGATCGCACCATTGGCGTGCGGCTGCTCGCGCCTGGGGACCGCCTGGGAACGAGCGGCTGACGACGTCCCTCGGGCTGGTGCTCCTCGTCGCGCTCGGACTCGAGACGCTGACGACGCTCGCCCTGCACTCCTACCTGCCCGAGCACATCTTCCTGGGACTCCTTCTGATCCCGCCTGTGGCCCTCAAACTGGCCAGCCCCGGCTGGCGATTCCTGCGCTACTACACGAACAGCGAGCCATACCGGCTCGAAGGCCCGCCCCGGCTCCTGCTGCGCTTGCTCGCGCCGCTCCTGGTCGCATCCACGCTGACGCTGCTCGGTAGCGGCGTGGCCCTGATCGTCGTCGGACACGGTGGCGGGCCGTTGCTCCAGTTGCACGCGATCAGCTTCGCCGTCTGGGGAGTGCTGATCGCGATCCACATCCTCGCCTATCTGACCCGAGTGCTGCGGGTGGGCCCGGCGGACTGGCGCCGTCACCCGGCGCTGAGGGTGGCGGGAGCCCGCAGCCGCCGCGCCGCGCTCCTCGGTGCCCTCCTCGCCGGCGTGATTCTCGCCCTCGCCACCTACCCAGCCCAGCGGGCCTGGCTCGACAACCGCCACGAGCACCAACACGGAGACGGTGCCGTGCACGCTCCGGCCGGCGCGATCCGACGAGTCTGAGGCATGCAGTTTGGCGCTCATCAGGATCTCGAGCTGCTCGGGCTGCTGGTGGCGGTCAGCGCGCTGATTGCGCTCGCGCCGACCCTGCGGCTCCCCTTGCCGATCCTCCTCGTGCTGGGCGGTGTGGTGATGGGGTTCATCCCGGGGCTGCCGCAGGTCGCGCTCCCGCCGGAGATCGTGCTGGTGGCGGTGCTTCCACCGCTCCTGTATGCCGGCGCGTTCTTCACCTCGCTGCGAGACCTGCGTACGAACCGCCGTCCGATCATGTTGCTTGCCTTCGGTCTGGTGGCGGCGACGATGACCGCGGTAGCGGTCGTCGCGCACGCGTGGGTCGGTCTGCCGTGGGCGGTCGCGTTCACGCTCGGTGCGATCGTTTCGCCGACGGACGCGCTCGCGGCGACCGAGATTGCCTCGCGGCTCGGCGCGCCCCGGCGGATCGTGTCGCTGATCGAGGGCGAGAGCCTGCTCAACGACGGCAGCGCGCTCGTGCTCTACGCGGCGGCAGTCGCCGCTGCACTCGGGGGCACGTTCTCTTTGCTGGATACGTCGGGGCGGGTCGTGGTGAATGTGGTCGGCGGGATCGCGGTCGGACTGGCTGTCGGCTGGCTTGTTCGGCACGTGCGCCGGCGCCTCGACGATCCGCCGACCGAGGTCGCGATCGCGTTCCTCAGCGGATACCTGGCCTACCTTCCGGCAGTGGCGCTGGGCGTGTCGGGCGTGCTTGCGGCGGTCACGATCGGGATCTTCATGGGGTGGCACACGCCCCAACTGACGACCGAGCGGACTCGCCTTTCGGGCGACGCGTTCTGGGAGATCCTGGTCTTCCTTGTCAACGCGCTGCTGTTCGTCCTCGTCGGTCTGCAGTTGCGGCGGATCATCGATGGGCTCTCGGGCCTGTCCTCGCCGCGGCTCACGGGCTACGCCGCAATCGTCTGCGCGACGGTGATCCTGGTACGTCTCGTGTGGGTGCCGATCATTGCGTACCTCCCGCGCTGGGCGTTCCGGTCCGTGCGCGAGCACGATCCGTATCCCCCATGGCAGTGGCCAGTGCTGCTGTCCTGGGTCGGCATCCGCGGAGCGGTCTCCCTCGTGGCCGCGCTCGCCCTCCCCGGGAACTTCCCCGACCGCGAGCTGATCATCTTCCTCACGTTCGCGGTGATCGTGGTGACGCTCGTCCTCCAGGGCCTGACCCTACCGGCCCTGATTCGGATGCTTGGGATCACTGACGACGGCGGTGCCGACCGCGAGGACGCCAAGGCTCGGATCAAGGCGGCGGAAGCGGCGCTGGCGCGGCTCGAAGAGCTCGTCGAGGACGGCCAGGTCCACCCGCAGACCGCCGAGCGTCTCCGAGGCTCGCTCGGGTTCCGGCGCGATCGGTTCGTGGCTCGCCTCGACGACGGCGACGACGGTGGCATCGAGGAGCGATCACTGGCCTACCAGCGGGTGATGCGCGAGCTCCTCGACGCCGAGCGCGCCGCGCTGCTCGCCCTCCGCAACGACCGAGTCATCGACGACAACGTCATGCAGCGCGTCCAGCGCGACCTCGACCTCGAAGCCGCGAGGCTCGACTGACGCAGCCTCGGTGGTGGATCCGTCCTCGAGTGGCCGGCCAACGACCGGAGCCGTGAGGGCGTCGGTGCGAACGCAGCGGCCGCTCGAGTCTGGTTCTCGATTGACAACTGCGGGTGTCGGCGCGAGACTGCCCGCCCATGCGAGCGATGCGCCTGGTCCGTCCTGGGGAGCCCCCTGTTTTCGAACAGATGGATGCGGCCGACCCCGTTGCCGGCGCCGGTGAGGTGGTGGTGCGCGTCGTCGCGGCGGCCCTGAATCGGCGCGACTGGTGGATCTGGCGGGAGCCCGGGACGGAGGTCCCGGTCACCCTCGGCTCGGACGCGGCCGGCGTCGTGATCGGGGTCGGCGCGGGTGTCGGGACGGCCTCGGTGGGAGACGAGGTCGTGATCAACCCGACGCTCGGCTGGGTCGCCGGCGAGCAGGTACCCACGGAGACGTTCGAGATCCTCGGTGCGCCTCGCGACGGCACATTCGCTGACCGCGTCGTGGTGCCGGCGACGAACGTCGCCCCACGACCGGCGGGCTTGTCGTGGGAGGAGGCGGCCGCACTGAGCCTCGCCGGCTTGACGGCTTGGCGGGCGGCTATCACCTGCGCGGCGGCCGGCGAGGGACGCCGCCTCCTGATCACCGGCGCCGGGAGCGGCGTGGCGACGTTCGCCGTCCAGATCGCCGCCGCTGTCGGCAGCGAGGTGTGGGTCACAACCTCGACGGAGGCGAAGCTCAGTCGATTGAAGGAGCTGGGTGCATGTGGAGGCGTTGTCTACTCGCAGCCGGACTGGGGATCGAGGCTGCGAGACATGGCCGGCGCGGGTTTGGACGCGGCGATCGACAGCTGGGGTGCGGACGGCTGGCCGGACGTGCTGCGGGCCCTGCGGTGGGGCGGCGTCCTGGTCACCTTCGGCGACACCGGAGGCGAGACATCCACGATACCCGTCTCGGAGGTGTACTGGATGTGGCGCTCGATCGTGGGTACGACGATGGGCAGCCCCGAGGAGTACCGCGCACTGCTCGAGCATGTTTCCGCGCATACCTGGCGGCCGGTGATCGACAGCGTCCATGCTCTGGAAGACATCGATTCGGCCGCCCGCCGTCTGGTCGATCGCGATCGCTTCGGCAAGGTCGTCCTGCGCGTGTCCGATCCACCACCGACAGCCTGAGCGCGCGGGTTCCGACAGGTTTTCCTGCTGTCAGTCCTCGTCATAGTCGACGACCAGGACGTCGACGGCGGTGGAGCCGCCGTCGACCATGACGACTGCCCCGGTCACGTACGAGGCATCGTCGGATGCGAGGAAGCAGATCACCGCCGCGACCTCGTCCGGGTCGCCCGCTCGGCGAAGCGGCGCAAACCGGGTCACCTTGCGGTAGGTGTCGTCGACGTCATCGCCGAGTTTGCGCATGTCCTCCTCGCCCATCGGCGTGCGCACCCAACCCGGGCAGACGGCGTTTGCCCGAACTCCGTGCGGTCCCAGCCTGACCGCGAGCGAGCGCGTGAGCATGACCAGCCCGGCTTTGGCGGCGTTGTAATCGGCGTCTACCGCGCCGGCGACCATGGCCGCGGTCGAGCCGACGGTGACGATCGCGCCTCGCCGCTCGATCAGGTCGCGTTCGGCGAACCCACTCAGATGATGCGCGGCCGTCAGGTTGACTGCGATCACGTCATCCCACCCGGTGCCGGCGACCCCGGCGTTGTGGATGAGGATGTCCAGCGGACCAGCGTCCCGCACGGCTCGTCGGCAGTCGTCCGGGTCGCTGACGTCGCCGACGACGAAATGACTGGAGACGGTTTCCAACGGTGCTTTGCGGCGGCCCATCACGGTCACGTCGGCGCCCTCCTTCTGGAGGCGGGTGGCGACGGCGGCGCCGATCCCGGTCCCGCCGCCCGTCACCAGTGCGCGCTTGCCGCTGAACCGCATCACGGAGCGAGGGGCGGGGATTCGCGGGCGGAGAGCATCTCGTGGTACTCCTTGTGGAAGGCGTGGAGGAAGCAAAGCGAGGTGGTGGCCGAAGTTGCAGAACGTTAGCCGCGCGCGACGAGCGGTCGTGTGGGGGGAGGGCTGAGCGCGGGTTGGCCTCGCCTCGTGACCGAGATACCGTTTGGCCCCGCACATCAACCGGACGGAGCCGATGAGTTTTCGGTGGCCCGGCAGTCTCTACCGCGAACGGATCCGCACAGCGTGTAGAACGTTCTCGCCTGCAGTACTGACTTCGGGAGGCAGCATGAAGCTTCTGCTCACTTCGAGTGGGATCAGCAACACGAGCATTCACAACGCGTTGGTCGACCTACTGGGGAAACCGATTGCCGAAGCCAACGCCCTCTGCATTCCCACTGCGGCGTACGGCGCGGGCAACAGGGGAGCCTCAATGGCCTACCGGTTCATCAGCGGATCACCCCTCAGCCCCATGTGCGGATTGGGTTGGAAGTCGTTGGGAGTGCTGGAGCTCACCGCGCTGCCGAGCATCAAGGAAGAGCACTGGGTCCCCATGGTCGAGCAGGCCGACGCCCTGCTGGTTTGGGGCGGCGATGTCCTGTATCTCTGTCACTGGATGCGGCGATCCGGGCTGGCGGACCTCTTCCCGTCACTGCACGAGACGGTCTACGTGGGAGTGAGTTCCGGGAGCATGGTGCTGACCCCCAACTTCGGGGAGGCCTACGACGACTGGTTCTGTCGCGAGCCGCCGGCAAGTGATCTGCCCGTCGGCGACGACAGAGCGCTGGGAGTGGTTGATTTTTCGGTGTTTCCGCACCTGGATCACGAGAGTTCCCCGGAGAATTCCCTTGCCAACGCAGAAAGATGGGCCGCCGGAGCGCGAGTGCCCACGTACGCGATCGATGATCAGAGCGCCATCAAAGTGACCGATGGTGCAGTTGAAGTCGTCACCGAAGGGCACTGGGAACTGTTCACCCCTCCGAGCGCCTGACAACATGCCTCGCGGCGTCTGCTCGGCGCTGGTGGGTAGGTTGACTCCATGTCCAATCACTCGCCGAAGCAGTACTCGCGCTGTCGGCGTCAGACCGGCTCGGCCCGCAACGCGGCGCACCCGAGGATGGCGGATAGCGCATCGAGTACCACGGCGGCAGCCGCGCCGGCGGTCATGTCGGTGTGCCCGAGCACGACCGGAACGCCGAGTCCGTCGAGCAGCGCCAGTACCTGGGTGGCAGCTCGGTCGATGTCGAGGTCACGGCGGAACACTCCGGCCGCGCAGCCGTCCGCGAGGATTCCGCCGACCAGCGCGCGCCACTCGGCGTAGACGGCAGCCGAACCCGACCTCAGCTCGCCGTCTCGGGCGGCCGCGCGCCAGTACTCGACCCAGATCAGCCACGCTTCACGCGCCTCCTCGTTGCTGTCGGCCACCACACTCGCGCGGATCAACGCGCGCAGGCGCTCGACTGGGCCGGCGGCCGCATCAGCCGCCTTGCGGACACGGTCGATGTCCTCCGCGGCGGCGCCTTCGAACGCCGCGATGATGAGGTCCTCGCGGCTGCCGAAGCTGTATTGCAGCGTGCTCACCGCCGCACCCGTCTCGTCGGCGACATCGCGGAAGCGGGTCGCGTCGGCACCCCGTCGCGCGATCACGCGCCGCGCGCCGTGCAGCACCTGGAGCTTGCCGCGTGCGGCCCGCCGGCGCCGGCGGTGCTCGCTCGTATCGGGATATGGGTCAGCCATACCAAACAGCGTACCAGTGAACGCCGACGCTTCCGCGGGGATTCAGGGCAGGTCATGAGCATGGTTGCTCATGACGTACGATGATACTGTATGACGGTACGAGCCTTGGAGGGCGAAGGAGCCGGAGGAGTCGAATGGCGCAAAAATCTCGGTCAGCTCTTGTCACCGGAGCCGGGACCGGAATCGGCCGGGCAACCGCCCTGCGGCTTGCGGAAGCGGGCTATGGAGTCTCCCTCGTGGGTCGGAGGCCAGAGCCGTTGAATCGCGTGGCGGACGAGATCGCGGCCACGGCTGGCCGGGCGGTGGCGATCCCCGCGGACGTCGGCACGCCGGATGGTTCAGACCGCGCGATCGAGGGTGCTGTCAACGCCTTTGGCGGTCTGGATGCGCTGGTCTGCAACCACGGCACCGGCGACAGCGCGGCCGTCGGCGACGACACGCCTGAAGGCTGGGATTCCACGATCCGCATCAACCTCACCGGGCCGTTTCTGCTCGCCCGTGCGGCGCTCCCGCACCTGATCGAATCGCGCGGGGCGATCGTCAACGTCAGCTCGACCAACGGTTTCCAGGCCGGGCCGGGATGGGCGTCGTATGATGTCTCCAAGGCGGGTGTGATCATGCTCACCCGCTGCCTGGCCAGCGACTACGGACCCCAAGGCGTACGCGCCAACTGCGTCTGCCCCGGATGGGTGCGGACTCCGATGGGGGACGAATCGATGGCCGAGGTCGCCGACGCGTGGGGCACCGACTCGCTGGAAGACGGCTACTGGCTCTGTAGCCGCGACACTCCGCTGCGACGGCCAGGGGAACCGGAGGAGATCGCAGAGGTGATCGCATTCCTGGCGGGAACGGGGGCGAGCTACATCACCGGAGCCTCGATCGTCGTCGACGGAGGCGGGATGGCGGTTGACGGCTCCTCGACCGCACTGCACGGGCCGCAGGAGCGGCTGAGAGAGCTGCTCCGATGATGCTCGTGGGCGGGAGCGTCCGTTGATCGTGGATGTCCAGTCCCCCGGCCGTTCGGGTGACCGGTAGGCTTCCGGCTGATGGAGGAGGCGACAACCGGTGGGGCTGTGAGCGTGCTCGAGGCGGCGCCGCCGCGGTTCGTCGCGGCGGAGGTGGCGGGGATCGCCGAGCAGCTGTTCGGGGTGTCCGGTGAAGCGGTCGACCTGGGCAGCGAGCGCGACCAGACCTTCCTGATCGACGACGGCGCCGACGGCGGCGTGATCAAGATCTCGAACGTGGGCGAGCTGGCGTCGGTGCTCGACCTGGAGACCGAGGGTCTGCTGCACATCGGCCTGACCGATCCCGAGTTGCCGGTCGCCCGCCCGCGCATCGCCCGCGGCGCCGAGCCGGGCGCCGGTCCGATCGCCTACCGGCCCACCACACCGGGGCCGGACGGCCTGCACTTCGTACGCATGTTCGAGCGCCGACGGGGGCGGTCGATCGTGACCGGCGAGGGCCTCGACGACGGCGCAGTCCGCGCCTACGGGGCCACCCTCGCACGGCTGGCCGTCGCCCTGCGTGGCTACTTCCACCCGGCGGCCGGGCGCGTCCTTCTATGGGACACGAAGCACGCGCTCGACCTTCGCGGGCACCTGCCGTGCATCGCCGACAGCGAGCGGAGACGGCTGGCGGAGCGAGCGCTCGACCGGTACCAGGAGCGGCTGGCGCCAGCCTGGCGCCAGCTGCGCGCTCAGGTGGTGCACGGTGACCTGGCGCTCGACAACGTGCTGCTGGACGATCGCGGTCGGGTGACGGGGATCGTCGACTTCGGAGACATCGTGCACACGGCGCTCTTGGCCGACATGGCCGCCGCGATGGCGTCTGTGCTGCGCTGCCGGCCGAAGGACGACGTGTTCCGCTCGGCCCGCCTGTTCCTGGACGGGTACGCCTCGGTCACGCCCCTGGAGCCGCTCGAGGCTGAGCTGGTGTGTGATGCGCTGGCGGCCCGGCTGGCCACCATCGTGACCATCAGTGCCTGGCGGGTGCGTCGCTACCCGGAGAACGCCGAGTACATCCAGGCCTGGGACCCGGGCTCGTGGGCGCTCCTCGGGCACCTCGCCGACGTGGGCTTCGATCGCGCCGCGGTCGAGTTCGGTGCGCCGGCGCGAACCGGCCCCAGCGACCGGCTGGCCGAGCGTCGCAACCGTGTGCTGGGTGCGGCCATCACCGGGCTCTCCTACTCCCACCCGGTGCACGTGGCGCGGGGTGAGGGGCCGTGGCTGTTCGACGTCAACGGCCGCCGGCTGCTGGATGCCTACAACAACGTGCCGGTCGTCGGTCACTGCCACCCTCGTGTGACGGAGGCGGTGGTACGGCAGACGCGCCGCCTGAACACGCATGCCCGTTACCTGTACGAGCCGCTGGTCGAGTTGGCCGAGCGGCTGGTGGCGACGATGCCTGACGGCGGCGGCCTGGACGTGGTCACGCTGGTCAACTCCGGCAGCGAAGCGACCGATCTGGCGTGGCGGATCGCGACCGCGTGCACCGGCAACACCGGCGGCATCGTGACCGGCTTCGCCTATCACGGTGTGACCACGGCGGTTGCCGACCTGTCCCCCGAGGAGTGGCCGAAGGGCCACCGGCCCGAGCGGATCGAGACGATCGCGATGTCGGCGGAACGTCCGCCGGGTGGCGCGCCGATCGAGGTGGAGGCGGCGATCGGGCGCCTGGCCGGCCGCGGCATCGCGCCGGCGGCGATGTACCTGGACTGCGGGTTCACAAGCGACGGCATCCTGACGCCGCCGGTCGGTGACGTGGTGGACATGGTGGCGCGCGCCCGTGCGGCGGGCGCGCTGTTCGTGGCCGACGAGGTGCAGGCCGGGCACGGCCGCACCGGTGAGGGCCTGTGGTCGTTCGCCGCGTCCGGGCTCGTGCCGGATATCGTCACGCTCGGCAAGCCGATGGGCAACGGCTACCCGGTGGCGGCGTTGATAGCCAGGCGTGACCTGGTGGAGCGGTTCGCCGAGTCGGGCCACTTCTTCAGCACCTTCGGTGGGAACCCCGTGGCGTGCACAGCGGCCCTGACAGTTTTGGAGGTGATCGAGGACGAGCGGTTGATAGCCCATGCCGCGGGCGTCGGTGCGACGTTGCTGCGCGCGGTCGAGGAGTTGCGTCCACGGCACCCGGCTCTGGGCGGCGTGCGCGGGCGAGGGCTTTTGATCGGGGCCGATGTGGTGTCGGACGCAGGTGAGCCCGACCCCGGCCGGGCCACGGTGGTGGTGGACGTGATGCGCGAACGGGGGGTCCTGGTCGGGCGCACCGGCCCGCGCGACAACGTGTTGAAGATCCGCCCGCCGCTGGTCTTCCAGCAGGAGCACGTCGGGATCCTGGTGGAGGCGCTGGAGGCCGGGCTGTCGGCCGCCGGCGGCGCGGGCGGCCGCACGTGAGCTCCGCGGGGGCGTCCGCCGACCCGATCTCGCTGGCGGGCCGCGTGGCGCTCGTGACCGGCGCCGGAAGCCCGACCGGGATCGGGTTTGCCGCCGCCCGGGCGCTCGGACGCCGCGGTGCGACGGTCGCGGTCGCGGCTACCACCGATCGGATCCACGAGCGTGCCGAGGAGCTGCTCGCGGCCGGACAGCCGGCTGCGGGCTTCACCGCGGATCTCACGAGCGGCGACGAGACCCGCGACCTCGTCGAGGCGGTGGTCGGGCGGCTCGGTCCGGTGGAGATCCTGGTCAACAACGCCGGCATGGTCCAGACCGGCGTACCGGATGTGTCCAAGCGGTTCCACGAGCTCGGCGAGGACGAGTGGGCGCACATCATCCGCCTGAACCTGACGACGACGGTGCATGCGACGCGCGCCGTGCTGCCCGGGATGCTGAACCGGCGGTACGGCCGGATCGTCAACGTGTCCTCGGTCACCGGCCCGCTGGTGGCAAACCCGGGCTCGACCGGCTACAGCACTGCCAAGGCGGCGGTCGACGGGCTCACCCGCAGCCTCGCCGTCGAGGTCGCCGGCGAGGGCGTGACGGTGAACAGCGTCGCGCCGGGATGGATCGCCACCGGCTCCTCGAGCCCGGAGGAACTGGTGGCGGGCACGCACACCCCCGTCGGCCGACCGGGCACGCCGGAAGAGGTCGCCGAACTGATCGCCTTCCTCGCCTCGGATGCATCGCGGTACGTCACCGGCAGGTCGATCGTGATCGACGGCGGCAACATCCTGCAGGAGTACAAGGGCCCTCCCGAGCTGTACTACTGAATCGGTCGGCGGTGCGGTCTCCGTCCGCTCACGGAGTCTTCCCCGGTCGGTAACCCATGGCCTCGCCGGGAGGTGGGAGCGTGTGACCCGTCAGTCATTCGACGGGGAGGATCGATGAGCGCTCGACTCAGCAATCGGCGTGCGTTTCTGCGGGATGCGGCCACGGTGGGCGCGGCGGGTCTCGCGCTGCCTTTGGCATCAGCGTCCGCGGCTTCAGCCAAGCCCCGGGGCGCGTCCCCGATCCGGCACGTGGTGGTGTCGTGCCAGGAGAACAGGTCATTCGACCACTACTACGGGTACGCGCCGTGGGTGGGCAACCAGGGTGTGCCGGCGGGTTACGCACAGCCCGACGGCCATGGAGGGTCGGTCGTCCCGTACGAGTTCACGGCGCTGTCGACGCCGGACGTCGGCCATTCGTGGACCGCGATGCACGAGGCCTGGGACGGCGGCAGGATGGATGGCTTCTACACCACGAGTGGGATCGACTGCCTGGGCTACTACACCGCGGCGGAACTACCGTTCTACTACAGCCTGTTCGCCAACTTCACCCTCTGTGCAAACTACTTCTGCTCGGTGATGGGGCCGACCTGGCCGAACCGGTTCTACCTCGCCGCTGCAACGTCGGGCGGGATCACGACCAACGGCGTGTGGGGCTACGGAGTGCTCGACTATCCGTGCATTCTCGATCTGCTCGAGGCGGCCGGCGTAACGTGGAAGGTTTACAACATCGGTGGCATGGACAACGTGCCGTACGGCGACAGCGACAACGTGTACGTGTTCTTCAAGCGCTTCGCCCATGACCCGCGTACGCGAAAGACGATGACCGACTACCTGCATGACGCCGCCACGGGCAACCTGCCGAACGTGTCCTTCATGATCCCGAGCTACACCCGTCAAGTCGACGAGCATCCACCCGCCGACGTCTCCGTCGGGATGGGCTACCAGCAGCGGCTGATCTCGGCGCTGATGGGCTCGCCACAGTGGTCGCAATCCGCGTACATCCTCACCTACGACGAGTCGGGAGGCTACTTCGACCATGTCTCGCCGCCGCAGGTGGACGCCTACGGGCTGGGGCCGCGGGTGCCGACGTGGATCATCTCACCGCACGCGAAGCCGTCACATCTCGAAACGACGCTGTACGAGCACAGCTCGGTACTGAAGTTCATCGAGCGCACCTTCGCGCTGCCCACGCTCGCATCCATCAACCACCGGTTCGACGCCGGCACCCCCGGCGGCCCGAACAACCAGGCGGCGGGCACCGACCCGGTCGGCCCGCCCGCCCGCCCGCGAGACGGCCTCTCGTTCGTCGGCGACCTGAGCGAGTGCTTCACGTTCTGAACGACGCTCCAATCTCGATGGTTGATTCCAAATTGCCGCGCGCCCGGTCGCTCCCTCGCTTGGACGGGCCCTCGGCCGCCGAAGCGGGGCGCTTCGGCTGCGAACCTCAGCTCGGTTCTCGCTCGCCCGGGCATCACGCCAATTCGGAATCAACCATCCAGCGCGCGGGCGGATTGACCGCGGATCGGCGTTCGGCCGCAGCGATCTCGAGCGCCGCGCTCGTCCAGGTGGCAGCCGTGGCGGGCTCTTCCTCGGCTCGGCGCGGCACGTCCGGGCGGCGGCGTCGGCGGCGTCGGCGCTTGCCGTGACGAGTGCGGCCAGCGTTGAGCGGGCACCGACAGCGGCGGTCGCGCTCGCCGCCGCGACGTCCCACGCAGCTCCCACAAGCACGTCCTCGCGGCGGCGCGTGCCTCCAGCCGATCTGCGTTGTGGGCGGCGCGACGACGGGACCCGATCAGCCAAGCGACCACTGCGACCAGGAGCACCCCCGGCACCACGAACGGTGGGCGGCCATGATGCCGATCGCCAACAGCAGCACTCCGGTGATGACCGCGCCCGCGGCGGGCGCACGGCCCTGCCGCGCCATCACTCCGCGAACCGTCTCGAAGCCCCAGAACGGGTCGTTTCCTGGAACACTCGACCAGCCTACCGCGTGGGGCGTCTGACCTCGGCCGACCTCCCCGGAGACGTCATGCGTCCCGCCCTCCTGGTCCACGTCGAGGTGCTCCCGCGAGGCGGACCGGCGTCCGGTGGTGAGACTTCACCGGAAGTTATCGATCCCGTCACCGGGTGTTCGAGCTGCAAAACGTAGACTCGCGCCAGCGGGCCGGCATCGTGGACGGTGCGGGCTCGCAGAGCCCCATCCCGTGTACGGAGCCCGGGTTGAGGCTGTCGCGGCTCGGCCCCCCTCGCCAGACCCGATTCCCCCGGAACGCGAGGGGGGTCGAGTGCGAAACGGTCGGCCCGGAAGACACCGGGCGTTAAGACGCATAGACTCAGCCGATGCGGACGTTCTCGCGAGGTGGCGTGCGCCTGGCCTACGACGAGGTGGGCAGCGGGTTCCCGGTCATGCTGCACACCGGGGGCGCCGGCAGTTCGTCGATGTGGCGAGACGGCGGCTACGTCGAGCGGCTGGCCGAGTTCAGGTTGATCCTCATCGACCACCGCGGCCGGGGGGCCAGCGACCGGCCCAACGAGATCGCAGCGCATCGCGTGGCGGAGTACGTCACCGACGCGTCGGCGCTTGCCGACCTGCTCGGGCTGACGCGGTACGGCTTCGTCGGCTACTCCTTCGGCGCCGAGGTCGGAATCCGCCTGGCGGCGGCCGACACCCGAGTGGTGGGGCTGGTGTCGCTCGGTGCGGTCTTCGATCGGCCAGGCGCCGACCCGGCACCCTCGGACTACGAGCCGGCGGCCCGCGACGACAGCATGACGGCGCTCATCGAGCTGATCGAGCGGGAGGAGGGGCTCACACTCCCCGGCTGGCTGCGCGCGCAGTTCACCAACACGGACGCCACGCAGTTCCGGCTCACGTTGGCGGCGAACGCGGCCGATCCGGATCCGTGGCATGCGTTGGCCCGGATATCTGCCCCGACTGTGCTGATCGCAGGCGCCGAGGAGGACGCGGACGACATCCAGGCCATGATGGCGGAGGCGATGCCGGATGCACGGAGCGTGCACCTGGCGGGCGCCGGCCACGTGGCCGCGTTCCTTCGTCCGGACGAGGTGACGGCCGCGGCGCTGCCGACCCTCCGCCGAGCCGTGACGTCGTGAGTTCGCTACGAATTCCGCGGAGGCTGACGATGGGACTGCATGGATCGGTTGTTCCAATGGGTGCCCGGGTCGGATGGGCACCGTCCTCTCCTGCTGGCATCGGTTGGCTCGGCGGTGGCCGTGCTGTCGCTCGGTGGCGGGCAGGTGGTGCGGATGGTGACCGTTGGGATAGCCGGGGCCGGCGCTGCGGTGCTGCTGTGGGCATGGGTGGCCCGGCTGCGCACGCGAGTCGAGGAATCCCGCCGGCTCGCGCTCACCGATGACCTGACCGGACTCGGCAACCGCAGGCGCTTGCTGGCCGACCTCGAACGTGCGATCGACGCCGGCACCGACCACACGCCGGCTGTGCTTGCGATGTTCGACCTGGATGGATTCAAGGCCTACAACGACACACACGGTCATCCTGCCGGAGACGCGTTGCTGGCGCGCCTCGGGACGCGCCTGGCAGCGACATTCGCCGGGTCGGCCACGGCCTACCGGATCGGCGGCGACGAGTTCTGCATGCTGCTTCGAGGGTCTCCATCCGAGCTGGAAGGCGCGCTCGCCTCGGCACTGGCGGCGCTCACGGACGAGCACGAGGCAATCCGTTCATCCTATGGTTTCGTCCTGCTGCCGCGCGAGGCGCGCGACGCGTCCTCGGCGCTGCGGATCGTGGACCGGCGCATGTACGCCCAGAAAGACGACCGCCGAGCCTCCACCAAGAGGCAGGCGCGCGACCTGCTGTTCGCCGTGCTCGATCAGCACGCGCCCGATCTGCGGCCGCATTCCGGCTGGGTCGGCGAGCTCGCCAGGTCGGTTTCCGAACAGCTCGGAGTCGAGCGGGACACGATCGAAGACACCGTGCTGGCCGCTGACCTGCACGACGTCGGCAAGGCAGTGATCCCCCGGTCGATCCTCGACAAGCCCGGCCCGCTGGACAAGTCGGAGTGGGAGGTCATGCGCAGGCACACCATTATCGGCGAGGCCATTCTCAACGCGGCGCCCGCCCTTGCGGGCGTCGCCACGATCGTTCGCTGGACGCACGAGCGGGTGGACGGCGGGGGGTATCCCGACGGTCTGCACGGCGACGAGATCCCGCTCGGAGCGCGGATCATCGCCGTCTGCGACGCGTTCGACGCAATGACCAGCGACCGCTCGTACAGCAGCGCGATGACTCGGGACGCGGCGTTGCAGGAACTGGAGAGGATGTCGGGCACCCAATTCGACCCCGAGGTCATCCAGGCGGCCCGGATCGTGCTCGAGAACCCCGCGGCGAGGCGCCAGAACCTGGCGCGTCCGACGACACCGAGGGCCCCTGACCTGTCCCCGGTGGCGCGGATCCAGGGACTGGTCGACGTGATCAGGCTGGTGCAGATGAAGGACGATCCCGACCGCCTGCTGGACGAGATCGCGAATACCGTCGGGCGCGCACTGGGCTTGGGCACGGTCGTCATCAACGTCTACCGGCCGGAGTGGGACGACTTCATCGTCTCGAGCGTGCACGGAAGCGACGAGGCTCGGGCACAGCTGCTCGGTTCGACCTACTCGCCGGAATGGTTTGCCCCGCTCACGACGCCGCGCTTCAACCGCCGGGGTGCATACGTCATCCCGCAGGGGTCGTTCGACTGGGAGTCGCACCTCGGTGATCGCTATGTGCCCAGCGATCCCCCGAGCCCGATCCCGAATGCGTGGCAGCCGCAGGACGAGCTGTTCGTCCCGTTCCGGCACTCCGACGGCCACGTACTCGGGGTCTTCTCCGTCGGAGACCCGGCCTCCGGCCTGCGCCTGTCGGACGAGGAGCTGGACGTGCTGGTGGCGGTGAGCTCGCAGGCCGGAGTTCTCGTCGAGGCGGCACAGGCAACCAAGAACTGGGAGCGGTCCCAGGCGACGCTGACGGAACTGCTCTCGGTCTCGTCGCGGCTGCTCGATTCCGGCTCGGTCCGGGACCTGCTGGACATCGTCTGCAGCGGCATCCGATCGGCGCTCGGGTTCGACAAGGTGATGATCCAGCTGCGCGACCCGGAGGACGGGGATTACCGTTGCTCCGCCGCGCTGGGCTGGTCCGCGGGCGCGGCGGCGCTGACGACGCCGACGACCGCGGCCGATCTCTCTCGTCTGCTCGACCCCGACTTCGACACCAACGGCTGCTACCTGCTGCCTCACGCAGACGGCGCCGCCCGCTGCTCCCAGGAGTCGATCGCCTACCGCTCACAGCACAACGGCGCCGGCCCCAATGCCTGGCACCGACACTGGCTGCTCGTACCTCTCCGCGCCCGAGACGATTCCATCATCGGCGTGATCTGGGTGGACGATCCTGTCGACCGGCTGCTGCCGACGCCGCGCCGGCTGCAGGCACTGCACCTGTTCGTTGAATCACCACGGAGCTTGGAGCGAGCGCTGCCACGAGGCGGTGGTCCGCGCGAACTCGTCACCACCGATCCGCCCGAGGACGTCTCCCGCGCGTGCGCCGGACTCGAGGAGACGCGCCGCCTGGATCAGCACCGCGTCCCCCTCCTGATGACCGTAGGCGTCGTTGATGCTCTTGAAGTAGTCGAGATCGAGGAGCACGAGTGTCAGCGGGCGGCCGTAGCGCAACGCGCGTCCGACCTCGCTCTCGATTCGATCCTGGAAGGCGCGATGGTTGAGGAATCCGGTCAGTGGATCGCCGGTGGCCTGGGACAGCAGGCGCGCGCTGGTGTCGGTGTTGGTGATCGCGAGGCCGACGAGGTCGGCAAAGACGCCCAGTCGCTCCTCCAGGTCGGGCGGAATCTGCTCGTCGCCCCACGCGACGACACGCAGGCAGCCCCAGAGCTCCCGGCGCACACGGATCGGCACGGCAACGCCCCCGAGCACCGAGGCCGATGGCTCCGACTCGTTCGCGCCCGGCAGGTGCTCATCCGATGGCTCGGCACCGTTCATCCGCGCGGCGCGTCCGGTACGGGCGACGATGGCGACGCCCATCGTTCCGTCCAGTGGGATCAGGCTCCCGGTCTGGTTGCTTCCCATGCGCCAGGATCCGACGACTTCACCGACGCCGTCGGCACGAAAGCGAACGACGGCCCCGGACTCGACGCCTGCGACGGCCGCAGCCTGCTTGGCAACGAGCTCATAGATCACCTCGGGTGCGCGCATGTCGGCGACGGCGATCGCCAAGTCGCGCAGGGCAGCCTGCTGGTCGAGCAGTTCACGAACGCGGGCCCCGAGCGACTCGCCAGTGGCTGCGTCCGGCTCGGCGCCGGTCGGGCGGCCGGTCATGGCCGCCACCAGGTCGCGGCGCGCAGATCGATCGCCTGCCCGCGACACATCTCGTTGACTGAGAGCGATTCCATAACCTCCGTCCGTTCTGCCCGAGAACGTTGGACCCGCCAGAGGTATGAGGAGGGTGACGGCACCGGAGTCGCTCTGCTTGGGCCCCGACCGGCACAACGCACGACCGCGATTGCGCTCGTTGTGTCACAAGAAACAGTAGCACTGGGGTCGGACGATCAGCCGGTCCCGCCACAGGCGTACACCGGCCTGGGCCGCGCCGCCGGGTTCAACTCGACGCGCTCTCCAGTCGCTCCTTCAGTCGCTGCTGGTCTTTGGGCACCTGCTTCCGAGCCTGGCTGCGGACGAGTGGAAGCATCAGTTTGCCGAGCCCGTGGCCCTCGAAGTCGAGCTCGATGGTCACCCGTGATCGCGTGCCGTCGGCCAGCGGTTCGATGGTGCCCCTGCCGATCGGGCGGATGGGGCCGTCGATGCCCCGGAAGGCGAACACGTGCGGCGGCTCGTGCTCGGTGATCTCGTACGTGCCCGTCTGCTCGCGCTTGCCCATCCGGCGGGTCTCAGTGGATCTGGTGCCCAGCCTGGTGGGGCCGTCGGGCTGGACACGGGCGCTCATGAGCGCCTCCTGCCACTCGACGTGTCGGGCGAGATCGTCGAGGTAGGCGAACACCTCTTCTGGACGCCGTGAGATCTCGATGCTCTCGGTGATAGCCGTCATTTTGGCCTCCCTTCATTTTGGCCTCCCTGGTAGATGGTTGATCGATATCTCGCGCGGGCCCGGCCGCGCCACGGTTGTGGTGGGGCGGCGATGTTGGTGGGGCTGCGGCTGCGAACTGTCGCCTCGCGGCGTCCTCGATCGCGCCAATACTCAGGGTATTGACGCTCCCTGCGTCCTGGCGAGGCTCGGTTCTCGCCGCCCAGGACACCACGGAGATATCGATCAACCATCGAGGCTCGTCGGGGTGGGATCATCGACCACCGGCGATCGCTGCGCAAGTCGCCGGCGGCCCGGTCTTCCGGGCAACGCCTTGACGGGACTCTCGGGCGGCCGGTACGATCACATGATCGCCGAACATTCAGGGGGGAGGCTCGATGCGTCGAGGGGTGCTGGCGACAGGCGTGGTGTGCGCTGCGGTCATGTTCATGGTGTTCCTGCATCGCGTTGGGGAGTCACCGCAGACCGCCGGCCGCTCCGGACCGGCCTACACGCGCTCGGCCGCCGCCGTCGGACAGCGAGCCGGCTCGGTCGAAGCGCAGGACGAACAGAACCTGGGCACCGAGCGCCTGACCGCCCTCGCCGAGGCCCGGCGTAACAGGACGTTCGGCGGCAGCGCGGCGCCGACCAGGAACCCGGCCCCCGGGTGGGTCGGGTCACGTTTGCTGAACCCGCCAACCGACGACTGGGAACCGGCGGTGGCGGCTGACCCGAGCTCGCCGTACGTGTACCTGTTGACGACCCGCTATGCCCAGCCCAAGAACTGTGCCAGTCACTGCCCGACGCCGTACATCGCGCTGACGGTGTCGAGCGACGGCGGGGCCTCGTGGGGCCGGCAGACGCCCCTCTGCCTGTGTCTGGGCTCGCACGCGCAGTACGACCCGACGATCGAGGTCGTTCCGAACACCGGCGTGGTCTACTCGGCGTTCCTGAATGCTGACCGGGCGGGCGGCTTCTCCACCGTGTTCACGAAGTCGACCGATCATGGCGCGACCTGGTCGGCGCCGGTTCACGTGTACGGCAAGGTCGCCTGGACAGACAAGCCCGAGGTCACCATGAGCGCTTCGGGACGTGACGTCTACGTCTCCTGGAACGGCCCCCAGGGCGGTGACCTGTACGTCGGCCAGTCGCACGACCACGGCGCCACCTGGACGCAGCAGAAGCTGACCGCCGGCAAGCGCTACTACTACGCCTACGACGCCCGCGTACTGGCAGACGGCACGGTCGTCTTTGCCGAGAGCAGCGTCAACTACGCCGGCTCGAAGAACGTCGGCGGCCAGGTGTGGCATCACGCGATCATCTCCCGTGACCGCGGCGCGAGCTGGCAGAACGTGGTCGTGGCGAAGGTACCCGTCGGGGAGTCATGCGTGGCGGACGGCTGCAAGCCGGACTTCTACATCGGACAGGCGTCCGTCGTGGCGGACTCCGCCGGGCATCTGGTATTCGCGTTCGAGGGCCCTTCGGTCGCCGGTGGGCCGCAGCGGGTCGAGGTGTCCGCCTCGTCCGACGAGGGCCGGACGTGGTCTTCCCCGGTCGCGCTTTCGACCGCCGGAGAGGACGCAACCGGGCCGCGGCTCGCCTCCTCGGGTGGCGGCGACGTGCGGATCTGGTACATGCAGACCGCCGACGGCGACGACGCCGACGCCTGGAACGTCTGGTACCGCAGTTCCGCAAACGGTGGCCGCACGTGGTCTCCTCCGGTCAGGATCGACGACGCGCCGGCGGGCGCGGCCGGGTACGTGAACGCGAGTGGCTTCGACGAGATCTACGGCGACTACGGCGAGATCGCGGTGACCAGCGCCGGCAGGACGATCGCCGTCTGGGGGGAGGGGTTCAGCTACACCGGGCCGGGTGGCACCTGGTTCAACGTCCAGCGATAGCCGGTCAGCAGACCGGCCGGCGGGTGCGAGTGGACACCGCGCTCGTGGTCGAGCACAATAACGTGGCACTCACGGACAGCAGTGCTCGAATCTGACCAGGAGGGACACGATGAGTCTGCAGATTGGCGACACAGCACCGGACTTCGAGGCCGAGACCACCGAGGGAACGATCCACTTCCACGACTGGATCGGCGACTCGTGGGCGGTACTCTTCTCGCACCCCAAGGACTTCACCCCGGTGTGCACCACCGAGCTCGGATACATGGCCAAGATCAAGCCTGAGTTCGACCGCCGGAACGTCAAGGTGATCGGCCTGTCGGTGGACCCTGTCGGCAATCACGCCAAGTGGGCTGCCGACATCGAGGAGACGCAGGGTTACGCGCCCAACTACCCGATGATCGGCGACGCCGACTTCAACGTCTCGAAGCTGTACGGCATGCTGCCCGCAAGCACCTCGGGCGATCCGCTCGTGCGGACGCCGGCCGACAACCAGACCGTCCGCAACGTGTTCGTGATCGGCCCGGACAAGAAGGTCAAGCTGATCCTGGTCTATCCGATGACCACCGGTAGGAACTTCGACGAGGTGCTGCGGGTGATCGACTCGCTGCAGTTGACCGCCGAACACAAGGTCGCCACTCCGGTGAACTGGAAGCCGGGGGAGGATGTGATCATCGCCGGCTCGGTGTCCGACGACGCCGCGCGCGAGACCTATCCCGACGGCTGGAAGTCGCCGCGGCCCTACATCCGGATCGTGCCGGCGCCCGGTGAGCGAGTGGCTCGGTAGCCCTGACGACAACACTCACGTAGCCACCCGGAGAATTCGCTGCGCGACAGCCGCAGATGACTCAGGCGTCGTATTCGTCGTGACGGCGGACCCAGTGCTGGGGCCGGCCGTCCTCGTCCCGGCCCTTGGGCACGGTGTCCAGGTAGTTGTACGCGGTGTTCAGCAGGTCGATGCCGCGGGCATAGGCGGAGTAGGTGTGGAAGATGCGGCCGTCGTCGTTCGTGAGAAAGACGCTCATGCCCTCGCGTTCGGACGGCGTCGGCTGCACCCGGTAGTTGTAGAACGCCCCTTGCTCGGCCTCCTCTGGGGTGAACGAGACGCCGTAGTCGACGTTGAAGTCGTTGCCCGCCGACGAGACCCAGTGAAAGCCCCAGCCCATCCGCTGCCTGTAGGTGGTCAGCTTGGCGAGCGGCGCCCGTGACACCGCGACCATGGTGACGTCGCGCGCCTTGAGGTGGACGATGACCGGGTCGAAGTTGTCGGCCCAGAAGGGAGCAGTGCCTGCAGCCCTCGTCCCAGTCGGCCGGGTACATGAAGTGGTACACGATCAACTGGCTGCATCCGTCGAACAGGTCGGCCAGCGTCTCGGTGCCGGCGGGGCTGTCGAACACGTAGTCCTTCTCGACAACTTCCCAGGGCAGGGCGCGCCGCTGCGCGCTCAGCGAATCGCGCATACGGGTGAACTCCTTCTCCTTGGCGAGCAGGGCCGTGCGGGCCTCCAGCCAGGCCTCGTGCGGGACGACATCGTGCGTGGCAACGCTCATCGGGAACCCCCAGGGTCGTTTCGACGGTGCGGTTGTCATATCACGCCGAGTGGTAATGTTCAACTATATGGTTGAGGATTCGGCGACGCTCGATCGCGTGTACCGCGCCCTGGGCGACACGACCCGGCGGAGCATGCTGCGAGTGCTTCGTGGCGGGGAGGCTCGCATCACCGACCTGGCGGCGCCGCTTCCGATCTCCTTCACCGCGGTGGCCCGTCACGTGGCGGTGCTGGAGGACGCCGGTCTGGTCGCCCGCGACGTGCGCGGCCGGGAGCACTGGCTCTCGGTGCGTGCCGACTCGCTGGCCGATGCCGAGGCGTGGATCGCCGAGCAGACGGCGTTCTGGGCCGGCCGCGCCGACGCGTTGACCGCGCAGCTCGAGCGGGTACGGCGATGACCTCGGACCCGGCGATCACGTCGGCCCGCGTGGATCGCGTGCTGCCGGCTCCGCCGCACGAGGTGTTCGACGCGTGGGTCGACGAGGCGGCGCTGGCGGAGTTCATCTGTCCTGCTCCCGGCACCGCCCAGGTCTCGATCGATCCCCGGGTTGGTGGCCGCCTGCGCATCGTGATGGTGTTCCCCGACCGCACTAGCGAGATCGAGGGTGAGTACATCTCGATCGACCGGCCGCACCGGCTCAGCTTCAGCTGGCGCTCGTCAGCGATTCCCGGGGAGAGCGTGGTCACAGTCACCTTCGCTCCCCACGGCGAGGGCGAGACGCTGATGTGCATCGTGCACAGCCGGCTGCCACCCGCGCGGGTCGAGCGGTTCGTCGAGGGGTGGGGCTCGGTCGAGGATCAGCTGGAAGCCACGCTGCGGCGCTCGCACTCATTTGTGCCGCCAACAGCCCACTCCGAAGGAGCCGCATGACCAGCGTCACCCGCATCGAGAGCACCGGGTCGCAGCCCGTCGTGGACGTTCGGAGCGCCGAGCTCCAGCCGCTGGGCGCGTGGCCGCCGGGCATCGAGCCGTTCTCCGGTACCCCGCTCGCCTTCGGTCTCGAGCTCTCCGATGACGGTCACGTCCAGACCGGCATCTGGGAGTGCACGCCCGGCTCGTTTCCCTCTCGTCGGGAGGGGATCTGCGAGCTGATGCACTTCGTCGCCGGCGACGCCACCATCATCGACGACGACGGCACCCGGCACGAGATCCGGCCAGGCGTGGTGCGCTTCTTCCCGGACGGGTGGTCGGGCCGCTGGGAGATTCGCGAGACCGTTCGCAAGACCTACGCCATCGTCCGAACTTGCCCCCGGCACGTCCTGAGCGATCGAATCCCGGATCGGGCGCTGTCGATTCCGGGACGTCCCGTTCGTCATGGTGATGACGACCCGAGACGGGGTCGAAAGAACCGAAGGAGGAGCGATGTCGGACATCACGGTCAAGCGCGTCGAGGAGTTCGATACGCCGAACGGCGGGGGGTTCTGTCGAGCCCGTGCCGGCCTCGGCGTGACGGCGTTCGGGATGCAGGTGGAGAACTTCCCGCCGAACTTCGAGCACTTCCCCGAGCACGATCACGTGGCCGACGGCCAGGAAGAGGTCTACACCGCCCTCTCCGGCTCGGCCACGCTCCACGCCGGGGGAGTCAGTCACCGGCTGGAGCCGGGCGTATTCATTCGCATCGGGCCGGGCGAGCGGCGTAAGGTCACCACAGGCGACGAGCCGGTGCAGATGCTCGCGGTCGGAGCAACACCGGGCCGGGCGTATACGCCGCCGCCCTACACGGAGGACGGCGCTCCTCTCCCCGGCTGATACGGGTGTGCCGGCGGGCCCCGAGCGACCACGTGGATGACGCGGCTCGCTCGGGGCCTCCCTGACGACCCACTACCATCCGCTGACCATGCGATCCCGGTACACGTGGCCGGAGGGCAAGCACTGTGCGGCGGCCTTCACCTTCGACTTCGACGCGGAGTCGGTCTGGATCGCCGAGGATTCCGCCAACGCCGAGCGGCCGGGTGTGCTCTCGCAGGGCACGTACGGGGCACGGGTCGGGCTGCCGCTGGTCATCGACCTGCTCGAGCGGCACCGGTTGCGGGCGACGTTCTTCGTGCCCGGGGTGGTCGCCGAGCGGTACCCGGAACTCGTCGCCCGCGCCGTTGCGGCCGGTCACGAGCTGGCCGTCCACGGTTACACGCACACGTCACCCTCGGAGCTCACGGTGGACGAGGAGGAGCGGGAGTTGACCCGAGCGATCGAGGTGCTGCGCGGATTCACGCCGGAGGTGCGCGGGTACCGCTCGCCGTCCTGGGATTTCAGCCCGCACACGCTCGAGCTGCTCCAACGGCACGGCCTGACCTACTCCAGCAACTTCATGGACGACCTGTGGCCCTACGTGCACCCGGGGTACTCCGTCGTCGAGCTCCCGGTGCAGTGGCTGCTGGACGATGCCGCTCACTTCTGGTTCAGCGGCGCGAGCTGGACGCGCAAGATCGCGTCGGCCCGCGAGGTGTCTGAGATCTGGCGCGACGAGTTCGACGGTATCAGCGAACTGGGCGGCTGCTGCGTGTTCACGATGCACCCCCAGGTGATCGGGCGGCCGAGCCGGCTGGCGATGCTCGACGAGGTGATCCGGCACGTGGTCGCAGACGACCGGGTCTGGGTCGCGGCGCTGGGTGAGCTGGCCGACCATGTGCGTTCGAACGAGCGCTGAGCCGGTGTTGCGCGCCCGGTACTATCCGAGCTTCGATGGAGCTGGGCCTGTACACGTTCGCCGAGGTCACACCCGACGCCCGCTCCGGCGAGCGTGTGAGCCCCGCGCGCCGGCTGCATGACCTGCTCGAAGAGGTTGAGCTGGCCGACGCGGTGGGGCTGGACGTGTACGGCGTGGGGGAGCATCACCGTCCCGAGTTCGCCGTCTCGGCGCCCGCGGTGGTGCTGGCCGCGGCGGCGGCCCGCACGCGGCGGATCCGGCTGACCAGCGCGGTCACGGTGCTCAGCTCGGACGACCCGGTGCGGGTGTTCGAGGAGTTCTCGACGCTCGACCTGCTCTCGGGCGGGCGCGCCGAGATCATGGCCGGCCGGGGCTCCTTCATCGAGTCGTTCCCGCTCTTCGGTTACAGCCTCGACGACTACGACGACCTGTTCGCCGAGAAGCTCGAGCTGTTGATGGAGCTGCGCGAGTCCGAGCGCATCACCTGGTCGGGCAGCCACCGACCGGCCATCGACGACCTTGGGGTGTACCCGCGCCCGGAGCGGCGGATCCCGATCTGGATCGCCGTCGGTGGGACGCCCGCGTCCACCGTCCGCGCCGGGTCGCTCGGACTGCCGATGGCGCTTGCGATCATCGGCGGCCTGCCCGAGCGGTTCGCGCCCCTGGCCGAGTTGCACCGCCGCGCGGCGGCGGAGGCGGGCCACGACCCGGCCACGCTCGGGCTCAGCATCAACTCGCACGGGTTCGTCGCCGACACCTCGCAGGATGCGATCGACCAGTCGTTCGCGCCGGTCGCGTCCGTGATGGACAAGATCGGGCGCGAGCGCGGCTGGCCGCCGATGACCCGTGAGCAGTACGAGGCGGCGGCCACGCTGCGCGGCGCGAATTTCGTGGGCAGCCCGCAGCAGGTGACCGAGAAGGTCCTGTTCCAGCACGAGATCTTCGGCCACCAGCGGTTCATGCTCCAGCTGACCGTGGGCTCGATGCCCCACGATCAGGTGATGCACGCGATCGAGCTCTACGGGACGCAGGTTGCGCCGGAGGTTCGCGAGGAGGTGCGGCGGCGCGAGGCGATCGCCGGCTGAGCCGGAGTCAGTCGCAGTCCGGCTCGACCACGGCCGCGCAGTCGGCGGTGGCGCCCTCGGCGGCCCGCCCCAGCAGGCGGCCCAGCGTCGCCCGCTCGTCCACGGTCAGGGCGGCCAGGATCTCGTCGTCGATCTCGTGCACCGCGCGGTCCACCTTCTCGAGCAGCCGCCCACCCTGACGGGACAGCTCGATGATGCCGCGCCGCCGGTCCGAGCGATCACGACGGCGAACGATCAGCCCCGCGTCCTCCAACTCGTTGAGCACCGCGACCAGGTTCGACGGGTCGAGCCGCAGCACCTCGATCAGCGTCTGCTGCGCCGACGGCCCGTGCTCGCGCAGGTGGTGCAGCGCCAGCAGTTGGCGCGGGCGCAGGCCGAGCGGCGCGACCGCCTGTTCCAGTCGCCGCCGCATCCCCCGCGCGAGCTGCGCGATGAGGACGATGGACGCCGTCTCGGCGCGGGCTCGGTGCTGTGTGGCGCTCACGGCCCCAGTGTACCGGGTGAATCGTTTATGAACTACATATCATCTCTGCTAGGCTGACGATTCGCATCCACAACACGCCCGAACGCGAGGAGATCATCGTGAGCACGTACGTCCTACCCGACCCCGGGCCGCCCAACACCGAGTTCGAGCGGCCCGCCGACGGCGAGCGCCTGCAGCGGACCGCCGGCGCGCTGGCGGCGCGCGGCTTCAAGGTGCAGATCGCCGACAGCGCCGGGCACGCAAAGACGCTGGTGCTGGAAGCCATCCCCGACGGGGCAGAGGTGCACGGCGCGCTGTCCGAGACGATGCGCGAGCTGGGGATCACGGCCGAGATCGAGGAGTCCGGCCGCTACGAGTCGGTGCGGGCGAAGCTGAACCAGCTCGACCGCCAGACCCAGGGCCGCGAGATGCGCAAGCTGGGTGCGGCGCCCGACTACATCGTCGGCAGCGCGGCCGCGGTTACCGACGACGGAGAGATCGTGGTCGGCTCGGGCTCCGGCAGCCAGCTGGGGGCATACGCCTACGCCGGCGGCAACGTGGTTCTGGTCGTCGGCCACCAGAAGCTGGTGCGCGACCTCGACGAGGGCCTGCGGCGCGTCCGCGAGTACAGCCTGCCGCGGGAGTTCCTGCGCATGCAGTCCGTCGGCTACCCGGGCAGCCTGCTCGCCAAGACGCTGATCATCCACAGCGAGCCGGGGGGCCGGATCACCGTCATCCTGGTGCCGGAGTCGATCGGCTTCTGAGCCAGGCGGGGATCGCCCTCGAGGGTCGATTGGCGGGAGATGAGAGGTTCGAGAACCGGTCGGCCGGTGGCCGCCTATCACGTGTAGCCACCCTCCCGACCAAGGACGTTCAGATGAACACCCCCAGATCTGCCACCACCCGCCGTGGGTTTCTCGGCGTCGCCACAGTCGGCCTCGGAGCCGCCGTCGGCGGCGTGGCGGCCACACCGGCCGTCGCCTACCTGCTCGCCCCGACGACCCAGGAGGCGACCTTCGAGCCGGCGTCTCTGGGCCCGGTGGCCAGATTCACTTCCGAGACCGGATTCGACCCGACCGCCGCGACGTTCGTGGAGACCCCCGGTCAGCCTGTTTCCAGCGGGCTGGCGTACGTGCACCACACCGGCAACGCCAACCATGACTGGCTGGCGGCCGACGCCATGTTCGTCGTCTTCTCGAACCGGTGCACGCACGTCGGCTGCCCGGTGCAGTCGAGTGGGATCGGCTTCGGGTGCCCCTGTCACGGCAGCCAGTTCGACCGCAACGGCGGGCGCATCGAAGGGCCGGCGGTGCGGCCGCTGGATCGCTTTCAATGGGAGATCCGGCGCGACGGCGAGCTGTGGATCACCCACCGCTGGAGCGTCCTCGTCGACGGCGGCCGGGTGCGGTACTACGCCGTCAAGTCACCGGGCCAGCCGCTCGTGGGCCAGGTTCCGGTGCTCGACGCCGATCTCGTGTACCCGTCGGTGACGTACGACCAAGGGCCGCCGCCGGCGTCGCGTTGAGCAACTTACTGGGCTGACGGAGCGGCGCGCTTCTCGTCGAGTCTGCCGCCGCGCACCGTTTCGGCCATCTGCTTGGACTGCTCGCGGTAGAGCGAGCCATCCTCGAACTCGATCACGGGGTACTGGCGCTGCCCACTCAGCCGCTCCAGCTCGTCGCGCTTACCGCGCAGAAAGGGTCCCTTGACGACCTCGTACGGGATCCCGGCCTCGTTGAGCGTCTTCTGCACCCGCCAGCAGGGATGACCGTCGAGCTTGAACCACACATTCGGGCAGCGATGGAGCTTGATGGTCATTGTCGGTGTCCTCCTTCGACGTCGCTCGTGGCTCGGCGCGTGGACCAGTGTAGACTCGCGCGGTCGTCAAACCGGAGGTGCGCCGTGACGATCCGAGGGCAGCCGCTCTCGCTGGGCGACCGACGCGAGCCGGCCGTGGCTGCGGTGGCCGCGGGCATCCTCGACGCCTGGCACAGCTTCGACGCCGCCCGGCCATCCGAGCCCGGGGCCGACACGAGGCTCGAGCGGCTACTGGCGATGGGGCTGCCGGCAGGTGGGGACGATGTGGTGTCCGCGCTGTCCGACGCCGCCCACGTACTGGATCGCAGCCTTGCTCAGCCCCGTCCGCGCTGGTTCGGCTTCGTCGGCTCCTCGGGGCTCGAGGTGGGTGTGCTGGCGGATGCGCTGGCCTCCTGCTACGACGTCAACCTCGCCTCGTGGGCAGCCGCGGCGACCCGGATCGAGGAGCAGGCCGCCCGCTGGGTGGCGGAGTTCATCGGGTACCCCGCCGCGGTCGGGACGTTCACCAGCGGCGGCACGGTGTCGAACCTGGCCGCGCTGGCGGCGGCTCGCAGCCGCGCCCTTCCGCGTGCCCGCGAACGCGGTCTGTCCGGCGTGCGCTGCGCCGTGTACTGCTCGCAGGAGGCGCACCACTCGATCCGCCGCACCGCGGAGCTGCTGGGCATCGGTGGTGACGGAGTTCGTGCCCTGCCGATCGACGATCGACGCCGACTGGAGCCTCAAGCTCTGGCCGAGGCGGTCCGCGCCGACCGCCTTGCCGGTGTGGTGCCGGTCGCGGTGGTCGCAACGGCTGGGACGACGCTCACCGGTGCGGTCGATCCGATCGGCGACCTGGCCGACATCGCGGCGACGGCCGGTGTGTGGCTGCACGTGGACGGCGCCTACGGCGCGCCCGCCGCATCGGTGCCCGCGCTGGCGTCGGTCTTCGCAGGACTCGACCGGGCCGATTCGATCTCCCTTGATGCCCACAAGTGGCTGTTCGTCCCCAAGGCGTGCGGACTGCTGCTGACCCGCGACCGAGCTGACATGGAGGCCGCGTTCGCCCACGTGGAGGACTACTTCCCGCACGAGCGCGGACAGCCCCATGCGGCCGACGTGACGCTCGAGTACTCGCGGCCGTTCCGCGCACTCAAGGTATGGCTGGCGTTTCGCGTGCACGGCGCCGATGCGCTGCGCGCGGCGATCGACGACAACGTGAGGGTCGCTCGCGGTCTCTGGGACGAGCTGCGCGAGGCGCCGGATATGGAGCCGCTGCCGTACCCGCCGGTGCTCTCGATCGTGCCCTATCGACTGCTGCCGGACGGTCTGTCGCACGATGCCGCCAACCGGCGGGTGGTCGCGCTCGCGCGCGCCCTCCAGGACGACGGGCGGGTGTGGGTGGCCTCGGCCACGATCGACGGGGACGCGTACCTGCGCCCCTGCGTGGTCAACCACCGCACGTCGGCCGCTGACGCGTCTGCCCTCGTCGAGGTCACTCGCGACGTGCTCAGAAAGCGAGCCACGGTCAGTCGCGGGGGTTGACCCGGTCGCGGCCGACCTCGGCCGGACTGGCGCAGCCGAGCAGACGCAGCGCGACGGCGATCTCCGATCCCAGCAGTTCGAGGACACGTCGGGCGCCCGGCTCCCCGCCCACTGCCAAGCCCCACAGCACCTGGCGGCCGACCAGCACCGCCCGCGCACCCAGCCCGAGCGCGGTGACGACGTCCGAGCCGTGGCGCACACCCCCGTCGAGCAGCACTTCCACCCGGTCGCCTGCAGCCTCGGCGATCGCGGGCAGCGCAGCGATCGCCGGCGGCGCACCGTCGAGCTGGCGTCCGCCGTGGTTCGAGACGACGATGCCCGCCGCGCCGTGGTCAGCTGCAAGCACGGCGTCGTCGGCGCGGAGGATGCCCTTGACGACCACCGGCACCCCGAACTGGGACGCCAGCCGGTCGACCTCGCCCCACGACACGGTGGGATCGAGCAGGTCGAAACCGCGTTCCGTCGCCCCGGCACGTCGCGCCCGCACCAGTGCGGGCAGCTCGTCCTCTGGAATCGCCCACCCGCTCGCCAGCTCGCGCCCGCGCGAGCCGATCACCGGCAGGTCGGCGGTGAGCACGATCGCGCTGAACCCCGCCTCCAACGCCTCCGCCACCAGGTCGTCGCTGAGACCGCGGTCGCGGAGCACGTACAGCTGCAGCCAGCGAGTGGCGGTGGGAGCCGCTGCGGCCACCTCCGCAGGCGTCGACGGCGACAGCGTCGAGAGGAGCATTCCGGCGCCGGTTGCGGCAACCGCGCGCGCGATGCCCTCGTCACCGTCGGGGTGCGCCATGCGCATGAACGCCATCGGGGCGGTCAGCACCGGCATGCTCAGCTCGTGCCCCAGCACCCGGGTGGCGGCGGTCGCCGCTTCGAACTCCGCCAGCACCCGCGGGCGCAGCTCGAAGCGGTCGAAGCCGGTGACGTTGCCGCGCAGGGTGCGCTCGGCCGCCGCGCCGCCCGCGAAGTAGGCGTACCAGGTCGGATCGAGGTGGGCGGCCGCCCACTGCTCGACGGTCGAGAGTTGGATCGCTGCGGGATCTCGCGGGTCGGCGGTCACGGGCGTAACGGATCCCTACCGGATCCGGGCGGCCCGGGCGCCGAGCGGCACCCGGGCACCCGGGCTGATGGTCAGCCGAAGACGGTCATCAGGCTGGTGGTGCGGAATGCGCTGAACGTCGAGCTGTGGGCGTAGAGGCGGAAGTCGTAGCCCTTCGGCGACATCGAGTCGAAGTACACGATCGCCGCCACGTCCGGGTGCGCGGCCGCCCAGGTGCCGGCTCCCTGGATCCAGCTGGGTGTGCGCGAGTCGGCTCCCGGGGCGGCCGTCTCGGCGATGAAGAACGGCTTGCCGGCAGCGACCGCGTAGGTGTACGCCGCGGCGAAGATGTCGCCGAACACCCGCCACTTGACACCGGGGAAGTTGTAGCCGTCCGCCGCGACGTAATCCACGTACGTCGGGCCGGGCCAGAACTTGGCGGCGACGCCGTTGGCGTAGTCGAACGCCATCGGACACCAGACGAACTTGACGTTGGACGCACCGACCGACCGGAAGAGGTCCACCGTGTGCTTCCAGGCGGCGACCACCTGGGTTGGGGTGCCGATGTAGCGGGGATGTCCGACCGGCTGGTCGAACTCGTAGAACGGCCGCAGGTAGATGGTCTTGCCGGCCGCCTTGAGGGCGGTCGCGGCGGCGCGGATGCGGGCGTCCTGCGTGCCCGCGGCGATTGCCGAGGCGGTCGTCAGCGGCGCGGCTGACCATGACAGGAGCGGTGTCCGGCCGGCTCGCAGGTCAGGCCCGACGCGGATCGCCCAGCTGGTGAAATCCCACGGCGTGTAGCTGTGGTCGATCGCCGGCTTGTGGCCCAGGTGCGACTCCAGCGTGGTGATGCCGCCGGTCTCGTTGGGGAAGGCACCCAACTGGACGCCGGCCTGCGCGGCGGTGGGAGTTACGAGCGCAGCCAGCACGACGCCGGCGCACGAAAGACACTTGAACATGATTTCGACCCCTCAGGTTGGCTCGGTACCTCCGAGTCACCAAGGCGATCGGCCGTTCAGCATCGGGTGCCGCCCCCGCGATCGAGGGTTCCGGGCCTCCCCGTTTCCGCGTAACCGGGGTCCCCAGACTCCGGTGAACCGTTTGCGCTGCGACGCCGAAGACCCGGCACCTAGGTGGTGAGTGAGCGCGACCGGTCGTCCAGTCGACTTCGAGAAAGGAGCACCATCCACATGATCAAGCGCCTTGCAATCGCGGCGCTTTCGGCAGTCGCCTGTCTGGCGGTGACCGGGCCTTCGGCTCTGGCCTCCAGCCATCGCGAGGCACCGCTGATCTCCCAGGATCCGGAGGCTGATCTGACCGACCTGTACGCCTGGGTCGACCAGAACAATTCCGGCAAGGTCGACCTGATCCTGAATGCGGTGCCGTTCGAGCTGCCAAGCGGCGCTCCGAACTACTACGGGTTCGGCAACAACGTCCTGTACGACGTCAACATCGATCGAAACGGCGACGGCGTCGCCGACGTCACCTATCGCTTCCGGTTCACCCGGCACGTCCGCAACGGCGGCACGTTCCTGTACGACCTGGGCGCGGTCACGTCACTGCCGTCGGACAACCTCAACGTGTACCAGACCTACACGATGACCAAGATCGAGCGGTCGTCGAACGGGACGGTCACGTCGTCCGAGGTGATGGCGAGCAACGTCCCCGTCGTCCCCAACAACGTCGGTCCGCGCTCCATGCCGAACTTCCCCGCTCTGGTCAGCCAGGGCGTGCACACGTTCGGCCCGGACGCTGCCGGCAAGGTGTGGGCGGGTCAGGCAGACGACCCGTTCTTCCTCGACCTGGGCGGAATCGGCGATCTGCTGAACATCCGCGCACAGGGGACCGCGCCCGACGCGATCGCCGGCTTCAACGTGCAGTCGATCGCGCTTCAAGTGCCCAAGACGTGGCTGGTCGGAAAGACCCCGACCATCGGCATCTCGGGCGATACCATGCGGCAGAACATCAACGTTCTGACGGGTGGCGGGAGCGGCGACTGGGTGCAGGTCGAGCGGCTCGGCAACCCGCTCGTCAACGAGGTGCTGATCCCGCTGGCCAAGAAGGACTACTGGAACCACCAGAGTCCGAAGAACGACAGCCAGTTCAACACCTACTTCCTCAACCCCGGCCTGGCCGGGCTGCTGGGAGCGCCGGCCACCGGCCGCACGGACATCCTGTCCATCTTCCAGACCGGCGTGCCCAACCTGAACAACACGGGCACGCACGATGCCGAGGAGCTGCGGCTGAATACCAGCATCGCTCCGTCGGCGCATCCCAACCCGCTCGGCGTGCTGGGCGGGGATCTGGCCGGCTTCCCCAACGGTCGCCGGCTGGCCGACAACGCCACCGACATCGAGCTCAAGGCGCTTGCGGGCGCCCTGCTCGGCAAGGACGTGAGCGGTGTCTCTCAGGGCGTCGTGCGTAACGACGAGACGTTCCTGAGCCAGTTCCCATACATCGGGATCGCACACAGCGGCTTCGCGGCGATCCATCAGATGCCAACCCCATGACCGGCAGGCGGGGGTGCGAGCCGCTCGCACCCCCGCCACTCTCAACATGACTGCAACTCTCACAAAGCCGATCCCGATCTTCTTCGCCCTCCTGCTGGCCGCGCTGCTCGCGGTGGCGGTGGCGGTGCACCGAACCGGCGCGGCCTCGCCCTCGCTCACACCCGCCCAGCGGGCGGAGGTGGCACCGCTGGTGACGCCGATCCCCGCCCCCGGGACGAGTACCCGGCAGCTGATCGACCGCTACACCGCCCAGCTGCGGGCCACGCCGACCGATCCGGCCGCCTACGACGACCTGGCCCTGGCCGAGCTGCAGATGGCGCGCGAGGACGGCGACCCCCTGTGGTACACCAAGGCCGACCGCCTGCTGCAGCACGCGCTGGCGCTCGCACCCAACGATGTCACCGCGATCGGCGGGCTGGGGTCGCTGGCCCTCTCCCGGCACGACTTCGTCGGTGCCGTCGCGCTCGGGACGCAAGCGCTGCGGCTGCAGCCGGAGAGCTCCTATGCCCTGGGCGTGCTGGTCGACGCCAACGTCGAGCTCGGGCGCTACGCCGATGCGCGCTCCGCCCTGCAGCGGATGCTGGATGCCCGACCCGACCTGTCTTCGTACTCGCGAGCGTCCTACCTGTTCGAGCTCGAGGGCCGGATCCCGGCTGCCCGGCGAGCGCTGCAGGCCGCGGTCTCGTCGGGTGCCCCGGCCAGAGAGAACACCGCCTGGGCCCAGGTTCAGCTCGGCAATCTCGAGTTCAACCACGGGTCGCCGGACGCCGCCGCCGGTGACGACTCCGCGGCTCTTCGCACCGATCCGGGCTTCGTCACCGCGCTCGCCGCCCAGGCCAAGCTGGAGGCCGCCTTCGGCCACTACACCCTGGCCGCGGCGACCTACCGCACGGTGGTGGCCCGCTATCCGCTGCCCGCTTACGTGATCGGTCTGGGCGACGTGTACCGCGTGTCCGGCCATCCTCGAGCGGCGGCGCGTGAGTACGCGCTGGTGCGAGCGGAGGAGGCGCTGTACGCCGCCAACGGCGTCAACGTCGATATCGAACTGGCCCTGTTCGAGGCCGACCACGGCGGCGACCCCGCCCAGGCGCTGGCCAAGGCACGGTCGGTCGCGCGGGTGCAGCACAGCGTCACCGTGTCCGACGTGTTGGGCTGGACGCTGTACCGGGCCGGACATCTGCAGGCCGCGCTGGCGGCGGCGAACCGGGCGCTCGCACTGGGCACCCAGGACGCCGGCTTCTTCTTCCACCGTGGCGCCATCGAGGCCGCGCTGGGCCGCCGCGACGCCGCCCGCTCCGACCTGCGGCATGCGCTTGCGATCAACCCGCACTTCTCGCTGCTGTACGTCCCGATCACCCACCGGCTGCTGGCGGAGCTCGGATGATGCGTCGCACGCTGGTGACGCTGATCTTGGCAGTGGCCGCGCTGGCGGGGTTCGCCCAGCCCGCCTCTGCCCATCCGCTGGGCAACTTCACCGTCAACCACTACAGCCTGATCGAGGTCGACCGCGGCGCGGTGCGCTTGACCTATGTGATCGACATGGCCGAGATCCCGACCTTCCAGGCACTCGGCTCCGGCGACCGCAGCCCGGCGGCAGCGCGGGCCTACGCACTCGCGCACATCGGTGGCTGGGCCCGCACGCTCGACCTGTCGGTCGACGGGCGGCCGGTCGCGCTCGCCACCCAGGCCGTTACGGCCTCTCTTCGGCCCGGTCAGGCCGGCCTCGAGATCATGCGCGTGCAGGCGGAGCTGACCGGAACCGTGCCCGGCGCGGGACCGTTCACGCTGGCCTACCACGACCGCAGCTTCGAAGGCCAGCTCGGCTGGCGCGAGATCGTCATGCGCGCGGGATCCGGCGCGGTGCTGACCCGCTCCGGCGTCGCCACCCAGGACGTCTCCCACATGCTGCGCCACTACCCGACCGGGCTACTTCAAACCCCGCTTCAGGTGACGAGCGCATCCGCGGGCTACCGCTACGGCAGCGGGCGCAGCGTGACCGTCGCTCCGCAGGTGCCGGGCGGTGGTGTCGCGATCGGCACGTCCGAGACCGGCTTCACCTCGCTGATCGGACACTCGTCGCTGACGCCGGGCTTCGTGGCGCTGGCGCTCGCTCTGGCAATCGCGTGGGGAGCCCTGCACGCGCTCAGCCCGGGTCACGGCAAGTCGATCGTGGCGGCCTACCTGATCGGCTCACGCGGCACCGCGCGGCACGCTGCGTTTCTGGGCGCGACGGTCACAGTCACACACACGACCGGGGTCTTCGCGCTCGGGATGGTGGCCCTCCTGCTCTCCCACTACATCGTGCCGGAGACGCTGTATCCGTGGCTCGGCGTGCTGTCGGGGTTACTGGTGATCGTGATGGGCGCCTCCATCCTCTCCCGACGCCTGTCGTCGACCGCGAACCGGCCCGAGCCGGATCACCGTCATCACCATCATCACCATCATCACCACGAGCACGACCACCATCACGGGCATCACCATCACGGGGATCACGGCCACCACCACGCGGGGCACACGCACATGCCGCCCGGCGCCGACGGCTCGCCGATCACCCGCCGCAGCCTGCTCATGCTGGGCATCTCCGGCGGCATCCTGCCCTGTCCGTCGGCGCTGGTCGTGATGCTCGGCGCGATCGCGCTTCACCGCATCGCGTTCGGGCTGCTGCTGGTGCTGGCCTTCAGCATCGGGCTCGCCTTGACGCTGACCTCGATCGGTCTGGTGGTGGTGTACGCCCGCCGGCTGATCGAGCGGGCACCCGTCTCAGGCGGGCGGGTGACCGCCTGGATCCCCGTTTTCAGCGCCGGCGTGATCACGTTGCTTGGCGTCGGAGTCACGGTGCAGGCGCTCGACACGTTTCCGGGCGGGACGTCGGCCGTGGTCGCGCGCCTGGCCGAGCATCTGCCGGTGATCGTGGTCGGGCTGGCGGTGCTGGCCGTTCTGGCGCGGCTCGGCACGGCGCTGCGCCGTCGCCGCCCGCGGTCGCTCGGCTCGCTTGTCCCCACACCCGACGGCGAGGCGACATGATGTTCTCTGTCCAGCGGATGGCGGCCTCCGGCGACCGGTCCGACTGGATCCGGCTGGGCGGCTTTCTGTCGGCGGTCGGGGCGCTCCACCTGGCCGGCTGGGGGCTCTTCCTTTACTACTCGGCCAGCTATCCGGCTTTGGCCGGCCTCGGCATCCTGGCCTACACGTTCGGCCTCCGTCACGCCTTCGACGCCGACCACATCGCCGCCATCGACAACACGACTCGCAAGCTCCTGCAGGAGGGCCGCAAGCCGATGGGGGTGGGCTTCTTCTTCTCGCTCGGCCACTCGACCGTCGTCTTCTCGCTGGCGGCCGGCCTGGCTGTTGCGGCGCGCACCGTCGACTCCCGTGTCCCGTCGCTGCAGAGCTACGGCGGATACCTCGGAGCTGGAGTGTCGGGGATGTTCCTGTGGGTGATCGGGATCCTCAACCTGATCGTGCTCGTGGACGTGGTGCGCATCTTCCTGGACATGCGTCGATCCACGCTCGATCACGATCGGCTCGAGCAGCGCCTGCAGGATCGGGGTTTCATGAACCGGTTCTTCCTCGGCCGACTCTCGCGCGCCATCACCAAGAGCTGGCACATGTACCCGCTGGGAATTCTGTTCGGGCTGGGCTTCGACACCGCGACCGAGGTCGGGCTGCTCGCGCTCTCGGCCGGCGCGGCCACCCACCACACGCCGATCCTGGCGGTGATCTCGCTGCCGCTGCTGTTCGCGGCGGGCATGAGCCTGCTGGACACCGCGGACGGCGCGTTCATGTCGCATGCCTACGACTGGGCGTTCTCGAACCCGGTGCGCAAGGTCTACTACAACATCACCGTGACCAGCCTCTCGGTGACGGTGGCGCTTGCCATCGGAACGGTCGAACTGCTCCAGGTCGCGGTGGCGCGGTTCGGGGTGCGAGGCACGTTCTGGGCGTGGCTGGGCGGGCTCGACTTCCAGACCCTCGGGTACGGCATCGTCGCGCTCTTCGTGCTCACGTGGCTCGTCAGTCTCACGCTCTGGCGGGTGCGCCGGATCGAGGAGCGCTGGAGTGCCCACGTCGAGGCGGGTAGCTGAAAACCAACGGATCAGGAGGAACCGGCAATGACGCAGATCACCCACCCGACGCCACGCCGTATCGGCTGGCTCGCGCCCGCCATGGCGCTCGCCGCCGCAGTCGCGATCGCCGCGGCCGCGTACGGGCTCACCCGGTCGAGCACTCAGACACGGTCGAGCGCGCCCGGCTTGGCGCACCGAATCGCGCTACCCGCCGGCTGGCATGCCACGCCCGCCACGCTGGGGTCGCTGATCACCGCTCAGCTGGGTGCGCGCAGTGACGTCCCGCGCTACGCGGGCTCTGACGGGCTGGCTCGGCTGCGGGCTGCCCGCTGCACGCCCGCCGGCATCTGCGCGGTGTCCTTCAACGTCGACTACTCCCCGAGCTTCCACACGCTGGGACAGATGACGGCGCAGGTCGGTCCGATACTCGCCGCTGCGTTCACCGACCCGCGGCTGCGCGGCCTGTCGGTCACCGGCTGGGGCCCGTCGGCCGCCAACGGCAACGTGCAGCAGAATCCCGTCTTCCAGCTCGATTGCAGCCGTTCGCAGGTGCGTGGGCTCGATCTCCTGCGGGCTTCGGCCGCGCAGCTTCAATCGGCGTGCGCGTTCGTGCCGTACGCGCATCCGTGAAACTCGGCGGAGAGCCGACCGTCCGCCGAGCCGTGCCGTGCCGTTCGCCACATCCATCGGCTGGCTCCTGGGTAGGGAGCCGGTCATCCTGTACGGGCCGTGCAGGCGCGGGTCTGGCTGTCACGACCCTCGGTGCCAGGCACCGTCGCGGAAGCGTCACGAAACGGCGACGCGGTCCGTACGGGGTCTGACCCCGGGGTAGCCGTAGGCCGAGGGCTCAAGACGCGGGCGGTCGGAGCCGATGCTAGCGGCCCATGGTTCTCGACCTCACAGGCTGGCTGGAACGCTGGTGGGCGGGGGTGCCGGGCACGGCGTGGTCTGACTTCGCGAGCCTGACCGGTCTCGGTCTGACGACACTGGCGATCGTGTGGGCGTGGTGGCACACACGCTGCAAGGTGCTCTGGTGCGTGCGGCCCGGTCGGCATGCCGTCACCGGCACGACCTGGAAGGTATGCCCCAACCATCACACGGTCGCGCATCACCGCCAACTCGTGGAGCACCATCACACCCGGCACCCCGATCGGCTCGGTCACGGCGACTCGGTGTACCCCGAGCCGTCGTCGGGCAAGGGTTGAGCAGAGCTTCGTACCCCCCCGTGAGGTCAAGTCCCCGCCGGTCGAGCCGACTACGCGGGCTCACGGGCAATCCCCGCCGCTCAACCGTGCGCAGGGGCCCCGGACCGCGCTTGCTGTGCCGTGGAAGCCAGCTCCCACGGCCTCTCGTCATCCGGCCGTGAGCCGTCGCGCACGGATGTGCGCAAGATGCCTCAAGCTCGGGGCCAATTCGGCCGATTTCATGGAGGATGGATCGGCCCATTCCCCGCGGCGTGCCCCAGCACGCCCCCACCGCCGGCTCCCCAGGGGACGGACGCTGGATCGACCGCTGGCTTGCGGCCTGTGCCGACTTGGCCGCACTCAAGGAATCGCACCCCATGCTGGATGCCGTGATCGACGAGATCGACGGTCGCATGATCCGCATCGGCGATCACTGGTTGGCGGACTTCGCCTCTTGCAACTACCTGGGATTCGACCTCGACCGCGAGATCATCGACGCGGTTCCGGCCTACCTGGATGCATGGGGCACGCACCCGAGCTGGTCACGCCTGCTCGGCAGCCCGGTGCTGTACGAGCAGATCGAGCACCGGCTGACCGAACTTCTGGGCTGCGACGACACGCTCGTGCTGCCCACGATCACCCATATCCACAACGCCGTGCTGCCGGTTCTCGCAGGCTCCGGCACAGTGTTGCTCGACAGCCGCGCCCATAAGACGATCTACGACGGCTGCCAGGTCGCCAAGAGCCACGGAGCCACGGTTCGCCGGTTCGCGTTCGAGGATCCAGCGGACCTCGAGCGGGTGCTGCGCCAGGGCGGTCCGCGACCGTGGATCGTGGCCATGGACGGCGTCAACAGCATGACCGGGAACGCCCCCGATCTGCACGAGTTCGCGCGGGTCGCGCGCGCGCACGATGCTCTGCTCTACGTCGACGACGCGCATGGGTTCGGCGTGATTGGAGAGCGCAGCCCAGACGAGTCGTGCCACTACGGCCGGCGCGGCAACTGCATAGTCCGCCATCTCGGCGAGAGCTACGAGAACCTGATCCTGGTCAGCGGATTCTCGAAGGCCTACTCCTCGCTGCTCGCCTTCATCGCCTGCCCGACCGCGGTCAAGAACATGCTCAAGGTGGCGGCCCCCCCCTACCTGTACTCGGGCCCGTCCCCGGTCGCATCCCTGGCCACGGTGCTCGCCGGGTTCGACGTCAACGACTCGCGCGGCGACGCGCTGCGGGCGGACATGTGCGCCAAGACGGCTCGGGTGCTGGATGCGCTCGCAGGGCTGGACGTGTACACCCCCAACCACTCCGGGTTTCCGATCATCGAGGTTCCGCTCGCCCATCACGAGCAGATCGGTGCCGTCGGTCGCCGCCTGTTCGATCGCGGCGTCTATGTCACGCTGGCTGCCTACCCGCTCGTCCCCCGCGACGAGGTCGGCTTCCGGATCCAGATGACGGCGGCTAACACCGATGCCGAGATCGACCGGTTGGTCGAGGTGCTCGGCGAGCTCGCCGAGCGACGCGTGCTGCAGTCGCGGGCCGATCACGAGGAGCGCGCCGCCTGATGACTTCGAGCGCTTCCCCCGCGCGCGGCGGATGGCTGCGGATCCCCCTCTGGCAGGCCTACGTCGTGGTCGGAGCGATCGTGACGGGGCTGTACGTGTGGGTGCCGCCGTTCCAGGGCAACGGCCCGGTGATCAACCTGCTGGGGGTGTCCTCGAGCATCGCCATCCTGGTCGGCATCCGGCGCAACCGCCCGGCTACCCGTCTGCCCTGGCAACTGTTCGCTCTTGGCCAGTTCCTGTACTTCCTCGGCGACCTCTACACCTACAGCTACCCCAAGCTCTTCCACACGGACGTTCCCTTCCCGTCGTACGGCGACGGGATCTACCAGGGCGTGTACCCGCCGCTGCTGATCGGCATCGTGATCCTCGCTCGTCGCCGCAACCCGTCCCGCGAGCGGGCGACGCTGATCGACTCGCTGATCCTCACCGTCGGCCTCGGTCTGGTGTCGTGGCTGTACCTGATCTCGCCGTACGTGCAGGACCAAACGCTCACCCTGCTGCCGAAGCTGGTATCGATCGGCTACCCGGCGTGGGACATTCTCCTGCTCGCGGGCGCGATGCGGTTGGCGTTCGACACCGGCCGCCGCGGCACCCTGTCCTTCGGGCTCATGCTGGGCAGCATCGTCTCGCTGCTGCTGACCGACTTCGTGTACGGCAGGATGATTCTCAACGGCACCTACGACCATCAGTTGTGGCTGGACGTCGGCTGGATCGCCTACCTGCTGCTGTGGGGCGCCGCCGCCCTGCACCCGTCGATGCGCAGCCTCGAGGAGGCCGTTCCGGAAGGGGAGTCCCGCCTTTCGTGGCCGAGGCTTGCGATCCTCACGGTCGCGTCCCTGTTGGCGCCGATCTTCGAGGTCGTCGTCGGAGGCACCTCCGCGAGCGTCGACACGTACGTCCTGATCGGAGCCTCCGCCGGGCTCTTCCTCTTGGTGCTCGCGCGGATGGCCGTACTCGTGCTGCAGCAGGAACGGTCGGTCAAGCGCGAGCGCGCACTGCGTGGCGCCGGCGTGGCGCTGGTCGCGGCCGCCGGGCGCGATGACATCTGCGCCGCGGCCCTCGAGGCCACCCGGACCCTGGCTGGAGCCGGATACACGGCGCGCCTCTGCCTGATGTCGGGCGAGCGACTGCACCTCATGCACGACGACGACGCGGGCGTCAGCGGGCCGCTGTCGGCGGCCGCAACCCAGCGTCTGCTGGTGGCGGCCGGGAGTCCTGGTCAGACACCGCTGGGAGACGAGGACCGGCGCGAGCTGGAGCTCTTGGACGTCACCCGCGTGATCTACGTGCTCCCGCTGGAAGTGCGCGACCAGGCCGGAGGAATCCTCGTCGCTGCAGGCCGCTCCGCCCTCTCGTCAGGACAGTACGCCGCCCTGCACGCTCTGGTCACCAGCGTGTCGCTCGCGCTCGAGAGCTCGGTGCTCAGCGAGGATCTGCACCGCCGGGAGAGCGAGGCCCGCTTCAGCTCGCTGGTGGCCCGGTCGAGCGACCTGATCACCGTGGTCGCCGGCGACGGCATCGTGCTGTACCAGAGCCCGTCCATCGAGCGTGTGCTCGGCTACTCCACCGAGGAGGTGGTCGGCAGGCGGATCGACAATCTACTGCCCGAGGACGAGCGGTCCAAGCTTCTGGCCGTGCTGACCCGCGGCAAGGCCACCGATTCCGGCCCCGAGGCGATCGAGTGCCGGATGCGCCACCGTGACGGTCGCTGGCTGCAGTTCGAGGTGCTCCACACCAACCTCCTGGATGACGAGCACGTCCGCGGGATCGTCCTCAACAGCCGCGACGTCAGCGAGCGCAAGGCGTTCGAGGAGCAGCTCGCCCACCAGGCCTTCCACGACTCGCTGACCAAGCTCGCCAACCGAGCGCTGTTCTCGGATCGCGTCGATCACGCGCTCGCCCGCGGGCTCAGCGAGGGTCGGCGCACGGCCGTCGTGTTCGGCGACCTGGACGACTTCAAGACGATCAACGACAGCCTCGGCCACGGAGCCGGGGACGAGGTGCTGATGGAGGTCGCCCACCGGCTGGCTGCGACCGTCCGCCCGACCGACACCGCCGCCCGCTTCGGCGGTGACGAGTTCGCCGTCCTGCTCGAGGGCATCGAGACCCGTGAGGACGCCACCGAGGTGGCTGAGCGGGTGCTCGAGGCGATGGAGGCGCCGGTCCGGATCGGCGACACGGAGGTGTTCGTGCGCACGAGCATCGGTATCGCGATCACCGAGGTCGGCGAGCGCTCGTCGCCCGCCGAGCTGCTGCGTAACGCCGACGTCGCCATGTACATCGCCAAGCGCGACGGCAAGGGCGCCTATCGCGTGTTCGAGGAGTCGATGCACACAGAAGCGCTCGAGCGGCTCGAGATGCGGGCCGATCTGCAGCGCGCGATCGACGGCGACCAGTTCGAGCTGCACTTCCAGCCTGTGGTCAGGCTCAATGACAGGACCATCTCGGGGGTCGAGGCGCTGGTGCGCTGGCACCACCCGAGCCGCGGGGTGGTGGGCCCGACCACGTTCATCCCGGTGGCCGAGGAGATGGGTCTGATCATCCCGATCGGACAGTGGGTCTTCGCCGAGGCCTGCCGACGGGCGATCGAGCTGCAGGCGCAGTTCCCCTGCGACCCACCGCTGACGCTGGCGGTCAACCTGTCGCCGCGCCAGCTCAACCAGGGCGACATCGTCGGCGACGTCCGGCGGGCGATCCTGGACAGCGGCGTCGATCCGAGGACACTCGTGATCGAGATCACCGAGTCGCTGATGATGACCGACGCCGATCTTGCCATCGAGCGCCTGCTCGAGATGAAGGCTCTGGGCGTGCGGCTGGCGATGGACGACTTCGGCACCGGCTACTCCTCGCTCAGTTACCTGAGCCGGTTCCCGGTCGATATCCTGAAGATGGACCGCTCGTTCCTGGAGGCCGGCGCCGCGCCCGACAGCGGACTGGCGGCGGCGGTGGTCGCACTTGGCGAGACGCTCAGCCTGCAGGTCGTCGCCGAGGGGATCGAGCTTGCGACGCAGATGGACTCGCTGCGCGAGCTGGGGTGCGAGCTGGGCCAGGGATTCCTGTTCGCCGAGCCGATGAACATCTCGTCGATGCGGCGCTTCCTGAACGACGCTCGCACCAGCAGCTCGGTGTTCAGGTTGCCGCCGCCCGAGGCGCAACCTGATGCAGCATAGCTACGACACGCACGACCGCCCGGGCGGCTTTGCGAGGGTGAACCTGCTGACGCCGCTGCGGCATCGTGACTTCGCGCTGCTGTGGGCGGGGCAGACGGCGTCGCTGACGGGAGACGGTGTGTTCCTGGTCGCCATGGCATGGCAGGTGTACGCGATCTCCAACGCGCCCACCGCGCTCGCGCTGGTGGGCATCGCGATGACCATCCCGACCATCGTGCTGCTGCTGGCCGGCGGAGTCGTCACGGATCGTTTCGACCGCCGGCGCGTGCTGCTCGCAGCCGATCTCGTGCGCGGGGTGGCGGTCGCGTCGATGGCGGCGTTGTCGATCGCCGGCGCACTGCAGCTCTGGCACATGTTCGCGTTGGTGGCGGTCTACGGAGCGGGTACCGCCTTCTTCGGCCCGGCTTTTGACGCCATCGTGCCCGATCTGCTGCCCGCGGATGAGCTCGCGCGGGCCAACTCGCTCGACCAGTTCGTGCGCCCGGTGGCGTTCCGGCTTGCAGGCCCCGCGCTCGGCGGGTGGATGGTCGCCGGACTGGGGGTGGGCACCGCGTTTGCCCTGGACGCAGCGTCCTTCGCGCTGTCGGGCGCGGCGGTGCTCGCGATCCGCCCCTCGATCGGCGCCGTCGCCGGAGCACAGGGGTCGCTCGTGCGCGAACTTGGGGCGGGCATGCGATTCGTGCGCTCCAACGTGTGGTTGTGGGGCACGCTGGTCTCGGCAGCTGTCGCGTACCTCCTGTTCCTCGGCCCGGTCGAGGTGCTGCTGCCGTTCGTGGTCAAGAATCAGCTGCACGGCACGGCCTTCGACCTCGGTCTGGTGTTCGCGTTCGGCGGCGTCGGCTCGGTGCTGGCGGCTGTCGTCATGGGCCAGTTGGGACAGCCGCGCCGCACCATGACCGTGATCTACGCCGCCTGGACGCTGGCCACCCTGGCCGTTGCGGGCTACGGGCTGTCGAACGCGGTCTGGCAGCTGATGGCAGCGAGCTTCGTCTTCAACGCCCTGGAAACTGTGGGCACCATCGTCTGGGTCACACTCAAGCAGCGTGAGGTGCCGGCGTCGCTGCTGGGCCGGGTGTCCAGCCTGGACTGGCTGATCTCGATCGGTCTGCTGCCGTTGTCGTTCGGGCTGACAGGGCCGGTCGCCGGCCTCATCGGCGCCCAGCAGACGATGATTGCGGCCGGGCTGGCCGGAGCCGTGGTCACGCTCGCCGCGCTGCTGCTGCCCGGGATGCTCGACATCGAGCGCCCGGCAGCCGGTGACGTGGGCACGCCGCAACCCGCACCGGCCGAGCATCCGCCGATCCGTCACGCGGCGTAGTTCAGCTCTCGTAGCCGGGGTTGTCGCGATCCAGCCGTCGCCGCTCGGCGGCGAACAGCTCGCCCGCTGCGGCGGCCTCGCGATCCCACTGCCGCGCCGTGTGCCCTGCGACCGTCTCGGGCACTCGGACGAGTTCCCGTCCGGTGGACTGGGCGAGCACCTGCACCTCGCACGCGCGTTCGAGGAAGTACAGCTTGTGCCAGGCGTCAGCCACGTCACTGCCGATCACCAGCACACCGTGGTTTTCGAGCATGACGACGCTCACCCGTTCTCCGATCGCCTGCCCGATCCGCGATCCCTCATCGGCCGCGTCGGCCAACCCGCCGTACTCGAGCGAGACGATCCGGCCGTGGAAGTACATCGCGTTCTGGCTCGCTCGGGTGTCGAGTCCGTCCCGGGTCATCGCGAGCGCGGTTGCGTGAGGCATGTGGGTGTGGAACACGCAGCGGGCGGACGGCCGGGCACGGTGAGCGCCACGGTGGATCATGAACGCTGTCGGCTCCCATTCACCCTCGCCCTCGACGACGTTGCCTTCGAGGTCGATGGTGAGGATGTCGGCGGCCCGCATCTCCGACCAGTGCGGCCCGTACCTGTTGAGCAGGAACAGATCGTCCCGTCCCGGCACGGCCAGGCTGAAGTGATTGTCGATGCCCTCGTTGAAACCGTGCAGGGCGGCGGCTCGGAAGGCGGCGGCGAGCTCCACGCGAGCCGCGGCGACCACCGCCTCGGGTGACTGTGTGGGTGCGCTGGCCACGCGGTCGAGTGTACCCCGGCCGACCGCTCGCTGGCCAACCACCGGGCGGATCGCGTAGCATCCCGGTCCCACTTTCCGAGAGGAGCGTCAGCGTGGCGACAGTCGAGCAGGCCCCGGCGGCGGCACCGTTCATCCGTCAGGACGGCAAGGACAAGGTGACCGGCCTCGGTCGCTACACGGCCGATCTCTCGCTCACCGGGATGCTGTACGCGAAGTTCCGGTACGCCGACCATACGCACGCCCGGATACTGCGCATCGACACCGCGAGGGCGAGGCAGCTGCCGGGGGTGTTCGCGGTGATCACCCACGCGGATGTGCCCGACGTGCGCTACGGAGCCTTCGTCCAGGACCGCACGCTGTTCGCCAAGGACGTGGTGCGCTTCGAGGGCGAGCTGGTGGCGGCGGTGGCCGCGCTCACGCCCGAGATCGCCGCCGCCGCCGTCGAGCTGATCGAGATCGACTACGAGCCGCTGCCGGCGGTCGCCGACGTCGAGGCCGCGCTGGCCGAGGGCGCCACGCTCGTGCACGAGGGCTGGGCGGACTACTCGGCGGCGGACGAGGTCGTCCGCGACGGCAACGACTGCTCACGCTCGACGATCGTCAAGGGCGACATCGAGTCCGGGCTGGCCTCGGCCGACGTCGTGGTCAAGGAGCGGTACGTCGCCGACATGTCACATGCCGTGCCGATCGAGCCACACGCCGTGGTTGCCCAGTGGAATGGTGACAAGGTCACCGTGTGGTCGTCGACCCAGGTGCCGTTCATGGCCCGCGCGGGCGTCGCCACCACGCTGGAGATGTCCGAGGCCGACGTACGGATCGTCGTCCCCCTGCTTGGCGGAGGGTTCGGTGGCAAGTGCGAGTTCCACTTCGAGGCCCAGGTGGCCGCGCTTGCGCGGGCTGCCCGGCGGCCGGTACGGCTCGTGTTCTCGCGGCGCGAGGAGTTCGTCGCCCCCGACCATCGCCGTGAGGGCCAGGTGATCGAGCTCGAGACCGGTGTCATGAACGACGGCACGCTGGTCGCCCGGCGCGGTCGCCTGGTGCTCGACAACGGCGCCTACGGCGCTGACGCGCCGTTCTTTCCACAACTCGCCGCGATGATGGCGGTCGGCCCCTACAGGGTGCCGCACGTCTCGGTCGATGCGAGTCTTGCGTACACCAACACGGCCCCCTCCGGGTCGGTGCGCGCTCCATCCGCGCCACAGTCCTGCTGGGCGGTGGAGCAACACATGGACTCGATAGCGGGCCGCCTGGGCATCGACCCGGTCGAACTGCGCCGGCGGAACATCGTCAAGCCGGGCGACGAGGGCTCGACCCGGCAGGTGTACGACGCGATCGGCGCCGCCGAGACGCTGGAGAAGGCCGCCGAGCTGATCGGTTACGGCCGTGAGCTGCCGGACGACGAGGCGATCGGCGTGGCGTGCGGGTTCTGGCCGTCGTTCTCGATGCCTTCGGGCGCGTTCGTGAAGATCCACGGCGACGGTTCCGGCACCATCGTCACCGGTGCGCAGGAGTGCGGGACGGGCGCGGTGATGGCGCTGCCGCTGCTGGCCGCCGAGGTGCTGTGCATGCGTCCCGAGCAGTTCACGATCGTCTACCAGGACACCGACGCCGGACCGTGGGATGCCGGTGCCTCGGGCTCGCAGACCACGTTCAACAACGGTCGTGCTGTCATCCAGGCCGCGCACGACATCCGCGAGCAGTTGCTCGACCTTGCCGCAGAGGAGCTCGAGGCGAGCAGGGACGACCTCGAGCTGGGGGACGGGATGGTGCGGGTGAAGGGATCGCCGACCAAGAGCGTGGAGATCTCCGCCCTGGCCGAGACGGCCGCCGGGGACAAACTGCTCCTCGGCCGCGGCTCCGGGTCGCCGCCGCCGGTGCCGGACGTCGACGCGTCGGGTTGCACCGGCCGGCTGGGGATGGAGTCGTGGGTCGGGCCGACCTTCATCACGCATGCGGTTCGCTGCAAGGTCGACCGCGAGACGGGTGTGGTGCGGGTGCTCGAGGTGGCGGCGGCGCACGACTCGGGGCGGGTGCTGAACCGGATCGGCGCCGACGGGCAGGTCGAGGGCGGCGTCGTGATGGGGATCGGAATGGCACTCTCGGAGGGCATCCAGCTGTCCGACGACGGCAGGCAGCTGAACCCGTACCTGCTCGACTACAAGCTCGCGACCGCCTCCGACGCGCCGCCGATCACGGTGCACTGGGTCGAGGTGCCCGATCCAGGGGCCGGCCCGAACGGCGCCAAGGGGGTTGCCGAGCCACCGTGCGTGCCGACGCCCGGCGCGATCGCGAACGCCATCGCGAAGGTCACCGGCGCCCGGGTGCACCGGCTGCCGATGACGCCGACGCGAGTGTGGGAGGCCATGCAGTCATGACCGCGACCTACACCTCCGCCGAGCGAGTGGACGACGCACTGGCGGCACTCGCCGCCGGCGCCCGGCCGGTGGCCGGCGGCACCGATCTGGTGGTCGGCGCGCGGCACGGCAAGGCGCCGCTGCCGGAGTCGCTGGTTGCCATCCACGACGTCGCCGAGTTGCGCGGTATCACCGGCTCGGACGGCGGCCTGCGTCTGGCGGCCATGGTCAGCCACGCCGAGATCGTCGGCCACCCCGACGTGCGGGCGCGGTATCCGGCCCTGGCGGATGCCTCGGCGATCGTCGGCAGCCACGCCACCCGGCACGTGGGCACGATCGGCGGCAACCTGATGAACGCCTCTCCGGCGATGGAGACCGGAGGGCCGCTGATCTGCTTCGGCGCGGAAGCGGTGCTGCGCTCGGTGCGCGGGGAGCGACGGGTGGCGGTGGCCGACCTGCTGGTCGGGCCCGGCAGCACCTCGGCCGAGCCCGACGAGCTGCTGGTGGCGGTGCTGCTGCCCGTCCAGCCGCGGGGCGCGGGGAGTTGCTACCTGCGTCTCGAGTACCGCCGGCACATGGAGATCGCCGTGGTCGGCGTCACCTGCGCGGTAACCCTCGCGGCCGGCGGCGGAGTCGAGCAGGCGCGGATCGCGATCACCGCGCTCGCCCCGACCATCCGCAGGGTGCCGGAGGCCGAGCAAGCGCTGGCGGGCGGCGGCGCGGACGCCGTGTCCGTCGCCGCCGTGGCCGTCGCGGCCGCCGCGCAGCCGATCTCCGACGTCCGCGCGACCGCCGACTACCGGCGGGCGATGGCGCAGGTGATCGCACGCCGTGCGATCACCGCCGCCCTGGCCCGTGCGCGCGGCGAGCACGTCCCGATCCCCGCCAGCCCAGCCCTGCACGGCGCGACCTGAGGAACCCGCATGCGATACGACGCGACCTTGAATGTGAACGGTGACAGCTACTCGGTCGAGATCGAGCCGCACCGCAGCCTGCTGTCCGTGCTCCGCGGTGAACTCGGGCTGGCCGGCAGCAAGGAAGGCTGCGACGACTCGGAGTGCGGCGCCTGCATGGTGCTCGTGGACGGACAGCCGGTCAACTCGTGCTCGTACCTGGCGCTGCAGACCCAGGGCCGCGAGATCGTGACGGTCGAAGGGCTCACCGGAGCCTCCGGCGAGCTGCATCGCCTGCAACACGCGTTCCTGGCTGAGGGCGGCGTCCAGTGCGGGTTCTGCACGCCCGGCATGCTGATCTCGGCCAAGGCTCTGCTGGACTCCAACCCCCACCCCAGCGAGGACGAGGTGCGGCTGGCGCTGTCGGGCAACCTGTGCCGCTGCACCGGCTACCAGGGGATCGTGCGGGCGGTGATGTCGGTCGCGGCCGGATCGCCATGAGGTGACCACGGCGCCCCCAGCCGGATGCTCGCTGGTGCTGGACGGCGGGCTGGCCACCCAGCTCGAGGCCGCCGGCCACGACCTGAGCGGGAGGCTGTGGTCGGCCCGCCTGCTGCGCGACGCCCCCGAAGCAATCGAGCAGGCGCACCTGACGTACTTCCGGGCCGGGGCCGAGGTGGCGATCACCGCCAGCTACCAGGCCAGCGAGGAGGGGCTCGCGGCGGCCGGTTTCAATCCCGGCGAGGCCGCCGACATGATCCGGCGCTCGGTCGCCCTGGCCCAGTCCGCCCGCGCCCGCTTCGTCGCCGAGGCGCCGCAAGCACGCCGGCCGGTGGTCGCCGGCTCGATCGGCCCGTACGGCGCGATGCTGGCCGACGGCAGCGAGTACCGTGGCGACTATGCCGTCTCCCCCGTTCGGCTGGCGGCCTTCCATCGGCCGCGGATCGCCGCTCTCCTCGAGGCGGGTGCCGACATGCTGGCGCTCGAGACGATACCGAGCGTCGTGGAGGCGCGGGTGCTCGCGCAGCTGCTCGCCGAGTTTCCGGGGGTGGTCGCCTGGCTCAGCTTCAGCTGCTGCGACGGCGTCTCGATCAGCGACGGCACCCGGTTCGCCGATGCGGTGAGGACAGCCGAGGCGTCACCCGGGATCGTCGCCGTCGGGGTCAACTGCACAGCGCCCGAGCACGTCGAGGCGTTGCTCGGGGGAGCGCACGGCGCCACCCGGCTGCCGTTTGTCGTCTACCCCAACGACGGGCGGACATGGGACGCGTCCCGCCGAGTATGGTCCGGCGGCGGGGTGGAGGGATTCAGCCGGTCGGCGGTCGACCGCTGGCGGCGGCTGGGCGCCACCATGATCGGCGGATGCTGCGGGGTGGGCCCTGCAACCATCAGCCGCCTGGCGGCGGCGGTCGGGCGGGCGCGGATTGAAGAGCGCGTCGAAGCACGATATACTTGAGTAAGCAAGCAATTGAGAAAGGCGTGTCGTATGACCCAACCGACGCTGCGGGACACCAGGCTCGCTCCGTGGATCGCGTTCCTTCGCGGGCACGCGGCCCTCACGCGAGCGATGAGCCAGCGGTTGATCGCCGAGCACGGGCTGACGCTGAACGACTACGAGGTGCTGCTGCGGTTGGGCGCCGCGCCCGACCGCCGGATGCGGCGCGTCGACCTGTCCAACAGCGTGTTTCTGACGGCATCGGGGATCACCCGCCTGCTGGACGGCCTGGAGTGCAGTGGGTACGTCGCCAAGGCGCGCTGCGACGGGGATGCGCGCGTCATCTACGCGGTGCTCACCGACGCGGGCGCCGACCTTCTGCGGTCGGCTGGGCGCACCCACCGATCCGATATCGACGCCCTCTTCCTCGACCGCTTCAGCACCGACGAAGGGGCCGCACTGGCCGAACTCCTGGAGCGCCTGCCCGCCAACCCTGGCGACTCGATCGACGACGCTGCGTGCGACGCGTGATCCCCTGGTAGACTCATGTCCACGTTAGGACGTTCGTTCGGTTGCGCACTTTGCCTTCCCAACACTCGTTCGTGAGTAGAGAAGGGAGGTGGATAGATGGCAACCGGAACCGTGAAGTGGTTCAACGACACGAAGGGCTACGGGTTCATCACGCCCGATGGCGGCGGCAAGGACCTGTTCGTCCATCACAGCTCGATCGCCGGCGACGGCTTCAAATCGCTGGCCGAAGGCGCCAAGGTCGAATACGAGGCGCGCGAGGGGCAGAAAGGCCCCGAGGCGACTGGCGTAACGACCGTCGGCTGATCGGAGGAGGCACCGCGTGGCGGTCAAGGAAGAGAAAATCGAGATGGACGGTGAGGTGACCGAGGCGATGCGCAACGGGATGTTCCGCGTTACGCTGGACAACGGTCACACCACCATCGGGTACGCGGCCGGCAAGATGCGCCGGTACCGGATCCGCATCTTGCCCGGCGACAGGGTCAAGCTCGAACTGTCGCCCTACGACCTGGCTCGCGGTCGAATCACGTTCCGCTACAGATAGCGGGATAGACGCCGGGCCGGGCTGCGATCCAGTCGATCGCAGCCCGGCCCGGCGCTCCTACTTCAAGACTCGTCCGGCCGGTGCTAGTGGGTCGTCAGACGCCGCAGCCCGCACCGGGCTTGGGCGAGTACGGGCCCTCGACGTCCGGCTTGGCCTGGAACGACGAATTGCAGCCGCAGGTGGAGGCCACGTTCGGGTTGTCGAACTGGAATCCCGCGCCCATCAGGCCGTCGATGTAGTCGATCCTCGATCCGGCCAGGTAGGGCAGGCTGACGGGGTCGATCACGACCCGCACACCGTCGCACTCGATCTCGACGTCGTCGGCCTCCGGCGACTCATCGAATCCAATCGCATACTGGAAGCCGGAGCACCCGCCGCCCTCGACCGCCACCCGCAGCACACGGGCCCCGGGATCCTCGGCCGAGAGGGTGCGCACCTTCTCGGCCGCTGTGGGCGTGAGGGTGACCATGCCTGCATGGTACTACGCCGGCTCACCGGGCACGTGGTGCCGGTCTCCCCGGAGGTTGCCGGTTGCGCTCGGCCGTTTGGTGACTTAGGCTCCCCTAACCATGACGGCGCTGCAGACCACCCTGCTCGGCGCGATCGCCGGCGCGTCGATCTTCGTCGGCCTTCCGGCCGGTCGGATCAACGGTCTCTCGTCGCGGGTGCGGGCGTTCCTCTCGATGCTCTCGGCCGGGATTCTGCTGTTCATCTTCTGGGACGTGATGTCGCAGGCGGCCGGCGTCATCGACGTCGCGATGCGCTCGGGTCGGCAGCACGGGACGTGGTCGACGTTCGCGCTCGACTTCGGCATGCTCGTCACGGGGTTCGGTGTCGGTGCGCTCGGGCTGGCCTGGATCGAGCGTCAGCTGCACCGTCGCCGGCCGCTGGCCCCGATGGCGGGCGGCAGCGTCGCCGATGCCTCGGCCACGGGGCTCGACGTTACCGCCCTGGCCGAGCAGGCGCGCCGCGCGACGCTCGCACTGGGCATGCTGATCGCGGTCGCGATCGGCATCCACAACTTCTCGGAAGGGCTGGCGATCGGCGTTGCGGCTCGGGCCGGCGAGGTCGCCCTGGCCGGCACGCTGATCATCGGATTCACGCTCCACAACGCGACCGAGGGCTTCGGCATCGTCGGTCCGCTGGGCGACGTGCGCCCGTCCTGGCGCTGGATCGGGCTGGCGGGCCTGGTCGGCGGAGGCCCGACGTTCCTCGGCGCCACGATCGGCTACCGCGTGTCCTCACAGCCGCTGCAGCTCGCGTTCCTGGCTCTGGCAGCGGGCGCGATCCTGTTCGTGGTCGGAGAGCTGTGGTCGGGCTGTTCGCGGCGGGCGGGGCGGAATCTGATCCTGGCGGGGGTGGTGGTCGGGTTCCTGCTCGGCTACTCCACCGACCTCGTGATCACGTTCGCGGGCGTCTGACGGTCGCTGCGGCGGGGCGCCGTCCGCTTCTTGACACACGTCCGCTTGACGTGTTACGGTCGCCGCATGCGCAGGATTCTCACACTGGGGTTTGCGACGGTGGTGCTCGCCGTGATCGCCGTGACGCCGGCCGCCGCGCGCGGCACCGGGTTCTCGACCGAGCAGATCTGGCCCGGCGGTGCCGACAACTGGGAGCCGAACGTCGCCGTCGACCCGTCGTCGAGCTACGTGTACCAGATGACCACGCGCTACGGCGGGTCGAAGGTGTGCGGGCAGGGGCTCAAGCACTGCAACGTGATCCGCGCATCCTCGAACCGCGGCAGCACCTGGGGTGCCGACCACGTGATGCCCGCCGGCGCCAACGTCACCGCACAGAATGACCCCGAGCTCAAGGTCACGTCAAACGGTACGGTCGACGCCGCCTGGATGAACGACTACGACGTGGTCTTCGCGACGTCAACCGATCACGGCGTGTCCTGGAGCCCACTGGTCAACTTCCGGCTGCAGTCGGGGCTGCACTTCACCGACAAGCCGATGCTCGCGATCTCACCGACCGGCCAGGACGTGTACGTCGCGTTCAATGCCAGTGACTCCTACGTCGCCAGCTCGCACGACTTCGGCAAGACCTTCACCATCTCGGCCAAGACCAACTCCGACTCGCTGTACTGGTTCGCCGAGGAGGGCGCGGTGGCGCCCAACGGCACCGTCTTCTTCTCGGAGAGCGCCGAGCAGCAGTCGGGCCTGGGCCCGGCGGAGCTCGCGGTGATCCGATCGACCGACGGCGGAGCCACCTGGCAGAGCAGCGTCGTGGGAACCAGCCAGGAGCGGCCGCCCTGCACGACGGCGGGCTGCACGGTTGACTTCTACGGGGCCCAGAACGCGATCGCGGTCGACCGTGCGGGCACGGTCATGGTGGCCTACGACGCCAATTCGGTGCCGGACGGTCCGGCCTCGATGTACGCCCGCACCTCGTCGGACAACGGCGCCACATGGAGCGCCGCCCAGACGGTCTCGACCGCCGGCACGCTGGTCGGGGCGGACTTCCCCCAGCTCGAGACCGGGCCCACCGCCGGCGACTTCCGGTTGGCGTTCATCGACGACCGCAACGGCTCCGCAGCCTTCAACGCGTGGTTCACGACCCGGTCGGGGACCGGTGTGTGGTCGGCCCCGGTCCGGCTCTCGAACGCCACGTCGGGGGCGCCGTACAAGTCAGCTGCCGGGTTCGTGCAGCCGTACGGCGACTACCTCGGGTTCGCGGTGGACGGCTCCGGCACGAACTATCTGATCTGGGGCGAGGGGATCAGCTACACCGGCCCCGGCGGCGTCTGGTTCACGAAGGGCTGAGGCCCGCCAGCTCGTCGCGAATCGCCGACCGCCGCACCTTGCCGGTCGCGGTCATCGGCAGCCGATCCACGAAGCGCAGCGAGCGAGGGTGCTTGTAGGGGGCGGTGACGCCGCGCACGTGGCGGCGCAGCTGCTCGGCCAGTTCCGGACTCGGCTCAAATCCCGACGCGAGCACGACGTCCGCGTGCACCACCTGACCGCGCTCGGCGTCCGGCAGGCCGATCACCGCGCACATCGCCACGGCGGGATGCGTGGCGAGCGCCGACTCCACCTCGCCGGGGCCGATCCGGTGGCCGGACGAGGAGATGACGTCGTCTCGCCGGCCGTCGTACCACAGGAGCCCGTCGGCGTCGGCGTGCACCAGGTCGCCGGTGTACCACCAACCGTCTCGCAGCCGTTCGCCGGTCGCGGCGTCGTCGCGCCAGTAGCCGGCGAAGAGGGTGGCAAGGCTCCCGGCGTGCACGCACAGCTCGCCGTCCTCGACCCGGAGCTGCACCCCGGGCAGGGCGCGGCCGATGGCTCCCGGCGGTGCCTGTTCGCCTGCGCACACACCGGCGACGACCCCGGTCTCGGTCTGTCCGTAGCCATCCCGCACCCGGACCCCGTGAGCCTCGGCCCAGCGCTGGATGGTGGGCGCGTCGAGGGCCTCCCCGGCCGTGACCAGCTCGCGCACCCCGGCGAGATCGGCGCTCCCGAAATCGGGATGCTGTGCGCACAGCCGGTATTCCGTCGGCGACATGCACAGCACGTCCGGCCGCAGCGCCTCGATCAGCGCGAGCCGTTCGCCGGCGTCGAACCGGCCCTCGTGGATCACCGCCTCCGCCGCGCAGAGCTCCGCCGCCAGCCACACGTTGCGCAGCGACTTCGACCAGCCCGCCGCGGCCGTGCACCACACCCGGTCGCCGGGACGCACGCCCATCCAGCGTTCGGCTTGCAGACGATTTGCGGCCACATACGAGCGCCGGTGCAGGACACCCTTGGGTGGGCCCTCGGTGCCAGATGTGTAGAGCAGGAACGCCGGAGCGGAGGCGCCGGGGTCGGCGGCTGCGGACCGGCCGTCGGAGAGCGGCACGTCGCCCGGTTCGAGCAGCGCGAGCCGGGCGCCCGAGCGGTGCATTCGATCGGCCACGTCGGCCTCGGTGAGCTGGTGCGGGCAGGGCAGCGACACCGCTCCCAGCCGCCACAGGGCTCGGATCGTCGTCAGCCAGTGCAGCCCCTTGGGCAAGCGCACCAGCACGATGTCACCGGCCCGCACACCGCGGCCGGCCAGGCCGGCCGCCACTCGCTCCGTCATGCGGTCGATGTCCGCCGCATTGTGGGGCACCCGCTGCCCCGATGAGGACACCAGGAGCAGCTTCATGCGATCGCCGTCGATGTCGCTGCCTCGACGAACCGTCGCCAGTCCTCGTGCTCGCCGTCGCGCCAGTCGGCGGACTCCGCAGATGGTTCGACGGTGTCCCCGGATGTGGCCAGTGCAGCCAGCTCGTCGATCCCGATCCGACCTGCCCCCACGGCCGCCATCGCGGCTGCTCCGAGCGCCGTCGCCTCCGTGGTGGGTGAGATCAGCACCGGGATGCCGAGTGTGTCCGCCTGTCGCTGCATCAGCCAGCGGTTGGCGGTCATGCCGCCGTCCACCCGCAGCAGCTCCGGCCGAACGCCGGCGCCGGCCATCGCCTCGATGATGTCGCGTACGCGCAGGCACAGCGCTTCGAGTGCCGCACGAACCAGGTGCGCTCGAGTTGCATGCGCGGTCAGTCCCGCGAACTGCGCCCGCGCGTGGGGACGCCACCATGGTGCTCCCAGCCCGGTCAGGGCGGGCAGGAAGCGCACCCCCGCGCTGTCGGGGATCGACCGCGCCAGCTCCTCCGTCTGCGCCGCGCTATCGATCAGGCCCAGCCGGTCGCGCAGCCAGTCGATCACCGACCCCGCCGAGAACACCCCTCCGTCGAGCGCGTAGTCGACTCCCTCCGCACGTGTCCAGGCCACCGTCGGAAGCAGGCCGTGGATTCCGGCGGGAGGCTCTCGGCCGGCGTGCGCGAGCACGAAGATCCCGGTTCCGTAGGTGGCTTTCGCGTCGCCGGCCCGGCTGCATCCGTGACCGGCCAGCGCCGCGGTCTGATCGACCAGCATGGAGTGCAGCGGCCGGCCGCACAGCGTGCCCAGCGACCCGGTCGAGGGCCCGATCGGCGGCAGCGTCTCGGGATCGACGCCGAAGATCTGGCACAGCTCGGGATCCCAGACGCCGGGTCGGTCGAGTCGCTGGAGCTGCGTGCGCGCGGCCGTCGAAGGGTCCGTCCGGGCACCGTCGCCCAGTCGTGCGCACAGGTACGCGTCCAGCGTGCCGAAGCGTGCGTGCCCGAGCTGTGCGGCGTCCCGGGTGGCCGGATCGTTCTCGAGCAGCCAGCGGATCTTGGTGGACGAGAAATAGGGATCGAGCGGCGTGCCGGCCAACTGCCGTACCCGCTCCTCGACCCCCTGCGCCCGCAGCCGCTCGACGATCGGCTGGGAGCGCCGGCAGGACCAAACGATGGCCGGGGAGAGCGGCGCGAGCGATCGGGAGTCCCACGCCAGCACCGTCTCGCCTTCGTTGTCCAGACCGACCACGGCGTCGGTGGGTCCGGGGCCTGCCGCCTCGCCCAGCGCCTCGCGCACCGACTGGACGACGGCCTCTGCGTCCTTTTCCACCCACCCCGGTCGGGGATGCCGGGATGCCACCGGCCGGTACGCCTGCGCTGTCGGTCTCCACGCCTCGTCGAAGGCCACCACCCGGGTGCCGGTGGTGCCCTGGTCGATGCCGATCGCCGACGGCCTCACCGCCGTCGCCGCAGCACGATCATCGCCGCTGTGGCCGCCGCGGTCACCGCCAACGGCCCGCGCAGCGCGCGGGCGAGCATCGGCAGGTCCCCCGCGGCGAGGTGAATTTGGGAGCGCCACGCACCCAGCTCGCCTTCGACCACCAACTCGCGTCCGCTCCGACGCACCGCGGTCACGGTGAACGGCAGGTCGCCGATCGGCGATCGTACCCTCACGCGGCCGCCGGTCCGATCGCCTGCATGACCTCGGCCGCGGCTTGCTCACCGTGCTCGGCCGCGCCGTCCACGGTCAGCGGATCGTCCACCGGCTGGGCGTACACCGTGCGCGGGCCCGACCAGACGGCGCCGTCCACGTTGCGCAGAGGCGCGAGGCGGTGGGCGAGCACCAGCGCGTCGCACTCGATGCGACCGTCGCCCTCGACTCGCACGGCGGTCACCCGGGCGCCGCCCTCGACTCCCACCGGTGTCCCGGTTCGCACCGTCAGCCGAGGCGAGTCCGGAATCGATCGCATGGTCCCGTCGGGGGCGATCAACTCGATCGCCTCCGCGCCGGCATCCAGCAGGCGCTCGACGGTGCGGGCGGCCCAGTCGCCGCCGCCGATCACCGCCGGGCGGCGGCCGATCAGCACGCCTGTCTCTGACAGATGGCAGGCCACGGTGGCAGCCAGGATACCGGCCGGCCGCGGTCCCGCGAGCCCCAGCTCCGCGCGGCCCAGCGGACGCGACCCGGCGGCGATCACCAGCGCCGCTGCCGGCGTCGAGCGCACGCCGTCCTGGCCGACGCTCAGCAGCACCTGTCCGTCCCACCGGATCGCGGTCTCACCGAGGTGCAGGGCCGCGCCTGACCGCTCGGCGGCGCTCACCGCTCGCCGCGTCCGCGGGTTGTCCCAGCCGTGCACCCCTCCGGGCACCGGTATGCGGTCGAACACGACCGCGCGGGTCTCGGCGGTCAGTGCCGACGCGCAGTACAGCCCGGTGATCCCGGCTCCCACGATGGCAACGGTGACGGTCACGCGCCCTCGCCGACGCCGATCGTCGCCGCCGGCTCGGACTGCGGGATCTGCCACGGCCGCCAGCCTCCGTGTAGGGAGCACATGAACGAGACGCCGGCCAGACACACGGCGCCCTGGCACCGACCCCCGGTGGCGCGCGTGCGTTTGCGCAGACCGTCGATCGAGCGTGGAGGCACCCGCATCGCAAATGCACCGGCGATCTCGGCCGCGGTCACCTGCTCGCACGCGCACACGACCTGGGCATACCTCGGGTCGAGCTGGACGAGCGCCGCCGGGTCGGGGTGGCCGAGCAGGCGCGGCAGCGGATCGAGTGCCCGAAGCGCCCGCGGCCGCTCGTCGTCCACCGCGGCGCCGGCCGCCGACAGCAGTCCGCGGACGCGCTCGCCGATGGCCGGCGATGCCGAGACGCCCGTCGACCGGATTCCCGCGGCGTGGATCAGGTTGGCGACGTTGCGGTCGGGCTCCAGCCGGTAGGTGGTGTCGGAGGCCGGCCGGTTGGCGGCGAAGGTCTTGATCGCGTACTCGCGGCGGACGCTCGGCACCAGCCGCTGGGCTGCTTGGAACACGTGCTCGAGCGTGTCCCGATCGACCGACCGGTTCGACCGGTCATCGCGGTCATCGGCAGTGGGCCCGAGCAGGAGCGACCGGTTGGTGGTGGGGACGGCGTAGATGCCGCGGGTCTTCTCGGTCGGGACTCCGCCCACGACCTTGCGGAACCGGCCGCCGAGCTCCCGGTCGAGCAGCCAGTACTGTCCCTGCCTCGGCCAGCAGCGAAACTCCTCGCCGCCGGCCAACGCCGAGATCGTGTCGGCCTCGACGCCCGCCGCGTTGACGACGTGGTGGGCCTCCAGCATCCCGGTCGGCGTCAGCACGCCGGCAATCCGGTCACCCGATTTCCGAAACCCGGTGACGGGGGAGCCGAGCCGGACATCGACACCGTTTCGGGCCGCCAGTTCGGCGTACCCGAGCGTCAGCCTGAGCGAGTCGACGATCCCGTCGTCGGGGATGTGCAGAGCACCGAGCGCGCCCGGGGTGATCAGCGGCTCGAGGTCGCGCGCCGCCTCGGCCGACACCACGTCCGCGCGACACCCGTTTTCCCTGGCCGCGGCGGCGAGGTGCTCCAGCCGCGGCAGCTCGTCCGCCTCGGTGGCGACGCAAAGCGTCCCCAGCCGCTCCCAGGGAGTGTCCAGCGAGGCGGTCAGCACCTCCCAACCGGCAGCCGAGCCGGTGACCAGCTCGGCCTCGAGCGTTCCCGGAGTGCAGTCGGCACCGCAGGTGGCGATTCCGGTGTTGCCCTTGGAGGCTCCCTCACCGACATCGTGCGCGGCCTCGACCAGCGCCACGCGGGCGGTGGTAAAGGACAGTTCGCGAGCGATCGCACAGCCCACGACCCCGCCACCGACGATCACCACGTCGTACATACGCGAAGGTATACCCGCACCGGCCTTCTGCCGGCCCCCGGGTCTCCACTAATCCGAGCTGCGCGCCGGCGCCGAGCGCCCGGTCAGTCGGTACGCCCAGGCCAGCGACTCGGCGACTGCCTGATACAGCTCGATGGGGATCTCCTGGCCGAGCTCGAGCGTCGCCAGCGCCTGGCTGAGCACCGCGTCCTCACGGATCGGGATCCCGGCCTCGCGGGCGGCCGCGAGGATGGCTTCGGCGACGTGCCCCTTGCCGGCGGCGACCACGTTCGGGGCCTGGGTGCCCTCGTAGCGCAGCGCGGTCGCCCGGCGCCGGTCAGGCCCGGACATCGACTGCTCCCGCCGGGGGTTGGGGAGGCGAGACCCCGGCGGCCCGCTCGCTGACCGCGGCTGAGGCCGGCCGGCCGGTCGCTCGCTCCAGGCTGGACACCAGCTCCGGGAGACCCTGCGACGCCCGGTCGGCGAGCACCCCTCCGGGAGTCGTGATCCCGGCTCGTACAGCGCCCGCCGCCATCCGCAGCCGCACCTCGATCGCGCCCAGCTCGGGGTCGTGCAGCACGAAGGCGGCCTCGCCCGAACCAGCTCTCGACGGCCCCTGGTCGGCAGCAGCATCGTCCGCTTCGACGGTGATCTGGGCGGCCGCACCGCCGGGCAGCCAGAGAGTTCCGCCGCTCAGGCCCAGCGCGGCGCGCAACAGATCGCCATCCCCGCGCAGGGCCAGCTCGCCGGCCAGGCGAGTTGTCGCCTCGTGGTCATGCTCGGCGGCGGCTCCCTGCAGCCGTACGACCACCTGCTGGGCGTCGGCGCGGATGACGCGCAGCGAGATCGTGCGGCCGGCCGCCAGCCCCTGCGGCAGATGCGCCTCGAGCACGTGGCCGGCGAGAGAGATCAGGCCGCGTCCTCCCGCGGCCGGCGCCGAGACCACCCGCGCCACCACCTCGCTCCCCTGCGACAGGCGCAGCTCGCCGCCCGCGTGCGCCTCCGTGGCGGCCAGCCTGAGCGCGATCTGGGTGACCTGCATCTCAACTCCTGGTCGGTGCTGACGACTACCGGGGTCAAACCGGGCGTCCTCTAGTCCCGGTTATCGACCGAACGGATGTGGTTTCGAGATGGAAGGTTGAAGTCGTTGAACGGGCTGGGGTTCTCGATCGCCTCCTGTTCGAGCAGTTGGATGTTCCGCTGCGACTTGTCCTTGGAGATGATCCGCTGGTTCAGGTATCCGTAGTGGCGGACGCGGATCGTCGTGTGCTCCCAGCGCTCCGGCAGGTACATCGGCATCGTGTGCGTCTTCTGCTCGTGGATCCGTCCCTCGAAGCGGTACTGCGGCCGGTTGCGCCAGATCCGCAGCGCCATGTGCGTCATCGCCGAACCGGCCTCGACCCCGCCCGTGTAGTTGGTCTCGACCAGGTAGAATGACAGGACCCCGTTTTCTGGTCCACCTACTGTGAGGGTGTTGGTTGGGTTTCTTGTTTGCAGCGGCGGGCGTACTCCGCGGGTGTTTGGTAGTTGAGTGATTGGTGGGGGCGGTAGTGGTTGTACTCGAGGCGCCAGTCTTCGACGAGGAGCTGTGCTTCGTGGAGGGTGTTGAAGGATTCCATGTCAAGTAGCTCGTGTCGGAGGTGGCCGTTGAAGGATTCGGCGTAGGGATTCTGCCACGGCGCGCCGGGCTCGATGTAGGCGGTGGTTGTGTGGTTGAAGCGGCACCAGTCTTGGAGGGCTTGGGAGACAAGCTCTGGCCCGTTGTCGCAGCGGATGAAGCGCGGTGCGCGGCCGCGGAGCCAGGCGACCTGCTCGAGGGCGTGAACAGTCTGGTCGGCACCCATTCGCCTGGCGACTGGCGTGGCCAGTGCTTCGCGGGTGTGCTCGTCAGTGATGGTCAAGATCCGCACCGGCCGTCCGTCGTGGGTTTGGTCTTGGAGGAAGTCGATCGCCCACACATGATCGGGGTAGGCAGCTGCCACATGCCCGGGCATCCTTCTTCCTCGCCGTCGTTTGCGGGGCTTTGTGGGCAGGCGCAACCCTTCATCGCGCCACAAGCGCTGGACACGTTTGCGATTGCATAGCCAGCCTTCGCGGCGCAGGATGACGTGGATCCGCCGATACCCGTAGCGGGGATGCTTGCGGGCCAACGCTCGCAGCCGCTCACGCAGCCAGTCCTCGTCAGGCACCCGCCGATGCCGGTAACGCTGCGACGAGCGATGCTGACAGACCACACGACAGGCTCGCCTTTCAGACACCCCGAAACGACCTTGCAGAGCCTTCGCGGCTTTGCGGCGTCGTTTCGGGGCTAGAAGTTTCCCCGAGCCACCTCCCGCAACATGTCCAGGTCAAGCGCCTGGTCACCCACGATCCGCTTCAACCGGGCATTCTCCTTCTCCAACTGCTTCAGCCGCACGACATCCTC
>JBBRMM010000019.1:0-60302 GCA_038230835.1 Gaiellales bacterium
AGACTGGCGCCTCGAATACAACCACTACCGACCCCACCAATCCCTCAACTACCAAACACCCGCGGAGTACGCACGCCGCTGGAGAACGGAAACCCAACCAGCACCCTCACAGTAGGTGGACCAGAAAACGGGGTCCTGTCAGGTGTACATGTGCGTGCGTGATGAGAACCGGCTCCACCGGAGCCGACGTGTGAGTCCGCCCGGCGGCGCCGGCGGTGGGTGTGCGCTGCGCGGTCGACGCGCGGCACAACTCTCACGGTACTCAGATCATCGGCTCGTGTCTACGCTTTCGTAGGCAGATACACAAGAACACAACAATCCGTCAGGCAGTCTTTATCAAACACGAGCGGTTCAGTTTGCTAATCGGCGATATTGCTGATGATTTGTTCTGAGGAACCGCTGGCGAAAGGCGGGAGATCGTCACGCCGGCCGGTCGAGCGCCATGACGGTGGCGAGCCTCCCGCCGGGGGCCACCCATCGAACACGCGCGCTGATCGCACGCCGTCAGACCAGCGTTCCGGCGACGTTCAGCTGAACGGCAGCCTCGGGTGGGGCGCTTCCATCCCACAGCGACAAGCACAAGCAGAATGGAGCGTACCGGGATCGAACCGGTGACCTTCGGCTTGCAAAGCCGACGCTCTCCCAGCTGAGCTAACGCCCCGACGTGGGCGGGAGTCTACCGGCCGGAGGCGCCCCGGCGAGCGCCCGAACGGTCAGTCGGCCGCGTCCGACCTCGACCTGGCCGCGCGCGCGCAGGTCGCGCAGGACGCGGCTGACGGTCAGCCGCGACGTGCCGGCGAGCCCTGCCAGTCCTCCTGGGTGAGCGGGATGACGGCCGCTCCGGACGCGTCCCGGTGGCGTTCGGCCAGCTGCTCGATCAGAGCCTCGACCCGTCGCGGCGCCGGGGTGTAGAGAGCGTCCACCAGCCGTTCGGTGAGCTCGGCGACCCGATCGGCGAGGATGTGGACGAGCAGTGCGTCGACCGCCGGATGTTCGCGGCGAAGCCGGTCGAACTCGGCCCGGCCGAGGCTGAGTGTCTCGCCGGCCTGGAGCGCTTGGACGGTCGCGCTTCGAGCGTGAGGGGAGCGCACCAGGGCAAGTTCCCCGAACGATCCACCTGGGCCGACCAGCGTCAGAGTGGCGGTGTCGCCCAGCCGGGTCACGATGCGCACGGCGAAGCATCCCGCGCGAACCAGATGCAGCGTGTCGGACGGGTCGTCCTTGTGAAAGACCATCTCCCCCCGACCGAACCGCCGCCGCCTGGCGAGGGCGAGCACCCGGCGCGTCTCGTCGTCGGGAAGCGGCGAGAGCAGGGGCCACTCGGACACCCCGCCAGTGTATCGAATATTACACACTGTGGGTATCGGGGGATGTGGATGAACGCCGTGGCAGGCCGTACCGTGACGGTTATCCGATGTCCTCTCCAGAAGGGAACCGAAATGGCCACCGTGAAGCACACCGTCCGCGTACTGTTGATCGTGATCGGCGTGATGGCGCTGACCGCACCGGTGGCATTTGCGCACCCGGTCGGGCTGGGGCCTCAGCAGGTCGCGGCGCAGCTGTCGACTCCGGCGGCGCCGACGGTCGCTGTCGCTCCCGTTTCTCGTGACGCAGGCAGCGGCTTCAATTGGACGGACGCCTCTCTCGGCGCCGTGACGGTCGGACTGGTCGCCCTCATCGGCATCACCGGCGAGCGGCTTCGCGGCCGGAACGTCGCGCACGTATAACGCGGGGCTCGGCCCGTCGCGGCTGCTTTGGGGGGCGGCCGGCGGCGGGCCTGACCCGTGGTCCGGCTCGGTATCCTGCGGCGGTGTTCGAGCTACGGCGTCCGATCGACGGCACGGGGCATCGGCTGCCGGCGGTCGCTGGAGCGCTGGCGGCGGCGCTCGCGGGCGCCGTGTACTGGATCGGGCCGCCAGGGGTCGACGAGCCGGCACACGTCTTCCAGACGTGGATCTTCGCTCACCATGGCTTTGTGTGGTGGTCGAACGACTGGTATTCGGGTCGCTACGAGTTCGTCTCCTACAGCGTGCTCTACTACCCGCTGGCCTCGCTCGTCGGGATCGGGCTGACGGCAGTCGCCGCCGCAGCGACGTTCGCGGCCGCGGCGGCCGCTGCGATGCGGAACCGGTTCGGCACCACCGCGGCCACCGGCCCGGCCGTGCTGCTCGCGCTGCTGGCCACGTTCAACATGATGGTCGGCGGCACGTACCCGTTCCAGTGCGGAGCCGCCGCGGCTGCGCTGGCGCTGCTTGCCGCCCAGCGCGGCCGGCGGTTCGGATTCCTTGCCGCGGGGCTGGTCACGCTCGGCTTCTCCCCGCTGGCGCTGGCGCTGCTGGCCGTGATCCTCGCAGGGGCGGCGGCGGCCGATCCCGGCATGCTGCTGCGGAACCGGCTCCTGGCCGGGGGAACGCTGGCCATCCTCGTTCTCGGGGCGCTGCTGCAGCGGCTGTTCGACACGGGGGCGACGTACCCGTATCAAATCACCGACGCGATCGTGATCGGCGTATTCTGTGCCGCCGGCGCCGCGCTGGCGGGGGTTCGCCCCGCGGCCCGCGTGCTGCGCATGACGTTCGTCGTCTACCTGGTCGTCAACGCCGGTGCGCTCGCCGTCAGCGCGCCGATCGGCTCGAACGCCGGGCGCCTGTTCGTGGAGGCGGGGACGCCGCTGCTGTGGCTCACCGCCAACGTCGCCCGCCGTCGTTCGCGGACGGTCGCGATGGTACTGGCCGCGGCATGTGTGTTGCAGGCGGCGCCGTTCGCCCGCGACTTCGCATGGTCGTGGACCGACCCCGCGACCACCGCCGGCTTCTGGTCGCCGGCGATCGGCTTCCTGCGCGCGCACCCCGATCCCCAGCAGCGGGTCGAAGTGGTGGCCAGTTGGGGACATTGGGAGTCCGACTACCTTCCACGGGCCGGGTTTCCGATCGCGCGCGGTTGGTTTCGCCAGGACGACTTCCCCCAGAACGCGGTGCTCTACGACACCGATCTGAGCGCCTCCGAGTACCTGCGCTGGCTGCGTTCGGTCGGGGTGCACTACGTCGTCCTTCCCGACGGGCCGCTGGACTACAGCTCCGGGGCCGAGGCGCGGCTGCTGCGCTCGGGGCGCTCGGGGCTCCCGCTGATCGGCCGCTACGGACAGACCCAGGTCTACGCGCTGCCGCGGCCGACGCCGATCGTCACCGGCCCCGGCGGGCCGACCCTGACCAGCCTGACCGGCGGACAGGTCGAGTTCGGCGCACGTCAGTCGGGGTGGTTCCTCGTCCGCGTCCGCTACTCGCCGTACTGGAGCGGTGCGCAGACCCGGCGCGGGCCGGGGGGAATGACCCTGGTGCGGGCCACCGGCGCCGGCATCGTCAGGCTCACGTTGCAGCCGTGGTGATGCGAACCCGGCGCGTTCGACGCTCACCGCCCGAGTCCTGCCCCGACCGGGTATGATCCCAAGTCCGCTTTCGAGGACGGAAATGTCGAGTACTGTCGAACACACCGCGAGCTGCGCGCTCTGCCGTCGCCACCTGCTGGTCGGCGAGCCGGCGCGGCTGTATCAGGATCCGAACTCCAAGCGGTTCCAGAAGGTGTGTCCGCTGTGCTACGAGCGCGCCGATCGCCGAGGTTGGCGTGCGGACGGTCGGCCGATCGTCGCCGTGCACGCCAACCCCCCGGCCGATCAGGCGCTGCGCGAGCGCGAGTCGCTGATCGACCGCCTGCGCGGCCAGTTGCAGTCGGTCGAGCTCGACCTCGACCAGGTGCGCAACGCGCTGGCCAAGGCCGAGCAACAGGCGGGCGAGCTGCGATCGATCAAGCGCGAGCTGAAGGAGGTGGTTGGGGAGCTGCGCAAGCGCGAGCGCGATCTGCGCAACCTGACCGCCGACAAGCGCCGGTCGGACGAGCGCGCCGTGCAGGCCGAGGCCGGCCACAAGGCCGAGATCGCGCGGCACCACGCGGTCGCGGCGCAGCTGGACGAGCAGGCCGCCGAGACGGGCAGGCTGACCGCGCGGATCTCCCAGCTCGAGCACGAGCTGTCCGGTGAGCGGGAGCGCTACACCGAGCTGGCCGAGGCTCGCCGCCGCGAGTCGGACGCCCGCCACGTGCGCTTGCTGGCGCTCGAAGCGTTCAACCGCTCGGACCACATCGACCGGGTGATCGCCATCTCCCGCAGCCTCGGAGACCCGGTGGTGCACGTCGCGGTCGGCGGCCTCGAGCTTCCCCGCCCGGTGCTGATCACCGTCTCCTGGGACATCTCGTGGTACGAGTACGTGATCAGGCTCGACCTGCTCGAGCGTTCGGTCACGGTCGAGGAGGCGCGCCGAGGGGACGAGCCGCGTGACGTGCCGCCGTCGCGGCTGCAGCCCAACGCCGTGCTGCGCAGCGACCGGGTCGTGCTGACCATGCAGGCCTACGGCGTCGGCGCCGTCGCCACGGCGGACGCGTAGGGTCGTCAGGAGGTCGCTGCGGCCGGGGCTCGCGGAGGCCGCACCCACCTGCGGATCGTGAGTGCGCCGAACACGAATCCGCCGATGTGCGCGAAGTATGCGACGCCGCCGCCCGACCCCACGTGGGCCGAGGACGCGTCGAGCAGTTGGAACCCGAACCACACGATCAGAAACAGTATCGCGGGCAGCGGCAGAAAGAAGAAGGGCGGGATATAGGTGACAACGAACGCCCGCGGATAGAGCACGAGATACGCACCGAGCACCGCCGCGATGGCGCCCGACGCGCCGATCGTCGGGACCGCCGAGCTCGGGTCGGAGAGCAGCTGCAGGCCGGCGGCGACCAGGCCACCGAGCAGGTAGAACGGCAGGAAGCCCAGCCGGCCGATCCGATCCTCGACGTTGTTTCCGAAGATCCACAAAAAGAGCATGTTCCCCAGCACGTGCATCCAGCCTCCGTGCAGGAACATTCCGGTGAGGACGGTCTCCAGCACCGGCACGTGGTGGACGTGCACGATGATGTTGCCACCGAAGTCGACCCGGTCGGGACCGTGATCGCAGCGGCTGACGAGCTCGCACGGTACGAACCCGTACTCGGCGGTGACGGCCGACATCCCGTCCACCCGGGCCGGGCCCCTGTTCGTGTGCAGCAGCTGGGTGGGAGCGTTCAGCTCGCCGGCCACGAACACCACCAGGTTGATCACGATCAGGGCCACCGTCAACACCGGGAAGCGGCGCGTCGGCTGGTTGTCGTGGAGCGGGATCATCCCGGCCGGTGGAGCCCCGCCAGCGGGTCGGGGTCGGCTGCGCGGGCGGCCGCGATCCGTTCCTCGGCGACCAGGTCGGCCGCCCGGTGGCTGCCGACGCCCGCCGCCCGGGCACGCTCGAAGACCGCATCCAGGTTCTGCTCGATGCGCTCCACGCTGCGCCGTGCGCGCTCGGCGTCGTAGTCCTGGCCCAGCTCTTCGCCGATGTTGATCACGCCGCCCGCGTTGATCACGAAGTCCGGTGCATAGACGATCCCTCGATCGTGCAGCTCGTCACCGGACGCGGTGTCGAGCAGCTGGTTGTTGGCGGCTCCGGCCACGATCCGGCAGTGCAGCTGGGCTGTCGTCTGCGGCCGGATCACCGCTCCCAGCGCGCAGGGGGCATAGACGTCGCAGTCCAGCATGTGGATCGTGGCAGGGTCGCCGACCTCCGCGCCCAGCTCGCGCAGCGGCGCCACCCGGTCCGGGTAGATGTCGGCCACCGTCACCCGCGCGCCGGCCTCGAGCAGGTGCCGGGCGACGCGGCCACCCACGTGTCCGGCCCCCTGCACAGCCACCTGTACTCCCGCGAGATCGCCGGCCATGCCGGCTTCGCGCAGCGCGGAGCGGATCCCGCACACCACTCCCCAGGCGGTCATCGGCGAGGGATCTCCCGATCCTCCGAGCTCGATCGGAAGCCCGGTCACGTGGCGCGTCTCGCGTGCGACCACGACCGCGTCCTCGGTCGACGTGCCGACGTCCTCGGCAGCCAGGTAGCGGCCGCCGACCGAATCGACGAAGCGGCCCAGGGCTCTGAACAGGAGCTCGCTCTTGTCCGTTCGCGGGTCGCCGATCACGACCGTCTTGCCCCCACCCAGCGGCAGGCCGGCCACCGCGTTCTTGTAGGTCATCCCGCGCGAGAGTCGCAGCACGTCGGTCAGCGCCTGCTCGTCGGTGTCGTAGCTCCACATACGGATGCCGCCCAGCGCCGGGCCGAGCGTGGTGTCGTGTACCGCGATGATCGCCCGCAGACCGGCGGCCGGCTCGTGGCAGATCACCACCTGTTCGTGCTCGCCGAAGAGATCCACGGGCGGGGACTCTACCGGTGTGGGCTCGTCAGCCGAGGCCGAGCGCTGCGCCGATGCCTCCGGTGTCCTCCTGCCCGGGCCCGGTCGGCACGCGGCCGCGGCGCAGCATGATCGCCGTGGCGATGATCAAAAGCACCGTCACCCCGAGCATGATCGTGGCCAGGGCGTTCACGGCCGGGGTGATCCCGAACCGCACCGCCGAGTAGAGCACGATCGGCCACGTGTTGGTGTTGCCGTTGGTGAACGCGGGCAGCACGTAGTCGTCGAACGAGAATGTGAAGGAGAGCAGGGTGGCTGCGACCACCGCCGGCATCAGCCGCGGCAGCGTGATCTGGCGGAAGGTCGAAAGCGGCCCGGAGCCGAGGTCGTAGGCCGCCTCCTCCAGCTTGTCCCCCATGCCCACGAAACGCGCGCGGATGATCAGCATGGCCAGCGATGCGTTGAAGACCACCTGGCCGAGCAGGATCGTGCTCGGCCCAAGGCTGGGGAAGGCCGAGAAGTTGTTGTGCAGCTGGACGAAGAAGATCAGCGACGCCACCGCGATCACGATCTCGGGCACGACCAGGGTCAGGTACACCAGCACGTCGAACGGCACGCGGAAGCGCTGCTTCATGCGTGCCAGCGCCAGCGCGGCGCACAGGCCGAGTACGGTGGCGACGATCGACGCCTCGGCGGCGATCTTGAGGCTGGTCTCGATAGCGGGGATGTAGGTCGGGTCGTGGAGGCCCTTGGAGAACCAGCAGGGGGTGAAGCCGTTCCACACGGAGACGTTGCCGATCCGCGCCGGCGGGATGTTGCACACGCTGCCGTGGGTGCCTGCTATCGAGGTGGCGGCCGGCTTGTTGAACGCGAAGATCACCACGACCGCGATCGGGATATACAGAAACGCGTAGACGACCACCGCCCACGAGGTAAACGCGCCCTTGCCGGTCAGGAATCTAGGCACCGAACTGCTCCTCGCGGGTGGCGAACAGGATGTACACGACCACGAACACGCTCAGAATCGCCATCAGCGTGATCGACATCGCCGAGCCGAAAGGCTGGTCGTGCTGGACGAGGAAGGTGTCGCCGATCACGCTTCCGGCGAACGTGGTGCCACTGGCGCCGCCGCCCAGGATGCCCGGGATCACATATTCACCGCACATCGGGATGAACACCAGCAGGCCGCCGGTCACGAGTCCGGGCAGCGTCAGCTTGAGCGTGATCTGACGGAAGGCCGCAAACGGCCTGGCACCGAGGTCGGTGGCCGCCTCGATCAGCGTCCAGTCCATCCGTTCGAGCGACGCGTACACGGGCAGGATGAGCAACGGCAGGTAGTTGTACACCAGGCCGATGCCGATCGCCTTCCAGGTGTAGAGCGCATTGAATCCGAGGTCCTTGGACAGGTATCCCTGCGGGTCGAGGATGATCTTGAGCGCGTACGTGCGGATCAGAAACGACGTCCAGAACGGCACCACGATCAGCAGCAGAGCGAGCGACTTGTAGGTCGTCAGGTAGCGCGTCATCCAGTACGCCACCGGGTAGCCGATGAGGATGGTGGCGATGCTCCCGAGCGCCGCCATCTTCAGCGTGAGCACGAAGGTGTCGATGTACAGCGGATCGTTCAGCGCCTTGAACTGATCCAGGTAGAAACCGTACTTGATGCCGACGAAACCCGACTGCTGGGCGACCGAGAAGGCGGCCAGGATGGCCATCGGCCCGAGGAAAAACACCAGGTAGTAGAGCAGCGAGGGGCCGGTCAGCCAGACCGGGTAGTGGGGTTTGAAGGATCGCCGGCGCACCGCGCCCGAAGGCGCTGGCGCGGGCGCCGGCAGGTTACTGGACTCCATCAAGCGGTCTTGAACTCCTGGTAGATCTTGCCACGCGTGTTGACGATGTCGGCGGTCGGGTTGAGGATGAACTGGTACCGGCTGAGCACGTCGGCCGGCACGTTGAAGAACGGGTACTTGGTGAACTGCGCCGGCATCTGGCTGAGGGCCGCCGCCATCGGGATGGTGTAGTTGTGGTAGAGCATCTCCGTCACCGCCGTGGACGGCGTCAGCAGCCAGTTGATCCATGCGTGGGCGGCCACCGGGTGCTGCGCGTTGGCAGGGATGCACCAGTTGTCGGCCCACCGCTCGGAGGTGCCGTCGGGCATGATCGCGGTGATGTCGCCCTGCTTGGCGCGGGCCGCGACGATCCGGCGCACGTCGCCGTTCCAGCCCTGGCTGAGCACGATCTTGCCGGCCGAGGCATCGTCGATGTAGCCGTAGGAGCTGATGGTCGTCACGTTCTTGCGGATGCCGAGCAGGAACTTCTTGATCTTGTCGAAATCACCCTGGTCGCCGGTGTTGGGGTCGATCCCGAGCGCCATCGCCGCCAGGGGGATGACCTCCTCCGCTCCGTCCAGCAGGTTCGTGCGGCCGAGCGCGTGACCCTTGGGCAGCAGGTTGTAGAAGTCCATCATGGTCTTCGGGTTCTCGCCCTTGATCAGGTCGTTGCGGTAGAAGAACATGGTGATGCCGACGTCCTTGACCACGCTGTACTTCGAGCCCGGGTCGTAGGTCGGCTGGGTCGGCGACGACCATGCCGGGTCGATATTCTTGATGTTGCGGATCAGCTTCTTGTCGAGTGCCATCAGCTGACCGATGGCGATCAGCTCGGCAACGGCGTTCTGGCTCGGCACGATGATGTCGTACGGGCCGCCGCCGGCCGCCAGCTTGGCCAGCAGCTCGTCGTTGGACGAGTAGTAGGTCTCCTTGACGCTCACGCCGGCCGCGGCCTCGGGCGGCAGCTTCTTGAATTTGGTGTACGTCGACGGGTCGTCGTACTCCGACCAGTTGTAGATGATCAGCTGGCTTTCGAGCGGCTTTCCGGCGAGGGTGTCGGCCGGAGCGCTCGAGCCCGTGTTGGTGTTCGTGCTGCCGCCGCTGGTGGTGGTGCCGCCGCAGGCCGCGGCGAGCAGCGCGAGCCCGCCCACGCCGAGCGCCTCGCGCCGGTTGATCCGCCGGCCCGCGGCCTGCTCGACCTCGCGGTGCATGCGGTCGAACTTGTACTTGAACTGCCGGGGCGCGAGGATGTTCAGGTGGTCATGGGGGTCATGGGGGTCGCTCACTTGCCCTCCTCTTGGTTGGTCGAGTTCGGTGCTTCCGCAGCTGCATCTCCGAGGATCAGCGGTGCCGCTTCGTCCCACTGCACGGCCACCTGGTCGCCGGGATGGATCCCGTCGACCACGGGGTCAGCGCTCGCACGCTGCTCGCGCACGATCACGTGCACGCCGTTGGTCAGCTCGGCGACCAGCTGCACCTGGTCTCCGAGGTACATCTTGGCGATCACGTTGCCGGTCGCGGTGTTGGCGTGGCGGGACGCGGTTGCCGGGTGCACGACCATCCGCTCGGGCCGGATGCCGATCCGCACCTTGCTGCCGCGGGTCGCGTCGCCGCGGCCGCGCACGACCACGCCGTCGCCGCCGTCAGCCGCGAAGCCGCCGTCGGCACTCTCGACGATCTCGGCGTCGATGAAGTTCATGTCGCCGATGAAGTCGGCCACGAAAGGCGTCAGCGGCCGGTCGTAGATCGTGCGCGGATCGTCCAGCTGCTCGATCAGGCCGTTGCTCATGACGGCGACGCGGTCGGACATCGACAGCGCCTCCTCCTGGTCGTGGGTCACGTAGATGAACGTGATCCCGACCTGATCCTGGATCCGCTTGAGCTCGATCTGCATCTCCTTGCGAAGTTTGAGGTCGAGCGCTCCCAGCGGCTCGTCGAGCAGTAGCACACGCGGGTTCATGACCAGCGCCCGGGCCAGCGCGACCCGCTGCTGCTGGCCGCCGGAGAGCATCGACGGGCGATGCTCGTCGCGGCCGATCAGCTGCACCAGGTCGAGCGCCTCGCGGGCCTTGGCGTAGCGCTCGGCCTTGCCCACCCTGCGCTGTTTGAGGCCGTACGCGACGTTGTCCAGGATCGACATGTGCGGGAACAGCGCGTACTGCTGGAACACCGTGTTGACGTCGCGCTTGTACGGCGGGGTGCCCACCGCATCGACGCCGCCGATCAGGATCTCGCCCTCGTCCGGCTGCTCGAAGCCGGCGATCATCCGCAGCGACGTCGTCTTGCCGCACCCGGAGGGTCCCAGCAGCGACAGGAACTCGCCTTTGTGCACCTTCAGGTTGACGGCGTTGACGGCGGTAAGAGAGCCGAATCGCTTGGTCACCGCCCGAAACTCGACGTCGTAGACCGGCTCGCCGGTGGTGGAGCTCATGCGGTGCGGGACCTCCGTGGACGGGCTGCTGGAGCTGCACCCCAGCGCAGGATCGGAACAGCGTATATCGCAGATACCGGGCGCGTCAACTGCGAACCTCGCATCTGGTACCGTGTTTTACGAGGAGATTCGCCATCAACGCCCTCGACCAACACAACAGGGAGATCATCTCCATCCTGCAGCGCGACGGTCGCCGCAGCTTCACCGCGATCGCCCGCCAGGTCGGCATCTCGGAGGCGGCGGTGCGCGCCCGGGTGCAGAAGTTGACCGACGACGGCCTGATCAGGGTGGTGGCGGTCACCGATCCGCTGCGGCTCGGGTTCGACGTCATGGCCCTGGTCGGCGTGCAGGCCAACAGCGATCTGTCCCGGGTCGCCGACGAGGTGTCCGGGTGGGAGGAGACCAGCTACGTCGTGCTTGCGGCCGGCAGCTTCGACCTGCTGGTCGAGGTGGTCTGTGAGGACAACGCTCACCTGTTGCGCGTGGTCGAGCGGCTGCGGGGGGTGGAGGGCGTCAAATCGACCGAGACCTTCATGTATCTGGCGTTGCACAAGATGTCCTATGCGTGGGGGACCGGCGGAGCATAGGCGCCCGCTCACCCGCGTCGCCGGAGTCGCTCCGCCAGCCGCGAGGCGCCGATCTCGCGGGCGAACCCGGCGCCACCGTCGGTGTCCAGCCTAGCGTCAGCCGGCAGATCGAGTGGTGCGCCCGCATCCATGGTTGCGATCTGGCGGAACATCGACAGCCGCGGATCGCGGAGGGCGGTCGCCTGTCGGGGCGAGAGTTGGTCGGCGTGGGCGATCACGTCGTCCAGCGTACCGAATCGGAGCAGCAGTGCGGCGGCGGTCTTGGCGCCGATCCCGGCGGCGCCCGGAAGCCGGTCGGACGGGTCGCCGCGCAGGGCGATGAAGTCCGACACCTGGGCGGGGAGCACGCCGTACCGCGCCACCACCTCGGCGGTGTCGATCCGGGCAGCGGGCCGGCCGCCGGTCTGGGGTGCGAGCACGAGCACGCCGCTCCCCACCAGTTGGTACGCGTCGCGGTCGGAGGTGACCACAAGCGCGGTTCCGCCGGCCGCGGTCTCGGCACGTGCCGCCGCGGCCAGGAAGTCGTCGGCCTCGTAGCCGGCCACCTTCGCGTTCGCGAAGCCGAGGGCCGCCACCAGCCGCGGCAGGCGGTCGAGTTGGTCGACGATCTCGGGGTCGAACTGACGGCCGGTCTGGTAGTCGGGCCACAGTCGGTTGCGATAGGTGGGCGCGCCGAGCGTGTCCCAGCCGGCGAGCACCGCCCGGGGCCGCTCGCTGTCCCACAGCGCGAGCAGCATGTTGGCGAACCCGACCAGCGCGTTCACCGGTCGCCCACCGGCACCGGTCACCGGCGGCAGCCCGTGGTAGGCGCGGTGTGCCAGCGAGTCGCCGTCGACGACCAGCAGCGGCCCGCGGCTCATGGCAGCAGCAGAGCCAGCAGCGCCTTCTGTGTGTGCAGGCGGTTCTCGGCCCCGTCCCACGCCGCTGACGCGGGGCCCATCAGCACGTCCTCGGTGATCTCCTCCCCGCGGTGGGCGGGCAGGCAGTGCAGCACGACGTGCCCGGAGGCGGCCCCCTCGAGCAGCTCGGCGTTCACCTGGTATGGGGCGAGGTCCGCCAGCCGCCGCTCGCGCTCCTCCTCCTGGCCCATGCTTGCCCACACGTCGGTTGCAACCGCATCGGCGCCGGACACGGCGTCCACCGGGTCGGAGGTGACCCGCACCTCGGTCGCGGCCGCGGCGACGACGGCCGGGTCGGGCTCGTACCCGGCCGGCGAGGCCACCGTGACCTGCATGCCAAGTTCGGTTGTGGTGGTGATGAGCGAGTGGCAGACGTTGTTGTGGCCGTCGCCGACCCAGGTCAGCCGTCGGCCCTCGAGGTCGCCCAGCCGTTCGCGCAGGGTCTGCGCGTCGGCCAGCGCCTGGCAGGGGTGGTGCAGGTCGGAGAGGCCGTTGATCACCGGCACGTCGGAGGCCGCGGCCAGCTCCTCGACGCGCGTGTGCTCGGCTGTACGGATCACGATCGCGTCCGCGTAGCGCGAGAGCACCCGGCCGGTGTCGGCGATCGGCTCGCCACGACCGATCTGGGTCTCCGAAGCGGTGAGCGGCACGGCCGAGCCGCCCAGCTCCTGGATACCGATCTCGAACGAGACGCGGGTGCGGGTGGACGAGCGCTCGAAGATCATCGCCAGCGACCGTCCGGGCAGCAGCGCATGCCGCCTGCGGGCCCGCCGCAGGGATTTCAGCCGGTCGGCCAGGTCGAGCAGTTCGCGCAGGTCGTCACCAGCCAGGTCGTCGGCTCGCAGGAAGTCGCGTCCGGTGAGGGGGTGTGGGGCGGCCATCGTGCGCGGCACTGTAGATGGTCGATCGATGCGTACGTGCCGGAGTCCCGCCGGTCTCTGCACGCTGAGGATCGTACCTTGCATTTTTTGTCTATCAAGCTCAACGCTCAACCGTCCGATATGTGTCTCAACGACCCTCGACCCCCGAGGTTACCGTGAACAGTGCCTTCCGCCGTGCCCGGCGGACATCACCGACAGCTCGTGTCGTGCAGCGGCCATTTCTGGCCGCCGGTCTCGGCGTTGCCGCGATCTGCGCCGGCGTGGTCGGTGCATGGGCGTACCCGGCGCCGGTACCTCGGGTCGTGGCGGGGTTGTCGGTGAAGGTTCTGACCCATCCGGTGTCGCCCACCCACGCCACGACGGCGCGCTTCACGTGGCGGCGCACCGGGACCGCGCGGGCCGTCCTATGCAAACGTGATTGCGGGGCATTCGTCCGGTGCTCGCCGCAGCCGCTCACCTACAAGCGGCTGAAGAGCGGCCTGCACACGTTCACGATCAAGGTCGTAGGTCTGCACTCGACACGCTCGGCGGTGTTCCGCTGGAGGGTGGACACGATCCGGCCCACGGCCCCCACCGTGAGCGGCGGCTCCTTGACGTGGACGACCTCGCCGGTGACGCTCACGGCCGCCGGCTCGACCGATGTCGGAAGCGGGCTCTCCTACTACCAGCACCGGGCCTCCACCGACGGCGGGTTCCACTGGACGCTTGCGGCCAAGGGCGCGACCTTGCTCGCCACCGCCAACGGCGAGACCCGCGTCGAGTTTCGGTCGGTGGACAAGGCCGGCAACGTTTCGACCTGGGCGCCGAGCGTGGCGTCGGCGGCGGCGACCGCCCGCGTGGACGTCGCCGCCCCGACCCTGCCGGTGCTCAGCGGAGGCTCCGGTGCGTGGCAGAACACCGCGTCCGCCGACGTCACCTGCACCGGATCGGTGGACACCGGATCGGGCCTGGCCGGCTACGAGTACCGCACCTCCACCGACAACGGCGCGACGTGGTCGGCGGCCGCGCCGGGAGTTGACGCGCCGGTCTCGGCCGAGGGCCAGACCCTGGTGCAGTTTCGCGCGCTGGACGTGCTCGGCAACGCATCAGCATGGGTCAAGGCGACTGTCCGCATCGATCGCACGGCTCCCACCGATCCGACGTTGACCGGCGGCTCGGGGCTGTGGAAGAAGGTCGCCTCGGTGTCCGTGTCCGCCGCCGGCTCGACCGACTCGCCGGGCTCGGGGATCGCGCATTACACCTACGAGACGTCGATCGACGCCGGCGCCACCTGGTCGGCGCCGGTGTCCGGCGCAACCGCGGTGATCTCGGCGGAGGGCTCAACGCTCGTCCGCTTCCAGGCTGTCGACAACGCGAGCCTGACCTCCAACTGGGTGCAGGACCAGGTCTGGATCGATCGCACCGCACCGACCGTGCCGGTGCTGGCGGGTGGGTCGATCGGGTGGCAGAACGTGCCGTCGGTCGACATCACCGCATCTGGGTCGGTCGACACCGCGGCCGGCTTCGACCACTACCAGTACGAGACGTCGGCCGACGGCGGCGTGACGTGGGCGGCGGCGGCCACAGGTGTCGTCGCGACGGTGTCCGCCGAGGGCTCCACGCTCGTCCGCTTCCGAGCGGTTGACGCCGTCGGTAACGCGTCGGTGTGGGTGTCGGCCCCGGTCACGATCGATCGCACGCCGCCCACCGACCCGGTGCTGACCGGTGGTCTGGCGGCGTGGCAGAACGTGCCGTCGGTGACGGTCAAGGCTGCCGGCGCGACCGACGCGCCGGGCTCGGGCATCGCCTCATACGAGTATCAGTTGTCCACCGACGGCGGCACGACCTGGACACTGTCGACCACCGCTTCGCAGGTCGTGATCACCGGCGAGGGCCAGACCATGGTGCAGTTCCGCTCCGTGGACGCGGCCGGGTTCACGTCGGCCTGGGTGCCGACAGAGGTCTGGATCGACCGCAGCGCCCCCTCGGTGCCCACCGTCTCGGGCGGGTCGCTCTCGTGGCAGAACGGGGCGTCGGTGACGGTGTCGGGCGCCGGCTCGACGGACGCACTGTCCGGCGTCGACCACTACCGTTTCCAGACCTCCACAGACGGCGGCGTGACGTGGTCGGCGGGGGTCAACGGCCCGAGCGCGAGCGTCTCGGCCGCGGGTCAGACGGTGGTGCGGTTCCGGGCCGTCGACGCGGTTGGGATCATGTCCGCTTGGACGTCGTCGGCGATCGGCGCGGCGAACATCGTACGCATCGATCGCACCGCTCCCGGCCTGCCGTCCGTGAGCGGCGGCGCGCTGACCTGGAAGACGGCGGCCTCGACGACGATCACCGCTGCCGGATCGACGGACAGCGGCGGTGCCGGACTCTCGGGGTACGAGTCGCGCACGTCGACGGACACGGGCGCGACCTGGTCGGCACCGCTGGCCGGGCCATCCGTGATCGTGTCGAGTGAGGGCGAGACGCTGGTGCAGTTCCGCTCAGTCGACAGCGCCGGTAACCGTTCGACCTGGGCACCGGCCTCCGCCGGTGCGGGGAACACCGTCCGCCTCGACCGCACCAGCCCGACGGGGCCGACCGTGAGCGGCGGTTCGCTGGCGTGGACGAAGGCCGCATCGGTCACCGTCGACGCGTCGGGATCGAGCGACGTCCCGTCGGGCGTATCCGGGTACGACCACCGCACCTCCACCGACGGCGGCGTCACCTGGTCGGCGTCCGCTTCCGGCGGCTCGCTGGCGGTGGGCGCCACAGGCGAGACGCTCGTGCAGTTCCGATCGCTGGACGTCGCGGGCAACAAGTCGGCCTGGGCGCCGCTGGTGGCCGGCGCCGGGAACACCGTCCGTATCGACCGCACCGCGCCGACCGTCGCCACGGTCTCCGGCGGGTCGCTGGCCTGGACCGGCACCGTCCCCGTCACCATCACGGCATCCGGTTCCACCGACGCGCTGTCGGGTCTGGCGGGGTACGACCACCGCAGCTCGACCGACGGTGGGACGACCTGGTCGGCCGCCACGTCGGGAGGGTCGCTGCCCGTGGCCGCGCAGGGCCAGACATTGGTCGAGTTCCGGTCGGTTGACAACGCCGGCAACGTGTCGGCGTGGACGCCGTCGCCGTCCACCGCGGCCAGCACCGCGAGAGTCGACTTCACCGCTCCCTCGGTACCGTCCGTCACCGGCGGGTCGCTGACCTGGCGCAACGCGGCCTCGACGACGGTGACGGGCTCGGCATCGACGGACACGGGCGGTTCGGGCCTTGCGCAGTACGAGTACCGCAGCTCGACCGACGGCGGTGTTTCCTGGTCGGCACCTGCCAGCGGTTCGTCCCTGCTGGTGTCCACCGAGGGCGAGACCGTCGTCCAGTTCCGAGGCGTCGACAACGCGGGCAACGCCTCCGGATGGGTCCCGGCCGCGCTGACCGCGGGAGCGACCGTCAGGCTCGATCGGACCGCGCCGTCGGCGCCGACGTTGTCCGGCGGGTCTCTGGCATGGCAGAATGTGGCCTCGGTCGGGGTCACCGGCTCGGGCTCGACCGACGGCGGCGCTGGTATCAACCACTACGACTACCGCACGTCGATCGACAACGGCGTCACCTGGACGGCCGCGACCGCCGGTCCGACCGCAACCGTCAGCGCGGAGGGTCAGACGCTCGTCCAGTTCCGGTCGGTTGACGGCGCCGCGAACATGTCGGCCTGGACTCCCGCTGTCTCGACGGCCGGCAGCACGGTGCGGCTCGACCGCGGGCTGCCGACGGCTCCGGCTGTGAGCGGCGGATCGCTGGCCTGGGTCAACGTCGGGTCCGTGACCATCACGGGGGCGGGCTCCACCGACTCGGGCAGCGGCCTGGCCGGCTATCAGTCGCGCACGTCGGTGGACGGGGGCACGACCTGGTCTGCAGCATCGGCCTCGTCACTCCCCGGAACGCTCGCCGTGAGTGCACCCGGCCAGACGCTGGTGCAGTTCCGCTCGGTCGACGTGGCCGGGAACGTCTCGTTGTGGATGCCGGCTGCGCCCGCCGCTGCGAACACCGTCCGGATTGATCGCGCCGCGCCGACCGTGCCGGGGGTGTCAGGTGGATCGCTGTCCTGGGGGACGCTTGCCTCGGAGACGGTCTCCGGCTCCGGTTCGGTGGATTCAGGCGGCGCCGGGTTCGGGCACTACGAGTATCAGACCGCTCTCAACGGCGGGGCCTGGTCGGCCGCGGTGAGCGGGCCGTCGGTGATCGTCAGCGTCGAGGGCACGACCGTCGTCCAGTTCCGGGCGGTCGATGCAGCGGGGAACGCTTCAGCGTGGGCGCCGGCGGTGGCCGGAGCCGGCAACACGGTCAAGCTCGATCGGACGGCACCGACGCTTCCGACGGTCTCCGGTGGGCGGTCGTGCACCAAGCGCCCGGTCAAGGTCACCGGGTCGGGCTCGACCGACAACGGCTCGGGCATCAACCACTACGAGTACCACGTGTCCACCAACGGCGGCGCCTACGCCGCAGCGGTGACGGGCACGTCGGTCACCTTCTCCACGACCGGCAGCTACGTCGTGCATTTCAGGGTGGTGGACAGCGCCGGCAACACCACGGCGTGGGCGCCGGCGACCGCGGGCGTAGGAAACAGCGTCTGCATCCGCTGAGCGGTCGCCCCGCCCGGTCACCGGCGATCGGCGCGCTCAGCGTGCGAGCGAGCCGGCGACGGCGGCCAGCAGGCAGGCAAGTCCAGCCAGTGCGAGCAGGGCGTTGATCGCGCGCAGGCCGTGGGTCTCGATGGCGGCGGCTTGGCTGCGGGGGTGGCAGCTGTGCTGGTGGTCGGTCATGGCGGTCAGTCCTTGCTGGGGGTGCCGGGCTTCTCGGAGCATCGCCCCCCGGCGCACCCACCGGTATCGCCGCGTTGTGGTAGCGCGCCTCCCGAGATGTAGGCGTTCGGACTACTCGATCCGCGTGCGCGGGCGGACCGCCCGCACGCCGTGGCGCACGAACCTCACCCCGAGCACGACCGCACCGACCAGCGCGGTCAGGGTGCCGACCGCCAAGAACGCCAGACCGAGCGCGACCGCCTGCGAGGTGGACACGTCGGATCGCAGGAAGTAGACGAATACCGCCTCGCGCACGCCGATCCCGTTCAGCGACACCGGCAGGACGAGGGCGGCGAATACCACCGGCCCGGTGACCAGAACGACCGGCAGGCCGACCGGCAATGCGAGCGCCCGGACGAGCATCCAGATCACGCCGATCCGGGCGGCCTGCACCACCATCGCCAGTCCGAATACCGACGCCAGCGTCGCGCGATGCTCGCGGTAGCTGTGAAGCGCGTCGTAGAACCGCTCCCCGGCGGCCAGTCTGCGCCCGTCCGCGCGCGGCTCGAGCAGCCGCCGCGTCCACTCGCGCATGCGGCGCGAGAAGAGCAGCCCGAGCATGATCACCGCCGCCAGCCCGAACACTGCCTCCGCCACCACCACCTCGGGACGATGCGCCTCCCGGCCGCCGACCGCGATTGCGATCAGCGCCAGGGCCACCAGCGAGACGACGCCGACCAGGCGGTCGATCAGCACCGAGGCGACGGCCTCGGGCGCGTCGTGGGTGCGTCGCCCCAACTCGACGGCCCGCACGGCGTCGCCCCCGATCGCGGCGGGCAGGAACTGGCCGGCGAACAGCGCCACGAAGTACGTGCGGGTGAGCCAGCCGATCGGGGCCGGAAGCCCCTTGGCGAGAAGCAGCAGGCGCCACCGCCACGCCATCAGCACAACCGTCGCGACGCTGATCCCGACCGCAGGGACGAACCACGCCAGCCGGGTGCGGCCGAGCACGTCGAGCACACCGCCGACCCCTGTCGAGCGCAGCAGCAGCGCCAGCACGATCGCCGACACGACCGCCTCGAGGGCGACACGGGTTCGCCGCTTCACGAACGTTGCAGCGCCGCGTGCACCTTCTCGAGCGCTGCGATCACATCGTCGATGTCGGCGTCGGTGTGGGCGGCCGCGAGCGGGAGGGACAGCACCTGAGCGCCGGCCGCCTCCGTCACCGGGAGCGACACCGGTGCCAGATTCTCGCGATACCACGTGAGGCTGTGCACGGGCAGGAAGTGCAGGCCGGTGGCGATGTTCTCGGCCATCAGCGCCGCCGCATAACGATCGCGGTCACCGCCGGCGCGGGCCGGGTCGATTCGAACGACGTACAGGTGGTGGGCGTGCCTCCCACGCGCGGGGCGGCCCAATGCCGTGATCCCGGGCAGTTTGGCGACCGCCGCGTCGTACCGCGCCACGAGCGCCGCGCGGCGCGCCCAGAACTCGTCCAGGCGGTGCATCTTGGGAAGGGCCGCGGCGGCGTGCAGATCGGCCAGGTTGGCCTTGAAGCCAGGCTCGTGAACGTCGTAATGGCCGAGTGTCCGGGCCTCCCGGCGGCTCCACGGATCGCGTGTGATGCCCTGTGAACGCAGCAGCCGCAGCCGCCGCGCCGCCCCCGCCGACGCGGTCGTGATCAGGCCGCCCTCGCCGCCGGCGAGGCTCTTCGTGGCGTACAGCGAAAAGCAGGTGAAGTCCCCGATCGAGCCCACCTTCCGATCGCCCGCGATCGTCTCGACGGCGTGCGCGGCGTCCTCCACGATGGCCAGCTCGCGGCGGCGCGCGATCGTCTCGATCGCGTCCATCTCGCATGGCGCGCCCGCGAAGTGGACAGGAACGACCGCCCGCGTGCGCTCCGTCAGGACCGCCTCCAGCGCCGTCGGATCGAGGTTCAGCATCGACGCCTCGACCTCCGCGAACACCGGCGTCGCTCCTGTATGGATGATCGCGTTCACGGTCGCCGGCCAGGTGAACGAGCTCGTCACCACCTCGTCGCCGGGGCCGATCCCGGCCGCCAGCAGAGCCAGGTGGATCGCGGTCGTACAGGACGAGGTGGCGACGGCGTGCGCGGCCTCCGCGTAGGCAGCGAACCGCTCCTCGAGCTCGGCGACGCGCGGGCCACTGGTCAGCCAGCCCGAGCGAAGCGTTGCCACCACCGCGGCGATCGCGTCCTCACCGATCACCGGAGGGGAGAACTCCAGCAGCTGCTCGCGGACGGGCGAGGCGCCGTCGATGGCCAGGGTGGGTTTACGGACGATGCTCATGTGACCTGAAATGTGACCTCTGCCGTGGCGGTTCGCACTGCCTCGAGTGCCTCCTCCCGGGTCTCTGCCGTGCACAACACGTACCCCGCCCGGTCGGTGGCCACGCGCAGTGGCGCGTACACGTGCCCACGTGGATGATAGAAGTGCACGCCCGCCGGCCCGCCGGCACTGACCAGCTCGCCGGCCGGCGCCTGCAGGAACTCGATCACCCCGGCGCAGCGAGGATGCGGTATGACCGCATCTCTGGCCACCGTGCGGCCGAGCGCCACCTCGACCGCAGCCTCCGCCAGATCGACGCCGACGGTCGCCAGGCACAGCTCGGAATCATGACCGCCGCCGAGCCGGGCGGCGACCTCGATCACCTTCGGTCCGGCATCGGAGAGGATCAGCTGGACGTAGCTCGGCCCCTCGTCGATGCCCAGCGCCGACACCGCGCGGGCGGCCACCGATGCCGCTTCGTCGGCGCCGGCGAGCGTGGGGAAGACGTGTCTGTGGGCAACCCCGGGCACGCCCACGAAGTGGATCCGGTCGGTCACCGTGACCGCCACGAACTCGCCACCGGCGCTGAACCCGTTCACGGTGACCTCGGGGCCTGGCACGAGCGCCTCGAACAGCACCCGGCCGCTGCGCGACCCCGAGCGCGCCGTCGCCACCGCAGCGTCCAGTCCCTCGACGCCGCCTACGATCGACATCGCCCGCTGGCCCTGCCGGTCGGGCGCCTTGACCGCGCATGGGTAGGCCGGGGGCACGTCCGCAGACCAGGCCGGTTGCGGAATCCCTCGGGCCGTGAACAGCTCGCGCTGTGCCAGCTTGTTGGTCGCGAGTCGGGCGGTCGCGCTCGAGATCGGGTGGGACAGCCCGAGATCCTCGGCCACGTAGGCGGCGATCCGCACCGGCCAGTCGGTCCCGGGGGCGATCAGGCCGTCCGCCTCCCGCGCGACCCGGCGAACGCCGTCGGTGTCCTCGCTGGACACCTCGACATCCCCGAGGCGGGGGTCGGAATCACAGACGACGGTGCGCACGCCCAGCCGGCGGGCGGCGTCGATCGCGTGCCGCTGTGCCGGGCCCCCGCCGAGTACCACAAGGGTCGGAGGGCGGCGCGTGGTCACACGGCCTGCGGCGTTGCCTCTTCGGCCAGCACCGACTGCCACCAGCCGGGATGATCGCGGTACCAGGCGATCGTCTCCTCCAGGCCCTGCGCGAATGGGATGCTCGAACGCCAGCCGAGGAGCCGCTCGGCCTTGTCGGTCGACCCGATGTGGCGGTCGACCTGTCCCGGTCGGTCGGTGATGTGCTGCTTCAGCTCCATGGGCTTGCCCAACAGTTCGAGCACCGCGTCGGCGATGTACTCGACCGATTCGTCGAGGCCGGTGGCGACGTTGATCGTCTCGCCCACGATCCGCTCCAGGGGTACCTCGCAGGCTGCCGTGATCGCCTCCGCGGTGTCGAACACGTGCAGCCAGTCGCGGCTGGCCTGACCGCCGCCGTGGATCGTCAGCGGCTGGTCGGTGAGCGCCTGGATGATGAAGCGCGGGACGACCTTCTCGGGGTGCTGGTAGGGCCCGTAGTTGTTGAACGGCCGGATGATGGTGATCGGCAGGTCGTACGTGCACCAGTACGAGTAGGCCAGCCGATCCCCTCCCGCCTTGGTGCCGGCGTAGGGCGAGCGCGGGTTGAGCGGGTGATCCTCGGTCATCGGGTCGGACTCGGCGGTGCCGTACACCTCGGACGAGGAGATGAGGACGAAGCGCTCGATGGGATGCTCGCGCATCGCGTCCAGCAGCACCTGCGTGCCCTCCACGTTGGTGGTGACGAACTCGCCGCCGCCCTGTTCGATCGACTTCGACACGTGCGACTCGGCGGCGGCGTTCACGATCACGTCGACGCCGTCCAGCGCGTCGGCCACCTCGACCGGGTTGCGGATGTCACCTTCGATGAACCGCAGCCGATCGTGCTTGAGCACGTCGGCCAGGTTGGCGAGGTTGCCGGCGTAGGTCAACGCGTCCATGGTGACGACCTGGTGCTCGGTGTTCCGCAGCAGGTAGCGGATCATGTTCGACGAGATGAATCCGGCGCCGCCGGTGACCAGAATGCGCTTCAACAGGTTCCCCTTCTCTATCCCAGCTCTCGCTCGATGTAGTACAGCGGGCGCTGCTCGACATCCCGCTGAATCCGCTGCAGGTACTCGCCCAGCACCGCCATCAGAAATCCCTGCAATCCGAGCACGAACAGCACCAGCCCGCCGAGAAACAGCGGGCCCGGGAAGTTGTCGTGGCGGACCCAGTAGATCGCAGCCCAGATGCCCACTCCCGTCGATGTAAGGATACCGCCGATCGCGAGCACCGCCCCCACCCACTGCACGAGCTGCGCCCAGAACCCGGTCAGGACATGCAGCGCGAGCTTGATCAGCTTGATCATGCTGTAACGGCTTCGATCCTCGCGGGCGCTGTGCTGCAGATCGACCTCGGTCACGCTCGCGCCGGTCGTGCAGACCAGGGCCTTGGTGAACTTCTGGCGTCCGATTCGGTAGAGAACGGGCTGGATCGCGTCCCAGCGGTACGCGTTGAACGCGCAGCCGAAATCGCTGATGCGGGCTCCGGTCAGCCGCGCCAACAAGCCGTTGATGACCCGGGACGGCAGCCGCCGGAGCATCAGCCGGTCGTGCCGGTCGACCCGCCGCCCGCTGGCCACGTCGGCACCGGCGTGGATTGCCTCGATCAGCTTGGGGATGTCGGCGGGATCGTTCTGCAGGTCGCCGTCCATGGTGACCACGATCTGGCCGCGGGCGCGCGAGATGCCGGCGTGCATGGCCGGATGCTGGCCGAAGTTGCGTTTGAACGACACCACTCGCACCCGCCCGTCGACGTGATGCAGCCGTTCGAGGATGGCCAGCGTGCCGTCGGTCGAGCCGTCGTCGATGAAGATCAGCTCGCCCGCGATACCGGCGCTCTGTAGCGTGTCGGTGATCCCGGAGTAGAGCCGCTCGACCGTCGCCTGCTCGTTGAGCAGCGGGACGACGATGCTGACGTCGATCACGTCTGGCGCGATGGTTGGCGGCTGCACGGCCGGTTCCGTAGCCATGGATACAAAGGTTACCCGCATCCCCGGCGGCCGGTTGACGGATAATCCCGCTCCGCGATGCCGACTGTCCTGCGAGTGTTCGTCCAGCGCCGATGGCCGCCCCTGCTGGCGGCCTGCTCGACCATCGGCTACGGCGTCGCGGTGCTCGGGTTCGGACTCGACTTCAGGCCGCTGCACAACGACGAGGGCGTGACGCTCGGTGTGGCCTCTCAGCCGTCGATCGCGGACGTGCTGCACACCGCGATCGACGTCCGCCACGGCCCGCCGCTGCACTACGTGCTGGTGCACCTGTCGCTGCTCTGGCGCGACGACATCCTCGGCCTGCGAACCCCTTCGGCCCTGCTCGGAATCGTGGCGGTGGCGGTCAGCTTCGGCGCCGGCCGTGAACTCATCGGGCGCGCGGGCGGCGCTGTGGTGTCGGTGTGCGTGGCGACCTCCCCGGTGGTGATCCATCTCGGCCAGTTCGCCCGTGGCTACACCGCCATGATCGCCGCCGCCTTCGCCAGTCTGTGGGTGATGCTCGTGCTGGTGCGTACACGCCGTCTGCGGTGGGTTCCGGTGTACGCCCTGACGGCGCTGCTCCTGGTCGCCGCGCACCCGTTCGGGCTGTTCGCCCTCGGCTCCGAACTGGCGCTTGTGGTCGGCTTCAGCGTGGCGCCGCGCTTCCGCGGGACGCGGCTCGACCGGAGGACGCTTATGGTGCCCGGGCTTGCGCTGCTGCTCGGGGCTGCGGCGTTGATCGGGCTGCGCCAGGTCTACGCACCGCTTCAGGACAAGTACCGGGTTGGAGAGGGCGGCCCGGTCGTCGACCTCGGTTCGAGCGCGTTCTGGCACCGGCTGGGAGGCCACGTCACGGGTAGCACGATCCCGGCGCTCGAGTTGCTGCTGGCGGTGGCGGTGCTCGCCGGGATCGGCGTCCTGCTTGCTACCAACCGCCGGGCCGCCGTGGTGGTTGTGGTCTGGCTCGCGCTGCCGATCGGCGCCCTGCAACTGCTGACGGCGGCGTCGTCCGACTTCGCCCCGGAGCGGCACCTGAGCTTCCTGCTGCCGGGATACACCGTGGCCTTCGCCGCGCTGGTGGTCGAGATCGGTCGGAGGCTGCGCGGGACACGGTCGGCGGTGGTCGCGGCGCTGCTCGCGGCCGGACTTCTCGCCCCGGCCGTGGTGGCGGACGTCAACGACCTGGGCAACTTCGACTCCAGCTTACGCGACGCGAGCCTCGCCCTGGCCTCGCGCTTCACCACCTCGGACGTGCTGCTGACGACGGCCGGCAAGTCCGAGCCCGGGGAGGATCCACGCGAGTACGGCGCCTACGCGGCACTGGCGGCGCCCGACGAGTCGCCGCTGGCGCTGTGGCAGGGCACCGACCGGCCGCTCCGCTGCACGCTGGTGACGCAGGTCGAGCAGCGGCCGGCGCCGGACCGGGTGTGGATGCTCGTCCGCCCGACCGATCCTCGGGTGCTCGCCGCGGCGCTGCTGCGAGCCGGAGCGGTGACCGCCGACGCTTACGGGTCGTTCGTCCTGGCCTCTGCACCGGTACCCCAGCTCACCCCACAAAATGCGCTGTACGTCGGTGCCCACCTGTGGGCGGCGGCGGTCGAGGCGCAACCCGACGTGCACGACTTTCGCCGGATGGCGCGCCTGTACCGCACGGCGCTCCTGCTGGACAAGCTGGGCCGCTGCCGCTGATCGGTGTGGCGGCTTCGTCCCGATTCCGTGTCGCGGTCCGTACGGGGTCTGACCCCAGGGTGGGGGTGGCCACCCGAATGGGTGGGGTGGTCGGACCGACCTTGACGGTCTGCGCCCTCGGCGGTTGGGGGCTGTCGAGTCGGGGCGGCTGGGGCGGTGCCAGGCCTTGTAACGACAGGACCTTGTATGTGCCTGGATCGCGGCGGCTCCTTACAAGGCGCTGGGACACCGGGGGCTCGCGGGTTGCTGTTCTGCGCATCTTTGCAACGAAACCGTGCCCCGGTCCGTACGGGGTCTGACCCCGGGGTTGGTGGGGGTGACTCAGGCGAGGGCGGCGTGGGCTTCTGCGGCGAGCACCGAGAAGTCGATCTGCGACCCGGTGACCTCCGCCAGCAGTTCGTCCGCCGTCAGCGACTGGCCGAGCGCCCACAGCTCCCGCAACAGGTGGCCGGCCTCGCGGCGGCGGTACCAGTCGTCCCCGTACCGTCCGCGGAGGTGGTCGCGCAGTTGCGCCTCGAACGCCCACGCACGCAGATAGCAGGTGCAGTAGAAACCGCCGTCCACGTCTTCCAGGTAGTCGCTGGTCGGGTAGCGCACACCTATCGCATCGGACAGCAGGTCGGCGTAGCGCGCGGGCAGCGTCGGCAGATCGGCCCCTCTGTGCAGCTCCAGTTCGTAGCTCAGTTTGGCGGCGTAGCGGCGAATGAAGTAGAGCTTGGTGAGGGCTGCGAACTCGACGTACTCTCGCACGGGGCCGAAGTCCAGCCGGCGTGCGAGCCAATGCGGATCTTCGGTCAGATGCTCGATCAGGAACGCGAACCCCTCGGTGACCGCATTGTCTCCGAGGATCCGAAGCTCCGCCGCGAGGTCGCGGTCGGTGTGGGCGAAGTGCTCGGTGTGCCCGGCCTCGTGAAACAGGGCCTGGTAATCGTCCCGGCCGCCCTGCGGCAGCATGACCAGGATCACCCGGTCGGGCACGCGCACCGGCGCGCAGAAGGCGCGCGGGCGCTTGTTCGGGCGCGATTCGACGTCCAGCTCGACGTTGCGCTGGCCGTCCAGGTCGACGCCGAGGTCGGCCAGAGTTGCGCGCAGCGCCGGCAGCGCCCGATCCGACCGGAACCCGGCGTCGAACTCGGGCGCCCGCCACAGCCGCGCCATGTCCGCAGGCGATGCGTCCGCCAGGCTGAGGCCGAGCCGGTCGCCGAGCATGCGATCGATCCGCCGCCGGTAGAGCTCGCACGTCTCCTCGAGGAACGTGCGCGTGGAAAGCTCGAGACCCGCCGGGTCGTACCCGAACCGCTCGTACAGCGACAGCACGGTGGGCGCGCCGAGCTGTGCGGTCAGCTCGCGCTCGCGGGTCACGGTCTCGGCCAGTATCGGGTTCAGGTGCTGGTCGGTCACGGCGCACCGGCGTGCCTGCAGGTCGCGCCGCCGGGCCGGGTCGGGTTCGTTCATCAGGCGGGGTCGCACACCGCGATAGGGGATCGGTTCGCCGTGGAACTCGACGGTCAGCTCGGCCTCGGTGTTGGCCGCCAGTTCGGACAGGTGCTTGACCCCGTTTCCGACGAAGGCTTCGCCGGCGAACCTGCGCAGCTCCCGATGCGCCCCCGCTTCGTCCAGCGCGCGCACCTGCTCGAGAGTGGACAGTGCGGGGTAGCGGTCGTAGACGGCTGCCATCTCGAGTGTGTGCTTGAGGCCCGCGGAGTGCCGGTAGTACTCCTCGAGCGCCTCGGCCGTCATCTCCTCGACCTGCTCGCGGAACGTCGTGACCGGCAGCGGCATCGCCGTACACTAACCGGCGTGCCTGCGCCGCTCGCCAGAGGTGAGGAGATCGAGCTGACCGTGGAGAGCCTCGCCCACGGCGGGCGCGGCGTCGCCCGGTACGGGGAGCTGGTGGTGTTCGTCACCCGCTCGCTGCCCGGCGACCGCGTGCGCGCCCGGGTGACCAAGTTCAAGCGCCGCTACGCGGAGGCGCGCATGGTGGAGCTGCTCTCGCCGGGTCCGGGCCGGGTGGAGGCGCGCTGCGCTCACTTCGGCGTCTGCGGCGGCTGTGCGTGGCAGGACCTCGAGTATGCGCAGCAGCTCGTCCACAAGCAGTCGCAGGTGGACGACGCGCTGCGCCGGCTGGGCGGGCTGGACGGATTCGAGCTGCGGCCGATCCTCGGCGCCTCGGCGATCTACGGCTACCGCAACAAGCTCGAGTATTCGTGGTCGCGTGGCGAGCGTGGGCCCTCGCTCGGGTTTCACCGTGCCGGTCGCTGGGATCAGCTGCTGGCGGTCGACCACTGCCACATCGCCTCCGATGCCGGCAACGAGGTGCGCCGAGTGTTCGAGCACTGGGCGCGGGATGCCGAGCTGGAGGCGTACGACCAGCGGGCCGGCGTCGGGTATCTGCGCCATCTGGTGGTTCGCGAGGGGGTTCGCACCGGAGAGTTGCTTGCGATGCTGGTCACCGCGCCCGGTGACCCCCCGGCGGTGGAGCGGCTGGTGGAGCTGCTGCCGTCGACCGTGGTCGGCGTGGTCCACGCGGTGAACGACGGCCCGGCCGAGGTGACCTACGGGCTGGAGGCACGCACCGTGCACGGCCGCGACTGGTTCGCGGAGCGGATCGGCGGGATCGAGTTCCGCGTAAGCGCAGGTGCGTTCATGCAGACCAACACGGAGATGAGCGAGCGGCTCTACGAGTTGGCGCTCGCGCTCGGCGACCCGAGGGCTGACGACGTGGTGTGGGACCTGTACTGTGGGGCAGGCGCCATCGGCCTGCTGGCGGCGGCGGCCGGCGCAGGCCAGGTGTACGGGATCGAGATCTCGGCCGAATCGGTCAGCGCGGCCACCGACAACGCGCGGCGCAACGGGATCGCCAACGCCGAGTTCGCGCAGGGCGACGTGGCGCGGGCGGTGCGCCCGTTGCTCGAGCGAGTGCCGCCGCCGACGCTCGCCTTCGTCGACCCACCCCGCGCAGGTCTCACGCCGAAGGCGGTGCGGAGGCTGATCGAGCTCGCTCCGCCGCGCATCGTGTACGTGTCATGCAACCCCACGACGCTCGCACCGAACGCCCGCCAGTTGGTCGACGCCGGCTACCGGCTCGAGGTTGTGCAGCCGGTGGACATGTTCCCGCACACCCCGCACATCGAGTGCGTCGCGCGGTTCTCGCGGTCGGGTGCTATTGCAGCATCGCCAGGAATGCCGGCCCAACCGGAGACCCCAGACCGGTGACGGGATCCCAGCCCGGCAGCGTGTGCAGCGAGCTGTCGCGGTCGAGTGATCGCAGCCGGGTCACTATCTGACCGTTGGCAAGGAGTGCGTTCCGGAGCACCGCGAGCGTGCCGTGTGTCGAGGTGACGTCGTGGAGGGCCGCGCTGCCGGCAAGCCGGTACACGAGCGGGTTGAGGAACCCGTGCGGCACGCCGGAGGACTGGTCGGCGAGTGCCATCAGACCGGCCGTCAGCGGAGCCGACAGGCTGGTGCCGCCGATCCACGAGTCGATGATCCGCCGGTGCCCGTTGGGATCGACGTAGGTCTGGGAGAAGACGACCCCGGTCTGCGGGTCGGCCACCATCGCCAGGTCGGGCTCCGCACGGTGCGCCGAGCCGTTGTAGGCCGCGAGGCCCGCCGGCACAACCCCGGCCTGGTACCACGGCTGCGTGAAGAAATGGCTGACGCCGCCGCCCGACCCGTAGGAGAAGTTGCCGGGGGCGGTCGGAGACCAGGCACTGCCGTTCCAGTCCGTGGTGGTCGTGCCCCAGCCCGACTCCCACAGATACTGACCGCTCGAACCGATCGCGAGGCTCGTCCCTCCGACCGAGGTCACCCACGGGCTGGAGTCGGGAAAGCCGACCGACACCTTGCCGGTGGCGGCCGCGTTGTCGCCGTCGTCGCCGGAGGCGAAGTAGACGCCCATCCCCTGGGCCGCAGCCTGCTGGAACACCGAGTTCATGGCCCGCAGCTCGCCCTTCGACGCCAGCGACTCCGGGAGATCCCAGCTGTTGGAGACGATGTTCGCGAGGTGGTTGTCGACCACGTAGTTGACCGCCTGATCGAGCCCTCGGGCGTCGTTGGTCGCGCCCACATAGACGATCTTCGCCCGGGGTGCCACAGCGTGCGCCCACTCCACGTCAAGCGCCTGCTCGATGTACCAGTCCCGTGTCTGTGACGGGTCCTTGGGGTACTTGAGCGTGCCCGGGGCGACGATCTGGCGGAAGTTGCCGCCGTTGAGCTTGGGGAGCCCGAACTCACTCGAGAAGTGGTTGGCGTCACCCACGATGGTCGGCGAGAAGAAGGCTCCGGTGATCGCGATCGTCTGACCGGACCCGTCCAGCCCGCGGCGGCGCAGTTGGTCGATGCCGTAGGCGGAGTCGATCTGCGCCGGCTGGTAGCCGCAGATGATCCACGGCAGTGGGGCACCGGGATCGAACGGGTTACGAAAGGCGGTGCTCTGGCGCTCGTCCCACCATTTCGAGCACGGACCGACCGAGCGTCCCGACGGCGGAGGCGGCGGTGCCGAGTGGTGCTCGGGTCGCGCCAGGCTGAGCGCGCCGTCCAGTCCGGTGATCGCACTCACGGCGGGTGCGAGCGGCTGCGGGATGGTCGGGTCGCGATCCGGCGCGCCGACCAACGTGCCGTCCACGCGGTACAGGTTTTCGTTGACCGCGAACGCCCGCTCGACTTGCGCGACCGTGCCCGAGGCCGAGACGAAGAGCCGGTTCTGCGGCACCTCGATGATCGAGAACCCCTGGCTGGCGAGCCACTGCCTGACCGTGTTCACCGAGCTCTGCGACGGCGAGTACACGGCGCGGAACTGCGACGGGGTGAGCCAGTGGTGGTAGGTCGGACTGCCCGGGGTGTAGAGCGCGTGGAGCCGGCTCTGCAGGTCGCCGCTCGCCTGCCAGCCCAGCCAGACCGAGAAGACGAGCCGGTTGGATGCCGGTTCGGCGCGCGCCCGGTGCAGCGGCGTCGCCCAACCGGGCTGGGTGTCGGCCACGATCGCAGGCGTACCCGCAGCGGCACCCCCGGGAGTTCCCAGGAGAAGGCCGCAGAGGAGAGGCGCGGGCAGCAGGCGGAGCGCTCGGAAGGAGCCCATTCTTTGCACTATCGTCAGCGTGCTAGCGGAAACTCACTCCCGATCGGGGGAATCGCGCGTCCCCCGCCGACCGTGCCACAGCCGGTCGGCGTTGGTCGCGAGGAAGGCCGCCGAGAGCAGCGGGAGCGCGGGCAGCGCGGTGGCAAAATGGTCGGCGAGCGCGAAGGTGACGCCGAAGGACGCGGTCATCGCACCCCACGTGGCCCACGGTCGAAGACTCAGACGAGTGGTTGCGGCCGCGAACAGCGCGAAGAAGATGAAGTCGCTCGACCCGATCTGGGCCACCGCGTAGGTACCGGGAGGGTGCAGGTTGAGCGCCAGGTCGTCCAGCACCCCGGGGTGATGCGCGACGATCTCGTGCGTGGGACCCGCCGCAACACTGTAGATGTCCACCGCCGCCACCAGCACGGCGATGCCGACGATCTCGGCCGTCGACTTGAGGACGCCGGCCAGCGTGATCCCGATCAGCGTGGCCGCGACGAGCTTGACCAGGGTCGCCGGGGTGGCGGGGTAGCCCAGGCGGATCAGCGCCGCCGCGACCGCTGCCGCCCCCGCCGCGCCGATCAGCAGCCGCGGTCCGAGTGGGTGGGCGGACCGGAACGCCTGCACGACCAGCGTTGCCAGGGGCAGCGACACGAGCGCGAGAAACACCAGCTGGCCGTTGGTCCCCGGGTCGCCCAGGTGCGGTGCCGCGATGTCCACCGCTGCCAGAGCCGCCAGGGCGCCGACCGCCAGTCGCGCATCGACGCTGCTAGTCGTGTTCATGTCCGCGGATCGTTCGCCAAGATTGCACCGTGATGCGCAGGATGACGGCGGTGATCACGAGTGCGATCAGCGGGTCGGCGACCGACACCCCGGCCCACACGACGAGCGCGCTTGCGATCACCGACAGGCTCACCCACGCGTCGGCCCGGGCGTGATTGCCGTCGGCGATCAGGGCCGGGCTGTCGAGCGTTCGGCCGGCACGGCTGCGCACGATCGCCGCCATCCAGTTGCCGGCGAACCCGATCGCACCGGCCGCGGCCAGCGCGGCGAGATGGGTCGGGGGGTGCGGGTGAAGCAGCCGCTGGGCCGCTTCGAAGCCGGCCACACAGGCACTCACGAAGATCGCCAGCACGACGCCCAGGCCGGCCACCCGCTCGGCGCGCGGCGAGCGCAGCGCGAATGCCACCCCGAGCGGTACCGCGGTCAGCGCGTCGCCGGCGTTGTGGATCAGGTCGGCCAGCAGCGCCACCGAGCCTGAGAGAGCGAACACGACCGCCTGTGCCGCGGCGGCCGCGCCCAGCACGGCCAGCGCGATCGCGACTGCGCGGACGCCCTCGCGGGAGCGCGTGATCGACGGGTCGACAAGACCGTGGGAGTGTCCGTGGCCACGGTTGTGGTGCCCCGGCTCGGGGTGATGGTGGTGGCCGGGGGGTGAGGTCATGGCTGGAGTTCAGTATGGCGGCTGGTTCTCGTACCAGCCGCCGAGGGCCTTGAAGGCGAGCCAGAACGCCTGTTTGGCGGCCGCGTCGTTCAGCGAGGCGTCGATATCCGGCACCGGCAGCAGCTCGATCGTCGGCGTCCACTGCATGATGCTGCCGATCTCGCCTTCGGCGCCGACCGAGAGCGGGAACCGGATCGAGTCGACGAATCCCCGCGCGTCGTCGCCCATCACCACCAGCATGCGCGGCTGGGTGATGTGGATCTCACGCGTCAGCCACTCCCGAGCCAGTGCCAGGTCGTCGTCGTCGGGGTCGATGGCGGCCTTCAGGCAGTCCGTGCCGTACAGCATCAGGGGGTCGATCCGCAGCCGCTGGAGGCTTTTCAGGATGGCCTGGCCGGCACGGCCGAAGAAGGCGACCCCCTCCTGCACCTCGGCCGGTTGGGGGCCGTACTTGATCATCATGATGTCGGCCAGCGGGTGGCCCGTGCCCGACACCGGTGTGACACTCGGGTGCCGCTGTGCCAGAGCTTCGGCGATTTCGTGCCCGAGACGGTTGATCTCGGCGATCGCCTTGGCCTGGTAGCGCTCGTAGATCTGGTCGTCCGCCACGGTCAACGTCCTGATATTCGGCGGTCGGCGGCCGAAGCCTCCCGCCCGCGGTCACGATCCCGATCGGCTGACCTGCTGCACCCACTTGAGGCCCTGCAGGTAGAGCAGGCTCTTGGGCCGGCGCTCGATGGTGTTGTGCCGCATCGAGAGCAGAAACTCCTCGGGCCCGTCGAACGCCGGGATGCGGTTGAGGGCGGTCCCGATCCCGGGGAGCACGTGCGCATCCGACCCCGCCGCCTGCACGAGGTTGTATTTGACCGCGAACCGCAGCGCGTCGTCGTTGAACGAATCGAACAGCAGGCGCGAGTTGTACACCTCGAAGATGTCGATCGAGTCGAGGCACCGCCGCAACGTCGCCGGGTCGGGGATCGTGTGCATGCGGTCGAACGGGTGCGGCATGTAGACGAGTCCGCCCTGTTCCTGGATCGCGGCGATCGTGTCATCCATCGGCATTCCGCGGTCGATCCGCTCGGTGAGGAAGAGCCCGATCACCTCACCCTGGCTCGTCTTCACCTCCTCGCCCACGATCACGGTGATCGGCTTGCCCAGCTCGACCGCCTCCAGGGCGCCGGCCACCTCATTGTGGTCGGTGATCGCGACCGCACCCAGGCCGGCCGCGATGCAGTGGTCGAGCAGCGCCTCGACATCGGTCGCGCAGTCGTGCGAGTGGCGTGTGTGCATGTGCAGGTCGGCGAGGACCTGCGATCGCACGGGCGGAGGGCGGCGGGGTGCGCGTCGCCGCCCGAGCATACCCTCGTAGACCCGTTCGAGCTCGTCCACGACGGCGGGGAACGCCAGCGCGCGGGCCGCCGCCACACCCGTTTGCCCCAGCTCGCGGGTCAGCACCGGGTCGTCGATCAGGCGGGCCGTTGCCGCGGCGGCCAGCGCGGGCTGGTCGATCGCATACCCGAGCGCGGGCTGCTCGGGGCCGCCGGCCGCCGGGGGGATCGGCGCGACCACCGCGCAGCCGCATGCCCGCGCCTCCCACGCCAGGGCGGGGTGCCCGTCGGACGCGGCCACGAAGACGTCGGCGTCGCGCAGCGCGGCTGCCCGGGACGCCGTGTCCTGCGGGGCGTTGGAGGTCACGCGGCCGCGGGCCGCCGGAGGCACGTGGGGTCGCAGCGGCCGACGGGCGCGCCGCGTCCACAGCAGCGTCAGGCGCAGGCCCGGGTGCTCCGCCAGCAGCTTGATCAGCGGCCGTAGCATCGACCGTCCCTCGAGCGTCCACTCCACCACCACCCGTTGACCAGATTTCACCCCGGGATGGAACTCCGCCGCGATACCCGCCGGCACGATCGCGTAGTCGCCGGGGTAGATCTCGGCGGCCAGTTCTGCGGCTTCGCTGTCGGTGGCGATCAGCGCGTCGATGCGTGTGGCGAAACGCTCCCGCGTACCACTGCGCACCGGATAGGCGAGCGCCCGCTCGATGTGGGAGTGGAAGGTCGCCGCCGTCAGCCCCGGGGAGTGCTTGAGCGCGGCGGTGGCGATGCCGGGCAGCAGCGGCTCGTGGGCGTGCACGATGTCGAACTCGCCCTCCCGCACCGCCAGCGCGACGTTGGCGTTGGCCGCCACCGGCAGGCCGGTTCCGCGCCGCCGACCCCGCTGGCGCAACGGCACCGCCGGGGCGACCGCGACCATCAGGGGCTCGCCGGGCAGAGCGCGCAGCGCGTCGGTGTCCCCGGTGGACAGCGCCCGCAGCCGCCGCCGCCCGGCGCGCAACGTGCGCGTCGACGGGCTCGGTGCGAGCACCGTCACCAGATGGCCGCGAGCTGCCAGTTCGGTCGCGATCCCGCGCACATGCTCCGCCACCGGATGCGCTCCCGTGAGCGCGTACGGGCACACCAGACAGAGCTTGAGCTGCATCTCGGCTGCGGCCTAGCCGGTCTTCGCCCTCGACTTCGGCTTGGCCACTCGCTTGGCCGGCGTGCCGTAGGTGCCGATGAACTCCTCCACGCCGTCGCGGCACCGGTCGTCGGAATGCTGCACCGGCGGCGACTTCATGAAGTACGCCGACGGCCATTCCAGGGCCCCGGCCAGACCGTTGTCGAGTGCCAGCCTCGCGCAGCGCACGGCGTCGATCACGATGCCGGCTGAGTTCGGCGAGTCGACCACCTCGAGCTTGAGCTCGATGTTCAGGGGGACGTCACCGAAGGAACGGCCCTCCATGCGGATGTAGGCCCACTTGCGATCGTCCAGCCAGGGAACGTAGTCGCTCGGGCCGATGTGCACGTTACGGGCGCCGATGTCGTAGTCGAGCTGCGAGGTGACGGCGTTGGTCTTGGAGATCTTCTTGGACTCGAGCCGCTCGCGCTCGAGCATGTTCATGAAATCGGTGTTGCCGCCCACGTTGAGCTGATGCGTGCGCTCGAGACGGACGCCCCGCTCCATGAACAGCCGGGCCAGCTTGCGGTGCACGATGGTGGCGCCGACCTGGGACTTGATGTCGTCGCCGATGATCGGCAGCCCTCGCTCCTCGAACCGGCGTCGCCAGTAGGGCTCACGGGCGATGAACACCGGGATGCAGTTCACGAAAGCGCAGCCGGCAGCCAGCACCTGCTCCACGTACCACTTGGTCGCCTCCTCCGACCCGACCGGCAGGTACGACACGACGACGTCGGTCTTGGTGGCTTTGAGGATGCCGACCACGTCGTCGGTTTCGCCCGGCGCCTTGGTGATCACCTTGGACAGGTACTTGCCGATCCCGTCGTGGGTCATGCCGCGGTGCACGGGCACACCCAACTTGGGCACGTCCGAGAACTTGACGGTGTTGTTCTGACCGCGGAAGATCGCCTCACCGAGGTCGCGGCCGACCTTCTCGGTGTCCACGTCGAAGGCGGCTGAGAACTCGATGTCCGAGATGTGGTAGCCGCCCAGGTCGACGTGCATCAGGCCGGGGACCGACTCGCCGGCGACGGCATCCTTGTAGTACTGCACGCCCTGGACGAACGACGAGGCACAGTTTCCGGCGCCGACGATGGCGACCCGGACCTTGCCCGAGGGGGTGCGGTGTCCGTTCTGCGAGGCCGTTTCGGCCATGTCATACCTCCGATGGTGATGCGTTGAGCTGGTTGCGAACGTGGTTCACGCGCTGCCAGACGGTGAAGGCGGTCAGGGCGGCCAGCAGGTACACGGCGTAGGGCAGCGAGCCGCGCCCGGCGAACGGCAACGCGGCGGCGACCAGGACGATGCGCTCGGTGCGGCTCATCAGCCCCACCTCGCAGCGCAGGCCGATGGCCTCCGCCTTGGCGCGGGTGTAGCTGACCAGGAAGGAGCCGACGAGGGCCACGAAGACGCTGGCCAGGGCCCAGGTGTGGCCCTGGCGGGCGAGCACGAGCGCCACCGAGCCGAGGATCAGGCCCTCCGACATGCGGTCGGTGGTGGAATCCAGGAACCCGCCGAACGGCGTCAGTTTGCCGTGCGATCGAGCCAGTGCACCGTCGAGGATGTCCAGGATGCTGCCGGCGATGAACGCGGCCGCCGCCCACACGAAGTGGTGGCGGTAGATCAGGGCGGCCGCGCCGGCGTTCAGTGTCAGCCCGGCGACGGTGACCTGGTTGGGTGTGAACGGCAAGGACGAGAACCGGCCCATCAACCGCAGTCCCAGACTGCGGCCACCCGTCGTGTACCCGTCCTTGAATCGGGCAAGCATCGCACTCATCGCGCTCACTATACCACGGGAGCTATTACGACGTGCATGGACGTCCGCACGGCCTACGCCTGCACCACGCCCGACGGGGACGAGGGTGCGAGTCGCATCCGGCGCCGGGCCGAGTCGGGCAGGGTCGGGTGCCAGCGCTCGATCAGCCACGCGACCCCCAGGGCGGCGACGGCGGTCAGTGCGCCCAGCACCGCATCCAGCCAGAAGTGGTTGGCGGTGGCGACGATCGAGAACACGATCAGCGCCGGGTAGAAGAGCCAGGTGATGCGGATCGGCGTGCGCTTGACGAGGAAGAAGCAGGTGATGGCGGTGATCAGGGAGTAGCAGGTGTGGATGCTGGGCACCGCGGCGTACTGGTTGGTCAGGTCCTTCAGTCCACCGGTGTAGGTGCTGACCCGGCCGTATCGGTCGAGCGTGTCTGTGAAGCCGAGGTCGGTGAGCAGCCGGGGCGGCGCGGTGGGGAAGAACGTGAAGCCCAGAAGGGCGATCCCGTCGGCGGCGAAGATCGCGTTGCGGATGAAGTAGTAGTGGCGGTTCCGGCGCAGGTAGAGCCAGAACAGGAACATCGTGGTGATCGCGAAGTGGGCGTGGAAGTAGGTGAAGTCGGCGATGTCCAGCGCCCACGAGCGCTGCAGCACCCAGTGCTGGACCTGGAGCTCGGTGAAGATGCCCAGCGAGCGCTCGGTGGCCACCAGGTCGCGGGCATGGGTGAAGGCCGACTGCACGGACGCCAGCGACATGCCGCGGGTGAGCTCGTAGCCGATGTCCACCAGCGTGAACAGCGCGAGCTGGCGGAAGAAGTCCACCCAGCCCTTCGGCAGGAGCTTCGGCAGCCGCTCGCGCGGGCGCAGCGTTGGAAGGCCGAATCGACGCATGCGACTGCGGATCGTAGCGGAGGGGGCGGATCTCCGCCCCGTGGTCTCAGCCGCCGATGCGCGACATCTCGACCCTGGGCGCACCGGCTGTCTCGGCGCTTCGCAGCTCCGAGTAGCGATCGCCGCGACGCGACCACAGCGCACCGATCCGATCCGCCAGCTCGGCGTCCGATGCTCCCGCCCGAACGGGTTGCCGCAGGTCGTGGCCGATGGCAGAGAACAGGCACGTGTAGAGCTTGCCGTCGGCCGAGAGCCGGGCCCTGCTGCAGTCGCTGCAGAAGGGCTGTGTGACGGAGGCGATCACCCCGATCTCGCCGCCGCCGTCGGCGTACAGGTAACGGTTTGCCACCTCGCCGCGGTAGTTCGGCTCTGCCGGCTCGAGCGGCCAGCGTTCGGAGATGGCGGCGACCATCTCGGCAGCGCCGACGACATCGTCCAGCCGCCAGCCGTTGGTCGTCCCGACATCCATGTACTCGATCAGACGGAGGATGTGGCCCGTATGGCGGAAGTGCTCGGCCATCCCGACCAGCCCACCGTCGTTGACGCCACGCTTGACCACCATGTTGACCTTGATCGGGCCAAGGCCGGCCGCCGCGGCCGCGTCGATCCCCTCCAGCACCCGCGAGACCGGGAAGTCGACGTCGTTCATGGCCCGGAAGACGGCGTCGTCGATCGAGTCGAGGCTGACCGTGACGCGGCGAAGTCCGGCGTCGGCGAGCCCCTGCGCGCGACGGGCCAGCAGCGATCCGTTGGTGGTCAGCGCGATGTCGTCGATGCCGTCGATCCCAGCCAGCATCGAGATCAGCCGTTCCAGCTCGCGCCGCAGTAGCGGCTCTCCGCCGGTGATCCGAAGCTTGCGCACTCCGACGCCGGCGAACAGCCGCGCCAGCCGTTCGATCTCCTCGAAGCTGAGCAGCTCGGCTCGGGGCAGGAATGCGAAGTCGCGTCCGAACACCTCCTTGGGCATGCAGTACACGCAGCGGAAGTCGCAGCGGTCGGTGACCGAGATCCGCAAGTCGCGCAGCGGGCGCCCGAGGGTGTCGAGAGTCGTGCCCATACCCTCAGAGTACCGGCCCGAGTCACGCGTGTCGCACTGGCTACGCTTGGCGGATGGAGATGGCGGAGATCCTCGACCGGCTGCGGGCGGCGTACGGGCCGCCGCCGGGTCACCGGCGGCTGCCGGCGCTCGACGAACTGGTGCTGACGATCCTCTCCCAGAACACCAACGACCGCAACCGTGATCGAGCCTACGCCGCCATGCGGGCGCGGTTTCCCGACTGGGACGAGGTGCGCGCGGCGGATCCGGCGGAGCTGGTCGAGGTACTGCGGCTGGGCGGGCTGGCAAACCAGAAGGCACCTCGCATCCAGGCGGTGCTGGATGCGGTGGCCGATGCCGGCCACGGGCTCGATCTGGAGTGGCTGGGGGCCCTCGATCCGGGGGCGGCGATCGCGTGGATGACGGCCCTGCCGGGGGTGGGCGTGAAGACCGCGAGCTGCGTGCTGCTGTTCAGCTTCGGCGAGCCGGTGATGCCGGTGGACACGCACGTGCAGCGCGGGCTCGGCCGGCTCGGCCTGCTGCCCGCCGGCATCCGAGCCGAGGCGGCACACGAGCTGGCGACCGCAATGACGCCGGCCGAGCGGATGCTGGAGGCGCACCTCCTGCTGATCGAGCACGGCCGCCGCACATGCCACGCTCGCAGACCGCTGTGCGGAGCGTGTGCGCTGGTCGATGGCTGTCCCTCCGCGGCTGTGTAGCCACATTGGAGCCGCGTTACCGGCGGGTTGAGCCCCTCTGCAAGATCTGCTATAAAGTGACTGAGATTTTCTGAGTCGTAACCAAGCAAGGAGCAGAATCCATGGGCAAAGTGATCGGCATCGACCTCGGCACCACCAACTCGTGCATGGCGGTGATGGAGGGCGGCGAACCGACGGTGATCCCCAACGCCGAAGGCGGGCGCACCACGCCGTCGGTGGTGGCCTTCGCCAGGGACGGCCAGCGACTGGTCGGCACGCCCGCCAAGCGCCAGGCGGTGACCAACCCCAAGAACACGGTCTTCTCGATCAAGCGCTTCATGGGCCGGAAGGCCTCCGAGGTGTCCGAGGAGCAGAAGATCGTCCCCTACGAGGTCGTCTCCGGCCCCAACGGCGACGCTCGCGTCCAGGCCGACGGCAAGGTCTTCCCGCCGCCGGAGATCTCGGCCATGATCCTCCAGAAGCTGAAGGCGGACGCCGAGTCCTACCTGGGCGAGACGGTGTTCGAGGCCGTGATCACGGTCCCGGCGTACTTCAACGACGCCCAGCGCAACGCCACCAAGGACGCCGGCAAGATCGCCGGACTGGACGTGCTGCGGATCATCAACGAGCCGACCGCGGCGTCGCTCGCCTATGGGCTCGACAAGGAGGGCGACCAGACCATCCTCGTCTTCGACCTGGGCGGCGGCACCTTCGACGTGTCGGTGCTCGAGTTGGGTGAGGGCGTGTTCGAGGTGAAGGCCACCTCGGGTGACAACCACCTCGGCGGCGACAACTTCGACAAGGCGATCGTCGACTGGCTGGCGGCCGAGTTCAAGCGCGACCAGGGGATCGACCTGACCAACGACCCGATGGCGCTGCAGCGGTTGTACGAAGCCGCCGAGAAGGCCAAGATCGAGCTTTCCACGACGCAGTCGACCAACATCAACCTGCCCTTCGTCACGGCCGATGCCGAGGGTCCCAAGCACCTCGACACGACGCTCTCGCGGGCCAAGCTGACCGAGCTCACACACGACTTGATCGAACGCACCGTCGGTCCCACCAAGCAGGCGCTGTCCGACGCGGGCCTGTCTGCCTCGCAGGTCGACCAGGTGATCCTGGTCGGAGGCATGACGCGGATGCCGGCCGTGCAGGAGAAGGTGAAGGAACAGATCGGCAAGGAGCCCCACCGCGGCGTCAACCCCGACGAGGTGGTTGCGATCGGCGCCGCCATCCAGGCCGGAGTGCTCAAGGGCGAGGTCAAGGACGTGCTGCTGCTGGACGTCACCCCGCTGTCGCTTGGCATCGAGACCAAGGGCGGAGTGTTCACGAAACTGATCGAGCGCAACACCACCATCCCCACCCGCAAGTCGGAGATCTTCTCGACCGCCGAGGACGGCCAGGGCTCGGTCGAGATCCACGTCCTACAGGGCGAGCGGGAGATGGCCGCCTACAACAAGACGCTGGGAAAGTTCCAGCTGGTCGGCATCCCGCCGGCGCCCCGTGGGGTGCCCCAGATCGAGGTCGCGTTCGACATCGATGCCAACGGCATCATGCACGTGTCGGCCAAGGACATGGGCTCGGGCAACGAGCAGAAGATCCAGATCCAGGGCGGTTCCGGCCTCTCGGACTCCGAGGTCGACCAGATGGTGCGCGACGCCGAGTCGCATGCTGAGGACGACCGCACGTTGAAGGAGTTGGCCGAGGCGCGCAACACCGCCGAGCAGGTCACCTACGCGACCGAGAAGTCGCTCAAGGAGCACCAGGACAAGCTGGACGACGACACCAGGTCGGACATCCAGGGCAAGATCGACGCGCTCAAGACGGCGCTCGAGACCGACGACGCGTCGGACATCCGCTCCAAGCTCGAGGAGCTGCGTGAGGCCTCGTTCAAGCTCGGCGAGTTGGTCTACCAGCAGGCGCAGGCGCAGGCGGCCGGCTCGACGGAGGGCGCCGCTAACGGCGCCGCGGCCGATGACGAGGAGATCGTGGACGCCGAGGTCGTGGACGAGGCTGGGGACCGGGCGTGAGCCAGCACGACCCGGCCGAGGAAACCGAGGTCGCGGCGGGGGCAGACCCCGCCGCGACGATCGAGGCAGACCTCGACGAGGCCCGCCGGCAGGCCGAGGAGTACCTGAACGACCTGCGCCGCGTGGCGGCCGACTTCGACAACTTCCGAAAGCGGGTCGCCCGCGACTCCGAGATGCAGGCCAAACGGGCGAGCGAGGGCCTGGTGGGTGAGCTGCTGCCGGTGTTGGACAACCTCGAGCGGGCGCTGGAGGCGTCCGAGCACCACGAGGAGGCGAAGGTGGCCGAGGGTGTCAAGATGGTCGCCCAGCAGTTGGCCGACCTGCTGCGCCGGCGCGGGCTCGAGCCCCTCGACGCCGAGCCCGGGGAGGTGTTCGACCCGCACGTCCACGAGGGGCTTTCGAACCAGCCCTCCGAGTACCCCGACGGCAGCATCGCGGCCGTCTGGCAGCGCGGCTACCGGTTGGGCGACAAGGTCGTGCGGGCGGCCAAGGTGGTCGTCTCGAGCGGCCCTGGCGACGCGGCGTCGCCCGGAACGGAGCAGTAGACCGTTGGCATCGCACTACGACACCCTGGGCGTGGCCAAGGGCGCGAGCGCCGACGAGATCAAGAAGGCCTACCGCAAGCTTGCCCGCAAGTACCACCCGGACGCCAACCCGGGGGACGCCGCGGCCGAGGAGCGGTTCAAGAAGATCGGCGAGGCGCACGACGTGCTGGCCGATCCCGAGAAGCGCAAGCAGTACGACACGTTCGGCCAGACCTTCCGCCCGGGCCAGGGGCCGAGCGCGGACGGCGGAGGTTTTCAGAGCTTCGACTTCGGAAACGGCGCCGGCTTCGATCTCGGCGACCTGTTCGGCGGCCTGTTCGGCCGTGGCGGGGCGCGCGGCGCGACCACGCCGCAGCGCGGGGCCGACATCGAGGTCGAGGTACGGCTCTCGTTCCCCGACGCGCTGCAGGGGGCGACCATCAAGGTGCCGGTCGACAAGTCCAGCGCCTGCCCGACCTGCCACGGTTCGGGCGCCGCCCCGGGCACAGCGCCCACGATCTGCCCCGAATGCAAGGGCCGCGGCGTCACCGCCGAGAGTCAGGGCTTCTTCGCGCTCAGCCATCCCTGCCGTCGCTGTGGCGGTTCGGGCACAGTGATCGAGCACCCCTGCGCGACCTGCCAGTCCACCGGCCGCGTGCGGTCCACCAAGACCTATCAGGTGCGGATCCCGGCGGGCGTACGGGACGGGACCCGGATCAAGGTCAAGGGCAAGGGCGAGGCCGCCGGCCGCGGCGGCGAGCCGGGCGATCTGTACGTGGTCACTCGCGTCACCGACAGCCCGCTCTTCGGCCGCCGCGGAGACGATCTGGTGATCGACGTCCCGGTCACCTTCGCCGAGGCCGCGATCGGGTCCGAGGTGGAGCTGCCCACGCCCGACGGCACGCCGGTCAAGGTCAAGGTGCCGGCGGGGAGCACCGACGGAAAGCTGCTGCGGGTGAAGGGCCGGGGCGCACCGAAGCTGTCGGGACCGGGCAACGGCGACCTGCTCGCCCGGATCAAGATCGCGGTGCCGTCGAAGCTCTCCAAGCAGGAGCGCGAGGCCCTAGAGCGGCTGCAGGAGATCCAGGACGCCAACCACGGCAACCCGCGCAGCCGGCTGTTCGCGGAGCGCGGCGCGTGAACACCGCGCGTTACTCGATCTCGGTGGCCGCCGAGCTGAGCGGGCTGCATCCGCAGACGCTGCGGGTGTACGAGGCCAAGGGCCTCGTCCGGCCGGGCCGCACTCCGGGCGGGACCCGGCGCTACTCCGACGCCGACCTCGAGCGTCTGCGCAAGATCACGCTGCTCACCTCCGAGCTCGGGCTGAACCTGGCCGGGGCGATGCGCGTGATCGAGTTGGAGGACACCGTCGCCGGGCTCGGCCGGCAGATCGCCGACCTTCAGAATCAGCTGTTTGCGGCGGCCCACCGGCTGCAGTCGGAGCTCGCCCAGGTGCACCGGTCGTATCGCAACGACCTGGTGCTGTATCAACCCCCGAAACCCCCACAGGTATGGACTTCCAGAAACTGACAGTCAAAGCGCAGGAGGCATTCGCCTCGGCACAGGGCACCGCGGTCACCCGCGGGAACCCCGAGATCACCCCCGACCACCTGCTGCTGGCGCTGCTCGACCAGGAGGCGAGTGTCGCCGGCCGGATCCTCGAGAAGGCCGGCGAGAGCCCGGCCGGCGCCCGCGCCGGCACCGAGGAGCGGCTCTCCCGGCAGCCGAGGATGGAGGGCTCCAACATCACCCAGCCGCCCGCCTCGCGGACGCTTCGCGACGCTCTCGAGCGGGCGTTCTCGGAGGCCGAAGCGCTGAAGGACGAGTACGTCGCCGTCGAGCACCTGCTGCTCGCGCTGTCCGAAGCCGCCGGGCTCGACCGTGGCCTGATCATGAAGGCGCTGGTCGAGGTGCGCGGAGGCCAGCGCGTCACCTCGCCGGACGCGGAGGGCACTTACGAGGCGCTGGCCAAGTTCGGCCGCGACCTCACCGACGCTGCCGACCGGGGCAAGCTCGATCCGGTGATCGGGCGCGACCAGGAGGTGCGCCGCGTGATTCAGGTGCTGTCACGGCGGACCAAGAACAACCCGGTGCTGATCGGCGAGCCGGGGGTCGGAAAGACGGCCATCGTGGAGGGCCTCGCCCAGCGGATCACCTCGGGAGACGTGCCAGCGGGCCTCGAGGGCAAGCGGGTGTGGGCGCTGGACGTCGGCTCGCTGGTGGCAGGCACCAAGTACCGCGGCGAGTTCGAGGAGCGGCTGAAGGCGGTGCTGGGCGAGATCCGGGCCGCCGAGGGCCGTGTGATCGTCTTCATCGACGAGCTGCACACGATCGTCGGGGCCGGCAAGGCCGAGGGAGCGGTGGACGCCGCAAACCTGCTCAAGCCGATGCTCGCCCGCGGCGAACTGCGTGCGATCGGGGCTACCACGCTGGACGAGTACCGGCAGTACATCGAGAAGGACGCCGCGCTCGAGCGACGCTTCCAGCCCGTGCTGGTCGGTGAGCCGTCGGTGACGGACACGATCGCCATCCTGCGCGGGCTCAAGGAGCGCTACGAGGTGCACCACGGCGTGCGGATCTCCGACGACGCAGTCGTGGCCGCGGGCATGCTGTCCGATCGCTACATCGCCGATCGTTTCCTGCCCGACAAGGCGATCGACCTGATCGACGAGGCGGCTTCGCGGCTGAAGATCGAGATCGACTCCATGCCGCAGGAGATCGACGAGGTGCAGCGGCGGGTGATCCAGCTCGAGATCGAGCAGGCCGCGCTGCAGACGGAGACCGCGAGCACCGCTGTCGAGCGTCGCGAGGCGCTGGCCGAGGAGCTGGCCAACCTGCGTGAGCAGCTGGACGGCATGAAGGCCGAGTGGGAGGCGGAGAAGTCGGCCATCCAGGCGGTGCAGAGCCTCAAGGCCGTCATGGAGGAGACGCGGGCGGAGGCCGAGCGGGCCCAGCGCGACGCCGATCTTCAGCGCGCAGCCGAGCTCACCTACGGCGACCTGCCGCGCCTCCAGAAGGAGCTCGACGCCGCCATGGTGCGGTTGCAGGAGCTGCAGGCCGGGTCGCCGATGCTCAAGGAGGAGGTCGGTGCCCAGGATGTGGCCGAGGTGGTCGCAGCCTGGACCGGCATCCCGGTCAGCCGCCTGCTGGAAGGCGAGATGGAGAAGCTGGTTTCCATGGAGGCGCGCCTGCACGAGCGCGTGATCGGCCAGCACGAGGCGGTGTCGGCCGTCTCGAATGCGATCCGCCGCTCGCGCGCGGGCCTGGGTGATCCCGATCGGCCGATCGGGTCGTTCATCTTTCTCGGCCCCACCGGTGTGGGCAAGACCGAGCTGGCCAAGGCGCTGGCCGAGTTCCTCTTCGACACCGAGAAGGCGATGGTGCGGATCGACATGTCGGAGTACATGGAGAAGCACGCGGTGTCACGGCTGGTGGGGGCTCCGCCCGGCTACGTGGGCTACGACGAAGGCGGACAGCTGACCGAGGCGGTACGGCGACGGCCGTACTCGGTGCTCCTGCTGGACGAGATCGAGAAGGCACATCCTGATGTGTTCAACGTGCTGCTGCAGCTGCTCGACGACGGTCGCCTGACCGACGGCCAGGGGCGGACGGTGGACTTCCGGCACACGATCGTGATCATGACCTCCAACGCCCGCGACCTGGAGGCCGTGTTCCGGCCGGAGTTCCTCAACCGGATCGACGACATCGTGCACTTCGGCTCGCTCGAGCGCGAGCAGTTGGCCGAGATCGTGCGGCTCCAGGTGAGTGCCCTGCGGGGGCGGCTGGCCGACCGGCGGATCGGCCTCGAGCTGTCGGACGCGGCCGCCGAGGTGCTGATCGAGAAGGGCTACGACCCCGCCTACGGGGCGCGCCCCCTGAAGCGGACGATCCAGCGGGAACTGGAGAACCCGCTGGCGATCCGGGTGCTGTCGGGCGAGGTCGGGGACGGCGACACGATCACCGTCGACGCTGTAGACGGAGTTCTGACGATCGAGGCCGTCCACGCGGCGCCGCCGGTGGCGGCTCTGTGAACGGTGTCCCCGAGCGGGCTGCCGCCCCGCTGTCCGATCTCTTCGCGAGCGCCGTGCACCGGTTCGGCGCGGTCTGGGCCGACCTGCTGGTGGCGTCGGCGATCGCGGTGGGCCTGGCAACGGTGCCGGTGCTCGCAGTCTCGTCCGGGGGCGCGAGCCGCGGCGCGACCCTGGTCATCGCGTGCCTCTCGTACGCCATCGGGTACTTCGTGTTCCTGGCGTTCGTGATGCTGCGCGGCCTGCCCGAGCGAGCTCCGCGGCGCAGGGTGGTCTGGACGTATCTGACCGGTGTCTTCACGGGCATCCTTACCGGGCTGCTGCTGGTCGTGCTGCTGCCGTTCGTGGTCGTCGTGGTGCCGCTGTTCCTGTTCGTGGTGCCGGGTGTCGCCGCCGGCGACGCCGCGCCGATCCGCACCCTCGTGCACTCGTTCTCGCTTGCGCTGCGCAACTTCAGCCGCGTGTGGGGGGTGTGGCTGATCACCATGCTGTTCTCGGCGCCGGTCATGGTGTCGATGTTCCTGGCCGTGAACGCGTTCGCCTCCGCCCGACCCGCGATCCTGCTCGCGCTCGTGCTCTCGGTGCCGGTGGTGTGGCCGTTCTCGGCGCTGTTCGTCCGCACGCTGTACGGCGACCTGACCGGCCGGCTGGTGGTTGCCGCGCAGGATCGCACCCGGTAGCCGGGTGGCTGCCGCTGACTACCATGGTGCGGGTGCGCAGACGAAAACTGATCGTGATCGCGGCTGCGTCCGTGCTGCTGGTCGGTGTGGGCGCCGGCATCGCCTATACGCTGGCGACCCAGCGCACCGCTGACGTGCACAGCGGCGATGCCGCGCCGTTCACGCTGACAACCGACCCGCCGCCGCCCGTGCCCGGCGGCAGCAATGCGAAGGTCGGGTTGCCGTGGCCGTTCTACGGCCGCACGCTGGAACGCACGCGTGACGCGTCCGACCTGGCCGGTGTCCACCCACCGTACGTGCGCGCGTGGTCGGCACCGGGGGGAGGGTTGCTGGAGTACCCGCCCAGCTACGCCGACGGTGTGCTGTACGAGGCCGCCGACTCGGGCCGGGTGCAGGCGTTCGATGTTTTTACCGGACGGGTGTTGTGGAGTCGGAAGTTCCCGACCATCGTCGCGTCGCCGGCCGTCGCCGGCCGGATGATCTACTTCCCGGCCTACGACGGTCGTGTGTGGGCGATCTCGCGGGCCAGCGGGCGCACCGTGTGGTCGGCCGTCGTCGGCGGCAGGATGGAGGGCTCGCCGGCGGTGTGGGACGGCCGAGTCTACGTCACCGCACTGTCGGGGCAGGTCCGCGCGTTCGACGCGCTGGACGGCCGGCCGGTCTGGAAGTTCCAGGCTTCGGGGGCGGTCAAGCATGGCCCTGCCATCAGCGGCGGGCGAGCCTACGTGGGCGACTACTCCGGCAACATGTACTGCCTGGACGCCGTCACCGGCCGGCTGGTCTGGCGGGTGCACACCGCCGGGCTTTCGAGCGGCTTCCGCTCAGGCGCGTTCTACTCCACCCCGGCGGTCAGCTACGGGCGCGTGTACGTCGGCAACACGGACGGGAAGGTGTACTCGTTCGTGGCTGCAACAGGCCAGATCGCCTGGACGCACACCCTTCCGGGCTGGGCCTACGGCTCACCTTCGGTATCGGCTGGCCGCGTGTTCGCAACCTCCTACGACGGGACATTCGTCGCCCTCAGCGCGCGCACCGGGGCTGTGCTGTGGCACGTTCAGCTGCCCTACCGGTCGCTGTCGTCACCGACCGTGATCGGCCCGTTGGTGTACGTCGCCGACCGCGGCTCGGGCGGCAGCGTCCACGGGCACCTGTACGCCTACACGCCGGACACCGGCCGTCGCGTCTGGCAGTTTCCCGACGGCAAGTACTCGACGGTGATCGCGGCCGCGGGCCGGCTGGTCGTCGCAGGCTTCTCGAAGATCTACGTCCTCCGCCCGCAGTGATCGAGCAGGCGACACGGTCGCTCACGCCACCAGGCAGCGCAGGTCGTACACCCGGTCGGCTCCTCGCGACCAGCTGAGGCAGCGCGATCCCAGCCGCTGGACGTACGGCCCTGCGGGATCGCGCAGCAGGGATGCGATGCGGTCGGTGTATGGCTCGTTGCCCAGCCATGCGGCGGGAAACGCACGAGGCTGAGCGACGATCCGCACGACCAGGTAGCGTGCACCGAACTGGGCCACCAGCCGGCCGAGCGGGGCCGCCGTGGGCGAGTATTCGGCATCGATCATGGCCGCCATGCGCGCCCGCACCACAGCGGCGTAGGCAGCTTCGAGCGGCTGGTTCAGCTTGTGGCTGATAACCACCGGGCGCTGGGCGACGATCGGGACGCAGTTCATCGACATCGGGTCTCCGGCGATCACCGCGGCCACCGGCAGCGAGGTGAGCTCGTGCATCAGCGCCGGGTCGCCGCAGCGGTAGGAGGGGCTGTGGCCGCCGCCGGCGGCGTACGCCGCGCCGATGACGAGCGCTGCCGCGACGACTGCGGACGCGATGTCGGCACGCACGCGCACCGCAACCGCGACCACCGCGGCGCCGGCTGCGGCCACGCCCAGCAGCGCCGCATTGTCCCCCGCGAATCTCACGACTCCCGAGGCATCGAGGCGGGGTCCCGGCGGGAACAGGGCGAGGGCCGAGATCACGACCGCCGCCGGCACGACCACTGCGGCCACGGGAAGCAGCCGCCGGCGGATCCGACGGAAGGTGGGCTCCCAGCAAACTGCCGCGAGGATCGCGAACGCGGGCACCAGAGGCTGGACGAACCGGTTGGGCAGGTAGAGGCGGAAGAGCACGGCGTGGGCGGCGGCGAACAGCAGGAGGCACGAGCCCACGAGCATCCACACCTCTCGCCGGATCATCCGGCCCGGCAGCACGACCAGGGCGGCCATGGCCAGGATGCTGCCTGAGGCCTCCAGGTTGAACCCGCTCTGGTTCTGCGAGAGGTACGTGATCAGGTTGGGAGCGAAGAAGTGCTGCTGGCCGTTGGCACCGAACTCGCCGCCCGCGCGGGCAGCGGCGAGTGAGATCGCCGAGTGCGTCCCACTGGCCAACACGGCCGCGGTGGTGAGCGCCGCCGACGCGGCCGTCAGGCCGAGCCCGCCCAGGTTGGGCCGGCGTCGGAGCGCGGCGTTCAGCCCGAGCACACCGAGCGCCACCGCCGCACCCGGCGGGTACAGAAGCGCGCCCAGTGGAGGCACTGCTGCGGCCGCTCGCGGCCGTCCACGCAGCAGCAGGAGGAGCGTGAGCAGCACCACCGGCTCGGCGAACCCGCGTGCGTGCCCGCCCGAGAAGCGTTCGATGTTGACCGGGGCCAGATAGAGCAGCGCGCCGATCCACGCCGCAGGCAGCCAACTCGTGTGCCGGCGGACGATGGCGAAGACGAGCCAGGCCGAGGCAGGGACCAGCACCAGCGGCAGCCACGCGGCGAAGGTCACCGGATCGACCACCAGGGCAGCCGCCCGGTCCACCGCTCGCACGCCCACCGGCACGAACCCGGTTGCCTTCACCGCAGCGGTCAGGGGGTCGTGGAACAGCGAGGGATCACGCCACTGGCGCATCCACCACTCGTGGATCAGCGCATCCGGCTGGTAGGTGAGCGTGTGAAAGAGGATCGCCCATTCGGCTCGCAAGGTGACCGCCGCCGCCACCGCGAGCAGCGCCGGCGTCTCCAGGACGCTGGTCAGATGCCGGCGCGGATGCGCGTCAGCGTCCACAGCGAGCCAACGCCGTCCTTCCAGGTCAGCTTCTTCCCCTCGGCGCGGGAGCGGGCGCTGTAGTGAATCGGCACTTCGTAGATGCGATGCCCGCGACGCAGCAGCTTGCCGGTCACCTCGGAGTCGAACTCGAACCCGGTGGCGCGCAGGTCGAGGTCGCGCCAGAGCGCGAGCGGCATCACCTTGTACGCGCCGTGCATGTCCGAGAGGTAGGTGTTGTAGAGCAGGTTGCCCCACAGCGTCGTGACCTTGCCGCCGACAACGAACCAGAACGAGTACGCGTTGTGGGAGGTGAACGTACGCGTCCCGAAGACAACGGTCACGTCGTCGCGGCCGAACGGTTCGAGCAACCGCGCGTAGTCGGCGGGATCGTATTCCAGGTCGGCGTCCTGGATCAGTGCGAGCTCGGAACCGGCCGCCTGGAGCGCCGTGCGTACGGCGGCGCCCTTACCGCGATTGCTGTCCTGGTGGATCACACGGGTGGGGACGCGGAACTCGCGGGCGTCGAGGATCGCCCGCGTGCGGTCCGTGGATCCGTCGTCGACGATCACCAGCTCCGACACCTCCGGCCGCGCCTCGACGGCCTCCAACACTCGCTCGAGGGTTCGCTCCTCGTTGTGCACGGGCATCAGCACGGACAGCGTTCGCATGGCCGGGGAGCCTACCTTCGAAGTCCCGCCCCGGCGCCGCGTGAGGGCCACCGATCCGGCCTGACAGATCAGGCGCGGAAGTAGGCCGCCGCGATCTGGGCTGCGAGCCCGGCGTTGTCGACCACGAGCTGCGTGTTGACCGCGAGCGAGCGACCGTTGCTGGCCTGGTGCAGGTGAGCCAGCACGTGTGGGGTGATGTCCACCCCGGTGACACCCGCCTCGGCGGCCGAGGCCAGCGCCGCTTCGACCATCCGTTCGAGCTCGGCCGGATCCATACCGTCCGCGTCGGTGACCGGTCGCGCCACCAACATGCCGCCGGTGTGCGCGAGCCCCCAGTGGGTGCCGGCCAGCGCCGCCACCGTATCGGGGTCGTCCGCCCGATCGCTCAGACGATGGTCGCTGTGGGAAGCGTAGAAGAGGGGGAAGCTGTCGGTGCCGTATCCGATCACCGGCACGCTGAGCGCCTCCAGCGCCTCGAGCGTCGCACCGATGTCGAGCAGCGACTTGGCGCCCGAGCAGACCACGCAGGCGGCTGTGCGGGCCAGTTCGTGCAGGTCGGCCGAGACGTCCGCGGTCCTGGTCCAGCCGCGATGGACGCCGCCGATGCCGCCGGTGGCCATGAAGTGGATGCCCGCGACCCTGCAGACCGCCAGCGTCCCGCCCACGGTCGTTCCGCCGCAGCCGCCGGACATCACCCCGCCCGCCAGGTCCCGGGCGCCCAGCTTGGCCACGTCAGGTTCACCGGCCAAGCGGTCGAACTCGGCATCCCCGATGCCGACCCGCACGACGCCGTCGATGATCGCGACGGTGGCCGGAATCGCCCCGGCCTCTCGCACCCGAGCTTCCGACGCGCGGGCCACGTCGGGCCCGACATCCGCAGGCAGCCCGTGTGCGATCACCGACGACTCGAGCGCGACCACCGCCTGCGAACGGACGAGCGCGTGCTCGATCTCCGAGGCTATGGTGACGATGCCTGTCGGGTGGCGGGTCACGGGCCGATGCTACACTCGCCGCCGTGTCGGCCGGCACGACCACACCTGTGTGCGCCAACCACCCAAGGGTCGAGACGGCGGTCTCGTGCTCCAACTGCGGCAAGCCGATCTGCCCCGATTGCATGGTGCCGGCGCCGGTGGGCATCAAGTGCCGCGACTGTGCGCGGCTGCCCCGCTCGGCGCGGGTCACACTGCGCCCCGACCGTGGCGCCAAGGCGGCCGGCGCGGCATTCGGCGTCGGCAGCGGCCTGGGCGTTCTGCTGTCCTACGCGGGCTACGCCGGGCTCGGTCTGTTCACGCTGATCGCGGCGTACGTCGTTGGGCTGGTGGTCGGGAGGGCGACGCTGCGGGCGAGCGGCCACTACCGCTCCGAGGTGACCGGATGGATCGCCGCTGCCGGCGGCGGTTGGGCGTACGTGATGGCGGCGATCGTGATCGCGTGGCGGGTCGGCGGCAGCCCGCGGCTCTACATCCAGGCGCTGGGGCTGTTGGTGGCCGCCTACTTCGCCTACCGGGAGGCTGCGTGACCGAGGAGGGCCCCCGCAAGCGCCGCGGCGCACTGCGCACGTTCCTGTTCGGCGGTGTGGTCGGGGGTGTCATTGCGGTGGCCGCACCACGGGTGCGCCGCGGACTGCAGCCCGACGACCCGCAGCCTCGAGCCGGCCTGGGCGCGTTCGAGGGTGCGCCGTGCTGGCAGTACGACCGCGGCGAGGCGGCGGCGGAGGCGGCGGCTGACGAGGAGTAGACTGCGCCGCCATGCCAACGGCATTGATCACCGGCGGCGCCGGCTTCATCGGCTCGACGCTCGCCCAGGCGCTGCTCGAGGGGGGGTATGCCGTGCGCGTCTACGACGATCTGTCAAGCACCGGGACCGACAACCTGTCCGGCTTGGACGCAGAGTTGATCGTCGGCGATGTCCGTGACACCGAGCGGCTGATCCGCACCGCCTCCGGCTGCGACGTGCTGTACCACCTGGCTGCCGGTGCGGGCGTGGTGCAGTCGATCGCCGACCCCCTCGAGAACTTCGATCAGAACGGCCGCGGAACGGTGTCCGCCCTGTGGGCGGCGAAGGTGGCGGAGGTGCCGAGGGTCGTCTTCTCGTCGTCCAATGCGCCTCTCGGAGCCGGGGCCTATCCGGCCAGCGAGGAGAAGCCGATCGCGCCGTTGTCGCCCTACGGCGCGTCCAAAGCGGTCGGCGAGGCGTACTGCTCGGCGTTCCACGGGGCGTACGGTCTGGAGGCCGTCGCGGTCAGGTTCTCGAATGCCTACGGCCCGCGCTCGGCCCACAAGGGCAACGTGATCCCGCTGTTCATCCGTCGGATCCTGGCCGGCGAGGAGCTGACGGTGTTCGGCGACGGCTCGCAGACCCGCGACTTCGTGTACGTGACCGATCTCGCGAACGGTCTCGTGCGGGCGGCGGAGACTCCTGCCGTGGGGGGCGAGATCTTCCAGCTCGCAAGCGGCGTCGAGACCAGTCTGAACGACCTCGTGGCGCTGCTCGGCGACGTCTCGGGCCGCGAGCCGCGGGTGCGCCGCGAACCGCCGCGGGCCGGCGAGATCGAGCGCAACTACTCCCTCATCTCCAAGGCACTCGATCGTCTCGGGTATTCACCGGCGGTGCCGCTGGCCGAGGGCGTTCGGCGCACCTGGGAATGGTTCGCCGGCGCCGGTCCCGCGGTTTAGTGCTCCGTACCGAAAGCCTTGTTCCCTGCGTCCTGGCGATGCTCGGTTTTCGCTCGCCCATTCATCACACGACTTCCGGAACGGGGCACTAGCGTCCTACTCTTCGCCGTCCCAGTAGTCGAGTCGCTCGATCCGCCCGATCAGCTTGATGCCGCGGAAGAACACCTTGTTCGACCGGGGGTAGTACGCGATGTCGTTGGGCTCCCGGGTGCCGTACATGAGCACGTCCATCCCCTCCTCGCCACCCCTCAGCGCGTGGGGGACACCGGTTCCCGCCGGACGCGAGATCACATGCCCGGCCCGCACGGGCATCGACTCGTCGCCCAGCAGCAGCTCGCCCGAACCGCCGATGACGACGAACATCTCCTCCTCTGCGGAGTGGCAGTGCGGGGCGGCGTTGAGCAGTCCGGGCAGCACGTGGCAGTGCCGGATACCGGTCACCGTCGAGCCGGCGGCCCGGCCCAGGTCACGCTGGATCCGACCCACCGTCTGGTGGCGGTCGTTGCGCTCGTCCACGTCGGCCAGGTTGACCGTGGTCGCCGGCCTGTCTCCGGGCGGGGGGAAGTCGGGCGGGCCGACCTCGACCTCGTGATCCCACGGGTCGGGGCCGCCCGTGGCCACCCAACTGGGGCCGAGCCAGCCTGAGCCGGCACGCGGGAGGTTGCACAGCTCCGCGGGCACTCGGGTGCCGAACGCGAGCACGTCCAGTCCGTCGTCGCCACCGCGCAGCGTGTGCGCCGCACCCCCCGGGGTGTGCACGAGGCAGTCGCCGGCTCCCACCTGGTGGGTTGCGCCGTCCTGCCACGACAGCCCCGACCCGTCCAGGACGTAGAAGATCTCCTCCTCCGCGCCGTGCTGGTGCGCCGGGGTGGGAATATCGCCGGGGCGCAGTTGGAGGCGGTTGAGGCCGAGGTGGACGCTGCCGACGGCTCTCCCCAGGTCGGTCCATGTGGCTCCCAGGTGGCCGCGCTCGACGCGGTGGTCATGCACGTCGTCCAGATGCACGACTCCGGTGGCCGTCAGCGAAGCCACGCTCGCACCAGCGCGTTGGCGAAGCCCATCCCGTACCGGAAGTGTGCGGGCTTCTTGGACGACCCCGAGAGCCTGGTGGCGACCGTCACCGGCACCTCGATCGTGTGCAGGTGCTTCTTGGACGCCTCGACGATGAACTCCGAGTTGTGGAACTGGTCCTGGCGGAACTCGAGCCCGCGCAGGGCCTCGGTGCGCACCGCGCGGTAGCCGCATGCGGGGTCGGTCACCCGGCTCAGGGTGAGCAGCGAGAGCAGCTGTGCGAACAGCCTGATGCCCAGCTCGCGAGCTGCGTGCGACGGGTCGGCGTCGCCCAGCACCCGCGAACCGTTGACGACGTCCGCCTCGCCCCGCACGATCGGTGAGACCAGGCGGGAAAGCTCGGAGGGCTGGTGCTGGCCGTCGGCGTCCATCGTCACCACCAGATCGGCGTTGGTGGCGAGTGCGAGCCGGTAGCCGGTGCGCAGCGCCGCTCCCTGTCCCCGGTTCAACGGCAGTCGCACCGCCGCCGCCCCCGCCGCCCGCGCAGCCTCGGTGGTCGCGTCGGCCGAGCCGTCGTCGATCACGATCGCGTGCAACGCGCGGTCACACACCCGCTCGGGGAGGGCTCGCAGCACATGCGCGATGTTGTCGGCCTCGTTGTACGCCGGGAGCACCACCGCCACGCCACCGGCGAACTGCTCCGGGTGTCCGGTCTCGCGGAACTGGTCGAGCGCGAGGTTCTCGATCAGCCGGGTGAGATCACGCCGCGATCGCTCGGCGCGGCCGGCCAGGGCGAAGGCGAACACGTAGAGGATGCCGACCGCGATCACGGTCGCGCCCATGATCTGGTGACCTCCGCCCTTGCGGAAGGACAGTTCGTCCAGCACCCAGCCCAGCGCGTCAGGCTGAAGCGAGAATGCGACCAGGGGCAGCACGAACACCACCGCACGGATCAGCAGGTCACCGTTGCCGAGCTTGCTCTGGCGGTACGCGCGCACCGTCATCACGCCAAAGATCAGCGCGGCCAGCAGACCGGCGTCGCGAAGCGGTGTGAGCGGCATGTCAGTCCTGGGGGACGGGGTTCACGCGAGCCGGGCGGTTCGCGCGCAGTTCAGCGAATGCCACTGTAGCGCCGGCGATGGCCATCACGGCCACGGACGGCGCGAGATGCAGGTACAGGCGGTGCGCGGTGGCCTCGACGCTGCCCTCGATCCCGGCCCGGTAGTGGGTCACGTAGGCGCCCAGCGTCAGCGCCAGGTTGGGCAGGGTGACGGCCGCCAGCAGACGGTGGTCGGTTCGCCACCAGAATGGCGCCGTGGCGGCGATGAGGGCGCTCACCAGCGGCCAGAACACGCCCCAGTGAGCCGTTTGCGACAGCGTCGAGGTGACGTGGTGGATGATCCACGGGAACTCCAGGTACACCCGCGCGAAGTGTGACCTGGTGGGCGGTATCCCGTGGATCCGCTGGAACACCTGCCAGGGGATGACGAAGACCGCAAACCAGCCGAGCCAGACACCGACACCCGGCGTGCGGAGCGCACGGCGCGCGATCAGCACCGCGACGAGTATCGCCAGGCAGGTCGGCGCGCCCTCGAGCTTCGTCCACGCCGCCGCACCGGCTGCGAATCCCGAGAGGCCGGCGTAGCCGCGCCCGCCGTCGAGCAGCCACAGGTAGGCAGCGAGGGCGGCGAGCGTCACGTACGCGGCCACCGTCAGATCCGCCAGGCCGCTGGTCATCGAGGTCGTGAATTCAGGCGTGCAGACGGCGAGCGCGACCGCCGTGGCCGCCGCTGCGGGTGGCAGGAACCGCCGGCACAGCCACCACATGCATCCCGCCAGGCTGACGCCGAAGAGCGCCATCGGAAGCCGGACGACGGTGTCGTTCACGTGACCGAGCAGCACGTACTGAGCGCCGTTGAGATTCGAGACCTCGAGCGGATAGAAGCGATGCGGGGCGGCCAGGCCGGCGAAGTCGAGATCGTGGTGGACCAGGACGTAGGTGCCCTTGAGACCCCACGCCTTGACGAAGTCAATCGAGTCGACGCCGCCCAACCGGACCACCTGCACCAGCCCGAATCCCAGCGCGGCAGCTGCCGCGAGGGCCGCGGGCAGCGCCAGCCGGCCGCTTCCGGGGACGGTCGCGGGGGGCGCGGGGTGGCCGGCGTGCGCGACACCCCGGCCGGCCGCCCACACGCCGGCGAAGGCGGCCACGACCGTCAACCGGTCGACCGGAAGCCCGATCAGCGCCACCAGCAGCATCCCCAGCGTCATCAGGGCGGTGCCGGCGAGGTAGGCGAGGCAGGCCCGCACCAGGAACGGCATGCGAGTCTCGGCGAGCAGCGCCGCCCATCGCCAGCCCACGACGACCAGCAGCACGCAGACACCGGCGCACAGCAGCCAGTCGGTCACGGATGCACCTCGAGCAGGCTCCAGCCGTTCATCGCCAGAATCCGCGTGTACCACGGGTGGTTGCCGCGGAGATCCGCGGGGATCCCTGTGCCGATGGCGATCACATAGCGCACGCGGGTGGCCGCAAGCTACGACCGCAGCCGGTCGGCATCCAGTCCGAATCCGATCGGGACGATCGGCCGCGGGTAGAGGAAGTACCAGGCGTACAGCGCCCGCACCGGACTGGTGACCGCATACCGCGCCCGTGCCGGCATCTGCCGGTCGACCTGCTGCAGGAACCGGCGCACGTCGTGATGGACGGGCGTCGTCAGGCTGTCGCCTGCCGATCGGCCCATCAGCACCGCCTGGGTGCTCAGACCGGCCACGACGATCAAGACGACGACGGCGGCCAGGGCACGCCGCAGAGACGTTGCCTCGCCTACGTCGTCGGCGACGCGGCCCACCCGGGCACCCATTCGGTGCGGGCGTCGATCATCCCGGTGACGACCCGGTTCCGGTATCGCTCGATCACGTGCAGCGACGACTCGATGAGGGTCTCGGAGAGCAGGGTCGGCTCGAGACCGAGCGAGGGCAGCTTGGTGTGCTTGGGGTTGTAGTAGTGCTCCTCGGCCTCGACCCGTGGGTTGTGGACGTGGTCGACGCGCACCTCGATTCCGATCTCCGCACCGGCGTGGCGCACCTTCTCGGCCAGTTCGGCGACCGTGAACGTCTCGGTGAACTGGTTGAAGACCCGGTACTCTCCGGCGGCGGCCGGGTTGTCGGCGGTCAGTTCGACGCACTGCAGGGTGTCCACGATGTTGAGGAACCCGCGGGTCTGGCCGCCCTTGCCGTACACCGTCAACGGATGGCCGATCACGGCCTGCACGCAGAACCGATTGAGCGCCGTGCCGAACGCCTCGTCGTAGTCGAAGCGGGTCATCAGGCGCTCGTCCAGCCGCGTCTCCGGTGTCTCGATGCCGTACACGACCCCCTGGTTGAGGTCGGTCGCGCGCAGGCCCCACACGCGGCAGGCGAAGTGCAGGTTGTGCGAGTCGTGCACCTTGGACAGGTGGTAGAGCGATCCCGGCAGCTTGGGGAAGGGCAGGACGTCGCGGCGCCCGTTGTGCTCGATCTCGATGAACCCCTCTTCGATGTCGATGTTCGGCGTCCCGTACTCGCCCATGGTGCCCAGCTTGATCAGGTGCGCTTCGGGCGCATGCTCGCGCATGGCCCACAGCAGCTTGAGCGACCCGATCACGTTGCCATGCTGGGTGATGACCGCGTTCTCGACGGAGCGCATCGACCACGGGGCGGAGGGCTGCTCGCCGTAGTGGATGATCACCTCGGGTGCGAACTCGCGCACGACGTCGTTGGTGAAGGTGCCCTCGGCGATGTCGCCGACGTAGCTCTCGATCCGCTTGCCGGCGACCTCCCGCCAGGCGTCGATGCGCTCGTCGAGGGGGACGATCGGCGTCAGCGAGTCACCGCCGGCTTCCTCCACCCATCGCCGGCGGTTGAAGTTGTCGACGACGGCCACCTCGTGGCCCTTGGCGGAGAAGCGCATCGCCGTCGGCCAGCCGAGGTACCCGTCGCCGCCCAGGATCAATACTCGCATCATCGCTCCAGAATCGAGAAAAGAGTTGCAGCGGATATTACGGGGAGATGCGGCCGGAACCGTGCACCCGGCGCCGCAGCGCCGACCGTTCGGACGCCGGCAGCGCCGGCAGGAGCAGGACCGCGTAGGCGGTCGTCGCGGTCAGTGCGGTGAGCGCAAGCGACGCCCACCAGGGCTGTCCGTTCATCGCCAGGTGGGAGGCCAGGGCGACCGCCAGCGCCCCGCCGGCGGGCAGCGCCAGGCGCAGGTGGTCGGCCGAGAAGGGGCTGATTCCGACCACTCGGGCGACCTGGGCCATCCGCACCAGGTTGACGCCGGCCAGGCTGACCGCCGATGCGATCGCCGCCCCGCGTGCGCCGTGGCCGGACGCGAGCAGGGCGGTGAGGCCGATCAGCGAGATGTTGGCCACGAGGTTGTCGGCCAGGTCGAGGCCGGTGCGCCCGACCATGATCAGCACCGTCGCCACGCTGCCGGTGGCGACGTTCACCGCCTGCCCCGCGAGCATGATCCGGAGCGGCGTCGCTCCGCTGCCGAAACCATGCCCGAACGCACTGAGCACCTGTCCGGCGGCGACGAACAGCACGATCAGCACCGGCAAGGTCGCGGTCACCGCCCACCGGGTGGCGTCCTTGAACAGCCGGTCCAGGCGCTCGGTCTCACCGCGCGCGTGCAGGTCGGCTGCGAAGGGCGAGAAGATCAGGCTGACCGACGTCAGAAACAGCAGCAGCAGCTGCGAGATGCGTCCGGCGGCGGCGTAGGCGTCCAGCGGCCGTCCGCTCGCGAAGTGGCCGAGCACGAACAGATCCCCCCAGAAGAGCGCCTGGCCGAGCAGGGCCGAGGGCGCACGGGGCAGGCCGTAGCCGATGGCGGCGCGCAGGTCGGCCCGCGAAGCCGGAGCCTCGCCCATGCCGGCGCTCAGCGACCGCCACCAGGTGCGGGCGGCGACCAGCGCGAACAGCCAGGAGAGGTCGTAGGCGGCGACCACCGACCGGCTGCCGCCGCCTGCGGCGAGCGCGACGGCGGCCAGCGCGATCCACGCCAGCGGCTGACCGATCCAGAACACCCACAGCGTCGGGCGCATCAGCTTCAGGCCCCGCGTTGCCCCGAGGTACACGTTGGCGAGGCCGATCAGTGGGATCGAGACCGCCCCCACCCGGATCAGGTCGCGGTAGGCGGGGGTCGCCGCGGCGGCGGCGGCGACCACGATCGCGATCACTGCGCCGCCCAGTCCGGCCACCGCCGAGGCTCGGTCGACGAGGCTCCGCAAGCGCTCGGTCTGGCGCTCGCCGGCGCCGATCGCGACCTGCCGGATGGCGGTCATGTCCATGCCGAACCGACCGCCTGCCGATGCCACGAATGCGACCTGTACAGCTACCGTGACAAGACCCAGCCCGCCCACCGGGAGCGCGCGCCCGAGCAGCACCTGCACCGCGAACGCCGCCGCCACCCCGGCCACCAGACCGATGACGTTTGCCACCGTGCCGGCGAGGATCGTTCGGTGGTCGGCGCTCCCTGCCGGCTCGGTCATTCCAGGTACCCGAGACCGCGCAGCCGCTCCTCCACCTCGCGCTGCTCGTCCTCGCTGAAGACGTCCGCGGCTCCGGAGTTCGCCGTCACCGGCGCTTTCTCGGCGGGCTCGACTCCGACCGTGCGCAGCACGATGCCGGCGAAGTCGGCCAGCGACATCTGAGGGCCGTCACCAGGCTCGATCCCGGGGCCCGCCGAGACGTAGATCCCCTCGCGGCGGTGATCGCCCGACAGCCAGTCCGCCGCTTCGACGATCGCCCGGGCGTGGGTGAGCGAGTACATCGGTGCGGCCTCGAGCAGCAGGTCGGGCGCCCGGTCGAGGTGCTCGCCCGAGAGCACGTCCTCCTTGCGCCGTACCGCCCCCACCGGGTGCCGGCCGGTGTGCGGATCGGTGAACCCGAGCAGGGCCGCCGCCACCTCGTCGCGCACCCGCTCGTAGTCGCCCGGCTCGACGATGCCCGCGGGCTCCCGCCCGCGAAGCGCCACCGACACACCCTCACCGGTCGAGGTGACGCTCGTGTAGGCCCTGGTCTGCGACCAGTCGACGGGTTGCGTGGGCACCGCAACCCGGCCGTGCAGGCCGAGCCGGTCATAGACTCTGCGGGCGAGGCTGCGGGCGGGCCCCCAGGCGAGCATGCCGACCAGACCCGAGCCACGGCCCAGCCGGAGCAGGCCGAGCTGCTCGAGCAGGCGGTTCATGTTGACCGCCCGCGTGCACGGCTGGTGGCCGTGGTCGGACATCAAGATCACCAGGTCGTCGGCGTCGGTTCGCTCGATCAGCGAGCCCAGCTCGCGGTCGAGTAGGCGATACACCCCGCGCACCGCGTCTGCGGTCGAGCTCTGGGACGCCTCGGCGAACGCGGGGTGATCGGGGTGCACGTACTCGAGCAGGCAGTGCTGGATCCGGTCGGGTGAGACGAACACCATGCAGGCGGCGTCCCACGGCTCGCGGTCGAGCAGTGTGCGCATGGCGGCGGCGCGGGCTGTGGTCACCCGTTCGACGTCCGCGACCAGGTCGAGCGGCCGGTGCCGGAACGTCGTCCACGATCCGCCGTTGATCGGCCAGCCGAGCTGCTCGCCTGCGCCGGGCGGATGGCTCCATGCACCGCCCGCCGGGATCACGCCGCCCGAGATGCAGACGCCCTCGATGGCCGGCGCAGGGTAGGTCAGCGGGACGTTCACCAGCAACGTCCGACGTCCGGCCTCGGTCAGCAGCTGCGGCCATGTCGGGGCGAGGATGGAGCGCGACGAGACCGGCAGCCTGCGGTTCGCGCCCGGCTTGTACTCGAGGATGTCGAACACCCCGTGCCCGGCCGGGTCGAGGCCGGTCAGAAAGGTCGGCCAGGCCGCCCAGGAGTGGGAAGGCAGGCACGAGAGCGACACTCCACGACGGCCCCGTGCGATCAGCCGCGCGAGGTGCGGCAGCTCCCCCGCATCGAGGAGAGGTTCCAGAATCTTCCAGTCGGCGCCGTCCCACCCGACGATCAGCACGCGGTTTGCCATCGCGGCCGGAGGATACCGGTGGGCTGATACGGAGCCGTTACCTGGCCGCGGTATGCGTTGCGTACGCGCGGCGTGTGAGATCGGTGGGGATGGGCGGCTCGCCTGCCACGGCGAACCATCGGCGGGGTGGGACTCGAAGGTCATCTACCAACGGCTACCTGGCCGTGGTCTCGTTCGTCACGGACGGCCAGGGCTGGGTGTGGGAGGCTCGCGGGAGTTCCTGCGCACGGATGACGACGGCGGAGAGCGCTGGACCGCGACGCGGCTGGGGAGCCCGCGCAGCGTGAGGTGAGGTCGGCAATGCTGGTCGGCGACGGCACGGGCCTGGCACTGGTTCGTACCACCCCACCCCCCCCCCCCCCCCCCCCCCCCCCCGGGGGCAGCCCCCAGAGGCAGGGGGGCCCCCCAGCCAGGGGGGTTTTTTAGGCGAGGGGGGGGGGGGGGTGGGGGGGGTACGAACCAGTGCCAGGCCCGTGCCGTCGCCGACCAGCATTGCCGACCTCACCTCACGCTGCGCGGGCTCCCCA
>JBBRMM010000020.1:0-58251 GCA_038230835.1 Gaiellales bacterium
AGTGCGAGTCCTTGACCGTGATCGGCAGCCCCGTCAGCGGTCCCCCCTCCCCACGCGCGAGCACGGCGTCGGCCTGCTCCGCAGCCCATCTGGCCCGGGCGTCGAGCCGGACGCTGAACGGATTCAGCGCAGCCTCGAGCCAGTCACAGCGCTCGAGCACCGCGGTCAGCGCCTCTCCGGCGCTCAGCTCGCGGCGGTGCAGATGATCGGCCAACCCGGCGGCGGAGAGCTCACACACATCCATTGGCGGACATCGTACCGGGTCGTCCGGCAGGCGCCGTGTCCGGCGGGGGCAACACGGCCGCCCGCCGGACTCGACGATGGGTCAGCCGAGCAGCTTGCGGGCGCCGTCCAGGCGCTTGCGCAGGTCCTGCACCTCCGCTGCCTGCGACTTCACTGCGCTGGCCAGCGCCTGCACGTTGGCGACAAGCTGCGCGGCGATCACGTCGATGTCACCGCGCGCCGCGACAGCGCTCGGGGCGGCCGACCGCTTGGGGGCTGAGCGTGCCGGCCGGCCGCGGCCGCGGCGCGGAGCCGCCACCACGGCGGCGGACTTCGCCGCGACCGCCTTCGCCTTCCGACCGGCCGTCCGGCGCGGCTTGCGCAGCGATCCGCCGGCGCGCTTGCGCGCCACGCGGTAGTAGTTCGCAGCGACCGTGCCGGCCTGCCGTCCGGACTCCTTCGAGATCTCCGCGAAGGCCTGCGTGCGGTTCATGCCGCCGGCCACGAGTTTCTCGACCTGGTCGAAGATCTGTTCACCGATTACACCTGAGCGTGGCATCGACACCTCGTTTCGAGAGTTAAGTGTAGGGAGAGTTATATCGCACTCGACGCTCTCATATACTCAACCCGATGCGCGAGATCGTCACGGCCCGATGTGCGATACGCGAACTCACACCCGCTGACGGGCCGGCCGTCGAGCGCCTGCTCGGGCCCGATCGCGAGGAATGGCTGGAGTGGACGGTGCACGGCTACACGCAACTCGCCGATCTGCACCAGCCGCCGTACGGCGAGCGGGCACTGACCCTTCGAGCCACCGGCGAGGTGATCGGCCTGGTCGGCTTCGTGCCCAGTCTGGGGCCGTTCGGCCAGCTACCCCAGTGGACACCGCCCGGCGACGGTATGCGTCCAGAGGTCGGCCTGTTCTACAACATCGGTTTGACACATCGTGGACACGGATACGCCACCGAAGCGGCCCGGGGCCTGATCGAATACGGCTTCCGCCACCTGCACCTGGCCAGGATCGTGGCCACCACCGACTATGACAACAACGCCTCGATCGGCGTCATGCGAAAGGCGGGCATGCATATCTCACGCAACCCATTGCCGACGCCCGAGTGGTTTCAGGTGGTCGGCCTCATCGAGCGTCCTGTGAGGTGTTGAACGGGCGCGATCGCGATCCCCACCCCACAACTTCGCCGGCGAGCGCGACGCGCGACTGCGCGTCGCCGACGCCGATCAGGTCAGGACTCAACCGGCCGCAGGTGCGCACGGCGTGATCCTCGGGAAGTTCGGGGCGCCTGTGACGACTCAGAGCGCCTAACAAAATGCCTCGCGGCGTCTGGCGGTGTCTCGCTGGCGCAGGTTGGCCACAGCGCGGCTTGCCCAGATCAGCTGCGCATATGGGCTGCGCCGCGCCGTGTCCCCCTGCTGGCGATCCACTCGCCAGCCATCCACGATTCATTCTGTTAGGCGCTCTCAGTCGCGTTTGACTCGGACGCGCCGGCGCCCTACCATGCGTCCATCATGCCGAGCAGCGCCGCCATCCAGGAGATCGAAGCCCGCTCATCTCTGAGCGGGCGTCCTGTCGGGCGCGACCTGCTGCACCTCCTCCTCGGCAACCTCCTCCTCGCCCGTTAGGGCGACGTACTTGACCCACGCGCCGCCCGCCGGCGCATACGCTTCCAAGTACCGACGGGAGAGCTGCGCCCCGGCTCCCGCACCGAGGAGGACTTTTCGTATGCCACAGACGACGGACACCGTCCGCATCTTCGACACCACCCTGCGCGACGGCGAGCAATCGCCCGGGATCGCGCTGAACGCCCACGAGAAGATCGAGATTGCCCGCCAACTCGACCGGCTGGGAGTCGACATCATCGAGGCCGGCTTTGCCATCTCGTCGCCCGGGGAGCTGGAAGGGATCCGGGCCGTCAGCAAGGCGGTCGACTGCATCGTCGCATCACTCGCGCGCACCAGCGATGAGGACATCGACGCCGCAATCGGGTCGCTGGCCGACGCTCGCAACCCACGCATCCACACCTTCATCGCCACCAGCGACATCCATATGGAGCACAAGCTGCGGATGAACCGGGCACAGGTGATCGAGGCCGCCGACCGGGCTGTGCGCCGCGCCAAGCGCTTCTGCACCGATGTGGAGTTCAGCTGTGAGGACGCCACCCGCACCGACATCGACTTCATGGCCGAGGTCGTGCGCACCGCGATCGCCGCGGGCGCCACCACCATCAACATCCCCGACACGGTCGGGTACACGGTGCCCGAGGAGTACATCGAGATCCTGACCGGCCTGCGTGAGCGCGTGCCGGAACTGGAGGGCGTGATCCTCTCGGTGCACTGCCACGACGACCTGGGTCTCGCGGTGGCCAACTCGATCGCCGGCGTGAGCGCCGGCGCGCGCCAGGTGGAGTGCACGGTCAACGGCATCGGCGAACGTGCCGGCAACGCCTCGATGGAGGAGATCGTGATGCTCCTGGCCACCCGCCGGCCGCGCTTCGGTCTGGCAACGAACGTGAACACCCGAGAGATCGTGCGCAGCTCCCGTCTGGTCAGCCGGCTGACCGGCTACGTCGTTCAGCCCAACAAGGCGATCGTGGGCCGAAATGCGTTCGCCCACGAGGCGGGCATCCACCAGCACGGGGTGCTCGCGCACCGCCGCACGTACGAGATCATGGACGCCGAGTCGGTCGGCCTGCACGGCTCGGACATCGTGCTGGGCAAGCACTCCGGCCGCCACGCGCTGCGACAGGCCTTCGCCGACCTCGGCTTCACGATCGAGGGCGACGACCTCAAGCGCGCCTTTGCCCACTTCAAGGAGCTGGCCGACCGCAAGGGCAAGATCACCTCGCTCGACCTGGAGGCGATCGCTTCCGACTCGCTCCGCGAGCGCGAGGAGGCGTTCCGGCTGACCGGTCTGGCCATCTCGACCCGCACCGGACAGCCGGCGACGGCCGAGGTGACGGTCACCGACGCCGACGGCGAGCGCACCGCCCAGGCGACCGGCGACGGCCCGGTGGACGCCGCCTTCGCGGCGATCAACGCCCTGCTCGACGTCCCGGTGACGCTGGTCGAGTACTCGATCGGCGCGGTCACCGGCGGTGCCGACGCGCTCGGCGAGGTGCGCATCATCGTCGAGTCGGGCGGCCGCACCTTCACCAGCCAGGCGGTGTCCACCGACGTCACCGAAGCATCCGCCGAGGCATATCTGCGAGCCTGTGCACATGCAAAGTCCGCCATCGAGCCCACACAGGACCTGATCGGAGTCTGATGTGAGTCCCACCACCCGTCCCATCCCCATCGTCGCCTGCCTCGCCGGCGACGGCATCGGCCCCGAGGTGATGGCCGAGGCCGGGCGCGTCATCGACGCCGCGTGCAAGCTGTTCGGGATGCAGATCCGCCAGGTGCACCTGCCGTTCGGCGGCGACGCGATCGACAAGCACCAGGACCCGTTCCCGGCTCACGTCCGGGCGGCCGTCAAGGCGTCCGACGCGGTGCTTCTGGGGGCGGTCGGAGGGCCACGCTGGGACAGCAGCCCACGACGCCCCGAGGAGGGTCTGCTCGGTCTCCGCAAGGAGCTTGACGCGTTCGCCAATCTGCGCCCTGTGCGGCACGCCGACATCGACCTGATCGTCGTCCGTGAGCTGACGGGCGGCCTCTACTTCGGCCAGAAGGTGGAGGGAAACGAGACCGCTTCCGACCTGTGCACGTACACCCGCGAGCAGGTCGAGCGGGTCGCCCGATGGGCGTTTCGGCTGGCCCGCCGCCGCAGCGGGCGGGTGGTCAGCGTGGACAAGGCCAACGTGCTCGCCACCTCGCGCCTGTGGCGGCACACGGTGACCGCTCTCGCCGCCGCGGAGTATTCCGAGATCAAGCTCACCCACGAGCTGGTGGACTCGTTCGCGATGAACCTGGCCACCAGGCCCGGCGCCTACGACGTGATCCTGACCGAGAACCTGTTCGGTGACATCCTCAGCGACCTGGCGGCCGCTGTCGGCGGCGGTCTTGGGTTGGCGCCGTCGGCCTCGCTGAGCGCCGAGCCGCCGGGCATCTTCGAACCGGTGCACGGGTCGGCCCCGGACATCGCCGGTCAGGGCGAGGCGAACCCGATCGCCATGCTGCGGTCGGTCGGCATGATGTTCACCTACGGGCTCGGCCGGCGCGACATCGGCCGCGCGATCACCGCCGCGGTGGACTCGGTGCTGGCGGCCGGCATCTCCACCGCCGACCAGATCTCCGGCGGCCGCGCCTACGCCACCTGGGAGGTGGGCCAGGCCGTGTGCGATGCGTTGTCCCACCACGCCAGCGGCGGAGCGGAGTTCGCCGACCACCCTTACGCTGAGAGCATCGCCCATGGATAAGCGCAACATGACCGGCGCCGAGGCCATCATCCGCTGCCTCGAGGCGGAGGGTGTGACCGACGTGTTCGGGCTGCCCGGAGGCGCGATCCTGCCCCTGTACGACGCCTGGGCCGAGCACGAGCACACCATCCGCCACTACCTCACGCGCCACGAGCAGGGGGCCGGGCACATGGCCCAGGGCTACGCCCGCGCCACCGGCCGTGTGGGCGTGGCCATCGCCACCTCGGGCCCAGGAGCCACCAATCTCGTCACCCCGATCGCGGACGCCTACCTCGACTCGACCCCGATCGTGTGCATCACCGGTCAGGTGCCGACTCACCTGATCGGGACGGACGCCTTCCAGGAGGCCGACATCCAGGGCATCACGATGCCGATCGTCAAGCACTCGTGGCTGGTGTCCGAGGTGGAAGACCTGCCACGCGTCTTTCGCGAGGCGTTCCACATCGCCCGCACCGGGCGGCCGGGGCCGGTGCTGATCGACATCCCCAAGGACGTGCAGTTGCGCCGCTTCGACTTCGCCTACCCCAAGCAGATCGACATTCCCGGCTACAAGCCCTCCAAGCACGGTCACCCGCGTCAGATCATCTCCGCCGCGGAAGCCATCCTGGCCGCCCAGCGGCCGGTGTTCTACGTCGGCGGCGGCACGGTGTGCGCCAATGTCGACCCGGCCGACCTGATCCGTGTGGCCGACGCGGTGCGGATGCCGGTGGTGACGACACTGATGGCCAAAGGCGTCTTCCCCGACTCCCACGAGCTCTGTATCGGCCTGCCCGGCATGCACGGGTCGAAAGCTGCCAACTGGGCGCTCAACCAGGCCGACCTGCTGATCGCATGCGGCTCTCGCTTCGACGACCGCGTGACCGGCAAGCTGGACGCCTTCGCGCCGGGAGCACGCGTCATCCACATGGACGTCGACCCGGCCGAGATCGACAAGAACCGGCACGCCGAGATCCCGATCGTGGGATCGCTCGAGTTCGTGGTGCCCAAGCTCGCCGAGGCGCTCGAGTCGCGCCGCAACGGCGGCCCCCCGCCGGCGGCCGAGTGGTTGGACAAGGTGCGCGCGTGGAAGGCCGAGCATCCGTTCCGGTACCGCAACAGCGAGCCGTTGAAGCCTGAGTACGTGATCGAGCGGCTGCGCGACCTGACCGCCGACCGCGAGGTGATCTGGACGACCGGGGTCGGCCAGCACCAGATGTGGGCGGCCCAGTACCTGCAGATCGACCAGCCCCGCCACTGGCTGACGTCGGGCGGGCTGGGCACGATGGGCTACGGCGTACCGGCCGCCATCGGGGCCAAGGTCGGGCGGCCCGACGCGACGGTGATCAACATCGACGGCGACGGCTGCTTCCAGATGACCATGCAGGAGCTGGCCACAGCCCGCATGTACGGCATCGGCGCCATTCACGTGGTGATCAACAACGGCTGGCTGGGCATGGTTCGCCAGTGGCAGGAGCTGTTCCACGCGGAGCGCTTCTCGGAGACCGACCTGACCATGGACCTGCCCGACTACGTCAAGCTGGCCGAAAGCTTCGGCATCCCGGGGTTCCGCTGCGCGACGGTGGACGAGGTGGACGACGCGATCCGCTCAGCGCTGGCAGTCGGCGGCCCGGCGGTGATCGAGGCCCGCGTCGACCGCGAGGAGAAGGTGTACCCGATGGTGCCGGCGGGTGCCCCGTCGGCCGAGATGATCGACGTCGAGTGGGCCGACGACGACAACGCCTGGGTGGAGGAGGGAGTCTGATGTCGCTGCACACGCTGAGCGTGCTGGTTCACAACAAGCCGGGCGTGCTGACCCGCTGCTCCGGTCTGTTCGCCCGCCGCGGGTTCAACATCGACTCGCTGGCCGTCGGCCCCACCGAGGACCCGACGCGCAGCCGGATCACGATCCGGGTGGACTGCTCTCAGCAGTCGGTCGAGCAGGTCATCAAGCAGCTCTACAAGCTGATCGACGTGCTCAAGGTGCACGAGCTGGGAAGCGCCGCCGTGCAGCTCGAGCTGACCATGATCAAGGTCGACTCCTCGCCCGAGCGGCGACCCGAGATCATCAGCCTGGCCGAGGTGTTCGACGCCAGGGTCGTGGATGTCGGCCCGGCGGCGATCACGTTCTCCTGTGTCGGCGAACCGGACCGGCTGCAGGCACTCGAGGAGCTGCTCTCGCCGTACGGCATCAGGGAGCTGGTAAGGACCGGCAGGATCGCGCTCGATCGGGACGGCGAGCTCGGTAAACGACCACGAATGAAGGTAGTCGCATGAGTGCAACCATCTATTACGAATCCGACTGCGACCCGTCGCTTCTGTCCAGCAAGACGATCGCGGTGATCGGCTACGGCAGCCAGGGCCACGCCCACGCGCTGAACAACCACGACTCGGGAAACACGGTCGTGGTGGGCGCACGGCCCGACTCGCGGGCCTGGAAGGCGGCCACCGCCGACGGGCTGACGGTGACCACGGTGACCGAGGCCACCGCCCAGGCCGACATCGTGATGGTGCTGGTGCCCGACCACATCCAGGCCGCCCTGTACCACGAGCAGATCGAGCCCAACCTGCACCAGGGCTCGATGCTGATGTTCGCCCACGGATTCAACATCCGCTTCGGCGGCATCAAGCCGTCCACCGACATCGACGTGGCCATGATCGCGCCCAAGGGCCCCGGGCACCTGGTGCGCCGCCAGTACGTCGACGGGATCGGCGTGCCCGGCCTGATCGCCGTGCACCAGGACTCGAGCGGCAACGCCCGCAGCCTCGCACTGGCCTACGGGCACGCCATCGGCTGCGCCCGCGGTGGGCTGATCGAGACCACCTTCACCGAGGAGACCGAGACCGATCTGTTCGGTGAGCAGGCGGTGCTCTGTGGGGGCACCACGCGCCTCGTGCAGATGGGATTCGAGACGCTGGTCGAGGCCGGCTATCAGCCCGAGATCGCCTACTTCGAGTGCCTGCACGAGCTGAAGCTGATCGTCGACCTGATGTGGGAAGGCGGTCTCGGCGGCATGCGCTACTCGATCTCCGACACCGCCGAGTATGGCGACCTGACCCGCGGCCCCCGGGTGATCGACGAGCACGTGCGCGAGAACATGCGGGCGCTGCTGAAGGACATCCAGGAGGGCCGGTTCGCGGCCGAGATGATGGCCGAGGAGGAGTCCGGACGCCCGAACTTCGAACGGCTACGGCACGAGGCCGCCGGCAGCCAGATCGAGGTCGTCGGTGCCAAGCTGCGCTCGATGATGCCGTGGATCGGCCGCAGCGCCAAGGAGAAGGCCGAGGCCTGACCGCGGGCGGCCGCCCCACACCGCGCGCCGCGTGTAGATTGCGGCGCCATGGCCCGCCGCATCCTCCGAGTCCGGCCCCCGTCGACGCCGGCACTGGACGCTGATTTCGCCCGGATCCGCGAAGAGTTCGACGTGCTGCCCGGATTCCCCGACGATGTCGAGGAGACGGCCGCGGCCGCAGCCACCCGGCCGCCGACGCTCGACGGCCGGGTGGACATGCGCGACCTCGAGTTCTTCACCGTCGATCCGCCCGGCAGCATGGACCTCGACCAGGCGATGGTGTTGGATCGCAGTGCCGATGGCTACCGCGTCGTGTACGCCATCGCCGACGTCGGGGCGTTCGTCGATCGCGGCGGCGTGGTCGAGGCCGAGGCGTTCCGCCGCGGCGTCACCGTCTACTGCCCTGATCTCCGTGCTCCGCTCTATCCCACCAGCCTTTCCGAGGGCGCCGCCAGCCTGTTGCCGGACCAGGATCGGCCGGCGATCGTGTTCACGATCGAGTTGGATGGGACCGGCCTGCAGACGTCGGCGAAGGTCGATCGGGCGCTCGTGCGCAGCCGGCGCAAGCTCGACTACGCCGGACTGCAGGACGCCGGGGCGGGACTGCTGCAGACGATCGGGGAACTGCGCCGCAGGGCCGCGGTCGCCCGCCATGTGGTCGAGCTGAACAGTCCCAACCAGACCATCGTGGCCGACCCGTCACGAGCCTGCGGGTACCGGCTCGAGCTCGAACGGCGACTGCCGGTGGAGGACTGGAACGCACAGATCTCGCTGCTGACCGGCATGGCCGCCGCGTCGATCATGCTCGAGCAGCGGGTCGGTCTGCTGCGCACGATGGCGGGCGTGGATGAGTACCGGCTGGCGGCGCTGCGCCGCACCGCGCTTGCGCTGGGCGTGGCCTGGCCTGACGATGTCGCCTACGACGAGTTCGTGCGCGGCCTCGATCCGGCCGATCCGCACCAGGCGGTGCTGCTGGTGGAGGCGCACGGAGTGATGGGCCGGGCCGGGTACACGGCGTTTGCGGGCGCTCCGCCCGAGCAGCCCGAGCACGCCGCGCTGGCGGCACCGTACGCCCACACCACCGCGCCCATGCGGCGGCTGTGCGACCGCTACGTCCTGGAGCTCCTGGCCGAGCTGTGCGCGGGCGGCCGCCCGGCCGCTGCCGAGGTGACCACGCTCGAACGCCTGCCACAGGCGATGACCGACGCCGAGACGCGGGCCGGCCAGCTCGAGCGTGCGCTGGTGGACGACGTCGAGGTGCGCCTGCTCGAGCACAGCGAGGGCAGCGTGTTCGACGCCGCGGTGGTGGAGATCGACGCCCGCGGCGCCAAGCTGCAGATGGCCGATCCGCCGATCCGGGCGCGGCTGCACAGCGACCCCCTGCCGGCGCTCGGCTCGTCCATCCGGGTGCGGTTGGTGCGGGCCGATCCCGCGTCGCGCTCGCTGCAATTCGCATTGGCGTAATCACGGCAGAAGCTTGTGGCATGCCGTACTTGGGGTCAGACCCCGAACGGTCCGCGTGACCAAGACGTCACACCTGGGGCACAGACCAGCCCCTCGAAGCTCGGCAGCAACCGGAAACCCGGCTGCCCTGGACGCCGCGGCGGATGGGAGGGGTGATGGGCGGGGTCAGACCCCGAACGGTCCCGGTGAGTGATCGGTCACTGTTTCGTGCGCAGTCGGGCGGGTTGGAATGGCCGGCGGGTGCCCCATTCGCCGGCCGAACGCTCAGGGCTCCGCGGCGCGGGCCACCTCGAGCCGAAGGCGGCGGATCGACGGCACGTCCCCGGGCACCTTCGAGCGGTGCAGGTACGCGATCCGCCCGCCCGGCGCAACCACCAGATCGGCACCCAGTTGCTCATAGTCCTGCTCTGGCTGCTCCGGGCGCTGCCCGCGAAGCAGGCTGCGGATCACCAGCACCGCGCCCCGCAGGTCGAACAGCAGCCGCCAACGCGCCGTCCGCAGCTCGAGCCGAGCGTACAACTCGCGCTGGGGGTCGGCCAGCACCACCAGGTCCTCGAACCCCAGCCGCTCGAGCCACGGCGCGAGCTGGGGTGCCGTGCCATGGCTCACCACCGCCAGAGTGGCGGGGGCGATGCGGTCGCGATGGCGGAGCACCTGCACGAGGTGCGCGCGGCACGCCAGTCAGGCCAGGTGGCGCAGAAAGAGCACGAGCGTGGGAGCCGGGAGATCGGCGAGAGCCAGCGTCCCCGGCGCGTCCACGCGCTCGAGCGGGATGGTGAGGGGGTCGAGCATCGGGGTGGACGCTAGCGGTCGAGTTGGCCGAATCGGACCACCCCCCTTGTGTGCCGTCCCCGCGAAGTCATAAGATCGGCCCGACATCGGACCGGTATAGCCCGGTCCGCAGACGAAGGGAGCACGAATGTCCACCCCGACAGTTGGCTCACCGATGAACGCCGACGAGAAACTCCTCGCCGAGCTCGGCTACAAGCAGGAGCTCGAGCGCTCGTGGGGCGGGTTCACGAACTTTGCGATCTCGTTCTCCATCATCTCCATCCTGGCCGGCTGCTTCACGAACTTCTTCGCAGCCTGGAACAACGGCGGACCTGTCATGGTGTCCATCGGGTGGCCCATCGTCTCGGCCCTGATCCTGATCGTCGCCTTCTGCATGTCCGAGATCGTGTCCGCCATGCCCACCGCCGGCGGCATCTACTACTGGGCGTCCAAGCTCGGCGGCCCGCGCTGGGGCTGGTTCACCGGCTGGTTCAACCTGGTCGGGCTGATCGGCGTGGTGGCGTCGGTCGACTACGCGTGTGCCTCGTTCATCTCCTACACCATCGGCCTGTTCAACACGAGCTACGACGCGTTCGACCTGAAGTCGATCTTTCTGATCTACCTCGGTGTGCTGGCGATCCACGTGGTCATCAACCTGTTCCCGGCGCATGTGCTGTCGCTGTGGAACAACACCTCTGCCTACATCCACGTGATCGGCCCGGCAATCGTGGTGGCGGTGCTGATCTTCGGCCCGACCACCCACCAGAGCGCGTCGTTCGTGTTCACGCACTGGGTGAACAACTCCGGGTTCTCGGGCGGGACGAGCGGACTCAAGTTCTTCCTCTACGTCGTACCCCTGGGTGTGATCCTCACGCAGTACACGATCACCGGATTCGACGCGTCTGCCCACCTCTCCGAGGAGACCACCAACGCTGCCAAGGCGGCGGCTCAGGGCATGTGGCGGTCGGTGTTCTACTCCGCCATCGGCGGGTGGATCGTCCTGCTTGCGTTCCTCTTCGCGGTCAAGGATGTCAACGCCGTCAGCACCTCCGGCTACGGCGCCGGATCGTCGATCGGGATCTTCGCCACGGCGCTCGGCCTGGCGGGGTTCAAGACGATCATGATCATCTCCAGCATCGGCCAGTTCTTCTGCGGCGGCTCGGGCATGACGAGCGCATCGCGGATGATGTTCGCGTTCAGCCGCGACCGCGCCCTCCCCGGCCACCGGCTCTGGTCGAGGGTGGCCGCCAACAAGGCGCCGCGCAACGCGACGCTGGGCATGGCGGCCCTGTGTGTGATCGTCGCCCTGCCGGCGCTGTACGGCAACGCGGCCCGCGTGCCGATCGCCTTCTACGCGCTGGCCTCGATCACGGTGGTCGGCCTGTACATCGCCTACATCATCCCGGTGTTCCTGCGCTGGCGGATGGGGGACGCCTTCCAAGCCGGTCCGTGGACGCTCGGGGACAAATACAAGTGGATGTGCCCGGTCGCGATCGTCGAGGTGGTGCTGGTGGTCATCATCGCCATGCTCCCGACCTCGCCCGGCGGCATTCCCGGCAACTCCGCCTTCCACTGGAACAACGGGTTGATCAACTACTGCCCGGTGATCGTGGGTGCGGTCGCGCTGTACGCTCTAGGGTCGTGGTCGTTCTCGGCCAAGAACTGGTTCACCGGCCCGATCCGGACGGTCGACGAACCGGCTGCTGCACCGGCGGCAGGCGACTGATCGGCCTCGCACTGCCCCGGCGAACCGATCGCCGGGGCAGTGCGAATCTCCACCGTGCACGCACTCGACGCCGGTAGCATCCGCTCGGTGAGCGAGGATGCCGACACCCCGGGATTGATCACGCTGGCCGGACGGGGGCCGGCGCGCGGTGTGGTGCTGCTCACCCACGGCGGCAGGTCGAAGAGCCGCCGCCGCGACTCGCACCTGCGGCTGCCGGCGCTCCGCATGCTGCCCTTTCTCGCCGACATCGCGCGCAGCGGCCGCCCGCGGGGTGTGGCCGTCGCCCAGCTGCGCTACCGGCTGGTCGGGTTCAACGACGGCGACCCGGTGCGCGACGTGCACTGGGCCCTCGACCGGCTGGCCGAGCGCTTCGACGCGCCGGTGTGCCTGGTGGGCCACTCCATGGGCGCCCGCGCCTGCCTGGAAGCTGCCGACCACGCGTCGGTGGTCGCCGTTGCCGGCCTGGCAGCCTGGCTGCCGCTCGACGAGCCGGTGGACACGCTCGCCGGTCGCGCGCTGATGCTGGCGCACGGCCTGCGCGACCGCATCACCGACCCCGCCCGCTCCTACGCGTTCGCGCTGCGTGCGCGTGCGGTCACCGATCGGGTGTGCAGGTTCGAGATCGCCGGGTCGCGCCACGCGATGCTCGACCGGCTCGGTCTGTGGCAGTCGCTGACCCGAAGTTTCGCGCTCGGTATGCTCGGAGCCGAACCGCTCGACGGGCGCTTCACCGCCGCCTTCGCCGCCGAGCCCGATGCGGGTTGCCGGGTGCTGTTGTGATCTGGATCCCGCGGGTGTTCGGGGCGCTGACCGCCCTCTACGGCCTGAGCGCCATCGCCAAGCCCGGCGTGCTCGCCCGACACGGCGAACTGGCCGACCCGATCGATCGCTCCTCGGCCGTCCACCTGGCATCGGTGATCGTCGGCGTGCGCGACCTGGTGTCCGGGATTGCGATCATGGCCGCACCGGCGGGCGGCGTGCTGCTGGGGGCGCTCGCCGCCCGGGTCGCCTTCGACCTCACCGACGCGGTCGGCTTCGGCACCCTGCTGCCGACACCCCGCGCGCGCCGCAAGATCGCGGCAGTGGCGGCGACGTGGGCCGGCATCGGAGCCCTGACGATGATCTGGGCCGGTTGAGCATGCCCAGACTGAGCGTGGCGGTGATCGGCAGCGGGGTCTCGGGGCTGACCGCCGCCCACGTGATCGCCCGCGAGCACGACGTGACCCTGTTCGAGCGCGACGCCCGGCTCGGCGGCCATGCCAACACCGTGTGCGTGCAGGCCGCCGACGGTCACGAGATCGGCCTGGACACCGGATTCATCGTCCACAACCAGCGCACCTACCCGACCATGTTGCGCCTGTTCGCAGAGCTGGACGTGTCGACCCAACCGTCGGACATGTCCTTTGGCGTACGTTGCGACGGCTGTGGCCTGGAGTACGCCGGAGCCCGTGGACTGGCCGGGGTGCTGCCGACCGCGGGTACGCTCGCGCGGCCGCGCTACCTGCGCATGCTCGCCGAGGTGCGCCGTTTTCACCGACACGCGCGCGAGGTGCTGCGGGATCCGACAGCCGACCGCATGACACTCGCAGACCTCACCGCGGCGGGAGGATACTCGCCCTACTTCCGCGACCACTTCCTGCTCCCGCTGACCGGCGCGATCTGGTCGTCGTCCACCTCCGCCATGCGCGACTTCCCAGCTCGCTACCTGATCCGCTTCTTCGCCAACCACGGCATGCTGACGGTCAAGCACTCCCCCCAGTGGCGAACCGTTACCGGAGGCAGCCGCACCTACGTCGAACGACTCGCCGAGCGGCTGGGCGGCCGGATCCAGACCGGGGCTGCGGTGTCGTCGGTGCGCCGCAGCGAGGGATCGGCCTGGGTCGAGGGCGAGCGGTTCGACCGCGTCGTGATAGCGACTCACCCCGACCAGGCGCTCGCGATGCTCGACGATCCGAGCGCCGACGAGGCGCGAATACTGGGCACGTTCGCGTACTCCATCAACCACACGGTCCTGCACACCGACGGCTCACTGCTTCCCAGGGCAGCAGGCGCCCGGGCGTCCTGGAACTACCTGCTCGACGCATGCTCCACCACCCAGCCGCACGTGCACGTCACGTACCACCTCAATCGGCTGCAGGCGTTGCACGAACCGGAACAGTATTGCGTCACGCTCAACCAGACCGATCGCATCGACGCGGCCCGGCGGCTGCGCACGATCACCTACGAGCACCCGGTGTACACGCTGGCCAGCATCGAGGCTCAGCGCGAGATCGCGGCGCTCAACGGGCGCGGTACGACGTTCTACTGCGGTGCCTACCAGGGTTGGGGATTCCACGAGGACGGCTGCGTGTCAGGCCTGCGCGCCGCCGTCGCGATGGGCTGCTCGTGGTGAGCGGATCCTGCCTCTACAACGGCCAGGTCATGCACGACCGGCGAGGCGCCACGCGCAACGTCTTCCGCTACGCCGTCTACATGTGGCTGGTCGATCTGGACGAGCTGCCGGCCCTCGATCGCCGGCTGCGCCTGTTCGGCAACGACCGGCGAGCGCTGACCACGATCCGCAGCCGTGACCACCTGGGCGACCCGCGGCGCACGATCAAGCACAACGTGCTCGCCTACCTGGCCGCCAACGGGGTCGAGCTCGAGGACGGCCGGGTCACGCTGCTGACCAACGCGCGCGTGCTCGGGTACGTCTTCAACCCGCTCTCGGTGTTCTACTGCCACCGGTCCGACGGCACGCTTCACTGCGTCGTGGCCGAGGTGCACAACACCTACGGCCAGCGCCACTGCTACCTGCTGCACCCGAGTGGCGGCGATCGCTACGAAGCGGACAAGGCCTTCTACGTGTCGCCCTTCCTGACTGTGGACGGCCGCTACCGGATGGTGTTCACCCCGCCCTCGGATCGCCTCAGCGTCCATATGGAGCTGGAGCAGGACGGTGCCACCGCGTTTCGGGCCTCGCTCACCGGCCGCCGGCTGGCGCTGGACGACGCCAACCTGCGGCGCATGCTGCTGCGCCACCCGCTCATGACAGCCCAGGTAACCGGGCTGATCCATCTGCAGGGGCTCCGGCTGCGCGCTCGCGGATTGGCCCGGATACCGCGTCCGCCACACACGCCGCAGGAGCGGGTCGGATGAGCGCCGAGGCACAGACACTCCGCCATCCCGGCCTCAGCGTGCCGCCCGCCCCCACCGCCCGCATCCGCTCCGGGGTCGCGCGGATGCTCTTCGGCCACGCCGTGCGCCGGCTGCCGCTGCGTGTCGAGCTCGCGGACGGATCGGCGTTCTCCGCCGGACCGCACGGCGCGCCCACGATGCGCATCCAGCACCCGCGGTTCTTCCATCGGCTCGGCGCCGCAGGCAAGATCGGCTTCGGTGAGGCGTACATGGCAGGCGACTGGACGACCGACGACCTGCCCGCCGTGCTGTCGGCGTTCGCGGGCAACGTGAGTGGCCTGGTCCCGGGCCCGCTGCAGCGGCTGCGGCGGGTGTACGAACCCTCCCTCCCCAGTTCCGAGCGGAACACCCCGCAGGGCGCGGCCGCCAACATCTCCCGTCACTACGACCTCTCCAACGAGCTGTTCGCGCTGTTCCTGGACGAGACCATGACCTATTCGTGCGCGGTCTTCGAGCGAGGCGACACCCTCGAGCAGGCACAGCGGCGCAAGTACGAAGCGCTCGCCGACATGGTCGGTGTCGAACCGGGGCACCATCTGCTCGAGATCGGCGCCGGCTGGGGTGGGATGGCCATCCACGCGGCGACGACCCGCGGCTGCCGGGTGACCACCGCGACCATCTCCAGGGAGCAGCGCGACCTGGCCCGCGAGCGGATCATGGCCAGCGGACTGGCCGACCGCGTCGAGGTGGTGCTGTGCGACTACCGCGACCTCGCGGGAAGCTACGACCGGATCGTGTCGATCGAGATGTTCGAGGCGGTCGGCGAGGAGTACTGGCCGACGTTCTTCGCGGCCTGCGACCGCCTGCTGCGGCCGGACGGGCGAATGGCGATGCAGACGATCACCATGCCCCACGGCCGCTATCTGGCGTCACGGCGCTCGTTCGGCTGGATTCACAAGTACATCTTCCCGGGTGGGCTGATCCCTTCACCGGAGGCGATCGAAACCGCCGTCACCGCCGCTTCCACGCTTCGGATCGGCCACCGCGTCCAGATCGGCAGCCACTACGCGGCCACGCTGAGGCACTGGCGCGAAGCGTTCTCTGCTCGCGCCGCACAGGTGCGCGAGCTCGGTCTGACGGACGAGTTCATCCGCATGTGGGAGTACTACCTGGCCTACTGCGAGGCCGGATTCGCCACCGCGGCGCTGGGAGACGAGCAGATCCTGCTGACTCGAGCCGGCCGGTGAAGCTGGAGGGCCGCACTGCCTGGGTGACCGGCGCCTCGGGCGGAATCGGAGCTGCGCTCGTGCGTGAACTGGCGGCCCGCGGCTGCCGCGTGGCGGCGTCAGCCCGGCGCACGGAGCAGCTCGACGAGCTGGCGGCAGCGTTTCCCGGCAGCGTGCTCGCGGTCCCCGCCGACGTGACCGACCGCGCGGCGATGCTCGCCGCCGTCGATCGCGTGCGTGACGAGATCGGCCCGGTCGAGGTCGCGATCATGAATGCCGCCCACTGGGGGCAGTTCAGCGTCCATGCCTGGGATACCGAACTGGTGAGGCGGCACTTCGACACCAATGTGATGGGGACCGTGCACGGAATCGAGGCGGTGCTGCCAGACATGCGGCGGCATCGCTCCGGCGCCATCGTCGGGCTGGCCAGCGTCGCCGGGTACCGCGGGCTGCCGCGCTCGGAGGCCTACGGAGCAACCAAGGCCGCGCAGATCAACATGCTGGAGTCGTTGCGGATCGACCTGCGGCCGATGGGCATCGAGGTGATCACGGTGTGCCCGGGCTTCGTACGAACGCAGCTGACGTCGGTCAACACCTTCCCGATGCCGTTCATGCTCGAGCCGGCCGACGCCGCCCGCCGGATCTGCGACGGGATCGCGAAGGGCAAGGCCGAGATCGTATTCCCGCTGCCGATGATGCTCGCCATGAAGGCGGTGCGGCTGGTGCCTGTGCGGCCGTATGCGTGGGCGATCGATCTGGCCCTCCGCCGCGGCCGTCAGGCCTGAACGACGCCGCCGTCCCCTCAACGGCGCCCGCCTACGGCCGACTATCAGGAGTGACGAGAGGAGAACGTGCCGTGCGGCGCACAACGCTGACCTCCGCCCTCGCTGCGGTGCTGACAGCGGGGGGAATGACTGCTCCCGAAGCCTGGGCGGACACGGCGCGGACCGCGGGGGTCGGGGTGGTCGCGCACGCGACCGCGGGCGGCTCCCAGCCGCCCCGAACGGCGTTGGCGATACTCGCGCTCGCCGTCATCGGCATCACCGCGTGCGGTCTCGCGCTGGCCCAGCTTTACGCGAGCCGCGCGGCACGATAGCCGCGGAGCTCTGCAGCCATCGCCGGAATGCTTTCGCCGCGGACAGGCGCCCCCTCGTACAATCACCGCATGGCTCCGCAGCCGCGCACGATGTTCGAGAAGGTGTGGGCCGACCACTTGGTCGGCGACGAGCTGCTGTTCATCGACCTGCATCTCGTGCACGAGGTGACGAGCCCGCAGGCGTTCGAGGGCCTGCGGATAGCCGGCAGGCGTGTGCGCCGGCCCGACCGTACGCTGGCCACCGCCGACCACAACGTCCCGACCACCGCCGGCGAGCCGGACGAGCTGTCGCGGCTCCAGCTGGCCGCCCTGCACCACAACTGCGAGGAGTTCGGCGTCACCCTGTACCCGCTCGGGCATCGCCGGCAGGGTGTCGTGCACGTCGTCGGGCCGGAGCTGGGCATCACCCAGCCCGGCATGACGATCGTCTGCGGCGACTCGCACACCTCCACCCACGGCGCGTTCGGAGCGCTGGCGTTCGGGATCGGCACGAGCGAGGTCGAGCACGTGCTGGCCACGCAGACCCTGCCGCAGCGGATGCCGCGGACGATGCTGGTCGACTACCACGGCGAGCTGGCGATCGGCTGCACCGCCAAGGACATGATCCTGGGCACGATCGGCAGGATCGGCACGGACGGCGCTGCCGGGCATGTCGTCGAGTACGCCGGCGACGCCGTCCGCGGCCTCTCGATGGAGGCCCGGATGACGATCGCGAACATGTCGATCGAGGCCGGGGCGCGGGCCGGCATGATCGCACCCGACGACACCACCATCGCCTACCTGAAGGGACGGCCGGGCGCCCCGGCCGACCTCGACGCCGCAGCCGATGCCTGGCGCGGACTGGTCTCGGATCCCGGTGCGACGTACGACGCCACCGTGCACATCGACCTGGCCGAGATCGAGCCGCAGGTCTCGTGGGGCACGAACCCCGGACAGGTGGCCGCGATCACCGGCCGCGTGCCCGAGCCCGCGGGAGACAGCGATCGGCGCGCACTCGAGTACATGGACCTCGAACCGGGCACCGCCCTTGCCGACATCGCCGTCGACCGCGTATTCATCGGCTCGTGCACCAACGGCCGGATCGAGGACCTGCGCGCGGCCGCCGGCATCGTGGCCGGCCGCACGGTTGCCCCCACAGTTCGCGCGATGGTGGTTCCCGGATCTGCCAGTGTTAAAGTTCAAGCTGAGGCTGAGGGTTTGGACAAGGTGTTCACCGCGGCCGGGTTCGAGTGGCGTGGTGCCGGCTGTTCGATGTGCCTCGGCATGAACCCCGACATCCTCGCCCCCGGCGAACGGTGCGCGTCGACCTCCAACCGCAACTTCGAGGGCCGGCAGGGGCGAGGTGGGCGCACGCACCTACTGAGCCCCGCGATGGCTGCCGCCGCGGCGGTCACCGGCCACCTCACGGACGTTCGCGAGCTGGCACGCGCATGAATCCGGTCGACGTCATCGCGGGGCCGGTCGCCGCCCTCGACAGGGAGTCGGTGGACACCGACCAGATCGTTCCCAAGCAGTTCCTGAAGCGGATCGAGCGCACCGGGTTCGGAGAGTTTCTGTTCCACGACTGGATGACCGATCCTGAGTTCCCGCTGCGCCGAGTGGAGTTCGCCGGGGCGCCGATCCTCGCGGCCGGCCGCAACTTCGGCTGCGGCTCATCCCGCGAACATGCCCCCTGGGCGCTGCAGGACTACGGCTTCCGGGCGATCGTCTCGGAGAGCTTCGCGGACATCTTCGCGACCAACTGCGGCAAGATCGGCCTGCTGACGGTGGTGCTGGCGGCGGCGGACGTGCGTGAACTGATCGATGGCGCCCCCGCCGAGGCCGCTATCGACCTCGAGGCACAGACGGTGCGGCTGCCGTCCGGGCGCATCGCCTCCTTCGAGATCGACCCCGGGCTCAAGCAGCGGCTGCGAAACGGCTGGGACGACATCGCCCTCACCGAGCAGCGCGAGCCCGAGATCGCCCGCTACGAGGCGACCCGCGAGCGTGTCGGACCGAACATGCTCACGCTGTAGACGCACGCACGCCTATCCGCCGAAGGGTGCGCTCCCCGGCCTGGCCGCCAACGGGCTGCGCGGCAGCCCCGGCTGCGGGCCGAGGTTGTAGGCGGGCGGTGCGACATCGTTGGCGGCGGTGGGATGGAAGAGCGATGCCAGGTGCTGGATCTGGGCGCGTCCCGGGCCGAGCTCGAACTGGCCGCCGCCGTAGGTCTCGATGCCCCGCTCGCGGCAGTGGTCGTAGGCTTCCAGCAGCCCTCTCACCGATCCGAAGCGGGACGGCTTGATGTTCATGTGCCGCGGCGGATACGGCAGCTCGAGGATGTCGGCGACCGAGTGGATCGGTGCGTCCCACGCCAACCGGTCGCGGTGCACCGTCAGTACGGGCTCGGTGTCCGGCGTCACCAGAGCGTCCTCGAGCATCGCATCGGCGAAACCGTCGGCGACCCGCCGGTAGAGCGCCGGGTCGGCGGGGTTGTCGACCGGGGTGTTCTCGTAGAACGCCTTCAGGTCGACCACGTCCACCGCCCCGGTGGCGGCCAGGTCGGCGATCAACCGCTCGTCCCACCCCGGTGTGGCGTCCAGCTTGAACCGCAGGCTCGGATCGACCTCCAGCCAGCCGTGCACACGCTCGGCAGACGGCGGGTCGCCCAAGCCCATCGAGACCACGAACGACACCGGCCGCGGCTCGAGCCCCAGTGCCTCGCCCAGCCCCAGGCCGGCCTGGCGCAGCGCAAGATCGAGGCCCGCGGCCTCGTAGCTCCAGCGCCGGTACTGCCGGTACACCTCCGAGGTAGGCGGGGCGGGGAACAGATCGAGCGAGCCGATCAGCTCGGAGAACGAGTCGATGATGTGCCGCCCAGCCAACTCGAGCGTCGCGCCGGCGTCCTGGAACAGCGCCTGGTCGCCGCCGTCGTAGGTGACGTCCTCACCCAGCCCCTCGTGCCCGGCGCCGCCCAGCCGGATCACGGTCGTCCGCCGCAGCCAGCCGCCGCCCACGGTCACGTCGAGCCCGCTCAGGCCGTAGCCTTCGACGGTCAAGGGCAGGTCACGGATGCGATCGTAGAGCGCGGCCACGAGCGCGTACGATACCCGCATGCTCGAGGCGTTCACTCCCGACCAGCTCGCAAGCTTCGCACAGGAAGGATTCCTGATCGTGCCCGAGGGCTTCGTTGACGGGGGCACGGTCGAGCGGTTGCGGGAGCGGTTCGACGAGATCTTCGCGGAGCGGTACGAGACCGGGATCAGGCCGGACGAGGTGAACTGGGTCGAGGGACGCGACCCCGAGGACCGCACCCGTCAGATCTGCAACGGCTGGAAGGCCGACCGCACCCTGGCCGATCAGGTGCTCTCGGAGCGCTCGGGCCGGCTGGCGGCTTCGCTGATGGGTTGGGACGGGATCCGCATCCTGCACGACAACTGCCTGTGGAAGCCGCCCGGCACCAAGTCGCTGGGCATGCACCAGGACGACGCGTACCTGGGCTACGTCGACCCGTCGACGATGATCAGCTGCTGGATCGGCCTCGACGACACCTCGGCGCAGGCGGGGACGATGAGCTTCGTGCGCGGGTCGCACCGATGGCCGCGCGGGCCCGAGAACCGGTCGCAGTTCCACGCGCCCCCCGACTGGCTGGAACCGGCCCGCAAGGCGAACCCGGCCGGCGTCGACGCGCCGCTCGACCTGGTGCCGGTCGAGGTGAGGGCCGGCGGAGCGTCGTTTCACCACGGCAACGTGTGGCACGGCAGCGGCCCCAACACCGACGCCGTGACGCACCGTCGGGCGCTGGTTTCGCACCTCGTTCCGGCAGCGGCGCGGTTCGACGGGGTGGGCACCGAGCCGGTGTACTCGCGCTACCGCCGCCGCGAATCGCTGGAGATGGACGAGTCGTACTTCCCCGTCCTGTGGACCGCCGCGGGCGGCCGATCCGAGTGGCTGCGCCGGCAGGGACAGCGGGCGACGGTGGTGGGTTGACGGGGCGAGCCGCCGACGCCGATCAGTAGGATGGCGCGATGAAGATCGGCGTTCCCCGCGAACCGCCTCCCGAACTTCGGGTGGCCCTCACCCCCGACGCCGTCGGCCGGCTGGCCGGCGAGAGTCTCGACCTTCTGGTCGAGTCCGGGGCCGGTGCGGGTGCGTCGCTGCTCAACGACGCGTACGCCGAAGCCGGCGCCCGGGTCGTCTCCGGAGACGAGCTGTACGAGCAGGCCGAGGTGGTCGTGCGGGTCGGCCGGGTGACGGTGGACGATGTCGCCCGGCTGCGCCGGGGGCAGGTGATCGTCGGCTGGGTATGGCCGTTGCAGACTCCGGAACTGGTGTCTGCGCTCGCCGAGGCCGGAGTGACCGCGTTCGGGATGGAGTCGGTGCCGCGCGTCACCCGCGCCCAGCGGATGGACGCGCTCTCCTCGCAGGCCACCGTGTCCGGCTACAAGGCGGTGATCATCGCGGCCGACCGGCTGCCCAAGTTCTTCCCCATGCTGATGACCGCCGCCGGCACCGTGGCGCCGGCCAAGGTGCTGGTGCTGGGCGCCGGGGTGGCCGGGCTGCAGGCGATCGCAACCGCCCGCCGGCTGGGCGCCGTCGTCTCGGCGTTCGACACCCGGCCGGTGGTCAAGGAGCAGGTGCAGAGCCTGGGCGCGACCTTCGTCGAGCTGGAGCTGGACGTGGACGAGGCGCAGGACGCGCGCGGCTACGCCACCGTGCTCAGCGAGAGCCAGTTGGAGGAGCAGCAGCGCCTGCTCGAGCGGCACCTGGCCGACTCCGATGTCGTCGTGACGACCGCCCTCGTACCGGGCAAGCCCGCCCCGCGGCTGATCCCTGCCTCGGCGGTCGAGGCGATGCGGCCCGGCTCGGTGATCGTCGACCTGGCGGCCGAGACCGGCGGCAACTGCGAGCTCACCGTCCCGGGAGAGGTCACGCTGGCTCACGACGTGACAATCGTCGGCACGCTCAATCTGCCGTCGACGATGCCGCTGCACGCAAGCCAGATGTATGCCCGCAACATCCAGGCGGTGCTCGGGCACCTGATCGCCGACGGCGCGCTGCAGCTCGACTTCGACGACGAGATCACCGCCGACGCGGTGATCACCCACGACGGCCGCGTGACCACGCGGCTGCTGGCGACGGCGGGCGTATGAGCGAGAGCCTGCTGATCGAGCTGACGGTGTTCGTGCTCGCGGCGTTCGTGGGCATCGAGGTGATCTCCAAGGTGCCGACCACGCTGCACACGCCGCTGATGAGCGGGACCAACGCCATCCACGGCGTGGTCATCGTCGGCGCGATCCTGGTCGCGGGTGCGCACAACGGCACCCTGGCGACCGTCCTGGGGACGGTGGCGGTGGCCTTCGGCGCCTCCAACGTGGTGGGCGGCTTCCTGGTCACCGACCGAATGCTCGAGATGTTCAAGAAACGGCCGGCGCCCAAGCCCGACGATGAGTAGATCGGATGCCATCTCGCTCGCGTACCTGATCTGCGCGAGCCTCTTCATCGTCGGCCTCAAACGCCTGTCCTCGCCCGCCACCGCCCGCTCCGGTAACCGGCTGGCGGCGGTCGGAATGGCGGCGGCGATCGCCGCCACGCTGTTCGACACCCGGGTGCTCACATTCGGCTGGATCGTCGTGGGGGTGGTGGTCGGCGGAGCCGGCGGGGCGATCGGCGCGCGCAAGGTGAAGATGACGGCAATGCCACAGATGGTGGCGCTGTTCAACGGCCTGGGCGGCGGCGCAGCCGCGCTGGTGGGATTCTCCGACTACCGCGACACGATCGGCCTGGCGGGCAGCGTGCCGGCCAAGATCATCGTCTCGATCCTGTTCTCGGCGGTGGTGGGTGCGATCAGCTTCTCCGGGTCGATGATCGCGTTCGGCAAGCTGCAGGAACTGATCAGCGGCTCGCCGGTGACGGTCCCGGGCCAGCGCGCGATCACGGCGACCCTGTTCGCAGCCGTGCTCGCACTCGGCGTGTACCTCGGAACCGGCCACGAGAGCTCGGCGCTGCTGGCGCTGACGATGGCGATCGCGCTCGTGCTTGGGATCCAGATGGTGATGGCCATCGGCGGTGCCGACATGCCGGTGGTGATCTCGCTCCTCAACGCGTTCACTGGATTGGCAACGGCCTCGACAGGCTTCGTGCTGTCCAACAACGTGCTGATCATCGCCGGCACCCTGGTCGGGGCGTCCGGCACGCTGCTCACCCAGATGATGGGCCGGGCGATGAACCGCACCATCGCCAATGTCGTCTTCGGCGCCTTCGGAACGGGTGGCGGGGGCGTGGCGGCGGGAGCCGTGGGCCCGGGCCACGACGCGCAGGTGCGAAGCGCCGGCGCCGACGACATCGCCGTCATGCTGGCCTACGCCCGCCGGGTGGTGATCGTCCCCGGTTACGGGCTGGCGGTCGCCCAAGCGCAGCACAACGTGCGCGAGCTGGCCGACATGCTCGAGCGGCGCGGCGTCGACGTCCGGTATGCGATCCACCCGGTGGCGGGCCGCATGCCCGGGCACATGAACGTGCTGCTGGCCGAGGCCGACGTTCCGTATACGCAGCTGTACGAGATGGACGACATCAACCCCGACTTCCCGCGCACGGACGTCACACTGGTGATCGGTGCCAACGACGTCGTCAACCCGGCGGCCAAGAACACCCCCGGCAGCCCGATCTACGGCATGCCGGTGCTGAACGTCGACCAGTCGTCCGCCGTGGTGGTGCTCAAACGCTCGATGAACACCGGCTTTGCCGGGATCGAGAACGAGCTCTTCTTCGACCCCAAGACGACCATGCTGTTCGGCGATGCCAAGCAGTCGGTGGCGGCGCTGACCGCCGCCGTCAAGAACGTCTAGACGATCCAATTCTTAAGGATTCGTACGGATACCCGTCCAGGCGTTGACGCCGGGGGCTGCGTTCGCTACCCAGTGATCAGGGTCACGAAGTTCCGCGGGCGACGGGGGTCAACCGCGAGAGGCCCGAGACGAAAGGGGTCACACATGATCACCGAGCGGATTACGATCGCGGACCGGCGTGTGGACGTCGTCGCCGCAGCCAAGCACGCGGAACGGGCACTTCGACGCATCGACGCAGGATCGGGCGCGGGCGATGCGCCGGATCGGGAGCCGACCCGACGCTTCTCCCACGTGCTGGCGCGGCGGATCGTTCTTTCCTGACGGTCCGGCGGGTGGGGCGGCACCGGGGGGCGCGCCCCACCCGAAAACCTCCAGGCGGTGTCTACGACCCGCCGACGCTGGTGGGCATGCGCAGCCTGCCGCCCATCTCGAACGCGCCGTACGCTGCGACCGCGCCGGAGACGATGGTCAGGTAGAGGCCGAACGAGGTGTAGCTGGAGACGTCGATCCACTTCAGGATCGGCAACACCGCCACGACCACTCCGAGGCCCAGCATGGCCATCGGGAGCGGCACCGGCACGTCACCCTCCTTGCCGAGCACCGTCACCACGACGCCGGCGACCATCAGCAGCATGCCGAGCAGCGCGAGCTTGCCGAGGATACCGCTGTCCCACGCGCTGATGTCGACGCTGAACGGCCCAGCCGAGATCGAATACCACGGGAAGATCAGGGTGCCGAGCAGCGCCCCGAGGGTGCCGCCCGCCACCATCCATTGACTCCGGTTCATCTTGGAGAGGTCCATGTACGTGCTCCTTCGAAAGAGAATGGGATGAAGCCGACACATTCTCGCCGGAAACCCCGAATCCTGCCACATCTGCCACAAGCCACTCGGTGCCCGCGCGTCACAGCTCGCGCAGGAGCGCCAGCACAAGCTCGGTGCGTACCTCGAGCGCGTCCAGCGAGACGCGCTCGTCCAGCGCATGGGCGCCGACGCCGCCGGGACCGAGCCCGTCCAGCACCGGCGCACCCACCGCGGCGGCGAAGTTCCCGTCCGAACCACCGGCCGAGGTGTGCTGGCCCAGCTCGATGCCGTGCGCGGCGGCGATCCCGATCGCGCGCTCGGCCACCCGCGACGCCGCCGGCGACTGGATCATGGGCGGTCGCGTCACACCCCCTGAGACCGTCAGCTCGGCTCCCTCCAATCGCGGCCGCAGCCCGCGGATCGCCGACTCCAGCTCTGCCTGTGCGGCGGCCGTCCACGCCCTGGCGTCGACCTTCGCCCACGCCTCGCCGGCTACGACATTCTCGCCCGTGCCACCACCCACCTGCCCGACGTTGACGCGCGCTCCCTCGATGCCGTCCGGCAGCCGGTGCAGTTCGATCACCTGGTGCGCAAGCTCTTCCACCGCCGAGACCCCCGCGCGTGACCCGTTGCCGGCGTGGGCTGCTCGGCCGCGTACGTGCAACTGGTAACGGCCGAGGCCGGAGCGGGCCGTGGTGATGGTGGCGTCGCGCACGGGCGGCTCGAGCACGAGCACCGTCTCGGCGGCCCGCGCCAGCCGCTCGACCACGGCGCGCCCGGCCGGGCTTCCGATCTCCTCGTCGGCAGTGATCAGCACCGTCACCTCCCGCTGCGGCGGCCCGAGCCGGCGCAGCGCCTCGATACCTGTCACGATGCCGCCCTTCATGTCGAGCGCGCCCGGCCCCCAGGCGAAGCCGTCCTCGACCCGAAACGGCATCGAGGTGATCGTGCCCACCGGCCACACCGTGTCCATGTGCGCCGCCAGCACGAGCGGCGACCCGCCGGTTCCCAGCCGCGCGATCAGGCACTGCCCGTCGAACTCCACGTCGGCGCCCAGCGAGCCCAACTCGGCAGAGAGGAAGCGGCCGATGTGCGCGATCCGTTCGGCGTCGCCGGTCGGGCTCTCCAGCTCGACCAGGTGCCGCAGCAGATCCACCGGTGGCATCATCGTGGATGAGAGTATCGCCCTACGGCCGCAGCGCCACCAGATCCGCGAGCTGCTCGTCGTCCAGATCCGAGATCGCCGACTCGGCGCCGCGATCGACGATCCGCCTCGCCAGGTCGCGTTTGGAGGCGATCAGCTCGTCGATCCGCTCCTCGATCGTGCCCGCGCACACCATCCGGTGTACCTGGACGACGCGGGTCTGGCCGATCCGGTGTGCCCGGTCCGACGCCTGGTCCTCGACCGCCGGGTTCCACCAACGGTCGAAATGGAAGACATGGTTGGCTGCGGTCAGATTGAGCCCCGTACCACCCGCCTTGAGCGAGGCGACCAGCACGCGCGGATCCCCGCCCGGCGACTGGAAGCGCTCCACCGTCCGCTCTCGGCCGTGGCGCGGAGTGGATCCGTCGAGGTAAAGCCGCTCGATGCCCAGCTCCTTCTCCAGGTGGCCGGCCAGCAGCACGCCCATCACCGCGTACTGGGTGAAAACGAGCGCGCTGTCGCCCTCCGCCAGCGCTTCGGCCAGCATCTCGGTCAGGCGATCGAGCTTGCCAGAGCGGCCGGTCAGCGCGCCCGGCCTGCCCATCGCGTGCACCGGGTGGTTGCACACCTGCTTGAGCCGCGTGATCAGCGCCAGCACGTGGCCGCGCCGCTCGATCCCGGCCGAGTCCCGCGCCGACCGCATCATCGCGTCGAGCGTCGCCTGGTACAGACTTGCCTGCTCGAGCGTGAGCGTGCAGTACTCCGTGGAGTCCTGACGCGGGGGCAGGTCGGGCAGCACCCGGGGATCGGACTTGCGCCGGCGCAGGAGGAACGGGCCGGTCATGCGGGTCAGCCGCTCCTCGGCGGCGGCATCGGCGTGCCGCTCGATGGGGGTGGCCACCAGCCGCCGGAACGACGTCCGGGCGCCGAGCAACCCGGGGTTCAGGATGTGCATTATCGACCACAGCTCGTCCAGGCGGTTCTCAACCGGCGTCCCGGTCAGTGCCACCCGGTGCCCGGCCGTCAGCCCGCGGGCGGTCTGGGCGGCGCGGGTGAGCGGGTTCTTGACGGCCTGGGCCTCGTCCAGCACCAGCACCCGCCACGAGCCACGGTTGAGCATGCCGCGGTCGCGCGGCAGCAGGGCGTAGGAGGTCAGCACCACGTCGTTGGCCGCAAGCCTCTCCGCCTTGTGGGTACGCTCGGGCCCGTGGTGGATGTGCACGCTCAGGCTGGGGGCGAACCGGTGGATCTCGCGCTCCCAGTTGCCGAGCACCGAGGTCGGGCAGACGATCAGCGCCGGGTGGTCGTCGGCGTCCTCGCGATCCACCAGGTAGGCGATCAGCTGCACCGTCTTGCCTAGTCCCATGTCGTCGGCCAGCAGGGCTCCCAGCCCAAGCCGGCGCAGTCGCACCAGCCACCCGAGGCCCACTTTCTGATACGGGCGCAGCTCGCCGTGGAACTGATCGGTCGGCTCCTGCGGCACGTACAGATCCGGCGAGCGCAGGGTGCTGACCAGCCGGTCGAGCTCGCCGCCCACCGGCTCTGCCACCCCCACCTCGAGCCCGCGAACGTCCGAGACGCCGGCCAGCGCGGCACCCAGCGCGGTCAGCAGCGGCAGGCTGGAGCCGTGCAGCGCGACCGCCGCGAGTGACTTGGCACGCAGCAGGGCCTTGCCCGACAGGGTGCGCCACTCGCCTCCCAGCCGCACCAGCGGCTGGGAGGCGGCGGCGAGTGCCCGGAACTCCTCGCGGCTGATCTCGCGCCCGCCGAGCGACGCGCGCAGATCGAAGTGCACGGTGCCACCGGCCGCCAGCGGTCCCGGCCCGAACTCGAGCATGGCATCACCGAGGTCGACGTCGCCCTCCTCGGACACCTGCGCCGGCAGCTCGACCCGCGCGCCGGCATATTCCAGAGCGGCGGCCGCCAATCGCAGCTCCACCACCTCGGCTGTGGTCAGGTCGATGCGACCGCCCGTCGCGCGCCCGATCGGGACGAAGATGTGGGCCGCCCGCCGCAGGGTCGTCGGGTCGTCGGCAGGCGCCACCGTGAGCGGCCAGCGGTCGTCGTCGGGACCGGGCAACTCGAGGCGCACGGTCAGGTCGAGGGTGTCGCGAAGCAGCACCACCGGTGCGACCGCGCCGAGGTCGGGCGCGACCGCGCGCAACGCGGGCTGGAGCACCGTGAGGTCGAGGGACTCGTGGTGGACGTCCGGCGCTGTCAACAGCCGCGGCTCACGCACGGCGGCGGACAGGGCACGGGTCGCGCCGGCGACGAACAGGGTCACCGCGTCGAGCGCCGCCACCGGCACCAACTGCTCGTCCTCGTCGAGACCCGCCGCGATGCCGTGGGCGGTGGCGGGAAACGCAGCGGCAAACCGGCTCAGGTCGGGCACCGGCAGACCGGCAGTCACCGACCGTTCCACCACGCGCGCAGCCAGCCTCCAGGCCCGCACCGACGCGCTCGCACCCTCCGGCTCGTCCTCGGTCAGCAGGTAGGCGAGCGCGCCCAGCATCGGCAGGCAGCGCAGGTCGACCCGCCGCGCACGGGCGCCCACAACCACGTCGTCGGCCAGCCGCCGCAGGCCGTGTGGCAGGCCCGCCTCGTCCATCAGCTCCGTCCACCCGCCCGGGGTGAGTGGGCTCAGCGAGTAGAAGCCCATGACCGGCTCCTCGGCCCCGCGCGGGACGAGTGCCAGCTCGAGCGGCGCGCGGCGGGCCGTGGCTGTGGTGGGGAGCGACAAACTTGGTACGTTACCCGCCGATGAACGTGCACCTCACCATCAACGGTGGCAGCCACACGCTCGACGTCCCGGCTCAGCTGTCGTTGGCCGAGCTGCTGCGCGACGGGCTGGCGCTGCCGGGCACCAAGGTCGCCTGCGGCGAGGGCACCTGCGGATCGTGCACGGTGCTGGTCGACGACCGGCCCGTGCTGGCATGCCTGACGCTGGCGGCAGCCTGCGACGGGGCGAAGGTGCGCACGATCGAGGGCGGCAGCGAGCTGCTGGACCGGCTGCAGGCGGCGTTCACCGGGCACGACGCATTCCAGTGCGGCTTCTGCACACCGGGACAGCTGATGTCGGCGCTCGCGCTGCTCGAACGCAGTCCACACCCGAGCCATGACGAGATCGTCGATACCATGAGCGGCAACCTCTGCCGTTGCGGTGCCTACGAAGGGATCGCCGCAGCGGTCGCCCAGGTCGCGCGGGTGAACGGCTGATGGCCCGTCTGGTGCGTACCGAGGCGGTGGTCGAGGGTCGGGTCGAGCAGCGCTACACGGTGGTCGAGGACGACATCACCCCCGAGTACGACCTCGACCGGCCGCCCGGCGTGGTCGGCCGGCCGGCGACCCGGGTGACGGCGCGTTCTAGGGTGACCGGGGCGGCCACCTTCACCACAGATGTGCGACTGCCGGGCATGCTCGAGGCGCGGGTGCTGCGCAGCCCGCACGCCAACGCCCGGGTGGCCGCGCTCGACCTGGACGCCGCCCGCGCGGTCGAGGGCGTGCGCTGCGTGCTCGGCCCGGCGGACGCGTCAACGCTCGGCGAGACACCGGCACTGAGCGACCACCCCGAGTTCGCCGGCGCTGCCGTGGCCGCTGTGGCGGCAGACTCCGGAGCGGCCGCAGAGGCTGCGCTGGCGGCGCTCGCCCCTGTCTTCGAGGAGCTCGGGTTCGTGACCGACCTGGACTCGGCGCTGGCCCGACAGGAGTTCATCGAGGAGCCATCCGAGAGCGAGCGCGGCGACGTTGCGGCCGCTCTGGCAGCGGCCGAGGTCGTGATCGAGTCCGAGTTCGACGCGCCGGCACAGATGCACAACGCGCTCGAGAGCCACTGCGCGGTCGCTGACTGGCGGGCTGACGGGCTGACTGTGTGGACATCCACGCAGAGCATCTACCAGGCCCGTGAGCAGTTGGCGACGATGTTCGAGCTCGATCCCGAGCGGGTGCGGGTGATCTGCCAATTCATGGGCGGTGGGTTCGGCGCCAAGTTCGGCCTCGGGGCCGAGGGCGTACTCGCCACCGAGCTGTCGCGGCGAAGCCGCCGGCCGGTGCGGCTCGTCTTCTCCCGCCGCGACGAGAATCGGGCCGCCGGATACCGGACGCCGGCGCGGATCAGCTTCTCGATCGGCGCGGACGCCGCCGGTCGCCTGCAGGCGATCGAGGCATCGGCGGTGATGGGTCTGGGCACCGGCGGTTGGGCATACCCGATCCTCGAGCCGGCAAAGGCGCTGTACGCCTGTCCCAACGTGCACGCCATGGTGCTGCCGGTGAAGCAGAACCTGGGGCCGGCAGCCGCCTTCCGCGCGCCCGGGGTGATGGAGGGCACATGGGCTCTGGAGCAGGCGCTGGACGAGGTGGCCGAGCGGGTCGGGCTCGACCCGCTCGAGCTGAGACGCCGAAACCACGCCGACACCGACCCCGGCACCGGCCGTCCATACACCTCCAAGCGCCTGCTGGAATCGTACGACCGGGCCGCCGAGCTGGCCGGCTGGGATTCCCGCGAGTCGCTCCGCGGCCAGGGTCGTGTGCGCCGCGGGATGGGCTGCGCCTCGCAGTACTGGTGGGGCGGCGGCGGACCACCCGCCTACGCCGAGGTCAGGATCGGGGCCGCCGCGCGGCCGGTGGTGACAGTCGGGCTGCAGGATCTGGGTACCGGGGTGCAGACCGCGTGCGCGATCGTGGCCGCCGAGCGGCTGGGGGTCGCCGTGGACGAGATCAGCGTGCGCGCCGGCGACACCGCGCTGGCCGGCCACGGCCCCTTCTCGGGCGGCTCCATGACACTGGCCTCGATCGCTCCGGCGGTGCGCTCGGCCGGCCACCACGTGCGCACGCAGCTGCTCGACCTGGCGGCCGAGATGTTCGAGATCTCCGCCACCGACCTGACGCTCGAAGAGGGCGAGATTCGCAGCGTGGACGGAGCCCTGCGCCACCCGATCACCGAGGTCACGTCGAAGCTCGGAAACGCCTGGGTGACCGGGTCGGGGTCGCGAGCACCCAACCCGGAGGGGATGGCGGTGAACACGTTCGGCTGCCAGATCGCCACCGTGGCCGTCGATACCGCGACCGGCGTCGTGCGGGTGGAGCGGGTGGTCGCGGTGCACGACGTGGGCCGGATCGTGAACCCGATGGGGGCCCGCAGCCAGGTCGTCGGCGGCATCCTCCAGGGCCTCGGCTTCGCGCTGATGGAGGAGCGCGTGATCGACCCCACCACCGGCACGATGGTGAACGCCGGCCTCGAGGACTACAAGATCCCGACGCTCGCCGACCTGCCCGAGATCGTGTGCGAGTTCGTCGGCCAGGCCGATCCGCACCTCGGGCTCGGCATCAAGGGCCTTGGCGAGCCACCGGTGATCCCCACCGCCGCAGCGATCGGAAACGCGATCGCCCATGCCGTCGGCGTCCGCCTGCGTGCCGCTCCCTACACTCCTCGGCGCATGCTCGAGGCCCTCGCATGAGCCGGCTCTGGACGTACGAGCGAGTCGGGAACGCCGCCCGTGCCGAGCAGCTCCTGGCCGGCGGCGGGCGGGCGCTGGGCGGGGGCACCGACCTGCTGACGCAGCTCGACCGGGGGATCGGAGACACGGAGACGGTGGTCGACCTGCGTGGGCTGGGGCTCGACGGGATCGTCGTCGAGGACGGTCGCCTGCGGCTCGGGGCAACGGCCCGCATCGCCGACGTCGCCCGGCACGCCGAGGTGGCGGCGCTGTTCGGGCTGCTGGCAGAGTGCGCCGGCTCGATCGGCTCGCAGCAGCTTCGGGAGATGGGCACGGTCGCGGGGAACCTGTGCCAGCAGCCGCGCTGCTGGTACTTCAGGCACCCGGATCTGCGCTGCTGGCTGCGCGGCGGTGACACCTGTTATGCCCAGATCGGCGACCATCGCAAGCACGGCCTCGAGCCGGGCGACTGCATCTCGGTGGCGCCGTCGGACCTGGCCGCCGGGCTGCTGGCACTGGGTGCCGAGGTGGAGACCAACCGCCGTTCGATGCCGCTCGCGGAGCTGTACCGCCGGCCGAGCGAGGACGATCGCTCGACGCTCACGCTCGAGCCGGGGGAGTACGTCACGCAGGCCACCGTCCCCCGCCCTGCCGACAAGTCCGCCTACGTCCGCGTAGGCGAGCGGGCCGCGTGGAGCTTCGCGCTTGCCGGAGTCGCGGCGGCACGATTCGGTGACGAGCACCGGCTGGCGGCGATCGGGGTTGCGAACGTCCCCCGCCTGCTCGACCCGGCCGACCCACTCGCAGGCCTGCCGGGTCTCGAGATGACCGCCTGGAAGCGACGCCTGCTGTCGACCCTGGTCGACGACGCGGTTGCCGCCATCGCCGCGGACTGACGGCCCGCCTGCCCCCGGGCCTACCGCGGGGTCAGACCCCGTACGGACCGGGTCACCGTTCCGTGACGCGTCCGCGACGGTGCCTGGCACCGAGGATCCGCGCCCAGGACTGGGTGGCCACCCCCACCCCACCCCGGGGTCAGACCCCGTACGGACCCGTGGACGGATTCGCGACGAAGCGGTGACGCTCAGGCCGGGGCCGGTGTCATGCGGTGTATTCGAACGTCGACTCGAATCCGCAGTTGCCGGTGAACGAGAAGTCGAAGAACTCATCGTGCACTGTCAGGCGCTCTGCCACCACCTCACGCCCCGGCCGGTGGTGGCCCGGGATCACACACGTGACCGTGCTCTCGGTCTGATACGCCGACGCGATCCGCACCGTGACCGACGCGCCTGCCCGGAACCATCCCCGCCCCGGCGTGTGGTCGATCTCGATCGTGCTCGGCACCACCTCCAGCAGCTCGCTCGGCTTGAACGCCCAGGGGAACTGCTCGAGCGGCATACCGCCCGCCCGCCCGGTGAAGATCTGCTCGAGGGCGGACCGCTGCCGCTCGTCGGCACGCTCGTCGAGATGCAGCACCCATCTCCACGGCGAGCCCGGCTCATCGTCGTGGTAGCGGATCGCCATCACCACCGCCATCTCGGCGAGGTCGAGCCCGTCGAGGTGTCCGGATTCGATACGCCACGAGAGCGCACCCAGACACTCTCCGGACGTCGAACGTCCTCCGGGCACACCGTCGATCTTGCGACACGGGCAGATCGGCTCACAGTTGCAGGCCTCCAGCGACGTGCCGCGGATCGCGAAGCTCATCGCCGCGGAGTGGTCACGGCGCCCTCGCTCGCGCTCGAGACCAGCGCGACGTACTTCGCGAGGACGCCCTTGGTGTACCGCGGCGGGGGCGCGGCCCAGCCGGCCAGGCGAGCGGCGATCTGGTCGTCGGAGAGCCGCACCCGAAGCTCCCGCGCCGGGATGTCGAACTCGATCACATCGCCGTCGCGCAGCGCCGCGATCGGCCCGCCGTGGGCTGCTTCGGGTGTGACGTGGCCGGCCATCAGGCCGTGGGTTGCACCAGAGAATCGCCCGTCGGTGATCAGGGCCACATCTTCGCCCAGCCCCTCGCCGACGATCGCCGCGGTCACATGCAGCATCTCGCGCATGCCGGGCCCGCCGGCGGGGCCCTCATAGCGGATCACCACCACGTCCCCGGCCTCGATCACCCCCGCCTTGACGGCCGCGAAGGCGTCCTCCTCACGCTCGAAGACGCGGGCCGGGCCGCTGTGCTGAAGCCGCTCGTGACCGGCGAGCTTGACCACGCAGCCGTCCGGCGAGAGGTTGCCGCGCAGGATCGCCAGCCCTCCGGATGGTTTGATCGGCCGCTCGATCGGCACCACCACAGGCTGCCCAGGCGTCTCCACCACGTCGTCGGCTATCCGCCCCAGCGTGCGCCCGTCCACGGTCATCGCGCCCGCGTGCACCAGCTCGCGCTTTTTCAGCTCGCGCGCGACCAGCGCCACCCCGCCGGCATCGAAGATGTCGGTCGCCACGTAGCGGCCGCCCGGCTTCAGGCTGGCCACGATCGGCGTCCGTCCAGCGATCGCGTCGAACTCGTCGATCGAGAACGGGATGTCCAGCTCGTGCGCGATCGCCAGCAGATGCAGGACGCCGTTGGTCGACCCGCCGGTCGCCGCCACCGACGCCGCCGCGTTTTCGATCGCGTCGCGGGTGATGATGTGCGACGGACGGATGTCCTCGCGCACCAGCCGCATGACCATCCGGCCGCACTCCTCGGCGGCGTCGCCTTTGCCCCGGTTGAGTGCCGGGATGCCGTTCAACCCGGCCGGGCTGATGCCCAGGAACTCGAGCGCCGTCGACATCGTGTTGGCAGTGAACTGCCCACCGCAGGCACCCGCGCCGGGGCAGGCGGCGGACTCGACCGCGTGCAGTTCGGCGCCGTCGATCTTGCCTGCCGCGTAGGCCCCGACCGCCTCGAACACGTCCTGGATGGTGATGTCGCGGCCGCGAAAGGTGCCTGGCGCGATCGACCCGTTGTACAGCACCAGGCCGGGGATATCGACCCGGCACAGCGCCATTACCGCCGCGGGGATCGTCTTGTCGCAGCCGACCAGGCACACCAGGCCGTCCAGCAGATGGCCGCGAGCCACCAGCTCGATCGAGTCGGCGATCACCTCCCTGCTGACCAGCGACGCCTTCATGCCCTCGGTGCCCATCGACACGCCGTCGGACACCGACACGGTGTTGAACTCGACCGGCGTGCCCCCCGCCTCGCGCACCCCGGCCTTCACCCGCTGGGCCAGCTCACGCTGGTTGAAGTTGCAGGGCATCGTCTCGATCCAGGTCGTGGAGACCCCGATCAGCGGTCGCGCGAGGTCGTCGTCCGTGAATCCGATGCCTTTCAGCATGGCCCGCGCCGGCGCCCGGTCGGGACCGTCGGTGAGGGCGGCGCTGTGCCGCTTCGCGGGATCGGTGGGGCGGTCGTACGGGTCGCTCATGCTGGCCTCAATCAGTCTGCGTGGTGATCTTGATGCCCCAGGCCCGGCCCGAGGCGAACAGCTCATCAGGGTCGACCTCGCCCACCTCGCCGAGCACGTGCTGCTCGCGATTGTCCGCGGTCGACCCCCACACCATGCGGCGGACGATCGGTGGTGGCGCGGCCTCGAGGTGGTCTCCGCGCTCACGCGCGGCCTCGGCCTCCTCAGCGGCTGGTCCCTCGGCGTAGCCCTTCCCCATCCGCTGAGCCTACCAAGCCGTCTCGAGCATGCGGAGCAGCTGCTCGCGGCTGGGTGGGTCGGGCAGCCCCGCAAGCTCGTCGCGAGCCGCGGCCGACTCGGCCACACCCGCCAGTTGCTCACGCCCGACCCCCAGCTCCGAGAGCCGCCCACCACCACCGGCGAGCATCGCCACCCGGCCGCCGAGCTCGGGCGGGCTGACTCCGAGCACCGCCGCCAACGGCTCGAGCTCGCCGGGAGCCAGGCGGGTCATGACGTCGACGGTGTGGGGCAGCATGATCGCGTTGGTGGTCGCGTGCGGGGTGTCGCAGACGCGCACGATCGACTGGCAGAGCACGTGGTGCAGCCCCATGCCGGTCGAGTCGAGCGCGTATCCGGCCAGGACGGATCCCAGCGCGAGGGGCTCCGCGCCGCCGTCGGGGAGCTCGGCGAGCCCATCGGCGAGGAGCGCTGCGGCGCGCAGCGCGGCCAGCGTGGCCACCGGGTTGCGGCCGGGCACGTAGAGCGCCTCGGCAGCGTGGGCGAGCGCGTTCATGGCGCTTGCCCGCAACGAGGGCTCGGCGGCCGAGGCCATCAGTTCCGGATCGGCCAGGACAAGCGCCGGGCGCACCCGCGGGCTGCCTTCGAATCCCGGCGCCGGCCGGTGGCCGGTGGTCATCTCCGCGCCCGAAAGCGTGGTCGGCACCGCGCACACCTGGCCACCCCGTGCGGAGGCGATCGCCTTGGCGGTGTCGATCACCCGCCCCCCGCCCCACGCCACCAGTCGCTCGCCACGCACCTCGTCCAGCAACCGGGCGGCGAGATCGGGCACCTGGCCGTCCGGCACCAACCGCACCGAGGCTGCGGAGGAGAGCAGGTTCTCCGGGATGCCGGCCTGCGCGCGGCCCGTCGTGAGCACGTCCGCTCCGTCCCACGCGTGGTCGCCGGCCCCGGCCCCGAACACGATCCGCCGCTCGCCATCCCGCCAGTGAAACGCCGTCGGGTTCATTGAGCGAGCGCCACCCCGCCCACGATCATCGCCCCTCCGGCGGCCAGCCACAGGGTGACCGACTCGCCCAGCGTGAGCGCTCCGATCACCAGCCCGAACACCGGCACCGCGTAGAGGAAGGAGACCGCTCGCGACGCGTCCAAACGACGGAGAGCAAGCGTCCAGGCAACGTAGGCCAGCAGCGTGCTGACGATCCCGAGGTAGCCAACCAGCAACCACTGCGAGCCGCTCAGGTGACGGGCCGCCCGCAGCGTCGACGATCCGGCCAGCGGAAGCAGCGCCAGCGTGCCCACCAGACTCGCCGCTGCTGTCACGGCGACCGCGCTGTGGCGTTCGAGCAGCGGCTTGACGATCACGTTGTAGCCGGCAAACGCGAGCGCGGCTGCCAGGACCAGCAGCGGGCCCCGCACGCTGTGCACGGAGACCCGCTCACCCGCACCCAGGAGCACCACCACCAGCACCCCGCCGAATGCCAATCCAAGCCCGCCGACTCTGCGCAGCGAGAACTGCTCCAGACCCAGCGCGACCGCCAGGCCGAGAGTAATCCCCGGCGCTGCGGCGATGATCACCGCAGCGGTGCCGGCCGTCGTGTACCGCTCACCCTGATTGAGCGCCAGGTGGTACACCGTGACCACCAGCAGACCCGCGCTCAGGACGCGAGCGGCGTCGCGGCGGGTGAGTCCGCGCAGGCCACCGGTCAGCACCAGCGCCACGGCGAATCCTGGCGCGGCCACCAGGTAGCGGGCGACGGCGACATCCGATGCGGAGACGCCTCCGTCCACCAGCCGCTTGATGGCGGAGAAGGCTCCAGCCCACACGATCACGGTCGACCCGAGCAGCAGATGCGCGGTTTTTGGGAAGCTACGTCCGGCCATGACCTTCACGAAGCCTATCGAGATCAGGTGGCGCGACCTGGACGGGTTCTCGCACGTCAACAACTCGGTCTACCTCACCTACCTCGAGGAGGCCCGCGACGAGTTCTTCACCGGCCTGCTCGGCGACACGGTGCACCGCGTGGTCGTGCGGCGGGTGGAGATCGACTTCCTGTCCGGCCTGACCCAGGAGGACGACCGGGTCGAGGTGGTGCTCGAGCTCGTCGCGGTCGGCGGCTCCAGCGCCACCACCCGCGAGCGTATCGTGTCGGTTGCCGACGGGCGGGTGGCCGCGAGCGCCCGGTCGGTGATGGTCCACACCAACGCCGAGCGCTCGGCATCCCAGCCATGGGGCGAAGGCGAGCGGGCCCGACTCGAGGAGGCGCTGTGCAGCACCTGAAGCATTGGGACGAGGTCACCCCGCGCCGGCGCACGGTCGGCGAGATCAGCGGGTCGTCGACCGACATGGGCAGCGCGACCGGTTCGGTCGCGGTGGGCATGCGACGGTGGCAGGTCGACCCGGGCTGCCGCTCGACCCCACCCCACGCGCACGGCGGGGAGGAGGAGATCTTCTACGTGCTCGAAGGCACCGGGCTGCTCTGGCAGGACGGCCAGGTGTGCGAGATCGGCGCCGGCGACTGCATCGTGCATCTCCCCGACGGCGCCGCGCACACGCTCAAGGCGGGCCCCGACGGACTCGACGTGCTGGCCTTCGGCCAGCGGATGGTGCTCGAGACCTGTTACCACCCGCACACCGGCAAAGTGTGGGCCGGCCCGACCGTGGTGGCCGCCGAAGGACCCCGGGACATGTGGGAGCTGGACGCCCAGACGGGACCGCTTTCCTGGGCGGATCCCGGACGGCGCCCGGCCAACGTCGTCAACATGAAGGATGTCCCGATCGACGAGGGCGGGGAGGGTGACTGCCGGTATGCCAACCGGAACCTCGCCAAGGCGGCCGGCTCCGACGTGACCGGCCTTCGGCACGAGGTGGTGCCGGCGGGCTACATCGGCTGCCCACCGCACTGCCACGCCGCGGGTGAGGAGATGTTCGTCGTGATCGACGGCGACGGGTGGGCCCTGCTGGACGAGGAGGAGTTCGCAGTACACCCCGGGCACGTGCTTGCACGGCCGGCCAGCACCGGCGTCTCGCACGCCTTTCGGGCCGGACCGAGCGGAATCACCTATCTGTCATACGGCACCCGCGAGCCCAACGAGATCTGCTACTACCCGCGCTCGAACAAGATCCTGTTCTCGGGCGTCAACGTGATGGGCCGGATCGAGAAGCTCGAGTACTTCGACGGCGAGCGGGAGTTCGCAGCCCGCGCGTTCGATCAGTAGAGGGCGCTGGCCAGCCTGCGCCGGTACTCGCTGGCGAGGGGGTGGTCCTGGCCGAGCTCCATGAAGACGCCCACCATCACCTGGCGGATGCGGTCGCGCAGGTCGGCGGAAGCTCCGGCTAGCGCGTCCAAGAGCAGCTCGAGGCCGTGTTCGGTGTCCCCGGCCGACAGCGCATCGAGTCCCGGTGCCAGAGCCGGGTCGGCCGCCGACTCCAGGCGCGCCAGCGCGCCCAGCGCACCGGGATGGTTCGGCTCCAGCTCGAGCGCCCGGCGCAGCGACTGCTCGTCGCCGGCCTCGACCAGGCGGTCGGCCTCCGACGGCAGCAGTCCGGCCAAAAAGGCATCCACGCTGGCCGGCGGAACCACGCCGGTGAACTCGTCCACCACCCGACCGTCGCGAAACGCCTTCACCGCCGGAATCCCCTGGACCCGGTAGGTGAGCGACGTGCGCTGGTTCGCGTCCACGTCCACCTTGACGAGCTCGACGGCTCCGTCGGTGGCGGCCACCGCCGCCTCCAGCACCGGGGTCAGCTGCCGGCACGGCCCGCACCATTCGGCCCAGAAGTCGACCACCACCGGCACCGACTTCGAACGCTCCAGCACCGCCTGGTCGAACGTCGCGTCGGTGGCGTCGGTCACTCCTCGTTACCGTCCCGCTCGCGCAGGTAGCGCTCGAAGTCGGCGGCCAGGTCATCGCCACTTGGCGCCTCCTCGTCCGAGTCCGCCTGCTGCTCGAGCTGCTCCACGTAGCCGGTGATGTCCGGGTCGTCGGCGATCGCCGTTGCCACACGCAGCGCGTACTCGCTGGCGGCAGCCTGCAGCTCGTTCGACGGCGGAGGCGTTCCGACCAGCTCCGCCAGCCGCTCCAGCAGCGCCGCCGCCGCCTGCGGGTTGGGCGCCGCCGAGATGTAGTGCGGTGTGGCCGCCCACAGGCTGGCCGACCGCAGCCCAGTCTGCGCGCAGGCATCGTGGAGCACGCCGACAATCCCGGTCGGGCCCTCGTAGGTGGAGCGGGTGAGGTCGTGACGGGCGATCAGATCGGGGTCGGACGATGTGGCCGAGACGGGCACCGGCCGCGTGTGCGGCGTGTCGGCCAGCAGCGACCCGAGAGTGATCACGATCTCGGTGTCGAACTGCTTGGCGAGGCCGGCCACCGTCCGTGCGAACTCCCGCCAGCGCAGGTTCGGCTCCGCACCCTGCACCACCAGCAGGTTGTGCACCTCGGAGGCGAACAGCTCGGTCACCGGCCAGTCCAGCCGGCGCACGTCGCCGTCCACCAGTTCCACGGTGGGACGCGTCTGCTGGTAGTCGACGAACGGCTCGCAGTCGATCACCGCGCAGCGCTCTGCATCGGTCACACTGCGCAGGTAGCCGGCGGCCAGACTGGCCGCGCCGCCGGCGTCGTTCCAGCCGCGGAACGCCGCGACCATCACGGGCCGGCGCAGCGCCGGTGTGCTCTCGACGTCGACGTGGTCCATCCTCGCAGTCTGGCACACGCGCACACCGACCGCGCGGGTATAACCCTCTCATGACGGCGGTTGACGTGATCGTGCTGGTGTGGGTGGCGCTGTCGGCGGCGCAGGGCGCCCGTCGCGGCCTGGTGGTGAACGCGCTCGGCCTGATCGGGTTCGGGGTGGGAGTGCTGATCGGATCGCGACTCTCGCCGCACCTGCTGCCGCAGTCGAGCGTCTCCACCTGGATGCCGATCGCAAGCATGGCGGTCGCGGTCGCCTGCGGGCTGGCCCTGCAGGCGGTGGCGGGCGCGGCGGCCGCCACGATCCGCGGCAAGCTGCTGCACGGCCCGCTACGGGCCGTCGATACGGCCGGCGGGCTCGCCGTAGGTGTCGTGCTGGGACTCGCGCTCGTCTGGCTGGCGGCGGTGGTAGCTATGCAGCAGCCTGGTTTCGGCCTGCGTCACGACATCCAGCGCTCGAAGATCCTGCCCGTGCTGCTGAGCGCCGTCCCCGCATCCACGGTGCTGAACGCGATCGCCCGCTTCGACCCGCTGCCGATCATCCCGGCGCTCGAGGCCGGGACGCTGGCCGCGCCCGACCCCGGCGTGCCGTCCTTGCCGGCCGTGCGCGCCACCTACTCTCGCGTGGTCAGGATCACCGGCGTTGCCTGCTCGCTCGGCGTCCAGGGCTCCGGCTGGGTCGCCGCGCGAGGGCTGGTGGTGACCAACGACCACGTGATTGCCGGCGAGACCCGGCCGCAGGTCGAAGTGCCGACCGGCGATCGGACCAAACCGTACCGCGCCTACACCGGCCGCGTGGTCGCCCAGTCGGCCACGAACGACGTCGCCGTCCTCAGCGTGCCCGGGCTCACCGTCGCTCCGCTTCGCATCTCACCCGACGACCCGTCGGGCGGCGCGGTGGCGATGCTCGGCTACCCGCTGAACGGCGGCCTTCGGCCCGTCGCCGGTCGGGCCGGAGCGCCCGTCACCGAGCAGGCTCCGGATGTCTACGGGGCCACCCGGCTGCGGACGCTCGTACCGCTGCGCGGGCTGCTCCAGCACGGGGACAGCGGCGGCCCGGTGGTCGACGCGCACGGGCGGGTGGTGTCGATGATGGCCGCCAAGTCCACGGTCGGCAACAGCGGCTTCGGCGTCCCGCTGGCCGCGATCAGGGCGGCGCTGCGCGGCCCGCTGCGGCCCCAGCCGCGAGCCAGGTGCGTGGATTAGGGCTAGGATCGCACCAGCATGCGCCGTTCTCTCACCCGCCACCTGTCCGCCGCGCTCGTCCTCCTCTGCCTGCAGGCGATGGCCACCGTGATGACCCTTCGCCGTGACCCGGTGGAGCGCCTCGAGGGCTCGGCGATCGCCGGGTTGGTGTGGTTCTCGGTCGAGGCACGGCGCGACCGCCGCACCGTCAGCTGACGGCTCGGAGCACCTCCGCCAGGCTCTCCAGCGCCTCGATGTTGTGCCCTTCGAGGAAGACGTCGGCATGCCGCAGGGCGATCTGCATCCCGCCCGCCAGCGGCTCGAACCCGATATGCCCCTTGAGCGGGTTCACCCACACCACCCGGTGAGCCGCGCGGTGGATGCGCGCCAGCTCGCGGTCGAGCAGGTCGAGGTCGCCACGCTCCCAGCCGTCGGAGACGATCACGACCACCGCGCCTCGGGTCAACGCCCGCCGGCCGTGGTCGTCGTTGTAGGCCCGAAGCGCCTCACCGATCCTCGTCCCGCCGCCCCAGTCCGGCATGGCCAGCCCGGCTCGGTGCAGCGCTGCCCGTGGATCGCGTCCTGCCAGGTGCGGCGTGAGCCGCGTGAGGCGCGTGCCGAAGGCGAACGCCTCGACGCGGCGGCCGGCAGTCGTCATGGCCTGCAGGAAGATCACGAGCGCGCGGGCGTACGGCTCCATCGATCCGGACACGTCGCACAGGAACACCAGCTTCCGCGGCACCTGCTTGGGGGCACGCCAGGCGCGGTCGATCGGGATGCCCTGGGTGCGCATCGCAGCCCGCAGGGTGCGCCGCTGGTCGAGCACCCCCCGGCGCGACGGCCGCAGCCGGCGCGAGCGCCGCACCGGCTGCGCGCGGGCGAGGCCGGCGATCGCGGAGTGCAGGCCGCGCAGCTCCTCGGCGGTCATCTCGGCGAAATCTCGCCGCCGCAGCAGCTCGGCAGCCGAGTACACCGCGGCTGCCGGGGCGTCCGCATCGGCGTCCCCAGCCTGCTCGCCGGCCCGATGCGCCGGCACCAGCACCGGCTTGGACGGCACCTCGAGCGAGACCGGCGGCGCACTCCCCTCGGCGAACCGCTCCCAGTAGCCGACGAACACGGCGTCGAATTCACCGATGTCCTCGTAGCGCGAAACGAGGGTGCAGCGAAGCGCGTGATACACCTGCGCGCGATCGGCCAGGTCGACCGTGTCCAGTCCGCGTAACGCGTCCTGCAACCGCCCCGGGCCGACCTCGAGACCGCGCTCGCGAAGCGCCCGTCCGAACCCCACCAGCCGCCCGACCACCGCATCGCCCGCGGCCGCCGTCCGCGTCATCCCGCCGCGGTCTCCGCCAGCAGCGACTCGATGCCCAGCGCCCGCACCCGCTCGAGATCGTCGTGATCCTTGACCACGGAGCCGAGGGTGTCGTCCACCAGGCCGGCGTCCAGCTCGGCGCTGCCCAGGGCGACCAGCGCCTGCGCCCAGTCGATGGTCTCGGCCACGCCCGGCGCCTTGTCGAGCCCGGCCTCGCGCAGCCGGGCGACGAACGCCGCGGCCTGTACCGCCAGTCGCTGCGGGACGCCGGGCACACGGGCGCGCACGATCTCGATCTCCCGCTCCAGCTCGGGATGCCCGATCCAGTGGTAGAGGCAGCGGCGGCGGAGCGCGTCGTGCAGCTCGCGGGTGCGGTTGGAGGTGAGAATCACGCGCGGCCGGCGGGTGGCGGCGATGGTGCCGATCTCGGGGATCGTGACCTGGAAGTCCGACAGCAGCTCGAGCAGAAAGGCCTCGAATTCGTCGTCCGCGCGGTCGATCTCGTCGATCAGCAGCAGGGGCGGCACCTCGTCTGTGCACTCGATGGCGTCGAGCAGCGGCCGGCGTTCCAGAAACTCGCGGCCGAACAGCTCGTGCATCGTGTCGGGCGCGGGCGTGCGCCCACCCGTCTCGAGTGTGCGGATGTACAACAGCTGCCGGGCGTAGCTCCAGTCGTAGAGCGCGTGTGCGACGTCGATGCCCTCGTAGCACTGAAGCCGGATCAGCCGCGCCCCGAGCACGTCCGCCAGCACCTTGGCGAGCTCCGTCTTGCCGACCCCGGCCTCGCCTTCGAGCAGGAGCGGCTTCTCGAGCGCGAGCGCCAGCGAGACCACCGTCGCCAGGCCGCGGTCGGCCAGGTAGTCGCGCTCGCGGAGTGCGGCGGTCAGCTCGGGGATGGACGCAGAGCCGGTCACCGACCCACGATAGCGGAGGGCACGTGCTCCGGCCGCTTCGAAGCTCTGACAGAATGAGCTTCGTCGTGGGACGCACCCGCAGCCGGCGCGAACCAGCCGCCACAGGAGGGCGTGCTGTTAGAGCTTCTTAGCCGGTCGTGACCTCGACCCCGCCGTCGATCACGATCGTGGTGCCGGTGATGTAGGAGGCGCGGGGCGAGGCGAGGAACGCCACCAGGTCGCCCACCTCCTGCGCCGTTCCCAGACGCCGCATCGGCACCCGCCGGGCGAGTTCGACCAGGTCGAGGTCGTACTGATCCATGCCCGACGTGTCGATCCAGCCGGGCGCGACGCACACCAGGCCGATGTTGTGCTTGCCCCACTCCAGGGCCAGCGTCTTGGTCAGCGTGCCCATGCCGGCGCGCGCCGCCGACGAATGCGCCATGCCCTCGATGCCCCGCCGCGGGCAGAGCACGATCGAGATCACGCGTCCACCTCCGGAAGGGATCATCCACCGCTTGGCCACCCGCTGGATGAGGAAGAACGGCGCATCGAGGTTCAGCCGCCGCACGGCCCGCCACCCGTTGGGGGTGATCTCCTCTGCCGGGGCCACGAACTGGCCACCGGCGTTGTTGACCAGCACGTCGATGCGGCCGAAGCGGCTCATGCATGCCTCGACCAGCGCCTCCTGCACCTCGTCGTCGCGGATGTCGCCCCGGTGCACCACGCAGTCGGTTCCGATCACGCCCGCGGTCTCCTCGAGCGGCTCGCGCCGACGGCCGGCGATCACCACCCCGAATCCGTCGCGGTGAAGCGCGAGTGCGATCGCCCGGCCGATGCCGGTGCCGCCTCCGGTGACGATCGCCGCGGGGCGCGTCGGTTGATTCACCGCGCGACCGTAGCAGAGTGCGAGAATCCGCAGCGATGGCACGGTCGCTCTGGCTGCAGGAGGCGCTGGCCGCCGATGCGGGGACGGCATGTCCGCCGCTTGCAGGGGCGCAGCGCGCCGATGTGTGCATCGTCGGCGCGGGGTTCGCCGGGCTGTGGACCGCGCTGCGGCTGAAACAGCTCGACCCCGCCTGCGACGTGGTGCTGATCGACGCAGACATCGTGGGCGGCGGCGCCAGCGGCCGTAACGGCGGGTTCGTGCTCAACTGGTGGGCGAAACTCGAAGGACTGGTGGCCGGGTACGGCGAGAGCCGGGGGCTACGGCTCGCATCCGCGGCCGACGAGTCGGTGCGCGAGATCGGCGAGTTCGTCGCCCGCCACGGGATCGAGTGCGAGTGGACGCAGCAGGGCTGGTTGTGGGTGGCCACCGCCGCGGCCCAGATCGGTAGCTGGGAGCCGGCGGTCGAGGCCTGCGAGCGGCGCGGCATCGACGCCTTCGAGCGGCTTTCCCCCGAGCAACTGCACGAGCGCATCGGCGAGCCCACTCACCTGGCCGGAGTGCACGAGCGGCGAAGTGCAACGGTGCAGCCGGCCGCCCTCGCTCGTGGGCTTCGGCGAGTCGCGCTCGAGCGCGGGGTCCGCATCCACGAGGGCACGCCGATGACCCACCTCGACCGCCGGACGCCGCCCACGGTGCGAACTCCCGCCGGCGCGATCACCGCCGATGCCGTCGTGCTCACGCTGGGAGGCTGGTGTGCTGAGGCGATCCCCGAGCTGCGACGGTCGGTGGTGCCGGTGTCCAGCGAGGTGGTGGCCAGCGAGCCGGTGCCCGACCTGCTCGCCGCGATGCACTGGGTGGGCGGCGAGGCGATCGCCGACGCGCGGCTGCTGGTGCACTACTACCGCACCACCCGGAGCGGCCGGGTCGTGTTCGGCAAGGGCGGCGGCGGCCTGGCCTTCCACGGTCGCGTCGGACGCGGCTTCGACCACCATCCGAGACGCTCTGCAGAGGCCGCCAGGCGGATGCGCGAACTGCTGCCCACCCTGGCCGGGGCGCGGCTGACGAATGCATGGAGCGGCCCCGTCGACCGTTCGGTCTCGGGATCGCCGTTCTTCGGCCGGCTGGGAGACGGCGTCAGCTACGTGGCGGGTTTCTCGGGCAACGGTGTCGGTCCCAGCCACCTGGCCGGCAAGGTGCTGGCGTCGATGGCGCTTCGCCGCGACGACGAGTGGAGCGGGTGCGGGTTGGTCGGCGGCCGCCAGCCCGGGTTTCCGCCCGAGCCGATCCGCTACGCCGGCGGCCGCGTTGTACGGGAGGCGGTGCGCCGGGTCGAACGGGCGCAGGATACCGACCGCGATCCCGGCCGGGCGGCCCGGATCCTGGCCGGGTTCGCCCCGGGCGGCTTCGCCGCGGCGCGCAAGGACTAGTCATGGACAAGCCGCTGCGCACCGAACGGCTGCTGCTGCGGCGCTGGCGCGCCTCTGACCGCGCGCCGTTCGCAGCCATGAACGCCGACCCTCTGGTGATGGAGCACTTTCCCGACGTGATGACGGCCGAGGCCTCCGACGCTTTCGTCGACCGTATCGAAGCCGGTTTCGAGTCGGACGGGTACGGGCTCTGGGCGGTGGAGGTGCCGGGAATCACCGGGTTCGTCGGCTTCGTGGGGCTGCTCAGGCCGAACTTCGAGGCCCACTTCACGCCGGCTGTCGAGGTCGGATGGAGGCTGGCGTCCGCCCACTGGGGCCGCGGCTACGCAACCGAGGCCGGTCGGGCGGCACTCGCGTTCGGGTTCACCCGGGCCGGTCTGGATCAGATCGTCTCCATGACCACCCCTGCGAACGTGCGCTCACAGCGGGTGATGCAGCGGATCGGCATGAGCCACGATCCCGCCGACGACTTCGACCACCCCCGCTTCCCGCCCGGCCACCCGGTGTGCCGGCACGTCCTGTACCGGCTGCAGAAAGCTGCGTGGGAGCGGGCGCAGCGGGAATTGTGAGTTGTAACCGAGAATTGGTTCAGACCGCCCGGCCGGCTGCCGATAGCCCTACAAATGGCACGTGACAACGGCGGCAAGTCCGACCGCTACCGGCGGGAGCTCGAAGTACTCCACCGGATCGCGGTCACCCTGTCGCGCTCGCTCTCGTTCAACGAGGTGCTGGCGCTGCTTGCGCGCGAGCTGATGTCGGCCGTCGACCGGGCCAGCGAGTGTGCGCTGTCGCTGTGGGACGTCGAGAACGACCAGCTGGTCGACATCGCCGCCTACACCGAGCACGGGGCTCCCAACTGGCCGCGCGGCGAGGTGTACGCACCGCTCGATCTGTACCCGGAAACGCGTGCGATGCTGGAGGCCGGGGCAGGCTACCGCGAGTACCGGATCACCGATCCCACGCTCCCGGTGGAGGATCGAGAAGTGCTCGAGCACTGGGGCTGGCGTTCGAACATCGAGCTACCGCTGGTGGTCGAGGGCCACTCGGTGGGGCTGATCGAGGTGGCCGACCATCGCTCGGCACGACCCTGGTCGGCGCGCGACGTCGCGTTCTGCCAGACGATCAGCAGCCAGGCGGCGCTGGCGGTGCGCAACGCCCAGCTGTACGAGGATCTGCGCCAGCAGGTCGACCGTGACCCGCTGACGGAGCTGCTCAACCACCGAGCCTTCTACGAGCGGCTGGCCGAGGAGCTGGCCCGCTCCGAGCGGACGGCCGAACCGGTGGCGGTGTTCGTGCTCGACCTGGACGAATTCAAGCACCTCAACGATACCCGCGGGCACCTCGCGGGCGACGAGGCACTGCGCGAGCTGGCGACCGTCCTGCGTTCGGTGTGCCGGGCGGGAGACACCGCCGGGCGCCTGGGCGGCGACGAGTTCGGGCTGATCATGCCCGGCGCCGCAGCCGACGTGGACGCGCTCGCCGCCGAGCTTGTCGAGCGGGTGCGCGCCGTCACCGGACTGTCGGTGTCGGCCGGCGGGACGCTGGCGGCTCCGGCCGAGCGAAACCCGATGCGCACCGTCGGCCGCGCGGACCGCTCGATGCTTGCCGCCAAACAGACAGCGAAGCGCACCCACCGTCGAGCTGCATGAGCTGGGGCGCACGCGACAGGCGCGAGCTCGAGGTGCTGCACCGGGTCGCGCTGGCGCTCGCGCACTCGCTCGAGTTCCCCGCCGTGATGGATGCACTGTCCAGGGAGCTGACCCACGCTGTCGAGCGAGCCTGCGAATGCACCATCTCGACCTGGAACGAGCGAGCTGACGAGCTCGAGGTGGCGTCGGTGTACCGCCGCGAGGGAGGCATCTCCGAGATCGAGCGTGGCGTCGCCTACCGGTTGGTGGACTTCCCCCACTCGCGCGACCTGCTGCGCGCGGCCGAGGGCCACAGCGAGTTGCGCGCCACCGACCTGCAGACCACGGACGATGTGCGGCTGATGCTGGGCTCCTGGGGCTGGCGGAGCTGGATCGAGCTCCCACTGGTGGTCGACGGACGCTCTGTCGGGCTGATCGAGCTGGCTGACTACCGATCAGCCCGGACCTGGTCCTGGCGCGACCGGCAGTTCTGCCAGACCATCGCCGGCCAAGCGGCTCTGGCGGTGCGGAATGCGCAGATGTACGCCTCCCTGCAGCTGCGAGTCGATCGTGACCCGCTGACCGGGCTGCTCGACCACGGCGCGTTCCACCGCCAGCTCGAAGCCGAGCTCGTGCGAGCGCACGCCGCCGGCGAACCGCTGATCGTCGCGCTGATCGACCTGGACGATTTCAAGGCCGTCAACGACGCCCGCGGCCACGTCGCCGGCGATCGAGCACTTCGCCGGGTGGCCGAGGCGCTGCGGACCGCCGCCCCCGACGCGCCGGCGATCGGACGGCTGGGCGGAGACGAGTTCGGCCTCGTTCTCCGGGCGCCGGACGATCCGGCCGCGGTGGCCGCCGGCCTCCTCGACGAGGTGTGCAGCCGAACCGGCCTTGCGCTCTCCATCGGCGCAGCGTTGTCAAGTCCGTACGACCGCACAGGAAGCGACGTCCTGCATCGCGCCGACGCGTCGCTGATCGACGCCAAACGGTCGGGCAAGCGCACGTTCAGACTCGCTGTCTGACGCCGATTACCCGGACGTGGCCGGGAGCAACCCTCCTACAGACCGTGACCGGCGCGAGCTCGAGGTGCTGCACCGGCTCGCGCTTTCGACCGCCCGCTCGCTGGAGTTCAGCGAGGTCGTCGCCGCGCTCGCACTCGAGCTGACGATGGGCATCGACCGCTGCGACGAGACAACCATCTCGGTATGGGATCGCGGCCGCGACGAGCTCGAGGTCGCAGCCGGCCACACACGCGCCGAGGGGCCGGACCTGGACTCGGTCGGTGAGACGTACCCGTTGTCGGAGACCCCGGATCTTAGGGCGCTCCTGCACCACACCGACGGCCACGTCGCATACCGGCCGTCCGATCCCTGCTGGTCGGACGAGGCGCGGCGGATCCTCGCCGGATGGGGATGGCGCACGTGGCTGGCCGTGCCGCTGGTGGTCGAGGGGCGCTCGGTCGGCCTGATCGAGGTGGCCGACACACGGTCGTCGCGGACATGGTCGAGGCGCGACATCGCCTTTTGCCGGACGGTGGCGGCACAAGCCGCCCTGGCCCTGCGCAACGCCCAGCTGTACGACGATCTACGCCAGCGGGTGGACCGCGACCCGCTGACCAACGTGCTCAACCACCGCGCGTTCTACGAGCGGCTGGGCTCGGAGCTCGCGCGCTTCGGGCGTGCCGCCCGACCGCTGACGGTGATGGTCGCCGACCTCGACGACTTCAAGGGCGTGAACGATCGCCGCGGCCATCTCGCGGGCGACCGGGCTCTGTGCCAGACCGCCCGCGCGCTGGAGGCCGCCAGCCGCACGTCGGACGTGGTCGGACGTCTGGGCGGGGATGAGTTCGCGCTGATCCTGCCCGAGATGGTGATCGGCGATGCCGACACCGTCGGCGGGCGGATCCAGCGGCTCCTGGCCGCGGCCGGACTGAGCGGGTCGCTGGGGTTCGCGGCCGCCCGTGAGGGCGACACCGACCCGCGAGCGCTCGTGCTCCGCGCCGATCGCTCCCTGCTGGACGCCAAGGCGGCCGGCAAGGGCACGCACCGCATCGCGGCCTGACACCTGGCGGCATCGAGGGATGGCTCTACACTTCAGGTGTACACGGAGGTTGACCGATTCGCTGCCTGCTGCTCGATGCGACGATGCGCCCCACCACACTCGTGGCGCGTGAGCGCGCCGTGTCGCTGGTCGTGTGCGGCCACGCGCAGGTGATCGCCGAGGAACCGTCCGTGGTGTATCGCTCGCAGCACCTGCACGTGGCGCTGCCGGTGATCGTGCAGGTGCCGGCGTACGTCGAGCTGCGGCCGCTGGTCAAGCGTAACGTGGTCCGCCGGGTGCTCTTCTGCCGCGACAGCTGGCGGTGCGCCTACTGCGGACGCGACGGCGGCCCTCGCGACCTGACCATCGACCATGTGAAGCCGCTCTCGCGGGGGGGCGAGCACACCTGGGACAACGTCGTGTCGGCGTGCCGGCGATGCAACCACCGCAAGGGAAACCGGCTCCCCTACGAGTCGGGCATGTACCCGCGACACGTGCCCAAGGCACCCGACATGGTGCAGGTGGCGTGGGCGGGCCGGCTCTCGCATCCGCTCCAGCGCGAGTACGTGGCAAGCTGGCACAAGGTGCCCGAGACGGCGCTCTGACGCGGCGCGCTACCCGCCGGCGGCCACCGTCCGCAGAGCAGCCTGCATCTGCTGTGCCAGCGGGCCGGGCCGGCCATCGCCGATCGCCTGTGCGTCGAGCGCGACGACCGGCATCACCTCGCGGACGCTGGACGATGTGAACACCTCCTCGGCGGCGGCAAGCCGGGCCAGCGAGTAGGTCCCCTGCTCCACCTCGACGCCGAGCGTCTGGGCCTGCTCGAGCAGGGTGTCACGGGTCACACCGGCGAGGATTCCGAGGTCGAGCGAGGGGGTGCGCAGCGCCCTCTGCTCGACGAACCAGATGTTCGAGATCGGTCCTTCGAGCACGATGCCTTCGAGCGACAGAAAGAGCGCGTCGTCGGCGCCGCGCCGTCGCGCCTCCTCCTGGGCGGCGATGTTGACGGCGTAGCTGGTCGACTTGACCCCCGGCAGCAGCCACGGCGACTCCTGCCGGATGAGCGCACCGATGGCGAGCTGAAGCGAAGCCAGGCGCGTCCCTCGCGCCCGCTCCCCGTCGAGCCCGGGCGGGATCGCCGTCAGCAGGGCGAAGCCGACCGGCTGCCCGCCGGGCCGGCCCGGTGTCCATACCAGCCGCAGCGCGGAGTCCGGCACGCCACCCGCACGCACCGCCTCATAACCCAGCGCCCCCAGCGCAGCAATGTCCGGCGGCGGCAGCCGCAGCACCTCGGCAGAGTTGCGTAGACGGGCCAGGTGCGCGTCCAGCCGAAACGGCTCACCGGCGTACACGCGCAGCGTCTCGAAGGCGGCCCGGCCCCGCAGCACAGCCTCGTCGTCGGCCAGCAGCACCGGTTCGGAGAGGTCGACCAACCCGCGTCCGAGAACGGCCAGGGCGAGCGGCGAGGTCGGCATCGGCGTATCGTACGGCCATGCACACCGATCTCGACTCACCCGCGGCGGTCGAAGCGACGATCGCCCGCTACAACCAGGCCTGGAACGACCACGACCTGGACACAATCATGTCGATGCACACCCCCGACATGGTGTTCCACAACCACACTGCCGGCGAGTCTGCCCAGGGCGAGGACGTGCGCGGCCACATCGCCGCCATCTTCGAGGCCTGGCCCGACATCACGTTCTCGGCGCGGCGCATGTACTACCGCGAGGGCCTGGTGGTGCAGGAGTGGACCGCCACCGCCACCCACGCCAAGCAGGCCAGGCGCGGCGACATGGTGATCGAGCCGACCGGGCGCACGATCACGTGGGACGGGATGGACATCCTGCCCTTCCGTGACGGACTGGTGGCGCGCAAGGACGTGTACTCCGACTCGGTGTCCGTGCTGCGCCAACTCGGCCTGCTCGACTGAGCCCCGCGGCGGTAGTCTGCGGCGGTGGAGACGAGCGCTCGCAAGCAGCACGCCCGGGGATTGTTCGCCGGCATTGCCGAGGATTACGACCGCTGGGCGAACCTGCTGTCGTTCGGCCAGGATCGGCGCTGGCACGACCTGATGATCGATCGGCTCGCACCCGCGATCACCGCGGATGCGCTCGTCGCCGACGTGGCCACCGGTACCGCCGCCGTCGCGATGGCGATCGCGCGCCGCTTCGGCTGCCGGGTGGTCGGCGTCGATCAGAGCCCGCACATGCTCGCGCGCGGCCGCGAGCGCGTCGCCGAGGCGTCACTCGAGCAGCGGATCGATCTGGTCGAGGCCCACGCCGAGGCGCTGCCGCTCGACGACGGTCAGGTGGACGGCCTCACCCACACCTACCTGCTGCGGTACGTGGACGACCCGGCCGCGACCCTGCGCGAGTTGGCGCGGGTGATCCGGCCGGGCGGGGTGATGGCATCGCTCGACTTCGGAGTGCCGGCCGGCCCGGCATTTCACGCCTGGCGAGCATGGACACGTGCCGGGCTGCCGACGGCGGGGCGCCTGGCCGGCCCCGGGTGGGTGGACACCGGACGCTTCCTGGGGCCAAGCATCGAGCAGTTCTGGCGCCGAAACCCGCTGCCGGCGGTGCTCGAGATGTGGAGGAGTGCGGGCATGGAGGAGATCATGGCCCAACGGCTGAGCCTCGGCGGCGGCATCGTGATCTGGGGCCGACGAGCCGACGGGTAGCCGCCGGCGACCGGGAGACGATCTAGGAGCGTGCTTGACGCCACATGGTCGTGATCACGAGCCCGTTGGGAAGCGTGATCTCGGCGTACGGTTCGAAACCGTGGCGCATGTAGCGCAGGTTGTTCGCGGGGTTGGTCGATTCGAGATAGGCAGGAGCACCCTCGGCGTCGATGGCCTCCAGACAGGTGGCCAGCAAGGCCATCCCAAGCCCCTTGCCACGATGATCCCTATGGGTGGCGAGCAGACTCAGATAGTAGTGCGGGTCGGCGTGCGGGTGGCCGGCGTCCAACTGTTCGAAGACGCCGAGCACCACCCGAGCCTGGTCGGATCCGACCAGTTCCTCCACCAGCGACTCGAAGGCCGCCGCCTGCTCATCCGTCATCTCCGGTTCGCCGGGAGGAATCCATACCGCGGACGACTCACAACCGGGTGTTACCCGCGTCCACGGAAAGCGCATCGCGGCAGCAACGCACGCCTCCCAGAACCGTCTCGACTGCTCCGGCTGCTTCGCCGGGTCAGGAAACGAGTACGCACCCCACACGGGATCGGCCAGGAAGGCTGTCACGATGGTCTCGGTGACCGCCGCGAGCTCGGCCTCTCCGGCGACGCGTGATTCGACGCTGCCCACGCCCGGCAGTCTCCCATACACCACGGTCTCGGCTGGGCAATCTAGCCCCGACCGAACACCTGATACACCCGGTCGCGCTGCATACCCACCCGTTGGTACAGGCGGACGGCGCCGGTGGGGTTGTCGGCGTCCACCTTGAGGCCGACCCGGGCGACACCGCGGCGATGGAACTCGCCGAACACGTGCAGGCACAACGCCTCTCCCACGCCGCGGCCGCGCTGGTCGGGATCGACGGCGAGATCCTTCAGCCAGCCACCGCTCCAGCACAGGGCGACGCCCGCCAGGCGGCCGTGCTGCTCGGCCAGGAACCAGGAATCGGCGGCGAACTCCCGGTCGCCTGTCATCCAGTTGTGCCATGGCTCGAACGGCAGCACAGACTCGGCGTTGGCGGCGAACGCTCGCTCGAGCAGCGCGTGCACGTCGCCGGCGTCGCCGGCGTCGTCGTAGGTGCGCACCGCGACCCCGTCGGGCCAGTGCGGTTCGGGAGGCGCCGACGTCAGCTCTCGCCACATCTGCCACACCTCGCGCTCGAGCATCAGCCCGGCGTCGCCGAGAAGCTCCGGCACATCCGGCATGTCGGCGGGAACCACCGTCTCGATCCGACCTGGCCGAGCCTCGGCGAGCGTGCTCACGAGCAGCAGCCCGGCCTCGCGATCGGCCGGCCGTCCGAGGTACAGCTCGAAGCGCCCGTCATGGGTCTGGGCGAGCAGCCTGGCCACCTCGGCCTGGCCACGGCACGCCGCCCATGCGGCGTTCGCCCACGGCTGACCTACCGACATCGAGCGTACCGTGACGGCCGCCGGGTCAGCCAAACCGCAGCAGCACCTTGCCGAGCTTGCCGGGCGCCGCCAAGCGATCGAACGCCCTCACGGCGTCCTCTGCGTCGAACACGCGGTCGACCAGCGGACGCACCCGGCCGCCGGCCAGCAGCGGCACGACCGACCGACCGAAGGCCTGCACCGCCGCCGCCTTCTCCTCCAGCGGTCGCGCGCGCAGCACTGTGCCCATCAGGTCGGCGCGCTTTCCCATCAGCTTGCGCAGGGACATCCCGAACTCGGCCCCGGCCCCTGTGCCGACCACCACGATCCGGCCCCGGGTCGCCAGCGCGTCCAGGTCGGCGTCGAGCAGCGGGGCACCCACCAGTTCCACGACCAGGTCGATACCCGTCCCGTTGCCGGGCTCGACCGGCTCGGCTCCCATCTCACGCAGCACGTCCGCCGCTGCCGGCGATCGCACCCCGGCGAACACCCGCGCGCCGGCGGCCAGACCCAGCTGGACAGCCGCCGATCCGACGCCGCCGTTTGCACCGTTCACCAGCAGGCGTTCACCCATCACCAGTCGCCCGCGGGTGAACGCCGCGTCGTGGGCGGTGATGAACCCCTCCGGCGACGCCGCCGCGGCGGCGTCGTCGAGATTCTCCGGGATCGCAACCACGTGCCGCTCGTGCACGGCCACGCGATCGGCCAGACCGCCACCGCCGACGATCCCGAACACGCGATCGCCGACCTCGAACCCGGTCGCCCGCTCGCCGCGGGCGACCACCGTGCCGGCCACCTCCAGACCCGGAACATCGACCGGCGAGCCGGGCGGCGCAGGATACCGGCCGGCCATCTGCAGCAGGTCGGCCGGATTCAGTCCGGCGTGAGTGGCTGCCACCACCAGCTCGTGCGAGCCCGCAACCGGGTCGGGCCTCGTCTCGAGGCTCACCACCTCAGGCCCGCCGGCGGCGGTGAAGACGACCGCCCTCACAAGTTGATGGCCACGTATTTCGTGGCCAGGTACTCCAAGATCCCCTCGTGGCCGCCCTCGCGCCCGAACCCGGACTGCTTGACCCCGCCGAACGGCGCGGCAGCGTTCGACACTATCCCCTGGTTGAGGCCGACCATCCCGGTCTCGAGACTCTCGATGACCCGGAAGGCACGCTTGACATCGCGTGTGTAGACGTAGGCGACCAGCCCGTATTCGGTGGCGTTGGCCCAGGCCACCGCCTGCTCCTCGTCTGTGAAGGTGGTGACCGGGGCGACCGGCCCGAAGATCTCCTCACGCAGCAGCCGCGCGTCGGCAGGCACGTCGGCCAGCACGGTCGGGGTGTAGAAGTAGCCCGCCCCGTCGACCCGGGTGCCGCCGACCACCGCGGCCGCGCCACGACCGGTGGCATCGTCCACCAACTCGGCGACCTTGTCCCGCTGCACGCCGTCGATCAGCGGCCCGACCTGAACGCCGCGCTCGGTGCCCCGCCCGACGGCGAGCTTGCCCATCCGCTCGGCCAGCTTGCTGGTGAACTCGTCCTTCACCCGCTCGGCGACCTGGAACCGGTTGGCGGCGGTGCAGGCCTCTCCACCGTTTCGCATCTTGGCGATCATCGCCCCTTCGACGGCGGCATCCACGTCGGCGTCGTCGAAGACCAGAAACGGCGCGTTGCCACCGAGCTCCATCGACACTCGGAGCAGCTGGTGGGCCGACTGCTCGACCAGCCGCTTGCCGACCTCGGTCGAGCCCGTGAACGACAGCTTGCGCAGGCGCGGGTCGGCGATCAGCGGGGCCATCGTGGCGCCCGACGAGCGCGCGGTGACGATGTTCAGGACACCTGCGGGCAGGCCCGCGCGGTCGAGGATGTCAGCCAGAGCGAGCATCGAGAGTGGGGTCTGCTGCGCCGGCTTGACCACCATTGTGCAGCCGGCCGCGATGGCCGGCCCGATCTTGCGCGTGCCCATCGCCATCGGGAAGTTCCAGGGCGTGATCATCAGGCACGGCCCCACCGGCTGTTTCATCGTCAGCAGCCGCCCCAAGCCGTTGGGCGCCGTGGCGTAGCGGCCCTCGATGCGCACCGCCTCCTCGCTGAACCAACGTAGGAACTCCGCCGCATAGGTGACCTCCGCCTTCGACTCGGCCACCGGCTTGCCCATCTCGAGCGTCATCAGCACGGCGAGCTCGTCGCTTCGCGCCACCAGCTCCTCGTACGCCCGGCGCAGGATCTCGCCGCGCTCACGCGGCGGATGCGACGCCCAGTCGCGCTGCGCTGCGCAGGCGGCATCCAGCGCCGTTATTGCATCGTCAGGATTGGCGTCGGCGACCTCGCACAGAGGCTCGCCGGTGGCGGGGTCCTCGACTTCGAGCGTTGCGCCGGCGGATGCGTCGCGCCACTCTCCGCCGATGAACAGACGCTTGGGAACGGTGTCGACGACGACGGCTTCGGTGGCGATAAGGCTCATGCCGTGAAGACTAGATGGTACATCCACCGACGCCCGCCGTAACCCACTCCGCTAGTGCATCGAGGTCGTGGCTGGGGGTCTCGCCCGCGGCCACGAAGGCGATCCGCTCCCGGGTCGCCGCGTAGGCCGGCTGGGTGCCTGCGCCGAGCTGCGGACGGCCGCGCAGGTCGATCGCCTGGGCGGCGGCCATCAGCTCAACGGCCGCCAACCGGGCACCCAGCTCCGTCATGTAGGCCAACCGACGCGCGCCCAGCGGCGCCATCGTCATGTGATCCTCGATCCCGCCGGCGATCGACGAGGTGGGCAGCTCGAGCGAGACCGGCGGCGCCAGCAGGCGGGCCTCCGCGGCGAGCGCGGCCGCACCGCCGCCGATCAGCGCCAGCACGTCGTCCGGGCTGTCGTTGGCCCGCAGCCCGGTGGCCAGGCCCGAGTACCGCTCGGCCAGATGCTTCTGCACCCGCTCGCAGGCCAGCGTCAGCACCTGGCCGAGGGCCAGTCGCAGGAAGTCGAAGGCGGCGGCGACCGGCGTGATGTCGAAGTTGCCGACCGACACGATGCGGTTTTCGGCCGGCACCAGCAGCGGGTTGTCACCGGAGGAGTTGAGCTCGATCTCCAGCTGGTCGCGCACGAATCCGAGCGCGTCACGAAACGCACCGTGCGTCTGCGGGATGCAGCGGAAGGCGAGCGGATCCTGCAGCTGTCGCGCAATCCCGGGCCGCCACAGGTAGCTGCCCTCGAGCAGGTCACGCATCCGCCGCACCGTGTGCCCGAGCCCGGGGTACGGCCGCACCAGGGCGACATCGGGATGGATGACTGACAAGTTGGCGCAGAAGCCCTCCATGCTCAGACCGGCAACCACGTCGAACGAGTCGATCAGGCGAGCGGCCCCGTGCAGGGCCAGCGCTCCGTGCCCCACCGACAGGCTGTTGGCGTTCAGCATCGCCAGGGCCTCGCCCTGCTGGAGCACCAACCCGCGATCGAGGAGGCCCCTGGCGATCTCGGCCATTGCCGGGAGGTCGGACTGGCCGACCGAGCCCATCGCGTGCACCGTCGGTGTGTAGTCCGAGTTCAGCGCGTCGAGATAGGCGTGCGCCACCTCCGGGCGTACCATTGCCCGTCCGCGGGCGAGGGCGTTCACCCGGTGCAGCATCGCCGCCCGCACGACATCGTCGGGAAGCGGCGGTCCATGACCGGTGCAGTGCGACTCGATCGTGAGCCGGCTGTAGCGCGCCGCGTCGGCGGAGTCCAGGTGCATATCGCGCAGCGCGCCGACGCCGGTGGTGAGTCCGTACACCGGCTCTCCGGACTCGACCATGCGCAGCACGACCGCTCGGGCAACAGTGATCCGCTCGAGCGCCTCAGGTGCCAGGCCGACCCGTCGGCCGCCGCGCGCGACCGCCACCACGTCGTCGACGGTCAGGCCGTCACCGGTCAGCATCATTGTCACCGCGACATCGTACGGGTCGCGCGGCGCCGGTGTCAGGCCAGGTCGCGAGCGGTGCGGAAGCCGGCGAAGATCTGGCGGCGGATGGGCAGATCCCAGTTGCGGAAGGTGCGGCGCGCGACGCAACCGTCGGTCGCCCATGACCCGCCGCGGAGTACGCGGTACGACCCGGTGGAGAGGAAGACCTCGCTGTAGTGCGGGTATGGGAAGGCCCGGAAACCGGGGTACGGCTCGAGATCGGAAGACGTCCACTCCCAGACTGCGCCGACGCCGTCGAGCTCCCCGGCGGCCCGCTCCCACTCGGCCTCGGTGGGCAGCCGACGGCCGGCCCAGCGGGCGAACGCTTCGGCCTCGAACCAGCTCACGTGCTGCACCGGTTCGTCGGCGGGAAGGGGCTCGAGGCGGCCGAAGCGCACGCGCGCCCAGCCACGGTCGTCGCCCCGCCAGTGCTTGGGATGCTCCACGCACTCGCCCGAACGCCAGCGCCAGCCGGCGTCGCTCCATGGCCCGGGATCCGCGTAGCCGCCGGCAGCGACGAACTGGGCGAAGTCGGCGTTGGTGACCGGAGTGCGATCGATCGCATAGCCCGGCAGATCGACCTCGTGCGGGTCGCGCTCATTGTCGTACGCCCATGCGCGATCGTCGGTGCCCATGACGAATGTGCCGGTGGTGAGGACCAGCTCGCCGCCCGACCCGGCGCAGGTGGCCGGCCGCCAGTCCGCGCCCAGGGGGTGGTCGAGATCCTCACGTACCTGCAGCGACTGCAGGATCGTCTCGTTGTGCTGGTGCTCGTGCTGGATCACCATGTGGTGGACGAACCCGCCCGCCAGCAGCGGGTTCGCAGCGTCGAACACCTGCCCTCCGAGCCGTTCCAGCACGCGCTCACGGACATCGTCGATGTACTCGCCGGCGGACACCGGGTCGAGCAGGTCGAGCCGCGCGCGCTCCGAGCGGCCGTGCTCGCAGGCGTTGTAGATGTCGTCGAAGCGCGCCTCGGTCGGGCCCAGCCCGTGCAACGTGCGCAGCAGCCACAGCTCCTCCTGGTGGCCGATGTGCGCCACATCCCAGACGATCGGCGAGAGGATCGCGGTCACCTGCCGGGTCAGGTCGTCGACCGACAGCGGCTCGA
>JBBRMM010000021.1:0-53623 GCA_038230835.1 Gaiellales bacterium
CCGGGACGTACCAGGTGTCAGACGCCGCCAGCACCAACACCGGCACCGTGCGCGTGCCGACACAGGCCGCACCACTCACCGGCACCACCGCCGACACCTTCACCATCACATGGGCGTCGCAAGCCGCCGGAGCCGATCAGGTCTACGACATTCAGATCAAGCGCCTCGGCTCGGGCGCATGGACGCCGTGGCAGACCGGCGCCACGGCGGCCAGCGGGTCCTTCGACTCCTCCTCCCCAGATTGGGCGGGAGCAGGCACGTATCAGTTCAGGGCACGGCTCAGGAATGCCAGTACCGGGAACGACAGCGGTTACTCCCCGCCGTCCAAACCACTGACCATCTCATGACGAAGCAAGAGCGCCCGGGAATCGTGGTGAGCCACTGATATCGGCACCGGCCGGTGGGACCCCTGGTCGGGGAGCAGCGGCCGGTTAGACTCGCTCCGTGCCGTACGCCCTCGAGGTGACCGACCTGCGCAAGCGCTACCGCGCGGTTGAGGCGCTCGCCGGCGTCGACCTGCGCGTGGCCGAGGGCGAACTGGTCGGGCTGCTCGGACCCAACGGCGCCGGCAAGTCGACGCTGGTCAAGATCGGCTGCGGTCTGGTGCGGCCGACATCAGGCACGGCGGTGGTGTGCGGGCACCCGGCCGGGTCGCGGCCGGCTCGCGAGGCACTCGGATACCTGGCGGAGCTGTTCCGGTTTCCGGGCTGGATGGAGGCGGGCGAGCTGATGCGCCTGCACCAGCGCCTGTCCGGATCGTCCGGCGGAGAGCCCGAGCGACGCGGATTGCTCGAGCTGGTCGGGCTCGCCGATGTCACCGGCCGCAAGGTGGCGGCGATGTCGAAGGGCATGCAGCAGCGGCTGGGGATCGCCCAGGCAATGATCGGCGAGCCCCGCCTGCTGGTGCTGGACGAGCCGACCAGCGCGCTCGACCCGGCGGGGCGCCGGGTGGTACGTGAGCTGCTCGCGGATCTTCGCCGCCGGGGCGTCGCCGTGCTCCTCAACTCCCACCTGCTGTCGGAGGTCGAGCTGGTCTGCGACCGGGTGGTGATCATCTCGCGGGGCGAGGTGGTCGCCGAAGGACGCCCCGACGAACTGACCTCGGCCGCCGGCGTTGACATCCGCACCGAGGCGGGGGTCACCCGCTACGACATCCCCCCCGATCAGGTGCCCGACCTGGTGGCGAAACTGGCAGCCGCCGGCGAGCGCGTGCACGCCGTCACACCGGTACGCTCGACCCTGGAAGAGGTGTACCTGCGCGCGGTCGAAGGACAGATGCGATGACAGGGGTGCTGGTGATCGCCGCCATGACCGTCGGCGAGCTGACCCGCAGACGGGTGTTCGTGGTCGTGCTGATCCTCACCGCGGGGTTCCTCACCCTGTACGGCGCGGCCAACGCCGCCGCCTTCCACGGCATCCGAACCGTGTCCCGCAACGGATCAGTTCCGGTGGATACGGTCGCGCTGGCGGGGGCGACCCTGGTCGGCCTGGCGATGTTCGCGACGCTCTTCCTGGGCGCGGTGCTGGCGGTCTTTCTGACCATGAGCGCCGTCCGCGGAGACGCCGAGCAGGGACTGCTACAGCCACTGGTGGTGCGCGGTCCCGGTCGCCGCGCGTTCTTCGCCGGACGGTTGCTGGCGGCCGGCGCGATCTCGGCGATGTACACGCTCGCCGTCTACCTGGCATCGGTGCTGCTGACCGGCTGGCTCGGCGGCTGGTGGCCCGACAGCGTGCTCTTGCCCGGGCTCGACCTGGCTCTGGCGGTCGCCATACTCGCCGGCCTGTCGCTGCTCGGATCGGTCTTCCTGTCCACCATCCCCAACGGCATCGCCGTGCTGATGGTGTACGGCGCCGGCCTGGTCGCGGGCCTGATCGGCCAGATCGGCTATGCGTTGCCGTCCCAGCAACTGCAGCAGATCGGCCGCATCAGCTCGTGGGCGCTGCCGTTCGACGCCCTCTACCAGAGCGGGCTGCACGCGCTGACCGCCCACACCGAGGGCGTGGCCGGGGTTATCGTGCACCTGGGGCCGCTGGGAGGCGCCCAGGCAGCAGGGCCGGGCCTCGGCGTATGGGCCGTCGGCTATCTGATCGCGACGGTGGCCGCCGCGCAGGCCGTCTTTGCCCGCCGCGACCTCTGACGCCCGCCATAAAGATCCCCGGCCGACGGACGATCACGGGTCCGCCCCCATGCAGCAGCACGACCCGTCTCCCATCGACAACGCCGAGACCGATCCCGCACCTGCCGCACCGCAGCAGATAGCGCTTCGGGCGGCGCAGCGCGTCTCAGACGTGGTGCGCCCGCTGGTGGACGAGATCATGGACGGCTGCGACGGGGCGCACTCGTCGGCCGACGAGGCCAGGGGGGTGACCGACGGCATCGCCCGCGGGGTCGCAAGGCTGGGCGCCGCCGTCGGTGAGACGGTCGCATCGATGGACGCGATCCGGTCGGGGGCGGACGCGTCCACCGGCGATGCGGTCGCAGGCCTGTGCGACGTGCGCGAACAGGTGCTGGCTGTCGCCGGGGAGATCCACGCCCTGGCCGAGTCGGTCACGGGCATGACGACGTTCGTGGACACGATCAGAGCGATCGCCGACCAGACCCGCCTGCTGTCGTTGAACGCTCGCATCGAGGCCGCCCGCGCGGGCGACGCCGGGCGGGGCTTCGCAGTCGTCGCAGAAGAGGTGCGCAAGCTCGCCCAGACCGCCGCCGTGCAGGCCGACTCGGTGTCCGAGACGATCGCCCGCATCCAACACGAGGCGGTCGCCGCAAGCGACACCGTGTCCGCGGCCACCGGCAACCTGGACACGCTTTCGGACAACCTCGAAGGGCTGCGGGTCGACTCGGCGGGACGCTGGGATCGAGCGCTCGCCCAGGTCGGCCAGATCGGGGATCGCGGCCGGGACGTGGACGTCGCCAACCGCCAGGTGCAGACCGCTGCCGCGCGTGCGCAGGAGGACATCGCGGCCATCGCTGCCGCCGCCGATCGGCTGGCCAGGATCGATACGGCCGCGATCGATCTGCTCGGAGGGCCTGCGCGGGAGCGCCCGCTGCTGGACGAGGTACGCGCCCGGGGCACGCTGCGGGTCGGCGTCTGGCACGGGTTCCGGGGACTCAACTTCCGACATCCGCACACCGACGAGCTTGTGGGCCTGGAGGTGGAACTGCTGGAGGAGATCGGCCGCGCCCTCGGCGTGAAGACCGAGATGGTCGATGCCCCCTGGGTCGACCTGCCCAAGAAGCTGAAGCGGCGCGAGTTCGACCTACTCTTCTGCGCACTCATCCCGTCACCCGACTACCGCGGTATCCGCTACTCGCTGCCGTACCTGGACATGGGCCTGGTGACGATGCGCAGATTCGGCGATGCCTCCGTCCCGGACGCCGGCAGCCTGTCGGGGAAGACGGTCGGCATCATCGCCGACCCGGCCGCGCGGGCGGCACTGGACGCCTGCGGGATCGCTCCCGCCGACCTGCGCGAGGTGTACGACGACGACTACTACGACCCGGTCGCCGACGGCGTCTACGACGGCTTCATCATCGACCTGCCGATCGTGCACTGGTGTGCCGCCGACCCGGCCAGCCCGTGGCACGGGAGAATCGAGACGGTCGGCGACCCGATCACAAGATGGATCTACTGTGCAGCGGTTCGCAACGATGAGGCCTCGGCGGGCCTACTCGGTGAGGTCGACGCAGCCATCGCGCAGCTCAAGGCGTCACCTCGCTACCGCACGATCGTCGAGCGCTGGCAGGGCCGGATGTACGACTGGGGCCTGACCGCCCCGGACTTCCTGTAACGCCCGCGTCCGTAGGTCAGGCGCCGAACCAGCGGGCACTTCGGCTCGAGCCGAAGTGCTGCTTCTCGGCGACCAGCGCCTCGGACGGCTCCCGGAACGTCCCCGTCGGCTTCGGCCCGGACAGGAAGTCCACGTCGACGCGGCCCACCCGGCCGCCGCCGAACTCGATGTAGCACGAGCCGAGCCCGTCGTACGCTCCCGGCTGGGCACTGCCCCGCAGCTTGGCGATCAACGACTTGGCGACGACCCGCGCTGCGCCCTCGGCGAACACCCCGGCCTTCGGCACACCCACGGTGGACACGTCGCCGACCGCGTACACATCCGGAAACCGCGTCTCCAGCGTCCGCGAGTTCACCGGCACGTAGCCATCCTCCGTCATCCCGCTCGCCACGACCACGTCGGGGGCGCGATGCTTGGGCACGCCGAGAAAGAGGTCGTAGGGCAACTCGGTACCGTCCTCCAGCACGGCGACCGACCGAGCCGGGTCGAGAGCGCTCACCCGACGGCCGGCCACAAACTCGATGCCGCGGTCGGCAAAGGCGGCGAGCAGGGCGCGCGACGTATCCGGTGAGGGCGGCACCGGTGTCCCAAACGGGATCACCAGCGAGATCTCACAGTCGGCGCGGACGCCCCGCGAGGCCAGGTACTCGTCGAGCAGCAGGGCTGCCTCACTGGGCGCCGGCGGGCACTTGAAGGGTGCCCCGCAGACGCCGACGATCGCCCGACCGCGCGAGAATGTCGGGAGCACCTCGGCCAGCCGCTCGGCGCCGGCGACGGAGTAGAACTCGTTGCCCCCCTCGGCAAGTCCGGGAGTCGCGTCCAGGTCGTAGTCGGCACCGAGCGCCACCACCAGCACATCGGCCTCGTGGACGCCGCCGTCGGTCGTCACCGAGCGCTCCTCGGGATCGATCGCCGTGATCGTCCGGCGGAGGAAGCGCACGCCGGGCTTTGCAATGTCATGGTAGGCGAGGCGGACGGCGTCAGGTGTCGTGCGGCCGAACATCACGTCGAGCTTCGAGTACCCGAAGACGAACGCGTCGTTCTGGTCGATGAGGGTCACGTCGGCGTCGTCGCCGAGCGCCTCCGACAACGTCGTCGCCAACTCGAGGCCGCCGAATCCGGCTCCCAGGATGACGATTCGGGACTTCACCGCGCGATCATAACCGCTGGTGAGCTCACGAAACGATGAGGCCAAGCCGTGGCTGAGACCCGGTAGACTCCAACCCTCAAGCACGAGGGAAGACAGCGCCGGACCGGCCACGATGGTCGCAAAGACGCTCCCAGCTTGAGATACGCGCCCGTAGCTCAGGGGATAGAGCGCTGCCCTGCGGAGGCAGAGGTCGCACGTTCGAATCGTGCCGGGCGCGTGAGTGCGCCACCACGCCGGGCCTCGAAAGATGGGACACCCGCGCCAGATCACTCGCTCGTTCGACCGATTCGATCACCTAGACCTGACGATCGGCAGACACAACACGGGGGCAAGGCGCCACCGGCGCTCACCCCTCGCGCCCTCAGGCGTCGGCGATCGGCCGGCCCACGACCAGCACGTCGAGCAGATCCGAGTCGAGCTCCCGGTAGCTCGCGTCGGGGCGCACGCCCAGGGCATCGATGGTCTTCGCGAAGAAACAACGGGCCGTGGCGGCAAGCACCACGTCCATGATGTCGGTATCGGAGAGTCCCAGCTCGCGGAGCCGCGCGTAGTCGTTCTCGCCGATCGACGGGGCGTCGTCGACGACACGTTCGGCGAGGTCCATGACGGCGAGGTCGACGTCGTCCAGCCCCGCCCCTCGCCGGTCGATCGCGATCTGCCGCACGGGCTCAGCGAAGCGATCGATCAGCACCGAGCCGTGGGCGAGGCTGCAGTAGCTTGAGCGCAGCCGCTGCGCGGCCGCGAACGTGGCCAGCTCGTACCTCCGCAGATCCATTCCGGCCTTGATCGCACCGTTGAGCTGAACCCAGGCCGCGTAGACCTCCGGTCGTTCGGTGAACGCACGCTCGAAGTTCGTCGGCATGCGCAGAGTCTGCCACAGCCACCTCGCCAGAATCACGCCCGGTTACTGGATCACGAAGAGCCCGTCCAGCGCGATGCTGTCGATCGTGTCTACGACGACCGTGTGCGGACCGGAAGTCGGGAAGTCGACGCGGTACAGAACATGGCGGGTCGAGGTCGACGAGTAGGCGGTGTTCGCCGTCGCGACCGGCGTCCCGTCGAGGGACACTGTGGCCGAGCCGTATACCGGCCCTCGGGTACAGGTAATCGCCAGCGCACGGCCGGTGAACGAGAACGTCGCGGTCGCGTCGGCGCCACCACCGGAGGCGACCGCCACCGATCCACCAAAGGTGGTGTCTTCGGCGACAGTGGCCCACGACCCGGTATAGGTCACCGACGGGCTCGTTTGATCGACGAGCTGGACTGCGAACGGCAGACCGACAACCGGCGAGCTGACATTGCCGAAGCAATCTTGCGCGTACGTCTGCAGGACGTAGGTGTGCCCGGCAAAGAAGGAGAACGGAGACACCACGTTCGTGGACGGCCCACCGTCGGTGCTGAGCGAATACGACTGGAAACAGACGCCATCGCCGTCCGACGCTGTCGAACTCAGGCCGAGCTGGAGGCCGGCCCTCCGGTTCTGTGGCACCTTCCCGCTGACGAACACGGCCCGGGGGACGCCCACCTCGGGTGGCAGCTCGTCGATCAGTGTCTGCACCCGCTCCGTCGGTACTCCCAGCGCGTACCCCCCCGCGGCGTACACCCCGACTCCGGCATCGGCGTCGGCGGCGGCTGGGTCGCCGGCCACCGCGAGGTACTCGGTGGGTACGTCGAGCGACTTCCCTGGCGACCACCGGCCGGTGGTGGTGTCGTATGTCTCGACGCTGGCCAGCGCACCGATGCGGGCATTGAATCCGCCGACCGCGTAGATCAGGCTGCCAAACCCGACCGCGGCCCCGAACTCTTCGCGGGGGGTGGGCACCGGCCGTTGCGTCGTCCACGTTCCGGTTCCGGTATCGAGCGCCTCGACCGTCCCGACGGTTCCTCCGCTCGCCTCCCCGCCGATCGCGTAGATCAGTCCATCCGGGCCCCGCACCGCGGCCAGTCCCGCTCTCGGCGACGAGAGCGACGGGCCGGCCGACCACGTTCGAGAGGCCGGGTCGAAGACCTCGACCGTCGAGAGCAGGCTGCCGAAGTCCGTGCGACCACCGACCACGTACAACTTCCCGTCGCTGCCGAACGCCGCCGCGAAGTCGTATCGCGCCTGTGGCATTGCCGGTAGCCGCTTCCAGCTGTCGGTCTTGGGCTGGTACGCCTCGAGCGCAGCCGATACGCACGAGCACTCGTCGGCGATCCCACCCACCGCATACACCCTGCCGTCCGGGCCGGCGGCGGCGGCGAGCTGCGAGCGCGGGGTGGGCATGTCGGCGCCCAGGGTCGAGACGTGGCTCTGCGCGCTCCAGAACAGGATCCGGGTCGCGGCCGGGTCATACACCCCGCCCACCACCACCAGCTTGCCTTCCGCGAAAGCGGCAGCCTCGCCCCAGTCTGCGGAGGGCATCACCAGATCAGCCCTCCAAGACGCCGAGCTTGAGCCGGGTGTCACCGACGCGATCGCCACCGCCAGCAGGGCGATCGCGGCGGCGCGCGTGCGCACCCCCTGTTGCATACGACCAATGTACCACTGCACGCGTGCGCTTCGAGAACCTGGGTTAGCCGCAGTCTCCATCACCGGAGGTTGCCGGTAGGCTGCGGTACATGGGTGGCGTACCCCGCCTGGCGATCAACGCAGTCGTCGATCGACTCGCCGTGGCCACCGAACGCGCCGTCGGAGTGGTGGTGATCCAACGGGCTGACGCCATCCGGGCGCGAGTCGCCAGGCTGCGCCGCGACCATCCCGATCTCGATCGGCGCGGACTCGCCCATCATGCGGTCGTCACGCTGGGCCGCCTCGTTGCGGGGTCGGGTGCTGTCAGCGCAATCCCCGCGATGCTGCCCGGGCCAGGTACGGCGGTCGAGGTGGGTGCAGCGATCAGCGACATCTCGTTCCTGACGACCTCCCAGGTCGAGCTGATCCTGGTGATCGCGTCCATCTATGGTCATCCGCTCGATGACCACGAGGGCCGCCGACTGGACGTCCTCCTGACATTCGGCGTCGACGCTGGCCTGGTCACGCTTCGCCACGACGGAACGCTGACGATCCGCGGCGCGCGGTACAGCCGGGAGGAGATCCGTACCGCCGGTGCCACAGGACTGGCGGAACGCATCAACCGACGACTGGCGACGCAGGTGGTGGCGCGACTGGCGCGCCGTCGCGCACATGTTCTGCTCGGTCGTGAGTTGCCGTTGCTCGGGATCGGGGTGGCGGCCGGCTACAACCATCGGTCCACCCACAAGACCGGAGCCGCCGCCATCCGCTACTTCGAGCACATCGACCGATGACGCCGGCCCACCCACGGTCGTTCGCGGAGGCGGTCGACTCACTGGCCGGTCGCACGGAGTTCTCGGGCGTCGTGCAGGTCGAGCGCGCCGGTCGTCTCGAGTTTGCGAGGGCATATGGAATGGCCGACCGTGGCCATCGGATCGCCAACACGATCGACACCCAGTTCGCCATCGCGAGCGGTGCCAAGGGCTTGACCGCGCTCGCAGTGGTGAGCCTGATCGACGACGGCACGCTCGATCTGACGACCACGGCACGGTCGGTGCTCGGCGCGGATCTCCCGCTGATCGACGACGAGGTGACGATCGAGCAGCTGCTCGCGCATCGGTCGGGCGTCGGTGACTACCTCGACGAGGAGGCACCCCGCGAGATCACCGACTATCTGATGCCGGTTCCGGTGCACGAGCTCGCGACGACCGAGCAGTACCTCGCGGTACTCGGCGGCCACGAGACGGCGTTTCGCCCAGGCGAGCGGTTCGCCTACTGCAACGGCGGCTACGTCGTGCTCGCATTGATCGCGGAGCGGACGGGTGGCATGCCGTTCCACGAGCTCGTCCGCCGACGCATATGCGAGCCGGCGGGAATGGGGGACACCGAGTTCCTGCGCTCCGACGACCTCCCGGGGCGCGCCGCGCTCGGGTATCTCACGGTGGACGGCTCGAGGACGAACGTGTTCCACCTGCCGGTTCGCGGCAGCGGGGACGGCGGCGTCTACTCCACCGCACAGGACGTCAGCTCCCTGTGGCGCGCGTTCTTTGCAGGGCGGATCGTGTCGCCCGCGTGGGTGGCCGAGATGGTGCGACCGCGCAGCGACGTGCCGCGGGAGTCGATGCGCTACGGCCTCGGCTTCTGGCTCCATGAGTCGAGTGACGTCGTCGCCCTGGAGGGGTACGACGCCGGCGTCTCGTTCCGCAGCATCCACGACCCCGGTTCGACCACCACCCACACCGTGATCTCGAACACGAGCGAAGGCGCGTGGCCGATCACGAGCCTCTTCGACTGACCAGCGATCTGAGTCATGTTCGTCGCCGTAGACTGCGCTCGACCGTGGACGACAGCAGCGCAGAGACCGAGAACGTAGGCGATCGACGACCCGCCGAGCAAACGGACGCCCGTGGCTGGCGGCGATGGGTTCCGCCGGCCGCGTTGAAGTGGCTGCCGAGGGCTGATGTCGCCGACGAGTCCGAGGCCGGATCGTGGCGCGGTTACGTGCCCGAGCAGTGGCGGCACTGGCTCGACAGCTCGCCCGCGCCGCGGCCGCAGTCGCGGACGCTGCGGTTCATCGGCGTGGACGAGGATCGTCCCGCGGCTCGCTGGCGAGCGCTCTTCGAGGAGACGTGGCCCGCGTATCGCCGCTGGTGGCTGCAGCACGGGGCGGACGCGCGGCCCAGCCGTGCTCGCGCGCAGAGCGCGTTGCAAGAGCACATGCCCGAGCTCGTACCGGTGTTCGAGGAGATGGTCGAGATCGCCGGAGGGGACGACACGGCGGCGGCGATGCTGACGCTCTGGAACCCGCCGCCGTTCATCGTCGCCTGCTCGCAGGCCGTTGCGGCCGATGCCGGCAGCGGCGCGCCGGTACTGGTCCGAAACTACGACTACGACCCCCGGCTGTTCGAGGCGACGGTGTATCGCAGCCGCTGGACCTCGCGTCGCGTGCTGGGCACCGGCGACTGCCTGTGGGGTCTGGTGGACGGCATGAACGACAGCGGCCTCGCCGCTTCGCTGACCTTCGGCGGCCGGCGCGAGATCGGCGAAGGGTTCGGGGTACCGCTCGTGATCAGGTACATCCTCGAGACCTGCGACGACGTGCCGGCGGCGATCGAGGTGCTGCGCAGACTGCCTCACCAGCTGTCCTACAACATCACGCTGTGCGACAGGACCGGCACCGTGGCCACCGTCTACGTCGCACCCGACCGACCGGCCCGGGTCACGCAGGATGCCCAGACCACCAACCACCCCGAAACGGTGGAGTGGCCCGAGCACGCAGATTGGGTGCGAAGCGTCGAACGGCTCGACCATCTGCGGCGCATGCAGGCCGCCGGCACCGACGCCGACGCGCTCGTCGCCGCGATGCTCTCTCTGCCGCTGCTGGCACGCCAGTGGGATGAGGGGTTCGCCACCCTCTACACCGCGGCCTACCGCCCAGCCGCCGGCACGCTGGACTACCACTGGCCGGGCGAAGCGACCGCTCTGAGCCTGGGCACACCACTGCCCGAGACGTTCGAGGTGACGCTCGACGGTGGCGGATCGGACGCCGGCGCCGACTGACGCTACGCTCGGGCGTCCAGCGCGGCGCGAGCGGCCACGTCGAACGGCGTGAGCTGGAAAGGGACCAGCTCCTGCAGTTGCGCGTTTTCGGCGAGGGTCGGGCTCTTGAGGCCATCGATCAGAGGACGTGCGACGCGTGCGTTGACCGGTGTGACCAGGTGCAGCCAATACGACGACAGACGCGGCGTCAGGATGGGCACCTCGATGATGCGCGGATGCCGGCCGCGCAGGTCGGCGATGCGCTCGATCATCTCGCGGTAGGTCATGACCTCTGGGCCGCCGGCGTCGAGCGACCTGCCGTACGCGGCATCCAGCCCGCACACACCGTCCAGGTAGCGGACGATGTCGTCGATCGCGATCGGCTGGGTTGGGGTCGAGACCCAATGCGGGCACACCATCAGGGGCAGCCGGTCGACCAGCGCGAGGATGGTCTCAAACGCGGCACTCCCCGCGCCGACCACCATCGCCGCGCGGATCGCCGTCACCGGAACCGCACCCTCAGCGAGCGTGTGCTCGGTTTCGATCCGAGACCGTAGATGCTCGGACAGATCGGGTGTCTCCTTGCCCAGCCCGCCAAGATAGACGATCTGCTGAACCCCGGCGGACTCGGCGGCTCGAGCGACGATCCCCGCAGCTCTGCGGTCTCGCGCCGCGAAGTCGGCGGTACCCAGGGAGTGCACGAGGTAGACGACGACCTGGATTCCCTCGAGCGCCCGGTCGATGCTGGTTGGATTGGTGACGTCACCCTCGAGCCAACGCACGCCGGGGGAGGTGGATCTGCGTGGCGTTCGCGAGATTGCATCCACCGTGTGATGGCGCGCAAGTACGGGCAGCAGGGCGCTTCCGACGGTGCCCGACGCTCCCAGCACCGCCACCCTCATCGACGTGCCTCCCTGACCAACCGAATGAAGTACCGGCGGCTGACGCGTGAGTGAAGCCGCGCCTGCACCTGCCTGTACAGCTCGCCCGTCCACTGCGGGGCGTCGGGCCGCGCCGCCAACGTGGGGTGGAAGCCCTCGATCTCGGAGACCAGCTCGGGGCGGTCGCCCGCTATCTGTCGGAACGAGATCGTCCCCTCCGCCCGGCGCGTGAGAAGACCGCCGACGATCGGATACGTCGCAGCGACCGCGCCTTTGTCGGCCAGTAGTCGGGGAGCGCCGAAGCGAAGCAGCGCAGGCCCGACCCCGAGCAGCCGAAGCTCCAAACCGTCGCCGCTCACGCGTGGTCGCACAAGTCCGACGGTCGAGCGCTCCACCTCGCTCCAGTACACCTCAGCGAGCCGGAGCGCGCCGGCGGCCGACAGCTCGACCACCGGTTGCTCGACCAAGGCATGCTGGTCAGACGCGATGGCACCGTCATCGAGCCGCCGCTCCGACTCCGTCCAGCCGCTCAGCATCCTGCGCCCATCCGTGCTCACCCACCGGGGGGGCGATCGGCGTAGTCGACCTCGCCAAAGGGCCAGCTGCTCGCCAACCACCCTCGCACCGCGTCGTGAAGCGGCCCGTCGAGGTGCGCGTGGGACACGCGCACCCACGAGCTGACCTCCGCCACGCCGGAGCTGTCGGCCCGCGGGTAGATGTAGACGCAGCCGATGACATCCCGGGTGGTGGGCTCGAGCACGGTGTAGGTGAATCCCTCCCGAGCGGCGAAGTCGCTCGCGTGTCGTCGCAGGTCGCCGAGATTTTCGGCGAGTGTCATCGGACGCGGCCAGCCACGGTCGATGAAACCGGGCGTGGCGCGGATGTGCTCGATCGAGGACGACCACGCGGCGTGGTCGCGCTCGTTGTGCTCGGGACCGAGCGGCTCGAGCGCGAAGCTCGGCGAGTCGAGGCCCGGTGGCGGCGAGAAGCCGGCGGGAATGAAGCCAGAAGCGGTCATGTCGGGCAGAGTATCTGCTGAGCACCACCCTTTTGGGGGATCCACCCGTGCCTCAGGTTGGCGATCTGTACATGGTGGTGTCCAGATCTCCATCGCCCCGTGCCGGTCGAGCGTTGATTCCGCTGTTCTGTGCGGTGGGAGGAGCGCTCACCGGGGCCTACTACATGCTCTCGAACAGCGCGACGGGTCAGCACGTCGTCTATCAGCTGATCGGGCTTTGGGGCGTGGGCGGACTCGCCTACGGCGTCAGGCGGCATCGACCCGCCGGACCGGCCTGGCCGCTCGTGCTGATGGGCCTCATGCTGTGGGTGTCGGGGGACGGGTACTGGAACGTGTACCGGCTCGTGACCGGTGTCGAGGCACCGTTCCCGTCGCCGGCGGATGCCCTCTACCTGCTCGCCTACGTGCCGCTTCTGGCCGGGATCGTGATCATGGTGCGGGGCGGGAAGCCGCGGCTGGCCGACATCGTCGATGCGCTCATCATCGGGTTGGCGATGGGCCTTGTCGTGTGGTTTGCTGCAATCCACCCGACCACGCAGACGCACCGCCCGTCGCTCGTCAGCGCCCTGATCGCCGATGCCTACCCGACCATGGACTACCTCCTCGTGCTGGCGCTCGCACAGCTGCTGGTTAGCCGCGTACGCAACACCGCACTGATGTGGGTCACCTCGGCATTCGTGACCGTGTTGGTAACCGATGTGGTGTATGCGTGGCTTCGCTCGAGCTCGTCGTTCACCGCGTCATCGCTGGTCAACGCGGGATATTTCGGCTTCTACGTGATGCTCGGCGCCGCTGCGCTGTCACCGTCGATGGGCAGTCTCTCCGAACCAATCACGGTCGCCGAGGGCAGGACGTCAGCCGATTCCGGGCACCTGACGCTGGTTCGGCTCGGACTGCTCTCGATGGCCCTTTTGGCCAGTCCAGGAGCCCTCGTCCTGCAGGGATCCGGTGGCGACCTGGCCAGCCTGCTGGTGATCGCTGCGGTCGGTGCGGTGGTCAGCCTGCTGGTGCTGGTGCGCCTGTCGATCCTCTTCGTCGAGCGCGACCGAATCGACGATCGCCGGGTGCGGGCGGAAGCGGCGCTGCAGCGGATGGCGTATCACGACTGGCTGACCGATCTGCCGAACCGCTCGGCACTCATCAGCGCCGTCGACCGGGAGATCGCCGATGCCACCTCCGGTCAGGTATTCGGTGTGCTGTTCGTCGACCTCGACGGGTTCAAGGAGGTCAACGACCGCTTCGGCCACACGGACGGCGACCAGGTGCTTCGCGACACCGCAAGCCGGCTCGGGCAGGCGGTGCGGGGTGATGACATCGTGGCTCGACACGGCGGGGACGAGTTCGTCGTCCTCCTGCGCGGGCTGCCGGAGGATCCGGCCGACACGGTCAGATCGGCGATCGAGCGAGTGCGCGCAGCGGTCAGCGTGCCCGTGGCGTTCGGCTCGGCCCAGTCGGGCGATGTGGTCACGATCACCCTCGGAGCGAGCGTCGGGGTCGCGCTCTACCCCGCCGACGGTCGCAACGCGCAGGAGCTGATCCGCGTCGCCGACGGTCGCATGTACTCCGACAAGACCGCAAGCCGAGGCCGCGCCGACGCGGCCTGAGCAGTAAGAGCCTATCCCGGTAGGTCGCGTGGATGACTCGCGAGTGGCAGCGCGAGCTATGGCGTGCCGGGACGGCGCGTTCATATTGGTGAATATGGACGCGTCGGCACGGTGCGCCAGAGCGACGCGGTGACGCCGCGAGACGCCGCGTGCCCTACCGGGATAGGCTCAAAGAGCGGTCGGGGTCGCCGGGGTCAGAGGTTCGCACTGGGCGAGACCGGGAGCAGCGGATGTCGGCCGGCCGGCCGGATCGGGAGCGCGCAGCAGACTCGCACACCCTCGCCCTCGGGTCCCTCGATCCTGATCGTGCCACCGGCCAACTCGACCTGTTCACGGAGCGAGTCGAGTCCGAAGTGGAGCAACTGATCCGCCGCCGTGGACGCGGGGAGCCCTCTTCCGTCGTCGCTCACGAGGCACCGCAGGTGGTCGCCGACCCGTCCGACCGACACGTCCACATGCGTCGCGTGGGAGTGTTTCCGCGAGTTCACTAGAGCTTCACGTACGACCCGATAAGCCAGCGTCTCGACCTCCTCGATGTACCGCTCGTTGACGACGTCGACCGAGACGGTGAAACCGGCCTGCCGGCTGACCTCCTCCGCCAGGCCGCGGATCGCCGGGCCAAGACCCGCGGCGTGCAACAACTGGGGCCGCATCTCGAAGGCCAGACGCCGGGTGCGTTCCATCGCCAACCCGAGCGTCCTTCGGATCTCGCCGATCGCCGTGTCGACGGCGATGGAATCACCGCGCCCCAGCGATCCGGCGGCGCGATCCAGCCAGATCAGCGCGGCCGTCATCACCTGGATCGTGTCGTCGTGAAGATCGTTGGCGATGCGTGCCCGCTCGGCTGTCTCGGCCTGCACGATCTGCGTCAGCGCGCGCCTGCGCCGCTGCTCGCTGTGCAGCAACTCGACCTGGGCCGTCTTGAGCTCGGTCACATCCATCGTGATGCCCTGCGTCAGGACGTACTCGCCGTTGTCGGCGAAGATCGCAGCGGCCTCGTCGATCACCCATCGAACTTCACCGTCGGGACGAACAACCCGGTATTGACTCCGCCACGCCAGCCGGTCCCGCCGATGCTGCTCGTAGCTCGCGTCGACCCAGGCGAGGTCATCCGGATGCACGAACCGCACCCACGCTCGGGTGTCGCCCAACCACTCCGCCACCGTGCAGCCCAGAACACTCTCCACCTGAGGGCTCACGTACACGGGGGTTCCGTCGGCGCGGTCGAGATAGACGTACCCTGGGAGCCGTTCGACCAGGTTCCGGTACAACGCCCTGGCGTCGCCGTCAGACCCCTGCGGGGTATGTTCTGGAGCCTCGTCCGGGAGCATCAATTGACAATCCTAGAACGTGCGCCGGTCGAGACAGAGCAGCGAAGGCTCGGCTACCAGATGCTGCCCAGCGCGACCGTGATCGCCTCACCGCTGATCCCACCGGCGGTGTCACCGCAAAGAAAGACGATCACATCTGCCACCTCGCGCGGAGTCAGGACCCTCCCCGGGGGATAGCCCGCGGCGCGTTCGTTCCACACCTGGTCGGTGGTGACACCGCGCTGGTCGGCCTCGGCGCGAGCGGATCGCTCGGCCATCTCGGTACGCACCCACCCCGGCAGGACGGCATTCGAGCGGACGCCGAACGGACCGGCGTCCTGAGCGACCGCGCGCATCAGGCCGAGCAGGCCGTGTTTGGAGGCGGTGTACGCGCTGCCCGCGTGCTCGGCCACCTGACCGGCCGTCGAACTCGTGTACACCACACTGCCGAAGCGACGCTCGACCATCCCGCCCACGACCAGCCGCGAAAGCTCGAACGGAGCGTCGAGGTTGACACGCATCGTCTCCCGCCAGACGTCGGGATCCTGCTCCCACACGACCCGCTCGTGAGCCGACCCGATGCCGTGGTTCACCACCAGCAGATCGATCGGGCCGAGGCGCCGTTCCGTCTCGGCCACCGCGGTCGCACAACCGCCGGCCACCCCGAGGTCGGCGACCACGTAGTCGACGCCGACGGCCGCCAACTCCTGCTCGCTGCGGGCGGTGATCATCACCCGCGCGCCCGCCTCGGCCAGCAGCAGCGCCGCTTCGCGGCCGATGCCCCGCCCACCGCCGGTCACCAACGCAACCCGCCCGTTCATGCGTGCACGGCGACGCTCGGCTGTTCAACCCCGACCCGGCGCCGCCGCAGGGCCATGCCGGTCAGGATCTCCCGCACCACGCGCTCGCCGACGAGCGCGGTGGTGTCGGCCGACCCGATGCCGACCGGCGCCACCTCGACCACGTCTGCCCCCACGAGGCGAAGTCCGTCAGCGACGCGCCGGCACGCCCACAGCAGCTCGCCGGAGGTCAACCCGCCCGGCTCGGGCGTCCCCGTGCCGGGCGCGAACGCCGGATCGAGCACGTCGATGTCGACGGTCAACAGCACCGGCCCGTCGCCGACCACGGCGATGGCCTGCTCGACCACGTCGCGGATGCCCCGCTCGCGCACGTCGTGGGCGAAGAACGCGGTGATCCCCTGCCGGCGCTGCCACTCGAACTCCTCGCTGCCGGGCCAGTAGCCCCGCAGACCGATCTGGACGTAGCGGGCCGGGTCGACGTGACCGTCCGCGACGAGGCGGTACATGGGCGTGCCGTGCCCGCGCTCGCGCCCCCACTGGAGAGCCGCCGTGTCGGTGTGGGTGTCGAAGTGCACAAGGCCGATCGGTCCATGCCGGCCGGCCAACGCCTCAGCCTCCGGCTGCGTCACCGAGTGGTCGCCTCCCAGCAGCACGGGCAGGGCGCCGGCGCCGGCCACCTCGCTGACCAGCGCGCGGATCGCAGCATGCGATGCGTCTGGATCGGCAGGCACGATCGCGGCGTCGCCATAGTCGATCACGCGTAACTCGGCGAGGGCGTCGATGCCGGCCTCCAGGTGCGGACCGTGCGGAGCGCTGGCGGCGCGGATCGCCCGGGGGCCGAAACGCGTCCCCGGCCGGTCCGACACCAGCTCGTCCATCGGCGCACCGACGATCGCAACGTCCACGCCCTCGAGATCGGCGGGCTCCTCGGTGTAGGGCAGGCCGCCGTAGGTGAGCAGGCCGGCGTAGTCAGGCTTCCCGTCGGCGTGCTGTGCCCAGCGGCGTTGCGGATCGATCATCTCGGATGCCCCTTTCGAACGGTGTTCTAGAATACGATTCTACACCAATGTCCGACCTCGAGAGCAGATCAGTCACCGCCACGCTACCGGATGACCGCGCGCGGGTGGTGCTGGACGCGGTGGTCGACCTGGTCGCCGAGCGCGGCTTGGCGGCCACCCGGCTGCGCGACGTCTCTGCCCGTGTGGGCATGGTGCCAAGCCACCTGCTGTATTACTTCGGGTCCAAGGAGGGCCTGTTCCTTGCCGCCCTCGAGCACGCCGAAGACGTCACTCGCAGGCGCGCGGCGAGGCGGGTCGCGAGGTCCCGCGATCCGTGGACGCAACTCGACGTCCTGATCGACTCCGGGCTTCCCTCAGGCCGGGGCGACCCGCGCTGGGTGATCTGGCTCGAGGCGTGGGAGCTCGCAACCCGCGAACCCCGTGCGGCGCGCCTCTCGCAGGTACTCGGCGAACGCTACGCCGCGCTGTTCGAAGGGGTGATCCACGCCGGCGGAGTCTGCGGCGCGTTTCGGATCCCCGATATCGAGGCTGTCGTGCTCGAGCTGATGACGCTCCTGGACGGACTCGCCGTGCGGCTGCTGGTCGAACCGTCCAGGCTCAGCCGAGCCGATGCCCACGCGCTGATCGCCCGGCGCTCCCGCGAGTTGCTCGCCCCGCCGGGCTGACGGCTGGCAGAACGCATGTGCGAGGCTTGCCGGGATCCACGACCTCTCGGCCACGATCCGGCGCAACACACTGCTGCTGGCGGCCGTCAGTGCCGTCAACTCGATCGTCCTGCAACTGGCCGCGGCCGTCTCGTCGCTGACGTTCGTGCTCGTCACCGGAAACCGAGGGCTGCTGGGACTCGGCCCGGCGAGCGCTTTGACGCGGTCGCAGTCGCAGATCGTCGAGCGGTGCCGGCCCAGAGGCTCGGCGGCCACGGCACCTGACGCACTCAGGTCTGCTGGTGCCCAAGCGTTCCGCGGGCGAGGCAGTCGGCGGACCGGAAGCCGTGGAAGATCTCTCGGCACGGAGCCAGAGCGCCGCCGGACCGGACCGCCACGATCACGGCGTCGAGCGCTGCCAGTACGATCTTCGGATCGTGCTCGGGGATGAAATGCCCAACGCCTCGATCGAGCACGTGCACGCTGTCCGGCGACAGGCCGGCCAGCCGCGTCTGCGCGCGGGCTACGAGCCGTGGAACGGTTCTCAGCCACTAGTCCTCGAGGATCCCCGCGGTGATGACCACCAGCGGTCGATCGCCGACGGACGGGGCGCGCTCGAGCTCACGGACAGTCGCGTGGATGTCGATCCGCCGGTTCGGTGCAGGGGTCACCGTGCCGTCGTCCCAGGCTCCGGCGTGAAGCCGGTCGTAGACCGGGATCTCGGGCTCACTGGAGGCGTCGATGAGCACCATCCCCACCACCTGCGACGGGTACCGTGCCGCGAACTCACGGGCCACCATTCCCCCGTAGGAGTGGCCGACCAGCAGGTATGGCCCATCGACGTGGATCGCCGCAAGCAGCGCGTGCAACTCGCGAGCCTGGGTCGCGCCCGTCAGCGGTCGGACGCTGGCGGGACGCGGATCGCTGGTACCGTCCCCGGCGCGATCGTAGGTGCAGACATGCACGATCCCGGCCAGCGCGGGCAGGATCGTCCCGCCGTAGGTGTCGATGCCCGACGCGGTGTAACCGGCCTCCAGGATCACTGTCGGACGGCCGGCGCCCGCGCACTCGTACGTGAGTGAGTATCCGCCGATGTCGGCCCGGCCGATCCTCGTCACGGCGCGCGATGCGTGACTGGACGGGCTGGGCGCATCGCCCGAACACGCCGGCGTCAGCAGCGCGGCGAGCATCACCGGGACGAGGAGAATGCGGATCGCCATACGACCGACAACATATGTGCCGAGAACTCGGTCAGGCCGCACGAAAGGCGTCGCGCGCCGCGGCCGACGCCTGCGCATGCTTCGCGAGGGCGTCCAGGGCCGAGCGAGCGAACCGCCCGACGATCGCGTCCAGCAATGGCCGGGCGACGATCCAGCCGCGCCGGGGAGACACGCTGAGGTGCAGCGAGACCGCCGTACCCATGTCGGTGGGCGTGAACTCGTAGTCACCCCGAAACGCGAACGTCGTCGAGCCCACGCTCGCAAACCCAAGATGGCTCGGCGGATGGTGGGCATCGACCACGTACACCATCTCGAACCGGCGGCCGAGGGCGGCCGTCGTGGCACGCCACACCGAGCCGGGCCCAGGATTGTCCGAAAGCCGCTCGACCTCGCTGACACCGGCCAGCCAGTCGAACGCGCTCACCAACTCGAACACCATCGCAGGTGTGCCTGCGATATCCGCCGAAACCACTGCAACTCTTTGCGCCATTTTCAGCTCATCGGCCTCCATTTGCAGCGACATTAGGCCGTTTTCGCGGCCAGCGCGAGCGAAGTCAATCCTCGCGCTGCACGTCCTCCAGCAGCCCGGCGAAGTCGGGACCATCGAACTCGCCCAACGCGCGCTCGAATTTCTCCACGCCCCATCCCCAGAAGTCGAAGTCGATGTCGGACACGCCGTCCTGGATCGACGCCCAAAGCGTCCACCCGTACTTCGACATCAACCCCCACAGGCGCGCGCGGGCCACCTTGTTGCGCAGCGGACGGCCGTAGTAGTGGCCCACCAGTTGCTCGAGCTGGTCGAGTGAGAGGTTCGACTCGCTCCACACGTTACCGAGCTCGAAACAGGCGTCGTTGTTGCCCGAGTACTCGTAGTCGATCAGCCGGAATCCGTCCCCGACGTCGATGAAGTTCTCTGCCAGCAGGTCGTTGTTGCAGGGTACGGCGCCCTCGTCGCGAACCGCCATCGCGCGCTCGATCTGACGCACCTGGGGCTCGAACTCGAGGTAACGGTCGGGCAGCCGGAAGCGGCGCTCCTGGACGAGCGCGAGGTACCGGCGCTGGATGCCGAACATGTTGAAGTCGTCTCGGAAGCGGTGACCGCCATGCAGCCGCCGGCATGCGGCGGCCACCCAGTCGAGCCGGTCGCCACGGCGCAGGTCGTCGGCGGTCTGCGTCACCCCCTCGATGAACTCGAGCACCAGCAGCGAATGCTCGGGCAGGTAGTCCACCACCGCCGCACCGACACCGGACTCGGCCGCGGCCACCGTGTTCAGGTACTCATTCTCACGGTCGATCGCAAGCAGCCCCGCATCCTTGCTGGAGACGCGCACGACATAGGCTCCCTCCCCGGTCACCACCTTGTAGTTGGTATTGGTGAGGCCGCCGGCCAGCTCACTGACCGCGCTGCGTTGACGGAGCCGGGGAACCAGGTCGAGGATGTCGTCGATGGCGATCGGGTCGGGCATGGGTGTCCACTATAAGGTGGTCCAGACCAGTGGTGTTGGCGACCGGAGCCGTAGTGACGCAGGACGAGCGGGCGAGAGTAGTGGTCATCGGTGGTGGGGTGACCGGCTGCAGCGTCGCCTACCACCTCGCCAAAGCCGGGTGGACGGACGTCGTGCTGGTCGAGAAGGCCGAGCTGACCAGCGGCTCGACCTGCCATGCCGCGGGCCTCGTCACCCAGTTCAACCCGTCGCCGACGATGATGCGATTTCGCCGCTACAGCGTCGAGCTGTACAACGAACTGGGCGTGTTCGAGGAGCTCGGCAGCCTGCGGATCGCGTCCAGCCCCGAGAGCCTGAAGGAGCTCGAGCGCGGGGCCAGCCGCGCGCGCGGGATCGGCCTGGACGTCGACGTGATCTCCGCCGCGGAGGCCCTCGAGCGAATGCCCGCCGCGAGCCCCGAGCACCTGTACGGCGCAATCTGGATCGGCGCCGACGGCTGCGTCGATCCGCACACCGCCACGCACGCGCTGGCCGCCGCGGCGCGGGAGCTGGGAGCGTCGATCCGCACCCACACCAGAGTGACCGGCGTCGAGCTGGGGCCGGTGCACGAGGTGCGAGCGGTGCTCACCGAGCACGGCCGGATCGAAACCGAGCACGTGGTCAACGCGGCCGGGATGTGGGCGCCCCAGGTGTCGGCGATGGTGGGCGCGTTCACGCCGTCGGTGCCCGTCGACCACCAGCACATCGCACTGGAGGCGGTGCGGGGGTACGAGCTACCGCACGACATGCCCTGCTTCCGCGACACCGACAACCTCGTCTACGGCCGATCGGAGGCCGGCGGGGTGCTCTTCGGGGGCTACGAGCCGAACCCCGTCGCGCGCTGGACGGACGGCGTACCGTGGCGCCACTCCGCCGCCACGCTGCCGGCCGACCCCGACCGGTTCGCCCAACTGATGGCGGGGGCGGTGCGGCGGTTCCCGTTCCTCGACGACGCCGGCGTGGTCGCCCTGGTGTGCCACCCGGACGCGATGACACCGGACGGCAACCCCCTGCTCGGGCCGGTCCCCGGCGTGCCGGGGTACTGGCTGGCGGCCGGACTCTCGCTGAACGGTTTCGGCGGCGCCGGCGGCATGGGCCGGACGCTCGCCGAGTGGATGACCGCGGGCGAGACCGAGCTCGATACCCAGGGGTTCCGGGCGTGGCGGTTCGGCGCCGCCGACCGCAACCCGGCCCAGGTCGAGGCGGGCGGGCGCGAGGTCTACCGCTACTACTACCGCCTGCGCTACCCGCTGGACAGCGACAACTGGGGTCGCCCCGGCCGGCTGAGTCCGCTGCACGGCCGGCTCCAGGAGTTGGGCGCGGTCTTCGGATCCAAGAACGGCTGGGAGCGCGCCGACTACTTCGAGCCCGGCCATCCTTCTCGCCGGGCCGGCGAGGATCAGCGCGCGTTCGGCTGGTCGGCGCCTCCCTACCTCGACCTGCTCGACGCCGAGCACACCGCCTTCCGGGAAGCAGTGGGCATCATCGACATGACCTCGTTCGGCAAGATCGACGTCTCCGGCCCGGGGGCTCTGCCGCTGCTCGAGCGGGTCTGTGACAGCCGCATCGACCGCCCGATGGGCGCGGTCGTGTACACCCAGTTCGTGAACCATCGGGGCGGGATCGTGGCGGACGTCACGGTCACGCGCCTGGACGGCCGGCACTTCCGCGTGGTCACCGGAGCCGGCGCGGTCGACTCGGACCTCGGCTGGCTTCGGCTACACGTGCGCGCCGAGGACGGCGAGGTCAGATTGCGCGACGCCAGCGGTGAGCTGGCGGTGATCGGGATCTGGGGGCCGCGCGCGCGCGACGTGCTCGCAGCGGTGTGCGCGGACGACGTGTCCGCCGAGGTGTTCGCGTTCCGCACGGCGCGGACGGTCAGGATCAGCGGTGCGCCGGTGCTGGCACAACGCATCACCTACGTCGGCGAGCTGGGGTTCGAGCTGTACGTGGAGCCTGAGTGGGCCGTGCAGGTATGGGACGCGCTGATCGCTGCCGGCGCTCCACATGGCATCCGGCCCGGCGGCTACCGGGTGCTCGACTCGCTGCGGATGGAGAAGGGCTACCGCTACATGGGTACCGACCTGACCGCCGGCGACACCCCGTACGAGGCCGGCCTGGGCTTCTGTGTCGCGCTCGACAAGGGCTCCTTCGTCGGCCGAGACGCGCTCGCCGCTGCAGCGGTCCAGCCGCTGCAGCGGCGGATCCGAACGCTCGCGATCGGCGGGGCCGACCCACTGACCGTGTACGGAGGGGAGGCCGTGCATGCCGGCGGGCGGGTCGTCAGCCGGGTGCGCAGCTGCGCCTACGGGTTCACCGTCCGGCGCAACCTCGCGTACGCGTACCTCCCGGTGGCGCTCGACGAGGGGTCACAGGTGTCGGTGGAGGTGTTCGGCGAGTTGATCGACGCCGACGTCGTCGCCGACGTCCTGCACGACCCACAGCACGCGCGCGTGCGCGGCTGATGGGATCGCATGTCCACGTGCGGGTCGCCGAGCCCGCCGATCTCGCCTGGATCGCCCTGCACGACGGTCACCTCGACCCGCCGTCGCTGGCCCTCAAGGTCGCCGCGAGCGAGGTTCTGGTCGCCGAGGCGGCCGGTGCGCGGGTGGGGCTGCTGCGCCTCGACCACCTGTGGTCGAGCGTGCCGTTCGTGGCCCAGGTGCGGGTCGCCGAGGCCTCCCGGAGGCGCGGCGTCGGCGCGGCCCTGGTGGAGTTCGTCGCCCACCGTTGCCGCGCTCAGGGCGCGGCGATGCTGCTGAGCTCGGTGACAGCCGGGGAGCCCGCTCCGCTGGCGTGGCACCTCGCTGTCGGGTTCGCCGAGTGCGGCCGGCTCTCGGGGCTGAACCGCGACGGTCAAGACGAGATCGTGCTTCGGATGGCGCTTGCCTCCGAGTGAAGCAGGCCGCCCGTCTTGCAAGCGACAGCAGGGATACCTCAAAGCGGGGAGGAGCCCGGTTGGAAGGGGGAATATCCACCCTGGCGGCGAACCCCGATGCTGAGAAGATGCGCCGAGACGTCCCCCCAGCCCGATGACCAACCGAACCTGGACAGAGGCCCGCCGGCTCGAGTCGTGGCCGCCGCCCTCACTCGGGCGCCGCCTCGCCGAGGTTGGTTCGAGTGAGACCGCGCCGGCGTTCGTCGCCCGCCAGCCGATCTACGACCGCAACATGGAGGTGTACGCGTACGAGATGCTGTTCCGCGCGTCGAACACCGACCATGCGGCGTTCGGCGACGTGGACGCCGCGACCGCCTCGACCATCGTCACCACGTTCGCCGACATCGGTCTGGACGCCCTGGTCGGCGGTCGCCTGTGCTTCGTGAATGCGACTCGCGAGTTCATCCTCAACGATTTCGCACTGCTCTTGCCGGCCGGCCGGGTAGCACTCGAGATCGGACGCTCGGTCGCAATCGCGCCGGACGTCACCGCCAAGTTGCGCGAGCTCGTCGGGATGGGGTATCTGATCGCGCTGGACGACTTCGTCGCGCGTGCCGACAGCCTCCCGCTGCTCGAGATCGCTCACCTTGCGAAGTTCGACGTGCTCTCGTTCACCGACGACCAACTGCAGGATCAGGTGGAGGCGCTCGCCCCCTACTCGGTCAAGCTGGTGGCGGAGAAGATCGAGGACTACGAGACCTACGAGCGCTGCAAAGCGACCGGGTTCGATCTGTTCCAGGGGTACTTCTTCTGCCAGCCCAAAACGGTAACCGGGAAAGGCATCCCGACCAACCGGCTGAGCCAGATGCAACTGGTGGCAGCCTTGCAGAACCCGAATGTGGAGCTCGAGGAACTGAACGACGTGATCAGCCGCGACCTGGGCGTCAGCTACCGGCTGCTGCGGTTCATCAACTCGGCCTACTTCTCGCTACCGCGCAAGGTCAGTTCGGTGAAGGAGGCGCTTGTGCTGCTCGGTCAGCGCAACGTGCGCAGCTGGGCGATGCTGGTCACGCTGGCCGGTATCGACGACCAGCCGAGCGAGCTGGTGCGAACCGCCCTGGCTCGTGCCAAGATGTGCGAGCTGGTGGCGCAGGCCATCGACGCGCCCGACCCCGAGATCCACTTCACCACCGGCCTTTTCTCGGTGCTCGACGCGTTCATGAACATGCGCATGGAAGATGTGCTCTCCGAGTTGCCTCTGGCGCCGGAGGTGTCGCACGCTCTGCTCTCGTTCGAAGGCCCGGTGGGAGATGTGCTCTCATGGGTGCTGGCGTACGAGAACGGCGGGTTCGCCGCCCTGGAGGGCGCCGGTCCGCTGGCCGAGCGGATGCTCAGAGATAGCTACGTGCAGGCCATCGCCTGGGCCGACGAAACCCGCCGCAGCGCAGGCGACGCCACCGCAGCCTGACGCCCGAGACCTGACACCGGTGCAGCCGTACGGTCCCGAGCACCGTCGGCCACCGCACCGCATCCCACCCCACCCCACCCCGGGGTCTGCAGACCCCGTACGGACCGGGGCACACATCCGGCACGGAAGCGTGACACGGCCATGGTTGCAAGGGCCGTCGATCTTCCCGGCGAGGAGCAGCACCCCACCCCACCCCCACCCCACCCCGGGGTCAGACCCCGTACGGACCGGGGCACACATCCGGCACAGGCTCGTGACAGGGACGGCCGTGAGCGCACGCCCACGAACGCGTTCGGCCGCCCGGGAGCGAGTACCCGGACGGCCGAAGGCGGTGGCGACGCAGCCGGCGTTAGCCGGCGTTGGGGAAGATCGCGAAGCGATCCTGGGTCTGGCCGTTGACGGTGGTGAAGTCACCACCGACGTACAGGGTGCCGAGACCGCTCTTCAGCGACCACACGCCGAGCACGCCGGCATTCGAGGTGAGCGCCGGTGCCCACGGCATCAGCAACCCGGTCGGGCTCAGCTCGAAGATCTTGTGGCGCGAGACGCGGGTGCTGGTGCCGTACTCCGACATCTGCGTGTTCGGCTTCGGGGCCACGTAGTCACCGTGCATGCCGTAGATCGGATATCCCCCGACCGTGGTCACCGCCTGCACGTTGCCGTCGGTCTTCTCGTACCACAACTGTCGCCCGGTGGCGAAGTCGTAGGCCAGCGCGGTGCCGCCGGGGCCACCCATCGCAGCGTACAGGTTGGCGCCCGATCGAGACAGGTCGAGGATCTCAGAGGTGGGGTGGCTTGCCCATGCAAGCGGCCCGCCGCTGGACATCGACAGGGCCGAGATGTGAGCCTGTGAACCGAGTCCGTTGATGGTCGTGAACCAGCCACCTGCGATCACGCGGCCGCCGACCGGGTCGGCGACCAGGTCACGCACCTCGTTGTTGGCGGCGGGCTTCCATGCGGCGTTGAGAGCGAACGCACCCGACGAGCCGAGCGTGAACTTGGCGAGCCGCGCACGTGGCTGGCCCGCCACCGACGTGAACGCGCCGCCGATGTACATGTCCGTCCCGGACTGAACGATCGCCTTCACCGTCCCGTTGACACCCAGGTTGCCGACCACCGGCGAGATCTGCCCCGTGGCGACGCTGAAGGACACCAGGTGCGGGCGGGCCAGGCCGTTGACCGTCGTGAACGCACCGCCGACGTACAGGGTGGTGTGGTCGGGGGAGCCGGCCAGGAAGTACACCCGGCCGTTCAGCACCGGAGCCCACGAGAGCAACCCCCCGGTGGTGGCATCCTCAGCCGCAAGAAAGGTTCGCTTGGCGGTCGTGCCGGAGTGATTGGCCGCGATCGTGAAGTCGCCGGCGATGTAGACGATGTTGCCGAGCCGCAGCGTGTCGTCGACGCGGCCCTGCTCCTTGTTGGACAGCGACCAGTTGGACACCGGAAACTGCCACGCCGCGCTGACGTCGGCGGTGGACAGGTTGGGGCTGACGGGCACGACGGCTGCGCGTGCGTGCGAGGTACCGGCGAGGCCCGCCAGGGCTGCGCCGGCGAGACCGGCAGCGGCCGCCAGGCGCGCGGCGCGACTGATGCTGTGGGTGAACATTTCTCCGGGCGCTCCAAGTTTGCGGACAGGACGATTGACCGCAGGGCGCCGCCCGACCGTGCAGCGTGCACTGCGTGCACGTGCCGGTTGGGATCACGTTTTGAGACTGACGACCCCTCGCAGTCATTCACCAGATCGGCGTCCAGCGGCAAGCCTGAAGCGAATTGCTCCATTTGCAGGGGCGAATCACACAGGCCGGGTACAGCGTGTCACTCCGACGGGTGACCCGGGTCTACCCTCGTCCGGGTGCCGCGGCAGCCACGGCGTCCGCATACGTGAGCTGGCCGTCCAGGAATGCTCGCCCGATCGCCACCGAGTCCGCCAATCGCGCCGCTGCCGCGACGTGGCCGAGTGTGGCGATCCCGCCGGCGGCTGTCAGCTCACCGTCGATCAGCGGGCGAAGCCGCCGCAGCAGGGCGAGATCGGGGCCGCGCCCGGTGCCGTCGCGATCGATGCCCGTAACCAGGAAGTCGGGCACGCCGGCCGCCGTCAGCGCCAGCACGAACCGCTCCACCGACAGGCCCGAATCTCGTTCCCATCCGCCCACGCGAACGCGGCCGCCTCGGGAGTCCGCCGCGACGGTCACCCGGCCGGTGCGCCGCGCCAACTCCCCGACCACCACAGGGTCCGTTGCGGCCAGCGAACCGACGATCACCCGCGCCGCCCCGAGCTCGAGCAGTTCCAGCACGTGTCCCGGCTCGCGAACGCCCCCACCGACGACCACCTCCAGGCCCTGCAACTCCGCGAGCGCCGCGATCAGCCGCACGTGGGCCGCGGAGCGCACACCTGTCCGGGCCGCGTCCAGGTCGATCACATGGATCCGCGACGCGCCGTGCTCGCGGTACGACCGCGCAAGCTGGAGGGGATCGGCGGAGTAGTCGGTGACCCGGTCGTAGCGTCCCTGGTGCAGTCGCACGACGCGTCCTCCGAGCAGGTCGATGGTCGGCACGACCAGCGCCGCGCGCATGGTGCTTCGTTTTAGCATGCTAAAATGGTAGCGCGATGACCAAACCCACCGCCGCATCTCATGCCGCCGCCGTGCCGGAGCCTGCCGACGCCTGGCGTACCGCCGCGGTCGACGACCTGTGCGAGGCGCTGCTCACGCTGCGCACGCGCGACGAGGCTGCGGCCTTCCTGCGCGATGTGTGTTCGCTCCACGAGCTCGAGGTACTGGCACACCGATGGGAAGCCGCCCGGCTGCTCGACCAGGGCATTCCGTACGCCCGAGTCGCCGAACGCGTGCACGGTTCCACGGCGACCGTCACCCGCGTCGCGCATTGGCTGCGGCACGGGCAGGGTGGATACCGGCTGGTGCTCGATCGGCTGGCCCGCGGGAGCGGAGGATGACGCGGCCGTTCCGGCTCGCGCTCCCGTCGAAGGGGCGCATGCACGGGCCCGCTCTGGATCTGGCCCGCGACGCCGGCGTCGAGGTCGACGCATCCGGCCGTGCCCTGCATACGCATTGCTCGAGATGGGACATCGAGGTGCTGCTCGCCCGCTCGGACGACATACCCGCGTGGACGCAGGACGGTGCCGTGGAGATGGCCATCGCCGGACGCAACCAGGTGGTCGAGAGCGGCGCAGAGGTCGAGGAGTTGGCGGCGCTCGGTTTCGGCCATTGCCGTCTGGCGGTGGCGGTGCGCGACGACGGTCCGGTGGCGGAGGTCGCCGACCTGGCCGGACGGCGGGTCGCGACGTCCCACCCCAACACCACTCGCCGCTACCTCGCCCAGCTGGGTGTGGAAGCCGAGATCACCGCCATCCACGGATCGGTGGAGCTGGCCCCCCGGCTCGATGCGGCAGACGCGATCGTCGACCTCGTGTCGACGGGCGACACCCTGCGTGCGAACGGCTTGCGGCCGATCGCAACCGTCGTCGAGTCGGAGGCGGTGCTGCTGGCCCGACCCCACCTTCGCGACGACCATCGAGCCACCGTGGACGAGCTGGCCACGGTCATCCGCAGCGTGGTCGCGGCCCGCCACCGTCGGTATCTGATGCTGAACGCACCCGACGATGCGCTGGAGACGATCATCCAGCTGATCCCCGGGATGGACTCCCCGACGGTGCTGCCGCTGGCCATGCCCGGCATGCACGCGGTGCACGCCGTGGTGCCGGCGGACCGGGTGATCGACCTGCTCGGACCGTTGCGGGCCGCGGGCGCCCGGGCGCTGCTGGTGCTTCCGATCGACAACCTGATCCCCTGATGCACACGGTGCCGATCCGACCCGACCTGGCCGATGCCCGGCCCTACCTGTGGGAGGAGGGCTTACCGAGCGACCGCGCGCTGCACCGGTTCGACATGAACACCCAGCCCATGCCGCCGAGCTGGTACGCCCAGGTCCAGGCGCGGCTCGCACGGCTACCCGTGAGCCGCTATCCAGACGCGACCTACCGCCGCCTGCGTGAGGCGCTGGCCGAATACACGGGTCATCCAGCCGAGTTGATCGTCCCCACCGCCGGAGCCGACGAGGCCCTGGCGGTCTGCGCGCTGCTGGCGCTGCGCCCGGGCGATCGCGCATACGCGCGGATGCCGTGCTACACCATGTTCCGTAACCTGGCCCGGCTGGCGGGCGCGGAGCTGGTGTCCGAGCCCGAGGGTGCGCGGGTGCGGTTCGTGTGCGCCCCTCACAACCCCACCGGCGCCGACGTCGAACCGTGGGAGGTGGCCCCGGCCGACGGCCTGCTGGTGGTCGACCAGGCCTACGTCGAATACGGCGGCACCGACCTCTCGCAGCTTCCACTGGAGCGCAGCGACACCGTGGTCGTGCGCACGCTGTCCAAGGCGTTCGCGCTGGCGGGGGCTCGGGTCGGCTACATCCTCGCGCCCGAGGCGTTAGCCGCCCAGCTTGATGCGATCCGCTTGCCGGCGGGGATCTCGACCGTCTCGGCGGCGCTGGCCGAGCTGGCGCTCGAGCATGTGGACGAGATGCGGACCACGGCGGCGGCCACGATCCGGGAGCGCGACCGTATGGCAGCAGCCCTGCGTGGGGCCGGAATGACCGTCGCGGACTCGTGCGCCGGATTCATCCTTGTGGACACGGGGCAGTCCGGCGTTGTAATCTCCGGTCAACTGCTCGACCGTGGACTGGTCGTGCGCACCTTTGCTGACCCGGCGCTGACGACGTCGATCAGAGTCAGCCCCTCCACACCGGAGGCCAACGACCTGCTGCTGGAGACGCTCGGGGCATCCCCCTCTCGCCCCGAGCGCCTCCGGCCAGGACGCCTCGGGACGGTGCAGCGGGCTACGCGCGAGACCGAGATCCAATGCCGGGTGGCGGTCGACGGCAACGGAGAGGCCGCCGTCGCCACCGGGCTCGGGTTCCTCGACCACATGCTGACCGCACTCGCGTGTCACTCGCTGATCGACATCGATCTGCGCTGCCAGGGTGACCTGTGGGTGGACGCTCACCACACCGTCGAGGACACTGCGGTCGCGCTCGGGGGTGCCCTCGACGAGGCGCTCGGCGACCGCGCCGGCGTGCGTCGCTTCGCCGACGCAACGGCACCGCTCGACGAGGCGCTCTGCCAGGCAACGGTCGACCTTTCGGGCCGCGGGATCGCCCTCGTCGAACTGCAACTCGTGGGCCCGATGCTCGGCGAGCTCCCGGCGTCGATGGTGCCGCACTTCTTCGACACGATCGCGCGGAACGCGCGCATCGGCCTGCATCTTTCGGGGTCGGGGGACGACGACCACCACCTTGTCGAAGCCGCGTTCAAGGCGTTCGCGCTCGCCCTGCGGCGGGCGTGCGAGATCGATCCCCAGCGGTCGTCCACAGTGCCCAGCACCAAGGGATCGCTGTGACCGAACCGGTGACCGTGATCGACTACGGCGCGGGCAACCTGGCCAGCCTGTCGGCGGCCCTGCGGCGGTGCCGGGAGACCGTGCGGATCACCGGCGACGCCGAAGCCGTGGGCGCTGCCCGACGCCTGATCCTGCCCGGCGTCGGAGCGGCCGGTGCCGCGATGCGCGAGCTCGAGCGGCGAGACCTGGCGCACGCGATCGTGGACGCGGTCGGACGCGGGGCCACGCTGCTCGGCATCTGCCTGGGCATGCACCTGATGTTCGATCGAAGCGCCGAAGGCGACGTGGCCTGCCTCGGACTGGTGCCCGGAGGGGTGCGCCCGATCGACTGGAGCCGGCGGCTGCCGCACATGGGCTGGAACGACGTTTCACCCGTGACAGCGCACCCGCTCACCAAGAGCCTGCCCGCGGTGTGCTACTTCGCTCATTCCTTCGCCGTCGAGCCAGACGACCCGTCGGCGGTCGCCGCAACCACCGAACTCGACGGGCAGGAGTTCGCGAGCGTCGTCGTCGTCGATCGTGTGGCGGGCGTGCAGTTTCACCCGGAGCGCAGCGGACGGAGCGGAGCACGCCTGCTCGACACCCATCTGACATGGAGCGCCGCATGCTGCGTCGCCGCGTGATCCCGTGCCTGGATGTGCGCGGCGGCCGTCTGGTGAAGGGGGTGCGATTCGCCGACCTCCAGGACCGAGGAGACCCGGTGGACGCCGCTCGGCGATACGCCGTCGAAGGTGCCGACGAGATCGTCTGGCTCAACATCTCAGCGGCGCGGGAGGATTGGGCGTCCCTGCTACGGGCGGTGGCGAGGGCGGCGGAGCACGTGGACGTGCCGCTGTGCGTGGGCGGCGGGATCGACCGGCCCCAGCGCGCGCGCGAACTGCTGCTGGCGGGCGCCGACAAGGTGGCCGTGAATACCGCCGCCCTCGACCGTCCCGGCCTGGTGTCGGAGCTGGCCGAACGCTTCGGCAGCCAGTGCGTGGTGGTGGCGATCGACGCCATCCGCCGCGGGACGCGGTGGGGAGCACGCGCGGCGGCGGGATCGCGCGAGACCGGGCGCGACGCACTGGAGTGGTCGGTGGAGGCGACTCAGCGCGGCGGCGGAGAGCTGCTGGTGACCAGCATCGACGCCGACGGGACGCGGGCCGGCTACGACCTGGCGCTGATCCGGCGCGTCTGCGAGCGGGTGGACGTGCCCGTGATCGCATCCGGTGGCGCCGGCCGGGCGAGGCACATGGTGGAGGCGCTGCACAGCGGCGCCCAAGCGGCGCTGGCAGCGTCGATCTTCCACGAACGGGAGGTCGCCGTCGAGGAGTCAAGCGGGAGGCGGCAGCCGCCGGGCTACCGGTCAGGGAGTGAGCGACGAACTGATCACCTGCGTGGTGCAGGATGGAGGCAGCGGAGACGTGCTGATGGTGGCCTGGGCCGATCGGGAAGCCCTGGATGCGACCCGTCGCACCGGGCTCGCCCATTTCCACTCCCGCTCGCGAGACAAGCTGTGGCTGAAGGGTGGCAGCTCGGGCAACACCATGGCGGTGGACTCGATCACACCCGACTGCGACGGCGACACGCTGCTGATCCGAGTGCGCCCGGCGGGGCCGGCCTGCCACACCGGAAGCGACACCTGCTTCGGACCGCGTCAGCTCGACTCCAGACCGTCGGTGCTGGTCGAGCTGCGAACGCTGTTCGCCCGGCGTGCGGAGGATGCGCCGCCGGGGTCATACGTCGCCTCGATGCTGGCCGCGGGGCGGGAGCAAGCGGCTCGCAAGGTGGGCGAGGAGGCGGTCGAGGTGCTGCTCGCCGCCCCGGGATCCGACCATCTGGTCAGCGAGGTGGCCGACCTGTGGTTTCACACCATGCTGCTGCTGGCCCGTGACGGTATCGACCCGCTGGCGCCACTCGAGGAGCTCCGCCGCCGACGTGATCGCTGACTACCACATGCACCTGGCCGGTGACGGCGAGCCGTACACCGATGCCCGGTTCTCGATCGAGTGGATCGGGCGCTACAGCGAGCGCGCGGCGGAGCTCGGGATCGCCGAGATCGGGTTCACCGACCACGTCTACCGATTCACCGTCGCGCGAACGTGGATCGACGCCCCGCTCTGGCAGGCGCAGGCGGTCGAAGATCTGACCCACTACGTGTCGGCCGTGGGGGCGGCGCAGAAAGCGGGGCTGGCGATCAAACTCGGTCTGGAGGTGGATTGGGTGCCGGGCCGGGAGCGAGAGATCGCGGCGCTCGGGCGGGCGTACCCGTGGGACTTCCTGATCGGGTCATACCACTGGATCGGCGATCGCGAGATCGACCACCAGGCCAACTCGGTGTGGGACACGACGCCGGCCGACGAAGTGTGGAGGCGCTACACCGACGGGTTCTGCGCAGCTGCCCAGAGCGGGCTCTTCGACTGCATGGCCCATCCCGACCTGCCGAAGGTGTTCGGCCACCGCCTCCGTCCCGAACCGCTGGCGCTCTACCGTGACATGGCGGACGCGGTCCAGGCGGGCGACGTCTGCATCGAGGTCTCGACGGCCGGGCTGCGCAAACCGGCGGCCGAGATCTACCCCACGTCGAAGCTGCTCGGCATGTTTGCCGCCCGCCGCGTGCCGGTCACCCTCGGCTCCGACGCGCACTCGCCCGCAGGCGTCGGCCGGGACTTCGACAAGGCGCTGCGCGCCCTGGCCGAGGCCGGCTATCGCGAACTGACCTTCTTCTCCGGTCGCGAGCGGACGGCTCAGGCGGTATAGCGGCCAAACACGATGGTCGCCGCCGACCCGCGCTGTTCGCTAGTGCTCCGTTCCGGAAGTCGTGTGATGAATGGGCGAGCGAAAACCGAGCATCGCCAGGACGCAGGGAGCGTCGATAGTGGTGCTATCGACGCGACCGAGGACGCCGGGAGGCGACGGTTTGCAGCCGCCCAGGCGTGCAAGACTTTCGGTACGGAGCACTACGCACCCAGCGCGGCACGAGCCACGGCGAGCTGGTCGCGCAATGCCTGCGGCGACTGGCGGGCCGCGGCCGCCACCGCCGCGGTGGGCTCGGCGAACCGCTCGCCGGTGGCAACCCGCTCGGCCACCTGCCGGTGCGCGTCCCGGAACGCGACGCCGCCGCGCACCAGCGCCTCTGCGACGTCGGTGGCCACCGACTGCCCATCGTCTGCGGCGGCTGCCATCCTGTCGGCGCGAAAGCGCAGGCCGCGGACGCACACCGCGACCGCCGCCAGCGCCCCGAGCGTGTCGTCGACCTGGTCGAACGCTGCCCGCTTGTCCTCCTGCAGGTCCCGGTTGTACGCAAGCGGCAGGCCCTTGAGTGTTGCCAGCAGGCCGGCCAGCCGTCCGATCGCCGTCCCGGCTCGACCCCGAGTCAGCTCCGCGGCATCGGGGTTCTTCTTCTGCGGCATCATCGACGATCCGGTTGCGGCAGAGTCGTCGAGCTCGGCGAACCCGTACTCGGCCGACGTCCACAGCACCAGCTCCTCGGCGATCCGCGACAGGTGCACCATGCACACCGCGCAGGCGTATACCAGTCCACTCACATAGTCGCGATCGGCGACGGCATCCAGCGGGTTTTCGAACCGCCGCGCGAAGCCGAGTTCGGCGGCCACCCAGTCGGGATCGAGCGGCAGGCTCGAGCCGGCCAGCGCACCGGCGCCGAGCGGGCAGACATCCGCAGCATCCCGCACCTGCACGAAGCGGCGTCGGTCACGCGCCAGCGCCCAGGCGTGCGCCGCCAGGTGCTGGCCCAGCCACACCGGCTGGGCACGCTGACCGTGGGTGTAGCCCGGCATCACCGCCAGACCCTCGGTATCGGCCCGATCGAGCACCGCTCCGCCCAGATCGGAGACCGCCTGCGCGATACGATCGCACGCGTCCTTGACCCACATCCGCATGGCGGTCTGCACCTGATCGTTGCGGCTACGGCCGGCGTGCACCCTCGGCCCGAGCTCACCCAGCAGCCGTTCGATCGCCGAATGGACGTCCTCGTCCGCGGCGTCCGGCTCCAGCTCGACCGCCCCCAGAGCCGCGACGATCCGCTCCGCCGTCTCCGGCTCGATCAGCGCCTGGCGCTCCAGCATGCGCACGTGCACCGCGCTGGCCTGCAGGTCGTACGCGAGCAGTCGGCGGTCGACGGCCAGCGACGCGGTGAAGTCGTGGATGACTGGGTCGAGACCGCCCGCGAGGCGACCCGACCACAACGGTTCGGTCACACCTCGACCGTATCAGCCGGGACTACCTCGGGGGCCCACACACGGGCCCAGGTCTTGGTCGACAGTGACCACACGTGGATGAACCCCGCGGCGGCTCCATGCTGGAAGCTGTCGCCCTGCTCGTAGGTGGCAAGCCCGTGGTCGTACAGCGATGCGGCGCCCGCCGGCCGACGACGCGGCACGACCCGCGGAAGAGCCGCACCCGGGCCTCGCCGGTGACCACTGCCGACACCTGGCCCATGAACGCCTCCAGCGCGAGCCTCAGCGGCGAGAACCACAGGCCGTTGTACACGAGCTCGGCATATCTCTGCGCGAGCCCGGCTTTGGTGTGAGCCAGATCCCGTTCGCACACCAGTTCCTCGACTCCAGCGTAGGCGGCCAGCAGCAGTGCCGCGGCGGGCACCTCGTACACTTCGCGGCTCTTGATCCCGACCAACCGGTTCTCGATCATGTCCACCCGGCCGACGCCGTGCGCGCCCGCCAGCGCACCGGCCCGCCCGATCAGCGAGACGAGATCGAGCGGCTCGCCGTCGATCGCCACCGGCAGTCCAGCCTCGAAGCGGACCGTCACCTCCTGCGGCGCGGGCAGCGCGCGCTCGGGCGCAGCGGTGAGCGCAAAGGCCGCCTCGGTCGGCGCCACCCACGGGTCCTCCAAAGGACCGGCCTCGATCGAGCGTCCCCAGAGGTTGTGGTCGATCGAGTACGCGGCGCCCGACTTGACCGGGACATCGATACCGAACTCCTCCGCGTAGGCGATCTCCTGCTCCCGGGTCATACCCCAGTCCCGCACCGGCGCGAGCACGGCCAGGTCCGGCGCCAGGGCAGCCACCGCGGTCTCGAACCGCACCTGGTCGTTGCCCTTGCCCGTGCATCCATGAGCGACCGCGTCGGCGCCGAACTCGCGCGCGACCGAGACCATGTACTCGGCGATCAGCGGTCGCGAAAGCGCCGACACGAGCGGATACCGACCCTCGTAGAGCGCCCCCGCCCGCAGGATGGGCAGCACGAACTCCCGGGCGAAGCGCTGCCGCGCGTCGGCTACCACGACCTCCGACGCACCGGCCCGGGTGGCGCGGACGGTGACCTGCTCGCGGTCGATGCCCTGGCCGACGTCGACCAGAAGCGCGATCACCTCGGCGCCGTACTCGTCGGCCAGCCAGCGCAGAGCGACGGAGGTGTCCAGGCCACCGGAGTATGCGAGAACAATGCGGTCGGTGCTCATCGGTCGTGCTCCTTCAGTTTGAGGATCAGGTCGATCAGGTCGCGCCCGGTGTGCGGCTCCCGGGCCACCAGAGCGAGAGTGTCGTCGCCGGCGATGCTGCCGATGATCTCGGGCAGGTCGGCGTTGTCGAAGGCCAGTGCCACCGGGTGGGCGTTGGCGGGGCCGGTGCGGAGGACGACGAGGTGTCCCGACGCCTCCATGGTGCGCACCAGTCCGAGCGCGATGGCGACCGCCGCCAGGGGGTCGGCGGGCTCCAGCCCGTCCTCGGGCAAGGCATACACCAGCCGCCCCTGGCGGCGAACGCGCATCGCTCCCAACCGGTCGAGGTCCCGGGAGACGGTGGCCTGGGTGACCTCGTAGCCGCGCTGCGAGAGCAGGCGCTGCAGCTGCAGCTGCGTCGAGACCTCGTGGTCGTCAAGCAGTTGGGCGATCTGGGTCTGGCGATCGTTCACGCCGTGACCACCGTCTCCGAGCCGATCCAGACCCGCCACACCCCGCCCTCGAGAGCCGTCGCTCCGGCCGCCAGCTTGGGCAGCATGCCGCCCGACACCGCGCCGGTGCGTACCAGACCCGGGACGTCCGCGGTGGCCAGCCGGCGGATCACGGCACCGGTCGTGTCGACCACCCCGGTGACGTCCGAGAGGAACGCCAGCTCGTCGGCGCCGACCGCGACCGCAACCGCAGCGGCGGCGTGGTCGGCGTTCACGTTGAGGCCGGAGAACGGGTTCACGACCGGGACGCAGCGCTCCGCCAGCAGCTCGCGGAGCGGTGCCGCGTCGACCCGGGACACGCGCCCGACGAGCCCCAGACTCGGAGAGCTAACGGGGGCGGCGGTCAGCGCACCGACTACGCCGACCGCCTCCACCCCCGCCTGCCGCAGGTCTGCGACAAGCCGCGCGTTCTCAGCTGCAAGCGCCTCCTCGACGATCTCGAGCACGGTCGCGTCGGTGACCCGCTGACCGTCCACGAACTGCGGCTCGATGCCACGCGCCCGGCAGCGCGCCGAGATCTGAGGGCCGCCGCCGTGAACAACCACGACGCCGATGCCACGTGCCACCATGCCGGCCACGTGACCGGCCGGACTGGCCGCCACGCCACCCACTTTGAACACCGAGATCACGACGTCACCCCGGCGTTGAAGTGGACGTAGTCAGGGGACAGGTCCGACCCGATCATGCGTGCCGAGCCGGTGCCCATGCCCAGGTCGACCTCGATCGCGACCTCCGGTCCGGCGCAGGCGGCGCGGGCGGCGGTCTCGACGCCCTCCACGCCGATGCCGGCGCGGGCAACGTCGACGCCGCCGACTGCGACGGTCAGCCGGCCGGGGTCGAGCTCGATCCCGCTGGCGCCGACCGCCGCCAGAATCCGGCCCCAATTGGGATCGCCGCCGTGAAGCGCGCACTTGACCAGGACGCTCGCGGCGACCGCGCGTGCGGCCGTGGAGGCCTGTTGATCGGTGGCGGCTCCCGTGACGACGTACGTGCACACCCGGGTCGCGCCCTCTCCGTCGCGGACGACCTGCTTGGCGAGATCGAGGGCCACCGCCGAGACGGCGTGCGTCAGCTCCCGCACCTGCTGCTCGGTCGTGATCTCCACACCGGACGCCCCGTTTGCCAGCAGGAACACACAGTCGTTGGTGGAGGTGCAGCCGTCGACCGAGATCGCGTTGAAGGACTCGCGCATCGCGTCGGCCAGGACACCGCGCAGCAGCGGCACCGGCACCGCGGCGTCGGTGGTGATCTGGGCCAGCGTGGTCGCCATGTCGGGGCGGATCATCCCGGCCCCCTTCGCCATCCCCCCACCCGTACGGTGGCGCCGACGGCGGCGAGCTCCGCGCGGGCGGTCTTGGGATATGCGTCCGTGGTGCGGATGGCCTGGGCAGCGCGAGCTCCCAAGCCGGCCGAGAGCCGGTTCGCCGCGCGGCCGATACCCGAGGTCACCGATGCGATCGGAAGCGGCTTTCCGATCACCCCGGTCGACGCGACCAGGACGTGCTCGCGGGGCACCGCGAGGGCGGATGCGGCCGCGTCCACCATTGCCCACGCGTCGCTCAACCCACGTTCGCCGGTGCAGGCATTGGCAAGCCCGGAGTTGGTCACCACAACCTGCGCGGTGCCACCGGCGATCTGGCGCCGGCTGACCGTGACCGGAGCGGCGACCACCGCGTTGCGGGTGAACATGCCGGCTGCGGCGGCGGGCGTATCGGAGACCAGCAGGGCGAGGTCGTCCTTGCCGCTCCGCTTCATCCCACAGCACGCGGTGGCCGCCCGGTACCCGCGAGGGAAGCACACGCTCACAGCGCGAGCTCCACGTCGGGCAGGCCGAGATGCTCGGGCAGTCCGAGCATCAGGTTCGCGTTCTGGATCGCCTGACCCGCGGCGCCCTTGACCAGGTTGTCGATGGCTGCGCAGACAACCAGCACCGCGCGCCGTTCGTCCACCCACACGCCGAGGTGGCAGAGGTTGGTGGTTCGCAGCGGCTGCGTTCGCGGCGCGTCGACCACGCGCACGAACGGCTCGCCGGCGTAGGCGTCGCGGTAGAGGTCGGTCGCCTCACGCTGTGACAGCCGGTGGGTCAGCCGCGCGTACGCGGTCACCAGAAGACCACGGGTGAAAGGCGCCAGGTGCGGGGTGAAGGTGACCGACAGATCCAGTCCCGACCTGCGGGACAGCTCGTGCTCGATCTCGGCCTGGTGCGGATGCCCGACCGGTGCGTAGGCCGCGATCCCCTCCCCGGCGCCACAGAAGGAACTGGCCTCGGACGGTGCCCGGCCGGCGCCGGACACACCCGACTTGCCGTCGACGACCAGGTGGCCGCCGACGACAGCCGCCTCCACGACCGGCGACAGCGCCAGCACGGCCGCAGTGGCATAGCAGCCCGGATTCGCCACGGCCCGGGAGCCCTCGATCTCAGATCGGTGCAGCTCGGGTAGCCCGTAGCACCACTCGCCCCGCAGGTCGCGCGATAGGTCGACGACGAGCGTACCGCCGTCGGCGAGCTGGCGCGCGACCGGCCCCGACGCCCCGTGCGGCAGCGCCAGGAGCGCGACATCGCAGCCGACCAGCGAGGCAGCCTCGCGGCCGGTGGCGCGTACCGAGAGCCGCGGATGACCTGCCAGGAGGCGGCCGAGTTCCCGGCCGACATAGCCTGACGCGCCGGCGATGCCGGCGGTCAGGGTCGCTGACGGACGTTCGGTGACGGTGACCATGGCGCATGATATTACAGCACTACCGCATGATTATGCAACCACATGCGGCGTACGCGCGCAGGGCCTCGTTCTCCGCGGCGCCGGCGCGACCCACCCCACCCCGGGGTCAGACCCCGTACGGACCGGGACACAGAACCGGCACAGAGTCGAGACGCGGGCGAGCAGGCCGGCGAGCGGCCGGCCGCCTTCAGAGCCGCTTAGCGCCGGGTCGGTTCGAGCAGCGGTCCGGCGGCGCGGCGAAACGCTGTCAGCGCCGCCGATACGTCCGACGGCGATCCGGTCAGGTGATACACAGCCACGTCGATCACCAGCGCCGCGTCGTCATGATGCGCTCCCACCTCGGTCGCGGAGGCGAAGCCGAACACCCGGGCCCCCACGTCGAGCGCCTCGAGCGCTTCCCCGTAGGCACCCGGCGAGAGCTCACCGGCGGGGTCGGACGCGTCCAGTGCGGCGCACAACGACCCGGCGCAGGGAACCTGCGCGCGTGCCCGGCGAAGCACGGTGACGGCATCCGCGGTGTGAGGGGTGACCACGACCGACAGTTGCAAGACTTCGTTCATGCCATAAGCGTACGGTTGCCGAGTGATATGCACCAGACCTTGTGAACAGATCGCTAACGGTCTGGCCACGGAACCCACACGATCCCCGCGTAGGGTGAGCCGACCGCGTCGAGTGGCTGGAGGTCGGGATGGCGTACGCACGGGATCTGGCATCGGTCGAACTGTGGGCGTACTCCGCCCAGCGCTCGCGGCGAAGGCGCGCGGAACGTGCACGGTGGCGGCGCATGCGCCGGATCGGCCTGCCGCTGGCGGTCCTGGTCGGTGCGTCGAGCACCGGGGTGACCATGCTCGCCGGCCCGGTGAAAGCGTCAGCGGCCACCCGCAGGAGCTCCCGCCACCACCGCCGAATTCTGCGACTGCACGCGACCGGCCCGGACGTCACCCGCATCCAGCGCCTGCTCGGAGTGCCTGTCGACGGCGTGTTCGGGCGCGCCACCCTGCACGCCGTCGAGCGATTCCAGCACGCTCATGGCCTCCTCGTCGACGGTCAGGTGGGGGTGAACACCTGGGCGGCGCTGATCGCGGAGGATCGAGGCGCGGCGGGAGAGACCGTGCTCCGGTTCGGATCGACCGGCGCCGCCGTGGCCACCGTCCAGCGCCGACTCGGTGTCGCCGCCGACGGCGACTTCGGTCCCATCACCAGAGCGGCCGTGGAGGCCTTCCAGCGAAACCACGGGCTGGTCGTCGACGGCCAGGTCGGTCCGCACACCCGCGCCGCCCTCGAGCACGTCGGGCGCCGGCACCCGCCCGCCGTCGCCAAGCCCAGCCTTTGCTCGCGTGCGGTGCACACGGCGGAGCGATATCTCGGCGTGCGGTACGTGTGGGGTGGCGAGAGCCCAAGTGGGTTTGACTGCTCGGGCCTCGTGCAGTTCGTGTTCGGGCGGCTCGGTGTGCACATTCCGCGGACGTCCTTCGACCAGTACAACGCCGGGCGGCACATCTCACGGGGAGCCCTGCGGCCGGGCGACCTCGTGTTCTTCGACCAGCGCAGCCACGTCGGCATCTACGTCGGTGGTGGTCGGTTCATCCATGCCCCGCACACGGGAACCAGTGTCCAGTTAGGCACCCTGGCCGGGTGGTACTCGGACCATTACTCGGGAGCTACGCGGATCTCCTGAGCCACCGCCGAGCGACGCCGAAGCTGGGCGCCGGTGGCCACCCACAGCACCACCCCGGCGCCGAGCACTATCACCACGTCGCCTGCCGAGAAGACGCCCGCCAGCGGCACCCCGTGGGGCACCGCGAACCGGTCCACCAGCCATGGCAGCGACGGGTGGCTGAGCGCGACGCTGTTGTTGTGCACGCCGTGTACGACGAGGCCGGCCCTGCGCAGGGCGCCGGCCGTGGCCGGCATGTGCCCGCCGTTGGCGAGTATCGTGACCAGGTTGAAGGACATGCCCAGGCCGAGCAGCCAGGTGCCGGCGAGCCGAAAGTTGAGGAACGTCGCCGCCACCAGGCACCCGTACGACCCGAGCGACATCGCGGTTGCCACGCGATCGCCCGGCGCCCACGGCAGGAGCCCGGTCGGGAACGCGAGCAGTTGGAGGGCAAGCGCCGAGAAGAGCAGCCAGACCGCGCGCGGACGGAGATCGGCAAGCCGGCCGATCCGGCCGCCGAACACGAGCACGACGACGAGCGCCAGCGCGAAGCCGAGGAGCAGAACCATCAGCCGGTCGCCGAGGAGGAGGACGCGGGTGACGTCAGGTGGCAGTCAGGGGACACCAGGTAGCGCTCGAGAGCGGCCACGACTCGGGCGTCGAACTGTGTCCAGCAGCGTCGCCGGAGCTCGGCGAGCGCGGCCTCTCCCGAGCCGGCGGCGCGATAGACGCGGTCGGTGGTCATGGCGTCGTAGGCATCGGCCACCAGGATGATCCGCGAGCCGAGCGGGATCTCGTCCCCGGCCAGGCCGAGCGGGTAGCCCGACCCGTCCCACCACTCGTGGTGGTGGCGGATCCAGCGGTCGACCGGTGACACTCCGAGACCGTCCAGCAGGCGGTAGCCGAGATCCGGGTGCTCGCGCATGATCCGCAGCTCGTCCGGGTCGAGCTTGCCTGGCTTCTGGAGGATCGCGTCGGGGATCGCGATCTTGCCCAGGTCGTGCAGCAGGCCCGCCAGTCGCACCTGATCGACGACCTCGGACTCCAGCCCCATTGCACGGGCCATGCCCTCGGACAGGCGCGATACCGACTGCGAATGTGTGCCCGCGTATCCGTCCTTGGCGTCCACGACCCGGATCAGACCCTCGGCGGCTCGCAGCCGGGCGCTCCGTTCGGCCGTCTTCGCCAGCTCCTCTGGGCTGAAGATGCGGACCACCGACGGGGAGTAGATACAGGATCGGTTCTTTCCATGATTCTTCGCCCAGTAGAGGGCTCCGTCGGCAACGCGAAGCAGCCGGTCGCGGTCCGGAGCGTGCTCCGGATAGCTCGCGATGCCGGCCGACACGGTCACCGCTTCGCCGTGTGGGAAGCGCGTCTGCCACAGCCGGTGGTGCATCCGCTCCAGCGCGGAGTAGGCCTCGCGCTCGCCGTTGTCGGAGAGCATCACCGCGAACTCCTCGCCGCCGATCCGGTACGTATGTGCGGCTCCGAACTGATCGCGCAGGAGCGCTCCCACCTGCACCAGCACCTGATCCCCCGTTGAATGCCCATAGCGGTCGTTGATGCCCTTGAAGTTGTCGAGGTCGATCAGGCACAGGGCTAACTCGCCGGCCGCCGAGTCGTCAACCGCGGCGGCAAGGTCGTTCTGAAACAACCGGTGGTTGCCGAGGCCCGTCAGCGCATCGGTCTCGGCGTCGCGGGTGGCGAGCACCGTGCGATAGGCGTAGCGCTGGTAGAGCGCAACCGCGAACAACGGGCCCGCCAGCAGCACCTCGAGCTGCGGGCGGATCTTCCACAGCGACGTGGCCAGGCCGGCAATGAACGCCATGATCACGAACGCCAGGCCCGAGTGACGGACGTTGTCGTCGAGCACATCGCGAAGCCGGGTTTGGGTCGCAATTGAGACGACGATCGACACCAGTGACACATTGGTGACGATGTAGGCGGCCCCACCGCTGAACGCCAGCAGCGTCAGCCGGTCGGTGCTACTCGGATCGAGGTGGCCGTGGTCGATCCCCGACACAAAGCCCGGTACCGCCGATGCTAAGGCGGCCAGCACGTACATGGACGTGTTGAACGCCCGCCTGATCCACGACGATCCGTCGAAAGCGGCCACGATGCCGGTCGAGATCGCCGCCGCCAGCACTGCCCACTGCCAGCCGAACAGCATCTGGGTCGAGAGCAGGAACACGAACGACAGCGACACCGAGCGCCCGCCACGCTCGTCCAGCGGTACAGGCTTGAATTCTGCCAGCACCGACGCAAGCGTGAAGATCCCGGCCCCGACCAGAGTCGAGATCGATAGCGGATCACGGGCGACCGTGAGCAGAGCCCCGGTCAGCACCGGCACAGCCATCGCAACGAGGGCGATGACGTACCGGCGCAGCCGGGGGGAAACCAGATGGGACGAAGAGGAGTTCGACATAGGGGCCCGCCGGAGTCCTATCGGTCATCCGAGGCCGGGTGTTTAGCCCCGGCCGGGGTCGTTTTCTCCTAGTACCACTTCATCGTGGCGCCGGCGGAAACGACGTATGACGCGAGCGCGGCGAGCGCGAGAGCGACGCGCAGGGAGCGAGAGTTCCACTTGATCATCGACACGCACCTCCCTTCGGGGGATCGGGGGTTCGGGGCAGTTACAGCCTCGATCTCTTGATAGCCACCGATGGGCACGGCCGATTCCCCCATTCGGGGGATCGTTTACTCACTCCCAGCGTTGTCCTACGGGCGCAGGATGCGGCCGGAGACGCCGATGCGCGCGCCGTGCGCGCCGAGATCCTCGCGCGTGAGCTCGGCCACCAATCGCGCGCCGGCACCGCTGGGATCGATCTCCGGCTGTCCTGCACCGACCAGCCGAAGCGAGACCAACCGGCCGCCGCGGAAGCTGCCGTCGGCCGCGAGGGTGACCCGAAGGATGGCCGACGTGCCCAGCACGCCGGCGGTCGTGAAGTTGTGGTACCCGGCGAAGTTGCCGAGGCTGTATGCGATCAGCCGCCCCCGGTACAGCTGGACCGCGCGCAGCACGTGCGGCCCACTCCCCAGCACGAGATCCGCGCCGGCGTCGATCGCCATGTGGGCGAACGCCTCCGGATCGCCGCGGTCTTCGCCCACGTACGTCTCCGTGGTGCCGGTCAGGTGCTGTGCCGATGTCCCCTCGGCACCGGCGTGCATCGCCACAACCACGATGTCGGACTCGCCGACGGCGCGCCGGATCAACGCGCGCGCGACCGCCAGATCGGTCAGCGGCGCGGTGTCCGGGTACGGTGCGAAACCGACGAATCCCACCCGCAGGCCCGCGCGGCGGACGACCGTCACCTCGCCCGGCAATCCGGTCTGGGCGATGCCGGCCCGATGGAGGGCGCGCACCGTGTCGATCTGACCCGCCGCTCCGAAGTCGTAGGAGTGGTTGTTGGCGTTGTTCATTACCGAAAAACCCGCTCCTCGCAGATAGCTCGCGTACGAAGGGGGAGCCCGGAAGGCGTAGCAGTTCGCTGCGCCGGGCGCGCACTTGCCGGCGGTCTGATCGGTCAGCGTCCCCTCGAGGTTGCCGAACACGATGCCGGCGCCCAGCGCCTGGCGAATGCCGCCCAGATAGGTGGCCGGTGAGGGTGGGAGGTCAGGGGTATCGCCGAGCATGGTGTCGCCGACCGCGGCGAGGGTGATCTGGCGGGGCGGGCGGGGGGAGCCGGGGGTGCTCGTCGCCACGGTCGAAGGAGGCGTGGAGGACGCAATCCGGTGGTGCGACGACCCGACCTTCACCGCAGGCCCGCCATGCCCGCCGACGAAGCCGGTCAGCCCATAGCCGGCCGCGGCCGCCAGCACCACACCCGGCACGCCGAGGAGCAGCCGCCGGCGGTGGCCTCGCCGTCGCAAGCGCTCCGCACGCTGCAGCTCACGCGCACGATTCCGGCGCTCGTATGCGTCCCAGTCGTCCACGGTTGACCTATCATCGCCGACCGTGACCACCACCGTTCGCCTCGCAGTGCCCCAGGACGCCCCCGCGGTGACAACCCTGCTGCGCGCATTCTTCAGCCACGAGGGGCGGGTGGTCGAACACCTCGCCCAGAATGTCGATGCCATTCTCGAGGATCCGGGCCGCGGGTTCTTCGTCGTCGCCGACGATCACGGGGTGGCGACCACCACGATCCGTATCTCCGCCGGTGGTGGCTGCAGCGCCGAGATCGAGGAGGTGTGGGTTCAGCCGTCCGCGCGCGGCCGTGGGCTCGGAGGCGCTCTGCTGCGCAACGTGGTGGCCGAGTGCCGGCGGCGCGGAATCGAGTCGATCGAGCTGCGGGTGACTCCGGACGACCTCGAGGTCGGGATACCCACCTTCTACAGCAAGCAGGGCTTCCGCGACGGCGGCCGGCTGATCTTCGAGTACGTGCCGGGCTAAGCGCCTAAAACTCTCGCCGCCGGCGGGTGCCAGCGACAGGGAGGTTCGAGCATGAGTGTTGCAGCGCAAGGTACGGGTTGGAGGATCGAGCACGTGGACGCGGTGCCGCCGGTGAAACCAGACTGGCCGCAGACCTGGAAGTCCGTCCGCCACCACTTCGGCATCACGGCATTCGGCATCAATGCGGTGACCAAAGATGCCGGCGCGGTGCTGATCCCCGAGCACGACGAGACCGAGAGCGGACAGCAGGAGCTCTACTTCGTGCACCACGGCGAGGTGCTGGCGACGATCGACGGCGAACAGATACGGGTCGGCGAGGGCGGCATGATCGGAGTCGAGCCGGCGGTCAAGCGCAAGATCGAGTCGACCGAGTCACCGACCACGCTGATTGCGATCGGCGGTACGCCCGGAAAGGCGTACGAGGTGGGCGCTTGGGAACGCTAGTGGGTCGTCAGGCAACGTTTGCGGGTTCTGGCGGCTGCAACGCGGCGCGCTGCGGCGTCCTCAGTCGCGCCAATAGTGCCAACTATTGGCGCTCCCTGCGTCCTGGCATCGCTTGCGTTTCGCTCGCCATCGACACCACCAACGTTGCCTGACAACCCACTAGGTTCTCGAGGTTCGAGATGACCACCACATCATCAGCTGACATCGGCCGTATCGAGTCGTTGCTGGGCGCCGACGCCGAGACCCTGCTGACGCACGAGTGCACCACCGTCGACCGCGACCGGCTGCACCTGCCGGGGCCGGACTTCGTGGATCGCGTGGTCGCCCAGAGCGACCGGCCGACGCCGGTCCTGCGATCGCTGCAGACGATGTTCGGATCGGGCCGTCTGGCCGGTACCGGGTACCTCTCGATCCTGCCCGTCGACCAGGGCATCGAGCATTCGGCGGGGGCGTCGTTCGCCAAGAATCCTGACTACTTCGATCCCGCCCGGATCGTCGAGCTGGCGATCGAGGGCGGGTGCAACGCGGTCGCCACGACGCTAGGTGTGCTGGGGTCGGTCGCCCGGCGCTACGCCCACCGGATCCCGTTCCTGCTCAAGCTGAACCACAACGAGTTCCTGTCCTATCCCAACTCGTTCGACCAGATCATGTTCGCGTCCGTGCGCCAGGCGCGCGAGCAGGGCTGCGTGGCGGTCGGTGCGACGGTCTACTTCGGCTCGCCGGAGTCGAAGCGTCAGATCCAGGAGGTGTCGGCCGCGTTCGCCGCGGCGCACGAGCTGGGTATGGCGACCGTACTGTGGTGCTACCTGCGCAACGCCGCCTTCGATCGCACCAAGGAGGGCGGCCCCGACTATCACGCCGCCGCCGATCTGACCGGTCAGGCCAATCATCTGGGCGTCACGATCCAGGCGGACATCATCAAGCAGAAGGCTCCCACGACGGCGGCCCCAGGGTTTCTCGACCTCGCGTTCGGCAAGACCGACAAGCGCGTCTACTCAGAGCTGCTGACCGACCACCCGATCGACATGACGCGCTACCAAGTCGCCAACTGCTACATGGGCCGCGCCGGGCTGATCAACTCGGGCGGCGCCTCCAGCGGCGCCAGCGACCTGCACGACGCCGTGTTCACCGCGGTGGTCAACAAGCGCGCCGGCGGGACGGGCATGATCAGCGGCCGCAAGGCATTCCAGCGTCCGCAGACGGAAGGTGTCGAGCTGCTGCACGCGATCCAGGACGTGTACCTCTGCGACGAGGTGACGATCGCCTAGCGGGAGGATCAGTCGCGCCCGAACGGGAGGCTGCGCACGCTGGCCCGCACCCCCTTCACGTCAACCGCCTCACCGACCTCGGCCTCACGTCGTAGCACCGCCAGCCCGATCGTCCCGTAACGCGCCGATTCGGCCACCGAGGTCAGCGTTCCCAGTTCGCGACCGCCCCCGGTCACCGGGCTGCCGGTCGCGGGCGCGGTCCCTGCGAACGAGAGCCCGCGCAGTTGGCGGTTGGGGTGGCCGCGGTGGCGCAGACGCGCCACCGGCTCCTGGCCCGGGTAGCAGCCCTTGGTGAAGCTGATGGCTCGCTCCACCACGCCCGCCTCGGCCGGCATCGACTCGGGCCCGAAATCGACTCCGAACCGCGGCATGCCCGACTCGATCCGCGCGATCTCCCAATCGGACACAGGCCCCGACCCGCTCACGGGGTGCGGGAGCAGGCGGAGCGGGCCGGCCGGAGAGTCGAGCGAGGCCACCGCGTCGGCATGGTCGCCCCAGACGAGCACGCACGGTGCGGGCTCGAACTGCACCTTCTTGCGAAACCGCGCGCGCACCAGCGTGTCGAGCACCTGGTCCACGACCGCGGGCGGACAGCCGAGCAGCAGGTCATCGTCGACGCGCAGCACCTCGAGATCGGCGATCACCCGCGCCTTGGGGGTGAGCAGCAGCGCATAGCAGCCCTCACCCGGCGCGAGGCTCTCGACGTCGTTGGTGAGCATGCTCTGCAGGAACTCCACGGCGTCGGGGCCGAATGCACGCAGGAACGAGCGTTCGAGGGTCACGGTCATATCCGAAGCGTAACGCCGCGGAGGTCGGGCACACTACGGCCCATGGCGCTCTTTCGCTCGAGCTCGGATCGCAAGGCGGCCGAGGCCGGGATCGACATGTCTCGGATCCCGCCCGGCCAGTACTTCACCGACAAGTGGCCGGTGCTGCACGCGGGCAGCGTGCCGCGGGTCGATCTCGCCACCTGGGATCTGCGTGTGTTCGGGCTCGTACGCAACGAGCTTCGGCTGAGCTGGGACGAGCTGCTGGCACTCGGCTCCAAGCAGGTCACCGCCGACATCCACTGCGTAACGCGCTGGTCGAAGCTCGACCACCCGTGGCGCGGCGTGCCCATGAGCGCCGTGCTCGCGGCGGTGCAGCCGCTCGACAGCGCGCGCTTCGTGATCGCCCACGCCGAGCAGGGGTTCACGGCGAACCTGCCGCTCGAGGCCCTGCAGGGTGACGATGTGCTGCTCGCCCACGAGGCTGACGGGCAGCCGCTGACGCCGGAGCACGGCTTCCCGCTGCGCCTGTTCGTCCCCAGCCGCTACTTCTGGAAGAGCGCCAAGTGGCTGCGCGGGCTCGAGTTCACCAACACCGACCGGCCCGGCTTCTGGGAGGGGTACGGCTATCACAACGACGCCGACCCCTGGAAAGAGGAGCGCTACGGGTTCTGAGCCCGGTGCTCGATGGTTCCCGCCGGCACCGACGGCCTGCCTCGGTACACTGTGGCGCTCGTGCCCGAGCCGAGTACCACCGACCTCTTCTGCGAGCGGCTGGAGCAGCTGGTCGCCATCGACTCCCCCTCCGAGGGCCTCGAGCAGGAGCAGGTTGCGGCGGCCGTCGCAGAGTGGCTGGTGCCGGCCGGCTGCACCCGGGGATGGATCATTGAACCGCAGAACCCGGCCCGCAGTCTGAGCGTCGAGCTGGTGGGTGACGCGACCGGCGAGGTGGCCCTGCTCGGCCACGGCGACACGGTGTTCGGACTGGGTACGGCAGCGGATCGGCCATTCCGGCGCAACGGTGTGCGCTGCACCGGGCCCGGCGTGGCCGACATGAAGGGTGGTCTGGTACTGGCGGCGATGGCCATGGAGGACTTGGCCCGCCGTCCCACCCGGCAGTTCGGCCGTGTCCGGCTCCTGGTGTGCGCCGACGAGGAGGTTCGGCTGCACGCCCCGGCCGCGACGGCGCTGGCCGCGGGCAGCGACGCTGTCCTGGTATTCGAGTGCGGCCGCGAGAACGGCGACATCGTCTCGGCCCGCAAGGGCGCGCTGTGGCGGACGATGGAGCTGACCGGCCGGCCGGCCCACGCGGGCGCCGACACCGCCCGCGGTCGCAGTGCCGTCTCGGCGCTCGCCGCCGAGGTGCTGCGAATCGAGAAGCTTGCGTCGAACCGGCCGGCGATGACGTCGGTGATCACCACAGTCGCCGGCGGAGACGCGGCCAATACCGTGCCCGGACACGCACGGGCGACGATCGACATCCGCTCATCCGACGCCGCCGACCTCGACCACGCGCTCGCAGAGCTCGACCGCGAGAGTCCATACGACGGCGTCGAGATCGAGATCGTCGACCGCGGCACCTGGCCACCGATGCCGCGTTCCGCGTGGCTGGTCGATCTGGCGCTGTCGCATGCCGCTGCGCTCGGCCTGGACGTCGCCGAACAACACTCGGGCGGCGTCTCCGACGGCTGCTGGACAGGCGCAGCGGGGGTTCCCACGCTGGACGGCCTGGGCCCGGTCGGCGGCCGCGATCACACGCCGGAGGAGTGGATCGAAATCGCGACGCTCGAGCGGCGGATCGAGCTCGCCGTGCGGCTCATCACCTCCGTCTGCGAGCGCACGGCGTGATCCGGCCGCTGCGCACCACGATCGCCGCGCTGGGCATCCTGGTCGCTGCGGGCGCGGCCCGCCTGGCGGGCGACGTGCTTCCTGCCGACCTGGCGATGGCTGTGGGGCTGGCGGTCGCGATCGGTATCCCGGGATGGGCCGTGCTCGGGGTCAGCGGGCTGCGGGCGCGGCTGGACACCCCGTCGGCACTCGCGGTGCTGCCGGTCGCCGGGCTCTCGGCGTGGATCGTGCCGCTGGCGTTCGGATTCGCGGTCGGATTGCCGTTCGAGTGGGTGCTGTTCATCGTACTTGCGCTGGCGGCGCTCGGCCTCGGCGCAACCTCGATGTTGCAGTGGGGTGTATGGCCGAGTCGCGAGGTGGCCGGGGTGGGGGCGGGTGGGGTCGCGCTGGGCCTCGCCGCCCTGCACTGGCAGCCGACGCTGATGGGCGACGCGCTGTACCACGCCGGCGTCATCCGTAAGCTGCTGGCGCTGCCCTCGCTCTCGCTTTCGGGGATCTCGCCGTTCTTCGACGGGCACGCGCACGCCGGCTACGCGTTCCCGCTCCTGCACGCCGTCCAGGCCGGCGCGTGCGAGCTGACCGGGGTGGACGGTTCGGTCGGCTACGCGCACCTGGTGGCGGGCTTTGCGTTTCTGCTCGTACCGGCCGTGTACGGGGGCGGGCGGGCGCTCGGCGGCCCGGCGGTGGGCACGCTGGGGACGCTGCTGGCGGTCTGGGACGTCGCCTCGCGCAACGAGCTCGGCCTGCTCAACCAGCCGCCGTTCTTCACCTTCCTGATCGCCTTCCCTGCCATCGTCGTCCTGTTGGCAGAGCTGCACCGTGACCAGACCGACCGCAGGTTGACCGCGGCGGTGGTCGTCAGCGCGACGGTGGTGGCCATCCTCCACCCGACGTACGCGCTGCCTTCGCTGGCCATCCTCACCGCCACCATCGTCATCTCTCCACGCGCCTGGCGGGCGCTCGCCGGCGCCGTGATCACCAACGCGGCGATGTTCGGGTTCATCTATCTGGTGGCACTGCGCGGCGCCACGCGGTCGGGCACGATCCCGGTCACCCAGGACGACTTCATGGTCTGGCACCACCATGTGATCTCGCTCTCCGGCCGCCAAGTGCTGCAGTTCCGGGTCGAGTTCCTGGTCGCGCTGGTCGCCGCACCGGTGCTCCTCCTGCGCCACCGGCAGATGGTGCTCACCTGCACCGTCTTCGCCGGCGGGCTCGCCCTGACCTCGTTTCCCGGCGTCGGCGGGGTGATGTCGGATGTGATCGGCGTCGGTCAGTCCACCCGCATGTGGGAGGCGATCCCGTGGGTGTTCGTGACGGCGTCGGTGGTGGTGCTGGCCGCCCGCCGGCTGCACGGCTGGAAGCTCGTCGGCGCCGTGGTCGTGCTGGCCCTGGGATCGCGGCTGATCGAGGGGCACGAGTGGATGTGGGGCCAGAAACTCGCCGAGTTCGACATGTGCCCCACGGCTACGGTGTTCTCGGCCGAGGGCACGCTCTCGCTCCCCAACGTGCTGGCCGCTCTGTCGGCGATCGGCTGCGTGATCGGCGTCGCCCGCCGCCGGGGCGACCTGCCGACGTCGCGCGCTGTATTCTCCGCGCCGCTGCTGGCAACTGCGCTCCTGTTCGTGGCGATGATGGCCGGCCCCTGGGATCTGTACGGGCGGCCGGTGCTCAGCGGGCTGATCGACGGCAAATCCCAGCAGTACCTGCTGAACCAGGAGACACCCGGCCTGGTCTCGTTCATGGATACGCATGACCACCCGTTCCCGGTCGTGCTGGCACCATACAGCGCGAGCCCCAAGGACTGGTACTCGGGTATCGCATACCAGTTGGTCGGCCACACCGACGTCTACGTGGTCGCGATCTCCGAGCCGCACACGCGGGCCAATCCGCTCGACGACCCGCACCAGCGGCGGGTGGACGTGACGACGTTCCTCGACCCGGCTACGACCGAGGCCCATCGGGACGCGATCATCGCCCGCTACCACGTCACCTACGTGGCGATGGATCTGAAGACCACGGCGCCCTCGGTGATCACCGCCCTGCGGTCGGACACGTCCCTCCGGCAGGTGTACCAGGACGGGCCGACCCCGCGCAACGAGGGTCGATTCCTGGTGCTCGCGACCGCCTGAGCCGGCGTCGCCTGCGTCCGGTCAGGGCACGAAGGTATGCGTACCGAAGGTGATGAACACCAGCGCCGCCAGCAGTGCCGGCGCGACCGTCTTGACCAGGGTGTCCACCCGCTCGTCACCACCCCAGTCGGCCAGCGCCCAGATCAGCGGAAACGCGACCATGCCCATCCGGCCCATCGACAGCAGCGAACCGCCGCTGGATGGAAGCAGAATCAGCAGCGCCGAGTAGATCAGGTACTCCCCGGGGAGACGCATCACCCGCCACGCCCGGTACCAGAGGTAACACCAGACGACCGTGAACGAGACGTCAGCCAGCGAGCGCAGCAGTCCGTTCTGGATCACGTCCTGCCACAGCGCCTCGACCAGCTTGATGGGAAGTGGTACGAATCCCCGGCCCCAGCCGCGGTGCTGGGCATGGGTGATGGACAGCCAGTCGCCGGTCCGCCAGCCCAGGTAGGTGAAGAACGCCAGCTCCGCAGCCACCATCACGAGCAGCGGCAGGTAGGCACGCAGCCGCCGGCCCTCGCGCTTGTGGATCCGCCACGCCAGGGCCGGCACGAGCGCGATCCCGACCGGGCGGGCGAGCACCGCCAGGGCGCCCGCGCTCGATCCGAGCCACCACCGGCCGTGCCAGGTGAGCCCGAACGCGGCCAGCGAGGCGAGCAGAAAGAGGCTTTCGGAGTACGGCATCGAGTACACGAACGCGAGCGGCCAGATCGCCATGTAGAGCGTGGTTCGGCGCGCCATCGCAAGATCGAATCGACCCAGGGTGATGCGATACAGCAAGCACAGCGCGAAGGCGAAGATGGCGGTCGAGAGCAGGCTCCCGACCAGGTAGATCGGAATCGGCAGGTAGCTGACTGCCCGCCACGCGAGCGGCCACAGGGGGTAGAAGGCGGCGACGTTTCCGTGCGCGATCGCCGGGTCGTAGCCGCGCGCCTCGACCCAGTGGTACCAGACCGCGTCCCACGCTCCCAGCGGGCTGAACACCGATTGGTAGGTGAGCCCGGAGTGGCGGGGCACGCGGTGTGTCCAGGCCACCATCGCAAACAGGAGGTACACCGCGACCCTGCTGAGCGCAAAGACGGTCAGCGGATAGCGATACGCGCGAAGCATAGCGCGCAGCCGTGAGTCGGCGGCGGTCGCGGCGACCTGGCTGCCGGGGCTTTGGGTCTCGACGGCCATCGGCAGGCGAAGCCTATCGGGACGGGCGGTTAACCGCCCTCCGGGGTCAGCAGGTAGTGCACCGCGAGGTTGGCGTGGGCCCCGAATCGGGCGCATGCCTCGCGCACGCGTTCTTCTGGCCAGATCGCCTCGAGACCGTCCGTCGCCCATCGCGCGACCGCTTTACGCACGCCGAGGTCGCCGGGGGCGAAGGCACCGGGACGGCCCAGGCAGCGGGCCAGGAACCAGTCCGCCGTCCACGGCCCGACGCCCGGGAGAGCGAGCAGTCGCTCACGCACCTCGGCGTCTTCCAGCGAGGCAAGCGCCAGGTCGGCCGTCGCCAGAGCGGCGATCGCCCGCATCTTCGACCCTGAGAGGCCGAGGCCGCCGAGATCGGCGCCGGCGACCTCAGTCGCTTCCGGGAACGCCCACCACTCGCCGCCGGGGTATTCGGCCCGGCCGCCGAACCGCTGCACGAACCGGTTGCGGATGGCACACGCAGCCAGCAGCGAGACCTGTTGCGCGGTCACCGAGGTGACGAGCATCTCGAAGGGATCGGCCAGCAGCGGGGGGCGAAACCCGGGCGCACGCGCCGCCAGCTCGGGATACGCGGCCGCGAACGCGTCCACGTCGAACCCGAAGCCGAGCAGATGGGCCACCTCGGCTCGGTCGGCATCGGTCACGTCTCCGTGGGCCGTCACACCGGTGGCGGCCAACCGCACCGGGAGCCCCGAGCGCAGCACGCGGTGCAGCCCCCCGTCCACCCACCGGCTGGCGAGATCGTCGCCGAACCGGCGGAACCGGAACGTCGAACGTTCGAAGTCATAGCCCGGCGGGTACTCGAGCATGGGCGGACGGTAGCCGGACTCAATGAGCTCGACCCGACGAACGACGAGCTCGAGAACGACCGAGGGCCCGGATCGCTCCGGGCCCTCGGCTGTCTGCGGACTATCGGTGCTCGCCGGAGCGAGCGACCGGGCTTACATCATGTCCATTCCACCCATGCCGCCGCCACCCATCGGGGCGGCTTGGTGCTTCTCGGGAGCCTCGGCCACGATGGCCTCGGTTGTCAGGATGTTCTTGGCGATCGACGCGGCGTTCTGCAGCGCCGAGCGGGTGAC
>JBBRMM010000022.1:0-51671 GCA_038230835.1 Gaiellales bacterium
AAGGTGCTCCGCGAGGCCCTCGGCAACACCGGTACCGAGGACTACATCGACTACTTCGTCAAGACCAAGCAGGACGAGTGGAAGGCCTACCACGAACAGGTCACCCCGTGGGAGGTGCAGAACTACCTCACGCTGTTCTAAGAGCCTAAGAGCTGTCACGCGGGTCGTGACGGTGCCTGGCACCGTTACGGCCCGCGTGTCGCATCCGCACACTCCACCCGTCTGAATTGTTCGCCCCCCGGCACTGCCCGCGAGGCCCTCGGCACCCTATGCTGGGCGTCGGTCTGCAGAAAGGTCACGGGTGTTCGGGGTGTGTGGATTCCTCTATAACGATTCGACGCCGAGCTCACCGGCAGGACGGGCGCTGTGTGCGGGATCGTAGGGTTGTTCGCCAAAGCGCCCGCGATCGAGCAGGCGCTCGGGCGGCACGTGCACGACATGCTCGTGCAGATGAACGACCGCGGGCCGGACTCAGCCGGGGTGGCGATCTACCGCGACCCGGCACCACCCGGATCCTGCAAGCTGACCCTCCAGCATCCTGACGACGCGTATGCCTGGGAGCCTCTGTGTGCAGAGGCCCTCGAGGAGTTCGGCGGAGAGGCGCGGATCGACCGCCGGGCCAACCACGCCGTCCTGCACCTCGACGCGATCGCCGAAACCGCCGAGGAGTGGGTCGGCCGAGCCCACCCCGAGCTGCGGTTGATGAGCGCGGGGGCGGTGATCGAGCTGTACAAGGAGGTCGGCCTCCCGCGCCTGTTCGCCGAGCGGTTCCGGCTCGCCGACCTGGCGGGCAGTCACGCGCTCGGTCACACCCGGATGGCGACCGAGAGCCGGGTCACCACCGACGGCTCACACCCCTTCTCGACCGGGCTCGACCTGTGCCTCGTCCACAACGGGTCGCTCTCCAATCACAACCGCGTGCGCGAGCGGCTGCGGCGGGAGGGGATCGTGTTCCGGACCGAGAACGACACGGAGGTCGCCGCCGGGTACCTGACCTGGCGGCTGCGCGAGGGGGCGTCGCTGGTCGAGGCGCTGGAAGGATGCCTGACAGACCTGGACGGGTTCTACACCTTCGCGGTCGGGACCGCCGACGGATTCGCGGTGCTGCGCGACCCGATCGCCTGCAAGCCGGCCGTGATGGCGGAGACCGACGACTGGGTGGCGATGGCCTCGGAGTACCGGGCGATCGCGACCCTTCCCGGCGCGGACGACGCCCGGATCTGGGAGCCAGAGCCGGCAACGGTGTACTCGTGGGAGAGGGAACTGGTCTGATGGCCGTGGACGCCCAGACCGAGGTCGTCGACCTCTCGATGACATCGCTGCGAGAGCTCAACCAGCGCCTTCACGGCCTCCCCGCCGACGCGTCGTCCGGCCCCGTGCGCTGGCGCATCGTGAAGCCTTCCGGCGGCCACGCGATCGCCTGCGGACTGGACGCTCCCTTGGAGGTCGAGATCGACGGTCACGTCGGCTACTACTGCGCAGGCATGAACAAGCAGGCGACCGTGCGCGTGCACGGCAACGCCGGCGTGGGCCTGGCCGAGAACATCATGAGCGGCCTGGTGGTGGTGGACGGCAACGCCAGCCAGGCCGCCGGCGCGACCGCCCGCGGGGGCCTGATCGTGATCGAAGGCGACGCCTCGGCACGCTGCGGAATCTCGCTCAAGGGAGGCGACATCGTGGTCAAGGGCTCGGTCGGCCACATGAGCGCGTTCATGGCCCAGACCGGCCGCATCGTCGTGCTCGGCGATGCCGGAGAGGCGCTCGGCGACTCGCTCTACGAGGTGCGGATCTATGTCCGCGGCAGCGTCAAGAGCCTGGGTGCCGACTGCATCGAGAAGGACGTGCGCGACGAGCATGCGGCGGAACTTCGGGAGCTGCTCGAGGCCGCCGGCGCGGGCGACGCCGACCCGTCCGGGTTTCGCCGCTACGGCTCCGCGCGGCGCCTCTACAACTTCAACGTCGACCACGCCGGCGAGTACTAGTAGATGGCCCACTCCGATACCACCGGCACGACACCGGACACGACCAGGGACCGGCTGTCCGACATCGTCGGCCGGGTCGCCAGGCACGGCCTGCGCGAGAGCGCGCTCTTCGACCGGGCCACCATCCACGAGATCCAGCGCGCGGCCAGCGAGGGCATCTACGACATCCGCGGCTTCGGCGCCAAGCGCCGGGTGCCGCACTTCGACGACCTGCTCTTCCTGGGGGCGAGCGTGTCACGCTACCCGCTGGAGGGCTATCGCGAACGCTGCGACACGAACGTCACGCTCGGCACCCGCTATGCCTCCGAGCCGATCGAGCTGAAGATCCCGATCACGATCGCCGGCATGAGCTTCGGCGCGCTGTCGGCCCCGGCCAAGGAGGCGCTGGGGCGAGGCGCCAGCGAGGTCGGCACCTCGACCACCACCGGTGACGGCGGGATGACCGAGGAGGAGCGCGGGCACTCCGACACGCTCGTCTACCAGGTGCTGCCCAGCCGGTACGGGATGAACCCCGACGATCTGCGCCGGGCGGACGCGATCGAGGTCGTGGTCGGCCAGGGCGCCAAGCCGGGCGGAGGCGGGATGCTGCTCGGCCACAAGATCTCCGACCGCGTGGCCGCCATGCGCAACCTGCCCAAGGGCATCGATCAGCGCAGCGCCTGCCGGCACCCGGACTGGACCGGGCCGGACGACCTCGAGATCAAGATCCACGAGCTGCGCGAGATCACCGACTGGCGCAAGCCGATCTACGTCAAGGTGGGCGCCACCCGCACGTACTACGACGTCCAGCTGGCCGTCAAGGCGGGCGCCGACGTGATCGTGGTGGATGGGATGCAGGGCGGCACCGCAGCCACCCAGGACGTGTTCATCGAGCATGTCGGGATCCCGACGCTGCCCGCCGTCGGCCTGGCCGTGCAGGCGCTGCAGGAGCTGGACATGCACCGCAAGGTGCAACTGATCGTGTCCGGCGGGATCCGCTCGGGCGCCGACGTGGCCAAGGCGCTCGCGCTGGGAGCGGACGCCGTCTCTATCGGCGTCGCGGCGCTGATAGCACTCGGTGACAACAGCCCCGAGTTCGACGACGAGTACGCCAAGCTCGGCTCGGCGGCCGGGTTCTACGACGACTACCAGGCCGGTCGCGACCCCACCGGCATCTCCACCCAGGACGATGCGCTGGCGGCCCGCTTCGACCCAATTCTCGGCGGCCGCCGGCTCGCGAACTACCTGCGGGTGTTGACGCTCGAGGCGCAGACGCTGGCGCGTGCCTGCGGCAAGTCACACGTCCACAACCTGGAGCCGGAGGACATGGTCGCGCTCACCCTGGAGGCATCGGCGATCACCGGCATCCCCCTCGTGGGGACGAACTTCGCCTTCCGGCCCGAGTCGTTCGCCAAGGCCGTGCTCGAGGCGCTCACCCCCGCCGCCAACGGCCGCATACCCGAAGGGACCCGCCGCCCGTGAGCTTCATCCTGACCTGCCCCAACTGCGGAGGCCGTCCGGTGGACGAGTTCTCATACGGGGGCGAGATCACATCGCGCCCTCGCTCGTCCGAGGACGAGCGGGCGCTCTTCAGCTATCTGTACTTCAAGCGCAACGTCGCAGGAGACCAGCGCGAGTGGTGGTTTCACTCCTCGGGCTGCCGGGAGTGGTTCCTGGCCGACCGCGACACCCGCGACAACCGGGTGATCGCAACAGCGCTGCCGGGAGGGCTGGATGGCTAGCCCACGCCTGTCCGAACACCGCGGCGAGCTGATCGACCGCAACCGCGAGATCGCCTTCTGGTGGGACGGCGAGCCGCACACCGGGTATGCCGGCGACACGATCGCCTCGGCCCTCTACGCCGAGGGCGTGCGCGTGTTCTCGAGATCCTTCAAGTACCACCGCCCGCGCGGTCTTCTGTGCTGCTCGGGTCAGTGCCCCAACTGCCTGGTGGCGGTCGACGGCGAGCCGTCGGTGCGGGCCTGCATGACGCCGATCCACGGCGGGATGCGAGTCGACCACATCAACGCCTGGCCGTCGCTGGAGCGCGACCTGCTGCACCTGGTGGGGCGCGCGACGCCATCCTTCGGCATGCAGGTCGGGTTCTACTACAAGACCTTCATCCGCCCGCGCTGGGCGTGGAAGTACTACGAGAAGATCCTGCGCGGGGCCGCCGGACTGGGCGTGATCGACCCGCTGCACCGCCCCACCGAGCGCTTCGAGAAGGTGCACCGGCACGTCGACGTGCTGGTGATCGGCGGCGGCCCGGCCGGCCTCGAAGCCGCGATCGAAGCTGCGGCCGGCGGCCGCGACACAGCCCTCGTGGACGAGGGCCTCGCGCTCGGCGGCCACCTCGCGTACTCCGGTCACGCGGCGGCCGGTCGGGCGGCCGAACTGGTGCAGCAGGCGCGCGAGGCCGGGGTACTGATCCTCCAGCCCGCGTACGCCGCCGGGGTGTACGAGGGCGGCTTGGTGCCGGTGTTCCAGGGCACCACCATGCACCGCTTCCGGGCCGCCGAGTTGGTGCTCGCAAACGGAGCCATCGAACAGCCGCTGGTGTTCGAGGGCAACGACCTGCCTGGTGTCATGCTCGGCGTCGGCGCACGGCGGCTGATCAACCAGTTCCGCATCGCGCCGGCGGAGGAGGCGGTGGTCGTGTGCGTGGACGACGGCGGTATCGACGCCGCCGTCGACCTGGCGAACGCCGGCGTGGCCGTGCGGGCCGTCGTCGACACGCGTGACGGCACCGAGCCCGACCAGCGTCTGGTGCTGGCAGATATCGAGCACCTGCGGGGCTTCGCGCCGGTACGCGCACGGGGCCGCGACGCGGTGACCGGGATCGACGTTGCTCGAGGATCGGAACGGCGCCGCCTCGCCGCCGACCTGGTGGTGATGAGCGGCGGATCGGTGATGCCGCACGGCTTCCTTGTCCAGGCCGGCGGCAAGGTGCGCTACGACCGCGAACTGCGGGTGTACGTGCCCGACCGGCTGCCCGAGAACGTGCGCGTGGTCAGCCCGGCCGGGGGCACCACCAGCGACGTGCCGGCCAAGTGCGCGAGCGCGTCCGGCAAGCAGTTCGTCTGCTACTGCGAAGATGTGACGACCAAGGACGTGCACCAGTCGGTGCAGGAGGGGTTCGGGTCGCTGGAGCTCTCTAAGCGCTACACCACGGTCACGATGGGCCCGTGCCAGGGGCGCATGTGCCACCGCAACTCGGGCCTGGTGATGGCGGCCGAGCTGGGCCTGGATGCAGACGCGCAGCAGGTCGGGGTGACCACCGGCCGGCCGCCGCACAATCCCACCAGCTTCTCCCACCTGGCCGGCCGCGGCTACGAGCCGGTGAAACGCAGCTCGATCCACCACTGGCACGCCGCGCGCGGCGGCAAGATGCTGTGGGCGGGCGACTGGAAGCGGCCGTACGACTACGGCGACGCCGACGCCGAGACGGCCGCCGTGCACGAGTCATTGGGGCTGATCGACGTCTCCACCCTGGGCAAGCTGATCGTGCGCGGACCGCAGGCGGCCGAGTTCCTCGAGCGCATCTACCCGAACCGTTTCGGCGACATGAAACTCGCCCGCGTGCGGTACGGGATCGTCTGCGGCGACGACGGCTCGATCCTGGACGACGGCACCGTCGCCCGGCTGTCGGAGACCGAGTACTACGTGACCACCACCTCTTCGGGTGCCGGCGGCATGGAGCAGTGGTTCACCTGGTGGAACGCCGTCTGGGGCATGGACTGCCAGATCGTGAACGTCACGTCGGCGATCGCGGCGGTCAACGTGGCCGGGCCGGCCGCCCGCACCGCCCTCGCCAAGCTGACCGACTTCGACCTCGGAAACGACGCCTTCCCCTACCTGGGCGCCGGCCATGCGCAGATCGCGGGTGTGCCGTGCCTGCTGCTGCGGATCGGATTCGTCGGCGAACTGGGCTACGAGATCCACTATCCGTCGGCAGCCGGGGAGTATCTGTGGGGCGCGCTCATGCAGGCCGGCGAGGAATTCTCCGTGCAGCCGTTCGGCCTCGAGCCGCAGCGCGTCCTGAGGCTCGAGAAGATGCACGTGATCATCGGCCAGGACACGAACGCCGAGTCCCAGCCGCTCGAGGCGGCGATGCCGTGGATCGTCAAGCTGGACAAGGAGTCCGACTGGATCGGCCGCTACTCGATCGAGTTCTTCAAACGGCGCGGGGACAGGCTCGCCCTGGTCGGTTGGGAGGGCCGCAACGGCGCCGTGCCCAAGGAGGGCGCACAGGTCATCGGAGCCACCGGCGAGCCGGCCGGCCGGATCACGTCCTCGCGCTTCTCGCACCGCCTCGGCAAGTCGATCGGCATCGCCTGGGTGCCCGTCGGCATGGCCGAGGAAGGGACGGCGATCACCATCTCCGACCCGTCCGGGTCTCGCATCCCGGCCAGCGTGACGCACAGACCGTTCTACGACCCTGATGGAGAGAAGCTGCGCTCATGACCGTCGATCCCTACGCCTTCATGTCCCCCGCGGCGGTCGCCGAGACCGGCGACCACCATCCGGTGTTGCGAACGCCGATGGAGCACGCGCACATCGCCGCTGGCGCCACCGTCGAGGAGCACGACGGCTGGAGGATCTCGGTGTACGACACCGAGGCCGCCGGAGTGTGGGCATCAGACGTCTCGCATCTGGGCAAACTCGACCTGCGCGGCAGCCGCGAGGAGTTGGACGAGATCACCGGCGAGCTCACGCCGGGACGCGCGCGCGAGGACGACGGCGTGTGGACGCTGCGGCTGACCTGGGTGCACGGCTACGTGCTGTGCCCGTTCCCGCAGGTGGCGCTGCTCCGCGAGCGGATCGGGCCGGCGGCGATCGACGTCACCTGCGGCCTGGCCGGCGTCGCCATCGGCGGCCCGGACTGGCGCGAGCTGTTCGCGCGCTCGTCCGGCATGGACGTGCGGGAGCGCAAGCTGCCCGCCGGCTGCTGTGCCGCCGGCTCGGTGATGCGCTGTCACACCCTGGTGCTGAACGAAGGCCCGCGCGTGCTGATGCTGGTCGGCTGGGAGTTCGGCGAGTACTTCTGGGAGTCGATCCTGGACGCCGGGGTGAATCTCTCGGTGACCGCCGTCAGCCCCGCCGTCGGCGCCCGCCAGGAGGTCTCGGCGTGATCGGCCTGCTGCGCAAGCACCGCTACTTCCGGAGCCACCAGCTGCGCGGTGCCTATGACGCGGTGGTGATCGGCGGCGGCGCGCACGGCATGGCCACGGCGTACTACCTGGCCAAGGACCACGGCATGAAGAACGTCGCGGTGCTCGAGCAGAGCTACATCGGCTCGGGTGCGTCCGGCCGCAACACCACCATCATCCGCTCCAACTACCTGACCCCGGAGGGCGCCCGCTTCTACACCGCCAGCGTGAAGCTGTACGAGACCCTCTCGCAGGACCTGAACTTCAACATGATGTTCTCGCAGCAGGGCCACCTGACACTCGCCCACTCCGACCGGTCGGTCAACACGATGATGGAGCGAGCCGAGGTGAACCGGCTGATCGGCGTCGACTCGCGGGTGGTCTACCCGGACGAGATCAAGGAGCTGTGCCCGCAGCTGGACACCTCCGACCACCCCACCTTCCCGGTGCTCGCAGCGCTCTACCACCCGCCCGGCGGGATCATCCGCCACGACGCCGTGGTGTGGGGCTACGCCAAGGAGGCGGACCGGCTGGGCGTCGAGATCCACCCCTACACCGAGGTGACGGGGATCACGCGCTCCAACGGCCGGGCGACCGGCGTCGAGACCAACCGCGGCACGATCTCGGCGGGCACGGTGGTGTCCTGCGTGTCGGGCTGGAGCACCGGGGTGGCGGCGCTGGCCGGCGTGCCGCTGCCGATCACCACGCACATCCTCCAGGCCTGCGTGACCGAGCCGGTGAAGCCGCTGCTGCACAAGATCATCGTGTCCGGCACGCTCCACATCTACATCAGCCAGTCCGACCGCGGCGAGTTCGTGATGGGCTCCGAGATCGAGCCGTACTCCGGCTACTCGACCAAGGGCACATTCAGGTTCATCGAGGAGCTGGCGGCGCACATGATCGAGCTGCTGCCGATGCTCGGACACGCCCGCATCATGCGCCAGTGGACGGGACTGTGCGACGTCTCCCCGGACTACTCGCCGATCATGGGCGTGACCGAGGTGGACAACTTCCTGGTCGACGCCGGCTGGGGCACCTACGGCTTCAAGGCGTCGCCGATCGTCGGCAAGACGATGGCGGAACTGACCGCCACCGGCAGAACTCCATCGCTGATCGCGCCGTTTCGACTGTCGCGCTTCTACGAGAACGAGCTGGTCTCGGAGCGCGGAGCGGCGGCCGTTTCCCACTGATCCACCAACCCGCAAGGAGAGCCGTCGTGAAGTCGAGCCTCGAGATCGCCCAGGAAGCCGTTCTTCGCCCGATCATGGACATCGCCCGCGAGGCGGGCCTGGACGAGGACGAAGTCGACCTCTACGGCAAGCACAAGGCAAAGGTCGACCTGGGCGTGATCGACCGCCTCAAGGGTGCGCCCGACGCCAAGGTGGTCTGCGTGTCGGCGATCACGCCAACCAAGGCCGGCGAGGGCAAGACGACCACCTCGGTGTCGCTGACGCAGGGATTGGGGCACATCGGCAAGAAGCCGGTGCTGTGCCTGCGCGAGCCGTCTCTGGGGCCGATCTTCGGCATCAAGGGCGGAGCTGCCGGCGGCGGCCTCACGCAGGTGGTGCCGATGGAGGATCTGAACCTGCACTTCACCGGCGACTTCCACGCCGTCGCGGCCGCCAACAACATGCTGGCTGCGTTCGTCGACCGGCATCTGTTCTACGGCAACGAGGCCAGGCTCGATCCGACCCAGATCTCGTGGCGGCGCTCGCTGGACATGAACGACCGCCACCTGCGAAACGTCATCACCGGACTGGGCGGGAAGACCCACGGCATCCCGCGCGAGACCGGCTTCGACATCGTGGCCGCCTCCGAGATCATGGCCATCATGGGCATGGCCACGTCGCTGCGCGACCTGCGCCGGCGGGTCGGTGCGATCACCGTTGGCTACAGCGAATCGGGCGACCCGGTGACCGCCGAGGCGATGGGCTGCGCCGGGGCGATGACGGTGCTGCTCAAGGACGCACTCAAGCCCAACCTGATCCAGACGCTGGAGGGGCAGCCGTGCTTCATGCACATCGGTCCGTTCGGCAACATCGCCCACGGCAACAGCTCGATCGTGGCCGACCTGGTGGGGCAGAAGATCGGCGACTACCTGATCACCGAGGCCGGGTTCGGCTCCGACCTGGGCATGGAGAAGTTCATGGACATCGTCTGCCGGGAGGCGGGGCTGTCGCCGAGCGCAGTGGTGATCGTGGCCACCGCCAAGGCGCTCAAGCATCACGCCGGGCTGGAGGACGACCCGCGGAATTCCGTCAGCGAGAACCTGCGTGCGATCGAGACCGGTTCGGCCAACCTGGAACGGCACATCCTCAACGTCAAGGAGTTCGGCCTGCCCTGTGTGGTGGCCGCCAACCGCTTCCCCGGTGACACCGACGAGGAGGTGGCGCTGGTACAGAAGCTGGCCATCGAGCACGGTGCGCACTCCGCGGTGCTGAACGAGGGATTCAGCAAGGGCGGGGCCGGCGCGGCCGACATGGCCGAGGCGGTGGCCGACGCCTGCGAGCAGCCGGCGAACTTCAACTTCATGTACGAGGACTCCGACCCGATCGACCAGAAGATCGAGAAGATCGCCCGCCGGATCTACCGCGCAGACGGCGTCGACTTCTCGCCGGTCGCCCGCCAGAAGATCGAGCAGTTCACGCGGGACGGACTGACCGGACTGTCGATCTGCATGGCCAAGACCCACCTGTCGCTGTCGGCCGATCCCTCGCTCGCGAATGCGCCAACCGGGTTCCGGATCCCCGTGCGCGACATCCGGCCCTACACCGGCGCCGGCTTCCTGACCGCGCTCTGCGGCGACATCATGCAGATGCCCGGCCTCGGCAAGACCCCGGCCGGATTCAACGTCGACATCGATGACAACGGGCGTACCATCGGTCTCTTCTAACGGCGTCGACCCGTACCTCGGGTCGACGGTCGCCGAGTTTCTCGGCGACCTGGCGGCGCGTACCCCGGCTCCCGGGGGCGGCGCGGCGGCCGCGATCACCTGCGCGATGGCGGCCGGGCTGGTCGAGATGGCGACCTCGTTCGCGTCCGCCAAGGGCCTGGAGCGGGTCAACGAACGCTCACGCGCGCTCCGGATCAGGGTGGCCGCGCTTGCCCACGCCGACGGCATGGCGTACGCGGTGGTGCTCGAGGCACTGCAGGCACCGGTGGGCGAGGAGCGGCATCGGCGGCTGGACGAGGCGATGGCGGCCGCCATCGCCTGCCCCATGGAGGTGCTCGAGATCGCGTCCGAGGTGGCCACGCTGGCGGCCGACGTGGCCGAGACCGGGAACCGCAACCTGGAAGGCGACGCGCTCGCCGGGGCGCTGCTGGCCGAGGCGGCGGCCCGCTCAGCGGCGACGCTCGCCCAGCTCAACGTGTCCATGCTCTCCCGCCACGCGATCGCCGGCGCACATCTCGAGGAGCTGCGCCCGGCGCTCGCCCGGGCGACGCGCGCCCGGGAGCGGGCGGTCAGCGCGTACGCGGCGATGTAGCCGGGCTAGCATCAGGCGGTGGACGCCGACCGCCCCGCTGCCCTCGTCACCGGAGCCAACCGCGGAATCGGCAAGGCGATCGCGGACGGGCTGGCGGCGGCTGGGCTGACGGTGATCCGCGGGGCACGCGCACCCGACCCGCGAGACACCGCCCAGCGGCACCTGGACATCACCGATCCGCGGTCGGTGGCCCAGTTGGTCGGCGGCCTCGAGCGGCTCGACGTCCTGGTCAACAACGCGGGCGTCCTGCTCGACTCGGGAACGCGGGGGGTGGATGCCGACCTGGACGTCGCGCGGCGTACGCTCGAGACCAACCTGTTCGGCAGCTGGCGGCTCACCCAGGCCTGCATCCCGCTTCTTCGCGCGAGTCCTCACCCCCGCATCGTCAACCTGTCCTCGGGGATGGGCCAGCTGGACGAGATGGGCGGCGGATCGCCCGGCTACCGGATCTCGAAGACGGCGCTCAATGCGCTGACTCGAATCCTCTCGGTGGAGCTGGCCGGTGCGGGCGTGCTGGTCAATGCGCTGTGCCCGGGCTGGGTGCGCACCGACATGGGCGGAGCCGGGGCCACTCGCACGCTCGAGGAGGGGGCCGACACCGCGGTCTGGCTGGCCACACTGCCCGACAACGGCCCCACCGGCGGCTTCTTCCGCAATCGCAGCCCGATCCCGTGGTAGCCGGCTGGTAACGGCGAGGTAACGATCGCCGCACAAGGCATGACAGGCGCCTGCGAACGGTGGATGATGCAGGCATGCACCGCATCCTCCTGGTGGAAGACGACGCGGTCATCCGCGAGATGACCCAGCTCGCGCTCGAGCGCGACGGGTTCGACGTGCAGACGGCACCGGATGGGCCGGCCGGCCTGGAGGCGTTCCGCGAGACGCCCCCCGACCTGGTGCTGCTGGACGTCATGCTGCCCGGACTCGACGGGGTCAGCGTGTGCCGGCAGATCCGGTCGCAGAGCGTGGTGCCGATCGTGATGCTGTCCGCTCGCTCGGATCCGATCGACGTCGTGCTGGGCCTGGAGGCGGGCGCCGACGACTACGTGACCAAGCCCTTCGAGCCGCCGATCCTGGCCGCCAGGCTGCGGGCGGTGCTGCGGCGGGTGACCCGGCTGGCCGACAGCCCCGAACTGCACTTCGGCGAGCTCGAGATCGACCCGCACGGGATGGTGGTGCGGCGGGCGGGCCTGGTGGTGTCGCTGACGCCCACGGAGTACCGGCTGCTGCTCGAACTGGCCGAGAACGCCGGGATGGTGCTGTCCCGAGAGACGCTGCTCGAGAACGTGTGGGGCTACGTATGGTCGGGCGACACCCGGCTGGTGGACATGCACGTGCGCCGGCTGCGCGCCAAGATCGGCGCCGAGGCGATCGAGACGGTGCGCGGTGCCGGCTACAAACTGGTGCGGGGATGAGATCGCTGCGCTGGCGGCTGGCGCTGGCGTTCGCGGTGCTGGCGGGTGGCGTGGCCGCGGTGATCGGTGTGGTGGTGTACGAGGTGACGGCTCAGGATCTGCACGACCGGGCGCGGGCCAAGGCCGTGCAATCGGTGCAGCAGGCGGCCAGCCTGACGCACGTGTACGGGCGCCTGCCCGCCGGCGCGCTCAGCGTGACCAGCCGGGGAGCGAGCACCATCCCGGCCGATCTGCGGACCGCTGTCGGCAAGGGCTACCTGGCGACGTACACGACCACGAGCGCCGGGCAGCCGGTGATCTGGGCGGGCGTTCCCAGCCCCAACGCCCCCAAGGGCGTGTACGTGATGGAGCCGTCGTCGGCGGATGCCGACACGCTGGCCGCGCTCGCGCGCACCCTGCTGGTGGTCGGCCTGGCGGCGACGGCGGGCGGCGCGATGGCGGGCCTGGCGCTGGCCAGCCGGCTCTCGCTGCGGCTGCGCCGGGCGGCCGGCGCAGCCGAGCGGGTGGCCGCCGGCGACCTGGCCGCGCGGGTCAACGCGAGCGGGCGGGACGAGGTCGCGGCGCTCGGCCGGGCGATGGACAGGATGGCCGAGTCGCTGCAGACCAGAATCGTCCACGAGCAGCGGTTCGTGGCCGACGTGGCCCACGATCTGCGGACGCCGCTGACCGGCCTGATCGCGGCCGCCAGCCTGCTCGAGGGTGATCAGGTCGGCACCGTCGTCAAGGAGCGGGCCGCCCGGCTGCGCCAGCTGGTCGAGGATCTGCTCGAGATCTCGCGGCTCGAAAACGGCGCGGTGACGGCCGATCTGCGACACGTGGAGCTGGTGGAGTTCGTGCGCAGCGTGATCGAGCGACACGCCGGCGTCGAACTGAAGGTGGACGGGACGCCGAGCACGGTGCTGACCGATCCTCGGCGGCTGGAGCGGGTGCTCGACAACCTGATCCTGAACGCCGTCCGCCACGGCGCTCCCCCGGTCGTCGCGCTCGTCGCCCCCGGCCGGATCGCCATCTGCGACCACGGGCCGGGATTCTCGTCCGAGATGCTGGCACGGGCGACCGAGCGGTTCGCCACCGGCGATCCCGCCCGCGGCGGGGGCATCGGCCTGGGCCTGGCGATCGCGGCGGCTCAGACCCGCGTGCTGGGCGGCAAGCTGACCGTCTCGAACGGCGCCGACGGTGCGATCGCAACCGTCGAGCTGCCGACCAGAACGCCGACCCAGGAGCGCGAGGCAGGAACATGGTGATCCGCCGCAGAATCGCAGCCGCACTGGCGACCTGCGCGCTCGCCGCGGGCTGCGGCGCGACCGGCTCCGGGCTGCACGTGGAGGGATCGGTCTCGATCCACAGCGGGCGATCCGTCTCGACTGGCCCCGACTCGACCACAACCCCGCCCCCGGCGCGCGCCGGCTGCGACCCCCGCTCCGGATGCGTCGACACCGCCGAATCGGTGTCGCAGCCCGCTGCGATCGCGTTTGCCGGCGACTCGCTCTGGGCGGCGGTGTACCCGGGCCCGGGGCTGGTGGGCTCGCTGGTGCAGATCGACGCGGCGACGGGCAGGCGCACCGGGACGGCCACCGCGCTGCCCCCGTCCGACACCGCCTACCACCTCGTCGGTGCCGGAGGCGACCTGTTCCTGGCCTGCACCTCGGCGATCTGGCGTATCACCCCGGCCACCGCCACAGTCCAGCGGATTGCGACCGTGCCGTTCCGGATCGCCGCCGAGACGCTGGCGGCGGGCTCGGTGTGGGCGGTGGGATCGATCGGGGGCAGTGGCTTCGTCGCCAAGCTGCGGACCGACGGCCACCAGTCGACCATCACCGCCACGTCCGGCCCGGCGCCCATCTCGATCACCGTCGTGCCCGGCGCGGTGTGGATCGGCGATGCCGATCGCCAGACCGTGCAGCGGCTGCACGTGACCGGTGCAGGACCCGCGGCGCCTCCCATCCCGCTCCCAAGCCGCCCCATCCGCAGGCCGGCGCAGCTGACCGTGACCGAAGGGCTCCTGTGGGTGTTCGACCGCAATGCGGTGCTCGCGCTCGACCGCGGCCGGCTCGTGAGCACCACCACGATCGAGCCGGCGGCCAGCGGGGACATGGCCGCCGGGGCCGCCGGGCTCTGGGTCAGTGCCGTGGAACCACGCCACCATGGTCGCGGCGTCGTGCTACGGCTCGACCCGCGCAGCGGCATCGTGGTCGGCCACCCGATCGTCGTCGGCGGGCGGATCTCGGCACTGGCCACCGGTGGGGGATTCGTGTGGGCGATCGACGTCACCGGCGCGATCTCCCGCATCACGCCCGGGACCGGCTGAACAGGGCCGTCAGCCACCCGCGGTCGGGTGTAGCGTTGGGGCCTGTATGCCCACAGCCGCAGACGCTCTCAAGCGGTTCCAGCCTCTCGCCGAGCTCTCGGACGAGGAGTTCGCGGTCATCGAGACGGCATCGGCGATGCGCAGCTTCGAATCCGGCGAGCCGATCCTGACCGAGGATGGGCACCCCTCCCAGCACCTGTACGTGGTGGCGTCCGGATCGGTCGAGCTGCGCCACGAGGGCGAACTGATCGACGTGCTCGAGCCCGGCGAGGCGTTCGGCCATCCCTCTCTGCTGTCCGGGCTCGCCCCGGCCTTCGACGTCAACGCCCGGGAGCCGACGGCCTGTCTGCTGATCCCGGCCGGCCCGGCGCGCCGGCTGCTCCAGAGCCCGGCCGGAGTGCGGTTCGTCGCCACCTCGCTGCGCGAGCGGCTGGTCCGCGCCGGGTACGTGGCCCACGCCCAGGGCGACGTCCGAACGGCTCACCTGGGCTCGCTGGTGCACCGCCCTGCGCTGGTGTGTGCGCCTGCGACCACGGTTCGCGAGGCTGCCTCGATGATGACCACGGCCGACGTGTCGTGCATCCTGGTGCGGCTGCAGGTCGGGTTCGGCGTGCTCACCGACTCCGACCTGCGGCGGCGACTGGTGGCCGGCGGACTCGGGTACGACACGCCGGTGTCGGAGCTGATGGTCGCACCGGCGGTCACGTTCGAGCCCGAGCGGCTGGCCGTGGACGCGATGATCGACATGCTCGACCGCGGCATCCACCACCTGCCCGTGGTGGGCGCGGACGGCACCCCGATCGGCGTCATCACCGCCACCGACCTGATGTATCTGGAGAGCCGCACGCCGTTTGCGCTCCGGCGCTCGATCGCCCACGCCTCGACGGTTGCCGAGGTGGTGGCGGCGACATCACACCTGCCGCAGACGATCGTCGCCCTGATCCGGGCCGGAGTGGCGGCGGTGGACATCGGTCGGATGATCGCGCTGGCCGGCGACACCGCCACCATCCGGCTGATCGACCTGGCCTTCGAGCGCCACGGGCCGGCCCCCGAGCCGTGGGCGTGGATGGCGCTCGGTTCGACGGCCCGCCGCGAGGCCTCGCTGGCGTCCGACCAGGACAACGCAATGGCCTACGCCGACGGAGCCGACGACGCATACTGGGAGCAGATCGCGGGGGATGTCAACAACGGCCTGATGGCGTGCGGGTTCGGGGCCGACAACGCGGACGTGCTGGCCCGCAACCAGCTGTGGCGGATGACCCGGTCGGACTGGATCCGGGTCTTCCACGCCTGCCTCGAACAGCCCGACCGCTCGCACCTGGTGCGGGCCGCTGTGGCGTTCGACTTCCGCCACGTGTGGGGCGGGCTCGACCTGGTACCGCCGCTGGTCGAGATCGAGCGCACCGCCAACCAGCACCCCCACTTCATCCGCCGGCTGGCCCGCACCGCGACCGACTGGAAGCCGCCGCTCGGCTTTCGAGGCCGGATCCAGGTCGAGGAGGACGGCACGTTCGACATCAAGCGCGGCGCGATCGTCCCCATCTGCAACCTCGCCCGGTTCCACGCGCTCTCCGCCGGCGTCACCGTCTCGAGCACGCTGGCGCGGCTGGACGGCGCGGTCGCGGCGGGGGCGCTGGACGCCGACTCCGCCGCCGGCCTGCGTGAGGCATTCGAGCTGGTGACCCGCCTGAGGCTCGAGCATCAAGTGGCGCAGGTCGAGCTCGGCCGCCAGCCCGACAACCGGCTGGCGCCCGCCGAGCTGCCGCCGCTGACCCGCGCCCAGCTCAAGGCCGCGCTGCGCTCGATCGACCAGGCTCAGGGGGCCCTCAGCAGGTACGCACCCCTCGGCATGTGACGGTGCGCCGTGGCCAGCGGCTTGCAACCGTCCGCGGCGCATGATTCACTTGCAACGACAATTCGTTCAACGCTGTCAGAGGAGGTCTCATGAGTACCGACGCGCCGACCGGCGCACCCGACTACGAGGGTGGTGGTCTCAGCCGGGAAACCAACTGGTGGGGCGCGTTTGTGATCGGCCTCGCCGGAACCATTCTCGTGACCGGAATCGCGCCGGTGATGGTCAACGCGTTGGGCGCGTCGGCGATCCCGGTCATGGTCGTGATCACCATCACCGGCTATCTTCTGTGCCTATTTCTTGCGGAATTATCGGCCATGATGCCGGAGCGAACGGGAGGGTCACCGTCGTACGCATATGTCGCGTACAAGGACAAGTGGCCGCGGTTCGCCAAGCACGTGAACGGGTTCACCGCCTGGGCCTACTGGCTGGGCTGGTTCCCCGTTGCCCCGCTGAACATGATTCTCGCGTCGTTCTATATCACCGAGAAGTTCCACCTCTCGACCAACGGGTTCACCCCGATCCACACCGCGATCTCATACTGGACGCTGATCATCTCGATCGCCGGGATCCTGCTCGTTTTCATCCCGGCCTGGCTGGGGATCCGGTTGGGCGCCATGTTCGCCACGGTGCTCGGTCTGCTGTCGATGATCCCGCTGACGCTGCTCGCGATCCTGCCCATCTTCAAACCGTCGGTCGCTCACTGGGGCAACCTGTCGGGGTTCCACCACGTGGACGGGACGGGATTCTTCACAAACGCGCTGGGCCACAACTGGCTGGTCATCTACATCGCCTTCTCGTTCCTGCTCACCTGGAACGTGATCGCGATGGAGGCGGCCGCCTGCTACATCGGTGAGTGTCGCGATCCCGAGCGGGACGCCAAGATCGCGATGAACCTGGAGGGCCTGTACGGCCTCTTCATCTACACCATGATCCCGATCAGCTTCGTGATCGTGTTCGGTACCAAGCTGGCCGACGCCTCCTACGCCGACCCCAAGACGCTGTTTTCGACATTCGCGTCACACGTGTTCGGATCCAGCGCCAACTGGCTGGACTGGCTGATCGCCATCATGCTCGTGATCGCGCTCTCGCTGTCGGTGCTCAACGCCATCATGGGATCGGCGCGAGCACTGTTCCAGATGTCGATCGACGGCGAGTTTCCGCGTATCTTCGCCAACGTCAACAAGCACGGCGTGCCCGGATTCTCGATGGCGTTCAACGTCGTCTGCTCGATCGCCCTGATCTTCACCGGCGGCGCCGTCGAGATCTACTCGCTGTCCAACGTCGGCTACCTGGCCTCGTTCATCCCGGTCCTCGTCGGCTACTACCTGCTGCGCAAGTACCGACCCGACATGAAACGGCCCGTGCGGCTGCCGGAGTGGTTCAAGTACATCGCCCTGGCGATGGCCGCCGGCTACTTCGTCATCTGGCTGTACGGCGGGCTCGTCTACACCAGCCTGCCCAACGCCCTACTCGGTGGCGCGGATACCCGCGTGTACTTCTTCATCGGTTGGGCGATCCTGCTCTCCTATCTCCCGCTGTACTGGTACCGGGTCAAGGTCGAGGACCCAAAACACGCAGTCGAGCCGCCACCCGAGGCAGCGGCCCCGGTGACAGGCGACTGACCTGACGGACTAGGGTGGAGGCGATGCGTAAGGCACCGCCTCCACCCGACCCCTCCACGTTGACCATCCAGCGGCTGATGGTCGCCTCGGAGGGTCGCGAGATCGCCTACCCGGTGCTCGTCCGTGCGATGGAGTTGGCGCGACCAGGCAAGGCACGCGTCTTCGTGATGACCATTGCGCGCGTCTGGGGCACGTCGCTGGGGTTTCCCAACCCGGGACTGCAGCCGACGAAATCCGAGTGGGACGAGCAGCGGCTGATCGCACGCCGTGCGGTCGAGTCGTTCGAAAAAGCCGGCTTCGAGGCGACCGCGCTGGTGCTGGCGACTCGCCGGCCGCGCAAGCGCTACCTACAGGAGGCCAAGGCGCGCAACATGGACGCGATCGTGATGGGCTGCGATCCGAGCCGTGGCATGCTGGGCGACTTCGCCTGGTCGCAGGAACCCCAGCGCGTCGCCCGCCGCGCACCGATCCCGGTCTACCTGGTCCCACTCGAGCGGAGCGAGTCCCGACAGCGGCGATCGCGGAACCGGTAGACTCGCGGCGATGCGCGTACTGGTGGTCGGATCTGGCGGGCGCGAGCACGCGCTCGCATGGAAGCTGCGGACATCCCCGCGGCTGACCGAGCTGCACGCCGCCCCGGGCAACCCGGGGATCGGCGAGCTGGCCGAGCTCCACGATGTCGCGGTGTCCGACCTCGAGGGCCTGACCGAACTGGCCCTGCGGATCCGCGCCGACCTGGTCGTGGTCGGGCCGGAAGCGCCGCTGGTCGGAGGTCTGGTCGACCGGCTCGCGATCGCAGGCGTGCCGGCCTTTGGGCCGACCGCCAAAGCGGCTCAGCTGGAAGGGTCGAAGGCGTTCTCCAAGAGCGTGATGGACGCCGCCGGGATCCCCACGGCCCGATTCACCGTCTGCGACACCGTGACGGCGGCGGCGGCAGCGATCGCCGACGCCGGGGGCTCGGTGGTGATCAAGGCCGACGGGCTCGCCGCCGGCAAGGGCGTGTTCGTGTGCTCGTCCGTCACCGAAGCCCACGCCGCCGTGCAGGCCTGCCTGGTCGAAGGCCGGTTCGGCGAGGCCGGGCGCAGGCTGCTGGTGGAAGAGCGGATGAGCGGCCGGGAGGTGTCGGTGCTCGCGCTGTGCGACGGCGAACGGGTCGTGCCACTGGCACCGGCACGGGACGCGAAGCGCGCGCTGGACGGCGACCGCGGCCCGAACACCGGTGGAATGGGCTGCACCTCGCCCGTCCCCGACCTCGACGAGGATGCCGTGGCCGACATCGTGGCCGCGGTGCATCGCCCGGTGGTGAACGAGATGGCCCGGCGGGACATGCCCTTCCGCGGCTGCCTGTACGCCGGTCTGATGCTGACCCCGGACGGCCCCCGGGTGCTGGAGTTCAACGTGCGCTTCGGCGACCCGGAGGCGCAGGTGATCCTGCCCCGCCTGCGCGGAGACCTGCTCGACGCGCTCGCCCGCGCGGCGACCGGCAGCCTGGACGGCGCCGACCTGTCGGCCGGACCAGACGTTGCCGTCTCGGTCGTGATCGCCGCGCGCGGATACCCCGATGCCCCGGAGGCGGGAGCGGCGATCGACGGCGTCCACACGGCCGCGGCGGTCGAGGGCGTGACGGTGTTTCACGCCGGCACGGCGCTCGAGCACGGGCGACTGGTCGCCGCCGGCGGCCGGGTGCTCAACGTGACGGCGCTGGCGGAGGACTTCACCACCGCGCGCAAGCGCGCGTACACAGCCGTCAGCCGGATCTCGCTCGCCGGGTCCCATCACCGCACCGACATCGGCGCCGACGCCGCGAAGGAGCGAACACATGCATGAACCGACTCCTGCCGCGGAGGTCCAGCACCTGTGGGAGGCGCTGGAAGCCAACGGCCCCCAGGTCGGCATCCTGATGGGATCCGAATCCGACCGGGAGGTGATGCAGGCGGCCGCAGACGAGCTGCTCGAACGGGCGATCAGCTTCGAGTTCCAGGCGCTCTCGGCGCATCGCGACCCTCGCGGCGTCGCCGAGTACGCGTCCACCGCGGCGCTGCGCGGCCTGCGCGTGATCATCGCCGGGGCCGGCAAGGCGGCGGCGCTGCCGGGCGTGGTCGCGGCCTACACCGAACTGCCGGTGATCGGCGTCCCCATCCGCACCTCGGATCTGGGCGGCATGGACTCGCTGCTGTCAATCGTGCAGATGCCGCCCGGGGTGCCGGTGGCGTGCATGGCGATCAATGGCGCCCGCAACGCGGCCATCTTCGCCGCCAAGATCCTGTCCCAGGGCCAGCAGCCACCGCCTCCAGGACTGTAGCACGGACCGAGCGCTGCTACCCCGCAGGGTGCGGGATAGCGGCCCACTCCGCGAGCAGCTCAGCCTCCCTTGCCCGCGAAAGCCATACGTCGGGGTGCGCACGGTTTTGACCCCGGAACCACTCGAGCGTGTCGGCGCACGTCTCGGCCACCGGCCGGAAGCGCAGGCCGGACGCGACCGATCGGCTCACATCCCCGGCGAAGATCGCGGCGCTCTCGCCCTCCTCCGGCAGCCAGAACGGGAGCTCCGACCACGGCACGACGCCGCGCTCGACCAGGAACCCGTCGTCCACCCACTGCGGCTCGGCGTCACCAGGGCAGGCCGCCAGCAGGCCGGACGCGGTCAGCCGCTCGACCGGGCCGGCGGCGTTCAGCGCCCCGCTGGTGCCGCGCTCGATCAGCGTCAGCATCCACCCGGCCAGATCGCGCACGTCGACCAGCTGCACGGCGCGGTCGGGCGGGCCGGGGGCGAGCAGCCGCCCGCCCTCGGAGACGCGCACCGGCCAGTAGGCGAAGCGGTCGGTGGGGTCGTGCGGGCCGACGATCATGCCCGGCCGGATGATCAGCGCGGCATCGCCGAACGATTCGAGCACCTCGTCCTCGCACAGCGCCTTCAGCGGCCCGTAGGTCTCGCCGGTCATCACCTCTCCGGAGCCGGGTGGCAGGGCGGCGAGAAGAGTGTCCTCGTCGAACCGATCACGGTCGGCGAGCTCGTAGACCGACACGCTGGAGACAAACGTGTAATGGCCCGCAGCTCCGGCCAGCGCTTGGGCCGACCGGCGCACGACCGACGGCAGGTAGCCGCACGTATCGACCACCGCATCCCAGGAGCGACCAGCAAGCGGCGAGAGGTCCTGCTCGCGATCGCCGACCAGCCGCTCGACCGGCTGAGAGAAGTCGACATCGTGCAGCCCGCGGTTGAAGAGCGTCACGGTGTGCCCCTCTGCGAGCGATTGCTCGACCAGCGCCCGGCCGAGAAACACCGAGCCGCCCAGGATCAGGATCCGCATGATCTGCGCACACTACTAGTGGGTCGGGTGGCAGGAGCCGGCGGAGCCGGTTGGTAGACTGATTCCAGTTCGTCTCCCGACCCGTCCTCCGGCCCGAAAGGCAGCGACGCCGGCTTGATCTCACGCTATACCCGCCCCGCGATGGGCGCCGTCTGGTCGGACGAGCGCCGGTTCCAGCGGTGGCTGGACGTGGAGATCGCGGCCATGGCCGCATGGGCAGAGCTGGACGTGCTGCCGGCGGCCGCGGTCGAGGCGGTGCGCCGGGATGCGCGCGTGGACGTGGGGCGCATCCTCCAGATCGAGCAGCGCACCCACCACGACGTGCTCGCCTTCACAGAATCGGTGGCCGAGCAGGTGGGCGAACACAGCCGCTGGTTCCACTACGGGCTGACGTCCTCGGACATCGTCGACACCGCTCTGGCACTCCAGCTGCGAGACGCCGGCGAGCTGATCCTGACCGCCATCGCGGAGGTCGAGCGGGCCACGCTGGTCCGTGCCGAGGAGTTCCGGCACACGCCGATGATCGGGCGCACCCACGGGGTGCACGCCGAGCCCACCACGTTCGGCCTCAAGCTGCTGGGCTGGGTGACCGAGCTTCGCCGCCAGCGTGAGCGGCTGCAAGCGGCATTCGACGGCGTGCGGGTGGGCAAGCTGTCAGGGGCCGTGGGCGCATACGCGAACTCCGACCCCCGCGTCGAGGAGATTGCGCTCGGCATGCTGGGCCTCGAGCGCGAGGACGTCGCCACCCAGGTGGTGCCGCGCGACCGGCACGCATCGCTGCTCTCGGCGATCGCCGGCGCCGGTGGCTCGCTGGAGCGGTTCGCACTGGAGATCCGCCACCTCCAGCGCACCGAGGTGCGCGAGGCGCTGGAGCCGTTCGCCAAGGGCCAGAAGGGGTCGTCGGCGATGCCCCACAAGCGCAACCCGATCGTCTGCGAGCGGATCTGCGGGCTCGCCCGCATCCTGCGCGCAAACGCCATCGTGGGCCTCGAGAACATCGCCCTGTGGCACGAGCGCGACATCTCCCACTCCTCGGCCGAGCGCGTGGTGATGCCCGACTCGACGATTGCCATGCACTACATGCTCGACCGCATGCTGTGGCTGGTCGAAGGGCTGGGAGTCGACCCCGAGCGGATGCTGCGAAACCTCGAGGCCTCGCATGGCCTGGTGTTCTCGGGCCGCGTGCTCCTGAAGTTGGTCGAAGCGGGCCTCAGCCGCGAGGCGGCCTACGAGGTCGTGCAGCGAAACGCGCTCCGCGCATGGGACGAGGAGACCCCGTTGCGGGCGCTGCTGGAAACCGACCCGGGCGCGGCGATCCTGGATACCGCCACGCTCGACGGCGCCTTCGATCTCGGCTCGTTCCTGCGCTTTGTGGACGACATCTTCGACCGTACCCACCAAACCCTCGAGGTGACCCATGTCTGAAACAGACACCCTGTCCGGCCTCCACGAAGCCTCTGGCAAGGTGCGCGAGATGTACGGCTTCGGCGACCGGTTGCTGATGGTGGCGTCCGACCGCATGTCCGCCTTCGACGTCGTCCTGCCCACCCCGATCCCCGACAAGGGCCGGGTGCTGACGGCGCTCAGCCTGTTCTGGTTCGCCCGCACGGAGCACGTCGTGGCCAACCACCTGATCACGGCGGACGTGGCCGAGTTCCCGGCCGAGGCGCGCTCGGCGCCGGATCTCGGGGGACGCTCGATGCTCGTCCGGCGGCTGATCATGCTGCCCATCGAATGCGTGGTTCGCGGATACCTGGTCGGGTCGGGCTGGAAGGACTACCAGGCGACCGGAGCTGTGTGCGGCCACCCCCTGCCGGCCGGCCTGCGTGAGGCCGATCGGCTGCCCGAGCCGCTGTTCACGCCGTCCACGAAGGCGGCCGAGGGGCACGACCAGAACATCGACCGGGAGACCGCGATCACGCTGATCGGCGAGACCCGCTACGACCAACTGGAGCGGGCCTCGATCGACCTCTACACACTCGCCGCCGGATACGCCCTCGAGCGCGGGATCATCATCGCGGACACCAAGTTCGAGTTCGGGTTGGACGCGAACGGAACGCTCGTGCTGGGGGACGAGGTGCTGACCCCTGACTCCTCGCGGTTCTGGCCGGCCGACACCTACGCCCCCGGCTCATCCCCGCCCAGCTTCGACAAGCAGTACGTGCGCGACTGGCTGGAGACCCTCGACTGGGACAAGACGCCGCCCGGGCCGGCGATCCCCGACGGCGTGGTGGCGGGCACCAGGGCGCGCTACGTGGAGGCGTTCGAGAAGCTCACCGGCGGCTCGTTCGACGAATATCTGCGATCGATGGGCGCGCGATGAGGGTGACGGTCACCGTGCGGCCGAAGGACGGCATCCTCGACCCCCAGGGTGAGGCCCTGCGACGGTCGCTGGCGGGCCTGGGCCACGCCGTCAGCGCGGTGCACGCCGGCAAGGTGTTCGACCTCGAGATCGAGGCCGCCGACGAGCACCAGGCGCTCGCGATCGCCGATCAGGTGGCCGCTCAGGTGCTCACCAACCCGCTCATAGAGCGGTACGAACTGGCGGCCGGGAGCGAGGCTGCGGCATGACGAGCGTGGGCGTGGTGGTCTTCCCGGGCAGTTGCGACGACCGCGACGCCCTGCGTGCCGTCGAGTTGATGGGAGCGGAGCCGATCGAACTCTGGCACGCCGACGCCGACCTGCGAGGCGCGGACGCGGTGATCATCCCCGGTGGGTTCAGCTACGGCGACTACCTGCGCTGCGGGGCGATCTCGGCCCTGTCGCCGGTGATGTCGGCGGTGCGCGAGCACGCCGCCGGCGGCGGCCCGGTGCTCGGCATCTGCAACGGCTTCCAGGTGCTGACCGAGGCCGGCCTGCTACCGGGGGTGCTGCGCCCCAACGCCTCGCTGCGCTTCCGCTGCCACGACGTCGACCTCGTCGTCGAGCGCGCGTCCCCGTGGCTGCCGGACACACAGCCCGGCGACGTGCTGCGAATTCCGATGAAGCACCACGACGGCTGCTACTTCGCGCCGCCACCGGTGATCGGCGAGCTGGAGGCTCACGGCCAGGTGCTGCTTCGCTACCGCTCGAACCCGAACGGGTCGGTGAACGCGATCGCATGCGTCACCAATCGCGACGGCAACGTCGCCGGGCTGATGCCCCACCCCGAGCACGCGGTGGAGTCGCTGATCGGGTCGACCGACGGCCGGGTGCTGCTGGGCGGGCTGCTCGGTCTCTCACTGGCTACCATACGTTTCCACGACGCTCCCAAAGCGCCCGCTTGAACGTCGCATCGCCACAGCCCCTGCATCGCGCGCTCGGTCTTACCGACGGGGAGTTGGTGCGCATCCAGGAACTGCTCGGACGCGACCCGAACGACTTCGAACTGGCCGTGTACTCGCTGCTGTGGAGCGAGCACTGCGGCTACAAGCACTCCCGGCTGCTGCTCGGCCGGCTGCCCGCGACCGGCCCGCGCGTGCTGCAGGGGCCGGGAGAGAACGCCGGCGTGATCGACGTCGGCGACGGGCTGGCGGTCGCGCTCAAGGTGGAGAGCCACAACCACCCGTCGGCGGTGGAGCCGTTCCAAGGCGCGGCGACCGGGGTCGGCGGGATCCTCCGCGACATCTTCGCCATGGGAGCGCGACCGGTGGCGATCCTCGACTCGCTGCGCTTCGGCGAGCCCGACCGCGACCACCAGCGCCACCTGTTCGGGCGGGTGGTCGAAGGCGTCGGCCACTACGGCAACTGCGTCGGCGTCGCCAACGTCGGCGGCGAGGTGTACTTCGAGCCGGCCTACGAGCACAACTGCCTGGTCAACGCGATGTGCGTCGGGGTGCTCAGCGCCGAGCGGCTGCAGTCGGCGCGCGCGACCGGCCCGGGCAATCTGCTCGTCCTGTACGGGTCGCGCACCGGCCGGGACGGCATCGGCGGCGCCAGCGTGCTGGCCTCGCAGGGATTCGACGAGGGGTCGCAGGCGAAACGGCCGAGCGTGCAGATCGGCGACCCCTTCATGGGCAAGAAGCTGATCGAGTGCACGCTCGCGCTCTTGGAGGCCGACCTGCTGGCCTCGCTCCAGGATCTGGGTGCCGCCGGGCTCGCCTCGGCGACGTCGGAGATGGCCTCGTCGGGCGGCGTCGGGCTGGACGTCGACCTCTCTCGGGTGCCGCTGCGCGAGCCCGACATGGAGCCGTTCGAGATCATGATCTCGGAGTCGCAGGAACGCATGGCGGCGATCGTCGAGCCCCACCGCTGGCCCACCGTGCGCGACCTGTGCGCTCGCTGGGACCTCGACGCGACCGTGATCGGCGAGGTGACCGAGAACGGCCGGCTGCGAGCCTCGTTCGACGGCGAATTGGTGGGCGACATCCCGGTGGCCACGCTGACGGGCGACTGCCCGCGCTACGAGGTCGAGCGCACGCGACCGGCGCGGCTGGTCGACCACGCCCTGCCGCCGGTGACCATCGACGACCCGACCGGCGCCCTGCGGACGCTGCTCGGCTCGCCCAACATCGCCAGCCGGCGCTGGGTCACCCGCCAGTACGACCAGCTGGTCGGATCGGGCACCGTCGTGCGCCCGGGGGGCGACGCCGGGGTGATCCGGCTGACGCCGTCGCGGAGGGCGATCGCGATCGCCCTGGACGGCAACGGCCGCCGCACCGGGCTCGATCCGCGTCGCGGCGCCGCGAGCGCCGTCTGCGAGGCTGCCCGTAACGTGGCCTGCACCGGAGCCCGCCCGGCGGCGGTGACCAACTGCCTCAACTTCGGCAACCCCGAGACGGGCGAAGTCGGCTACGAGCTGGGAGAGGCGATCGAGGGCATGGCGCTGGCCTGCGAGGCGCTCGAGTTGCCGGTGGTGTCCGGCAACGTGTCGCTGTACAACGAGCACATGGGCCGGCCGATCCATCCCACGCCCGTGGTCGGCGTGGTGGGCGTGCTGGACGACGCGGCGACAGCGGTCTCGAGCGCCTTCCGCACGGCCGGCGACGTGGTGCTGCTGGCCGGCGACGGGCCGTCGGCAATCGACGGCTCGGAGTACCAGAAGGTCGTGATCGGTACCACCGCCGGCCGTATCCCGGAGCCCGACCTCGCCAACGAGCGGGCGCTCCACGAGTTCCTCGCCGCCGCCGCCGAGCGGCAACTGCTGGCAAGCGCGCACGACGTGGCCGACGGCGGCCTCGCCGTGTGCCTGGCGGAGTCGGCGATCGGCGGGGCGATCGGCGTCCGAGCAGATGCGGACGACCTGTTCGGCGAGGGCGACGGTCGGGTCGTCATCTCGGCCAAGCGCGATCACCTGGCGGCCCTGCACGAGCTCGCCGGATCGCTGCCGCTGTGCGAGCTCGGCACCGTCGGCGGGGAGCTGATCCGCGCCGGCGACGCCCGGCTGTCGCTGGCCGACGCGACCGAGATCTACGAGTCGGCAATCCCGCGATTGATGGGAGACCCCATCTAGATGTGCGGCGTCTTCGGCATCTACGACCCGGTCGGCGCTCCCGATCGCGACGTCGCACGGCTGACCTTCTTCGGGCTCTACGCGCTCCAGCACCGCGGCCAGGAGAGCGCCGGCATCGCCGTCTCGGATGGACGGCGGGTGACCGCCATGAAGGACATGGGACTGGTCAGCCAGGTCTTCGACGAGCCCAAGCTGTCGGCGCTCCCGGGCCGCATCGCGATCGGTCACGCGCGTTACTCGACCACCGGATCGACGGTGTGGCAGAACGCCCAGCCGGTCGTCCGCCACGCGCACGGCCGGACCGTGGCGCTCGGTCACAACGGCAATCTGACCAACACCAGCGAGCTGCGCGACGAGCTGCGCGCGCAGGGCGTGAAGCTGCAGTCGAGCTCCGACACCGAGGCGATCGCGGCGCTGATCGCCCAGCACCCGTCGGGCGACCTCGAGCAGGCCATCTCCGACACCATGGGCCGGATCGAGGGAGCGTTTGCGGCGGTCGTCCTGACCGAGACCGCGGTTGCCGGCTTCCGCGACCCGGACGGCATCCGGCCGCTGGTCGTCGGCCGCCTGGGCGACGCCTGGGTACTGGCGTCCGAGACCTGCGCACTGGACATCATCGGCGCCACCGTGGAGCGCGAGCTGGAGCCTGGCGAACTGGTCGTGATCGACGAGCGCGGCGCTCGCTACCGCCAGCCGGTGGGCCGCAACGGGGGGTCGCTGTGCATCTTCGAGTTCATCTACTTCGCCCGCCCCGACTCCACGCTGCAGGGATCCGGCCTGCACGATGCCCGCCGGCGGATGGGCGAGCGGCTGGCCGACGAGGCTCCCGCGGACGCCGACATCGTGATCCCGGTGCCCGACTCGGGCACCCCGGCCGCGATCGGCTATGCGCGCCGCAGCGGGATCCCGTTCGGGGAGGGGCTGGTCAAGAACCGCTACGTCGGGCGCACCTTCATCCAGCCCGACCAGGCCATGCGCGAGCGAGGAGTGAAACTCAAGTTCAACGCCCTTCGCTCCGAGCTCGAGGGGAAGCGGGTGGTGGTGGTCGACGACTCGATCGTGCGCGGATCGACCACCCGCAAGCTGGTCGCGATGCTGAAAGAGGCGGGCGCCGCTGAGGTGCACCTGCGGATCTCGTCGCCTCCGATCATCTCGCCCTGCTTCTACGGCATCGACATGGCCGACCAGGACGAACTGATCGCCGCCGGGCGTAATGTCGACCAGGTACGCGAGCGGCTGGGTGCGACCTCGCTCGCCTACCTCTCGCTGGAGGGGTTGCAGGACGCCACCGGGCACCCTGCAGAGGTTTTCTGCCGGGCCTGCCTGACAGGGGACTACCCGACCAAGATCCCGGACGACCTGGCCAAGGCCAAGCTGCGTTTCGAACGTCCGCCGGTTGCGGTCGAGATTCGATGACCGACCCTGATCCCCTGACGTACGCCGACGCGGGCGTCAGTCTCGCGGCCGCCGAAACCGTGGTCGAGCGGATCAAGGCCGCCGTCGCGTCCACGCACGACCGGCAGGTGCTCGACGGTCACGGCGGATTCGCCGGCCTCTTCGCGCCAAGCGTCGGCGACCCGATGCTCGCCGCAGGCTGCGACGGCGTCGGCACGAAGATCCTGCTCGGGCAGGCCGCCGGGAGGCTGCACGGGCTGGGCGTCGATCTGGTCGCGATGAGCGTGAACGACGTGATCACCAGCGGCGCCCGCCCGGCCCTGTTCATGGACGTCATCACCTGCGGGCGGATCGTCCCCGAGCGGATCGCTGAGCTGGTGGAGGGGGTTGCGGAGGGGTGCAGGCAAGCCCGCTGTGCCCTGCTGGGAGGCGAGACCGCGGAGCACCCGGACATGATGCAACCGGACGAGTTCGACATGGCCGGCTTCTGCGTCGCGATCGCCGAGCGCCGTGAGCTGGTATCGGGCGCACGGATCGCCGAGGGCGATCGCGTCGTGGCGCTGCCGTCCAGCGGCCCGCACTCCAACGGCTACTCGCTGGTGCGGAGGCTGATCGAGCGCGCGGGCATCGGACTGGACGACACCCCTGCCGAGCTCGAGGGCGCCAGCGTCGCCGATGCCCTGCTCGCGCCCACCCGCATCTACGCCGCCGCGGTCAGGGAACTGACGCGCACGGTGGACGTGCACGCGATGGCGCATATCACCGGCGGGGGGATCGCGGGCAACCTGACGCGCCAATTCCCGGCTGGGCTGGGGGTTCGGATCGACCTGGCGAGCTGGATGCGGCCGGCGGTGTTCGGGTGGCTGGCGTCACTCGGCGTCGAGGAGGACGAGATGCGGCGGGTGTTCAATCTCGGCATCGGATTCGCTGCTGTCGTCGCGGAGGCTGACGCCGACGCCGCGTGCCGCGCGCTCGAGCGCGCCGAATGTCCGGCCTGGGTCGCGGGCACCGTGGTGGCCGGCGACGGGGTCGAGTTCCACTGAGGGTCGGTGTACTCATATCCGGGAACGGCGGGAACCTGCAGGCCCTGATCGACGACCCTGCGATCGAGGTGGTGTGCGTCGTCTCGAGCCGGGCCGACGCCTACGGCCTGGAGCGCGCCCGGAACGCCTGCCTGCCCGAGCTCGCCGCCATCGACGAGTCTGCAACCGTGGCGTTCCTCGAGCGGCACCAGGTCGATCTGGTGGCGCTGGCCGGCTACATGCAGATCCTCTCGCCGTCGTTCGTGGACCGGTACTCGGGCCGAATCCTGAACGTCCACCCGTCGCTTCTGCCGGCGTTTCCCGGCCGCACCGCGATCGCCGACGCGCTCGCCCACGGGGTCCGTGTGACCGGAGTGACGGTGCACCTGATCGACCGCGACCATCCGCAGGTGGACACCGGGCCGATCCTTCTGCAGGAGGCGGTGGAGGTTCCGTATGATGACGACGCCGTGGAGCTCGAACGCCGCATTCATGAGGTCGAACACCGGCTGCTGCCGCGCGCCGTGCGGGAGTTCGGACGCCTGGCGGGCGAACGGTGAAGGTCCGCCGCGCGCTGGTCTCGGTCAGCGACAAGAACGGGCTGTCGAGCTTCGCCCAGGGCCTGCACGAACTCGGCGTGGAGCTGCTCTCCACATCGGGGACGGCGGCATTTTTGGAGGACGCCGGGGTGCCGGTGACGAGGGTCGAGCAGCTGACCGGGTCGGCCGAGCTCCTGGACGGCCGGGTCAAGACCCTGCACCCGACGATCCACGCCGGCATCCTCGCCCGGCGTGACCACGCCGAGGACATGGCGTCGCTGGCCGCGGAGGGGATCGAGCCGATCGACCTGGTGGTGTGCAACCTGTACCCGTTCCGCTCGGTGGCCGCCCGTCGCGGCGTGCCCGAGGCCGAGGTGATCGCCAACATCGACATCGGCGGGCCGACCATGGTGCGCGCCGCCGCCAAGAACTTCCACTCGGTGGCGGTGGTCACCGACCCGGAGCGATACGGATTCTTGCTGGACGAGATGCGCGCCGCCGACAGCGGTCTATCGTTGGAGACGCGCCGCGAACTGGCGTCCGAGGCGTTCAGCCACACCGCGTCCTACGATGCGGCGATCGCCGGCTGGTTCACCGACACCGAGCCGTTCCCCGACCGGCTGGCGCTCGACTTCGTCAAGGTCACCGACCTCGCCTACGGCGAGAACCCGCACCAGCGGGCGGCCTTCTACCGCGACGCAGGCGCCCGGCGCAATCTGCTGTCTCGAGTCGAGCAGGTCGGCGGGCGCCGGCTCTCGTTCAACAACCTGGGTGACCTGCAGGCTGCGCGCACCATCGTGGCTGCCTTCCAGGTGCCCGCCTGCGCGATCATCAAGCACGGCATCCCGGCCGGCGTTGCAGTGGGGACGCAGGCCCTGGAGGCGTACGAGCGAGCGCTGGAGTGCGACCGCACCTCCGCCTTCGGCTCGGTGATCGCATTCAACCGCCCGGTCACCGCCGCTCTGGCCGACAAGCTCTCGGAGCTGTTCGTGGAGGTGCTGTTCGCTCCCGGCTTCGACGAGCCGGCTGTGGAGATCCTTCGCCGCAAGCCCGACCTTCGGATCCTCGACGACCGCGAACGGCGCAAGGTGTCACCGGGCGAGCGCGACATGCGCCGGGTGCTGGGCGGCCTTCTGATCCAGGATCGCGACAACGAGCTGGACGACCGCGAGGACATGCAGGTCGTGAGCGCGGTGCCGCCCACCAAGCGGCAATGGGACGACCTGCTGTTCGCCTGGAGGGTGGCGCACTATGTGCGCTCGAACGCCATCGTGCTGGCGTCAGGCCTGGCCACCGTCGGGATCGGCGCCGGCCAGGTCAGCCGGGTGGACGCGGTCACAAACGCGGTCGAGAAAGCCGGGGCGGCCGCGGCCGGATCGGTGATGGCATCGGACGCGTTCTTTCCGTTTGCCGACGGGCCCAACACCGCCTTCGCAGCGGGCGTCGCAGCGGTCATCCAGCCCGGTGGGTCAAAGCGCGACGAGGAGGTGATCGCCGCCGTGGATGCCGCCGGGGTGGCGATGGTGTTCACCCACCGGCGGCATTTCCTGCACTAAGAACCTATCCCGGTAGGTCGCGTGGATGGCTCGCGAGTGGCAGCGCGAGCTATGGCGTGCCGGGACGGTGCGCCAGGGCGACGCGATGACGCCGCGAGACGCCGCGTGCCCTACCGGGATAGGCTCGAAAGGCGGCGCTCGACCAGCCGCTCGTAGGCCCGTTCGTAGTCGGCCACCATGCGGGATGCCGAGAACCGCTGTTCGGCGTCGGCGCGGACCCCCGCCCGGTCGAGCGCGATCGTCGCCTCGACCCGTGCGATCAGCTCCTCGGTCGTGTCCTCCACAGCGCCCGAGACGCCGTCGATCACCACCTCGGGGACGGCACCCAGTGAGGTGGCGAGCACCGGGGTGCCGCACGCCATCGACTCCGCCATCACAAGGCCGAACGGCTCGGGCCACTGCACCGGGAACACCGTCGCGACCGCCCGCTGCAGCAGCTGCACCTTCTCGTCGTGGGTGACCTCGCCCAGGTACTCGATGTCGCCTCCGAGATGGGGCCGCACGTGCCGCTCGAAGTGCTCACGCTCCTCCGGATCGTGCATCTTGCCGGCCAGCTTCAGCGGCAGCCCGACGGCCTGGGCCAGCGCCACCGCGTTGTGGGCGCCCTTGTCGGGCGACATGCGGCCCAGAAACAGCAGGTAGCCGTCGTTGCCGGCATCGAACGGGTACTGGTCGATGTTGATCGCGTTGTACACGTTGGCCAGCCAGTTCAGCCCGGGATGCGGGGAGCGCTGGTTCATCGACAGGGAGATCAGCCCGACCGACGGCGCCACGGCGCTGATCTGGGCGTACACACGGCCCGGCTCGCCGGTCAGCGGCCCGTGCACGGTGTGACAGACCGGAGTCGCCACCGTGGCGCCGAGCGCGCAGCCCAGGGGGCCCGAGTGGTCATGGATGACGTCGAACTCGGCCGCGTCCTCGTAGCAGGTCAGTGCATGGTGCAGATCGGGCAGCGACATCCCGATCCGGTAGCTGGGCGGAGCATCGTAACTGGTGACCAGGCGGGCCTTGGTCTGCGACTCCCCGGCCGCGTACAGGGTCACCTGGTGACCTCGATCGACGAGCCCGTCGGCCAGGATCGCGACCACCCACTCGATGCCGCCGTAGCGGGTCGGCGGCACCGCGAACCACGCCGGAGCGAGCAGCGCGATTCTCACCGCCGGGCCACCGGAATCACGAACTTCTCGGCGGTGTGCGTGTCGGAGAAACGCACCACCTTCACGTCCACCAGGCCGGCGGCCTTGCCGGCGGTCATCACGTCGGCCTCCGTCAGATCGCGGCGCCCCTTGCGGCGCAGCGTCCACACCGCCCCGTCGCGGGCGATGCGGGCGACGTGCGTCCCCAGCCGGTCGAGGTCGAGCGCGGTCTCCACGGCGACGAAGAGGTGATCGACGGCGACCTCGCGGGCCCCGACCAGATCGGCGTCGCACTCTCGCAGCCGGCGCTCGAATTCGGGGTCGTCGACGCCCACCAAGGCGACCCGCTGGCCGGGCTTCACGCCCAGCTTGTCGACCACCGTCTTGGGGTGCAGGATCGCCTGTGCCCAGCGCTCGGCCCGGTCACCGACCACCAGTTCCGACCGTCCGGCGGGGTGTTCAACGATCAGCACACCTCCGGCGGCGGTGACCGACGTCATCTCCCCGTAGCGGATCCGCAGACGACCCTCGCCCCGGAAGACCAGCTCGTCGGTGTCGAGGTGCGCGCGACCGGACAGCTCCCGGCCGCCGTCTCGTAAAACACATTGCACCTCCTGTCCCATCACCCGATTGTATGCGCCCGTGGCCGGTAGGATTCGCGCCTGCATGGATGAGCTCGACTTCGACCTGCTGACCGCCTCGCTGCGAGCCGACGCCGGTGACCTGAAGGCGTTCGCCGAGGCCCTGGCCGTCAAGCTCGAACAGTCGCTGCCGGGCCGCACCCGAGTGGAACGCCGCGGCGACGGGCTGTTCGCGCGCACCAAGCGCGTGCGCGGGATCGCGGTGGACACCGGCGAGGTCGTCTACCGGCTGGACGTGGACGGCGCACTGCTCGAGCCGTGCAGGCTCCGCGAGGTGCGCGGGATCGTGCTCAAGACCGAGCCGCTGAGCCTGGACGAGTGGATCGTCGAGCTGTCGCGCGAGCTGACCGCGCTCGCCGCCACCAGCGAGCGCGAGCGGCAGGCGCTGCAGCGGATGCTCGAGGGCTGATGGGACTCTTCCGCCGCGGCCCGTCGCCATCTGACGCCGATCGCCGTCAGCTCGCCGAGGACGTCGAGCGGATCGCCAAGGGTGGCATCCCGCTGGCCGCAGAGCAGCGCCTGAGCGAGCTCACCGAGGGCGCGACCGCCTTTACTTCCGACCTGTCGGTGGACGAGTTCGTGCTGGCGAAGAGCTGCGGGCTGGAGCCCGTCGCGCAGGTGATGGGGAGCTCGGTCTACCACGTGGGGTGGCAGTACCTGAACGCGGGCATCTGGGGTACGACCCAGGAGATCCGAGCTCTCACGGACGCCTACAACACGGCGCTTGCCCGCGCCGCCGACCGGCTGTCCCAGGAGGCGCAGCTGGCAGGGGCCGACGGGGTGGTTGGGGTGCGCGTGACGGCCGGGCGCTACGACTGGTCGAACGACCTGATCGAGTTCATGCTGATCGGAACCGCGGTGCGCGCGCCCGCCCTGCGCACGCCGGCCGGGCCGGCGCTGACCAACCTGTCCGGCCAGGACTGCTGGCTGCTGCTCACCCATGGGCACCGGCCGTGCGGACTGGTGGGCGCGACCAGCGTCCAGTACGGGCCGCTCATGACCTGGGGCCAGTCGTTTCCGACCGGCAGCTGGGGCATGCTCGGAAACGTCGAGTACGCGGGCGCCACCCAGACCTGGTACGCCGCCCGGCACGCCGTCATGGCGCGGCTCTCGCAGCGCTGCGCGGCGGTCGGTGCCGACGGCATGGTGGGCACGCAGTGGACGCAGCACGAGCGCCCCCAGGAGGCCAACGATCGGGTGGTCGGCGTCACCTACACCCTGCACGCCCTGGCCACGGCTATCGCCACCGGCAACACCCACCCGCAAGCCGTGAACACCGTGCTTCCCATGTGAACGACCAAAGGACGACCGCATGAGCTACGACCCGACATCGATGGAAGGCGTCCCCGAGGACGCGCGCGGCCGGCTGGCCCAGAACAAGGCCGGCCTGTTCACATCCGACCTTTCGGTCAACGAGTTCCTGCTCGTCAAGCAGGCCGGTTTCGACCCGCTGGGCCTGGTGGTCGGCAGCTCGATCTACCACATCGGCTACCAGCAGTCGAACTGGAACCAGAACCAGGAGATGGGCGTGCTCACCCAGGCCATGTACCACGCCCGCGAGCTGGCCATGACCCGGATGGAGGAGGAGGCCGACCAGCTCGGCGCAGACGGCATCGTCGGCGTGCGGCTCGAGGTGGGACGCTACGAGTGGGGCGCCGATCTCGCGGAGTTCATCGCCATCGGCACGGCCGTCAAGCACCGCGAGGGCGAGTTGCACCGCGCTCCCAACGGCCGGCCCTTCACCTCCGACCTGTCGGGTCAGGACTTCTGGACGCTGCTCGCCGCGGGCTACCGGCCGGTCGGCCTGTGCATGGGCAGCTGCGTGTACCACGTCGCCCACCAGGGGCTGCGCGGCTTCTTCTCGAAGATCGGCCAGAACGTCGAGATGGAGAACTTCACCCAGGCCCTGTACGACGCCCGCGAGCTGGCCATGCAGCGGATGCAGGCCGAGGCGGCGCAGGTGGAGGCCGAGGGGCTGGTGGGCGTGCAGATCCAGGAGCGCAGCCACGGCTGGGGCTCCCATGTGATCGAGTTCTTCGCCGTCGGCACCGCGGTCGTGCCGACCCGCGCCGAGCACACCATCGCGACACCCAGCCTGGTGCTGCCGCTGAACGGCTGACCCTCTCGACCTCGATTTCAGCCGGAGCGCTTGAGCCGCCCGTGCCGCTTGGCGTAGCGCTCGCCGCGGCTGAACACGTGCAGGCCGAGCGGCAGCGCCAGCGCGCCGATCAACGCCAACGGCCAGATGTCACCCCACAGCGCGCCCACGCCGGCACCCTCGAGGATCGCCTTGCGGCACCCCTCGAGCGTGTAGGTCGCTGGGGAGACCACCGAGATCCACTGCATCCACTGCGGCAGCACGGAGACCGGGTAGTAGACCCCCGAGACGACCAGCAGCAGACCCTGGGCGATGAATCCGAGTTGGGTGCCCTTCTCGGGCGAGATCAGCGGCAGCACCGCGGTCATCGTGCCGATGCCGACGAACGACAGCGACGACACGGCGAGCACGACGGTGGCGCTCACGAAGTCGGCGTTGGTGAAATGCACGGAGAGCACCCCGGCGACCAGCGCGAACAGCGCAACCGTCCGCACCACCCCGTAGGCCACCGCGAAGGCGCCCATCCCCAGCAGGTGCGCCGGCCGCGAGATCGGCGCCATGAACGTGTACTCGATCGTGCCCTCCCAGCGCTCCCAGGCGACCGTCTCGGTGACGATCTCGAACACCAGCCCCAGGTACGACCACACCACCGCACCGATCAGCAGCACGATCGTCACCCGGTTCACGTTCAGCTGCCCGCCCTGGGCCTCCACGCCCTTGGCGATGAAGACGATGGTCAGCGTGTTGGCGATGGTGTACAGAAACCACGCCAGCTCCCACCAGGCGAAGCGCCGGATCAGGTACGTGTTTCGCTCGATGATGCCGGCGAAGCCGATCGCCTCGCGGCGGACCGCGGCGGAGGCGTCGCGGATCACACCGGCTCCCCGGGGATGTCGGCCACCGCCTCGTCCTCGATCGAGCGGCCGGTGGCGTTCATGAACGCCTCCTCGAGCGTGCCGGCACCGTAGCGACGGCGGATCTCGTCGGCGGTGCCCAGGCACAGAAGCTCGCCCTCGTGCAAGATGCCGATGCGGTCGGCAAGCGCCTCGGCCTCGGCCAGGTCGTGCGTGCACAGGAGCACCGTGGCGTCATGGGTGCGCCGGATCGAGCGCACGAACTCCTGCACCTCGAGCTTCGATCGCGGGTCGAGCCCGGTGGTCGGCTCGTCCAGCAGGAGCAGCACGGGGGAGGTGAGCAGCGCCCGGGCCAGGGCGACCTTCTGCTGCATGCCGCGTGACAGATCCTCCATCGGCTCCGAGGCGCGCTCGGCCGGGAAGCCGACGCGAACGAGGATCTCCGGGATGCGCGCCCGCGACTCGCGCGGAGTCATCCCGTAGAAGCGGGCCGAGTAGCTGAGGTTCTCCATCGGCGACATGCGCTTGAAGAACGACGCCTCAACCGACACCCGGTTGACCATCCGCTGCACCGCCCGCGGGCGGGCGAACACGTCGACGCCGAACACCCGCGCCTCGCCGCCGTCGTGCAGGAGCAGCGTGGACAGCAGGCGCACCAGCGTCGACTTGCCCGAGCCGTTCTGACCCAGGATGGCGACGCACTCGCCACGCTGCATGCTGAAGCTGAGACCGTGGAGTGCGGCCACCCTGCGTCGGGGCGCGCCGTGCCTGCGCCGTCCGTCACGGCGGATGAACTCCTTGCGCAGGTCGCAGACTTCGACAGCGAGGTGGGTGGACAACTGGCCATTCCTGGGGACGAGGATGGCGCTCACCGGTGCGCACGCATGCGGTGCGGAGGCGAGCGAGCAACGATGGCTGGGCGGCGGCGCGGCGCCGGGTCTCGGAAAGCCGGCGCGAAAGACCACTCTACCACCGAGGTCGGTGTGCCACCAGGCGAATTCCAGCGCCCGGGGCGGCTATCCGTAGGCGATCACCCGTCGTGCGCCCTCACCGGCGCGCATGAGGTCGAACGCCCGGTTGACGTCCTCGAGTTCGATCCGCTCACTGATCAACCGTTCGACCGGAAGCTTGCCGGCCAGGTGCAGCCGAGCGAGCCGGGGGAAGTCCTCCGCCGGCCGGGTGGAGCCGTAGTTGGATCCGAGCAGTGTCCGGCCACCATCCGCGAACGCGAAGGTGTCGAACGACGCCCGGGTGCCCTCCGGCGTCAGCCCCACGAGCACGCACATGCCGCCCCGCGGAGTGAGCTCGATCGCCCACTCGCTCGTGCCTCGGGTGCCGATCGCCTCGAACACGTGGTCGGCACCTCCGGGAACGGCCGCGGCCACGGCGGCCGCGGAGTCTGTGCCGGCGCGCACCGCATGGGTGGCACCGAGATCGCGCGCCATGGCGAGCTTGGCGTCGTGCAGGTCGACGGCCACGATCGGATCGGCACCGGCCAGTGCCGCGCCCATCACGATCGCCAGGCCGACGCCGCCGCAGCCGACCACCACGACGCCGGCTCCAGGCTCCACCCCGGCGGTGTTGACCACCGCACCCACGCCCGTGGCGACCGCGCATCCGATCAGGGCTCCGACCTCGGCCGGGAGCTCCGGCGGGACGCGCACGGCGCCCGCCTCGGGCACGACCGCCCGCTCCCCGAACGACCCCACCGTCAGGTAGGGATACACCGGCGCGCCGCCCGGCCTGCGCAGCCGCGTGGTGCCGTCGGGGAGCCGATTCTGGAGCGAGCGGCTCTCCTCGCACACCCACGGCCGGCCCTGGTTGCAGCGCCGGCAGCGGCCGCACGGGTAGTACCAGGAGAGCACGACGCGGTCGCCGGGGGCGAGAGACTCCACGCCGGGGCCGACCGCCTCCACCTCGGCACAGCCTTCGTGGCCGAGCACGAGCGGCGGATCCAGCGCCCACTCCCCCTCGATCACGTGCAGATCGGAGTGGCAGACGCCCGACGCCAGCATCCGCACGGCGACCTCACCGGGCCCGGGCGGGTCGATCTCGAGCTGCTCGATCGAGAGCGGCTGCCCGGGGGCGGTGAAGACTGCGGCGCGCACCCCGCCAGCATACGCCCCGCCCGAGCGGGCCGATGATCACCGGGCGGTCAGCCCTGGTCGCCGGCTGCCTCCGTCTCGAGCGAGAGCGCGAGCGAGTTGATGCAGTAGCGCATGCCGCCGGCGTCGCGGGGCCCGTCGGGGAAGAGGTGCCCCAGGTGCGAGCCGCAGCGCTTGCAGGTGACCTCGGTGCGCAGCATGCCGTGGGAGCGGTCCTCGTGCAGGTCGACGTTGGCACGGTCGGAAGGCTCGGTGAAGCTCGGCCACCCCGAACCGGAGTCGAACTTGGTCTCGGAGGAGAAAAGCTGGGCGCCGCAACCGGCGCAGGTGTAGATGCCGGGCGTCTTTTCGTGCACGTACTCGCCCGTGAACGCACGTTCCGTGCCCTTGCGGCGAAGTACCTCGTAGCGCTCGGGGCTCAGCCGCTCGCGCCACTGCTCGTCGGTGAGGGGTATCTCAGTCTCCATCGTGTCCTTTCGTGACAGGTGTACGACAGTCTGCCGGTGGGAACGGCCGTTACACGCCGGTGATCAGCCTCTCGCCGCGGGCATTCGTGACATAGCTCCAGACCCACCGCGTGAGCACGACCACGCGGTTCAGGTGCCCGACCAGTAAGGCGAGGTGCAGCCCGGCCCAGAAGAGTCGGGCCGGACGTCGAACAACAGCTGCCTGCGGCTGCCAACGCGGCCGGGACGTCCGGTGACTTCATCGGCAGCACCGTATACCAAGCCCGAGCTTGGCTGACGACCTGTGAAATGATCGGCGGATGGCGGCGCAGTCAGCCCGATCGAGCGGTTGCACGGCGCGATGCGGGAGCCGGTATCGGCTACGAGAAGGAGGTGGTCGTGGAAACGACCTGGAACGATGGCCATCGATTCTCGGGCCGTGTTGCGCTTGTGACCGGTGCTGGTGGGACGCTGGGCGGAGCGATTGCACGTGGGTTCGGCCGGGAGGGGGCGTCAGTGCTTGTTGGCTACCGACGATCGCAGACAGCGGCCGAGGCGGTGGTGGCCGAGATCGGGGCTGAGGGGGGCGTGGCCTCAGCCCATCAGTTCGACGTCACCGATCAGGCTTCGGTGGATCGATTCGTCGGCCGGGCCGAAGTGGCATACGGGCGGATCGACGTGCTGGTGAACACGGCTGGGCGCCTCGACGAGGCGGACACCGTCCGATTCGAGCACATGAGCGCCGACGCGGCCAGCGAGTTGCTCGCGGTGGATGTGATCGGTGCGATGCGGATGTGCCACGCGGTAATCCCGCACATGCGGCGCCACGGCCGCGGCGCGATCATCAACTTCTCGAGCACCTACGGCAACGGCGTCAATCCGGAGAACGCGATCAACTGGGTACCAGTTACCTACTGCGCCGCGAAGGGCGCCATTCGAGGCTTCACGACGTCGCTCGCGCGCGACATCGCACCGGAAATCCGCGTCAACGCTCTCGCCCCCGGTCCCATCTCCGGTAACTGGGAACAGGAATGGGGTGTCGCCCCGGAGCACATCGAGGAGGCAAAGGCGATGAACCCAATGAAGCGCTTCGGCGACCCCCGCGAGATCGCAGAGACAGTCATGTTCCTCGCATCGGACGGCGCCGGCTACATCAATGGCCAGGTCATCCACGTGGAAGGGGGATGGCTTCCCGCCGGGTAACGCCCGCAGTAGGCGACGGGGGAGCTACGCGCTCGCCGGATCCATCTCTGGCCGACTAGGTCATCCGTAGGTCCCAATCACCGGCGGCGATTGGAAGATCAAGGTGCGCGCGAGCCAGCCGGGGAAGTTCCGGCTGGAATAGCGGCCTGGGACAGCACCGCGGCGGCAACTCCGATCAGCGCGATCGGCGGGTACGACCATGTGAAGTCGTACAGGCCCGAGAGGAGGACGGCGGCGCCGATCAGCGCCCACCCGAGCTCGAGCGGCGCGCGTGACCGCAGCCTTCGGGCGCAACCGACGAGCCCGCTGATCAGCACCACCAGTGCCCCGAGCGCCGCCGCGGCGCCCGCCTCGACGCCCTGCTCGAGGACCATGTTGTGGGCCAGGTTCGTGCGGGTGGGATCCGCGCTGCCGGCGTACAGATCGGCGAACCGCCCAGGGCCGTAGCCGGCCCATGGCCGATGCCGAAACCCTCGCCAGGCGTCCGAGAGAATGCCCGTGCGCGACGACAGCGGACCGTGCCCAAGAGCGATCCCAAGACCGCCCGGATGGGACAGGCCAACCGCGAGCGCGGCCGCCCCGGTCACCCCGATCGCGCCGGCGGCGATCAGCGCGGTGCGGCGCATCTGCGGCACCCGCCAGGCGAAGAGCGCCACCACCAGGACCGCCTCGACGGCCGAGGTGCGATCGTACGAGGCGGCGATTCCGGCCACCAGCAACACACCGAGCACCAGCACCTGGACGCGGTCGATCCAGCCGCCCCCGTGCAGGGCGAGTGCGGCCGCCAGCCCGCACACGCATGCCAGCCCGAGCGCCGGCGGGTACTCGAACGTCCCACCGGCGCGCCACAGTCCTCCGAGCCGCTCGGCCACCGGCAGCCGATGTGTGAGTACGCCGATGATGCCTGCCACCGAGGCAGTCGCCGTCACACCCGCGATGCAGACCAGCATCGGTACCGCCACCAGTTCGGGCCGGGCCGCCACCGCAGCCCCGAACACCACCAGAGCGCCGGCCACCAGCACCGGCGTCACCTCGCCGTCGGGCGATCGCCAGAGGGCCACCACGTTCGCCGCAGCGACCAGGCCGAGACCGGCCAGCACGGGGAGCGCGATCTTGGGGCGAAGCGTCGGCAAAGCCGCTGCTCCCGTGATCAGGGCTCCCAGAACGAACACCCGCTGGCCCGACGTGTAGAAGCCGCCGTGCCAGAGCGCCGTCGCCAGCCCGAGGGCGAGCCCGACCGGCAGGATCACGCGAGTGCGAAGCCTCACACGCTCACCACGATGGCCTGTCGGCTCGCATGGGGCCGGACCATAGAGCACGCCGCCCCGGTTCACGGTGCGATGGTCAGACGGCCGCGTAGAGCGACCAGGTTCCGGTCACGCCCTTGAGGACTCGCTCACCCCGGGCGGCAAACTCCAGTCCCGAGCCGGCCACCAGGTCGCGCACCGTGCCCGAGACGAGCACCTCTCCCGGCCCGGCCGCGGCGGCGATGCGGGCACCGATGACCACGGCGAGCCCGGCAAGCTTCCCCTCGTGCAGTTCACACTCTCCCGTGTGCACGCCGATCCGCGCCTCCAGCCCGAGTGGCCCGATACCGGCGAGGATGGCCTGGCCGCACCGGATCGCACGTGCCGGCCCGTCGAACGTGGCGAAGAATCCGTCACCGGCGGTGTCTCGCTCCTCGCCGCGGAACCGGCCGAGTTCGCCTCGCACGACGGCGTGATGGCGCACGAGCATGTCCCGCCACGCCCTGTCTCCGAGGTCTGATGCGCGCTCGGTCGAGGCGACGATGTCGGTGAACATGACGGTCGACAGCACGCTTTCGGGCACTTCCGGCGCAGCCCCTCCGGCAACGAACTGGGCGATGTCGTCCACGACCTCCGGCGAGAGGTAGATCTCGAGGTAGTCGTCGCCGCTGACCCGCACCGCCTGCGATGACGGGATCCGCGAGGCCACGTCCAGCGCGGTCGTTCGATCCGGGGTGCGGTACATGACCAGCGTCGGTACACGCACCGCCGGCAGCACATCTCGGAGATCGATCTCCTCGAACGCGCGGTTGAGGGCATAGGCCACCGCGGGGCTCGCCCCGATCCGCAGGTAATTCGCGAACCAGCGACGGTCGTCGTCGCTCGGGTACAGGCTCGGACAACCCTCCCGAAGGATCTCGTCCGAGAGCTCCTGCGTCCCCCACCGGTCGCGCAGGTCGCTGAGCGTCGCGAGGGCGCTCTCGTCCTGCAGCCCGGCGCCAAGTGCGCCGTGCACTCTGGGATGGAACAGTGCCAGCGCCGTCGTCCGCTCGGGATACACCGCGGCGTAGAGGGCGGCCATCCCACAACCCTCATGCGAGGCGAGGATGACCGTGCGGCTCGACCCGGCTGCGTCCAGTACCGAGTGGAGGTCCTCCATCCGCGTCTCGAGCGTGGCAAACTGACCACCGTGGTCGGACAGCCCGGTGCCGCGCTTGTCGAACAGGATCAGCCGGAAGCGATCGGCCAGCAGCTGATAGAAGTCCCGCCAGCGGGGATACTCCCATGCGTACACGAGATTCGACATGAAGTCGGGCACGTAGACCAGATCTGTGTCGCCGTCCCCGACGATCTGGTACGCGATCGCAACCCCACCACTGCGCACGTAGCGGACGTCCGCCTGCATGACGGCATTGTCTCCCACGCCTCCGATCGGGGCAACCCGACCACCGGGGGATTCAGCTCACCGGTGCCAGGGGGTGGTGAACCGCCCGGGGCGTAGGCGGTCGAGCCCCGGCCGCGGCGCACCCTCGAGCAGTTCCCGCACCAGCCTCCCCGTGACCGGTGCCAGGGTGAGTCCCAGCATCGCGTGCCCCGTCGCGACGGCGATCGAGGGGCAGCCCGGCAGACGCCCGACGATCGGAAGACCATCCGGCGTGCAGGGGCGCAGCCCGCACCACACCCTCGCCACCGGTGCGTCCCTCCACTCGGGCAGGGCGCGGCTGCCGGCGCGGTGAACGCTCTCGACTCGTCGCCGGTCGATTCGGGTGGAGACCGCGCCGAGTTCCATCGTCCCCGCGAGCCGGAGCCGACCATCGAGCGGCGTCACGGCCACCCGGGCCTCGTGGAGCACGATCGGACGGGTCAGCCCTCGGCGATCCTCGCGGCGGAGGTCCACCGTGTACCCCTTGCCCCCCACAACCGGAAGGTTGACTCCCACGCGTCGGGCCAGGGTCCGGGAACCGACGCCCGCGGCGAGCACCACGGTGTCTGCCGTCAGCTGCCCGTGGGTCGTGACCACGGACACCCCGGAACCATGCGCGCTGAGGTCGTACACCTCGGTCCCGCCGACGAACACCGCACCCTCCCGCTCCGCGGCGCTGCCCGTTGCCGACACGTAGGCGAACGGGTCGCAGTGCGCGTCCTGGAGGTGCAGCACGCCACCCGCAACGGGCGTCGAGAGGCCGGCTCCGCCTCGTGGACGCCGGCCGCTGACAGCACCTGATGCTCGATGCCGAGCGAGTGCTGAAACCGCGCCACCTCGCGGGCGGCCCGAAACGCAGCCCCGGTCTCGTAGACATCCAGCAGCCCGGATCGGAACACCTGCAGCCCGCGATCGACTGCAGCCGCGACGTGCATATCGAGACTCTCGAGCGCGAGGCCGGCCAGTGCCCGGGTCGCGCCGGCGGCGGCGGACGCCCCGCTGAGGGCCGCCCAGCGTAGGAGCCACGGGAGGATCTCGGGACGAGCGCGGAGGGCGAAGGGGCCATCGCCGGCCGCCAGCCAGCGGAGCGCACGAAGGACGTCGCCACGACGGGCGAAGGGCGCGGCGTGACTGGGACAGATCAGCCCGGCGTTGGCCTCCGAGCACCCGCTGGCCCACCCGTTGCCGCGCTCGATGACCACGACGCTCGCGCCGGTCACCGACAGCTCCGCCGCCACTGCGGCGCCGATCGCGCCAGCGCCCACCACAGCCACGTCGAACGCACGGCCGTCGATCATCGCACGACCGGTCGGTTGCCGGCGGGCCGCATCAACCGCCGTCTGCCCCCCTTCGATGGTCGCAGTGCGAGGGGGGCACGTCGAGGCTCGGGTTGCGATCGAAGAACCCGTCCGGCTGCAGCACGAACCCGATCCGCGCCACCGGCATCACCGGCCACTCCTCCGGCCGCACGATGTGATTGGAGCCGAACACGTACCACACGACGAGATCGGTGTCCTCGATCGGGCGGTCACCGGCGGTCCACTCGGGCAACCCGGCGCCACCCCGGTGCTGGTTGGGATATGACCCGGTGGGGTACCGCTCGTCGGGGTGAAACGGCGTCACCCACAGGTGGTGCTCGGCGAACCCGCCGCGCCGCCGGGAGCTCGAGCCCGGCGTCGCGAACGGGGGACAGTTCTCGCCGGGGATCAGGGAGTAGCCGACCGGGTCGCCGAACCGGTTCCTCCGCGACCGGTTGACGATCCGCCAGCGGCGGGCAACTGCCGGTTCGACACTCCGCATGGCCTCGCGCTCGGTGCGGAGCGGGGCGGCGACCGACTCGAACGCATTGCCATGCGGATTCTCGGGGCCGATCGGAACCGTCCGGGTGCACAGCTCCTCGACCGTGTTGGCGGCGCCGTCCACCGCCATGTCGATCCGGGCGCAGAAGAAGTGCTGATGGTTCGGCGAGGTGACCCCCGGTGCGACCATCCGGCCGAACCGCGAACGGCTGCCCTCGGCGACCGCACTCGTGAGGACGATGCCCGTCAGCTTGGCCTCGAATTCGATCGCGCCGTCCTGGTAGAGGTACCAGTAGAACCCGTAGTCGTAGTTGTCGGCGGTCAGGATCGAGCTGATGACGAGCCTTCGCGACCGCCGCACCTCGACGCACCCGGTGGCGGCGTCGGTGTGCTTCCACAGGATGCCGGCGTCCTCCTCGTGCACGCAGATCGCGTTTCGGATCGTGTACGGCTCCCCGTCGCTCGAGCACAGGTCGACGTCGAGGTAGGTGATGTCCCCCAGGCAGTCGCAGCCGAGCTCGAGCGAGTTGGTCAGCGGTCCGGCGCCGTACTCGCCGAAGTCGAACGCGTTCTTGCGGTAGGTGCCCGGGCTGGGGTCGCCGTACGGGATGAACAGCTCCGCGATCGATGCCCGGTGGACGACCGGGCGCACCCGGCCGGCGTCCTCGTAACCGATGGTGTGGAGCACGAGCCCCTCTCGCTGCGTGAACCCGACCCGCAGCCGCCACCGCTGCCATCGCACCTCCCAGCCGTCAACCGAGAAGCTCGGGCCGTCCGGCTGGACGACGTCGATCGGCTTCAGGTCGGCGCGCGCCGGCGCGGTCGCCGCGGCCCTGAAGTCGCCCGACTCCTGCGGCACCGGCACGACCCCGTGCTCCTCGACGCGGATGACCCGCATCCGGTTGAGATCGACGACCGGGTACAGGCCCTCGATCGGGTGGGCGTAAGCGTTGTCACCAACAGCGGAGCGGATCCAGGTCGGGCACCAGGCAAGCCGCAGCTGCTCCTCCCCCGGTTCGGCAAAGCCGCCGATGCCCCAGGCCTCGACCAGGACGAGATCGACGTCCGTGATCCCCCGCCGCTCGAGTCCGGCGCGGAACTCTCCATCAGCCCGCACGATGCGCGCACACTCGGCGAATTCCTCGGGCGTGATCGAGGGCTGGACGCCCTCCACGGATTCGAGCGAGCGCACTTCCGGCTCGCCGTCGACACGAACGATCGCCTCGGACGTCGCCGCGCGGCTGGGGTCGTGCAGGATCACGTCGACCTCCCGAGCCGGCGCGACACCGCTGGCGGCGTACGCCGCCAGCGCGTCCTTGGTCGGTTCCCGAAGCGAGATCCCCGTCAGCCGCGCGCGGCCGCTCAGCGCACCACGGTCGCGCAGCAACTCCGTCACGCGAGCGTACTCGGCGCCGGACAGCGGGTCGAGCGGGTGGGCGGTGACCGGCAGCGGCCGATCGGCGATGCGGGTCTGGGTCGACATCAAGCGCCTCCAAGGCGTTCTCCGGGTCAAGGCCATTCAAGCGACAACCCTGTCACGGGTCAAGCCGGTGCTTGACACATTCGGCAGAGTACGTTACCGTCGTCACATTCTCAGTCGGTGGGGGTATGACGATCGGGATTGTGGTTCTCCGGTGTTGCCTGGCGGCGATCTTCGCATTTGCGGCGCCAGCGAAGCTGCGCGATCGTGAAGGCACCCGCAGGACGCTGCACGACTTCGGCGTCCCGCGCCGGCTGACGGCCCGTCAGCGTAGGGCCGGGAGCAGCCGGGGCTGACGGAGCCACCGGAGTCGCCGGGCAGTACGGCGGCGACGGCGCATCCCCCATCGACATCGACCATACCGGTGCCAACACGTCGCCAGGCAGCGGACATTGGACGACCGGCGGCGGCGGCGCGACGAGCCGGCGCTGCGTTCGCCTCCCCGATTCGCGCTCAACCACGCCACCGGCGAGGATGGGCCGTGTAGGGATCGAACCTACGACCTTGGGATTAAGAGTCCCAATGCTTATACTGATTGGAACTTCTGCAAACCGCAGAGCGCTGATTTCTACGGTGTTTAAGCCGCATCTTGATGCAGCGATTTTCAGCGGTCGGAGGCAAGCCCGTACACGTTTCGTACACGCAGCTGGTAGGATGGAGCGGTGGCGAGCGTCCAAGCCAGGCATCTGCGGCAGTGCGCATTCTCGGGAATGTGGACGCCGGGCGAGCGCGCCGGGCCGAAGGCGGGCTGCACCTGTCGACCCACGTTCTACGTCGTGGTGCACGCAGACGGCAAGCTGGTGCGCGAGCGGGTCGGCAAGAATCGGCGCGAGGCAGAGCGACTTCGGGACAAGCGTGCTGTCGAGGTCGACGAGGCCACCTACGCGCCGCCGAAGAAGGTACGGTTTTCGCAGTGGGCCGACTCGTGGCGTGAGTCGCTGGAGCGTAAGCAGTCGACCAAGGACTCGTACCGGTCAACACTGGAGTACGCCAAGGCGTTGATGGGCGACCGACTCGTGAGTCGCGTGCAGCCAGCGGACGTGGCTCGGTTCAACCACGCGCTTCGCGCCGGCGGGCTGTCTGATTCGACGCGGGCGAAGCACCTGCGCGTGCTGGGGGCGTGCTTCGCCTCGGCCGTCGAGCACGGGATCACGGCCCAAAACCCTGTGCGGCGCTTGCCGCGCTCGGAGCGGCCGCGCCCCGCGCGGAAGGAGTCCGCGTACTACGAACAGGGCGAGTTGACGCCGTTGTTTGCCCAGATCCCCGCCGGTCTTCAAGCGACGTTGTTCAAGCTCGCGCTCAAGACTGGGATGCGCCAAGGCGAACTGCTCGCGTTGACCTGGGCCGACGTCGACCTCCAAGGCTCTGTAATCCATGTGCGGCGCAGCTTCACCGGTGGCCAAACCACCACACCGAAGAGCCACGAGCGCCGTGACGTCGACCTGACCGACGACGTCGTCGCGATGCTCGGAGCATGGTGGGGCGAATGCGGGGGGCCCTCCGACGGAGACGTGCTCCTGTTCGCCGGCGAGGGGCGAAGCGGCCACATCGCGCCCTCCACCCTCATTCGCGTCGTCCTGTATCCGGCCATGGAGCGAGCTGGCGTCGATCGCAAGGGCCCGACCGGCGAGAAACGCACCTTCCACTCGCTCCGCCACACCTACGCCAAGCGCGCGCTCGAGTCGGGCCGCCAAATCACCTGGCTCAGCCGCCACCTCGGCCACTCAACACTCAAGGTGACCACCGACATCTATGGCCACTGGGAACGAGCGGAACGCCGTCGAGAAGCCCAGCAAATGGAGGGTGTCTTCGGATTCTGAGTTGACCAGCTTTCGGTCGAGGCGCACCGCTCTTGAAAACCGGCAACGGGTGAATGCTCGATCGTGGGTTCGAATCCCACCCCCGCCGCTCCGAGGCGCTAAAAACAGCCCGGTTGAGCGGATTACGACGGCCTCACCCGCGGCCGGCGCCATCAAGAGGAGGGCCTGGCTCCAAGTTCCATGGCTATGCTGGCTGGACGCTGCAGGACGACAGAGCATTCTGGGATGGCGTCATTCGCGCGGCCGCGGCGGAGCCAAGCAACCCTGGGCGGTAACGAGCGGGGCGCCGGCCTGCGCGGACGCCCCGACTCGACCGGTAATGCTCAGCTCGTGGTGCTGACCCGAGCGTTTCCGTGGACGTCCCAGGGTCCGAAGCGCGGCAGGTTCGGGCTGTCGCAGAACGCCTGGTTCGCGGCTTCGTTGCCGAAGCCCACCAGGCTCGACTGATCCGGCGACGCGTTGGCGCCCTCGCCGTTGTCGAAGACCTGGAACCAGCCGTAGCTTCCGACCGCGATCGTGGGATCGCTGCTCTGCGTGACGATCCCGCCGATCTTGGCGCGGTTTCCTCCGTAGACGTTCATGCAGGTGACATCGACGTCGAACTTGAGCGTATCGCCGCCGGCCTTCTGGATGTATTCGAAGTGGCCGCTGACGCTGCCGTCCGCGTACTTCGTCGCGTCGAACGCGAGCGGCTGGCTGACGACCTCGATCCCGAAAACGTTCGGTAGCGGAATCGTCCAGTGGATTCCACCGCTCGCTGATTCGACGACGGCGCTGCCGGACACGGATGCAACGGCGACCGGGACTGCGACCAGACCGGCGATGCCAAAGAGCGCAATGACGTTGCGCAGGCGCATGGATTCCTCCTCTGATGCGGTGACGCGGGCACGGTTGTGCGCCCGCGTCCGCAGTCTTGGCTCAAGCGGCGCCTGTGTCTTGAACGCGTCTTACCGGTCTTAGAACGGCCGGGACTGCGTCTGCTCGCGATACCGGGCTGGTGTGACCCCGACGTGGTGCTTGAAGACGCGCGTGAAGTGGCTCTGGTCGGCGAAGCCGGCGCTCGCGGCGACCTCGGCCAGGGGCTTGTCGCCGCGGGCAAGCTCCGCCGCTGCCCACGCCAGTCGCAGGCGGCGTCCGTACTCGCCGACCGAGAGCCCGTAGTGGGCGCGGAACGCGCGCGCCAGGTAGGTCGGGTGGACGCCGACCGTCTCCGCCAGTTCGCCAAGACCGATGCGATCGGCGAGCCGCGCCCGCAGCAGCTCCTCGGCGGCGCGGAGCCATCGCGGCGATTGGCCAGGTGAGCGCTCGACGCACATCTCCCGTGTCGTGGCGGCGAGGAGCTCAAGCGCGAAGCCTTCGGCGGCGAGTGGCGCCGCAGCGTCCGACGCGCGCAGTTCGGCGGCGAGCCGCCACGCGAGCCAGGTGAGCTCGCGTCCACGCAGCTCAACCAGGCCTTCGAAGCACCCTGCGATCGGTTCAGAGGCATTTCGCGGCCTCACGATCACGATCCGCGCCCCGTCCGAGCCGAAACGGGCCCCATGCGTCGCGCCGACCGGCATCGTCAGCCCAGACGCGCGGTCGAGCTCGATCGCCCGGCGGGGAAACGACTTCACGAGCGCTCCCTCAAGCACGACCGCCAGGTACGGCAACTCGGGCTCGAACGGGGCCTGGAGGTAGTCGGGCGGAAACCGGAGCTCCAACAGCGTGAACCCGTTGACCTCGGCCGAGGCAACGGAGACGCCGTCCTCCTCCACCACCGTCACGAAACCCGTGCCCATAGACGTTTGGACCGAGGACAAGCCGCGGATGTTAGGCAGCGCTGACCACTCCAATCGGTTTGAAGATCGCCGAGAAGCGTGGGCCTCAGATCGGATGCGCGCCGGATGCGTGACGGCTCTCGGGAAACCTTGGCAGGCCGTCGTCGGGGAGCGGTTCCCACACCGCGGCGTAGGCGTCAAACTGCCGCACCGTTGGGCGAATGCCGGGATTGTCGTCGAACGTCCCCATCCGGATGCCGATCGACTCGGGGTGGCTGGGGTTCGAGCCGAACATCGCCGAGCCGCAGCCGCCGCAAAACCACTTCTCACCCGCGCCCTCCGGCGGCTTCCACACTCGCAGCTGCTCCTGACCGGCGACGATCCGGAAGGTGCCCGGAGCCGGGTGCGCCTGCGCAGATGCAGCAGCACCGGTTCGCCGCTGACATCGTTTGCAGTGGCAGTAGCTCGCGCGGACGAGTGGCTCAGCGACTTCGTACCGAACTGCGCCACAGTTACAACCACCGGTGAGCGGGAGTTTCATCGCGGGCGGATTCTCAGCGCTGGCGGACATTCGTCGAGTCTTTCATATGGCGTCCGACTCGACCTGCCAGAGCCTCGCCCAGTACCGGCTGGTCGAGCGCGATGGTGGTCTGGATGCGGCGCAGCGCCAAGCGGGCTCTGGAGAGAGGGTGGTCCGGAAGGTCGGGAGCCACTCGGCGCGTGCTATACGGTGAGCACGACCTTGCCCTGACCGCTGCCGCTCTCGACCCGCTCGTGCGCACGGCCGGCCTGCTCCAGCGGCAGCACCTCGTCCAGCACGACGCGTAGCGCACCCGCCTGCACGAACTCGCCCAGCGCGTCGAGCGCCGCACGGTGCGGCCGCACCAGCACGCCGTGGATGCCGACGTTGCGGTCGATCGCTTCCTCGTAATCGCCCGTGAGCTCGACGATCGAGCCCGCCCGTCCGCCTTCCGCAATCACGTCCAGGCTTGCCGGCAGCGGGCCCTGGCCGACGAGATCCGCGACCATCGCAAAGTCGCCTCCCGCCAGCTCGCGGGCCACGCGGATCGCCCCCGGATCGCGCCGGTCGACGACCACCTCCACTCCCAGCTCGCGCAGCAGCTCGTGCCGGGCCGCGCTGGCCGGTGCCGCGATCCGCGCCCCGCGTGCATGCGCGATCTGGCAGAACAGGTGGCCGACACCGCCGGCGGCGCCGTGCACCAGCACCCACTCGCCCCGCTCGGGAGACAGCCGGTCGAGCAGCTGCATCGCGGTCACGCCGGCCAGCGGTAACGCCGCCGCCTCCGCCGCCGCGAGCGCAGGCGGCCGTGTCGAGACCAGTCCCGCATCGCATACCACCCCGTCGGCGTACGCGCCCCAGCGCGTCCCGCGCACCGGCAGCAGCCCCCATACGGCATCGCCGACGGCCGTCCCGTCCGCCGGCTCTCGCACCTCGACCACCTCTCCCGCGAACTCGTAGCCGACCACTAACGGCGCCTCCACGCCGGCCCAGGATGGGTCGCCCCGGTTGCCCGCATCGACCGGATTCACCCCCACCGCCTCCACCCGTGGAGCCTGAGAAGCCCAAGAGCCGAGCTCAGCGGGAGCGCGAGGCGAAGGCCTACTGGGACTCGCTGACGCCCCAGCAGGAGGCGTGGGCGCTGCGGAAGATGGGGTTTTTTTGGATGGGGCAGGCGCGCCGCAAGGGCTGACCCCGCGATTCGTCACCGTCACTTGGCGCGAAGGTTCGGTAAGTCCGACGAACGTGGTCAGAACACTCCTGCCGTGCGTATTCCTAGCCACGACGACCTCCTCCGGTAGCCCCGCATCAGCCGACGCGATAGCCGTTCGGATCTGCAGCACGCCTACGTCTCCCGCCACTTCTTCATGCGCTGGTTGGCCCACCTCGATTTCTGTGGAGCTGCTGCCGCTGAAGAGGCAGGACGACGCGTCGGTTGCAGGCGCCTCGGCAGAGGAGTAGTGTCTCGTGCGACCCGATACAAGGAGGCGAGTGATCGCTCTTGAACGCGCTCCCGGTCTGGAGCAGGCCGCGGCTGAGTGGGACACGGCTTTCAAGCACGGTGACGTCGAAGCGCTCCGTGGGTGGATCTCGGATCATCCGGCCGTTGTTTCGCGGGGCACCGATCAGACGGAGGTCGCCCGCGGCCGCGACGAGATGACGGCCATGATCGAACACGAGATCGCCGACGGGGGAATCACTTCGACCACCACATCGCGGGAAGCCTACGCCGACGGGGCCTTTGGCTACGTGTATGTCGAGGCGACGCTGCGGATGGCCGACGGCGCCGAGTTCCCCACTCGTCAGCTAGCTGTCGCCCAGCGCGGCGAGAACGGCGAATGGTTGTTCGTGCATGGCCTGGCTGCGATTCCCGTGGCAAACGAACTTCTGACGGCTAACTCGCCGCTGGCTTTGCACACGACGGCCACCGGCTGAACGGCTGCGACGCGGCCGTGACCTGACCCCTTGAAAGTGGTCCGTCCGTTGTGAGGGTCACGATGGCTCAACGAGAGCCAGGAGGTGATCGTCATGAAGGGACGACGGCATTCGCCGGAGCAGGTGGTGCGGAAGCTGCGCGAGGCGGACAAGCTGC
>JBBRMM010000023.1:0-50768 GCA_038230835.1 Gaiellales bacterium
CCCCTGGTATCTGAACGACACCCACGACGGTTCCTGGGCAGGCTGGAGGATTCTCCCGTCCTACAACCCGGACGCGGACAACATCGCATCAGACTTCTGGCCGCTGGGCGGCCCGTACTCGATCGCCGACCCGCGCACGCTCGACCGCCAGTTCGCCGAGATCAGACAGGCCGGCGCCGACGTGCTGGTGGAGAGTTGGGACGGTCCCGGCAGCGCCGAAGATCTCGCCACCCCGCTGATACTCGAGCGGGCCGCGGCCGCCGGCCTGCACGTCGCCTTCCAGTTGGAGCCGTACGACGGCCGGTCTCCGGCCGCGCTGGCGTCGGACATCGCCTACCTGAACCAGAACTACGGGACGTCGCCCGCGTTCTTCCGCACCACCCGCCCGGGGTTGCACACCGCCGGCCGCCCCGCCGGGCAGGGAGCCTTCTTCCTGTACGCGCCGGGCGAGAGCATGTGGCCGCGCTACTGCTCCGGATGCGACACCCAGGTCTCGGCATCGGCGTGGGCTCCGGCGGTGGATGCGGTGCACGCCTCCGCCGCGGGCGGAATCGTGATCGGCACCGGCAGCTACGGCCCCGCCGATCTGCGGTCGGCCCATCTGGACGGGGCGTACCTGTATGCCGTGCTGCCGACGACCGGCAACAACCCTTATCAGGTCGCCCGCCGCTGGGAGGTGACGATGCCCCCAACCGCGTGGTACGTGCCGAGCGTGACGCCGGGGTTCGCGAACGACTGTGCCCAGGCGTCGACGTCGATCCACGTCCTGCGGAACGCCGGAGCGACGTACAGCGCACAGTGGAACGCGATCTGGAGCGGCCCCGCACTGCACGACATCGCCGTCACCAGCTTCAACGAATGGCACGAGGGCACCCAGATCGAGCCGGCGGCCTATGGTCACCCATCCACCGGTACGTCGGCCGTGTGCGCCTCGACCACGGCCGACCGCTATCGCGACTACTCGACGGTGGGCGCCTACGGCTATCTGTACCGCACCAACGCGTGGGTGCAACGGTTCGCCGCGGCACCGATCCCCGGCGTCTACGCGCTGCGGCGCGCGGTCGGTGACCAGTTGGGCGCGGTCAATCACGACCAGGGCCTGTCGCAGCTCGATTCGGCCGACGGCCTGTCGGTGGCGTCGAGCGAGATCGGCCGGCCGGCCCGCGCGGCTCTCGGCCCGTCCACCCGGCCGCGCTACCTGTACCTCGCGGTGGACAACCATTTCGCCTGGCGGCTGCCCCCAGGGCGGACAATGCGGGTGGCCGTGACGCTGCTCGACCACGGCGGCGGGAGCGTGAGGGTGGACTACGACAGCCGGGGTGGCGCGTTCACCGGCACGTCCTCGGTGCGCCTGACCGGCTCGGGCAACTGGCGCACGTTGACATTCACGCTCCCCAACGTGTATTTCGGCGACCGGGAGGACTCCGGCGCCGATCTGCGGATCGTGACTCCGGCGGGCCGGGCCACCTGGGTGTCCGCGGTCTCCGTGTCGCGCGGCTGAGGCTCGCAAATGGCCGCCGTACGATTTTCGAGAAGGGAAACGTGCTGCCCGTGTCCAACTGTTTCCACACCATGCCACGGCGATCCAGGGAGGGTGACCGATGCACGACGAATTCCTCTACGTCCAGGTCCGGTTCGGAGGCTCCGACCGCCGAGCGTGGGTCACGCTCGCCTGCGAGAGCACCCCGGAGGCCGCCCGCAAGCGGGCTGCGGCCCTGTATGCGGGAGCGCTGACCGCGAGCGGCGAGTATCCGGTGGGCGTGCGCATCGTCGGCGCTCCGATGGTCGCCCCCGACGAACTCGACGCACTGCACTGCTCACGTGAGCTCGCCCTGGAGATGGCCGTCTAGGACTGCGAACCGGAGCACCAGGGCCGCCACCAGCCCCGCCACGGACACCCCGACACAGACCCCTACAACCGCCGCCCACCCGCGATCCAACTCGAGCCCCGGCAGGTATGCCCCGACGCCGCCGAGCAGGTAGTAGACCGTCAGGTGGACGCTGGTCGCGGCACCCCGATCGTGCGAGACGAGCCGCGGAATCAGCAGCTGGCACGTGGTGACGGTGCAGAACATTCCAAACGCCATCAACCCGAGCCCGAGCACCACAACCCCCAGCCGGTCTACCAGCGTCAACACGGCACCGGCAGCCACCGACACCGAGAGCAGCGGGAGCAGCCGCTGCGGTCCCAGCCGATGGGCGAGATGGCCCACCGCCGGCGTCAGCACGCCCACGAGCCACACGCCGTAGACGAGGCCCGCCCGGGCGAGTGTGAGATGGAAGGGCACGCCGGTCAGCCGGTGCGTGGCGTAGGTGAACACGCCGACGAAGGCGAAGAATGCCGCGCCGGCGCACACCGCGTTGGTGAGCAGGAGCCGGTTCCGCAGGTGCAGCAGCGTCCCGCCGCCTCCCGAGGGGCGTCCACTCGGCGGCGCATCGCGCGGCAGCCAGGCCCACATTGCGGCGGCTCCGGTCACGGTCAGCAGCGTCAGCGAGGCCAGCCCCACCCGCCACCCGGCGACATCCGCGACGAGCGCCGTGCCCACGCGCCCGACCAGACCCCCGACGACCAGCGACGACGTGTAGGCCCCCATCGCGGCACCCGCCCCGCTCCCCCGGAAGCGCTCGCTCACGTACGGCACCGCGACCACCAGCAGGCCGGGCATCAGCACCCCCTGGGCGAGTCGAAGCGCCAGGAACACCGGCAGATCGGGTGACAGCGGCAGTGCTGCCGTCGGCAGCACGATCAACGCCGCCGAGGCCACCATCACCCGCGCCCGGCCGATCCGGTCGGAGAGCGGCCCGTGCACCCACCCGGCCACGGCCACGCCGACCACCACGACCGTGATCGACAGGCCGGCCGCCGCAGGTGAGCACCTCAGACCACGCTCCACCTCGGGCAGGATCGCCTGCGTCGAATACATCGTCGCGAACATCGCCGACGAGCCGGCGAACAGCGCCAGCGACCCTCGGGTCATCGCGGGGCGTGAGCGACGTGCGGCGCGGCGGGCAGCACGTGCAGCGCGACCTCGCCCCGCAGCAGCGCCATCAGACCATCCCCCGCCAACTCTCTGCGCCAGCCGTGCAGCAGCGGGTGATCGCGCCCGTCGTCGCGGGCGGCGTGCACGATCAGCGACTCCAGGTCGGCCCGCGTCGCGACCAACTCCGAGGCAATGCCGGCGTCGGCACAGCTCGCCTGGAGCACCGAGCTGGCCAGTGGCAGCACCACCTTGATCCGGCGCCGGAGCTCGCCTGACACCTCAGCGTCGTCGGAGCGTGGCGGCTCGCCGGCTCCGGCCACCGCCTGCAGCAGCCCGTCGAGTTGGGCGCCGCGACGAAGCTGCAGGCCACGGATGCTCGCCGCCTCGGCGGGCCCGGGAGGGCGCCGCCGCGCGACCTCGACCAGCGTCGCGTCCTTGACCAGCCATGCAGCCGGAATGTCACGGGCGCGGGCCTCCCGCTCCCTCCAGGCTGCCGCGGCCACGAGCGCGCCGAGCTGCTCGCCGCGCAGCTTGCCGCGGCCGGCCACACGCCGCCACGCCTCGTCGGGATCCTGCACAAGGCTGGCCTGCGGCCCGTAGCGTTCGTCCAACTCCTGCTCCAGCCAGCCCATCCGGCCCTGCTCCCGGAGCCGGGCGACGAGCGCGTCGGCCGCGGCCAGCAGATGGCGGACGTCGTCCGCGGCGTACTCGACCTGCGTGGCGGTCAGCGGCCGGCGCTGCCAGTCGGTGAAACCCTCGTCGTGATGCAGGCGGATTCCAAGGCCGGCGTCCAGCAGACGCTCGAGCGAGAGCGAACCACCGAGCCCGGCGAAACCGCCCGCCAACTGCGTGTCGAAGACGCGCACCGGCCGCACCGAATGATGGAGGACGAAGGCGGCCAGATCACCCGACGGGGCGTGCATCACCTTCTCCACCCCGGCGTCGGCCATCACTGCCGCCACCGCTTCGGCCGGAGCCCCGGCCAGAGGATCGACGACGGCCAACCGCTCCGCGGTCGCGATCTGGATCAGGCACAGCGCCGGCGCATACGTGCGCTCCCAGACGAATTCCGTGTCGACTGCGCATCGGCGCTCAGCCGTGGCGTCGCGCAGCAGCGAGTCCAGCTCGCCCGGGGTGGTGATCTGCTCGATCGGCATCGTTGCTGACTGTATCGCGCAGTATGCTGACAACGGTATGGACCCATGGCTGATCTGGATCATCGTCGCGGTCGCCCTGCTGGTCGCCGAGGCGACGACGACCGCATTCGTGGCCGTGTACTTCGGCGTCGCGGCCGCCGTTGCAGCCGCGCTGGCCGCCGCCGGCCTTCCGGTGGCGCTCCAGGTGGTCGCATTCGCGGGTGTCTCGTTCGGAGGGCTGGCGCTGACCCGACCCGCGCTCAAGCGTCTGGCCGTGACCGGCCCCAACCTCCGCACGGGGGTCGAGGCGATGCGCGGGCGCAAGGGGATGGTGACGAAGGCCATCGCGGAGCTCGAGCCGGGTCAGGTGAAGATCGACGGCGAGACGTGGAGCGCCCGCAGCTACTTCGACGGCGAGCCGATCGCGGCCGGGACCAGGGTCGAGGTCGTCGAGGTAAAGGGGGTGACGGCGTTGGTGATCCCCGCACCGTCTCCAAACGAACTGACCGAACAAGGAGCGTCCAACGGTGATTGAACTGATCGCACTCCTGGCCGTGGTGATCGTCGCCATGGTGAGCATGGGGCTGTATGTGCGGGTGGTGCGCCAGAGCTACACCGGCATCGTCGAGCGCCTCGGGCGCTACCAGCGCACCCTTCAACCCGGCGTGCACGTGCTCGTCCCGATCCTCGACCGGCTCCGAGTGGTGGTGGACATGAAGGAGACCGTGCAGCCGTTCGCTCCGCAGCCGGTGATCACCCAGGACAACGTCACCATCGGCATCGACACGGTCGTCTACTACCAGGTCACCGACGCCGTCAAGGCCACCTACGAGGTGGCCAACGTGCTGGTCGCGATGGAGCAGTTGACGATCACCACGCTGCGAAACGTGGTCGGCGCGATGACGCTCGAAGAGACCCTCACCAGCCGCGACCAGATCAACTCGCAGCTGCGCTCGGTGCTCGACGAGGCGACCGAGAAGTGGGGCGTGCGGGTCACCCGGGTGGAGCTGAAGTCGATCGACCCACCGCGGACGATCCAGGAGGCGATGGAGCAGCAGATGCGCGCCGACCGCGCCAAGCGGGCGACCGTCCTGCAGGCCGAAGGCGAGAAGCAGTCGGCCATCCTGCGCGCCGAGGGCCTGCGCCAGGCCGCGATCCTCAACGCCGAGGCCGACCAGAAGTCGAACGTGCTGCGCGCCGAAGGCGACCGCCAGGCGCGCGCCCTGCGCGCCCAGGGCGAGGCTGAGGCACTGTCCAAGATCTTCGAGATGGTCGCCCAGGTCGGCATCGACCCCGCCGACATGCTCGGCTACAAGTACCTCGAGGCGCTGCCGGCGGTGGCGGCCGGGGATGCCAACAAGCTGCTGCTGCTGCCGACCGGCGCGGCCCAGGCGATGGGTGCCGTGGCCGGCCTGGGAGCAGCCTTCACGCAGGGGACCGCCGCGACCCCCAGAGCCGCCAGGCCGGCGACCGCCAAGCCCGGTCCGCAGCCGCCTCCGACCGATGAGGCGCAGAGCTGACGGTCGGCTTGTAGAATCCCGCCGCCCGTGTACGTCCGCCCCCGACGACAGCTCCGTGGAGCCGCCACCCTGCTGCTTGCGGCCGGCCTGCTCCTCGTCACTACGGTCCCGGCGCTGGCCGACACGGCGACGCCGAACAACCCGGCGGCCACGAACGCCGCCGCGATCGACACGCTGTGGCGGGCGGTGCTGGGTGTCACCGTAACGATCTTCGTGCTGGTCGGAGGCTGGCTGCTGTACACGTCCATCCGGTTCAGAGAGCGGCCGGGTGACAGCTCGGAACCGCCGCAGGTGCACGGCTCGACGCGGCTGGAGATCGGCTGGACGGTGGTGCCGGTACTGATCCTGATCGGGCTGGCCGGGTATGTCGCCTACAAACTGCCGGCGGCGGAGAACATCTCGTCGAGCGCGAATGCGATCAGGGTGCACGTGACCGCCCAGCAGTTCTCGTTCTCCTATACCTACGAGGCGACCCGCAAGCCGCCGCCGGGGAGCGCGTTGGTCGTTCCCGTGGACGTGCCCGTCGTGATCGACCTCACCACCAAGGACGTGAACCATGATTGGTGGGTGCCGGCGCTTGCGCCCAAGGTCGACGCTATCCCTGGTCAGACCAATCACACGGGCTTCACCGCCACCCGCACCGGCACCTTCACCGGACAGTGCGCCGAGTTCTGCGGGCCCGGCCACGCGGGGATGACGATCACCGTCCAGGTCGTGTCCACGGCTGCCTGGAACTCGAAATACGGGAGCCTGCACAACTGATGGCGACCGAGGCGTACCCGGCACCGCACGGCGCCGCCGCAAGCCGGCCCTCCACCGGCCTGTGGTCGTGGATCAGCACCGTCGATCACAAGCGGATCGGCATCCTCTACCTGCTGACCACGTTCTTCTTCTTCCTGGTCGGCGGCGTCTTTGCGCTGGTCATCCGACTCCAGCTCGAAAGCCCGGGGAACACCCTGGTCTCGGCCGAGCAGTACGACCAGATCATGACCATGCACGGGACGACGATGATCTTCCTCTTCGTGGTGCCCGTGATGGCCGCGTTCGGCAACTACCTGGTGCCGCTCCAGATCGGCGCCCGCGACATGGCGTTCCCGCGCCTGAACGCGCTCTCGTACTGGTTGCTCCTGTTCGGCGGCATCGTCATGTACTCGAGCTTCGTCTGGGGCGGTGGCCCGGCGGACGCCGGCTGGACGAGCTACCCGCCGCTCTCGGAACTCGCGCCCGGCCACGGCCAGGATCTGTGGATCGTCGGTCTGCACATCCTCGGCATCTCGTCGTTGATCGGCGCCGTCAACTTCATCTGCACGATCCACAACATGCGCGCGCCGGGGATGCGGCTGTCGCGGTTGCCGTTGTTCACCTGGACGATCGACATCTACTCGATCATGATCCTGGCCGCCGGGCCGGTGCTGGCCGCGGCTCTCACCATGCTGCTGCTCGATCGCAACTACGGCACACATTTCTACCAAGCGGCACACAACGGCAACGTGCTGCTCTACCAGCACCTGTTCTGGTTCTACTCCCACCCCGTCGTGTACGTGATGGCACTGCCCGGATTCGGAATGATCTCCGAGATCCTGCCGGTGTTCTCGCGCAAGCCCCTGTTCGGCTACAAGGCGCTTGTCTACTCGACGGTCGCGATCGCCTTCCTGGGCTTCCTGGTGTGGGGTCACCACATGTTCGCAGTCGGCTTCTCGGAGCCGCTCCAGTGGTGGTTCATGCTGGCCTCGATGGCGATCGCCGTGCCCACCGGGGTCAAGATCTTCAACTGGATCGGCACCATGTGGATGGGCAGGCTGCGCTTCGAGCCGCCGATGCTGTTCGCGGTCGGCTTCATCGGCCTGTTCCTGATCGGAGGCCTGTCGGGGATCATGCTCGCGGTCTACCCGATCGACCAGTACGTCACCGACAGCTACTTCGTGGTCGCCCACTTCCACTACGTGCTGGGCACGGTGCCGGTGTTCGCGGTGATGGGCGGCCTGCACTTCTGGTACCCCAAGATGACCGGCCGGATGCTCGACCGGAGCCTGGCGATCAAGAGCTTCTGGACGATGTTCATCGGCTTCAACCTGACGTTCTTCCCCATGCACGGCGCAGGTCTGTCGGGGATGCCGCGGCGAGTGGTGACGTACACCAACCATGACTTCACGATCTACAACCAGCTCTCGACGCTGGGCTCGATGGTACTCGGAGCCGGCGTGCTGATGGTGATCTGGAACTGCCTCTCGTCACTTCGCCACGGCCGCGTGGCGCCCGCAGATCCGTGGGGCGGTTACAGCCTCGAGTGGTACACCTCGTCGCCACCTCCCGCCCACAACTTCGACGACCTGCCGCCGATCCACAGCGAGCGCCCGGTCTACGATCTGCGCCGCGCGGCGGCTGCGGCGGCACAGGCACCGCCGGAGGGGTAGCGTGGCGAGACGCAGGCTGGCGGGGCTGGCAGCCGCGATCACGGCGCTTGCATGGGGGCTGACGGTGGTCGGCGCGTACGTGCGGGTGTCCGAGTCGGGGCTGGGCTGCCCGGACTGGCCGGCCTGCCACGGCCAGGCAGTGGTCGGCGGCAACCACGCTCTGATCGAGGAGGTGCACCGGTGGGTGGCGACGGTGCTGACGATCTCGCTGATTGCGCTGGCGTTGCTGGTGCTGCGCCGCTTCCGCGCCGAGCGCCGGCTGGCGGTGCCGATCTACGTGGCGCTCGCGGTGCTGGCGCTTCAGGTGGTATTGGGCGGCATCACCGTCCTGCTCAAGAACGTGTCGTGGACGGTGGTCGCGCACTACGGCGCGGCATCGGCGCTGACCGCCTCGATCGCACTGGTCACGGTGCGGCTGTGGCTCGGCCCGTCCCAGCCTTCGCCGTCTGATCGCTACACACGGCTCGTGACCTGGCTCTTCGGCGTCACTTACGGCCTCCTGCTGGCGGGGGCGACGGTGGCCAACACGGACTCCCACACCTCGTGCGGGACCGGGTTCCCGCTCTGCAACGGCACCCTGGCCCCCGGCCTCGACCATCACGTCGTGATCAACATGCTGCACCGTACGTGGGCCGGGGCGGCGCTCGTGCTCGCCATCTACGTCGCCCACCAGACTCACCGCCTCCGCCCAGGCGTCCGCATACTCGAAGTGGCAGCTCGCGCCGTCGCCGGCCTGTTCGTCGTCCAGGCCGGACTGGGCGTGGTGGTGCTGGCGGCCGGTGGGAACCACACGATCGAAGTCGCCCACTCGGGCACCGCGTCGCTGACCTGGCTCGCGGTGGCGGTGCTGATGTGGATCACGCGCACCGTGCCGGTCGCGGCGGGTGTCCGCGAGCCCGCACCCGCCACCCACCAACCGCACGCGATGCACGCACCCGCGGCCGAGCCGCAGTAGAATCGACGACCATGATCGACCGCGAAACCGCCAACCGCAACCTGCGCCTGGCCCTCGCCCTGGGCCTCTTCGCGCTCCTGCTGTTCGCAGGCACGTTCCTGATCGGCGAGATCGTGATCCACTCGTGAGCGACGGCCACGACGGGCACGATTTCCACCTTGCGGCGCCGTCCGGCACCCCGATCATGGCGGGGCTGGGCATCGCGGTGCTGCTGTTCGGGTTCGTCCCGGACTCCCGCCTGTGGCGGTTCACACTGGTCTCGGTCGGGACGATGATCCTGCTCGGCTCGCTGTGGCGGTGGGTGGCAGACGCGATCGAGGAGTACCGCAACCTCCCCGAGTAACCCCATGGACGAGGGCCGGCCGAGATGGCGAGCGCATCCGCGATAACGCCCGACGTTCTGCTCGCTGCCATCGTCGAGGGGGCTTCACCCAACCTGACGGCGGTGAAGCTGGGGAGTCCACCTGAAGGCATGGGAACCAGCGCTCGCGAGCGGTTGTGGCTCGACATCACCGTGCCGCCGCTCGACGGAGCAGACTGGGTGCTCCCCGAGTGGCAGGGACGGATGATCGCCGGCCCTACAACGCCGCCGCAGCGGCGGACGGATTGCCGCTCATCGTGGGCATCTCGACGTATCACGCGTCAGGTGACCGACCGGACGCCCGGTCGTTCGAAAACGCCGACCCGCCGATTCCGCAGCCATGGCCCGACGCGGCGACGGTGTCAGCGGCGATTTCGCTGAATTTCCCCACGTTCGGCATGCAGGTGGACAGGATCGAGTGCCTGACCCTGCGCCAGGGGAGCGTTCCGATGGTGTACGCATCGAGCGACGATCCCACCGCTCTCAGCAAGACCGCCCGGGCGGGGGTCTTCGGTACCGACGACCTCGCGGGATATTTCATCCACCTCAGCGACGCGCACGGTACCCCGGTCAACGTGATCGGCAACTGCGCGATCGTCCGCGGCGGTGTCGCGTAGAACTCGGACGCCGCCCTGGAACGCTCGCCGATGACGATACCCGGCGCGGTTGGCCGCGCTCAAGATTCCAACTACAAGAGGTAGACGACGGTGTAGAGCAGGATCCACACCACGTCGACGAAGTGCCAGTACAGGCCGGTCACCTCGAGGCCGAGGTGCTGACCCGACGAGTAATGCCCCCGGGTGGCGCGCACGAAGGCGATCAGCAGCAGCGTCGCCCCGACGAAGACGTGGAAGCCGTGGAGCCCGGTCAGCGAGAAGAAGCCCGATCCGAACGCGTTCGTGGACGGGCTGAAGTTCAGGTTCACGTACTCGTGGATCTGCAGCGCCAGGAACGTGACGCCCATGATCAGCGTCAAGAACAGGCCGACCACCAGGCCGAAGCGCCGGTTGCGCTTGATCGAGATCAGCGCCCAGTGCATCGTGAACGACGAGCTGATCAGGATCGCGGTGTTGATGCCGGTGGCTTTCTTGGGCACGTCGAGGCCGGTCGGGGGCCAGGGGTGATGGGTGAAGCGAAGGTAGAAGAAGATCGTGAAGAACGAGCCGAACAGCATCACCTCGGACCCCAGGAACATGACCATGCCCAGGAACACCGGCGAGCGCAGCAGGCTGTCGTGGTACGCCGATACCTCGTGGCTGTCGGCGGCGCCGTTGCCGGGGCCGTCGACGGTCGCGGCGTGGGCGCTCACGGACGGCCCGCCTGACCCGCGGGAAGATCGGCCACGACGTGCTCCACCGGCAGCCCGGTGGCATTCCGCAGACGCTCGACCAGATCGCGCCGAAGCCAGCCGGAGCGCGTCTGCGGAAGGGTCGAGATGATGATCTCCGTCGGAGGGTCGGCCGACTCGACCACGTCCATCACCGCCGTATACGGGTCGCGCTCCACCACCCGGCCGGTGGCCTCGATTCCCACGGCTCGGAGGGATCCCAGCGTCGAGTCGAGCCGGACGCGAGTCTCGCCGGCCACCGCTGACTCGTTCACGACCCAGGCGTCTCCGGGATCGTTCTGCGGGCAGATCACGGTCACCCGGATCGGCTCGGCGGCGGCGCGCTGGCGCACGGCGTCGATCAGTCGGTCACCGCCCACTGTCTGGTTGGCCACGACCAGGACGTGCTTCAGCGAACTCATGATCGCCTCCCTCTGGACCAGCGTCGCCGTTGCCAGCACCGCGGGCACAGGCCGCTCTTCCGGCTGCGGCGCGTGCACGGTGACGATGCCGTGGCGGGCGCCGGGCACGCCGTAGGCGTAGGGGCTTCCGACCACTCTCGGCGGCTCGTCGAAGTTGAAGATCGGCGGCGGCGAGGTGACCTGCCACTCGAGCGTCAGCGCCCGCCACGGGTTGGCTGAGGCCGGCTCGCCCTTCCACCACGAATGGGCCATGTTGTAGATGAAGATCAACGTCGAGGCGCCGAGCACGAACGCCCAGATCGAGATGAACAGGTTGACGTCCGCCCACTTGGCCGGATAGTCGGCGATGCGTCTGCTCATGCCTTCCAGGCCGAGCCAGTGCATGGGCATGAACGTGAGGTTGAACGACCAGAAGGTGATCCAGAAGTGGAGCTTGCCGAGCCCCTCGTCGTACATGCGCCCGGTCATCTTGGGGAACCAGTGGTAGACGCCCGCGTAGATCGTGAACACCGACCCGCCGAACAGCACATAGTGGATGTGGGCGACCACGAAGTAGGTGTCCGACACGTTGATGTCGACCGGCAGCACGGCGAGGAAGATGCCCGACAGGCCGCCGATGGCGAACGTGAACAGGAACCCGCAGGCGAACAGCATGGGCGTGGTCAGGTGGATCCGGCCACGCCACATCGTCGCCAGCCACGAGAACATCTTGATCCCCGTGGGCACCGCGATCAGCATTGTGGTGGCCATCATCGGGATCCGAAGCCACGAGGACATGCCCGACACGAACATGTGGTGCGCCCACACGGTGAAGCCGAGCACGCCGATCGCCACCGTCGACATCGCGATCAGCTTGTAGCCGAAGATCGGCTTGCGGGAATGGATCGAGATCACCTCGGAGATGATCCCGAACCCGGGCAGCATCATGATGTAGACGGCCGGATGCGAGTAGAACCAGAAGATGTGCTGGTACACGACGGCGTTCCCGCCGCCGACGGTGTCGAAGAAGTGGGTGGGGAAGAGGCGGTCGAACAGCACCATGAACTGGGAGCCGGCGATGAACGGCGTGCCCAGCACCACCAACGTCGAGGTGGCCAGGTTGGCCCACACCAGCAGCGGCATCCGCCAGAAGGTCATGCCGGGCGCACGCATGGTGACGATGGTGACCAGGAAGTTCACCGCGGTGGCGATCGACGACGCTCCGGCGAACTGGACGCCCAGGATCCAGAATGCCTGCCCGGGTGGCCCGTGCACCGCCAGCGGCGCGTAGTTCGTCCAGCCGGCGTCGAAAGCGCCGAAGAAGAACGACGAGATCATGAAGACGCCGCCCACCGGCAGCATCCAGAACGAGAGCGCGTTCAGCCGGGGGAACGCCATGTCCTGTGCACCCAGCATCAGGGGGATCACGAAGTTGCCGAGGCCGGCGAACACAGGCACCACGAACAGGAAGATCATCAGCGCCGCGTGCACGGAGAAGAGCCCGTTGTAGGTCGCGGGGTTGAAGTACTGCTCGCCGGGGGTGGCCAGCTCGGCCCGCACACCCTCGGCCAGCGCCCCCCCGACCAGGAAGAAGAAGAACGTGGTGACGACGTACTGGACGCCGATCACCTTGTGGTCGGTGTTGACCTTGAAGTAGTCCCGCCAGCTGTAGGCGCCGTGGGCGGAGTGATCCTCCTGCACCCAGTCGGGGCGGCCGATCAGATACCCCCACCAGTAGTCCCAGCAACCGATCCCGACCGTGAACCCGATGCCCGTGAACAGCATCACGAACGTGACCACCACGCCCTCGTTGTATGCCGGGTAGCCGAACAGCTGGCTGCGCACGAACAGCACCCCGAGATAGGCGATCGTGCCGGCCAGTGTGGTCACCCAGGCGGCGCGCACGAAGCTGCCGCGCAGCCACACGCTCTTCTGCGGCCCGCCACCGTGGCCATGCTCGTGAGCCGTCAACTCATGGGCGTGCGCAACCATCACTTCCCTCCCGTGAGCAGGGTCACCAGTGCGTCGATCTCGGCCGAGCTCAGCGACGTGCCGAACGTCGCCGGCATCAGATGGTCCGGATACGGCGACACGACCACCTTGCTGGGATCGACGATCGAGTCACGCACGTACTGCGCCTCGGAGGCGCCGGCGCCGTACTTCGTGGCGTCGGCGGCGAGATTGTCCAGATTGGGGCCGACCGTGCCCGTGGTCGCGGCGGCCGACAGCGTGTGGCAGGAACCGCAGTTCTGGCTGAAGACGGCCTTGGCGTCGACCGGCCCGCTGGAGGCCGGCGGCGCGGCGGCCGCCTGCTGCTGCGTGATCCATGAGTCGAAGTCCGCCTGGCTGATCACGTTCACGATCGAGCGCATCTGGCTGTGGCCGATCCCGCACAGCTCCAGGCAGACCACGGTGTAGGTGCCGATCCGGGTCGGATCGGCGACCAGCGTGGTGGTGACCCCCGGCACGGCGTCGGTGCCCTCCCGGAAGGCCGAGATGTAGAACTCGTGGATCACGTCGCCGGGCATCGAGGTGACGTGGAATTCGACCTGCCCGCCGACCGGCAGCTCGAGCACGCCGGAGTGCACCTTCTGGGCCGGGTAGTAGTAGCTCCACGCGAACTGCTGGCCGGTGACCTCCACCACCAGCGGGGGGCTGGTGGACGAGATGCGCTCGTTCTGGGTGAGCACGATCCCCGCGGCGATCGCGAAGCCGACCACGATGATGGTGGGGATCGCAGTCCATACGATCTCGAGCATGGTGTTGCCGTGGATCGGCTCGCCGTCGGTCATGTCGCCCGGCGCCACCCGGAACTTCCACATCGAGTACACGAGGAAGGTGACCACGATGAAGAAGACGAACGACGACATGATCATCAGCGCCAGGTAGAGCTCGTCCTGGCGCCGAGCCTGGACCGCCGCCTGCACGGGGAACCAGGACGGCGACTGCCACACGGCCACGGCACCGATGGCGCCGAGCAGCAGCGCGACGAAGGCGACTTTGAAGGCGGACACCGCGGCAATCTTACGGGACCGGCACGACGAGGGCAAAGTGAACCGACCGCCGGCGCCGGACTCGGTCTAAAGTGACGCCGGGATGCAGTTCGTCCTCACTCACATCCCGCACATCCTGCCGGCGCTGGTCGGAGTGGTCTTCATGGGTCGCTTCGGGCTCTACGCGATGCGTCTGCCCCCGTCGCATCTCTCCGACGAGGAGCTCGAGGTGTGGCACGCCGAGCAGGCCGCGCGTCGCCAGCCTCCGGCGGAGGTCGTCCGCCGGGTGGCCCGCCTGGGCACCGCGGCGCTGCCGCTGCTGCTGGTCGCGTTCGGTACCGGCCTGGCGATCTACACCGTGGATCTGCGCGGGCACCGGCCGTCCGAAGCGATGCGGATGATCCACGCCGGTTCGGCACTGGTCGGTCTCGCGCTGGTGGCCGTCAAGCTGGCTGCACTGCCCGAGGGCCGGCTGCGGCAGGGGATGCGGCCGGCCCGCATGCACGCCGAGGGCAGCTCGCTGGCGATGGCGGTCTCGGGCGGCCTGCTCGTGGTGTCCGGGCTCGCACTGCTGGTCTCGCCGTCGTCCACCAGCAGCACGGCGACCGTGCACCTCGTCGTGAGCGTGATCTGGATGCTGCTCTTTCAGTGGCACCTCTACCGCTATCTCAGTCGAGCGGTGCGCTCGGCACTGCGCGAACCGGCGCCCACGGTGGTCGAGCACACCGCGTAGGCTGTTCAGAGCGTCTGACGGGACGGCTCGGGCCGAAGCGCGAAGAGCGCGACCAGCGCGACCGCGGCGGTCGCAACCGCACCGATCTGGAACACCGCGACCGGCGAGATCCGCGTCACCATCGCGCTCGCAAGCAGCGCGCCGGCCGACGCCGCGGCCAGCGCCGACATCCGCCCGGTGATACCGACGCGTGATTGCTGCTCCGCCGTCGCACGCTCCTGGCGCTCACCGATCAGCATCGTGATGAAGAGGATCGCCGTGCCTTCCAGGACACCGAAGGCGACCGTCGCCGAGACCACGTCACGGGTCAGGGCGAGCCCGGCCGCTGCGACCGCGTTCGCGACGAGCGCGGCGCGCATCGCTACCGAGGGCCCGAACCGGCGACGGGCCACCGGAGCACCCAGCCCGCCGACCAGGCCGACCACCCCGCCGACGCCCAGCAGTCGGCCGGTGGCCGGCCCTCCGGAGTGCAGCTCGATGCGGGCGTAAACCACGATCAGCGAGTAGAACAGGTTGACCACCAGGTTCCAGGCCATGCCGACCAGCGTCAGACGCCGCAGCACCCGGTCGCGGGCGATCAGGTGCAAGCCCGACTCACCGGCGACCGGCGGCGCGGCCCGCGGATCGGGGCCGAGATCAGTCGCGATTGTCGAGAACACCGCCGCGGCGACTGCGAACCCCGCTACCTGCACCCAGAGCGCGTCCACCGCCCCGACGGTGCCGATCAGCAGGCCGCCCAGTGCGGGCCCGACCAGGAAGCCGAGCGACCACACCAGCGAGAGCGCGGCTTGCCCCTCGACGAAGAGACCGGAGCCGACCAGCCGCGAGATGGCTCCGAACGCCGCGGCATCGACGTACACCCGACCGGCCGTCACGCCCATTCCCGCGGCGAAGATGAGTGCGATCGGAAGCCGGCCCGGCGCCCGGCCGAACGCCACAGTGAGCGGCAACACGACTGCGAAAGCCGCCTGGACGACGCTGCCGGCGATCAACACGCGCCGCCGCGACCGCCGGTCTCCGGTGTGGCCCGCGGGCAGCCCGAGCAGCACGTACGGCACCGTGCCCATCAGGTACGCGGCGCCGGCGAGGGCTCGCGACCCGCCCGCGTCCAGCACCATCCAGGGCAGCGCCACGAGGGCTAGCCCTCCTCCGATGGCATCCATCGACTGGGCGATCAGAAAGCGACGACCGTCCCGGGAGCGCAGGAGTGGGTTGCGAATCACCCCCGCACCGGCGGGCCGTCGGTCGGGACGCTCACGGAGGGAGTCTACGCGGGTTCGCCGTCCTGCCATCATATGAACGTGCGCGCCGCTGTCCTTCATGCCACGGGTGAGCCGCCCGACCTCCGCGTCGGCCAGCTGCACGATCCTCTGCGCCTTGGCAAGGTCGTACTGGACGTCGGCACATGACTGTCCACATCACGTCGGTGGCGCTGTCGTTCGGCGGCGACGAGGTGCTGTCCGACGTCTCCGCCATCGTGCGCCCCCGCGACCGAGTCGCCCTGGTCGGCCGCAACGGCGCCGGCAAGACCACGCTGCTGCGGCTGCTGGCGGGTGAGCTCCAGCCCGACAAAGGCGAGATCACGATCACCTCGGGCACCCGGATCGCGCTCCACGACCAGCGCCCGCCGCTGGCCTCGGGTACGACCCTCGGCGAGTATGTGGGCGGCGGGGCGGCGACGGCGGAGCGGCTCGAGAACGAGCTTCGCGAACTCGAGGAGCGGATGGCGGGAGGCAACGCCGAGGCGGCCACTCTGCGCCGGTACGACGCAGCGCAACGCGCGTTCGAGCGGGCCGGGGGCTACGGCTGGCGGGCGCGGTTGGAGGCGGTGGCCCGCGGCCTGGGCTTCGCACCTGATGATCTCGCCCGCCCGCTGCGAAGCTTCTCGGGTGGAGAGCTGACACGCGCGTCGCTGACCCGGGCGCTGGCTGCGGAGCCGGATCTGCTGCTGCTCGACGAGCCCACCAACCATCTGGACACCGACGCCATCGAGTGGCTCGAGGAGCACCTCGACTCGCTGGATGCGTCGGTGCTCTTCGTCAGTCACGATCGCTGGTTCCTGGAGTCGGTGGCAAACGGCGTGCTCGAGATCGAGCGCGGCCGCGGCAAGTACGACAAGGGGACGTACTCGCACTGGCGCAGGCTGAAGGCCGAGCGGCTGGCGGCGCAAGCCGGCGCGTTCGAGCGCCAGCAGGACGAGCTCGCCCACCTGCAGCGGTTCGTCGACCGCTTCCGGTACGGCACGAAGGCCCGCCAGGCCCAGAGCAAGCTGAAAGCGATCGCCCGCGTCGAGCGCGTCGAGCGCCCCGCTGAACAGCGCAAGCTGCGATTCGAGTTCCCCCGTCCCGCTCGGAGCGGACGGGTGGTGCTGGAGGCAGAGGGGCTGGAGATCGGTGTGGCCGGGCGGGTGCTGGTGAGGGATGCGTCGTTCGCGGTGGAGCGGGGGCAGCGGGTGGCGCTGCTCGGGCCCAACGGCGCCGGCAAGACGACGCTTTTGGAGACGGTGCTCGGCCGCCGTGAGGCCGCGGCGGGCCGGGTCAAGCTGGGTCACAACGTCACCGTCGCGTACTACTCCCAGCAGTCCTTGGAGCTGCCCGACGCGTACCGGGCTCTGGACGCGGTCACTCACGGGACCGGCCTCACCGGACCGCAGGCGCGCGACCTGCTGGGCATGTTCCTGTTCTCGGGCGACGACGTCGAGAAACCCGTCGGTGCGCTCTCGGGAGGCGAACGCCGCCGGCTGGCGCTGGCCCGCACCGTCGTCTCCGGCGCCAATCTGCTCGTGCTCGACGAGCCGACCAACCATCTCGACGTCGAGAGCCGCGAGGCCCTCGAAGACGCGCTCGAGGCCTACCCCGGCACGCTGATCCTGGTGTCCCACGACCGGGCGCTGATCGAAGCCGTGGCGGATCACACGATCAGCATCGAGGACGGTCTGCTGGTCGCCCGCGGGGGGGCATTCGGCGATTTCGCCCGGGCCCACGAGGCACCTCCTGCCCTCAAGCCGGCCAAACCGAAACCCCCACCGGCCGACAAGCCGGCGCGGCGGACCAAGGAACGCAACCCCTCCCAGCGCGCTGCGCGCGCGGCTGCGCAGCTGGAACGCCGGATCGCGGCGATGGAGGAGGAACTGGGGGCGATCGAAACACGCCTCTCGCGGCCGGATGAGTACCTGGACGACGGAGCTCTGGTCGTCGACGGCCGCCGGCACCAGCAACTGCAGGAGGAGCTCGCGTACACCTACCGCGAGTGGGAGCGGCGCGCCGCCGAGGTCGATGCGTGACGCGTCGTCGTCGGCGGTCGGCGCCGACGGGCCGACCCCACCCCACCCTGGGGTCAGACCCCGTACGGACCGAGGCACGGTTTCGTTGCAAAGATGCGCAGAACAGCAACCCGCGAGCCCCCGGTGTCCCAGCGCCTTGTAAGGAGCCGCTTCCATCCGAGCACCCCACGCGTTCTGTCGTTACAAGGCCTGGCACCGCCCCAGCCGCCCTGACTCGACAGCCCCCGAGCCGCCGAGGGCGCAGACCGTCAAGGTCGACCCGGCCACCCCACCCCCACCCCACCCCGGGGTCAGACCCCGTACGGACCGGGACACAGAATCGGCACGGAATCGTGACAGCCCGGCGGTGGCGGCCATGTGCGCCGGGATGGGGCTCAACCGAGCGTGGCGATGATCGCCTCCGCGATGTCGCGGATGGTGCGATTCGTGGTCTGCGCCCCTCGGCGCATGCGGGCGAATGCCTCCGCCTCGGTCAGCCGGTCGCGATCCATCAGGATGCCCTTGGCACGCTCGATCAGCTTGCGCGCCTCGAGCGCCTCGCGCAGCCCATCAGACTCCGCCCGGACCGCGACCAGCTCCGCGTGGCGGGCGCGAGCGGTATCGATCGCCGGCAGCAGATCTGATTCCCGGAACGGCTTCACGAGGTAGCCGAACACCCCTGCCTCAACCGCGCGGGACACCAGTTCGCGGTGCGAGAAGGCGGTCACCATGACGACCGGGATCGGGCGCCGCTCGAGCATCCGCCGCGCCGCCTCGATCCCGTCCAGCTCAGGCATCTTCACGTCCAGCACGGCCAGGTCCGGCTCGGTCGACTCGGCAAGCGCCACCGCCTCGGCGCCGTCCCGCGCCTCGGCCACCACCTCGAACCCTGCCCGCTCCAACATCGCCCGCAGGTCGAGGCGGATGATCGTCTCGTCCTCCGCGATCAGGACCCGGCCGGAAACGTGACCACCGCCCTCCCGCCGTCACGCGCCTCGAGCTCCAGCGATCCGGCCAGTTCTTGACCGACCAACGCCCTGACGATGGTCAGCCCGAGGCCATCGGCCGTACCCGGCGGCGGGCCCGATCCCTCGTCTGCCACCCGCAGGCGGACGTGGTCGCCGACCCGGTGGAGCCGCACCTCGATCGCACCTGCGCCGTGCTCCACCGCATTGCCGAAGAGCTCGCAGAAGACCAGCGCCAGAGCGGTCGCCGAGCGCCCGGAGATCGTCACCGGCTCGAGCTCGGAGCGCACCGGCCGCCCCTCGAGACCCTGACCGAGCATCGCCTCCAGCCGGCCGATCAGCCCGGCGCAGTCCAGGTCGTCGGTGCGCGTCGCCGTCAGCAGGTCGTGCACCGCGGCGATCGACAGGATCCTGTTCACGCTTTCGCCGAGTGCCTTGGCCGCATGCGCGCCACCCGCGGAGACCATCTGCAGGCGCAGCAGCGACGCGACCGTCTGCAGATTGTTCTTGACCCGGTGGTGCAGCTCCTGCGCGAGCAGACCGCGCAGCGCAGCGCGTGCGTTCTCGACCGCCGCGGCGGCGGCGTGGGCGATGGTCGCGAGCAGCGACAGCTCCTCCTGCGACCACGTCCGCCGCTCCTCCGAGAGAACGACCAGTGCACCGGTCGCACGCTCCTTCCAGATCAGCGGATGGGCTGCGGCCCCGGACTCGGACAGCGGCGCATGTGAGGCCACCTCGAGCACCCGGTCGTCCGGGGGGACAGCGGCCAGCCGATGGCCGATCGACGGGCCCTCGTCAGCAAACAGCACGATCGCGCAGTCGTCGGCACCCAGTGCACGCACCGTGCGCTCACAGATCCCGCGCAGAGCCTCGTCCAGGTACAGGGAGGACGAGACCGTGCGGCCGATGTCCGCCAGCGCCTCCAGCTCTGCCACCCGCCGCTGTGATCGCTCGTACAACTTGGCGTTTTCGATCGCCTGGCCGACCTGACCCGCGATCGCCGTCAGCAGGGCGATCTCGTCGCCGGCGAACGCGCGCGGCTCGCGGGTGCGCACGTTGAGCGCCCCTGCCAGCTTGTCCCGCGCCAGCACAGGCACCGCCAGGATCGACTCGTACTCGTCCTCGGGCAGGTTGGGGAACGACCGGAACCGGGCGTCCAGATGCGCCTCGCGCTCGATCGCGATCGGTCGGCGCTCGGCCGCCGCTGTGCCGGTGATCCCTTCTCCGGGAGCCATCCGCGGCCGATGCGCCGGATCGTCGAACCGGGTGCCGTGGGTGGCGCGCAGTTCGAGCACACCGGCCGACTCGTCGAACAGGTAGACGAAGCAGGCATCGGTCGCCATCGCCTCGGCCACATGCGACGCGATCTGGGCGAACACCTCGCCCAGGTCAAGCGTCGAGTTGACCGCGGCGATGGTATCGGTCAGCAGCCGGAGGTGGCGTGCGCTGCGATCGGTGGCGAGTGAGGACACGGAACGATTGTACGATCCCCACCCCGGGGCCTGGCACCCGAGGTGGGGATGGCATCGATCAGAGCGTGGGCAGGTAGCGGTCGAGCTCCCAGGCGGTCACCTGGACGCGGTACTCGTCCCACTCCTTGCGCTTGAGCGCGAGCAGGCGGTCGCGCAGGTCGCTGCCGAGGGCCTTTTCGACCAGCTCCGATTCGGCTGCCGTCTCGATCGCCTCGCCCAGCGATTCCGGCAGCGACTCGATGTCGAGCGAGCGCCGCTCCGGCTTGGTCAGCTCGTACAGGTTGGTATCCATCGGGTCGGGCAGCTCGTAGCCGCGCTCGACACCCTCCAGCCCAGCGTGCAGCAGGCCCGCGAACGCCAGGTACGGATTGCACGCCGGGTCGGGGCAGCGGATCTCGGCCCGGGTGGCCTTCTCTGCGCCCGGGTGGTACAGCGGCACACGGATCAGCGCGGAACGGTTGCGCCGCGACCAGGCGATGTACACCGGGGCCTCGTAGCCGGGGACGAGCCGCTTGTAGCTGTTCACCCACTGCGCGAACAGCAGCGAGATCTCGCGCGCGTGCCGCAATTGCCCGGCGATGAAGCTCTTGGCGACATCGGACAGGTACCAGCCGTCGTCGGGATCGAAGAACGCGTTGGAGTCCCCCACGAACAGCGACTGGTGCGTGTGCATCCCCGACCCGTTGACACCGAACAGTGGCTTGGGCATGAACGTGGCGTACACGCCGTGCTTCTGGGCGACTTCCTTCACCACGGTGCGGTAGGTGATGCAGTGGTCGGCCATCTCCAGGCCGTCGGCGTAGCGCACGTCGATCTCGTGCTGGCTTGGGCCGACTTCGTGGTGCAGGTACTCGACGGGAATCCCCATCTCCTCGAGCGCGAGCACCGTGTGGTTGCGCAGATCGGACGAGGCGTCCAGTGTGGTCTCCTCGAAGTACCCGCCGGCATCCAGCGGCCGTGGCCGGCCGTCGTCATCCAGCTTGAAGTAGAAGTACTCGAGCTCCGGGCCGATCTTGAACGAGTCGAACCCCAGCGACCGCATGCGCTCGAGCGCCTTGCGAAGCACGTGCCGCGAGTCCGCGGCGTACGGCTCGCCGTCTGGCGTGCGAATGTCACAGATCATGCGCGCGACCGAGCGTTCGCCGGACTGCCACGGCATCACCCGGAAGGTCGTCGGGTCGGGCATCGCGATCATGTCGGACTCCTCGATCGCGTTGAACCCGGTCACCGACGAACCGTCGAAGCCCATTCCTCGAGTCAGTGCGCCCTCCAGTTCGTCGGAGGTGATGGCGAAGCTCTTGAGCCGCCCAAGCACGTCGGTGAACCACAGCCGGATGAACTTGATGTCCTGTTCCGCGGCAGTGCGCAGCACGTCCGTGCGGGCCTCCGCGGAGATGGCGTCGATCTGCATTTTTCGCTCCTTCCGGTCGTTTGCAGGCACAAAAAAACGCCCCCGAACGGCTCGCGAAATCGCGAACCTCTCGGAGGCGCCATTGCCTCTCGCCACACGCCGCCGTCGGCGCAGGCTACGAGAGCACTATACCCGGGCGTCCGGCCGGAAGGCCCCGACTATTCCTCGCCGGGCTCGGTGACCGCGTCGATGAGCGCGGCTGCCGCCTCGGGCGCGAAGTGAGTGCCAGCGCAACGTCGAAGCTCGGCGATCGCGTCTGGCAGCGGCATCGCCCGGCGATAAACGCGGTCTGACGTCATCGCGTGGAATGCGTCGCAGACCAGGATAACCTGGGCGCCCAGCGGGATCTCCTCCCCGGCGAGGCCAAACGGGTACCCGCTGCCGTCCCAGTGCTCGTGGCAGGCGATCACCAGCTCGCGGGCGCCGCTCAGCGCCGGAACCGGCTCGATGATGCGCGCGCCGAGCTCGGGATGCAGCTTCATCACCTCCCACTCGTCCGCGGTCAGCGCCGAGGGCTTGTTCAGGATCTCGGCCGGGATCCCGATCTTGCCGATGTCGTGCAGCGCCGCGGCGAAGCTGATGTCGCGCAGCGCCTGGCCGTCGACGCCCAGCCTGTCGGCCACGTTGGACGAAAGGCCGATCAACGCCTGGGCGTGGTCCCCGGTGTACTCGTCCTTCGTCTCCAGCGCGTTGGCGAGTGCCTGCACCGTGGAGAGAAACGACTCCTCCAGCTCGCGGTAGAGATCGCGATTGGCGATCGCCAGCAGCGACTGATCGGCAATCCCGACCAGCATCCGCTGGTCGCGGTTGGACGGCACACCGCGCCGAGGGCCCCGCTGGATCACGATCGCAGCCCGATTGGCCGCCCGCTCGCCGACCGCAACAACGGCGAAGCTCGATCCGGACGGCGGGCTGGTCAGGCAGCTCGCGAGGTGGTCTGCCTCCTGGAGCGTGCGGATCGCCACCCGGCGGCTGTCCAGCGCGCCGCCGAAGAGTGTGCCTGCGGCGGTCAGGCGCGCGCCGCGGAGCAGCCGGGCCTCGATCGGCGTGTACCCGTTCTGCGCGACCATACGCATCTGGTCGTCTTCGCGGAGCCACACCGAGAGGGCGGCGCACTCGACCAGACGGTCGATCGCGACAGCGATCATCCTGCAGACGTCCTCGACGGTCGCCTGCACGGCCAGCGCCTCTCCGAGGTCGAGCAGCGCCTCCGAGACCTCGGCCTGGTCGCGGGCGTCGGCATACAGCCGGGCGTTCTCGCAGGCGACCGCGGCATGCGAGGCGATCACCTCGAGCAACCGGAGATCGTCCTCGTCGAACATGCCGGCGCCGACCTTGGTCAGCACGATCACGCCTATCGGGTCGCCGGAGGTGGCCATCGGAGCGACCAGCATCGACTCGTCGATCGGGTCGGTACCCTCGATCTCGACCGCGAACTCGTCCACCCGCGCGTTGTGCACCAGCCGCGGCCGGAAGTCGATCATCGCCCGGCCGGCGACGCCCTCGCCCAGGGCGCACACGAGGTCGGCGCTGCGATCGTTTTCGTACTCGCTGCCGAAGCCCGCGTGTGCGATCGGAACGATGCAGTCCTCCAGCGGCGACAACAGGTAGAACCGGCAGGCGTGGTAGTCGATCATCGTCCGCAGCTCGTCCACCACCGACCAGGCGACGTCAACCTCCGATCGGGCGCGCGCCAGCGCGCCCGCCAGCGACTGCAACAGCTGCATGTGCTCGCCTGAGCGGCCGCCCGCCCCGGGCAGGCTCTCGACGCCGGCGAACACCGGGGCGCCGACGGCCGCAAGCAGCGCCGCGCAGCGCAGATCGTCCTCGGTGAAGCGGCGGCCCGAGCGCACCACGCCGACCAGCACGCCGGCACGCCGGGCGCTCCGGAACACCGGCGCGAGCACGAACGCGTAGCGCCCCTCGCGGCGCTGGTCGACCTCGTCCGCCACAGTCGCAGCCGCCGCCCGGATTCGCTGCTCGCCGAGACGCTGGAGCGCGCTGCCCTCGCGCGCCCATGAACCACGCACGCGCTGCTCACCCCCCGTCTCGATCAGCCACGCCGAATCCAGGCCGAGCAGCTCGGCGAGCGTCGCGCACACCTGCTCTGCCGCATCGGTTGTCGGCAGGGTCGCCAGCGACGCGGCCATGTCGGCGGCTCGACGCCACCGCGAACCCCCGGAGATCACCTCATGGCGAGCCTCGCTAAGGGCGCCGGTGAGCTCGTCGGGAGTGGTCCGGGTCACGGCTGGGAACCCTACCCGGCCAGAGCCGGCCGGGGCATCCCCGGATCGCGGTAATCAGCGGATCCGGGAAGCTGGCTCACATGAAGCCGCCCAGCAGCCCATATGCGACGGCCGCAGCCAGCGCCGCGGCCGGTAGCGTGAGCACCCAGGCGACGATGATCTCGGCGGCGACTCCCCAGCGCACCGCCGACAGCTTGGTGGTGGCGCCCGCCCCCATCACCGACCCCGAGATGACCTGGGTGGTCGAGACCGGGAAGCCGCGCTGGGCGGTGAAGTACAGCACCAGGCTGGCCGTGGTCTGCGCCGCGAAGCCCTGCGGCGGCTCGAGCTTGAAGATGCGGGTGCCCATCGTGCGCATGATCCGCCAGCCGCCGACGTAGGTGCCGAGCGCGATCGCCGACGCCGCAGCCGCGATCACCCATGTCGGAATATCGGTCGGCGACGACGTGTGATGGGCGGCGAACAGCGCGAGCGCGATCACGCCCATCGTCTTCTGGGCGTCGTTGGTGCCGTGCAGGAAGGCCATCACCGAGCCGGTGAAGATCTGGAGGATCCGGAATCCGCGGTTGAGCGGCGCCGGCCGCACGCGCCGGAACACCCAGAGGATCACGAACATGATCGCAGCCGCGATCAGGAACCCGATGAAGGGGCTCTCGACCGCCGGGATCCCGACCTTTGACCATAGGCCGCTCCACTCCACGGTGTGGCCACCACCGCGCGCGAGCGCGGCTCCGACCAACCCACCGACCAGCGCGTGGGACGACGAGGACGGCAGTCCGAGATACCAGGTGAAGAGGTTCCAGCCGATGGCGCCGACCAGGCCCGCCACGATCAGGTGCCCGGTAACGAACCCCGGGTCGGTGTTGATCAGACCGCCGCCGACGGTCTTGGCCACCTTGGTCGAGGTGAACGCGCCGGCGAAGTTCATCACCGCGGCCACGAACACCGCGACTCGCGGGGTCAGCGCACGCGTCGACACCGAGGTGGCAACCGCGTTGGCGGTGTCGTGGAAGCCGTTGGTGAAGTCGAACGCGAGTGCGATCGCCACCACCACCACCAGCAGGGCATCGCTCATCGGTTCTTCAGGTACACGCTCTCGAGCAGGTGGGCCACGTGCTCGCAGCCGTCCACCGCCTGCTCGAGGTCCTGGTGGATGTCCTTCCAGCGGATCACCACCAGCGGATCGAGGCCGCCCGAGAAGAGCGCGGCGGTGGCGGTACGCACCAGGTGGTCACCCTCGTCCTCGAGCGTGTGCATGTCGATCAGGAGCTGGCTCACGTCCTTGAGACCGTTCAGCCCGGCGACCGCATCCGCGAGCTTGCTGACGGCGCGCAGGATCACGCCGGCCTGGTCTATGGCCTCCCGCGGCACCTCCTCCACGCCGTACAGGTTGAGCTCGTCAGCCACCTGATCCATGAAGTCGAGGATGTCGTCGAGCGCGGTGGCCAGGTCGTAGATGTCCTCGCGATCGATCGGCGTCACGAACGTGCGGTGCAGGAGTTGGACGATCTCGTGAGTGACCCGGTCGCCCTCATGCTCGCGATCCTTGATCTCGGCCACCAGAGGCCGCCGGTCCGGGTAGTGCTCCAGCAGATCGAGGAGCAGCTTGGCGGTCGCAACCAGGTTGGCGGCGGCCCGGTCGAAGAGCACGTAGAACTCGCGGGTCTGGGGAATGATCCGGATCTTGCCCATCGGAGCGCACACGATACAGAGATGCCGTCCGACCGGCGCTCGATACTCCAAACGGTCTCGTGGATCCACGCTCGACAATCACGGCCACGACGTGCGGCGGCGCCACCGACAGGACCGGCGGCGTTGCTCAGACACTGCTCGCCTGGTGGCCGTGGGAACGGACGCTGGGCGGCTCGAGCGCTCCGTTCTCGAACATCGCGGGGCGCTCGTCCCGGGCGACATCGACGCACACCTGACCGCGACGGGGGCTCAGAGATGGACGAGCGATCGCTCGAGCACGTCGCCAGTGGCGACGAACCCGCGCCGGACATAGAAGTCCATGCCCCGCCGGTCGACGTCCTCAGTGGGCACGACGACGCAGGCCAGGCGGCGGCTCATGGCGTAGCCTTCGACCCAGTCGAGCAGCGCGTGACCGACGCGCCGACCCTGATCTGCGGGGGCGACCACCAGCTGGTCGATCACGAGCCGGTCGGCACGCTCGCAGACCGCCACATAGCCGGCGGGATGGCCGTCCGCCTCGGCCAGAAACACCACATCGACGGTGAGCGCGGCTTCCGCGCGACCAGGCACCACCCCGCCGCTCGCGGCGACCACCTCGGGCACCGCCGCCTCGGCCACCAACCGGCGCAGCAGATCCTCGTCTGCGGAGCCGGCGGCACGCACGCGGATGTCGTTCACAGCCCCGCCTCAGGCCGGGCGAGATGCGTGCTCGAGCGCTTGGCGCTCCTCCGGTGAGAGCTCGATGTCGCTCTCTCCGACGCTGACATCCTTGATGTAGATGCGGGCATAGTCCCGGCCCTGGATCGCTGACAGAACGAGGCCCGAGCCGGTCGCATCCAGCACCGCTATCGTGGCCGACTGCTTGCCGCCCGAACCCTCGAGCGCATCGTACCGCAGCAGCGAGCGGCGCTGAAAGCAGCCGTCGACACGGCCGGTGGCGGCCTGCACCGCCGCCTCCACCGTTCCCGCCCGCTTCTCGACTCCTTCGACGCGGGCCAGCAGGCCTGCCGCGTACTCGACCAGGTCGCGGGTGCCGCTGCCCACCACCAGCCGCTGGTCACGCCGGATGCGGCGAAGCAGCACGACGAGGTAGAGGACGATCAGCAGCAGCAGCACCGCCGCTGCCGCCGCCGCACCAACCGCCACGTAGAGCGCCGTATCGGTGCGGCTCACGATCCCAGGAGGAAGTTGACGGTTGTCAGGATCCGGTTGTTGCTGAGGGTGTGCTCACCCGGCACCTTGGTGACCCGCACACGCAGCGTGTACGGCTGGTTGTATGCGGGCGGGCTGGACGCCGAGAAGAGTGACCCGAACACCACCTTCGTGCTGGTGTGGGCGGCAATCGACGGGATTGTCTTGGTGAACGTCAGCGGGTTGCTGCCCGCAACCTGCTGCTGCAAGGTCAGCACGACCTGAACGCCGACCTCCTGGAAGTTGCCCGAGTCGGTGACCGTGGCGGTGAACGCCAGGTTGCTCACGACCTTCACGGTGCCGGTGCCGCCGGAGGTGAGCACCTTGCCCCCGGGGGTGACCACGATCGTGCTGGCGATCGCCATGCCGTGCAGACCGTGCAGGGCGCCCTTGATGCGGAGGATCACCTGGCCGAAGTTCGCAGCCAGCACCAGCCCGGAGTCGGTCGGCTTGACGAACCGCGACGTGGGCACGTTCTTGGTGTGCGATACGTGGTTGGTCTGGAGGGCGTCCTGCGCGGTGGCCGCGAACGAGTCGGCGTAGATCACGTCGGACGCGAGCAGCTTGCGCGCGCACTTCGACATCTCGCCACCGGACGCGATCGCACTCTTGTGCTTGAACGCCGCGCTGGCGTCCTGCGCCATGCACTGCAGCCCGCTCAACCGGTAGCGCAGCGCCAGCACCAGGAACCCGTGGGCCGATTGGAGGGCATTCGTGGGCTTGATCGCGGCGGCCGCCGTGAACTGCGCCTGGGCGTCCTTCTCGGCCTTCTGGATACCGTCGGCGAAGGTCTGCGGCGTCAAACCAGGAGTGATCAGCAGCGCGTGGAACGCAGTGCCGGTCTTCTCGGACTGCCCGGCGACGCGCGCCACGTTGGTCAGATACTCGTCGGTTGCATTGGAGCTAGCGCCGGTGAAGAAGTTGATGACGAACCACAGCAGCAGCAAGACGACGACGATGCCCACACCAAGCACCGCCAACCGCGCGTACTCGACCTGCGGCCCACCACCCGGCGGTCGCCGTCCGCCCAGCACCGGCCGCCTCCCGCCGGGACGCGGCCGTCTCGGCGGGCGTTCCGAACGCGGGGCATCGGCGATCTGCGGAGCATCCGCGCCCAAGCCGCCGGCCGGGCGCGTGATCGCGGTGTCCTGGGGCTGGCTCGGCTCCTCCCAGTCCTCGTCGAAGAAGTCGTCAGGAGGCACGAAATCAGCCTACCATGCCGCGCGGACGCGGATTTGCAGGACTCTTCGCCCCGGCGGCAAAATCCAGTCCTTGTGGGTCAGCCCGCATCAAAGCTTCCCCATGACGACCTGGCCGGCCTCACCGTGGCCGGCCGCTACCAGCTCGGAGAGCTGCTCGGCCGGGGCGGATTCGGAGCGGTGTACTCCGGCCGCGAGTCAGGCGGCGGTAAGGTGGCGGTCAAGGTGTTCTCGCGGGCGACCGGGCTGGCATCGCGAGCCGAGCGCGAGGCACGCACCGCGTCGAAGCTCCAACACCCGAACATCCACGCGGTGGTCGGGGTCGAGCACGACGATCAGAACGCCTACCTGATCTCGGAGCTGGTGGAAGGCGGCCGTTTCGACCGCACCGAGTTGACCGACGAGGAGGCTGTGCGCGCGGTGGCCGCGGTCTGCGACGCGCTGGCCCACGCCCATGCGCTGGGTGTCGTGCACCGCGACGTGAAGCCGGCGAACATCCTGATCTCCGACGACGGGGACGTGTGCCTGACCGACTTCGGCATCGCCCGCGACGAGGACGCACGCGACACGACCCTCGACGAGCGGGTGCTCGGCACGCTCTCGTACATGGCGCCGGAGCAGGCCAGAGGCAAAGGCGCAACCGGCGCAACCGACGTGTGGGCGGCTGCGCTGACGCTGTACGCGCGACTCGCGGGCCGCAACCCGTTCAAGGCCCGCAATCTGGCCGAGTTGCTCGAGAAGCTGGCCTCGGGGGCGCCGCCGCTGCGCGAGCGGCGACCGGAGCTGCCGGACAAGCTCACCCGGGCGATCGACCGTGCTCTCGACCGCGACCCCGCCCGCAGGCCAACGGCAGCAGGGTTCCGCGACCTGTTGCTGACCGCCATCGCGACGGAACTCGACGCCGAGGATGCGCGCGACCGGGCCCCGGTGTTCATACAGGGTGCCGAACCTGCTACCGGTGGGCGGCAATCCGGCCGCAACCGTTTTGCGGGCACGCATCTGGGTCGCGATCTGCGGCTGCCGCTGCGGACCACCGGGTCGCTGATCTGCGCCGGCGCCATGGTGTGGGCACTGGCGGCGTTCCCCGTCTACCCGGCGACCTGGTCGCTCCCGCTGGCGGTGCTCGCGGCGGTGCTCGCGTGGTGGCGGCCGACGGTCGCACTGTCGATCGGGTCGGCGCTGCTCGTCCCGGCGTTCTGGAACCACGCACAGGCCGCCGGGCTGGTGTGGATCGGATGCAGCGTGCTGTGGGTGACCGGCACCATACGCTGGGAAAAGCCGCGCTGCCTCTCTCCGCTGCTGGCGGTGCCGCTGGCGATGATCGGGCTTGGCCCGGCGTACGTCCTCGTCGCCGCGACCGCTCCGACAGCCCGCCGGCGCGCCGCCGAGGCAGCCGCCGGAGGCGTGATCGTCCTGGTGGCGGGCGGGGTGCTGCCGGCCTCGGCAACGGCGGGGCTGGCCGGAGCGAACAACCCACTCGCGATCATGCGCGTCCTGGCCGGAGCGCCGCAGGCGACGGCAATCGCGGCCGCCATGGTGGCATTCGCGGTGCTGCTGCCGGTGGCCTGGCACAATCGCCCCGACCGGCGCACCCAGGCGGTGGTCATGTGGGGCGTGGGGTTCGGGCTCGCGGTGGCCGGTCTGCCGCAGGTGATCGGCGCGCAGCCGCAGGCATGGGTCGGAGCGGCGGCCGCCGGCCTGCTCGCAGCTATAATCCCGGCCGCCCTGGCACTCGCCTCCCCCCGGCTCGCCTTCAGCCGGTGACCGCGGGCGCCGCGGCGGGCCACCCCCACTGCATGAGCGTCCTACGCAGCATAGAACGGAAGATTGGCGGCCTGGTCGAGGGGGCGTTCGGTCGCACCTTTCGGTCGCGCGTGCAACCGGTGGAGCTCGCGCGCAAGTTGGCCAAGGAGATGGACGACCACCGCACGATCTCGATCCACCGCGTGTACGTGCCCAACGGGTACACGGTGCACCTGAACCCGGCCGATCGCGAGCAATTTGCCGCCTACGAGCAGCAGATGACCAACGAGCTCGAGGAGTATCTGGTCGAGCACGCCCGCCGCGAGGGCTACAGCGTGGCCACGCGCCCCCGCGTCCTGCTGGAGACCGAGGACGAGCTGGGCGTCGGCCTGTTCGGTATCTCGGTCGAGACCGCAGACGATCCCGCGCCGGCACCCGCATCCCGCGCAAACACTGGTGCCGGGGCGGCCCCGCCACCGGCACCGGTCGTCACGCCGCCGATCGTTCCCGCGCCGCCGATTCCCATTCCGGCGCCGGTTCCGTCCGCCGGCGAGACCATGGTCTACGCCCCCGATCCGACGCCCGTGGCGGTCGACCGCGCGGTCCTGCAATGGGACGGTCAGACGCTTGACCTGACCGCCGCCACGACCGTCATCGGCCGCTCGAGCGAGTGCGCAATCGTGCTTGCCGATGCCAACGTGTCACGCCGCCACGCCGAGATCCGGCGCGTCGGTGACGGGTACTCGTTGGTCGACCTCGGCTCCACCAACGGCACCGAGGTGAACGGGCAGCGGATCGCGGAGACCGCGCTGATGAACGGTGATGTGATCGGCGTGGGCCAGACGCAGCTCACGTTCGAGCGCCGCCTTGGTTGAACAACTTCTGCTCGCGCTCAAGGTCGGCTTCGTGGTGCTGCTCTACCTGTTCGTGTGGCGGGTCATCCGAGTGGCCTCGCGTGACATCGCGGTCGGCCAGGAGAGCATGATCCTGGCACCGATCCGGCCCGCGAAGCCGGCTCGCGCGGAGCCCGAACGCCCACCGGCACGGCTGGTGGTCACCCGTAGCCCCGAACTCCGGGAGGGCAGTGTGATCATGCTCGGCCACGCGCTGATGGCCGGCCGCGACGCGAATGCCGACATCCCGCTGCCCGCGGACGGATACGCCTCCGGCCAGCATGCGAGGTTCGTCCGCGGCGAGCAGGGCGACGTGGTCGAGGACATGGGCTCGACCAACGGCACGTTCGTCAACGGCGACCGGCTGCACGGTCTGCGGCCGCTCGCTGCGGGAGACGTGGTCACGATCGGCCAGACCCAGCTCACGTACGAGGCCGGGACCTGATGCTCGGTGTCACCGACTTCGCCGGGGTGACGCAGACCGGCAACGTGCGCCGGCACAACGAGGACTCCTACCTGATCCGCAACCCGCTGTTCATGGTCGCCGACGGGGTCGGGGGGGCGGCGGCCGGCGAGCTGGCGTCGCGGATCGCAACCGAGGAATTCGCCTCACTCGACCTCGAGCGGTTCTCGGGCGAAGCGGCGCTGCGAGAGGCGATCGCGCGCGCGAACCGGCTCATCACCCAGCGGGCTGCCGACGACCCGAGCGTGGCAGGGATGGGCACAACCGTGGTCGCGGCGCTGGTCGGCGGCGACGGTCGGGTCGCGTTCGCGTATGTAGGGGACAGCCGCGCCTACCTGCTGCGCGGCGGGACGCTGCAGCGGCTGAGCGAGGACCACACGCTGGTGGGAGAGTTGGTGCGCAAAGGTGAGCTGAGCGAGGCAGACGCCGAGCGGCACCCCCAGCGAAATGTGATCACCCGCTCGCTGGGGGCGGACGCGGACGTGGAGGCCGACACCTTCGGCCTCGACGCGCAGGAGGGGGACGTTGTACTGCTGTGCTCGGACGGACTCAACACGATGATCGACGAGGCCGAGATCGGCCGCCTGATGGCCGAGGGCACCGATGCCGCAGGCCGGGCTCGCAACCTGGTGCGTGCCGCGCTCGCGGCGGGGGGCGAGGACAACGTGACGGCAGTCGTATTCGTGATCGGCCAGGCGGCTGACGACGACGAGCAGACCTCCGGCGAGCACATCCTGCCGGACCGCATCGACATCGACGACGACGCGCCCGCAGGGCGCTCACGCGCGCGAACAGCCGCCCGCCTGTCCGTGGCGACCGTGATCGCCGTGGGGCTGGCCGTGGCGGCGATCACCGGTCTGCGCTGGAGCCATTTTGTCGGCGCCGACCAACGCACCGGCCGCGTGGCGATCTATCAGGGGCTCCCGATCGACCTGCCGTTCGGCGTCCACCTCTACCACGAGACGGAGCTCACCCCGGTCTCGTTCGCCACGCTCTCGGCGAGCCAGCGGAAGGCGTTGTTCGACCACTCGCTGCACTCGCTGGCCGACGCCCGGGCGACCGTGCAACCGATCGAGGCCGCGTCGCCGTGATGCGCTCGCCGCGCATGCGTGAACTGGTCAACCTGGGCTTCGTCGGGGCGCTGACCGCCGTGGGCTTCCTGTCCGTCTACACCGCACGCCAGCAGCAGATCCAGAGCACGTCGCTGGTCTACGCCGGGATCCTCCTGGCGCTCTTCGTGCTCGCCCACGTGGCGGTGCGAGCGGGACTGCCGAAGGCCGACCCCTGGCTGCTCCCGCTGTCGGCGCTCCTGTCCGCCCTGGGCCTGATCGAGGTCTACCGGCTCGATCCGGTGCTCGCGCGCGACCAGTCGATCTGGATCGTGATCGGTCTGCTCGGCTTTCTGGCGCTGATCTTCGTCGTCCGCGACCATCGGCGCCTGGAGGACTACAAGTACCTGCTGGGAGCGAGCGCGGTACTGCTGCTGGTGCTCACGATGACGGTGGGCACCACCATCAACGGCGCCAAGCTGTGGCTTCGAGTGGGCGGCGTCCAGGTGCAGCCGGGAGAATTCGCGAAGCTCCTGCTGGTGCTCTTCCTGGCCGGATACCTGCGCGAGAAGCGCGAGGTGCTGGCGTTCGCGCGGCATCGCGTGCTGGGCATCGGGATCCCCGCACTCAAGCATTTCGGACCGCTGGTACTGATGGCGGGCATGTCACTGGGAGTGCTCGCGGTGATGAACGACATGGGCACGGCGCTCCTGCTGTTCGGGATCTTCCTGGCGATGGTGCACGTCGCAACCGGCCGCCGGGCGTACACGGTGCTGGGGATGGGCGCGTTCGGCGCCGGGTCGTGGGCTGTCTACCACACCACGGCCCACGTCCGCGAGCGGTTCGACGTGTGGCTGAACCCATGGCCGACACCACGCACCAGCGGGTACCAGATCATCCAGTCGATCGAGTCGATCGCCGACGGCGGGGTGTTCGGCACCGGCCTCGGCAAGAGCTTCCAACTCGTCGGCACGCCGCCCCACCCGGTGATCCCGGCCGCGCAGACCGACGGCATCTTCGCGGTGTGGTCTGACGAGGTCGGCCTGGCCGGGGCCGCGGCGCTCCTCCTGATCTATCTGCTGTTCGCATACCGCGGCTTCAAGATCGCCGCTGTGGCCGACGACGGGTTCTCCAAGCTGCTGGCCGCCGGTCTCACCTTCGCTTTCAGCCTGCAGGCCTTCCTGATCGTGGGCGGGGTGACCCGACTGATCCCGCTGACCGGCATCACGCTGCCGTTCGTGAGCTACGGCGGATCGTCGGTGGTCTCCAACTTCGCGCTGCTGGCGCTGCTTCTGATGATCTCGCACCGGGCGGCGGAGGGGCGCACGTGAACCGCCAGATCAACGGGCTCTTCCGGCTCTGCGCGGCGGGCTTCGCCGTGCTGATCACGATGACCGCGTACTGGCAGATCTGGGCCGCCGACTCGCTGGCCGTGCGCAAGGACAACGCTCGCCTGGTGTACCGCCAGCTCGAGATCAAGCGGGGGCTGGTCTTCGCGGCGGATGGGCACACGGTGCTGGCGAAAAATCGCGCCCAGCGCCGCGACGGCTTCACGATCTACACCCGCGTCTACCCGTTTCACGGACTGTTTGCGCACGCGCTCGGGTACAACACGATCGACCAGGGGCGCAGCGGCCTGGAGCTCTCCTACAACGACTTCCTGACCGCGTCCAACAGCGACCTGTCGACCGAGCTCTCGAACCTCGGCGACACGCTGCGGGGGATCACCGTCACCGGCGACAACCTGGTCACGAGCCTGTCGGTGCCGACCCAGAAGGCGGCCCTGACCGGCCTCGCCGGTCACCGCGGCGCGGCGGTCGCGATCGATCCGTCCACGGGCCGGGTGCTCGCCATGGTGTCCCTGCCCACCTTCGACCCCAACCTGGTGGTGCAAAACTTCGCCAGGCTGAACCGGCCGTCCAGCGGGTCGCCGCTGCTCAACCGCGCCACCCAGGGCCTGTATGCACCCGGATCGACGTTCAAGACGGTGACCGCGACGGCCGCACTGGACAGCGGGCTGTACACGCCGTCCACCACCATCGACGCCTTCGGCCATTGCATCGGCCCGCCCCAGTTTCCGATCTTCGCCCCGCTCTGCAACGCCGGCACCGAGAGCTTCGGGCCGATCAGTCTGAGTACCGCGATGACCTACTCGGTGAACACCGTGTTCGCGCAGGTTGGGCTCAAGCTCGGCTCCTCGCGCCTCAGCGACTACATGCACCGGTACGGCTTTTACGCACCGCAGACGCTGGACTACCCGTCCGACGAGGTGGTGACCAGCGGGCGCTACCAGAGCGGTCGCAGGCTGGGGCCGCTGCAGCAGCTGGACGTCGCCCGCGAGGCAATCGGCCAGGAGCGGCTGTCGGTCACCCCGCTGCAGATGGCCGACGTCGCCGCCACCATCGCAAACGGCGGCGAGAGGATGCGGCTGTCGCTTGTCGACCGGGCGATCGCACCCGGCGGCTCCACCGCCTACAGCGCCCATCCGGCGCCGCTTCAGCGCGTGATGTCTGCCGCCTCGGCGCAGGAACTCACGACCATGATGGAGAACGTGGTCGACGAGGGCACCGGTACGGCTGCCCAGATCCACGGCCTGCACGTGGCCGGCAAGACCGGCACCGCCGAAACCGGAGTCCGCAACGTCTACACCGCATGGTTCATCGCCTTCGCCCCCGTCGTCCACCCCAAGATTGCGGTTGCCGTGGTGATCGAGAACACGCCGCTCTTCGGCGGTCAGGTAGCGGCACCGGTCGCGGCGGACATGATCAGGGCGTATCTCAACTCCGGCGTGGCACAGTAAGGATCGACCGATGGGAGCGGACACCACGATAGGCGAGCTGTTCGACGGGCGGTACCGGCTCGAGCGCCGGCTCGGAAGCGGCGGCATGGCCGACGTGTACCTGGCGACTGACGAGTCGCTGGGGCGGCACGTCGCGATCAAGATCCTCTCCGACCGGTACGCGCGTGACGACGGGTTCGTCGAGCGCTTCCGCCGCGAAGCCTCGGCGGCGGCCGGCCTCAACCACCCGAACATCGTGTCGGTGTACGACAGGGGCGAGGCCGAGGGCACGTACTACATCGCTATGGAGTTCCTGGACGGGCCGACGCTCAAGGACGAGATCACGCGCCGCGCGCCGCTGCCCGAGGCGGAGGCGATCGGCTGGGCGACGCAGGCGCTGGAGGCGCTCGAATTCGCTCACAGCAGGGGAGTGGTGCACCGCGACGTGAAACCGCACAACATGGTGCTGACCAACGACGGCCGGCTCAAGGTGACCGACTTCGGCATCGCCCGAGCGGCCAACACCCAGCAGATGACCGAGGTCGGCTCGATCGTCGGCACCGCCCAGTACCTGTCGCCCGAGCAGGCCCGGGGTCTGGCGGTGGGCCCGCAGTCCGACCTCTATTCGCTGGGCATCGTGATGTACGAGATGCTGACCGGGGAGCTGCCGTTCAACGGCGGCGGCGCGGTGGACATCGCGATGAAACAGGTCAGCGAACCGCCGCCACCGCTACGGGAGCGAAACCGGCTCGTATCGCCGGCCGTGGAGCAGGTCGTCATGAGGGCGCTGGCGAAGGATCCGGCGCTGCGCCACGCGTCGGCCCAGGCGATGGCCGACGAGTTGCGGCGGGTCGGCCGCGGCGGCGCGGTCTCCAGCGACACCCAGCAGGCAACCCAGGTGATCGCCGCGTACGGCGGCGGCCCCGCGAGCGCGCCCACCACGGTGATGCCGGCGCACCGCCCACCGGCCGAACCGGCGGGCCCGCGGCGCAGCGCCCTGCCGTGGCTGCTGGTGGCTCTGCTGCTGGCCGCCACGACCGGTATCGGCTACATCGTGTACCAGCACCTGCAGAGCAACGACGTGACCATCCCGACGGACATCAGGGCCAAGACGTGCACGCAAGCCACCGCTGAACTGCAAAGGCTCGGTTTCCGGGTCGGCGGTTGCCCCGCCGACACGCCATCAAACACCGTGCATCCCGGGCACGTAGTCGGAAGCACTCCGGACCTGGGATCGAGCGCGGCGAAGGGGTCGACAGTGACTCTCCATGCGAGCTCCGGCCCGTCGAAGGTTGCACTGCCGAACCTCGCTGGAACGAAGCTCAGTGACGCGCTCGACAGGCTCTCCAAACTCGGATTCACGCACGTGACCGCGACCCCGGTCGACTCCCCCGCCCGCAAGAAGAACTATGTCGTGTCCACCTTGCCCGCCCCAGGCCAGGGCCCGCTCTCCGTAGACACGCCGATCACGGTTCGATGGGCGTCCGGGTACGTGCCTATTCCCGACGTCACGGGGGGGCTCACGTGTCCGCAGGCCACGCAGAAGCTCCAGGCCCTGACTCTGGTGGTGACCACCTGCCAACCACAGTCTGATCCCGCAGTCCCCAAGGACCAGGTGATCGGCATCGCCAACCAGACCGCCGGCAACATCGTCCCCCAGGGCACCTCAGTCACCCTGCTGGTCTCATCCGGCCCGGGCAGCGTGCCCGTGCCGTACGTGGTCGGCGAGACCAAGCCGCAGGCCCGTCACGACCTGAAGTCTGCCAGCTTCAAGGTGCTGTTCCAGAACGACGGCGGCACCACGAACTGCGTCATGTCGCTCAACGGAACCGTCGAGAGGCAGACACCGGCCGGCAACTCCAACGCTCCGGCCGGCTCGTTTGTCACCATCACGATCTACACCGCCTGCGCCCTCCCGGGATGACCAACCGTCCCTTACGCGTCGCTGTGCTGTTCGGCGGCCGGAGCTCCGAGCACGACATCTCGGTCGCATCGGGCGAGGCGGTGGTGGCGGCCCTCGACCCGGAGCGCTACGACGTGGTGCGGGTCGAGATCGACCGCACCGGCGCCTGGCAGCTCGAGTCACCGGCCGACGAGCCGCGCGAGCGCCTGGCGCTGGCACCCGGCGAGGACTCCAACGCCGTCATCCCGCGCGCCGGCGGATCCCTTACCCAGGCCCGATCGATCGGGCCGATCGACGTCGTGCTGCCGATCCTGCACGGCCCGTTCGGCGAGGACGGCACGGTGCAGGGTATGCTCGAGATGGTCGGGCTGCCCTACGTCGGCTCGGGCGTGATGGGCGCGGCCCTGACCATGGACAAGGACCTGGTCAAGCGGGTGCTACGCGATGTCGGGATCGACACGGCCCCCAGCGTCACCTTCCGCAGCAAGGCCGAGCACGACCACGAGGCCGAGTTGGCGGCGGCCGGCATTGCCCCGCCCTGCTTCGTCAAGCCGGCACGGCTGGGCTCGAGCGTGGGCATCTCCAAGGTGCGCACGATCGACGAGTTGCCGGCCGCGCTCGAGCTGGCGTTCCGGCACGACTGGAAGGTGCTGGTCGAACAGATGGTCGTGGGCCGCGAAGTCGAGTGCGGCGTCCTCGGAAACGACGACCCGATCGTCAGCGTGCCCGGCGAACTGACCGTGAACGCCGACTGGTACGACTTCGACGCCAAGTACCTGCCCGGCGGCATGGACCTGACCGTGCCTGCCGACCTCGACCTCGTGACCACCGAGGAGCTGCAGCGCACCTCGAAGCTGGCGTTCCAGGTGTGCGAATGCGCGGGCATGGCGAGGATCGACTTCTTCGTCACCGAGGACGGAGCGGTCGTCGTGAACGAGATCAACGCGATCCCCGGATTCACCTCGACCAGCGTCTACTCGCGGCTCTTCGAGGCGTCCGGGATCGGCTACGGCGAGCTGCTCGACCGGCTGATAGCGCTCGCGCTCGAACGCCACCGCGAGGCACGCGGATACCAGTATTGAAGGGATACGTCAGAGCTGCGGCACGCTCGACGCCGACCGGAGCCACCCCAACACCCTGACCCGCGCGGCGAGGCTCAGAAATCCATCGGCTCGATGGCGTCGTGCTCCAAGGCACGCCGGAACCGTTCGAGCTGGTCGGCCATGTTCTCGCGAGTGACGCGATCGAGCTCCGCGATCAGGTGGTCCGTACCGACGGCGAGGAAGTCGTCGAAGCGTTCGACCTCCGGCTGTTCGAACACGTCGGTGGCGCGCCAGCGGCAGTCGGGGCAGCGCACATGGAGCTCCCAGCGCATGTCCTGCACCTCGCTCCAGTCGGTCGGATGCACCCGATCGCCTCCGCAGCTCGGGCACAGCTCGATGCGCCGCACGCGGATGGTGGCGGGGGGCTCCTCGACCACTGTCGGCTCGCCGATCTGCACCGGCTCGCCATCCGCAGGCTGGAGGTACACGATCTCCACCACCTTGCCGCTGGGGAGTGTCACTCGTTTGATCTGGAACTCTGCCATGTATTTTATTTGTTATGGTCAACATGCGTTGACTTCCCCTGTATCGGCTTTCGTAGCGGCTGCTTGAGTCCCAAATGCCGGACTGCTAGACTGATCCCGTGGCACCCACTCTCCATCGTTGAACGGCGCGGCCCCGCGCCGCTCTCTATCCGCCGTCCATCCGACTGGAGTCTTCGTCGTGCCAACCCCGTATCGCATCGCAATTCGCCGCCTCGCCGCAGGCCGCCTGATCTCCCTGCTGGGGAGCGAGGGCGCATGGATCGCGCTCATGGTGTCGATCTACGGGAGCACCCACTCGACGGTGTGGATGTCGATCGCACTGTTCGTCACCGTCGGCGCCAGCGGCCTGTTCACTCCGCTCACCGGTGCACTCGGCGACCGCTTCGATCGCCGCGCGGTGATGATCGGATCGGACATCGCGGCTGCGTCGGTGGCGGCGATCATGGTCATCGTGCACGCGCCGGTGTCGCTCGTGGCGCTCGCGTTTCTGGGTGCGATCGCCCAGTCCCCGTTCTTCTCCTCTTCGACCGCGGCCATCCCCAACCTGACCGGCGGGGAGGATCTGGCGTGGGCCAACAGCACCATCAGCATCGGCCGAAACGCCGGCTCGCTGCTCGGGCCCGTGATGGGTGGCGTTCTCGCTGCGGCTATCGGGCCGTCGATGGTGTTCGCTGTGAACGCGGTCTGCTTCGCCGCATCCGCGGTGCTGGTGGCCTCGGTGCACGGCACGTTCGCCGACCCCGAGCGCCGGTCGGGTGAGCACGAGGGGTTGCGGGCGGGCTTCGCGTTCGTCCTGCGGGAGCCGGTGCTGCGGCTGATCACGCTGGCGTGGGTGGTGCTCCTGCTCCTGCTCGGCCCGGTGCTGGTCGCCGAACTGCCCCTGGCGAACTCGTTCGGGGCCGGCTCGGCCGGCTACGGCCTCCTGGCCGGCTGCTGGGGCGGCGGTGCGATCGTCGGCTCGTTCCTCGGTCGGCGCAGCGTGCGCCGGCACGAGCGGCTGACCATGATCGGCGGTGCGGTGGTGATCGGCATCGGCTTCGTGGCTGTAGCCGTGGCTCCGGCGTTCGCCTTCGCGCTGCTGGGGATGGGCATCGCGGGCACGTCCGAGGGAATGGTGACCGTGGCCGAGCAGGGCATCCTGCAGCGCCGCACACCCGACGCCGTGCGCTCACGCGCCACCGCGGCGACCGAGGCCGCCATCCTGCTCGCGTTCGCGATTTCGTTCCCCGGCGCCGGCTTTCTGATCAACCTGATCGGCGTGCGCGGCGTGTACGTGCTCGCAGGCGTCGGCTGCTTCGCGGCGGCCGGGATCGTGGTGGTCGCGATGCGGGCACTCGAATCAGCCGAGGAGCATGACCGCTCGCACGTTCCGGCCGGCGAAGACGGCCAACTCGCGGCGTAGGGCCGGGGTCACAACTTCGTGCCGACGGTGTGACCCGGTCCGTACGGGGTCTGACCCCGGGGTGGGGTGGGTCGGCCCCGGCACCGAACGTGTGCGGTCAGTGGGCGGCTGAGGCGACCGGGCGGGCGGCGCATGCGTGGTCGACGGCCGCCTCGAGCACCTCCAGCGCCTCGTCGATCTGGTCATCAGTCGCCACCAGCGAGACCAGCACCCGGATGCAGTTGCCGGCCAGCCCCGCCTTGAGCAGGATCAGCCCGTGCTGGGCCGCGTGCTCGAACACACCGGTGGCGATGTCGCCGGCCGGGGCCTTGGACGCGCGGTCGGTGACGAACTCCATCGCCAGCATCGGGCCCAGCCCGCGCACGTCGCCGATCTGCTCATGACGGTCGGCCATCGCCTCGAAACGGCGGCGGATCCGCTCACCGATCAGGCCGCCACGGCCGAGGAGGTCGCGGTCGGCGATCTCGTCCAGCACCGCGATTGCGGCCACACAACCCAGCGGCGACCCGACGTAGGTACCTCCGATCGCGCTGTCGTGCGGCTTGTCCATGATCTCCGCCCGGCCCAGCACGCCGGACATCGGCACCCCGGCCGAGATCGACTTCGCGACACAGATCAGATCCGGTTCGATCCCGAAATGCTCGATCGCAAAGAGCTTCCCGGTGCGCCCGAAGCCCGTCTGCACCTCGTCGGCGATCAGCACGATCCCGAACTCCGTGGCGATGTCGCGCAGGCCGCGCACGAACTCGACCGGTGGAACGACGAACCCGCCCTCGCCCTGCACCGGCTCGAAGATGATCGCCGCCACGTTCTCGGGTGCCACGTGGGTGACCAGCATCCGCCGCAGGGCGTCCAGCGCCTCGCCGGCCGGGTCGTCCCCGGGCCACCGGTACGGATTCGGGAACGGCGCGCGGTACACCTCGGGAGCGAACGGCCCCATACCCGCCTTGTACGGGTGCTGCTTGGAGGTCAGCGACATGGCCATCAGCGTGCGGCCGTGGAAGGCTCCGTCGAAGGCGATCACCGCCTGGCGCCCGGTCGCCAGCTTGGCAACCTTGACCGCGTTCTCGACCGCCTCCGCACCTGAGTTGAAGAAGGCAGCCTTGGTCGGGCCCGAGATGGGGGTGCGGGCGAGCAACTTCTCGGCCAGTGCGATGTAGCTCTCGTACGGGACGATCGTGAAGTCGGTGTGCAGGAAGCGGTCGATCTGCGCGTGCAGTGCGTCGGACACCGCCTGGTTGGTATGACCCACGTTGAGGCAGCCGATCCCACCCGACCAGTCGAGGAAGGTGTTGCCATCGACGTCGGTCACCACACAGCCGTGGCCATGGTCGATCACGACGGGCATGTGGATGTCCTTGAAGTTCGCGATCACCCGCGCCTTGCGCTCGAGGATCGCGCGAGACTTGGGGCCGGGCACCTCCGTGCGCAAATCAACGGTCTTCCCCACCTTGACCTCCTCATAATCACTCGGCCGCAAAGAAATTCAGGTTACCACGGCGGCCACAGCCGCACTCACTACAATGAGCCCCGGATGGTCCTCTCCGATCACACGATCCGCGAGGAGATCGCCGCCGGGCGGATCGTGATCGACCCCTTCGACGACGAGCTCGTGCAGCCGTGCTCCGTCGACGTCACGGTGGGCAACACCTTTCGGGTGTTTCGAAACTCCCGCTACGCCTACATCGACGTCAAGCAGCCGATGGAGGATCTGACCGAACTGGTGACGGTCGAGGGCGAAGAGGCGTTCATCCTGCACCCCGGCGAGTTCGTGCTCGGCGTGGTGGCCGAACGGGTGGCGCTGCCCGACGACATCGTCGCGACCCTCGACGGTAAGAGCTCGCTGGGCCGGCTCGGCTTGGTCGTGCACCAGACCGCGGGTGTGGTCGACGCCGGGTTCGACGGGCACATCACACTCGAACTGGCCAATGTCGCCAACCTCCCGATCACCGTCTACCCCGGCATGCGGATCGCGCAACTCAGCTTCCTGGCGCTGACCACCCCCGCCGACCGCCCGTACGGCTCCGGCAGCCTGGGCAGCAAGTATCAGGGCCAGGCCGAGCCGACACCGAGCCGCTACTACCTGAACTTCGCGCCCCGCCCATGAGGGTGCTGGTCACCGGCGCATCGGGCTACGTCGGACGCGAGGTGTGCCGCCGTCTGGAGGCCGACGGGCGGGAGGTGGTGCGCTTCTCGCGTTCCAGCGGTGGTGACGTCAGCGATCCCGGCTCCGTGCGGGCGGCCGTCGAGCGCGTCGACGCGATCGTGCACCTGGTCGCGATCCTGGACGGAAGTGACGCACAGTTCGAAGCCGTGAATGTGCAGGGACCGCGCAACGTGGTGGCAGCCGCCACCGCCTCCGGAGTGCGCAGGATCGTGCACATGAGCGCCCTGGGCGTGACCGAGGCGCACGCTCCGCTGACCCGCTACTGGCGCACCAAATGGGCCGGGAAGCAGGCCGTGATGGAGAGCGACCTGAACTGGACGGTGATCGAGCCGAGCTTCGTGTTCGGCGCCGGGGGCGGGGCGCTGAAGGCGTTCGAGAGCCTGATTCGGCTGCCCGTTGCGCCCGTCATCGGCAACGGGCGCTACAGCCACCAGCCGGTCTGGGTCGGCGACGTGGCGGCCGCCTTCAGCGCCGCCCTCGACCGCCACGAAACCATCGGCAAACGCTACGAGCTCGGCGGGCCTCAGGTCTTCGAGTTCAACGACCTGCTCGACGAGCTGGCGCGGGTGACCGGGCGCTCGCCGAAGCCCAAGCTGCACGCCCCGATCGGGTTGATGAAGCTGCAGGCGGGTGTCCTGCAGTACTTCCCCCCGCCGTTGCGGGTCACGCGAGAGCAGATCGTGATGTTGGTCGAAGGCACCGAGTGCGACCTCGCGCCCATGCGCGGCGAGCTCGGCATCGACCCGGCGTCGATCGCCGAGGCATATACCCGCTGACCGCTACTCACCGAGTCACGCGATAGCAGAGCGCGCCGGCGAACCCGACCAGACAGACACCCGCCACGGCGACTCCGAATCCGACACCCGTGACCAGCGCGGCGAGCATCGCGGCAGTGTAGGACGCCGGACTTGGCTCCGTCCCCCGACGTTGCTACCATGGTGCCACCACGGAAAGGAGGTGGTCCGACTTGTTGGATGGTTCAAGACGGGCGAGTGGAGGTGCTCGCGGGTAGGGGTGAATCCCTGAACCCACGGGGAATCGCTGCAGCCGGCGTTGGGATGGCCTCCGCCACCTTCGTGTGTGCGGATTCGGCAGTCGCCGCTACCTAATCCAAGCGATATCACCACGACGGGGCGCAGCGGTTTTACCGCTGCGCCCCGTCGCTTTTCGCCCACACCATGAGCACGGCCGGTAGGCCGGTCTCGGTGTCCACGATCGGCCGCTCCGGCACGAATCCGGCCTTCGACCAGGCGGCAATGGCACGCGGGTTGGACGCCAGCGGATCGACCGTGATCCGCCTGGCGCCACAGCTGAGCAGGTGGTCGACCGCCGCCAGGGCGGCGTCCGGCCCGAGCCCGCGGCCGCGGGCCGCGGGCTCGAGGAACATGTCCAGGCCGACCGCGTCGGGGTCGTCCGCCGGCCACCACTGCAGATACCCGACCGGTCGGCCGCCGGCCTCGATGATGGTCGACTCCACCTGCGGCCGGCGAGCGCCCGTGTACTCGCGGGCGACCGCGTCGCGCTCGATGGCGAGGCCCCCCCACCAACGGTAGACCTCCGGATCGGCAAGCCACCCGGCGAGCAGGTCGAGGTCGGACGGCGCCGCCGGCCGGAGCTCCGTCCGGCGACCCGCCAACCGCGGCGGTGCGGCTACATCCCCCACCGGTCGTGACCCAGCAGCTGCAGCTCGGCACCCGAGTGGGCGAGCTCCGAGACCGGCCCGTCGCCGCGCGCCTCCACCCTGACCGACACCGTTCGCGCGAACCTGTCGTCGATCCTGGCGGTCTGCCCGTCCGGCCGAAGGAGCTCGGTCACCGCGTCGTCGCCGTCACCCTCGCGACCGGCCACGCTGTAGCGGGCGCCGGGCTCGACGCCGTGGCTCATCATGTAGTGCAGGATGTCCTCGGCCTCGTTCTCGAGTCGCAGCACGATGACAACGCTTCCGGTGGGCACCGTGGGAAGCGCCTCGCCGGGCTCGCGTGGGTAGTCGCCGATCGGGTGGCCGTGAGGGCACGTACGAACCTCGCCGATCATCTCCAGCATCTTGGCCTCGAGGCGGGGCGAGATCGAGTGCTCCATGGCGTGAGCCTCCTCGTGCACGTCGTCCCAGGGGATGCCCATGACCTTGACCAGATACGCCTCCACCAGACGGTGGCGGGCGACGATCCGCTCGGCGAGCTCGCGCCCACGGTCGGTGAAGTTGATCAGCTTGTGATCGTCGCGCACGATCAGGCCCTCGTCGGCCAGACGGCGCAGCATTTCGCTGACGGAGGGCTGGGACACCTGGAGCGCTCGCGCAAGGTTGGCCTGTGTACGCTCGATCCCGGACTCGTACAACCAGTAGATGCTCTCCAGATACTCCTGGACGGCATCGGACAGGTGCTCCATGGCCGCAGTGTACCGGCCATGCGCTCCTGGGGGAGCGGCGCATGGCCGCTCCCCCAGGGTGATCCGATCAGGCGCCCGGGCAGGGGTTCGTTCGGATGCCGCTCGAGGCGGTGCCGAAGAACCACGGCAGGTTGGGCGAACCGTACTGTGCGTCCTTGCCGTAGTCGTTCACAGTCTGGCCGGCGATGTCGTTGCCGAACGTGAACGAGCAGTCGTCACCGGTTCCGGACTTGGCAAAGAACGGATAGAAGGCGGCCCCCGGCGGGGGCACCGTGCACCCGTGGCCGCTCGGCCGGCAGGTGCTCTCCGACGCCAGCACGTCGGTCTCGAACTGCATCTGCGGGAACGGCTTGGTGTAGCCCTCGGTCAGCTTCGAGAGCGGGCCGAGCGTCCCTGGCCGCAGCGCCAGCAACGTCACCGGGGTGGCGTTGTGCTGGGTGCCGTCTGGCCAGTCTGCGAGGTAGGAATTGCCGTCGAAGTCGATGTCCCCGCCCTGCCGGAAGTTGAGGCATCCGGGCAGCAGCGGGCCCTTGAAGCACGGGGCGTCGTCCTTGTCGCCGTCGCCATGGAGGCCGGCGGTGAAGTGCCCGATCTCGGGCGAGAAGCCAACGTTGGCCTGCAGCGCCGCCCACGGCACATAGTTGCCGTCCTTGGCTGTCGAGAATTCGGGGTGGAAGGCGAACGGCCTCGCCGCACAAGTGTTCACTTTCAGGCTCTGGAAGCCGTTTGCCGCGCTGGCCGTCATGAACCCTGTCTTGTGCGTGGTGAGATCGTCGACCGCCGTCACCAGACCCGCCGCCGAGTCGTGGATGGTGAGCATGATGACATCGCCCGGGTTCATCATCAGCGTGTGGGCGTTGGGGGTGTAGGTGGCGGCGGTGGCGTTCTCCGGGCCCGCCGGTCCGGTGGGCACGCCGTTGTCCTGGATGAACCCGAAGTCCGTGGGCTCGATGCAGTTGTCGTTGCAGAACGCAAAGCCCTCGGTGCACTCGAGGCTGTTGATGTGAAGCGAGGCGCACCAGTGCTTGGTGTCGCAGCTGATGCGGGAGATGAAGGGCGGATCTCCCGGCGGGTAGAACTGGGTCTCCAAGAAGGCCGAGCCGGCGCTGGTCGGATCCGTGAACCCGCTGTGGTTGGCGTCGCTGTCGGGAATGCAGTGGTTCTGCGGGAACGACCCCGGGTCGCAGAGCGCCATCGAGAACCAGAACGCAATCTGGTTTTCGAACGTCTGCGTGGAGGGCAGCGAGTGATCGACCGGCAGCCGGAACTTCCACTGCACGTTGTTGCCCGATCCGGGGACGGTCGAATTGAAGTTGACGTCCGGCTCGTCGTGGCCGATGTACACACCGTTGTCCTCTCCGCGAGCTGCACCGAAGCGGAAGTCGGTGCACAGCGCGGCATGCTTGATCGGCGCTTGGATCGGGCTGTGCCCGTTGCAGTCGAGCGCGCCGACCGCCGCCACCGACGTGCTGCCGGCGCGGGCGGCGGTCGCCCGGGCGCCGACTCCCCCGATCAGCAGCAGTGCGGCCAGGCAGAGCCCGGCGACCCCTCTTCGATGCGTGTTCACGTCGCTCCCCCAGTCGGAATTTGCCACGACGGCCACAAGGCCGCTGCCGACACTACGCCTGCGGCCCGCCGCCGTCAAGAGAGCGAGATCTCAGATCAGATCTGCACGAAAATGTCGCCGTCCCGCACCGACACCGGGAACGCCTGGACGCCCTCGGTGGCCGGGAGCGACAGCACCGCCCCGGTGCGCAGATCGAAGCGCGCGCCGTGGCGAGGGCAGATCACGTCGAACCCCTCCCGGTCGCCCTCGCACAGCGGGCCGTCGTCGTGGCTGCAGCGGTCCTCGATCGCAAACAACTCGCCGTCGATGTGGTACACGCCCAGAAACAGCGACCCAGACTGGACGATCTTCACCCCGCCCTCGGGGAGATCGGCCAGCGGGCCTACGCGGACTTCCACGTGATCTCGTTGTCGGCCGCCCACTCGGCCGGAATGCCCTCGCCGTTCAACTCCGCGAGCGCGACCTTGATCACGCCGATCGAGAGCAGGGCGCACTTGAGCCGGATCGGGGTGAGCGGGATGCCCAGCTCGTCCAGCACCTCCTCGCGGCTGATCCGCGCCACGTCGGCCACCGTGCGGCCCTTGACCGCATCCGAGATCATCGAAGCCGCCGCCTGGCTGATCGCACACCCCCGGCCGTTGAAGCGCACGTCCTCAACCACGCCGTCGGTCACCAGCAGCTCCACCGCCAGCTCGTCGCCGCACAACGGGTTCACCCCCTCGGCCGAGACCGTGGGGTGGTCGAGGTGCCCGCTGTTGCGCGGGTTGCGATAGTGGTCGAGGATGTTCTCGCGGTACAGGTCGTCCATGGCTACTCGCTCTCAGTGTACCCGGGGCGTTTAGACACCGAACGTCCGCTGCACCCTGTGGATTCCCGCGGCGAGCGCGTCCAGGTCGGCGGGCGTGTTGTAGAGGTAGACGCTCGCCCGAGTTGTGGCGGCCACCCCGTAGCGCCGCATCACCGGCTGCGTGCAGTGGTGCCCGGCGCGCACGCAGATGCCGTCCTGGTCGAGCACCTGAGCCACGTCGTGGGGGTGCACGCCGTCCACGTTGAAGCTCAGCACCCCGCCTCGACGGGACGGCTCCGGCCCGTACTGGCTGACTCCGGGGATCTCCGCCAGCAGGCTGTGGCCGTACTCGGTCAGTGCGCGCTCATGGGCGGCGATCCGCTCGAGCCCGACCGCCTGCAGGTAGTCGACGGCGGCGCCCAGTCCGATGCACTCGGCGATCGCCGGCGTGCCTGCCTCGAACTTCCACGGCAGCTCGTTCCACGTGGTGCGCTCGAGATCGACCGTGCGGATCATCTCGCCGCCGGTCAGGAACGGGTCCATCTGGTCGAGCAGCTCGGTGCGACCCCAGAGCGCACCCGAACCTGGCCCGCACATCTTGTGGCCGGAGATGGCATAGAAGTCGCAGCCCAGCCGCTGCACGTCCACCGGCCGATGGGGGGCGGCCTGGGCGCCGTCGACCACGATCACCGCTCCGCGGTCGTGTGCCCAGCGGGCGAGCGCCGGGATGTCGTTCAGCGTGCCCAGGGAGTTGGAGGCCTCGGTGACGGCCACCAGCTTGACGTTGGCGACGTCGCCGAGCCGCTCGAGCGAGTCAGGGTCGAGCTCGCCGGCGTCGGTCAGCCGGAGGTAGTGCAGCGTGGCGCCGGTCTTCTGGGCCAGGAACTGCCACGGCACGAGGTTCGAGTGGTGCTCCATCTCGGTGGTCACGATCGCATCGCCGGGGCCGATGAACTTGCGGCCGTAGGCGTACGCGACCAGGTTCAGGCCCTCGGTGGCCTGCCGGACAAAGATCACCTCGCGCCGGGAGGGAGCGTTCAGAAATCCCGCCACCTTGTCCCGGGCGCCTTCGAAGCGCTCGGTGACCGCAACACCCAGCTCGTACACGCCCCTGTGCACGTTGGCGTAGGTCGTCTCGTACACGTCGCTCAGGGTGTCGATCACCTGCCGCGGCTTCTGGCTCGAGTTTGCCGAGTCCAGGTACACCAGCCGCTTGTCGCCGTGCGCAGGCCGCTGCAGGATCGGGAAATCGAGCTTGATCCGTTCGGCGTCCAGCGGCATGGTCTCCGGGGCGACTGCCATGCACGAAGTGTAGGCCGCTACGTTGCGGCGCGGGCCATCGGGAAGAAGAGCGCGCCGATCGCGAGCGTGGTCATCTCCGGGCCCGGCGGCGCGGCGAGCGCTCGCAGTGCGAACTCGATCGCGGGTGCCGCCATGGCGAACGTCGCGGCGAGCTCCCCGGGGTCGGGGTCACGGCAGACCTGTGCCGCCAGCTCGACGAGCCCGCGGGCGCGGTCGGGGTTGCCCGAGAAGGCCGCCGCGAACGCCATCATGCAGTAGCCGTGCAGCCGCATCGCTCGCAGGTCGGTCACCAGCGGCGGCGGCGCGGCAGCCGTACCCGGGCCGGCGAACCCTCGCTCGCCGGCCAGGATCCGCTCGATGGTGCCGCCGACGACACCGCGCACCGTCCGCTCGTCCAGTCCCGCCCGGGCGGCGGCGCGCAGCACCAGGTAGAGACCGTTCAGCGGCCTGCCGTAGGGCGGGTCGGAGCCGAACACGATCCGGGCGGGGGACACGCGGTCGAACAGCGCCAGATGCTCGAACCCGTTGAACCAGGAGCTGTCGAAGAACAGATTGGGCAGCGAGGGCGCCGCCAGAGCGAATCGCCCCTGATCGACCACGCCGAGGTGGGCAAGGATGACGGGCACCTCGGGGTGCCGCTCCATCACGTCCACCAGGCCCTCGCCGAACTGCGCCGGAAGTCCGCCGCCGGCGTGGATCAGCATCGGCACCCGGGCCGACTCGGCCAACGCGAAGATCGGATCGGCGACGCCCGCCCCGAACTGGAAGGCCTGGGCACGCGGGTGCAGCTTGATGCCACGGGCACCCAGCGCCAGGCACCGCTCGCCCTCGGCCACCGGGCCGTCGCCCGGATCCAGCCGGCAGAACGGCACCAGCCGCCCTCCGCTGGCATCGGCCCACGCCAGCACGCGGTCGTTGGGCAGCCGGTAGGCCGGATGCCGCTCCGGGTCGTGCAGCGGGAAGACACACGCCCGAGCGCCGTCCACCGCCTGGTCGAGCTGGGTCAGCAGCTCCTCCGGGGACAGCGACCGGCCGTCCTCGTCCAGACCGAGATGGGTGTGAGCGTCGACCACCGCGGCGCCGGCCGGCAGCAGGTCGCGCAGTTCGGCCCGAAACGGGGCGAGCACCTCGAGCAGCTCGCCCATGTCCGGCGCGGCGCTCAACCTCCCGCTATCCGATGCGCGCGTCGATGGCGTCGGCGATCGACCGGCGCACGTCGTCGGACCCGATCCGCTGGAGCACGTCTTCGAAGAAGCCGCGTACGATCAGCCGCTGGGCCTCGGGGCGGGTGAGGCCACGCGCCATCAGGTAGAAGAGCTGCGCGCGATCGACCTGGCCGACGGCGGCGGCATGTGTGCAGCGGACGTCGTTGGCCTCGATCTCGAGGCCGGGGATGGGCGTCGCGTGGGCGTCGGGGGAGAGCAGCAGGTTGCGGTTCTCCTGGTAGGCGTCGGTCTTCTGGGCGTGGCGGTCGACCCGGATCACGCCTCGCCACACCGCGCGGGCGTGATCGTCGAGCACACCCTTGAAGGCGAGATCGGAGAACGTGTTGGGAGCCGCGTGCTCCTGGGTGGTGTCGTAGTCGATGTGCTCGTGCCCGGTCAGGTAGTACGCCCCGGTCACCTTGACCCGCGCGCCCTGGCCCGCCAGATAGCTCTCCATACGCGACTTGGCCTTGGTACCGCCGAGAGCGGTGGCCACCCAGTCGAGCTCGGCGTCGCGGCCGACCGTGCCGCGGTGGGTGCCGAACTGGCGCGTCTCGGCGTGGTGGTTCTGGGAGGTCACATACTCGAGCGTTGCCCCGTCGGCCACGACCAGCTCGACGACGACGTTCAGATACCCCGGCACCGTCGACAGGAACTCCTCGACGAACGTCGCCCGGGCACCTCGCTCGACCACGATCAGCGCCCGGTGGTAGACCGCCGCTCCCTCGGAGGTGAGCTCGAGCGCCACCCGCAGCGGCGCCTCGACGTCGACTCCGGGCGGCACGTGCAGCAGCACCCCGTCCGCCCAGCGGGCCGCGTTGCCGGATGCAAACTTCTCCTGCTCGTCGACCACCGACCCCAGATACGGCTCGACCAGCTCGGGGCGCTCGGTGGCCAGCTCGGCCAACCGGCCGAAGGTGACCCCGTCCGGCACCTCGCCGGCGAGGGTCAGCGTCGCCTGCTGCACCGGGTAGGAGTCCGGGTCGAAGCCGCGCAGGTTCGTGAACCGCCACGCCTCCTCGCGGTTGGAGGGCACCGGCAGCGACTCGTACACCGCCCGGGCAGCCTCCCGCCGGCCCGCCAGCCAGGCGGGCTCGGCCACGGTGCCTGCAACCATCAGCCGACCGAGCCTTCCATCTGCAGCTGGATCAGCCGGTTCATCTCCACCGCGTACTCGAGCGGCAGCTCCTTGGTGATCGGCTCGATGAAGCCGGACACCACCATCGCCGAGGCCTCCGACTCGCTGAGCCCGCGGCTCATCAGATAGAAGAGC
>JBBRMM010000024.1:0-48929 GCA_038230835.1 Gaiellales bacterium
ACTCGACCACCCGACGACGAAACTCCGGCGAATACGACTTCGGCATGAACCCTCCTTCGATTCATGCCGCCCACGCTCTCACAAAGCCAGTCCACAACAAGGGGGCCAGACCAGACGGACCACATTCAAGGGGTCACGTCACGGCCTGGCGATGTGGAACATGCCTCTGATCGTGTCCGACGCCATCGGCAGCGCGATGCAGGCGGCCGTCCTGGTCTGGGCGTTCCGCCTGCGCCCTGCGGCCGGGCGGGCGCAGCCCGCCGCGGCCTAGCACACCTCAGAAGCTGACCCCCGAGTGTTGGAAGAACCACAGGCTCGAGGTCAGCCACAACCCCAGCAGGATCGCAAAGAGCGTGCCGCCCGCGAGCGGTAGCGACCAGCCGGGGAACCGGCCGCCGCCGCGCACGATCAGCACCTTGACCACCACGGCCGCGTAGATCATCGACCCCAGCACCGAGTGCACCTCGACACGGGTGGAATAGTCGCGGTAGCCGAGCAGGAAGATGCAGTGATAGGCGACCGGCAGCGTGAACAGAATCGCCACCCGCCCGGACCAACGGTGGACCGCGCCGTAGGCCGGCCCCCTGGGCAGGCGCAGCCGATCGTAGATGCTCGCGGCGGTGGCGAGCTGGATGCACCCGAGCACCAATGCCACACTGGAGAACCAGACCTTGAGGTGGATCGGGTCGGAGAAGAACAGCTTCAGGTAGCTGGGCGGGTACAGGCCCGGTGTCCGCTGCTTGGCGACCACGCCCACGGTCAGCGAGAGCAGGGCGAACAGCACGAGCGCGGCCGCCAGCCAGACTCGCTGACGGGCGGGTTGGTCGTCAGGCGCGACCGCCATGGCAGGTGAGTCTATGCCTTTCGGGACGACGGCGGGAGTGGCCGGCCCGAGCAGCTGCGGGTGAACCGACGCCTCACGGCGCAGAGTCGACGTGCACCTCGGGCGCGTGGGCGGGCGGTGGCGCCGTCCAGGCGAAGTGGCAGGCCGCCAGGTGGTGCGGGCCACCGCCTCCTGGAGCCGACAGGGCCGGGTCTTCGCGACGGCACACGTCCTGGGCGAGCGGGCAGCGGGGATGAAAGCGGCAGCCCGTGGGCAGGTCGATCGGGCTCGGCGGATCGCCCTCGACGGCGACCGCCTCCGACACCCGGCCGGGCTGCAGACGCGGCACCGCCTTGAGCAGACCCTGGGTGTACGGGTGCCGTGGGTTGGAGAACAGCTCCTCGGTTTGCGCGGTCTCGACGATCCGGCCCAGGTACATCACCGACACCCGGTCGCACACGTGGCGGACGACGGCCATGTTGTGGGCGATCAACAGCATCGTCAGGCCGAGCCGCTCGCGCAGGTCCTCGAGCAGGTTGAGCACCGTGGCCTGCACCGACACGTCTAGGGCGGACACCGGCTCGTCCGCGACCAGGAGGTCGGGATCGAGCGCGATCGCACGGGCGATCGAGACGCGTTGGCGCTGGCCGCCCGAGAACTGCCGCGGATAGGCGTCCAGCGCCTGGGCGCTGAGGCCGACCAGCTCGAGCAGCTCGTTGCAGCGTGCGTCGACCTGCTCCCGGGCGACCATCCGGTGCACCCTCAGCAGCTCGCCCAGCGTCTGGCGCACCGTCATCCGCGGGTTCAGCGACGAGTACGGATCCTGAAACACCATCTGCATCCGGCGGCGAGTGGTGCGCTCCCGGGAGGCGCTCAGGAGCTGCCCCTCGAAGCGGATCTCACCGGCCGTCGGCTCGTACAGGCCGACGACGCACCGGCCCAGCGTCGACTTTCCGCAGCCCGACTCACCCACCAGCCCTAGCACCTCGCCGCGGGCGATCTCGAGGTCGACGCCGTCGATCGCTCGCAGCACCTCCAACGGAGCCCGGCGCGCCCTCCGGGTGAGCGTGTCGTTGAGCGGAAACTGCATGTGCAGGCCGCGCACCTGGAGCAGCGGCTCAGGCACTGCTGACCACGGGATCGCGGCGCGCCGCCTCGGCGCACTCCTCGTCGTGGATGCAGGCGGTCTGGCGCCCGCCGGGCGCCACCCGCAGCGGGAACGTCCCGGCCAGGCAGTCCTGCTTCGCGAACTGGCAGCGAGGCGCGAACCGGCATCCTTCGAAGCTGGAGACGAGGTCGGGCGGGGTGCCGGGGATCGACGCCAGCGAGTCGCGCACGACATCGAAGTCGGGCACCGAGCGCATCAGCCCGAGCGTGTACGGGTGCCGCGGCAGGCGGAACACGTCGCCCACCGCGCCGGTCTCCACCACCTCACCCGCGTACATGACCGCCAGGCTGTCACACGTCTCGGCCACGACGGCGAGGTCGTGGGTGACGAGCACCACGGCCACGCCGGTCTCCTTGCGTAGCGACAGCAGCAGCTTGAGAATCTGATCCTGGATGGTGACGTCCAGCGCGGTGGTGGGCTCGTCGCAGAGAATCAGCTGCGGCGAGCACGAGAGAGCGATCGCGATCATGACCCGCTGCCGCATCCCCCCCGAAAGCTCGTGCGGGTACGCGCGAGCGCGGCGCACCGGATCGGGAATCCCCACCATCCGCATCAGCTCGAGCGCCCGCGCCCGTGCCGAGCGCCGGCTCTGGCCGAGGTGATGCTGCGGGCCCTCGGCGATCTGCTCACCCACCCGCATGACTGGGTTGAGGGCCGTCATCGGCTCCTGGAAGATCATGCTGATCGACCGGCCCCGGATGTCCCGCAGAGGCCTGGGCGCCATCGCCACCAGGTCGATCCCGCCGAACATCACCTGACCGGAGGAGATCTCTGCCGGCCGCGGCAGCAGGCCGAGGATTGCGCGCAGGGTCATGCTCTTGCCGCAGCCCGACTCGCCGACGAGCCCGAGAGCCTCGCCGGCGCCGACCGAGAAGGACACTCCGTCCACGGCGTGGACGACCCCCCGCGCGAGCGGGATCTCGACCCGCAGGTCGCGCACCTCCAGCAGCGGGTCGTTCACTCGGCTCTCAGCAGGTCGGCCAGCCCGTCGCCCAGCAGCGACAAGCCCAGACCGGTGATCACGATGGCGATCCCCGGGAAGGTGGAGAGCTCCCACTTGGTGGTCAGGAACTGCTGCCCGTCGGCGATCATCGCCCCCCAGTCGGGCGTCGGCGGCTGGATCCCCAGGCCCAGGTAGCCGAGCGTGACGATGGCCAGGATGTCCAGCACGATGTCGGACATCGAGAACACGATCGCCTGCGTGATCACATTCGGGAGCAGGTGGCGAATGATGATCCGGCGGTCGCCGAGGCCGGCCCCGCGGGCGGCGAGGACGTACTCCTGGCGTTTCTGGACCAGGATCTCGCCCCTGATGATGCGCGCGTACGACACCCAGCCGACCAGGGTGATGGCGATGTAGATGCTGCGCGTGCCGGGGCCGAGCACGAACACCATGGCGATGATCAGCACCGTGAACGGAAACGCCACCACCACGTCCACCAGGCGCATGATCAACGTGTCGGCGAAGCGCGCGTAGTAGCCGGCGACGCATCCCAGCGTGGTGCCCAGGATGAACGGGAACAGCACCGCCAGGAAGCCCACACGCAGGTCGACCCGGGCGGCGTAGAGCATGCGTGACCACTCGTCGCGGCCGAGCTCGTCGGTGCCCAGCCAGTGATGGGCCGAGGAACCGGCGAGGATGTGCTCGAGATCCTGATGGTCGGGGTTGTACGGCGCGACCACGGGAGCGGCGATCGCCAGACCGACCATCAGGCCGACGATCACCAGGCCGGCCACGAAGGACGGGGTGCGGTACCAGCGGTGGCGGAATCCGCGGGCGCGGGGGATCGTGAGGGGATCGGCGGCGAGTGGTGCGGTGACGGCGGCCATCAGTCGAAGCGCACCCGGGGATCGAGCAGAGCGTGCAGGACGTCGGTGGTGAGATAGACCAGCACGACCATGATCGCGAACGCCAGCGTGATCCCCTGTACCACCGGGAAGTCGCGCTGGAAGATCGCGTTGATCATCAGCAGGCCGATGCCCGGGATCGCGAACACCTGCTCGACCACCAACGTGCCACCGACCAGGAAGCCGATGTTGACGCCCAGCACGGTGACCATCGAGATGATCCCGTTTCGCAGCGCGTGCCGGACGAGCACGCGGCGCTCGGAGATGCCCTTGGACCGTGCCGTGACCACGTAGTCGGACTCGAGCACGTTGAGCAGGCTCGCGCGAAGGCTGCGGATCAGGATCGGTGCGATGCCCAGCGCGACCGTCAGGCCGGGCAGGAACATCGCCCGCAGGTGGCCGGGGAGGCCACTCCCGTACCCACCGACCGGGAAGAACCCGCCGGAGTGCAGCGCGACCAGCAGCAGCAGCATGATCGCCGTCCAGAACGCCGGGAAGCCGAGGCCGACCAGCGGCACGACGCGCACGGTCTGGTCGCGTAACGCGTCCCGCTTCGACGCCGCCAGCGCGGCCAGAGGAACGGCGATCACGACCGACAGCACCGCCGCGTAGCCGAGCAGCCACAGCGTCGGTGGCAGCCGGTCGATGATCAGGGCTCGGGCCGACTCGTGGTAGATCAGCGAGTCGGACAGGTTGCCGTGGATGACCAGGCGATCCATGAAGTCCTTGTACTGGACCCACAGCGGATGATCGAGCCCCCACTCCTTGTGCAGCAGCGCGATCCGCTGGGGACTGGCGTGCACGCCCAGGATCGTGCGCGCCGGGTCACCCGGAACCAGATGGATCATGAAGAACACCAGGAGCGTCACGCCGAGGGCAACCGGCACCATCTGCACCAGACGGCGCAGCACGTAGGACGCGAGATCCATGCGGCTACCCTAGATGGTTGATCACTTCGAGAGCCAGACGTTCTCCACGTGGTAGTTGCCGGTCGGATAGACGTAGAACGCGTGGACGTTGTTGGTCGCCGCGTACGCGTACGGTGAGTAGAACTCGAAGGCCATGAACGCGTCCTGGGCGGACTGCGCCTGGATCTTGGAATACAGGGCCTGCCGCTGGGCGGTGTCGAACGTCCGCTCGGCCTGGTGCGTCCAGTTGATCACATCCGGGTTGTTGTATCCGGTGTAGAACGAGTGGGCGCCCTGGCTGGGGTCGACGGCGAAGCTGACCAGCTCGTCGGGGTCGGCAATGTCCATCGTCCAGTAGCTCATCGCCAGCTGGTACTTGAACTGCTGCTGGTCGGTGTTCTCCAGGTTCGGGTCGACCTGGTTGAACGTGACCTTGATACCGAGCGGCGCCAGCTCCGACTGGATGATCTGCCCCGTGGTCTTCTCGGTGGCATTGCCGCCCGCCACCATCAGGGTCACGTCGAACCCGTGCGGGTACTTGGATGCCGCCATCTCCTGCTTGGCCTTCGTGAGGTCGAACTGGAGGCCGGGCGACTTGGGGTCGTAGTACGGCACCTGAGGCGGCATGAAGGAGTTGGCCGGCGTGCCGTGGCCGAACAGCACCGCGGAGACAAGCGCCTTGCGGTCGATTGCATAGGAGATCGCGCGCCGGACGTGCACATCCGCCAGCTGCGCGATGTGCTCGTTGAACATGAGGTAGTCGGTTCGTGTGGAGTTGAACAGGTGCAGAGTCACGCCCGACATGCCCTGCAGCGCCGAGACGGTCGAGAACGGAGGGAACTCGTCGATCTGCGCCTGGTTGCCCTGCAGCTGGAGCTGGCGGGTGTTGGTATTGCCGACGTCGGTCCAGGTGACGCTGTCGAGATAGGGCTTGCCCTTCTCCCAGTAGTGCGGGTTGCGCACCAGCTTGAGCGCCGACAGCTTGTGCCAGTACCCCCACATGAAGGGGCCGGTGCCGATCGGGTGCGTGTAGAACTGGTTCTCGGTCTCGCCGCCGTAGTCCTTGGGCACGATCCCGTTGGCGAAGAGCGCGATATCGGCCACCAGCGGCGCCCACGGGTACTTGGTGGTGATGATGACCTTGGCCGGCCCGTCGGCTTTGACGGACTTGATGGCCGCGTCGATGAACGCCCATCCCTGCGCGGCCTTGCGCGCCTGGTCGATCGAGAAGACCACGTCGGCGGACGTCATCGGGTTGCCGTTCGAGAAGAGGACGCCGGGGCGCAGGTTGAAGGTGTAGGTCTTCTTGTCGCTCGAGAGCGTGTAGCTTGTCGCCAGCTGGGGCACCACACCCTTGCCGTCCGGAGAGACCGTATAGAGCATCTGGTAGATCTGCTCGAAGATCCAGATCGACTCGTTGTCGAACACCGTGGTGGCGTTCATCGATTCGGAGTCCGCCGTGCGGGCGATTACCAGGTCCCCGCCGCGCTGAGGCGTACCGCCGGATTGACTGCCACCGCTGGAGGCGTTGTTGTTGCTGCTGCTGCCACCGCAGCCGGCGGCAAGCGCGGTGACGAGGGCGAGGACTGCGGTGACTCGGCGGCCGACTGGTGCGGGTCTCATCCAACGCTCCTTTGGGGAAGGGTGGGCCATTCTCGCAAACGTTGCGCCTCGGCGCTAGGGGTCTTGGCACTTTCGCTACGATCGCGCGATGCAATACACCGTCGTCGGCGCGGGAGCGATCGGAGGCACGGTCGGTGCGGGCCTCGCGCGTGACGGCCACTCTGTGCTGCTCTGCGACGCCGACGCCGATCACGTCGCCGCTGTCAACGCCGACGGCCTGCGTATCGAGGGCCCGGTCGAGGAGTTCACGGTTCGAGTCACGGCGGTCACACCCGACGGCCTGCCGGACCGGCTGGATGCCGTGCTGTTGGCGGTCAAGGCCCACCACACGGAGCAGGCGATGGGGATCGTGGCACCCCGACTCGTCGACGACGGGTTCGTGCTGTCGCTCCAGAACGGCATCAACGAGCCGGCGATCGCCGACGCGGTGGGCGCCGGGCGGACGATCGGGGCGTTCGTCAACTTCGGCGCCGACCTGATCGCCCCCGGCCGGATCCTGCGCGGCAACCGGGCGACGTTCATGATCGGCGAGCTGGATGGCAGCGAGAGCGACCGCGTGCGACGATTGGTGAGCGACATCGCGGGCGCGCGTGCGACGTCCAACCTGGCCGGCTATCTGTGGGCCAAGGAGGCGTACGGCGCGATGCTGTTCGCCACCGCGGTATCCGACCTGTCGATCGCCGACGCGCTGTCCGAGCCGCGTTACCGCCCCGTGTACCTGGCGCTCGCGCGCGAGGTGCTGGCGCAGGCGACCGCCCGGCCGGAGCCGTTCGACGGCTTCGAGCCCGACGACCTGGAGGGGTCGATCGCCCGCCTGGTGGCCTTCAACCGAGGCTCCGCCAAGACCCACTCCGGGATCTACCGCGACCTCGCGGTGCGCCACCGAAAGACCGAGGTGGACGCCATGCTGGCCGCGGTCGACGGTCCGATGCTGCGGCGCACCGCGGCGCTCATCCACGCCATCGAGGACGGCCGCCGCGTGTGCGAGCGTGCAAACCTCGAACTGCTGGCCGCCCACGAACGGCTGCTGCGGCTGGGCGACGGCCTGAACGCCGTGATCACGACCATCGACGTGCCCGACAGGGCCCCGGCGGGCCCGCTGCACGGCGTCCAGGTTGCGGTCAAGGACAACATCGACGTCGCGGGTGTGGTCACCACCAACGCCTCGACGGTGGCGGTGCCGCCGCCAGCCGCCGCCGACGCCGAGGTCGCCCGCCGGCTGCGGGCCGCAGGCGCCGACCTGTTCTGCAAGACCAACCTGCTCGAGTACTCCGCCGGCAGCGTCAACCCGGCGTACGGCATGACCTACAACCCGCTCGATCGCAGCCGCACCGCAGGTGGCTCGTCCACCGGCTCGGCGGCGCTTGTCGCCGCGGGCGTGTGCGACCACGCGATCGGCACCGACACGGGCGGTTCGGTGCGCATCCCGGCGGCGTACTGCGGCATCGTCGGCTTCATGCCCACCGCCGGCCTGGTCTCGGAGGAAGGGGTGTCGCCGCTGTCGCCGACCTGCGACCACGTCGGCACACTCACCCGCACCGCCGAGCAGGCGGCGGCGCTGATGGAGGTGCTGTCGGCCCGGCGGTTTGCGATCGAGCCGGTGTCCGGGCTGCGGGTCGGCGTGCTGGCCGGCCAACTCGCAGACCCCGATACGACCCCGGAGGTACGCTCGGCGATCGAGCGATCGCTGCGGCGGATGTCGGACGCCGGCTGGACGCTCGAGGAGGTCGATCCGCCCGAGCTCGAGCTGGCTGCCAGCGCGCTCGGGCCGATCGTGCTGTACGAGGCGTGGCGGATCCACCGCGATCGTTTTGCCGCCGACGCCGCGGGCTACGGCCCGGGCACCCGCAGCCTGCTCGAGCTGGCGCGCGGAATCCCCGACGACGCCTACCAGGATGCTCTGGCCGACCGCGAGCGCGTGATCGCGGGCGTGGCAGGCCTGTTCGAACGCTTCGATGTGATCGCCGGGCCGACGGTCGCCTACGTCGCCCCGCACGAGGATCCGCCGTTCGGAACGCCCCAGGGTGATGTCGAGGGGCGCTTCACCGAGGGCTGGAACCTGGCCGGCGTGCCCGCTGTCTCGGTGACGGCGGGAGCCGCCGACGGACCGCTGCCGGCGGGCCTGCAGCTTGCGGCGGCCGCGGGTGCCGACGCGTTCCTGCTCTCGGTGGCGGCGGCATACCTGAGACTGGAGGGCGGATGAGGCTGCACGCGTGCAACTGGATGCAGATCGAGCAGTACCTTGCCGGGGACGACCGGATCGTGCTGCCGCTGGGATCGACCGAGCAGCACGCCCAGCTGTCGCTGGGTGTCGACACGATCCTGGCCGAGCGGGTGTCGCTGGAGGCCGCCGAGCCGCTGGGCGTGCCCGTGGCGCCCGTGCTCCCGTTCGGCCTGTGCCCGTACTTCGCCGCCTATCCGGGCAGCCCGAGCCTGCGCACATCCACCTATCTCGCGCTGGTCGGCGATCTTCTGGATTCGCTGCACGGACAGGGCTTCCGCCGCTTTCTGCTGGTCAACGGGCATGGTGGCAACAGCCCCGTCGAGGGCCTGGCGGCGGAGTGGATCGGTGCCCACGGTGACGCCCAGGTGCTCGTGCACCACTGGTGGAAAGGGCCGCAGGTGTGGGAGGTGGTGCAGTCGATCGACCCCGATGCGTCGCACGCCAACTGGCTGGAGAGCTTCCCCTGGACGCGTCTCGAGGGCGTCGAGCCGCCGGCGGACGCCAAGCCGATGGTGGACGTGGCGCGCGTGCGCACCGCCGACCCGTCCGGCGTGCGACGGCTGCTCGGCGACGGTTGCTACGGCGGGCGATACCAGCGCTCGGCGCAGGACGAGGCCGCGGTGTGGGCCGCCGGAGTGAACGAGGTGCGCGACCTGCTGGCCAGCGGCTGGCGATGACGCGGCCCGCCTTCGCGGCCCGCGAGACGTATCTGACCGAACTGCAGGAGCTGCTCCGGATCCCCAGCGTGAGCTGCGATCCGGGCTCGGCGAAGCACATGCGGCGGGCCGCCGAGTGGCTCGCCGGCAGGCTGTCCGGCTTCGGCGGACGGGTGATCGAGACCGCCGGCCACCCCGTCGTGTTGGGGGAATGGCATGGGCCCGCCGGCACCCCGACACTGCTCGTGTACGGCCACTACGACGTCCAGCCGGCGGGCGACGAGGCTCGGTGGACGAGCCCGCCGTTCGACCCCGAGGTGCGCGACGGGCGGATCCATGCCCGCGGTGCCAGCGACGACAAGGGGCCGATGCTGGTGCCGCTGATCGTCGCCCGCGAGTGGCTCGCATGCGGCGGGCCGCCGGTCGGCCTGCGGTTTCTGTTCGAGGGCGAGGAGGAGGTCGGCAGCCCCAGCCTGGAGGCGGTGCTGCACGAGCACCGCGACGAGCTGGCCGCCGACATGGTGATCTCGGCTGACGGAGCGATGTGGCGCGCCGGCGAGCCATGCCTGACCGTGGCCGCCAAGGGCCTCGTGGCCCTGACCCTCGAGATCCACGGCCCCGCGTCCGACCTGCACTCCGGCCGGCACGGAGGCGCGGTGGTGAACCCTCTGCAGGCGCTGTCCGCGATCCTCGCAAGTCTGCACCGGCCGGACGGCTCGGTGGCCGTCGACGGATTCACCGACGGGATCGAGCCACTGACCGCAGGCGAGCGCGCCGAGCTCGCCCGGGTGGCCTTCGACGAGCAGGCCTACCGAGCGTCGGTGGGCGCGCCGGCGCTGGGCGGCGAGCCCGGTCACTCGGTGCTCGAGCGTCTGTGGACGCGGCCCACACTCGAGATCAACGGCATCGCGGGTGGATCGGCCACGACCGTCATCCCGGCGGTCGCCACCGCCCACCTGAGCTGCCGGCTGGTGCCCGCTCAGGATCCCGAGCGGGTGGTCGCGGCCCTGCGGGCGCACATCGCCGCCCGGGTACCGGGCGGGGTGACGGCAACGCTCACCGAGCGGCCTGGCTCCACAACGGCCTACCGGATCGACCCCGACCATCCCGGACTGGCGGCCGCCGAGCTGGCCCTGCGGCACGTCTACCCCGACCACGCCCCGTTGCGTGTGCGCATGGGCGGCACGCTGCCGGCGGCCACGCTCTTTCAACGCGTGCTGGGCCTGCAAACCGTGTTCTTTTCGTTCTCCACCGGCGACGAGCGGTTCCATGCTCCCGACGAGTTCTTCCGCTTGCAGCGGCTATGGGACGGCCTCGACGCCTGGGCACGGTTGTGGGAGCTGCTGGCCGGCCCGGCTGAGCTCAGCGGGCGATCTCGCTGAGATCGCAGCCCAGCCCCAGCAACAGGCCGCCGGCCCCGACCGCCGGGCTGCTGGTGACGAACAGTGCCACCCCGGCCGCGGGCGCGGCAACCACCTCCAACTCGTCGCCGAACGGGTCGAGCACCGCGCCCAGCCGGTGCCCCGCGGCAACCACCTCACCGGCCTCCACCTCCGGCTGCCACCAGCCCGGCCCGGCACACCGGAGCCACTCGAAGCGCTCCACCATGCGCTGCCGTGGCGGCGGGTCGGGATCGCCAGGCAGCATGCCGACCGCGCGCAGGGCGTTGTTCAGCCCGCGCACGTGCAGATCGACGGCCCGCGGCTCGAGCAGCCCGCAGCCGCCCACCTCGGCGGTGACGGCGGCGATCCCGGCGGCTGCAGCCGCCGCGCTGGTGGTGCCGCCGAGGCGGTCGCCGGGATCGCAGACGACGTACGGGAGGCCGTAGGCGACGGCCATCGCACGGGCCGTCTCACGTCGGGGCGAGTCGTCGTAGAGGGTGAACGGCTCCAGCGCCTCCACCAGGTCGCCGCCGTGCAGGTCGATCAGCAGGTCGCTTCCCGAAACCACTTCGCTCCACACATGGTGCGCCAGCACCTGCGAGAACGAGCCAGCCGGATCGCCCGGAAAGCAGCGGTTGAGGTTGAGCCCGTCCTCGGGCGTGACGAACGGCGAGCGGGCGCGGTGCGACGTCGGGGACACGATCGGGACAGCGATCACCGACCCCGACAGCGCCGAGCTGTCCAGCTCCCGCATGAAGCGCACGACCGCGGCGATCGCCGGGTACTCGCAGCCGTGGACCCCCGCCAGCATGCACAGTCGAGGGCCATCGCGCGCGCCCGTGGCCTCGAAGCACGGCCATTCCAGCTCCCGCAGAGCCGGGGCGTCGAAGCGCAGGACGCGGCGTGACACCATCCCTGAAGTGTGACAGCATCGCCGCGATGAGCGACGACCTCGTCCGCCGAGCCGAGCAAGCCGACACCCGGATCGTACGGTTCCTGTTCTGCGACTACTCGGGGATCATCCACGCCAAGGCGATCCACAGCCGGATGCTGGGGCGAAAGCTGGTCGAGGGCATCGGCAGCACCTTCGCTCAGGTCGCGCTGAACATCCGCGACGACCTGATCGAGATCCCCGAGCTGCCGCCGGTGGACGAGGTGCGGCTGGTGCCGGACCCCGCCACCTACAGCGAGCTGCCCTGGGCGCCCGGCGCCGCGTCGGTGATCTGCGACCTGATGGCCCGCGACCGCACGCCCTGGTTCGCGTGCGCGCGCTCGTTCCTCAGGCGCCAGGTGGCGGCGGCTGCCGGTCTGGGGATCGAGGTACGGGCCACCTTCGAGCTGGAGTACTACCTGGCGGAACCGACCCCCGACGGCGGCATGAGCCGGCTCCCCAGACGCCCGGTGTACAGCAGCATCGGGCTGGACGACCACCACCGCGTTATGCTGGCCACCGTTGACGCGCTGACCGCCCGCGGGGTCTGGGTCGAGGGTCTGCTGAACGAGTACGGCGCCGGCCAGCAGGAGCTGTCGGTGGCACCGCTCGACCCGCTGGCCGCCGCCGACACCCAGCTCACGGTGCGCGACACCGTGCGGGGAGTCGCGCTGACGCACGGCCTGCGGGCCAGCTTCGCACCCAAGCCGTTTCTCGACCAGATCGGCAGCGGCGCCCACCTGCACCTGTCGCTGTGGCGCGACGGGGCGAACCTGTTCCACGACCCGGCGCGACCGGGCGGCCTGGGCGAGCTCGGGGGGCACTTCGTGGCCGGCCTGCTCGAGCACCTGCCCGGATTGCTCGCGATCACGTGCCCCAGCGTGAACTCCTACCAGCGGCTGCAGCCGGACTCGTGGTCGGGTGTCCACCGCTGCTGGGGATTCGACAACCGTGAGGCGCCGGTGCGGGTCGCGTCGCCCTACTGGGGCAACGAGGAGCGGACGATGAACATCGAGCTGAAAGCGGTGGACTCGAGCTGTAACCCCCACCTCGCCCTGGGAGCTGCGCTCGCCGCGGGCCTGGACGGAATCGAGCGGAAGCTGGATCCGGGACCGCCGACGGTCATCAACCCCGCCCGGCTCGAGGGCGGCTCGCTGCCCGATCGACTCCCGCTCGAGTTGGGCGCAACCCTCGATCTGCTGGTCGCCGATGCGCGCCTGGGCGAGGCCCTGGGCCCGCTCACCCTGAGCACGTACACGGCTCTCAAGCGGTCCGAGGTGGCGGCCTACGCTGCCGCAGAGCCCGAGGCGATCGCGGCCGAGTACCGCTACAAATACTGATGGTGCTCGACCTGTCCGACATCGCGATCATCGACAACCACTGCCACGGGCTGTTTTCCGACTCGGCGCCGATCACCGAGGCCGCGTACCGGCACCGCTTCTCGGAGTGTGCGGGAGAGCCGTTCGGGGCCGACCACACGGCGACGTCGGCGCACTACCTGTGGGCGATCCGCCAGATCGCGGCGGCACTCGGGTGCGAGCCCGACGAGGAGGCGGTGCTGGCCGCCCGCGGCGCCCGCTCCTCCGACGAGCTGGACGCCCTCTTCCTGCGCTCCGCCAACCTCGCATGGCTGCTGGTGGACGACGGCTACCCGGACCCGGCCGACTGCTCGGACCGCGAGGCGCTCGCGCAGCGGGCGGGGTGCCGGGTGGGCTGGATCGAGCGCGTGGAGACGGTCGCCGAGTCGCTGGTCGAAGACGCCGGGGGATTCTCGAGCTTCGAGCATGCCCTCCGCGCGCACCTGGAGTCGGCCCGCGACCGGGGAGTGTGCGGGCTCAAGAGCGTGGCCGCATACCGCAGCGGGCTGGCGATCGCAAAGCCCGACCGGGACGACGTCAAATCGGCGTTCAAACAGCTGCGCCGGATGCCACGGCCGCGGCTCGAGCAGAAGCCGCTGGTCGACCACGTCGTCGAGCTGACGATGCAGGCCGCCGCCGACCAGGAGCTGCCGGTGCAGTTCCACACCGGATACGGAGATTCCGACGCCGATCTGCTGCTGGCCGACCCGCTGCACCTGGCGCCGTTGCTGCGCCGCTTCCCGAACGTTGCCGTGGTCATGCTGCACGGGTCGTACCCATACACCCGCAAGGCGGCGGTGATGGCCACGACGTACCCCAACGCCTACGTCGACGTGTCCTACGCGATCCCGTTTCTGACCAGCCACGAGCTGTACTCGGTGACGCACCAGGCACTGGGCGCGGCTCCGGGGTCGCGGGTGCTGTACAGCTCCGACGCGGTCGGCCTGCCCGAGCAGCACTGGCTGGGCGCCGTCCGCGGCCGCCGCGCCCTGGGCGCCGCACTCGGGGACATGGTCGCGCTGGGCGACCTCTCGCAGCGCCAGGCACGCGACCTGGCCGAGCGTGTGCTGTACGGCAACGCGGAGCGGATCTACGGGCTGAGCTAGCGGGTCGTCAGGCGGTGACGCCGCCGTCCACCACGAGCACCGCGCCGTACATGTACGAGGCTCGCTCAGAGGCCAGAAACGACACCGCATCCGCGACGTCGTCGACCGTCCCGATCCGTCCCGCGGGGACCGACTGCTCGAACTCGCGCAGGGCCTGCGGCCGGCTGGTGATCCAGTCCGCCATCGGCGTGTCGATCAGTCCGGGGCAGACGCAGTTGGCCCGGACACCGTCGCGCCCGTGGTCGAGCGCGATGCTGCGGGTCAGGTTGACCACCCCCGCCTTGGCCGCGGTGTACGCGGCGCGTGTGTTCCCGCCCCGGATGCCCGCGGTCGATGCGACGTTCACGATGCAGCCCGATCCGGCCGCGATCATGTCCGGCAGGAATGTCTTGCAGGTCAGGAACGTGCCCTTGAGGTTGGTGTCGAGCAGCAGATCCCAGTCCTCCTCGGCCAGTTCGGTGACGCGGTGCTCGAAGAACGCTCCGGCCACGTTGACCAGCAGGCCGGCCGGTCCGTGGTCGGCCGTCACCCGGTCGCGGAGGGAGCGCACCTCAGCCTCGTTGCGCACGTCGCAGCGATGGTCGGCACCCTCAGCGATGTCGGCGCCGGCCACGGTGTACCCGTCCTCGGCCAGCCTGCGGGCGACGGCGGCACCGATGGCGCCGGCCGCGCCGGTGACCACCGCCACCCTGCTCACGGCTGCTCGACGATCGATCGCGTGAGGCTGATGACGGTGACGAACGTGCGGTAGAGGCGCAGGGGGTCGTCATCGGTGACGGTCACCCGGCGCACATCGTCCCGCTCGACGCCGCGGATCCAGGTCGCCATCTCGGCCATGTCGGCGGTCAGGAACGTGATCTCGAGGGTCGCGGGGAGGTCGATCGCGGGCGGTCGCAGCGTCCCCAGCCGGGACATCGCCGCCGCCGCCCCGGCGCGGATCAGCGCACACGCCCGGTCGGGGTGCACGCTCTCGGCGGCAAACCGGGTGACCGACCGCTTGACCACGACCGCCTCGATCCCGGGCATGAACGGCCGCGCCTCGTCGGCGGTGGCCTCGTCGCCGGTGATCAGCGCCACCGGCACGCCGTGGTGCAGAGCCACCAGCGCGTTCAGCGCGCTCTCCCCGACCGCCACACCGTTCAGCTTGACGTCCCAGACGGCGAACGGGTTGTACGTGTGCGACAGCACCGCGCGCTCGGCGCTGATCGACCCGTGGTAGGCGACCATGAAGACGGCGTCGAAGCCGGCGTCCAGCCCCTGCATCATGTACAGCGGCTTGTGCTTGCCGGACAGGTAGGACGCGTCGTGGTGGAGGTCGCCGGGCCGCATGTTCTGCATCGTCCAGTGGGCGTCGTTGACCAGCACGTGCTCGGCGCCGCCGTCCACCGCACCGTCGATCGCGGCGTTCACCTCATCGGTCAGCAGCCGCCGGCCCAGCTCGTACTCCGCCCCGGCACCCACCACCTGCTGCCAGTCGGCGATGCCCGCTGTGCCCTCGATATCCGTTGAGATGAAGACCCTCATGCGCCTCCCGCGCCGCCTTGGGGCATCCTTTCACGAACCCGCCCGGGAGGGCTCGGCTCCGGCACCCGAGATGCCAGGCCGGTAACGCCCTCGAGCGCGTGAGCGAGCTCGAGCAGCACGCGCTCGCCGCCGGGCCGGGCGACCAGCTGCAGGCCGACCGGCAGGCCGGAGGGGGTGACGCCGATGGGCACCGAGAGCGCCGGGCAGCCGGTGGGGGTGATCCGCGAGCACGAGCGCATCCACTCGTAATAGGAGGCCATCGGCACCCCGGCGACCGTCTGCGGGAACTCGTCTTCGACCGGGAACGGCTCGACCTGCGTGACCGGGCAGGCGAGATAGTCGTAGCGCTCGAAGAACTCGCGCGCCCGCTCACCCAGCTCGGCGTGCAGACGGGTCGCGCGCAGCAGGTCGGCAACGCTCAGCGCCCGTCCGCGCTCGATGTTCCAGCGCACCGTCGGCTTGAGCGCGGCCGGGTCGCGGTCGAGCAGGTCTCCGAGCGCCAGCGCGAAGCCGAATGCACGCCAGGTCTCGAACACGGTGTCGGCGCCGGCCAGGTCGGGCTCCGCATCGTCCACGTCGAGCCCCAGCCCGGCCAGCAGCGGCGCCGCCTCGCGCAGCACGTCCGCCACCGCCGGCTCGACCGGCAGCCCACCGATCGTCGGGCTCCACGCCACCCGCCGCCCGCGCAGGTCGGCATCCAGCAGCGAGGTCAGCTCGGGAAGCTCGGCCCGCAGCGAGAGCGGGGCGCGCCGGTCGGGGCCCATCATCGCCCCCAGAAGCAGCGCGAGGTCCGCCGCGGTGCGGGCGATCGGCCCCTCGACCGAGAACGGCAGCCACGGCGTCGCGTCCGGCCACGAGGGCACCAGGCCGGGCGTCGGCCGCAGTCCGACCACGCCGTTCCACGCGGCCGGGTTGCGCAGCGAGCCGCCCAGGTCGCTGCCGTCGGCGAAGGCCAGCATCCGGCAGGCCACGGCAACGGCGGCGCCGCCGCTCGACCCGCCGGCCGAAAGCCGCGTGTCCCAGGGGTTGCGCGTCGCCCCGAACACCGGGTTGAAGGTGTTCGACCCGGCGCCCCACTCGGGCGTGTTGGTCTTGCCGAGCATGATCGACCCCGCATCGCGCAGCCGCTCGACCAGCAGGGCGTCCCGGGCGGGCACGTGATCGCGAAAGGCCGGCGAGCCGTAGGTCGTGCGAACGCCGGCAGTGTCGAGCAGATCCTTGTGGGCGATCGACAGGCCGTGCAGCGGCCCCAGCGAGTCGGGATCGGAGCGCCGCCGGGTGTCGGCGGCCGCGGCGGCGGCCAGGGCACGCTCGGGCGTCAGCGTGACGACGGCGTTCACCGCCGGGTTCAGCCGCTCGACACGCGCGAGCTGGGCGCTCACCAGCTCGACCGCACCCAGATCGCCGGCGCGCAGGCGCCGGGCCTGCTCGACGGCGGGCAGAAGACAGGGGTCGTCGCTCACGGCCGGTGACGATACCGGCGGCGGCGAGGTCGCCGCCGCCGGTGGTCGTTCAGTCGGCGGCCGGAGCCTCCGGATCGCCGTTCTCGTCGGCGAGGATCCGGTACAGCTTGCGCCGCGCCTCGCGCAGCACCTCTCGCGCCCGGGCGAGCTGATCGGCGTCACCGCCGTGGACGACCTGGCGGGTCGCCCCCATCACCCCGAACACCAGGTCACGCATCTCGCGCAGTGAGTCGTCGCCCTCGTCGCCCACGGTCTCCCATGGAGCGCGCCCCCCGAGCTCAGCCGCGGCCTCGCGGCCGGTATCGGTGAGCTGGAACAACCGCCTGCCCCCGTCAACCTCCTCGCCACGCACCAGCGCCTCGTCCTGCAGCAGCTGGAGCGTCGGGTAGATCGACCCCGGGCTCGGCCGCCAGGCCCCACCCGAGCGCTCGGTCAGCTCGCTCATGATCTGGTAGCCGTGCATCGGTTGCTCGGCCAGCAACGTCAGGATCGCCGAGCGGATGTCACCGCGGCCGGCGCGCGGGCCGCGGCCGAAGAACCCGGGCCCGCCGAAGCCGGCTCCGAACGCGTGCCCCCGGTGCCGGCCCCCGCCCGAGCGATGTCCGGTCATCAGGTCGCAGCGCTCGATCAGTACTCGCAACGGAATACGGCCGGAGCGGCCGCCAAATACCGCGTGCGCAGTCATTTTGAAACCTCGTTTCGTCGTTTGCGATGCGTTACGATATATCGAGATAGGTTGAAAGTCAAATCCTGCGAGTGGTGCTAGAGTCGGTTCGGGCCGATTGAGGGGAGAACGTGGCCGAGAAGGCAACGGTGACACTCGTGACCGGACGCGCCGACCCGGGCCGCGCACGCCGCGGGTCGGTCGACCGCGCCTGGCTGCCGGCCCTGCGGCAGGTGCCGGTGCTCTCCGGGCTGACCGACCGCCACCTGCGCAAGGTGGCGGCGCTGGCAACCGTCGCCCGGTTCGACCGCAGCACCACCGTCGCTCGCCAGGGTGATCGCGGAGACGCGTTCTACGTGATCCTCGACGGACGGGCCAGGGTCACCCGGCGGGGTCGCTCGGCGACCCGCTTGGGCAACGGCGACCACTTCGGCGAGATGGCCCTGATCGATCGCGGCATGCGCTCGGCGACCGTGGTCGCCGAGACCGACCTGACCGCGCTGCGGATCGGCCACGCCGCGTTTCTGAAGCTGATCCGCAACGAGCCTGGGATCGCGCTCCTGCTGCTTCAGAGCCTGTCCGGCCGGGTACGGGAGCTCGAGAAGGCGCTCAACGACTCGATCTGATCACGCCGGTGCCCCGACTGCAGCCCGGGCGGCGTCGGAGTGCAGGAAGGCGACCAGCCTGAGCACCGCCGGCCGCGGGGCGGGTGTGCGGGGCAGCAGCACGTGAAAACTGCGCCGGATCGGGGTGCCCGGAGCGGACACCCGCACCAGCCGGCCCAGCTCCAGCTCGGCCGCAACCGCATGCGCAGAGATCAGCGTCACGCCCAGCCCGATCCGGGCGGCCTGCAGCACCGCCCCGTTGGAGCCCATCGTGAGCTGCTCCCGTGGGACGATCCCGTGCTCGGTCAGGTACGCCTCGAGCGTCGCCCGGGTGCCTGATCCCTCCTCGCGCAGGAGCCAGGTCGCCGTACCGAGGTCGGCAGGCGCCTCGCGCGCGACGACGATCAGGTCGTTGTCCAGGAATGGGCGGCCGATGAGATCGCGCTCCAGCGGGCGCCCACCGATACCGATATCCGCGCGGCGGGCGTCCAGTCGCTCGACCACGTCGCGCCGGTTTCCGATCTCGAGCAGCACCTCGGTCGCCGGCTCGAGGGCCCGATAGGCCTGGATCAGCGCCGGCATCAGGAACTCCCCGGCGGTGTTGACCGCGATCAGGCGCACCCGAGCCACCTGTGGGCGGGCGGCTTCGGCGGCCGCCTGGCGGCCCTGTTCGAGCGCACCCAACACCTGCTGGGCGTACGGCACGAATGCCTCCCCTGCCGGGGTCAGCCGCACGCCGCGGCCGTCCCGCTCGAGCAGCGGCGCGCCCAGCTCGCGGGCCAGCCCGGCCACCGCAGCCGAGACCGACGGCTGCGTCACATACAGCCGTTCCGACGCGCGCTGGACGCTCCCCTCATGAGCGATGGCGACCAGCGCGCGCAGCTGAGTGATGGTGACAGACATAGGTGATTATCGATGATTCTATGTGATTTTCAATGGTAAACGACTCTGGATTCAGGTACAACCTCCGGCATGCCCGACCACACTCGTTCGCTCACACCACCGGCCCGGCTGCTGTGCGGGCCGGGCCCGTCGAACGTGCATCCGCGCGTGCTCGACGCCATGCAGAAGCCGATGCTCGGCCACCTCGATCCAGCGTTTCACGAGATCCTCCACGAGATCGTCGACCTCCTGCAACAGGTCTACCGGCGTCCGGACGGTCTCTCGATCGCAATTTCGGCCAGCGGCACATCCGGTATGGAGGCCGGGATCGCCGCCCTGGTGCAGCCGGGCGACACCGTGATCGTGGCGGTCGCCGGCTTCTTCGCCGCCCGGATCGCGGAGATGGCGCGCCGGTACGGCGCCAACGTGATCGAGGTCAGGGCGGCGCTGGGCGAAGCCGTGCCGAACCAGCGGATCATCGACGAGCTCGCCGGCAACCCCAACACACGGCTGGTCGCCGTGGTGCACGCGGAGACCTCGACCGGCGTCCGCCACCCGGTCGCCGAGCTCGGCGACGCTATGCGCGGATCGGACGCACTGCTCCTGGCCGACTGCGTCACCTCGCTGGGCGGAATCGAGCTCGAGCCCGCGCTGTGGGGCATCGACTACTGCTACTCGTGCACCCAGAAGTGCCTGGGCGCGCCTCCCGGCATCTCACCGGTCTCGCTGTCGGAGCGCGCGCTCGAGGTGATCTCGCAGCGCACCGCACCGATGCCGTTCTCGTTCGACTTCGAGCTGCTGCGCGCCTACTGGATCGACCGTCCCGCCGCGTACCACCACACGGTGCCGATCCTGCAGTACTACGCCCTGCACGAGGCGCTGCGGCTCGCGCTCGAAGAGGGCCTCGAGGCGCGCCACGCCCGTCACGCCCAGGCCGGCGAGCACCTGCAGGCAGGCCTGCGCGAACGTGGCTTCGAGCTGCTGGCCGATCCCGCCGTGCAGCTCCCCCAGCTGTCGGCCGTGCGGGTGCCCGAGGGCGTTGACGGAAAAGCCGTCCAGGCGCAGCTGCTGGCCGAGCACGGGATCGAGGTGGGCGGTGGCCTCGGACCGAGTGCGCCGCCCATCTGGCGGGTCGGGATGATGGGCACGAACGCCACCGTCGAGACCGCCGAGCGGCTGCTCGAGGTGTTCGATGCCGTGGTCGAACGGCCGCGCGAAGCTGCCACCGCGGGGGCTCGCTGATGGCCGTTCACCATCGCCTGCACCGCAGCGAGCTGGCGGTTCCGGGATCCAGCACGCGCATGCTCGAGAAGGCCCCCCACGCGGGCGCCGACGTGGTCGTCCTCGATCTCGAGGACGCCGTCGCTCCGGATGACAAGGTGGAGGCGCGGGCCAACGTGATCGACGCGCTGAACGAGCTCGACTGGTCGGCCTGCTCGGTCTCCGTACGCATCAACGGGCTGGACACGCACTACTGCTACGCCGACATCGTGGAGGTGGTCGAGCAGGCCGGCGACCACCTGGACACGATCCTGATCCCCAAGGTGGGCACGCCCGCCGACGTGCTGTTCGTGGCCACGCTGCTCAGCCAGATCGAGGCCGCCCGCGGCCTACCCCAGATCAACCTGCACATCCTGATCGAAACGGCGCTCGGGATGGCGAATGTGGAGGCGATCGCGCAGACCTGTCCCGAGCGGCTGGAGGCGATGGTGTTCGGGGTGGCCGACTACGCCGCCTCGACGCAGGCCCGCACCACCAACATCGGCGGCGCCAACCCGGACTATGCGGTGCTGACCGACGCAGACCCGAGCGGAGCACGCACCCGGCACTGGGGGGATCAGTGGCACTTCGCACTGTCCCGCATGGTGGTCGCCTGCCGAGCGTACGGTCTGCGGCCGATCGACGGCCCATTCGGGGATTTCTCCGATCCGGACGGCTACACCGCCGCGGCCCGCCGCGCCGCGCAGTTGGGGTGCGAGGGCAAGTGGGCGATCCACCCGTCGCAGGTGCCGCTGGCGAACGCCGCGTTCACGCCGGACGAGGCCGAGATCACCCGCGCCCGGCGGATCCTCGAGGCGATGGAGCAGGCCGCCGCCGAGGGCAAGGGCGCGGTCTCGCTTGACGGCCGACTGATCGATGCGGCCTCGATCAAGATGGCCGGGAATCTGGTCGCCAAGTCCGAGCAGATGGGCGTGCCGGCGTGAGCGGTGCGCTCGAGGGCCTGGTCGTACTCGACCTGGCAACCATCTTCGCGGGACCAAGCGCGTGCCGTCACCTGGCCGACTTCGGCGCGGACGTGATCAAGGTCGAGCGGCCGGGCGTGCCGGACGGCGCCCGGCACCTGGGTGAGTGCGACGGCGAGGATTCGTTCTACTGGCGGATCGCGGGGCGCAACAAGCGCCCGATCGAGATCGACCTGAAGACCGCCGGCGGCCGCGACGTGCTGCTGTCGCTGGTGGCACGGGCCGACGTGCTGGTCGAGAACTTCCGCCCCGGGACACTCGAGCGGCTGGGTCTCGACCCCGAGTCGGTGCTCCTGGAATTGAACCCCGGGCTGGTGGTGCTGCGGGTGACCGGATACGGGCAGACCGGGCCGTATGCAAATCGGGCCGGCTTCGGCACGATGGCGGAGGCGATGTCCACCCTCGCGTACACCACCGGGCAGCCGGATGGCCCGCCGACGTTGCCGCCGATCGCGCTGGCAGACGAGGTGACGGGACTCCAGGGCGCGTTTGCCGTTCTGGCGGCGATCCGCCACCGCGACCTGACCGGCGAAGGGCAGGTGATCGACCTGGCCCTGCTCGACTCGCTGGTGGACATCGTCGGCCCCGGTCCGGCCATCCACCACCGCACCGGGCACGTGGACGGACGCTACGGCTCGCGACTGGTGTTCTCGGCGCCGCGCAACATCTACGCCTGCGCCGACGGCCACATCGTGCTCTCCGGCTCGGCGAACGAGGCCGCCCTGCGCGTGTTCGACGCCATCGGCCGGCCCGAGCTGCGCACCGACCCACGCTTCACGACCGGCGCCGCGCGGCTGCGAAACGTCGACGAGCTCGACCGGATGATCGAGGCCTGGACGAGCGTGCGCTCGATGGATGCGTGCATCGCCGCATTCAGCCAGGCCGGAGCAGCCTGCGGCCCGGTGTACTCGGTGGCCGAGCTGGTGCGTGACGAGCACGTCGCCGCCCGCGAGTCGTTCATCGAGGTAGACAGCCCCGACGGCGACGGCCCCGTGCTCCAGCTTGCGCCGGCGCCGCGCATGTCACGCACGCCCGGCGAGGTCCGCCATGCGGGGCTGGCCGCGGGCTCGTGCACCGACGAGGTGCTGGCCGAGCTCGGCTACGGCTGCGAGGAGATCGACGCGCTTCGCGCGAGCGGTGCCGTCGGCACGCCGCGAGCGGCGCCGGCCGCCGTCTGAGGCGGAGGATCAGGATCGTCAGGGTGGCGACATCCGGGCTGCAGCCAGGACCGCCACGACCAGATCCTCCCACGCGAGGCCGACCGACTTGAACACCGTCACGTCCCGCTCGTCGCGGCGCACGCCGGCGCCGCGAACCAGCTCCCCGATGTCGGCACAGATCGCCTCGGCTGTGAAGCTGCCCTCGGCGATCGGGATGATCAGGTCGCCTGCCTCCTCGAGTGCGGCCAGTCGATCCTCGACCACCACCCTGCCGGCGGCGACCGTCCGTGAGTCGATCTCGCGGGTCTGCGGCTGGAACGAGCCGACCGCGTTGATGTGGGCACCGGCCGAGAGCAGTTCGCCGTCGAAGAGCGGCTCGGCCGCCGTCGTGCAGGTGCACACGATGTCGGCCCCGCGCACGGCACCGGAATCCCCGGCGTGGGCGTCGATCCCCGCCGACACCAGGTCACGCACCATCGAGTCGGCCGCCGGCGGCGTGCGCCCGACCACGGTCACGCGGGCGATCGGGCGCACCGCCCGCATCGACTCGACGTGAGCCCGAGCCTGCACCCCGGCGCCGAACACCACCAACTGGGACGCGCCCGGGCGGGACAGGTGGCGCGTCGCCAGCCCGGACACGGCCGCGGTGCGGATCCGGGTCAGCTCGCCGCCGTGAATCAGTGCACGCGGGGTGAGCGTGTCGGCGTCGAACAGCGCATACACGGCCTGCACGAACGGCAGACCGCGCTCGGGGTTGTGTGGCTGCACGCCGACCAGCTTCACCCCCGCGCCGGCTGCACCCGCGGCCGGCATCACAAGCAGCTGTCCGTCACCCACCGCCAGCGAGCTTCGAGGTGGCCCCGAGCCCGGGTCACCGCCGCGAAGCGACGCCTCCAAGGCGTCCACCACGTCCACCATCGGCAGCAGTTGACGCAGCCGGGCAGCGCCGATCCAGACCGGATCGGCGGGCTCAGACAACGTTGAACTCCGGCTTGAAGGCCTCGGCCGCGAACCGCTCGGCCGACATCGGCGCCACGTCCACGAACGGCTCACGGCCGAGGTACAGGTCTCGTACGATCTCGCCGACCGCCGGGCCCTGCAGGAACCCGTGGCCCGAAAAGCCGGTCGCGTAGAGGAACCGCGAGACCGCCGCGGCCTCGCCGATGATCGCATTGTGATCCGGCGACACCTCGTACAGCCCCGCCCAGCCGCCGCCGATCGGCGCCTCCGCGATGGCCGGGGCACGCCGCTGCACCACCTCCATCAGCCCCGGGATCCACTCGTCCGTGCTGGACACGTCGAACCCCGGCCGCTCGTTCGGATCGGCCATGCCCATCAGCAGGCCCGGCCCCTCGCGGTGGAAGTAGAACCCGGTGGAGAAATCGATCGTCATCGGGATCCGCTCCGGCAACCCGGTCATCGGTGCTGTGAAGAGCACCTGGCGGCGAAGCGGCGTCACCGGCAGCGAAACGCCGACCAGCGCCCCCACCGCCGCCGACCAGGCGCCGGCGGCACAGATCACGCATCCCGTCTCGACGCGGCCACCGACGGTGACCGCGGCCACGATCTCCCCACCCCTCCGCTCGATGCCGACCAGCTCGCAGCCGGTCTGGATGTGCGCCCCGAGTGCGCGGGCGGCGGTCGCATAGCCGAGCACGACCGACTCCGGCGTGGCGTGCCCGTCGTCCGGCGAGAAGGCCGCCGCCAGCACGTCGTCCACCTGGATCAGCGGCGACAGCCGCTGCGCCTCGGCGGGCGAGATCATCCGGCTGGGCACCCCCAGCCGGTTCTGCAGCTCCACGCTGCGCTCGAACGCCGCAATCTCGTGCGGCTGGGTGAGCAGGAACAGGTAGCCGACCCGGCGCAGGTCGATGTCGGCGCCCGGCCGGCGCGCGAAGTCGGCAAAGGCCTCCAGGCTGCGCTGCCCGATGCGGATGTTCAGCTCGTCCGAGAACTGGGCACGCACCCCGCCCGCCGCGCGGCTGGTCGAGCCGCCCGCCAGGTCGCCGCGCTCGATCACCAGCACCTCGTGCACGCCGGCCTCGGCGAGGTGGAACGCGACGCTCGCACCCATCACCCCACCGCCCACGATCACCACCTCGGCCCGCTCCGGAAGACCCGTCAACGGGCGGCTCCGAGCATGCCCAGGTACAGCTCGATCACCTTCGGGTCGTGCAGCAGGTCGCGGCCGGAGCCGGTGTGCGCGTTCTTGCCCTGGTCGAGCACGTACCCACGATCGCAGATCTCGAGGCAGCGACGCGCGTTCTGCTCGACGATCACGATCGCCACGCCGGCGTCGCGGATGTCGCGCACCCGGCCGAACGCCTCGTCCTGAAACTTCGGCGAGAGCCCTGCCGACGGCTCGTCGAGTAGCAGCACGCGCGGCTCCATCATCAGCGCACGGGCCATCGCCACCATCTGCCGCTCGCCGCCCGAAAGCGAGCCGGCCCGCTGCCGGCGCCGCTCCGCAACCAGCGGGAACAGCTCAGCCACCGCGGCGAACCGAGCGCGAGCGGCCGCCGGTCGCAGAAACATGCCCATCCGCAGATTGTCCTCGACCGACAGCGCGCAATGCAAGACGTTGCTCGACGCGGGTACCGACATCAACTACGACGGTGCGGCCGGCCCGCTCGACTTCTCGTCGGCCGGAGAGCCGTCGGTCGGCACGTACGACGTCTGGCACTTCGACTCCAAGGGTGCGGTGGTGACCGACAAACAGACGGTCATCACTCCCAGCAGCTAGCCGATCGGCCGGGCCCGGGCACGCCGCTCGGGCCCGGCCGACGTCTACTTGCGGAGCAGAGCCGAATCAGCCGCCCGGCCGGCCGGTGGCGGGGCCTTCGGGGCAGCCCGGCCGGTGGATCTGCAGCAGCCGGTCGTGGTCGCGGTCGATCTGGATCGTCGTGTGGGTGATCGCATGCCGATCGCGCAGCAGCGCCTGAGCGTCGTGCAGCAGCCGGTCGTGGTCGGCGCCCTGGGTGGCGACCAGGTGCACCGACAGCGCGACCATGCCGCTGGTGATCGTCCACACGTGGAGGTCGTGCGCCTCCTTGACGCCGTCCATTTCCGCGAGCGCCTGTCCGATCGCGTCGGGGTCGACCCCTCTCGGGGCCGCCTCCAGCAGCACCTCGGTCGCCTCGCGGATCAGCCGGACCGAGGATGCGAGCACCAGCAGGCCGATCGCGCCGCCGACCACGGGGTCGGCCGCCCGCCACGCGAACGCCAGCACCAGCAACCCGGCAAGCGCGGTGCCGGCCGATCCGAGCACGTCGGCCGCCGCGTGCTGGAGGGCTCCGCGCAGGTTGAGATCGGCGCGGTCACCGGCACGCAGCATCGCCAGCACCGGGATACCGTTGGCGACGACGCCGATCAGTCCGAACACGATCACTCCGCCTGCGACGGGGTGGGCCTCGTGCGAGCCGATGCGGGCCAGCGCCTGCCACAGGATCACGCCGCTGAGCCCGACCAGCGCAACGCCGTTGACCACCGCCGCCAGAACCTCGGCTCGCCGCCACCCGAAGGTGCGCCCGCCGCGCGCGGGCAGCCCGGCCGCCCACGCCGCAGCCAGCGCCAAACCAATCGCCCCGCCGTCGGCGACGTTGTGGGTGGCGTCGGCCAGCAGTGCCAGGCTATGGAAGGCGAACCCGGCGACCGCCTCGGCGACCCCGAACGCGATCGTGAATGCGAGCGAGAGACCCAGAGCGCGGCGGGTGCCGGCGCGGGCATGGTGGTGATGGTGGTGCCCTGCATGACCGTGAACGTGTGCCAGACCGCCAAGCTAGCACAGCCCATGGCCGGGAAACCCGCTGGCCATCTTCTCAACTCCCCGATCACCCGTACAATCAGAAGATGACTCGATCACGCACCCTGACGGTCCTGGCCGGCCTCGCCGCCGTCCTCGCAACAACGTCTGTGACGCCCGCGAGCGCCGCGGCCACCTGCAGCTTCAGCTCCGGTACCGTCACCATCAACCTGCCCGCCGCCACCGCCACGACCGTCGAGCGGTTCGGCCAGGGGATCAAGGTCGACGGCACGCTGTGCGGATCGGCCAAGATCAGCACCACCTCGACCATCGACGTCAACGGCGCGGCCGGCACCGGGGCGCAGAGCGTGACCGTCAAGCTCACCGGCGGAGCGTTCACGCCCGGCCTGGGTGGCGGCGACATCGTGTTCAACGTGAACCTGACCGCAACCGGCGCCAACAGCCTCAAGCTGGTCGGCGCGGTGGGCAACGACAACATCGCCGTGGGCGACACAGCGGGCACCGACGAGGTCAACCTGAATGCGGGCGGGGTCACTGCCGACATCAACCTGACCGGGGCCACCTCGGTCCAGTTCAACGGCGGGTCGGGCAACGACGTCTTCAGCGGCCAGGGCGGAGCCGGCACCGGCGCCGCCGCGACCACCGCGATGACCGTGATCGGCGGCCCGGGCAACGACACCATCACCGGTGGTGACGGGACCGAGACAATCGATCCCGGGCTCGGCACCGACACGGTCACCGGCGGCGCGGGGGACGACACGATCATCTCCAGCCCGGGTGGGGACCACATCGACGGCGGCGGCGCCTCGACGGTGAACACGTACGACGCGACGTTCGAGTCAGCTGCAGTGACGGTCAACCTGAGCACCAGCCCGGGCACCACCTCCGGCGCGTCGATCGGGAACGGCACGATCGTCAACATCAGCCGCGTGCGCGGGTCGGCCTTCGCCGACACGATCACCGGCTCTGCAAACGCCGACACGATCACCGGCTACCTCGGCAACGACACCCTCTCCGGGCTGGGCGGCAACGACTCCATCAACGGTGGCGGCGGCAACGACGTCATCAACGGTGGCACCGGGTCGAACACGCTCAACGGGTACACCGGCAACGACACGTTCGTCCAGGGCGGCGGCACCGACCTGATCAACGGCGGCAGCGGGGGCGAGAGCAACACGATCGACTACTCCCACCTTGGTGCCCCGATCACCGTCGACCTCTCGACGACTCCCGGCACCGACTCGGCGGGCGATCAGTTGACCGCCGTGCAGAACGTGATCGGCACCCCTGGCGGCGACACCATCACCGGCGACGGGCACGCCAACATCGTGCACGGGCTGGCCGGGAACGACACGATCGCGACCGGTGCGGGCAGCGACACGATCGACGCGGGCCCGGGCACCAACAGCGTGGACGGCGGCACCGGTATCGCGGACACCATCGACTACTCGTCCGCGATATCGGGAGTCACCGTCGATCTCGGCGCGAGCCCCAACGCGACCGGTACCGGCACGGGCATCTCCGACTCGCTCTTCCACATCGACGGCATCCGCGGGTCGACGCACAACGACGTGCTGACCGGCGACGCCAACCCGAACGTGATCAGCGGCAACCTCGGCAACGACACGATCCACGGAATGTCCGGAGCCGACATCATCAACGAGGGCACCGCTGTCAACGGCGCCGACGCGATCTTCGGCGGGCCGGGAACCGACACGGTCACCTACGCCGGACGCCACGGTGACCTGCGCATCAGCCTGGACGGCGTCGCCAACGATGGCGGATCGGGTGAGACCGACAACGTCCATACCGATGTCGAGAACGTGATCGCAGGTGCCGGCAACGACCACGTCATGGGAAACAAGTACGACAACAGCCTCAACGGCGGCGGCGGAATCAACACCGTCAGCTACCTCTACTCGCCGCGCGGCGTCTCGGTCAACCTGACAACCCAGGTTGCGAGCAACTGGGGCCATGACACGATGGTCAACTTCCGCAACATCGTCGGCTCCCAGCACGACGACCGCCTGACCGGCAACTCGCTCGGGAATGCGATCCTCGGCGAAGGCGGCAGCGACTCGCTGTTCGGCCTGGCCGGCAACGACGCACTGATCGGGGGCTCCGGCAACGACCACCTGAACGGCGGCAGCGGAAACGACTACTGCAACGGCGGCACCGGAACCAACACCTTCCTCAGCTGCTAACCGGGCTCGGCGAGCACCCGACGCAGCACCTTGCCGGCCGCTGAGCGCGGGATCGAGTCGACGACCTCGATGCCCCCACGCAGACGCTTGTGGTCGGCCACCCGCTCGGTCACCCAGCGGGCGAGCGCGGCGGTGTCGAGCTCTCCGTCGGTGACCACGAACGCCTTCGGCACCTGGCCGGCGTGCGAGTGCGGGACACCGATCACCGCCGCATCCGCGACGCCCGGATACGACACGAGCAGCTTCTCGAGCTCGGCCGGAGCGACCTGCAGGCCTCGAACCTTGATCAGCTCCTTGAGCCGGTCGGTGATGTAGAGGAAGCCGTCGGCGTCGCAGTGGCCCACGTCGCCGGTGTGAAACCAGCCGCGGGCGTCGAGCACGGCGGCGGTCGCCTCGGGACGGCCGAGGTAACCGGCCATCACCTGCGGTCCGCGGATGGCGATCTCGCCGTCCTGCCCGGCTTCGAGCTCCGCCCCGCCCTCCGGATCCACGATCCTGCACTCCGTACTGGGCATGCACTGCCCGACAGACGCCGGGTGCGACGCCATCTCGGGACCCTCGATGTGGATGTGGGTGACCGGGCTGGTCTCGGTCAGGCCGTAACCCTGGAGCGTCACACATCCGAGCCGTCGTTCGACCGCGGCAAGCACGGAGGGGTCGATCGGGGCGGCGCCCGAGACGACGATCCGAAGCGCTGACAGGTCGTAGCGGTCGACCGCCGGGTGGCGCGCGAGCGCCATCAGGATCGGCGGCACCAGGAACGCCCGGGTCACCCGATGATCCTGGAGCAGGCCCAGGAACTGCTCGAGGTCGAAGCGCGGCATGGTGACCACGGTCACGCCGCGATGGAGGGCGAAGTTGACCAGCACGGTCAGCCCGTAGATGTGGAAGAACGGCAGCACCGCGATCATCACGTCATCGGCACCGGCGAAGTGGACGTCGCGCACCTGCACGATGTTCGCCATCAGGTTCCGGTGGGTCAGGCACACACCCTTGGGCAGACCCGTGGTACCGCTGGAATACGGCAGGGCCGCCAGGTCGCGCGCCGGATCGATGTCCACCCCAGGCGGACCACCCGACTCGGCGAGCAGCGTCGAGTACGCGGTTGCGCCCTCGGCCGCTCCGATCGCGAACACCTCCTCCACCATGCTGCCGGCGCTCGCCGCGGCCGCAACCGGAACGAGCTCCGGGAGCGTGATGACGAACCGCGCGTTCGAGTCACGCAGCTGCTCGCCGACCTCCTCGGCCCGGTACAGCGGCGGCACCGGGGTGACCACTCCACCCAGCCGCACCGCGGCGTGGAACGCCACCGCGAACTCGGGCATGTTGGGCAGGTGCAGGGCGAGCACATCCCCCTTGCCGAACCCCCGCCCGGCGAGCCCAGCCGCGACCCGGTCGACCATCTGCGGCAGCTCTGCGTAGGTGATCGTGCGCCCGCTCGGGCCGTCGACCAGCGCCGCCCGGTCCCCCCGCGACGGAGCATCTGCGAGCACCAGCTCGGTCAGTGTCAGATCGGGGATCACCACGTCCTCGAGCGGACTGCGGAAGATCACGCGACCACACTACACTCACCGGATGACCCTGATCGCGCTGCGCGGCGCCGTCAAGTCCTTCGGCGCCCGCCGGGTGCTGGACGGGCTCGACTTCGAGATCGCCGAGGGCGACCGGGTCGGCGTGATCGGGGCCAATGGCTCGGGCAAGTCGACGCTGCTTCGGATCCTCGCCGGGCTCGACGAGCCCGACACGGAGGCGCCGGTCCGCCGCCGCGAGCTGACCACCGCGTATCTCCCCCAGCTGGTCGGCGCCGACACCCGCAGCCCGCGCACGATCGTTACCGGGGCCCGCCCCGAGCTGGCGCAGGTCGAGCGCGAGCTCGAGCAGTGCAGCGCCCGGCTGGCCGACCCCGCGGTGCATTCGGACATGGACGCGATGGCCAGGGTGTTGCGGCGACAGGAGCGCCTGCTCCACCGCTTCGAGGAGTTGGACGGACACGCGTTCGAGGGACGCGTGGCGACGATGCTCGGCCAGCTCGGGCTGACCGGCGATGAGGTCGACCGGCCGACGGCGGAGCTCTCGGGCGGTCAGCGCAAGCTCACGGCGCTGGCGGCGTGCCTGGTCACCGAGCCCGACGTGCTGCTGCTGGACGAGCCCGAGACGCACCTGGACGCGGAGCGGCGCAGTCTGCTGGAGACGCTGATCGCCGGTCATGGCGGCGCCGTCGTCATGGTCTCGCACGACCGTTACCTGCTGGACGAGAGCGTGCGCCGGATCGCCGAGCTGGACGGCGGTCGGGTGCGGCTGTGGCCCGGGAACTACTCGGCGTACGCCGCCGCCCGGGAGCTGGCGCTGCTCCAGCAGCAGGAGCAATGGTCCGCCCGCCAGAAGGAGATCGCGCGCCTCGAGGACGCGATCCGCCGCTACAAGCAGTGGCGGGCGGTATCCGACGACCCGCGGCACACGACCCGCATCCGCAACGCCGAACGACGCATCGAGCGCCTGGACACGGTCGAACGGCCGGTGCTCGACCGGCGCAAGATCGGCCTCGCGCTGCGCAGCGCGGAGCGCGGCGGCAAGCGCGTCGTCGAGCTGCGCTCGGTGGATGCCGCGTTCGACGACGAGCCGGTGCTGATGGGCGTGTCGCTGACCGTGTTTCGGGGTGAGCGGGTGGGCGTGATCGGCCGCAACGGCGCCGGCAAGAGCGTGCTCTGCCAGCTGATCACCGGCGAGCTCGAGCCGGTCGGCGGCGAGCGCTGGGCGGGGCCGTCGATTCGCATCGGACGGCTGGCGCAGGAGCGCACCCAGGGATCGGACACCGACACACCGATCGACGCCCTGCGCCGGCTACGGCCGAGCACCGAGGAGGAGGCGGTGTCGGCGCTGATGCGCTTTCTGTTCAGCTACGAGCAGGTCCGGCAGCCGGTGAGCTCGATGTCGGGCGGCGAGCGCACGCGCCTGGAGCTGCTGCTGCTGATGCGCGGCGGTGCGAACTTCCTGGTGCTCGACGAGCCCACGAACCACCTCGACATCGACTCGGTGGAGATGCTCGAGGCCGCCCTCGAGCGCTACGACGGGACGGTGCTGTTCAGCTCACACGACCGGTACTTCCTCGACCGTATCGCCGACCGCACCGTCGAGGTGCGCGACGGCGCGGTGCACAGCTTCGAGGGCGGCTACTCGACCTGGTATTCGAGGCACCGCCGGGAGGCGGTCAGGTAGTCGGCTCGGTCTGCCCGAACGACGAGGCTGACACGGCGTAGAGCACGGCGATGGCCACGTACAGCGCGAGGCTCAGATAGGGGTTGAGGAACGCCGCCAGGGTGGCGGTCAGGTACATCAGCGGGCCGAACAATGTAGCTGCGGGTGATCCCCGACACCTCCAGCTGGTCGGCGTCGGCACGCAGCAGCCGGAACCTCCCGTAGTGCCACACGGCGTTGAACATGAGCGCCATCACGACCATCGTCCCGCCGTAGAGAAGTGCGGCCGTGCGCACGTCGTCGGGGATCCGAGGTGACGCGAGCGACGACGCCACCACACCGGTCGGGAAGGGGACGAACGCGACCAGCATCAGGAACCCTGTGTTGATCAGCAGGAACGGGCGATCGGCGCGATCGAAGTGGCGCATCAGGGCGTGATGATTGATCCACATGATGCCGATCGTTGCGAAGCTGACGACGTACCCCACGTACCCCGGCCACTCGAGACGCAGCTCGTAGGCGAGCGACGGCGGCCCGCCACCGGTGTAGGGAACGTGCAGATCGAGCACGAGCAGCGTGACCGCGATCGCGAACACGCCGTCGGAGAACGCGGCGACCCGTGAGGTCTCCATCACATCCTCCCAGCGTCGATGATCCGCTGCAGGAACTGCTGCGTCCGGTCCTCGGCCGGCGCGGTGAAGATCCGCGCCGGCGGGCCCTGCTCGAGAATGACCCCGGCATCGAGGAAGCACACCCGGTTTGCGATGTCACGGGCGAACCCCATCTCGTGAGTCGCGATGACCATCGTCATGCCCTGAGTCGCCAGTTCGCGGATCACCTGCAACACCTCGGCCACCAGCTCCGGGTCGAGCGCGCTGGTCACCTCGTCCAGCAGCATCAGACGTGGTTGCATGGCCAGGGCACGCACAATTGCGACCCGCTGCTGCTGGCCGCCGGACAGACGGTCGGGGTACTCGTCCACCTTGTCCCCCAGGCCGAACCGGTCGAGCAGTTCGCGGGCGTCGTCCACAGCCTGAGAGCGTGAGTGGCCGAGCACCTTGCGCGGGGCCAGGGTGACGTTGGCCAGCACCGACTTGTGTGGGAACAGGTTGAACGCCTGGAACACGATGCCGATCTCCCGACGCACCCGGTTCACGTCCACGTCGACGCCGGTGATGTCCTGACCGCCGACGACGATCCGGCCGGAGTTCACAGGCTCGATCAGGTTGATGCAGCGAAGCAGAGTCGACTTCCCCGAGCCGGACGCTCCGATCAGGCACACCACCTCGTGCTCGGCCACCTCGAGGTCGATCCCACGCAGCACCTCGGTCCTCCCGAAGCTCTTGTGCAGCCGCTCGATCAGCAGCTCCTGAGGCGAGGCGATCACGCGCGCCCGGGCCCGAAGATCCGTCGCCTGTCGCGCAACACCAGATAGTCCGTGAACCTCGTGAGCGGGATCGTGATGGCGATGAACAGCCCGGCCGCGATCGTGAATCCGGTGAAGTTGAAGGTCTGGGTCGCGTAGTCGTTTGCAGCCTGCAACACCTCGACGATGCCGATGTACGAGACGAGCGCCGTGTCCTTCTGAAGGCCGATGAAGTCGTTGAGCAGCGGAGGGACCACCCGGCGGATCGCCTGAGGTAGCACAACGTGCCACATCGTCCTGGAGTACGAGAGGCCGAGCGACCGCGCGGCGGCCGACTGGCTGGGGTGCACGGACTCGATGCCGGCTCGATAGACCTCCGCGACGTACGCCGAGTAGACGAGCACGAGGGTGATCACACCGTAGGAGAAGGTTGACAGGTGGGACACGTAACCGATGTTGAGCGCGGGTACGCCGAGCCCGACGATCAGGGCCATCAGGATCGTCGGCACTCCACGAAAGAAGTCCGTGTAGGCGATGGCGACCACCCGCAGCGGAAAGGCGGCGGGGCCGCGCAGACCGCGCACCACGGCGATGACCAGCGCCACGATCAGCACCAACACCTCCGATATCACCATCATCCGCAGGTTGATCTTGAATCCGTCCCACAGCGACGGCCATGCTTTGCGTATGTCGGACCCGCTGAAGAAGAAGCGGTGCACCACCGGCAGCCCCGAGGACGTCGCCACAAGCGCCACGATCACACCGAAGAAGACCAGGGTGCTCAACGCCGAGATCCAGAACGACCGGCTTCTCAGCATGCGGGCCTACCTCTAGTTCAGAACCGGAACGTCGCTGGAGTTCAACTTGTACTTGGTCGCGAGGGCGACCAGTGTTCCGTCGGCCTGCATCTGAGAGATCACGGCGTCAACCTTGGCGGCGAGAGCGCTTCCTTTGGGGAATACCAGCCCGTACTTGTCGCCGGTCGCGATCTGGCCGACCACGGCGAGCTCCGGGCTCTTGGTCACGGCATCGAGAAGGATCGGCAAATCGTTCACCTCAGCGTCGATGCGACCGGCAAGAACGGCAAGATTGGCGGCGCCGGTCGACGGGAACTCCGAAGGCTTCGCGGCGGGCTTGATCAGATCCTGAATCGTGTAGATCCCGGTGGTGCCCGACTGGCCACCAAGCCGCAGCGTCTTCAGTTGCGCCAGGCTCGTGATGGACGCGGCCTGGGTTCCCTTCTTGACCAGGACACCCTCGGTGGCGAGGAAGTACGGCGAGCTGAAGTCGATCACCTTGGCGCGCGCCGCGGTGATGGAGAACTCATCGGCGTCGAAGTCCCAGTTGGACGTTGATGCTGAGGTGATGACCTTGCCAAACGGCACCCGTTCCCACACGATCTTCTTGATACCAAGTCGTTTCGCGATCTCGCGGATCATGTCGATCTCATACCCGCCGGTCGGATTGGTGGCCGACCCGATCTGGAATGGCGGCCCATAGGGCTCGATGGCAACGGTGAGCTGACCCGGTACCTTGGTCGGAAGCGGCGGTGGCCCCGAACTGCTGGGCGCGGTGGACGACGGCGTGCTCGAGGACGAGCCACCGCACGCCACTGCACCGAGTGAGAGTGACGAGAGAGCGAGAAGGAGCGCGATCTTCTTCATGGCGACACACCTGTACGGGAGCGGGAGTGCGCAAGCATATACGGTCCGGGCGGATGCTTCGGGTGATCGGCTTCCTGATCCCGCTCGGCCTGGACACGTTCGCCGTGGCCGCGGCGCTCGGCATGGCCGGGATCCCGGCCCGACAGCGGCTGCGGGTGGGTGTCGCTTTCCCGCTGTTCGAGATGGGCATGCCGCTGGTCGGCGTCGCGGTGGGGCGAGCTGCGGCAGGCCCGCTGGGGTTGGCCGCCGACTATCTCGCGGTGGCGGTGCTGCTGGTGCTCGGTGTGCGCATGGCTGTCGCGGACGACGACGAGACCGATGCTGCTGCCCGGCTGCTGAGCGGGCGCGGCCTGGCCACGATCGGGCTGGCGATCTCGATCAGTCTGGACGAGCTTGCCATCGGCCTGTCGCTGGGCCTGTTCGGGCTCCCGATCGCGGTGGTCGTGCTCCTGATCGGAATCCAGGCTCTGCTGGTCACCCAGCTGGGCCTGGCCATCGGGGCGCGGGTCGGCGAGCGCCTCCGCGAGACGGCCGAGCGGTTGGCCGGGGTGACGCTCGTGATCCTCGGACTCGCCCTGCTCGCGGGCAAGCTCACGGCCTGACGAGTGCTACCGCCTGCCCAGGTGGGCGGTGATCCGCACGCGCAGCTCCTGCGGAGAGAACGGCTTGGTGATGTAGTCGTCGGCGCCCAGTGAGAACCCGGCGTCCACGTCGCGGTCCTGTGCCCGTGCGGTGAGCATGATCACCTTCATGTCCTTGCACTGCGCATCAGCCCGCAACTCGCGCAGCACGTCGAACCCGCTTCGCTTGGGCATCATCACATCGAGCACGCACAGGTCGGGGCGTTCGTCGCGGGCCACCTGCAGAGCGATGTCGCCGTCGGTGGCTGTGAGCACGCGGTACCCCTCGCGCTCGAGCCTGAACTTGACCAGCCGCAGAAGGTGCGGCTCGTCGTCTGCTACCAGCACCTTGAACTCTTCATCCATGGATCCGCTCTCCTTCTCGTGCACGCATCACGCGCCCGGTAATCGGCGCTGGGTCGGTGTTCTGAAGCCACGATCGGGTAGGTTGTCGGGTCATGCACCAAGACGACCGGCGCGCCTTTCTGCGAGTGGTGGCGGAGTTCCCCGTCGGCTGGTCGAGGATCGGCGAGGACGGACAGACCCAGCTCCCGCAACATCAGGCGAGCACGGTGAACGTCTCGGCCGGGGGCGTCAAGATGGTCTCGGCGGAGCCCGTGGCGGTCGGCGACCGGCTGCGCATCGAAGTGCGGTTCTCCCGCCCGCCGCTGATCGTGTTCACCGACGCGAGCGTGATCCGAGTCGACTCGATTCGCCAGGGCCGGTGCGAGTCCGGACTTCGCTTCGACCCGCTGGACACCTACATCGAGCAGCGCGTGGTGCGCTGGGTGTACGCGGAGGATCGGCGGATGGCCGAGCGGCGAGCGGCGGTGCGCGTGCCGCTCCAGATCATGGTGACCTGTCACACGCTCTCGGCCGCCGGGGAGGTCGCAGGAACGTTCCGAGCCCGCACGATCGACCTGGCCGCCGACGGCGCGCGGATCGCCACCGACAGCCCGCTGGCATCCGGCGACCGGCTGCGGCTCGATCTCGAGCTCGGTGACCCCCCGCAGTCGATCCACCTGGAGGGTGCAGTCATGTGGGGGCAGACGATCCCCCACGAACACTGGGCATACGGCATCCGATTCGAGGGCCTCGGACGGCTCGCCCAGCGGGCGCTGGTGGAGCGTGCGCTGGAGGAGGAGCAGCGCCGCCGCCACACCGGCGACTGACGGTACCCACCCCACCCTGGGGTCAGACCCCGTACGGACCGGGTCACCGTTCCGTGACACTTCGGTGACGGTGCCTGGCACCGAGCATCCGCGGCCAGGACTGGATCGTTCCGTGACGCTTCCGCGACGGTGCCTGGCACCGAGCGGGCGCAGTGTTCTCGGGCACCGCGACCACGTAGACTTTGAACATGAGGGCGACGATCGAGCGCGAGGTGAAACTCGAGGCGGGTGCGGGGTTTCGGCTTCCGGACCTGCCGGGAGCCGACATCGGCACGCGCTCGTTCGTCTCGACGTACCACGACACCTCGGACATGCGGCTCGCCGCAGCCGGGATCACCCTTCGCCACCGGGTCGAACTGGAGATCGGGCTGTGGCAGCTGAAGCTTCCCCACCCGACGGGCAGGCTCGAGCTCGAGGTGCCGGGCGGGGGTGACCACGTGCCGGCCGAGATCGCCGCACTGCTGACGGCGTACATGCGGCGCGCGCCGCTCGAACCGGTCGCCGCGTTGCACACCGAGAGGGCCGGCGTGCGGGTGCGTGAGGGCGAACTGCTGGTCGCGGAGGTCGTGCGCGACACCGTCGTGGTGCTCGGCGGAGCTGCCGATCACCGTTTCGAGGAACTCGAGATCGAGCTGCTGGACGGCGACTCCGACGCCCTCGCACGGCTCGAGACGCTGCTCCGTGACGCCGGAGCGTACGACGGTGACGGCCGGCCAAAACTGTTTCGCGCGCTCGACATCCACCGCCCGACGTCGCCGCCGGCTCGACATCCCAAACGTCCCGTGGACAAGCTCCGGGCCTCCCTGGCATCCAATCTGGCGGTGATCGTCGCCAGCGACGCCGGCACCAGGTTGGGTGCCGATCCGGAGCACCTGCACCAACACCGCGTCGCTGCCAGACGGCTGCGCGCCGTGCTGCGCGCAGCGGGCCCGATGGTCGACCGGCACTGGGCCGACGGCCTGCGACGCGAACTTGGCTGGCTCGGCCGGGCGCTCGGACCGGTGCGCGACCTGGACGTGATGATCGAACACCTGCATCGCGAGGTGACGGCACTGGGCGAGGGCGACGGTTCGGCCGCCGAGCCCTTGCTCAGCACTCTGGAGAGCGATCGCGAGCGTGCCCGGGCGGCGATGCTGGACGCGCTCGGTGAACCGCGCTACATCGACCTGCTGGACGCCCTCGAGCATGCAGCAGCCGACCCCGCCGTGGTCGATCCGGACGCGTCGTTGGAGCGGCGGGCGCGACGCGAGTACCGCCGGCTGCGCCGCGACGTACGCGCCGCCGGCCCCCACCCTCCCGACGCGACGCTGCATCGCCTGCGGATCCAGGTCAAGCGGGCTCGCTACGCCGCAGAGCTGGCCTCGCCGCGGACAGGGCCGTGGAACCGCCTGCTCGAGGCGTGCAAACACCTGCAGGAGGTGCTCGGCACGCATCAGGACGCCTGCGTCGCCGAAGCGCAGCTGCGGGAGCTCGCTCGGATCCAGATCACCTCCGCCACTCTGCTGGCGACCGGGCGGCTGATCGAGCGCGAGGCCGCTCGGCAGGCAGCCTCTCGCCTCACCTATCCGGAGGCTTGGGCCGCCCTGAAGACGGCCGCCCGTCGGACGTGGGAGTGAGCGGGCGGTTGCTGGTCGTGCGCCACGCGAGCGCGGGTGACCGCTCGGCGTGGATCGGCGACGACCGGCTGAGGCCGCTGGACGACCGCGGGTTGGCCCAGGCCCGCTGGCTGCGAGACGAGCTGTCGGCCTCGCGTCCGGCCCGCGTGATCTCGAGCCCGTATACGCGCTGCACGCAGACCGTCGCCCCGCTGGCCGAGGCGATCGGCGTCGATCTGGAGGAGCGGCTCGAGCTGGCCGAGGGCTCGTCTTCCGCCGAGCTGGCCCCGCTGCTCGCCGAGTTGCGTGATCTCCCCGCCGCGGTTCTCTGCAGCCATGGTGACGTCATCGGCGACCTCGTCCACAGCGGACGATGCAAGAAAGGCTCGATCTGGGTGCTGAACTGGCAGGACGGGATCGCCGTGCCGTCCGACTACATCAAGCCGCCGGTCTGACGTCGGTCAGGCCGCGATCGGCAGTGCCAGCAGCCGATCGGCCAGGCCCTCGCGCAACCCGCCGCGGGCGACCATCAGATCGACCCCGAGATGCGCACGCACGACGGCGAGTATGATCGCGCCCGCCGCCAGGGTGCGCGCGCGCTCGCGGTCAACGCCGAACCGGCGGGCCACCTTGACCGCGGACGAGCCGCAGCAGATCGCCACCGCCTCGTCCAGTTCCGCCGCACCGAGCCGGCGTCCGACCAGCTTTCTCATCGCCCGGGCCGTGCCACCGGTGACCAGCGCGGCGTCCACCGTGGGTGCATCGAGGCCGTCAAACGTCTCTCGCACGTGTTCGCGAGCCGCGCGTACCGCACGCCGGCCGGCGGGGTCGGCGTCCAGATACCGACCCGTGAGACGCAGCGAACCGATGTCGAACGACCGCAACCACTCCGGCGGCAGGCCGTCGCGGCCCACCACAACCTCCGTCGAGCCACCGCCGATGTCGCATACCGCGAGCCGGCCCGGCAACACGCTCGCACGGCCGACCGCGCCGAGGTACGCCAGCCGGCCCTCCTCCTGCGCAGACAGCACTCGCACCGACGCGCCGGCGGCCTGTTCCAGCAGCCACAGGAGATGCTCGGCGTTGCCGCTCTGCCTGCCCGGCGCGGTGACGACCACCTCGACCGTGTCACACCCCGCAGCACGGGCGATCTTGGCGTACCGGCGAGCCCGCCGCGCGGTCTCGGTCAGCTTTGGCTCGGAGATCCGCCCGTGGCGCTCGATCTCGGCGCCCAAGCCGAGCTGCGCGCGCTCCTCGAGCACCGGCTCGACGGTGCCGCAGGCGAGCCTGCGAGCGACCAGCAACCGCACCGTGTTCGAGCCCACATCGATGATCCCGACCTGCATACATGTAGTCTGCCGAAGCCATCGGTCGGCAGGGCGGCGGCGCGGAGAACATGTGGTGAAGAAGCGGTGACTTGCAGGGATTTTTTGGTGGTTTCTTCGGGGTCAGCGAAGAGCTGACGCGGCAGCCCGGTCGATCACCAGCTCGGTGCAGCCCCCCGGCAGCAGGCTGGCCGGATAGCTCGGGTCTGGCCCCGCCGATACCTCCCGCACAGCCGTCGCCTTTCCGTCACCCACCGCCAGCACGACCAGCGAGCGCGCCGCCTCGAAGACAGGGAAGGTGAGCGTGATCCGGCGCGGAGGAGGCTTGCTTGCGGTGACCGCGACCGCGAGCCGACGGCGCTCGGCGAGCGCCGGGCTGCCGGGGAAGAGCGAGGCCGTGTGAGAATCCTCGCCGAGGCCGAGCAGCGCCAGGTCGAGCACACACCCTGCCAGCTCCGACGAGTAGGCCGCGGCAGCCGTGTCCGGGTCATCCTCTCCGGCGATCCGGTGCACACGCACAGGGGCGGCGAGCCCGGCCAGCAGCGAGTCGGCGACCAGCCGGTAATTGGACTCGGGATCGTCGGGAGGGACGCAGCGCTCGTCGCCGAACCAGAGTTCCACCCGCGACCAGTCAACGCCCGGCTCGGCCGCCAGCAGCTCGTATGCGCGGCGCGGCGTGGTCCCACCGGCCAACGAAAGGTGCCCTCCCGCCCGCACGGCTGCGGCCATCCGAGCCGCCGCCACTGCAGCGGCCTGCTCCGGGGTGTCGACGACCGTGACGCGCATGCCTGGACGTCTAGTCTATGGGGCATGAGCGTGCGCGGCGGAATCGATCTCGGCGGAACAAAGATCCAGGCGGTCGTCGTCGATGCGGGAAACGCGGTGATCGGGCAGTCGCGCCGGCCGACGCCGAAGGACTCCGGTCCCGAGGGTGTGGTGACGGGCATGGCCGACGCGCTCCGCGACGCCGCCTCCCAAGCCGGCGTCGATGCTCACGCCTTGGCCGGGGTCGGCGTCGGATCGCCCGGAACGATCGACGAGGCGTCGGGCTCGGTCGCCCAGGCAGGCAACGTGATCCCGGGGTGGTTGGAGCCGTTCCCGCTGGGAGCCCGCCTGGCCGACTCGATCGGAGCGGCGGTGGCGGTCGGTAACGACGTCCGGGTCGCGACCGACGCCGAGTACCACCTGGGCGCGGGCAGGCCGTACCGGTCACTGCTTGGCGTGTTCTGGGGTACCGGCGTAGGCGGTGGCCTCATCATCGATGGCCGCTCATGGCTCGGCCGCGGCAGCGCCGGTGAGATCGGCCACATGGTCGTCAAGCGCAACGGCGCCACCTGCACGTGCGGTCGCCTGGGATGCATGGAGGCGTATGCCGGCCGCGCGTCGATGGAGCTCCGCGCGCGGGCGCTGGTTGAGTCCGGGCGGCGAACCTCGCTGTTCGAGATCATGGAGCGCAAACAGCGCGATCGGCTCTCGAGCGGCGTCTGGGCACGCGCGCTGGAGAAGCAAGACCGGGTCGCGGTTCACATCGTCGACCGGGCGGTGGGCGCGCTCGGCGCAGGGATCGCGTCGGCCGTCAACCTGCTGGACGTGGAAGCGGTCGTGATCGGCGGCGGCATGGGAGTGCGGCTCGGCGAGCCGTACGTAGAGCGGATCTCACGGGCGATGTTCCCGCACCTGTTCGTCCGCGAGCGCCCACCAGCCGTCCACCTCGCGGCGCTGGGCGATCTGGGTGGGGCGATCGGCGCGGCCCTGCTCGCGCCGGCGGAGCACGCCGCCCGAACCGCCGCCGCCCCCCCGGGTTAAGGCCGGGCTGAGCGCTTCGCCCGCACGGCCGCCCGCCGCATCAACACCGTGTGGGTGGAGCGGTTGCGATCGGCACCCGGCTCCAGGCGCATCCAGCTGCCCTCCGCGTCCAGCAGCCAGGCATCCGCGTTGTCGGCCATCAGGGTGTCGAACACCGAGCTGATCTCATCCTTGGAGCGACGATCCTCGACCGGCGCCACAACCTCGATGCGATGATCGAGATTTCTCGGCATGAGGTCGGCGCTGCCCAGATACACGCTCGTGTCCCCGCCCGCTTCGAACATGAATACCCGGCTGTGCTCGAGGAACCGACCGACGACGCTTCGCACCTCGATGTTCTCCGACAGCCCCGGCACACCCGGGCGCAGCGCACAGATGCTGCGGGTCACCAGCTCCACGCGGGCGCCCGCCTGCGACGCCTTGTACAACGCCTCGATCACCGCCACGTCGGTCAGCGAGTTGACCTTGATCCGGACCCGGGCCTCGCGGCCGGCCTGCGCCGCATCCGCCACCGCCCTGATCCGCTCGATCAGCCCCGAGCGCAGGTTGAACGGGGCCACCAGGAGCTTGCGGAATCGCTGCGGGCGCGCGAACCCGGTCAGATGGTTGAACAGGTCGGCGACGTCGGCGGTGATCTCCTCGTCGTCGGTGAAGACCCCCATGTCCTCGTACAGCCGGGCGGTGACCGCGTTGTAGTTGCCGGTGCCGATGTGGACGTAACGGCGGAGCGCGTCGCCCTCACGACGCACCACCAGCGTGGTCTTCGCATGGATCTTGAGATTGGCGAACCCGTGGACGACGTGCACCCCCGCCTGCTCCATCAGGCGAGCCCACTCGATGTTGCGCCGTTCGTCGAAGCGCGCCTTCAGCTCCACCAGGCAGACGGTCTGCTTTCCCCGCTCGGCTGCGTCGATCAGCGACGGCATCAGCGCCGAGTCGTCGGAGGTGCGGTAGACGGTGGTCTTGATCCCGACCACCCCGGGATCCTTCGCCCCCGCGCGCACGAACGCCTCGACGCTGGTCGTGAAGGAGTCGTATGGCAGATGCACGAGCAGATCCCCGCCGCGGATCTGCGAGAACAGATCGTTGCGTTCGCCGGAGGAGGCCAACCGAGTGCGAGTGATCGGGACCCACGGGTCGTACTTGAGGTCGGGCCGGTGCCGATCCGCGAGCTGGGTCAGGTCGGCGAGGTCGAGCAGGCCCTCGACCGGGTACACCTGGGTGTCGTCGGCGGCCACACCGTGGGTCAGCAGGTCGAGCATCTGCGCCGACATGCCGGCCGACACCTCCACCCGCACGACATCGCCGAAGCGCCGGCGCCGGAGCTCCAGCTCGACCGCCTCGAGCAGATCGTCGGCCTCGTCGGAGAGCTCGAAGTCCGCGTCGCGGGTTACTCGGAAGAGTCCGTGCTCGACGATTTCCATGCCGGGAAAGAGCCGCTCCAGGAAATGGGCGATCACGCGCTCCTGCGGCACGAGCCGGCCCGCCGATCCCGCCTGCACGAATCGTGGGAGCCCCTCCGGCACCTTCACCCGCGCGAACCGTTCCTCCCCGCTCTCGGGGTCGCTGACCCGCAGGGCGAGGCTCATCGACAGTCCCGAGATGTACGGGAACGGCTGCCCGAGCCCGACCGCGAGCGGCGTCAGCACCGGATAGATCTCGCGTGAGAACCGCTCGTCGAGATCCGCCAGCTCCTGAGAGGAGCATTCCTCGACCGTCGAGATGACGATCCGCTCGCCTGCCAGTGCCGGTTGGAGCTCCCGCGTCCAGAGCTCGGTCTGCCAAGCGCAGGTCGCGACCACCCGCCGGCGGATGTCCGCCAGCACCGCTCCCGGGGTGCGGCCGTCCGGCGAGCGGGTCGCCAGTCCCGCGGAGACCTGGCGCTCGAGGCCCGCCACGCGCACCATGAAGAACTCATCCAGGTTCGACGCCACGATCGCGCAGAACCGCACCCGCTCGAGCAGCGGCGCCGTCGGGTCTGCAACCAACTCGAGCACCCTCTGGTTGAAGTCGAGCCATGACAACTCGCGGTTCAGGAACCGGTCGTCAGCCGGTTCGACCGCTCGCGCAGGAACGCTCGCAAGGCTCATGCGGTGAAGCGTACCCGCCGAGCCGGCGACGTCATCGGGTCAGTCCCACCGGAAGTCGCCCGCCGTGGTCGTCTCCATCCACCCCTGAGGCTCCCCGGTCGGCTCGGCCGCAACCACCGGCATCGTCATCGTGTCGTCCGCCATCTCCAGCGAGACGGCCGGGTGCTCGCCGGTCTCGAGCTCTTCGCGCACCGCCTCCTGCTCGGACTTGAAGAGCGGATGGTTGGCGAAGGGATCGTCTCCGACGAACTCGTCCAGCGGCAGGTCCCCGTCGAGGTGGCGGTTGCGGCGCTTCAACTCGAGGTGCTCCTCGATCACGGCGGCGAACAGCGAACTGGTCGGGGTCATCCGGCCTCCAGGTCGGTGGTCAGGGCAGCACAAAGTGCCACACAACTATATCAAGGTGGGAGGGGCACACGCCGCAGCCCATCACTCGGGCACGACCTGATTCTTCCCGCTCCGCTTGGCCCGATACAGCGCGGCGTCGGCCGCCGCCACGAGATCGATCTGCGTCGTGCCCTCCTCCGGCCCGGCGGACACGCCGAAGCTCGCCGTGATCCCGGTCACCGGGGCACCGGCAAACACGATCTCGCGCTCCTCCACCGCGAGGCGTAGGCGATGCGCGAGGTTCACCGCACCTTCCAGCCCGGTCTGGGGGAGCAGCACCGCGAACTCCTCGCCGCCGTACCGAGCGGCGAGGTCGATCTCGCGGATCAGCTCGAGCAGCGTCTCGCTGACGGCGTGCAGGACGACGTCGCCCGCCAGGTGGCCGAGCGTGTCGTTCACCTGTTTGAAGTCGTCGATGTCGAACAGGATCAACCCGATCTGCTGATCGAACCGTTGCGCACGCTCGAATTCCCGCCCCAGCACGTCGTAGAACTGACGCCGGTTGGCGAGGCCGGTGAGTGCATCGGTCACCGCCTGCTGCTCGACCACCTCGTGCAGGCGCGCATTCTCGATCGCCACCCCGGCCTGAGCCGCCAGCCCGGCCAATGCCTCAACGTCCCCCCCTTCGAACGCACCGTCCTGGGGGTCGACCACCGTCACCAGCCCCAGCAGCTCGTCCTCGCGTACGATCGGCGCGGCCAGCACCGCCCGGGGGGTCTGCTCGGACCGCGGAGCCATCTCCGCCAGCGCCAGGCCCTCGATCCCCGACCCGGCGGACACGACCATCGGCAGGTCGGCACGCGAGCCGAGAGCGGTGCCGATCCGCGCGCGCTCCACCGCCTCGCCGGTCAGCGGCTCGTACAGGAGCAGCCGGCCTCCGCGCGCCCGCGTCGCCTGGACCGCGGTGTCGAGCACCGCACCCACCAGCGCGTCCAGGTCGTGCGTGGCGGCGAGCGTCGCCCCGTACCGCTGCAGAGTCTCCTTGACCCGTGTCCGCTCGGCCTCGAGCTCGTCGACCCGGGTCGTGAGCTCGGTGGACATATGGTCGATCACCGCGCCCAACTCGGACAGCTCATCGCCTCCCCCGGTGCCGGTGCCGGTGCGCAGCAGCGACCGGGCCCGCACGGCGAGCTCGGTCAGCGAGCGGGAGATCCGGCGCGCGGCCACGACCGCGAGCAGCGTCAGCAGGCCCCCCACGATCAGCACTGGCACCAGCAGCCGCAGGCGCCGCGAATCGATCGCATCGGACAGCGTGGACGAGGGATACGTGGCCGCCAGGTACACCGGGCCGCCCTGGGCCGAATCCACCGCCGCCATCTGGCCGCGCACGTCAACGCCGGCCACGGTCGCGTTGCCGATCCGCCCGACCCGCAGCCCCGACTCGCTGCCGGTCGCACCGCCGGTGCCGGCGATAACGCGATGCCCTGCAATCAGATCGAGTTCCACACCGGGTACGTGCGAGTACTGTGTGGCGATCGTCGCCATGAACGTGGGCCCGAGCGGCTGCCACACCACGACCTCGCGACCGACCGATGCGGGTCCGACCTGGACGTGGGCACGCCACGCGGGGCCGGAGGGAGCCACGCCCGCGATCACCCGACCGTGCACCTTGAGTTGCATCCGTGGATGCAAAGCGACCACGGTAGCGGGGTCGCCGTGTCCAGCCAGGGCGCGCTGGACGTCGGGGCGCGCCGCCAGGGTGCGAGCCCGCACGCCCACAGCGTTCAGCAGCGCATGGTACGTGTCCACCCCGCTGCCGATGGCGGCACCCAACCGCCCGTCCACGCGAACGGTCTGGTCACGCGACACGAAGGTGGACACGATCACCGTCACGGCAATCAGCGGAACGAGCGCAAGCGCTCCGAACATAATTGACAACCTATGGCGAAAGCGCATGTCCCCCAACGACCCCTTCCAAGGTTTCCCGATTATACGGGACCATCGGCAAGCGAGGGTATCGCCGTAATAGCCTCCCGCTCCACCGTGATCGGCGTCAGTAGGCCGCGAGTTCACGCGCCGCGGCGAGGATATCGTCCTCGGTCGGCATGTACTCGCGCTCGAGCACGGGCGTGAACGGGATCGGGGTGTCGAGCGCGGCCACGCGGGTGACGGGCGCGTCGAGGTACTCGAACGCCCGCTGCCCGATCACCGCCGCCACCTCGGCACCGAAGCCACCGGTCAGATTGTCCTCGTGGACAACCAGCGCCTTGCCGGTGCGCCGCACCGAGTCGAGCACAGTGTGGGCGTCGAACGGGATCAGGGAGCGCAGGTCCACCACCTCGGCCGAGATACCCTCCTCGGCCAATCGGTCGGCGACCGTCGAGGCCGAGCGCACCGTCGCCGCGTAGGTGATGATCGACAGATCGCTGCCGGGCCGGCGCACGATCGCCTCGCCGAGCGGCACCAGCCGTCCGTCGGTGCCCGTCGCGACCTCGGCCTTCTCCCGCCGGTAAAGGAACTTGTGCTCGCAGAACACCACCGGGTTGGGATCGCGGATCGCCGAGCGCAGCATCCCGTAGGCGTCCTCGGCGGTCGCGGGGCACGCGATCTTGAGGCCGGCGTGGTGGTGGAACCAGGCCTCGACGTTCTCGGAGTGGTACGGGCCGCCGCCGACACCGCCGCCGTTGGGGCAGCGCACGACCAGCGGCACCGCCCAGCCGATCCGGTAGTGCATCTTCGCGGCGCAGGTGACCAGCTGATCGAACGCGATCGACACGAAGTCTCCGAACTGCATCTCGGCCACCGGACGCTGGCCCGCCATGGCAGCGCCGATCGCCACCCCGGCGATGCCGGCCTCGGCGACCGGCATGTCGATCGACCGCATCACGCCGAACCGCTGCTGCAGCTGCTTGGTGGCGCCGAAGGCACCGCCCTGCTTGCCGACGTCCTCGCCCAGACAGAACACGCGCTCGTCGAGCTCCATCTCGTCGGCAAGCGCGGCGTTGATGGCCTCGAGGTAGGTCAGTTCGGGCATGCTCAGTCCTCGTAGTCCGCAGGCGCGAACACGCCCTCGTGCGCCTCGGCCGGCTCGGGATAGCCGTCGTGATCAGCCCGCTCGACCGCCTCCCGGACCTCGTCACGCACCCGCACTCGAACGTCCTCGAGCCGCTCGGGGACCATCCCGCGGGTATCCCTCAGGGCGGTCTCGAGCCGCTTGATCGGATCCTTGTCCGACCACTCGGCCAGCGTCTCCATCGGCATGTAGCTCTCGTACTTGTCGTGAGCGGCGTGGCCGCCCATCCGGTACGTCTTGCACTCGATGAACTGCGGGCCCTGGCCGGCCCGCGCGGCGTCCACCGCAGTCTTCATCGCGGAGTAGACGGTGAACACGTCGTTGCCGTCCACCGAGACCGCCGGGATACCGTACGCCGCCGCCTTCTTGTGCAGGTCCGTGACCTTGGTCTGACGGGAGATCGGCGTCGAATACCCCCACCCGTTGTTCTCGGCGACGAACACCGCGGGCACCTCCAGCACAGCGGCAATGTTCAGACCCTCGTGGAAGTCGCCCCGGGATGTGGCCGCGTCGCCGAAGCTGGTCAGCGCGACGCGGTCCTCACCACGCTGCTTGTAGGCCAGCGCCGCTCCGACCGTGAGCGGGATCATGTCCGCCATGTGCGAGACCTGACAGGGGATGTTCCACTCCCGGCCGCCGATGTGGAGGTTGCCGTCCTTGCCGCGAGTGGTGGATCCGGCCTTGCCCATGAACTGGGCGAAGATCCGCCACGGGGGCACACCGTGCACGAGGTACGAGCCGAGGTCGCGGATCCACGGCGACAGCCAGTCGCCGTCGCTCCCGCGACGCAGAGGCAGCACCATGCCAATCGCGATCGCCTCCTGGCCGCGTCCGGTGTAGTAGCTGCCCGGCAACTTGCCCTGGCGATACAGGTTGAGCGCACGCTCCTCGACCGCACGCGTGAGCGTCATCCAGTAGAAGAACTCCATGGCAAGCGCGTCGGACACCTCGACCGCGGGTGGCGACGGGACTGCGGAGATCTGGCGAGGCGACGAGCTCACGAGTGCATCACGTGCGCGTCATCGGCCGGCCGGCCGTCAAGCATGAGCGCCAACACAACGAGCGGGAGTGTAGACGCTGCGGTGGATCGATCCCCCCGCTCGATCGGCGGGAGCTAAATCGCGACCCGCGAGAGCCGAATACCCCAGCGATGGCGCTCCGCACCTCCTCGATTCCCGTCACCGAGGCCGCCGCCCTCACGCCTGCCGACTGGCGCCGCCGCGTCGAACTGGCCGTCGAGGGCGCCGCCCGCGCACTCACCGCCGGCGATCTGGTCGGGCTGGGAGCGGTGTACGCCGACCTGGCCGGCTGGGACGATCGTCAGCGGGCGCACCACGCCCGCCGTGAGGTGACCGAGCTCGTGCTCTCGTACCGCCCGGACAACACCGACGCCTGGGTACCCGTGTTCGCGACCTCCGCCCGGCTGTTGCTGGACTCACTGGAGCGCAACCCACTGGAGCCGATCATTCTCAACCACACCGGCGTGCTGCTCTACGAACTGCTCGAGCTGGGTGGCGCCGAGGCCCTCTTCAAGGCTGCCCTGAAGCTTGATCCCGCACTCGCCATCGCGCGCACCAACCTCGACCAGACGCGGATCCGCAAGCGCAGCCCCCACACCCTCAAGGGCCGCTTCGGTCACCAGCTGCGGGCACTCGGCACGCGAGCCAAGCGGGTCGCCGCCGGCGCTCGGCCCACAACCAGGCTGAGGCTCTCGCTGTGCATGATCGTCAAGAACGAGGAAGAGATGCTGCCCGGCTGTCTGACGCCGCTGGTCGGTGTCGTCGACGAGATGATCGTGGTCGACACCGGATCCACCGACCGCACGGTCGCGATCGCCGAGTCGTTCGGCGCGACGGTGGTCAGCTTCCCGTGGAACGGATCGTTCTCGGACGCGCGGAACGCGTCGCTCGACGCGGCCACCGGAGACTGGGTCATGTACCTGGACGCGGACGAGCATCTCGAGGCGGAGGATGCCGACACCCTGCGCGACCTGCTGCAACGGACGTGGCGCGAGGGCTTCTGACGTGACCCCTTGAATGTGGTCCGTCCGTTGTGAGGGTCACGATGGCTCGAAAGAGCCAGGAGGTGATCGTCATGAAGGGACGCAGGCACTCGCCGGAGCAGGTGGTGCGCAAGCTGCGCGAGGCCGACAAGCTGTTGG
>JBBRMM010000025.1:0-48123 GCA_038230835.1 Gaiellales bacterium
CGCCGGTTGCGGGTGCGTCCCACGCGGCGTGCGGTGCTCGACGTGGCTTCAGCCACGCCTGCGCTCCGCTCGCCGCTCGATCCTTCCCGCAACCACCGCGCCCTGCGCCTCACGACGAAGCTCATTCTGAAACGAGTTCTATGTGACACGGGTGGGGGTGGGGTCGGAGGCCAGATGCTCGCCGGCATCGATCAGGCGCACCAGGCGCTCGATCGCATCCCACACGTCGGTGAAGCGGGTGTAGAGCGGCGCCATGCCCAGCCGAACGACGTCGGGCTCGCGGAAGTCCGGCACCACATCGGCCCGCTCGATCAGCGCGCGGCAGATCCGCCACCCGTCGGGGTGGGCGAGGGAGACGTGCGACCCGCGCCGGTCCGGCTCTCGCGGCGTTGCCAGTTCGAAGCCGAGTGGTGCCAGGCGCTCGTCGTGGAGATCGATCGCGAGGGCCGTCAGCCCCAGGGACTTGTCTCGCAGTGCCGTGATCCCGGCCTCGGCGACGAGCCGAGCCCCGGCCCGGACGGCCTCGATCCCCAGCACGCTCGGAGTGCCGGCCAGAAACCGGGTGATGCCCTCGGCGGGCTCGTACTCGGCACCCATCGCAAACTGTTCGCGCTGCCCGAACCAGCCCTGGATCGGAGAGCGCAGCGCGTGCTGGTGGCGCGTGTGGACGTACAGGAACCCGGGCGCGCCAGGGCCGGCGTTCAGGTACTTGTAGGTGCATCCAACCGCCAGGTCGGCGTCACACCGCTCCAGTTCGACCGCCACTGCGCCGACGGAGTGGCTCAGATCCCACAGCATCATTCCCCCGGCCGCGTGGGCGGCGGCAGTGATCGCCCGCATGTCGGCCAGGGCGCCCGAGCGGTAGTCGACGTGGGAGAGCGCGACCAGGGCGACCTCGCCGCATCCGCGCAGCGTCTGCGACGGGTCTGAGCCGGCGTCGATCGCCTCCCGTCCGTGGCGTGCCGCGAGGCCGGCCAGGACGTAGCGGTCGGTGGGGAAGTCCGACTCGGCGAGGACCACCGCTCCCGGCCGCACCGTCAGCACCGCGTCGGCCAGCTTGTACAGGTTCACGGTCACCGAGTCGCAGACCAGCAGCTCGCCGGGAGACGCGCCGACCAAAGGTGCCAGCTCGTCGCCGGCCCGTGCCGGCAGGTCGATCCAGTCGTGCCAGCCGCCGACCAGCCGTGCTCCCCAGTCGTCGATCGCCGCCGTCAGCCCGGCCCGTGCGTCCACCCCCAGCCGGCCCAGCGAGTTGCCGTCGAGGTAGATCCGGCCGCCGTCGGCGGTCACGAAGCGGTCGCGGAAGCCCGCCAGCGGATCGGCGGCATCCAGCGCCTCGGCCCGTGCGCGCCCGCTCACAGCCACCCGACTACCGCCCGCCACGACTGCGATTGCGGATCCAGGTGTTCGAAGTGACCCTCGTCCCCGGGCAGCGCCCGGGCGCAGTCCGCCCCCGCCGCGTCCGCGTAGGCGATGCTCTGCGATGCGGGCACCACGTCGTCGGCCAGTCCGTGAACCACCAGCGTGCGGCAGCGGAGCGGAAGCCGACGGATCGGCGACGCCGCTGCATAGCGGTCAGGCACCCGCTCGGGAGTGCCGCCCAGCAGGCGCTGCACCTGCCCGCCGCAGGTACCGTTGTGAGCCGAGGTCTCGAGGTCGGCCAACGCCGACTGGCCGACGGCGTCAGTCACCCGCACTCCGGGCGCATCCCGTGAGCCCGCCCACAGCGCGAGTTGTCCGCCCGCCGAGTGGCCGATCGCACATACCCGATCGAGGTCGAGCGGTGCTTCGAGTGTCGCCAGGTGGTCGATTCCGGCAGCCACATCCTCCAGTGTGGCCGGCCAACCTCCATCACCCCGTGGGCCCAGCCGGCGGTACTCGAGGTTCCACACCGCCCATCCGCGGCCGGCCAGGTCGCCGACCAGGGCGTCCATCAGCCGCAGGCTGTACCGCTGCCGCCAGCACCCGCCGTGGATCAGGGTCGCCACGGCGGATCGTCCGTCCGCATCGGGCAGGGTCAGCTCTCCCAACTGGCTGCGGTGGGTTCCGTAGCGGTGGACGGTCGTCCTCACACCGGTAGCGCGTCGCGTTCGACCAGCGCCGCGTAGCGGCCGCCCAGTGCAACGAGGTCGGTGTGCGTCCCCCGCTCGACTATGCGGCCGCGATCGAGCACGAGGATCAGGTCGGCGTCGCGTACCGTGGACAGCCGGTGTGCGATCGTGATCGTGGTGCGGCCGGCGCTGAGCGCGTCCAGCGCGTCCTGCACCGCCCGCTCGGTCTCGACGTCGAGGGCGCTCGTGGCCTCGTCCAGCACCAGCACCGGCGGGTCGCGCAGGATCGCCCGCGCGATCGCCAGCCGTTGTTTCTCCCCGCCCGAGAATCGGTACCCGCGCTCGCCGACGACCGTGTCGTAGCCGTCGTGGAGCGTGGCGAGATGGTCGTGGATGCGGGCGGCCCGCGCCGCCTGCTCGATCTCCACGTCGGTCGCGTCGGGTTTTGCGAAGCGCAGGTTCTCGCGCACGGTGCCATGGAACAGGTACGTCTCCTGGCTGACGACGCCGACGATCTGGCGCAGCGAAGCGAAGGCCAGGTCACGCAGGTCGACGCCGTCGATCGTGACCGCGCCGCGGTTCACGTCGTACAGGCGCGCCACCAGGTAGCCCAGCGTGGTCTTGCCGCTGCCCGTCTCGCCGACCAGCGCCACCTTCGCCCCGGGGGAGGCGACGAAGTCGATGTCCTCGAGCGTGGTCGTCCCCGGCTCGTACGAGAAGCTCACGTCCCGGAACTCGACCTCGCCTTCGACGGTCGCCCGGTCGAGCACCACCGGGTCGGCCCGCTCGTCCACCTCGACCGGCAGGTCGAGGTACTCGAACACCCGCTCGAACAGCGCCAGTGACGTCTGTACGTCGGTCTGCACCGACAGCAGCGAGCTGACGGGGAAGAAGAGCCGGGTCTGGAGTGTGGTGAAGGCGACCAGGGCGCCGATCGAGATCGAGCTGTTACCGCCGGCGAGCAGGTTTCCGGCCACGCCGTAGACAAGTGCGGGCATGACCGCGAAGCTGGCCTGGACCGAGGCCATCCGCCAGCGCCCGGCCATCCGCTGGCGGAGTTGCAGGTCAGCGAGGCGGCTGGACTCCTCTCCGAATCGGGTGGTCAGCTCGTTGGACTGGCCCATGGTCTTGCCCAGCAGCACGCCGGACACCGACAGCGACTCCTCGACCAGCGAGGAGATGTCGGCCAGCGAGCTCTGCATGGTCGTAGCTAGCGCCCGGCGCAGCTGGCCCACCCGGCGCGTGATCAGCACGAACACCGGCAGCAGCGCGAACGCGGCCAGCGCGAGCCGCCAGTCGAGCAGCACCATCGCGGCCGCGGTGGCGATGACGGTGGTCAGGTTGGAGGCGATCGAGGTGGCTGTGGTGGTGACAACCGTCTGCACGCCGCCGATGTCGTTGGCGATCCGCGATTGCACCTCGCCCGTGCGGGTGCGGGTGAAGAACGCCAGCGACATCCGCTGCAGGTGGGCATAGACGGCGGTCCGCAGGTCGTGCATGACCTGCTGGCCGACCAGGTTGGACTGCCACGTCTGGGCGACCCCGATGGCGCCGGTGATGATCGGGATGGCGACCATCCCTACCACCTCCAGGTCGAGCGTGGCGGTGTCGAGGTGGCGGCCCTCCCGAGTGATGTCGTTCAACACCGCCTTGAGCAGGAAGGCGGGGATGATGCCGAGCCCTGCCGAAAGCACGATCATCGAGAGCAGACCGGTCAGGCGCACCCGGTACGGGCGGAAGAGGCGCACGATCCGGCGGGTCTGGCTGGGCTGTTCGGTCATCTGATCGAGTCAAACGCGCGGCTGTCGGCGATTAGTCCCGGCGCGTGTTCGCAGTTTGCGGGAAATTCTCGCTTGCAAGCGCCGCGGCGATCCCGTAGCTTGGCTTCTGCGCCGCCCAGGGTAACCGAGTAGGACGAAACCGGGCGGAGGGATCGTAGAGGCGACTCGAAAGTTCCTTCGACCGGCGGACGAAAGGTCAGCCGGGGCGGCGTATCTCATCCTCCTCCGCGCCGGCCGCCCGAGCGAGCAACTCGGCCCCCACGGCGCACGCGGCAAGCGATACGAGCGCGGCCGCGATGACGGCCGCGGCCTGGCCGCTGTCGAGGTCGCCCCGGCTGAGGCCGAGCGCGGCGATCGCCGACGGAACGCCGAGCTGCGCAGACGCCAACAGGCCGGCGGCCGCAGGGAGGCGGAGGACGAGCGAGGCGATCAGGTGGCACGCGACGGCTGCGGCTGCGAGTGCCGCTGCGAGCCACAGATCGGACCTCGACTGGGCGAGGTAGCGCACATCCAGCTTGGCGCCCAGCGAGACGAAGAAGAGCGGGACGAAGAACCCCTCGGCCAGGCCGAGCAACTGCTGGGCGAGGCGCTTGGGCTCACCGACCACAGCCAGCACGGCACCGGCGCTGAATCCCGCCACCAGGGCCCCGGTACCGAACCGGGTTGCGATCCAGGCCAGCGCGAAGAGCGCGATCAGCGACAGCCGCAGATCAAGTGCCCAGCCCTGGTGCTTGCTCTGTTTGCGTAGCCGGTGCACCCATGCCAGGTGACGGGTGCGGGAGGCAGCGAGCCAGATGCCGATCGCCGTCCCCGTCACGATGACGCCACCGATCCCCACTCGCACCGGGTTGCCCGACGACACCACCAACGGGATGGCGAGGATGGTGACGATGTCCGCCACCGCGATCCAAGCTCCGGCGGCGAGCACGACCGGTCCGGTCAGCCCACGCTCCTGCACGATCGGCATCGCGACGGCCGCGGAGCTGCTGGCCAGCAGCAGCACGATCATGCCGGTCCGGTGGAGCGTCGTCACCCGGGTCAGCACGAGGCTGATCGCCGTCGCCGAGGCGAACGCCACGGCGGTGGCGCCGGCCGCGCGGCGCAGGGCGGCGCGCAGGGTCGGCTCGCGCAGCGGCAGGTGAGTGCCGACGACGAACATCAGCATCGCAAACCCGATCTGGGACAGGAAGATCAACACCGGATCGGCAGGGTCGATCAGCCGGAATCCGCTGTGGCCGATCGCCGCGCCGGCGGCGATCTCGCCCACCACCAGCGGCAGCGACGACCGGCGCAGACTGCCCAGCAGCGGCCCGACCAGCCCGGCGGCGGCGATCAGGGTGAGCGTCCCGAACGTCACGTCGCATCCTTCCAGCGGCGCCAGTCGTGCTCGGTATGGTGCCGCATCGTCTCGATGTCGTCCGCCAGCCAGCCGGCTGGCAGCTCGTCGAGTGCCGCGACCAGCTCGACCGCGTCGACCGACCCTAGGTGCAGGCTCGCGGTCGCATGTCCCATCGCCAGCAGCAGGTGGGAGCGCGCGTGTCGGCGGGGGACGTCGGCCAGCTCCACGCGGCCGCAGTCAGGAGCCAGCCGGCGAATCGCCACGCCGTCTGGGAAGCGCAACGTGGGGTCGCCGTCGTGCCGTGCCTCGCGGGCTATCGTGGCTGCGGTCGCACCGATCGGCGCGCTCGTGCCGCCGCGCCAGTCGGTGGCCGACGGTGCGAGCAGCTTGGCCTCGCGCGCAAGCCTGCCACCGCCGTCCTGGGCGACTGCGACGTAGCGCGGGTGGTCACGGCTGCCCAGTCCGGCGATCCGGGTTGCGATCCGCCGCAGCTCGGCGTTCGGCGGCAGCGCCGCAGCCAGCAACCGGACGATGCCGGGAGGTGGATCGGCCGCGTCCGGAAGGGCGTCGATCCGAGCCCAGAAGCCGCGATCCTCGCCGATCCGGGGGGCGTCGGGCGGGGCGCCAGGCGACTCGAGCCCGCGCTGGTATCCGGCGAGCACCGCATCGGCGATCGTGTGGCGGCTGCCCGGTTGCGCGTCCTCGGAGACGAGGGCGCTGGTCGCCAGGCGGATCAGATCGTTCGCAAAGGGCAGCGAGGCGGCCTCGTCGAGGTCGTTCACCCCCCAGCCGCGCGCGCCGTCGGCGGTGCGCCAGGTGCCGAAGTTGTCGACATGCAGATCACCGACCGCGAGCACGCGCCGCCCCCGCGCGCTATCGGCGGTGCGAACCAGCCACACGGGGTACGCCCCGCGCAGGAACGCGAATGCGCTCTCGCGCATGCGCTCGTGCTTCTGGCGGCGCCCGTCGGCCACCGTCGGCATGCGCTCGTCCAGCCAGCGCTCGTAGTCGGCGATCACCTCGCGGGGGTCCACGTCGCGAAACCCTATTGCACGGACTCGCGCCAGCTTGCAGGGATTCGTACTGCTCCGGCGAAGGCGCTGGTATGAACGGATGGCAGGCGGTCATCGTGGGCGTCGTCTGCACGCTTGTGGTCGTGCTGGTCGCCGCTGCGCGCTACGGCGTCAGCAAGGACGCGGTGGCGGCGGAGGCGCGGCACGAGGCTGACCGCCGCGAGGAGCGCGACCGCCGCGCAGCATAGAGCGCCTAACAGAATGAATCGTGGATGGCTGGCGAGTGGATCGCCAGCAGGGGGACACGGCGCGGCGCAGCCCATATGCGCAGCTGATCTGGGCAAGCTGCGCCGTGGCCAACCTGCGCCAGCGAGACACCGCCAGACGCCGCGAGGCATTTTGTTAGGCGCTCTTAGGTGCCCAGCGCCTGCGCGAGGTCGGCGAGCAGGTCGTCGGCCGACTCGATGCCCACCGACAGCCGGACGAGGTTCGAGGGCGTCGCGAACGGCGCATCGGCGGTCGAGGCGTGGGTCATCCTGGCCGGATGCTCGATCAGGCTCTCGACGCCGCCGAGGCTCTCGGCCAGCGACCACACGCGGGTCCGGGCGACCAGTTCCACCGCCTCGGCTTCGGTGGCGGTGAGAAACGAGATCATGCCGCCGAAGCCGTCCATCTGGCGCGCGGCGATGTCGTGGCCGGGGTGGTCGGGGAGGCCCGGATAGAGCACCCGCGCGACCGCCGGATGCCCACCCAGGAACTCGACCACCCGAGCGGCGTTGTCGCAGTGGGCGCGCATGCGCACGGCCAGTGTCTTGAGGCCCCGCAGCACCAGCCAGGCGTCGAACGGCCCGGGTATGGCTCCCAAGGAGTTCTGCAGAAAGCGCAGGCGCTCGGCCACCGAATCGTTCGAGGTCGCGGCGAACCCTCCCACAAGGTCGGAGTGGCCACCCAGGTACTTGGTGGTGGAGTGCACGACGATGTCTGCGCCCAACTCGATCGGCCGCTGCAGGTACGGCGATGCAAACGTGTTGTCGACCACCAACAGGGCGCCGACGGCATGCGCGGCGGCTGCTGCGGCCGGGATGTCGATCAGGTTCAGCAGCGGATTCGTGGGCGTCTCGATCCATACCAACCGGGTATCGGAGTCAAGGTGCGACGCGAGATCGGTGTTGCACGTCTGTGCGTCCACATAGCTGAAGCGATACCCCTTGGGCTCGTACACCTTGGAGAACAGCCGGTAGGTCCCGCCGTACACGTCGTTGACCGCCACCACGCGCTGCCCGGGGTCGACCAGATGCATGACGGTGGTGGCCGCGCCCATCCCGGAGGAATAGGCGATCCCGTGTGCGGCGGACTCGAGCGACGCCAGACAGTTCTCGAGCGCCCGCCGGGTGGGGTTTGCAGTGCGCGAGTAGTCGTAGCCCTGCTTCAGCTGGCCGACCGACGCCTGCACGTAGGTCGACGTCTGGTAGATGGGCACGGTGACCGCCCCGGTGCTGGGGTCGGGTTCCTGGCCGGCGTGGATCGCGCGGGTCTCGAAGTCCATCGCGCGGCTGAGTGTACTCAGCCGGCGCAGCCGGGGATGCCGGCGGCCAGGGCAGCCGAGTGCGCGTGCGCGGTCTCGGCCTTGAGCTGGGCGAGGCTGTTCTGGAGCGTCGAGACGTCGTTGATGGCGGCAGCCTTGCCGACGGCGTCCAGATACTGCTTGGCGAGCTGCTGGGTGTCGATCCAGGGCTGGATGGAGGCGACCGACGCTGCCGACGGCTTTGGTTGCGCCAGCACGTCGCGCAGCTCCTGGTCGAACAGCGGGTCGGCCTGCCTGGCGTAGGTGGCAAGGTCACTCGTCTGAGCCGGCTTCCGGAGCTGCTGGATGGCCGCGGTCGCCGCGTAGCACTCGCTTGCGATGGTCTGGTGGTAGTCGGCGGGTGAGGTCGGCGGCGTGGACGTGTCCACGCTCAGTGCACATTGCGTCATGCTCAAGCCGACGGCGATCCCGCTCACCTGTGCGGCCAGGGCGAACGCGTGACCGGCGTCGGCGCGCACGGCACCTGAATCCTTCCCGATCGTGTGCGTCTCGAATGCCTGAATGATCGGGCGCTCCTTCGAGATGATGCCCACCAGGCGCCCGAACCGTGTCTTGTCGGTGGCAGATGGGTGGAGCCTGTGGAGCGCGCCGACCTCGCGATCGTAGGCGGCGACCAGCGCCGTGAATCCGGCTCTCGGCGACTTCGAGATCTGATGTGAGGCGACGTTGGCCTGGTGGTTGAACGTCGTGCAGACCGCGTCCCCGCGGGTCGCCAGCGTCGCCGAGTCCAGAGTTGTGGATGCTGCGCTCGACCCACCGCACGCCGCTGCGGCAACGGCGAGCGCGCCGGCCGCGACCAGCGTGGCCAGGCGGCGAGCTGGTCCGGTCGGACGCAACGAGGAGCGGCGTGTCGGAGCGTTCACGTAGCGGCTATCGACACCTCCGGCGATGGACTGAAGACCGAGTTACCGGCCGGGTCGAGGGCTCACGTGTCCAGGCCGAGCACGCCCGCCAGCCGTTCGAGTGCCCGTTCGAACGGTGCGGTACTGCGAAATCCGCGTTCGGGATGGTACGCGCGGACGAGCAGCCGGCCGCCGGCGCGGTCGGCCTTGAGGTCGGCGCGGCCGACGATCCGATCGCGATGCAGCAGCGGTAAGACGTAGTAGCCGTACTGCCGCTGTGGGGCAGGTTTGTAGACCTCGATCAGGTGATCGAAGCCCAGCACGCGGCGCGCGAACGGCCTGTCCCAGAGCAGATTGTCGAACGGCGAGAGCAGCACGCACGGGGTCGGTTCGGCGTCGAAGCGGGTTCCCGGCAGCACCAGGACGGGTGCGTCTCCGTCGTCGACCGCCACCCGCTCGAGCTCACCGGCCGTCACCAGTGCCTCGACGTGCGGCCGGATTGCGGCCACCCCTCCGCGCAGCCGCCAGTGCTCGACGACGCCGGCCTCGGTCAGCGCACCTCGTGCCGTGACCGCCCGCAGCACGAGTGCCCGCCGATGAGCGGCGCCCGAGAGCACCGGTGCTCCCAGCAACGCCTCCGGGATCACCCGCTCGGGTAGGTCGTACAGCCGCTGAAAGCCCTGCCGCCCGGCGATCACCAGCTCGCCCGCCGTCCACAGCGCTTCCAGCATGCGCTTGGCGGGCTTGAGGTTCCACATCCCGCCCGATCCGCTGCCCTCGAAGTCTCGCGAACCAAGCGGGCCACGTTGGCGGATGTCGCCCATCACCCGCTCGGCGAGCGCGGGATCGGAGTCGATGATCGGCCCCCACCAGCGATGCACGCGCCCGTCGATCATCTGGCGGCGAAGGAGCGGCCAGTCGTCGATGTGCAGCAGGCACGCCTCGTGCGCCCAGTATTCGAACAGGCGGCCGGCGCCCAGCAGCTTCGACACGGTCCCGGCGGGGTACCCGCCGACCCGCGAGGTGAGCGCAAGCCGGTGGCTGCGGGCGACGGTGGAGATCGAGTCCAGCTGCACCGCGCCCAGCCGTTCGACCACCGCCTCGACCTCGCTTGGGCGGGCGGCGCGCGCCCGGCCGGCGTAGCCCTGCCGGGCGACGACCAGGCGGCGGAGCGCTGCGACCGGGACTGTCCGGGTCAAGACCCGTTTCGGTGGGCTGCGAGGTACTCGAGCAGGTCGGAGCGTGTGAGCATGCCGGCGGCTCGACCCTGGGCAGCCACAACCACGGCAGGGCTGCCGGCGGTCAGGTCGGCGAAAACGCGGTCGACCGACTCCGTCGCCTCCACCACGTGCAGCGGCGGCTGCATTGCCGCCGCGACTCCATCTTCGAGTGCATCAGGATTCTTGAACACCCGGTCGAGCAAACCGCGTTCGTGCAGAGAGCCGACCAGATCCTCGAGCCCCGCCGGCTGCCGGCGCACAACAGGGAGCTGCGAGATCGAGTAGCGCTGCATCAATTCGATCGCCTCCCCCACTCGGTGGTCGGCCTCGATCACCACCAGTTCCGGCAGCCCAGTGTGCTCGCCGCGCACGAAGCGCAGCACCTCGGCCACGGTGGGCGCCGGAGCCGAGCGCTCGAGGAACCCGTGCTCGAGCATGTAGTTGTCGTCGTAGAACTTGCTCAGGTAGGCCCGGCCCGAGTCGGGGATGAGCGTCGCGACGGTCGCCTCCGACCCCAGTCCCGCGGCGGTGGCGAGCGCGGCGAACACGGCTGTACCGCCCGATCCGCCCACCAGCCATCCCTCTTCGCGGGCGAGCCGCCGGGCGGTCACGAAGGAGTCGCGGTCGGACACGGTGACGAACTCGTCGACCAGTGTCAGATCCATGGTGGCAGGGTAGAAGTCCTCCCCGATGCCCTCCACCAGGTAGGGGTGCACGTCGGCCGGCTGCGAGTAGATCGAGCCCTCCGGGTCGGCACCGACCACGCGCAGGTCAGGCTTTTGCTCCTTGAGGTAGCGAGCCGTGCCGGACACCGTGCCGCCGGTGCCCAGGGCGATCACCAGCGCGTCCAGCTCCCCTCCGGTCTGCTCCCAGATCTCAGGCCCGGTGGTGTCGTAGTGGGCCTCGGGGTTGGCCATGTTCGCGTACTGGTTGGGCTTGAAGCCGCCCGGGATCTCCTCGGCGAGGCGATCGGAGACCGAGTAGTAGCTTTCGGGTGATTCGGGCTCGACGGCGGTCGGGCAGATCACGACCTCGGCGCCGTATGCGCGCAGCAGCGAGATCTTCTCGCGACTCATCTTGTCGGGCATGACGAAGATGCAGCGGTAGCCCTTGATCGCCGCGGCGATCGCCAAGCCGACTCCGGTGTTGCCGGAGGTCGGTTCGACGATCGTGCCACCGGGGCGCAGCCGCCCGTCGCGCTCGGCGGCCTCGATCATCGGCAGGCCGATCCGGTCCTTCACCGACCCCCCGGGATTCAGGTACTCCAGCTTGGCCACCACCGTCGCCTCGATACCGCGCGTGAGGCGCTGGAGACGGACCAGCGGCGTGTTGCCGACCAGGTCGAGCACGGTGGGGTAGACGCGGGGCACCGGCCGCAGTCTAGTGGTGGCGGCACAGTAAACTTCGGCGATGGGCGCTCGTGACGAACGTATCGAGGACACCCGGGCGGGGTCCCGCACACGAAAGACCGTGAGCGTGCTCTTCTGCGATGCCGTGGGATCGACCGAGATCGCCGGGCAGCTCGACCCCGAGACGCTGCAGCACCTGATGCAGCGCTACTTCGATGAGATGCGCACAGTCATCGAGCGGCACGGCGGCACGGTGGAGAAGTACATCGGCGACGCCGTGATGGCGGTCTTCGGCGTGCCGGTGCTGCACGAGGACGACGCGCTGCGGGCGGTGCGGGCAGCGCTTGAGATGCAGGACGCGATGGGTGACCTGAACGCCGGCCTGGAACGCCGGTTCGGCGTTTCGCTGGCGATCAGGGTGGGGGTGAACACCGGCGAGGTGGTCAGCGCCGGCGACGCACACGGCCATGGCCTGGTGGCCGGCGATCAGGTCAACCTGGCGGCGCGGCTTCAGGCTGTCGCGGCCCCCGGCGCGGTCGTGATCGGCTCCCAGACAAGGCGGCTGGTGCGCCACGCGGTTCGCCTGCGCTCGCTGGGCCGCGTCGACCTGCGCGGAGCCGCACAGCCGCTGCGCATATGGCAGGCCGAGGCGATGCTCGCCCACCGGCCGGCGGCGAGCCGGGTGGAGCGCACACCGCTCGTCGGCCGTGCGCGCGAGCTGCGCATGCTGCGGGCGCGCTTCCGGCGCTGCACCGAGGCCGGCCGCGGCGCGACCGTGACGGTGGCCGGCCCGGCGGGGATCGGCAAGTCGCGGCTCGTCCGCGAGTTGCTCGGCGAGGTGGGCGACCGCGCGCATGTAGTGATCGGACGCTGCCTACCGTACGGCGATGGCATCACCTACTCGGCGCTGGCCGAGATCGTCGATCAGCTCTCCGGCGGCCGTGGGCGTGATGGTCTGGAGCGGCTGGTGGCCGGCGACCCCCGCGCACGGCAAGTTGCCACGTCGGTGTGGGCGATCGTCGGAGGTGGTGATCCGGGCTCGTCCAACGACGCCGGCTGGGCGGTTCGCAGGCTGTTGGAGGCTTGTGCCCGCAGCCATCCGCTGGTGGTCGTCTTCGACGACGTGCACTGGGCGGAGGATCCGCTGCTCGACCTGATCGAGCAGCTGTCCTCCTCGATCGAGCGCGCGTCGGTGATGCTGATCTGCACCTGCCGGCCCGAGCTGCTCGACCGCCGGCCCGGCTGGGCCTCAGCGCACGCGCGCCGCTCGGTGGTGACGCTCGGCCCGCTGTCGGCCTCCGAGTCGGAGCGGATGCTGCGCCGGCTTGCCCCTCGCCCTTCCGGCGCTCAGCGGCGAGACGAGATCCTCGGCGCGGCCGAGGGGAACCCGCTCTTCCTCGAGCAGTATGTGGCCATGCGCGCCGACGATCCGACGCGCGGAGCACCCCCGACCATCCAGGCTCTGCTCGCGGCCCGGATCGACAGTCTGCCTGAGCCCGAGCGGCGCGTGATCGGTGCAGCGGCGGTCGAGGGGCGCAGCTTTCACGTGGGGGCGGTGCGCACGCTGCTCGCCGGGCACGAGCCGGAGGCGATCGATGGAGCGCTCGCTGAGCTGGTGCGGCGCGAGCTGGTGCGTCCGGCCGCCGCCGAGGTACCCAGCGATCGTGGGTTCCGCTTCACGCACATCCTCATCCGCGATGCCTCCTACGATCTGCTCCCGAAGGCGGCTCGGGCCGAGATGCACGAGGTATTCGCAGGCTGGCTGGCGCGCGTCGACCGGCCGCGGCGGGAGTTGGACGAGATCGTCGGCTATCACCTGGAGCGCGCCTTTCGCTACCGGGAGGAGCTCGGCCGCGTCGAGCGGGCGTCGGAGCGGGGTCTGGCCGAGCGCGCCGCCGACCACCTGGCCACGGCGGGCCGGCGGGCGCTGATCGCGGGCGACCGCCACGGCGCCGCGACGCTGCTGCGACGCGCGGCCGGACTGCGGGCCGGCGACGATCTCGGCCGGGCCGCGGTGCTGATCGATCTCGGTGGGGCGCTGCGCGAGGCCGGCAAGTTCACGGATGCCGAATCGACACTCGCTGACGCGCTGCGGATGGCGGTGGACGGGGGCGACCGGGTGCTCGAGGCGCGTGCCCAGGTCGAGCGGCTGCTGGCCCGCCTGCAGGTCGATCCCGACAGCGTCGCCCGGTTGGTGGCGCGCCAGGGTGAGCGGCTGGAGGCGAGTCTGGCGGCCGGGGGCGACCATGGTGGGCTGGCGCGGCTGTGGGATCTCCGCGCGTTGCTGTCGTGGATCCGCTGCCGGGCGGGCGACGCGGAGGTGTGCTGGAGGCGCGCGGGCGCGGAGGCGCAGCTGGCCGGCGACGAACGGATCGCCTCCGATGCGCTGGGCTGGGAGGCGTCGGCGATGGACTTCGGTCCGACGCCGACTGACAAGGGGATCGCGCGGTGCCGGGAGATCATCCGCCTGCTTCAGAACGACCGGTGGGCGGCGTCGCTCGCCGCGCATCCGCTGGCGGGTCTCTACGCCATGCAAGGCCGTGGAGCCGAAGCTCTTCGTCTGCTCGACGAGTCGAACGCCGAGTTGGCCGAGTTCGGCCCGACGGTCGACGCCGCGGTGTCGCACGCCGAGGCCAGCGTCGGTCTGCTGGGTGGCCCGCTGGATCGCGCCGAGCGGCACCTGAGGACGGGCATTCGCGAACTCGAGCGGATGGGTGAGCGGGCGGTGCTCGCCACCACGGAGGGCTATCTGGCTCAGGTGCTCCTGCTGGGGGGACGTGAGCTCGCTGCGGCGAGGTGCGCGGGGCGGTGCGCCACCCTGGCGACGGCCGACGACATCTCGGCGCAGGTGATCTGGCGCACCGTGCGCGGCCGCATCCTGGCCGGGCGCGGCGACCGCTCGGGCCTGCGGCTCGCCTCAGAGGCGGTCGATCTGGCCGCCACCACCGACTGGGTCTCGGCCCACGCCGACGCACTGCTCGACCAGAGCGCGGTTCACGCCCGGTTGGGGCAGGAGCGGGACGCGGAGCTGGCCGCCCGCGCCGCCGGTGAGCTCTATCGCCAGAAGGGTCATGTCGTCGGCATGCGTCGAGCGGCTGCACCGCTGGCGATCCGCACCGTGGCGTGAGACACTCGCATTCGAGACCAAACAGGGGAGGAGTGTCAGATGGCGATGGGTCCCAGGTTCAAATCTCCGCTGCCGCTGGCGGCGGCCGGGCACGAGGTGATGGCCAGCGGCCCGATCGACTGGCAGAAGGGCGACGTGTCGGTGCGGATCGACATCGTGGTGCGTCAGAAGCCGAACGGCTCGGCGCACGCTTCCTCTCCGCCGGTCTTCATGCGGCCCCAGCCCGAGTGGGCGTTGTGCGCGGTCACCGTGCCACAGGGTGGCAGCGTCACCCAGGCCACGCTCGTTGCGGGCCCCGCCAGGGGCATCGGCGCCGCCACGTTCACGGAGGCCGACGGATCCACCAGGTTGGTGAGCTGGAAGCAGGACATCGTCCTGGTCTAGTGGGGGCTCGTCCTCATTCAGGGTCGCGGTGGGCGAAGTAGAACGCCTTCCAGACGGTCCACCAGTCGTCCCCGTGGACCACGATCGTCCGCGAGTCGATGACCTCGACGTCGCCGCGGTGCCGGTACTGCTCGGTCTGGTCCGGGGTGGCCAACTCGACCTCGATCGCGCACGGCCGGCCCGGGTCGTACGGTGTCACCGCCGAGAGGTGGGCCAGCGCGGTCTGCGCTCCCGCCTCGATCATCGCCCGGGCGGTGGCGGGGGTCCTGTGACGGGCGCTGAACCTGCCCAGGCTCTGCTTGACGGCCACGGTGGTGAGGCGGTCGCCGAGCAACTCGACACCCTCCCGGCAGGTCGCCTCGTCGCCGGTCACCAGCAGCACCGGGCATCCCCAGGTGCCGCACAGCGCGGCGTTGATGCCGGTCTCACCGACCAGGCGCCCGTTGAAGCGCAGATTCCGCCAGTCCGTGCCCGAGACGGTGTGGCTCATCCCTCCGTCGGCGGTGCCTGCCATCGCGTGCATGGCGACGAAGAGCGCCGCGTCGCATCCGCGTTCGAGGATCTCGGTGTACTCCGTCCACTCCTTTTGGACGACGAATTCGCAGCCCGGGTCGAGCCGGTCGGGAATCAGCGAGTTGAAGTTCCACCCGCCGCCGGCTCCGTGACAGTCCATGACCACGATCTCGGTCGCCCCGCCCGCCCGCGCGCCGCGCACGGCGGCGTTGATCTCCTCGGTGTACAGCACGCGGCCTTCCTCGTACATGGGATCGCCGCCGCTCACCTGGTGCCAGTTGGTGATTCCGGCCACGCCTTCCATGTCGCTGACGATGAACACCCGCATTTCGAGGCGGGAGCCTACCGGAACCTCGCAAACTGCGTGAAATTCCCGGTTGCATCCTCCGCTCGGGTGCTCTAGCTTGACTTCTGCGCCGCCCAGGGCAGCCGACTAGGTCGAAACCGGGCGGAGGGATCGTAGGGGTGACCCGAAAGTTCTCTCGCCCGGCGGACGAAAGGTCAGCCGGGGCGGCGAATCTTTTTTCTCCCCTGGCCGAGTCCGGAGACACGTCGGCCGATCGTCTACACTCGCCCGCCATGAAGATCCGCGCGGCTGTGCTGGAGCAGTTCGGGGCGCCTCTGGTGGTGCAGGAGGTCGACCTGGCCGAGCCGCGTGCGGGCGAGGTGCTGGTGCGGCTGGTCGCCTGCGGGGTGTGTCACACCGACCTGTACACAGCGTCGGGCGCCGACCCGTCAGGGTACGCACCGACGGTGCTCGGGCACGAGGGCGCAGGGGTCGTCGAGCGGGTGGGCGAGGGAGTGACCATGGTGCTGCCCGGTGACCATGTGGTGACGCTGTTCTCGCCGCAGTGCGGCGAGTGTGTGCACTGCCGCAGCCCGCGCACGAACCTTTGCCTTGCGATCCGCGACATGCAGAACGCGGGATACCTCCCGGACGGCACCGCTCGGCTGTCGCGAGCCGCCGAGCCGATCCGGCACTTCATGGGCACCTCGACCTTCGCCGAGTACACGGTGATGCCCGAGATCGCCCTCGCGCGGATCTCACCGGAGGCGCCGCTCGAGGGCGCATGCCTCTTCGCCTGCGGGCTCTCCACCGGCCTGGGCGCGGCGATCAACACCGCCGCGGTCGAGCCGGGATCGACGTGCGTGGTGTTCGGCGCCGGGATGGTGGGGCTGGGTGCCGTCGCCGGCTGCCGGCTGCGCGGCGCCGAGCGGATCGTCTGCGTCGATCTATCGCCGCAACGGCTGGAGTTGGCCCGCGGGCAGGGCGCGACCGAGTGCATGATCGGTGGTGAGGACGTGGTGGCCCAGATCGTGGAGACGACCGGCGGCTTCGGTGCCGACTACACGTTCGAGGCAACCGGGAACGTTCGTGTCATGCGGCAGGCGGTGGAGGCCGCCCGGATGGGCTGGGGCCTGTGCACGGTCGCCGGCGTCGCGGGCCGCGGTGAGACCCTGGATATCGTGCCCCGGTTCCTGATCACTGGCCGTCGGGTGGCGGGTTCATCGTTCGGGGGAGTCAAGGGCCGTGAGGGCGTGCCCGCGCTGGTCGATCGCTGGCTCGCCGGCGAGATCGACGTCGAACCGTTCATCTCGCATCGGATCGCGCTTGACGACGTCAACCGCGGCTTCGAGTTGATGGAAGCGCAGGACGGGATCCGCAGCGTGATCCAGTTCGCGGCCTAGATGGTTGATCGATATCTCCGTGGTGTCCTGGGCGGCGAGAACCGAGCCTCGCAAGGACGCAGGGAGCGGCAATAGTTGACATATTGCCGCGACCGAGGACGCCGCGAGGCGACAGTTCGCAGCCGCAGCCCCACCAACCATCGCCCACCACGACCGTGGTGCGCCCAGGCCCGCGCGAGATATCGATCAACCATCTAGGCTCAGCTACCGCGGCGGAACAGCTTGCGCCAGTTCGGTGCGTCGCCGTCGCGCGACTCGCCGGCGACCGCCAGCCCGCGCAGCGAACTGACGTCGAATGTGTGCGACACCTGGATCTCGCCGCCGGCCAGGATTCGTTCGACCCGGTCGAGGTTCTCCTGGTCGATGTCGATGAACCGCGCGCCGATGATGAGGCGTCCGGGAACGCTGGCCTCGCGGACGGAGGCGATCCGCACCTCGGCGTCGATCTCCTCCTTGAAGAACCGGCCGCGGAAGATCAGACGGTCGCCCTTGCGCAGCAGGCGCTGGGTTGCAAAGCCGACACCGGTCTGGGACAGGTCGGTCATCGTGCCATCCACCCGGTCGCCGTCGACCACGTTCTGGCAGTTGACCGCTACCAGCCACGCCATCCCACCGGCGGGCTTGCGCACGGATGAGCGTCGCGACTCGTCGAGACCTATGCGCACGGCGCGAAGGTCGGCTTCGGCCAGCGTCTCGCTGTGGAAGTCGGCGCGCTCGACCGCGAACGAGATTGCCCACGGGCGGTCGTCGGCATCGATAACACGCCCCAGCAACGTGGCGCCGGCCGCGATCCGTAGCCGCGGAGCGGTGACCGTTGCCCCGTTGTCATCGAGTGAGACGAGGCGGACCGGCAAGCTGCCGCCGTCTTCGACCTCGAGGTCGATCTCGGGGGTGGCGAACAGGCGTTGCAGAGCCTCGTTCAGGGGCAGTGGTGACTCCATCACCGTGACTATCGGCGCCTCGTAGGGCGAACATGAGCGAGATTGCTTAGAGTCTCGCGCCATGCGCGACGATCCGACCGCACGCCGTGGAGTCACCCGATTCCTTCGGCGGGTCCGGCCTCCGGACACGACAACGGATCGCCGTCGTGCCGGCGACTCCGACATCCTTGACGCGGTTGCTCGTCGCGAGGGCTGGATGCTCGAGGTGCTGCAGCGGTTGGTCGAGGCGCCCACCCTGCTCGGAAACGAGGAGCCGGGCCAGGCGGTGATGTCGGAGGCGCTGCGCGAGATCGGCCTACGGCCGGTGGACGTGCCCATGGATGCCGATGCCCTGCGCGCTCACCAGGCATGTGCGCCGTTCTCGTGGGACGTGTCGGGCAAGCGGAACGTGACCGCCGAGTGGTCGGCGCCCGCCGAAGGGCCGCCAGGCCGGTCGCTGATCCTCAACGGGCACGTCGACATCGTCAGCCCCGAGCCGGTGTCGCTCTGGCGCAACCCGCCCTTTCGGGCCGTCAGCGACGGCGACTGGTTGTACGGCCGCGGCGCCGGGGACATGAAGGCCGGACTGGCCGCGATCCTGGCGGCCGTCAGCGGCCTGCGTGAGCTGGGCATGGAACCGCTGGCGCCCGTGACCATCCAGTCGGTGGTCGAGGAGGAGTGCGGCGGCAACGGGTCACTGGCGTGCCTCCTGGCCGGACAGACCGCGGACGCGGCGGTGGTCACCGAACCGTTCGGGGCCGCGGTCACGGTGTCCCAGGTCGGCGTCCTGTGGTTCTCGGTCAGGATCGCCGGCACCACCGCGCACGTCGCCGAGGCAGGTGAGGGCGTGAACGCGATCGAGCGCAGCTTCGGAGTGATTTCGGCGCTGCGGGGACTCGAGGCCGAGCTGAACGTGCACCGCCCGGAGCCGTATGACGCGTACGAGCATCCGATCAACCTGAACGTCGGGGTGATCCGGGGCGGCGACTGGCCGTCCACGGTTGCCGGCGAGTGCACGACGCGCTTTCGGATCGCGTTGTACCCCGGCGACCGGGTGGATGCGATGCGCGAGCGCGTGCGGGCGTGCGTGGCGGCTGCGGCGGCCGGCGACCCGTTTCTCAGTGCCCATCCGCCGGTCGTCGAGTACGACGGGTTCGCCTGCGCTGGGTACGAGATCGACGCCGGCCATCCGCTGGTGACGACGTTGAGTGGGGCGTTCGCGCGGCAGAGCGGCGCTCCGCCGGCGCTGATCGCGACCACCGGCACCACCGACGCCCGCACGCCGGGGCTGTACGGCGACACGCCTTCGGTGTGTCTCGGGCCGTATGCCGAGCAGGTGCACGGGGTCGATGAGCGCGTGTATGTGCCTTCGGTGCTGCAGACCGCTCAGGTGCTCGCGTTGTTCATCCGCGACTGGTGTGGGCTGCGCGAGTGAGAGGAAAAGCCGGTGTGCTGCTGGCAGCGGGACTGGCCGGGCTGTTGTGGCGGGCTCGATTCCGGCGAAGAACAGTTGTAGGATCGGCAACAAACGCCGATCAGGAGGCCGCGATGCCAACCGTGACGACCGCGCTTCGCGGAATACCGGAGATCCGCAGGTTCTTCCGTACGAACACCACGCCGGTGTATTTCGTGTCGGCCACGGCGTTCAACCTGCTGGGCATCGACCGCTGGGTGTCGAACTTCCGGTTCGTCAACTACTACGACTCGTTCGACGGCCACCACCCGAACGTGTTCGTCCCGCGAGACATCGGCGATCGCAGCTTCGAGTCGATCGAGGAGATCTGCAACTACCTCCTGGCCCACAAGGAGGTGGCCGACCTGGTCGCCGCCGGCGGAGGGTTGGGCAAGGCAGCGTTCCTGATGTTCGACGGCGAAACCGAGATGCTGGCCCGCGAGCTCGGCCTGGAGGTTGCGTTCCCGGCCGCTGAGCTCCGGCACCGGCTGGACTCGAAGATCGAGACGACGCGGATCGCCAACGAGGCCGGGGTGCCGAGCGTGCCCAACGTGCTCGGGCGCGCGCGCACCCACGACGAGCTGCTCGCTCTTGCAGACGGTGCCAGGCTGGGCGGCGATCTGGTTGTGCAGACGCCGTACGGCGACTCCGGACAGACGACGTTCTTCGTCGCCTCGCAGTCCGACTGGGACGACAACGCCGACCAGATGTGCGACTCCGAGCTGAAGGTGATGAAGCGCATCACCTGCAGGGAGGCCGCGATCGAGGCGGTGATCACGCGTCACGGGACGCTGGTCGGGCCGCTGATGACCGAGCTGGCCGGGTTCCCCGAGCTGACGCCCTACGGCGGCGGATGGTGCGGGAACGACGTGTTCGGCGACGTGCTCTCCGATCGACACCGCCAGATCGCTCGCAGCCACGCCCAGGCGATGGGCGAACGGTTGCGAGCAGAGGGGTACCGCGGCTACTTCGAGCTCGACTTCCTGGCCGATGTGGAGACGGGCGCCATGTACCTCGGCGAGCTCAACCCGCGCGTCACCGGCGCCAGTTCGATGACCAACGTGACGGCGGTGGCCTATGGCGACATGCCGCTGTTCCTGTTCCACCTGCTCGAGTTCATGGACGTCGACTACGAGATCGACGTCGACGAGCTGAACGCCCGCTGGGCGCATCCGCACGCGATCGACTCCTGGAGCCAGTTCATCCTCAAGCAGACCGACGACACGGTGGAGCTGATCACGCGCGCCCCGACTTCGGGCATCTGGCGGCTGGCGGACGACGAGGGCGTCTCGTTCGTGCGTCGCGACACCGACTGGCACACCGTGTCCGACGAGCGCGAGGCGTTCTACCTGCGGATCGCCGGAGAGGGTCAGTACCGCTATCCCGGCGCTGACCTGGGCATCCTCGTCACGCGCGGGCGGCTGATGGACGACGACCACCGGCTGACGCCGCGGGCGCTCCGATGGATCACCGGGATCAAGGCGCAATTTGCCGGTACACCGGCCCCAACGGCCGCTGCGGTGCCACCGCCGGAGCCGTTCTCGTTTAAGATGTTGTGATCTGTGCAAGAGATCACGCTCACGTTCCAGGCCGTCGAGGAGGACGAGCCGGGATTGAAGTGGCAGCAACGGTTCGAGGCCGCGTGGCCCGAATACCGCAGCTGGTTCCTGCGCGAGGGTGACGCCGCCCGTCCGACGTACGCCCACTCGATCCGCATGCTGCGCACCCACATGCCGGAGCTGGTGCCGATCTACGAGCGGCTCGTGGAGCTCGCCGGCGGGGGCGACGTCGCCGCCCGGATGCTCGCGCTGGTCAACCCGCCGCCGTACCTGGCCGGCTGCTCGCAGGGTGTGCTCGTGCGCGACCGCCCGGTGCTGGTGCGAAACTACGACTACGCCCCCTCTCGGCTGGAGTGCGTGATCCAGAACAGCGGTTGGGCGGGTCGGCGGGTGATCGGGATGAGTGACTGCCTGTGGGGCCTGCTCGACGGCATGAACGACGCCGGGTTGGCCGTCTCGCTGGCGTTCGGGGGCAGGCCGGTGCTCGGTGAGGGCTTCGGAGTGCAGCTGGTGGTGCGGTACCTGCTCCAGGTGTGCGAGACGGTGGCCGAGGCGCGCGAGGTGCTGACCCGACTGCCGTACCAGTTGGCCCACTCACTGACCCTTGCCGACGCCGGCGGGGAGGTGGTGACCGCGTATCTGGCACCAGACCGCGACGTGGTGTTTCGTGCCTCACCGGTGGCCACCAACCACCAGGACGTGGTCGAGTGGACGGAGCATGCCGCGGTCACGCGCACGCTCGAGCGCGAGGCGCTGATCCTGCGCTTGGTCTCAGACCCGGAGACGACGGACGAGGCGCTGGTCGCGGCGTTCCTGCATCCGCCGCTGTACTCGAGTACCTACTCACGCGGCTTCGGCACCCTCTACACTGCGGTCTACCGTCCGGCGGAGGGCCGAGTCGAGTATCTCTGGCCCGGGGCGGTGTGGCCGCAGTCGTTCGATCGGTTCCGTGAGGGAACTCACGTTGAGGTTCTGATCGAAGCGTCGGTCGCGTAAGGCTCCAACCCGCACGTCGGCTCGGGCAGAAACGCCCGGGCGGCATCTGCCTGCGCGGACCCATGGCACTCCGGCGGGCGGCGTTTCTGTTGTCGAGTAAGGAGACGAAGGCCCTGAAGGTTCACATTCTCGCCGTTTCGGTGCTGGCGGCAGTCGCAATCACGGCATCGACGCTTACGGCGGCGCCCGCTGCACGCGCCGGCGTCACCACCGAGACCGATCTCGCGACGGTCGTCCATCTGCGGTCCGAGGTCGCCGGAACCCGATCCCTCGCCGTCAACCACGCGCTGTGGCTGGGCATGATCATCCCGCAGAGCGCGTCCGAGCGCACGACCTACGATGTCGGGTACCTGCGCTGGATGCTCGCCACCTGGCGCGGCCGGGCGGCGGCCTACGGGTCGGCGCTCGCCGCCCGGGCACCCGCCTACCGCGCGCTGCTCTGCATCCACAGCCACGAGGGCTCGTGGACGGCTGTGAGCTGGAGCGGGCCGTACTACGGCGGCCTCCAGATGGACCGGTCGTTCATGCAGCACTACGGAGCCGCCTACCTGAGTCGGTTCGGTGATGCCCGGCACTGGCCGCCGGCCCTGCAGGTCGCTGCCGCGTACCGCGCGGTGCATGCGGTCGGCTACTCACCGTGGCCGTCGAGCGCCGCCGTCTGCGGCGTGTAACGCCGGCGGGTACGCCCGGCGTGACGACTGTTGAGCGTGGGTTGCGGTGCCTGGCACCGCGGCCCGCGGCGGTCGGGGATGCTCGCGCTCAACCCGCCGGGAGCAGGTCGAGGCCGTCGGGCTTGCTCAGGTAGCCCGGCGCCGAGCCGGGGATCCCCAGGTGGCCGTACTGCCAGACGATCCGACGCGTCCGGGGATCGATCACCACCACCCGATCGTGGCGGTCGTCGGTGACCGCGATCATGCCGTTCGGCCAGCGCACCGCCAGCGACGGGTACGCGAGCGCTCCTGGCCCGCTCGAGGGACCGTACGACCACACCACGTGCCCGGCGCGGTCGAGCTCCACCACGAGACCAGGCGACTGGTATGCCGCCACCAGCACGCGACCGTTGGGGAGCAGTTGCGCGTCCGACGGGTAGGCAAACGGCGTCCGCAGTGTCCACACGAGCCGCCCGTCGCGCGCGAACCGATCCACCCAGCCGCCGATCTCGGTCACCAGCACCCCGCCGTCGGCAAGCGGCGTGTCGCCGTTGGGCGAGGCGAGTGTCCGCGGCGGGTCGTGTGCACAGTCCCCGGCGCGGCCGATCGAGCGGGCGATCGTGTGATCGCGGCGCAGGACAAGCACGCGGCAGTTGAGGATGTCGGCGACCTGCACCAACCCGCTCGCCAGTACGTACGCATCGTCGGGGTTCGCCAGATAGCCGGGCGCCGACCCAGCGACGCCGGCGGAGCCGTACGACCACGTCAAGCGGTGGCTCGGAGCGTCGATCAGAGCCACCTGGTCGTTGAACTCCTCGTTGGTGGAGATCGTGCGATAGCCGGGTGCGAAGAACGCGTCGTCCGGGTCACGGAAGGACTGACCGGCGGGGACGTCGCCGGGGCGCGGGAACCGCCACACGATCCGCTTGTCCGGGGCGACGATCAGCAGCCGGTTGTTGTCACGGTCGGCGATCAGGACGTACCCGGGCACGATCTTGGAACGCACCGCGGGCAGCCCCAGCAGCCGCTCGGCGGGTGACGGCGAGGGTACGGGAGTGGTGGGGGTGGAGGTGGAGTATGGGTTCGTCGTCGTGACCGAGCTCGACGGGCGCGCGCTGCTCACCGCTCCCGCGCCCGAGGAGCAGCCGGCGAGGACCGCGATCGCTGCCGGCCAGAGACTACGCCGAGCGCGAGGTGACCACACCGCTGAGTGCTCCCTGGCCGACCAGCCGCCACTGGGCGTGAATCCGCCGTTGAGATCCGTCGCTCGTGTGGCAGGTGCCGTCGAACCCCTGCGGCCGCACGCTGTCGACGGTCCCCAGACAGCGATCACCGCTGGGCAGATATTCGATCTGGAGCGACGTTCGCTCCGAACTGGTCGACGTCAGCAGCAGGTCGGCGCGCACCAGCACGCGCTGGCCGCCGGAGCCGTTGCCGGCCATCGACACCACGGCGGTGGACGCCCGCTGCTGGCTCAGGATCCGACCGTTCAGAGTATCGCTGAACGCGGCTGCGTTCCACACCTTCGGGTGCGCTGCGGCCGGACCGAGCGCCACGAAGGCAACCAGAGCCGCGCCACCCGCACCCGCGAGCAGGCTGGCCTGGCGCGTCCAGCCGGCGCCGCGCGCGAGCGCGACGCGCCACCACAGGGCCGCGCTCACCGATCCGACGGCCACCGCATACAGCGCCACCATCCACGGCGCGCTGCGATCCGTGCCCATGGTCACACCATGCGCCGTCGCCGCCAGCCATATCGCGAAGTTCAGGTAGTGCGCCCGGCGCCAGAACACGTACGGCAGCCGGCCGCGGTAACGGTTGGTGATCGCGAGCGCCAGCAGCAGTTCGGCGGCGGCAACCCCCAACCCGACCGGGAGCGGCCGGTAGTGGGCGGTGAACGGGACCGCCAGTTCCGAGATCGTGAACGGCAGGAACGAGTCGATCGCGATCGCGATCACGTGGATGCTGATGAAGGTTCCCACCAGCAGTCCGCCGAAGCGGTGCACGTCTTCGACCGCAAACCGTGGCCAGCGTGGAATCGACGCCTTGCCGCCCATGGCGATCCCCAGGGTCACGACGGTCGAGAGCACGAGGTACGCCGCAATACCGGCAGCCCTGGCGGCGTACCAGTCGGCCGGGTTCGACGTCAGGTGCACGCGGCCTCGACCTCGGCGCCGGCTCCGGTGCGCCAGGTGCTGTTGACCACGACCGCCCCGCCTGCATCCACAAAGCGCCCCGCCACACCGCGCTCGTCCAGCCACTCCGGCCCCTCGTCGCCCAGCAGGAACGCCGCCCGCGCGGCCACGTCCGCGTGGAGGCAGTTGGCCCCGCACGCGCTGACCTGCGTCCACCGCGAGTCCGACGGCAACCCGGTGCGAGGGTCGATCAGATGATGCACCCGGCGCCCCGCGCGTTGCCAGGCGCGGTGGGTGGAGCCGCTGGTGGCGATTGCACCCGACGCGACGCGGATTGCGCCTCCGCCGGGCAGCCCGACATCCACGCCGCCGCGCGTGGCCAGGTCGCCGCCGGCTGACACCCATCCGTCACCTGCGATCAGTGCCAGTGCGGCGTCGACGGCCATTGCCTTGACGACGCCGTTCAGGTCGAGGCTCACGCCGCGCGGCATCTGCAACAGCCGCCCGGCCCGGCGCAGCGACCGCCAGCTTGTGAGGGGGCCCGCATGCACCGGAGCACCGTCGCGCTCGATGTCGGGGAGGTTTCGGTCATAGCCGGCCGCCGTCAGGGCGGCGCCGATTGTGGGGTCGACCAGGCCGCCGGTCTCGTCTGCGGCCCACAGGGCGCTGTCGAGCGCGCGGGCAAACGGCGTCGAGACGATCACCGGCTCGCCGGCGGCCCGGTTGACCAGGCTGAGCTCGCTGGTGGCGACGAAGCGGCTGAACGTGCGCTCGCGGTCGGCGAAGAGCTGCTGTACGGCGGCGAACTCGGCGCAGCCGGCACCGGCCACCAGGATTCGGCAGCTCATCGCCTGGAACTCTCGCAGCGGCGGGCTCATGAGACCGCGGTGGCCGCGCTCGGGGGAGCCTGAGCCGGCGCCACCACGCCGCCGGAGATCTGGTCGCGGCGCACCGCCGAGAGGAACGGCTGCGGCACCCCGAGCGGACGCACCCCGTGCCGGACGTGTCCGGCGTGGGTGTTCTTGGCGAGGGCCATCGTGCCGCCGAATGCGAGCAGGCCGACTGCAGCAAGACCGACCTTGGCCAGTGCCGCGCGGTGCCTCGCGGCTGCGATGCGGGACGCCTTTTCGGTGCGAGCCATACCGTAGGTTTAACCTGCGCTGATTGGAAATGCTTGTAGTCGGCCTGTGAGGGAGCTGGGAACGGCCGGATTTGACATCATAGTGAGTCTTCACTAACCTCCCGCCGGATGACGCTCGACCGGCCCCGACTGTCCGCCGAGGACCGGCGCACCTGCATCCTGGATGCCGCCCGCCACGAATTCGCACGGCGCGGATTCCACGGCACGGGGACGGCCGAGATCGCCGGCCGCGCCGGCTGCTCCGAGCCGATGCTGTACAAGCACTTCCGCTCCAAGCAGGCGCTCTTCGCCGCCGTCCTGACCGACGCCGGGCGACGGATGGGCGCCCGGGTGGACGAGCTGATCGCCGACGCCGACGACCCGCTCGAGGCCTCCCTGCTCCATGTGACGCAGCGCGCCACGACCGACGAGCTGATCGTCGAGGTGATTCGCCTGCGGACGCTTGCCATGTCGCTGGTGGACGTGCCGGAGGTGCGCGAGGCGCTCGAGCAGAACGCCACCGTCATGCTGGCCCGGGTCGAGCGTGTGCTGACCGAATCGCGCAAGCTCGGCCACGTGCGAAGCGACATCGATCTTCAGTGGGCGGCCTGGATCTGGCTCGGGTTCACCCTCGCCGCCGGCTTCGCGCATGCCCTCGACCCCGACCGCGCTCACGTGATCTGCCCTGAGATCGCGCGCACGATGGTGACTATGTTACGACCGCCGACGTTCCCCGAGGAGACCGCATGACCGAGGATCACCCGAACCACAAGTGGTGGACGCTGTTTGCGATGTGCTTCGCGCTGTTCATGATCATGCTCGACAACACGATCGTGAACGTGGCCCTGCCGTCGATCCAGCGATCCCTGCACACCACTCCCGAGAACCTCGAGTGGACGATCAACTCCTACGTGCTGGCCTTCGCGGCGCTGATCCTGTTCGGCGGCAAGCTGGGCGACCGGTTCGGGCGCAAGCGGATCTTCCTCTTCGGCCTGGCGGTCTTCACGCTGGCGTCGATGGGCTGCGCGCTCGCCCAGACCGACAGCCAACTGATCGCCGCGCGGGTCGTTCAGGGCTTCGGCGGCGCGCTGCTCAACCCGCTCTCGCTCTCCATCCTGGTCGCCGCCTTCCCGCGGCCGCAGCTTCCCACTGCGATCGGCGTGTGGGCGGGCATCTCCGGTTTGGGCCTGGCGGTGGGGCCGCTGCTGGGCGGGTTCCTGGTCGAGCACTACTCGTGGTCGGCCGTCTTCTGGGTGAACGTGCCGGTGGGCGTGGTTGCCGCCGGGGTCACCCTGTGGGCGGTGGTCGAGTCGCGCGACCAGAAGACGCACAGTCTGGACGTGGTGGGCACGGCCCTCGTCACCGGCGGCCTCTTCCTGCTCACGTGGGGCCTGATCAAGACCGCGTCGCACGCCTGGCTGTCGGTCTACACGCTCGGCTTCCTGGTCGGCGCGGTGCTCACGCTGGCGGCCTTCGTCGCCTGGGAAGCGCGCCAGTCCGACCCGATGATCCCGCTTGGCTTCTTCCGATTGCGGGCGTTCACGACCTCGAACATCGTGGTCGCGCTGGTCGGCGTGGGCCTGTTCGGGATCATCTACTACCTCACGCTGTACTTCCAGAACGTGCAGGGCTACTCCCCGCAGGCGGCCGGCGTGCGGTCGTTGCCGATGACCATGATGATCCTGTTCGTTGCCCCGATCGGCGGCCGGCTGCTGAACAAGCTGGGGCCGCGGGTGCTGATGACGGTCGGCATGCTGCTGGCCGCGAGCGGCCTCCTTGCCCTGTCCTTCCTCGGCGTGCACTCGTCCTACAACGCGATCTGGCCGTTCCAGATCATGATGGGGGCGGGCATGGCCCTGACGATGCCCTCGGTCTCCTCCACCGGAATGGCGGCCGTCGACCCGTCCAAGGCAGGGATCGCGTCGGGAGTCATCAACGCCTCGCGCCAGGTCGGCGGAGCACTGGGGATCGCCGTCCTGGGCAGCATCGGGAGCATGCTCGCGGCGGACAGCTGGCACACCAAGGTGGCCGCGCTTCCGGCCCAATTCCATCAGCAGGCGCTGGCGCTGACGCCGCTCGTGCAGGGTGGACAGGGCCGGCTGATCGCCCAGAAGAGCGGGCACCCGCAGCTCGGCCAGCAGGCCCTCGAGGCGTTCCAGCACGGCGTGCGCGGGGCGTTTCTGACCGGCAGCGGGCTGCTCTTCGTTGCCGCCGCGGTGGCGTTCTTCGGGATGCGCAACCTGCCCGCCCGCGCGACCGCGACCGCCGCGGCGCCGACCGCAGCGGTGGAGGTGTGACGGAGCTCGATCATGTCCAGCTGGCCATGCCAGCGGGAGGCGAGGAGGCTGCGCGCGGGTTCTATGCGGGGCTGCTCGGGCTGGTGGAGCAGTCCAAGCCGCCGCCGCTGCGGGCGACCGGCGGCGTGTGGTTCGAGCCGGGCGTGCATCTTGGTGTGGAGCGTGGGTTCACGCCGGCGCGCAAGGCCCACCCGTGCCTGCGGGTTGCCGGCCTCGACGCATATGCCGACCGGCTGCAGGCGGCCGGTCACGACATCGAGTGGGACGCGCGCTGGCCGGGCCGGCGGCGATTCCACACCCACGATCCGTTTGGGAACCGGCTTGAGCTCGTTGAGGACTAGCCCACCGCGGCCGCCCGCCGTGAGCGATCGCGGGCTGGTTGCGACCTCCAGCCCGCACGCGGCTCGGGCCGGCCTGCGGGCGCTGGAGCAGGGCGGCAACGCCTGCGACGCGGCGCTCGCGGCCGCCGCGACGCTGGCGGTATGCGAGCCCAATCAGTGCGGCCTCGGGGGCGACCTGTTCGCACTTGTGCTCCACGACGGCGACCGGCCGGTGGGACTGAACGCCAGCGGGCGGGCACCGGCCGCCCCCGGCGAGGCGTTGCCGCAGGAGTTCGGGGAGCGCAGCGTCACCGTGCCGGGCTGCGTCGCGGGCTGGACCGACCTCGCGGAGCGCTTCTCACGGATGGGGCTCGAGCCGGCGATCGGTCCCGCCGTCGACCTGGCCGAGCGGGGGTTCGTGATCCCACCGCGGGCGCGCGCGGGTTGGCTGGAGAGTCACGCCGAGCTGAGCGGTGAGGCGGCCGCGGTGATGGCGCCGAGCGTGCCGTTCCGCAACCCGGCCATCGCCGTCGCGCTGCGGGCGGCTGCGGCCGGCGACTTCTACACGGGCCCGGTGGCCGACGCGATCGCGTCGGCCTGCTGGCTGGACCGCGCGGATCTGGCGGCGCACCGGAACGACTGGGTGGTGCCGCTGGAGTTCGCCCACCGCGGCCACGCACTGCTCGAGCTGCCGCCCAACGGCCAGGGATCGATCGCCGGCTGGGCCATCGAGGAACTGGATGCAGACGTCTCCGCCAACGCGCAGGTCGAGGCGCTGGCGCGGGCCTACGCCCGCGGCTACGCCTCGATCGGCGGCACGGCGTACGTGTGCGCGGCCGACGGTGAGGGGATGGCCGTGTCCCTGATCCAGAGTGTCTACTACGGCTTCGGTTCACGCGTGCTGGTGCCGGGGTTCGGGTTCATGCTGCAAAACCGCGGCGCGGGCTTCGTGGTCGAGCCTGGGCACCCGAACGATTTTGCCCCTGCCAAGCGGCCGTTCCACACCATCATCCCGGCCGGGCTGATGGACGCCGGCGGGCGGTGGACGGCGGTGCTCGGTGTGACCGGTGGCCAGTTCCAGCCCCAGGGGCACGTCCAGGTGACCGTCAACCTGCTCGACCATGCGATGGATCCGCAGGCGGCGCTGGATGCCCCCCGATACCGGCTTGAAGAGGACGGTTCGGTGTCGCTGGAGCCGCCGCTGGCGGACCTGGCACCCGGCTTCGGGAGACCGGCGCGGGTGCTGGACGAGCCGGGCAACTTCGGCAACGGCCACGTGATCGTGCGCGACTCGGACGGCCTCCTGTGGGGAGGGAGCGAACCGCGTCGCGACGGATTGGCGCTGGGGCTATAGTCGAAGAGATTGAATCATGAGCCGCGAGCGGTCGGTCTGCTGGCATGTGTCTTCGAGCGTGAACCGCGCGTCGATCGAGCGCTACGGGTTGGACTGGCGGCGGATGGGCGCGACCGGAGGCGTCGCGTCCGGGGGTGCGGGGATACCTGGGTTCGTCCCACGGCCGGAGGCTGCGGGCGTCTTCCTGTGCGAAACGCTGGACGATGTGGAGATGTTTGTGAGCTTCGGGCAGCACCCGATTGTCGATGTCTGGGAGGTCCACGCGGCCGGCCTCGATCTCGCGGACAGCCCGGACGGCTGGCTGCTGGTCGGAGCCCCGATTCCACTAAGTCGTTTGCGGCTCGCGCAGCGGGACCGGTCGTCGGAGCGGAGGACGCTCTCGTCGGTGGCGCTCGCGTTCGTGAGCGGACGTCTCACGGCCGACCAGATGTCCGAGTTGGCGGGCGTCAACCCGGACAGGGGAGGCGCGATGGACGGGAGTGTTGATCCTCCCTCTGGGATGGCGCGCTCCTATTGGATACTCGAGGGTCACGACGAGTACGCCAGTGTGCAGGAGCAGATTACGCCACTGTTCAACCGGATCGCGGCCGCCGAACATGGGATCGCACGCCTCCGCCCCGAGTGCGACTCCGCTGAGCTGGGGATCTCGATCCGGGTCGCGTCGCCGGGTACGCACGTGCCCGCCCCCTCGCTCGATCCGAGCCACACCGAACTGCTGGAGCGGTTAGGTGTGGAGATTCGGTTGCACACGGCTGACTGACCGCAGCGGTGCGGTGCAGGTCACGCTGATGTCACGAAAGCCAATTGGCATTCACTCGCACTGCCAAATGGCACTGTCTCCGCCTGACTACACTCGCGGTTCATGGAGTCGATCTGCGTGCGGCCTGCGATCGCCGACGATGCGGCTGCGGTGACCGCCATCTACGCCCACTACGTCACGAACAGTTTGGCGACGTTCGAGGAGGACGTCCCGGCCATCGAGGAGATGGCCCAGCGGATCGACCACGCACGGGCGGTCGGCCTCCCGTTCCTGCTCGCCTGTCGAACAGCGACCGGGGAAGTGATCGGGTTCGGCTACTGCACCAGTTACCGCGCACGGTCCGCCTACCGGTTCACCGTCGAAGACTCGGTTTACGTCCACCCCGAAGCCTGCGGTCGGGGTGCGGGCCGGCTGCTGCTCACCGGGCTGCTCGGCGCGTGCTCCCGGGCCGGTATCCGCCAGGTCGTCGCGGTGATCGCCGACACCGCCGACTCCGCGTCGGTCGAGCTCCACCGCCGGCTCGGGTTCACCGACGCCGGCCGGCTGACCGCCGTCGGATACAAACACGGGCGGTGGATCGACACGATCCGGCTGCAGCGCGCGCTGGACGTCGACCAGCCGGGATAGACCGCTACGCCGCCGCGTGCGCTCCGGCCTGCGCGACCCGATCCCGGCCGGCGTGCTTGGCCTGGTAGAGGGCGCCGTCAGCAGCCGCCTCGAGCTCGCTGCGATCGCGTGCCTGGTCGGGGAAGACGGCCCAGCCGATCGAGGCCGAGGTCGGGAGGCCCGGGGTGGGCTCTACCCCGAGCGCCTTGATCGCCTCGCGGGCGCGGTTCAGCAGCTCCTCGACGCCGTCGCGGTCGGTGGTCTCGAGCAGCAGCGCGAACTCCTCGCCGCCCAGCCGGTACACGCGGTCGGATCCGCGCAGGCAGCCGCGGATCGCCTCCCCGGCCCGGCGCAGCACCGCGTCTCCCTCCGGGTGGCCGAAGCGGTCGTTGACCAGCTTGAAGTTGTCCAGGTCGACCATCGCCAGCGTGAAGCCGAGGCCACGCCGGCGCGAGAGCCCGACCCGGCGCCGCAGCTCGGCCTCGAACGTTCGCCGGTTGGGGAGGCCGGTCAGCGCGTCGTGCCCGGCGGCCTGCTCGAGCTCCTCCTGCCGCAGCACCGTTCGCCAAAGCGCGCCCAGGTGCCCGAGCATGAGGTCGAGCGCGTGGTGGTCGAGCTCGTCGCCGCGCCCGTCGGCGAAGCACACGCCGACAAACAGTCCCTCGCCGGCGTCGTCCACCGGCACCACGATTCGGCGCAGCCCGTGCGCGCGGTGGCGCGGCTCCGACCCTTCGGCCACGGTCAGACACGCAGCGCCGATCGCGTCCCGTGGAGCCATGTGCCCGAATCCGATTAGCTGGCTGCGGGTGGTGGCGGCCTTGGCCCGGCTGCTCCAGTGCACGACAGCCGCCACCTGCTGATTCCAGCGCGCCTCGCGATCGCCGCGGGCGTCCGCGTCCACGGCCATCCGCCAGGCCTTCTGCAGCACCACGGCTCCTCCCACCAGGAGCACCAGCAGCCCGGACGCGGTTGCCAGAAGTCGTATGACGTCGGCCTGCCAGGCCTCGTGCTCGGAGGCCGAGGCGGCCGTGTTGGCGGCCCGGTCGAGCGCCGATCCGAGCGACACCAGTTGCTGCTGCAGCCGGCCCGCCTGCATGTCCACGGACGGCGCCGGCGGGAGTGTCACCGACCCGTGCCCGCCGCGTACCGGCGTGAACGCGACCGAGGCGCTCGCGTCCCACTGCGAGACCGTGCGTGCGACCGACCTACCCTCGAAACCGGTTGCGCCGACCTCGGCCGTCAGCGCGGCCATCAGGTCATGGGCGGCCTGCTGGGTCGCGTCGCTGTCGTCGCGGAGAGCGGCCACATACGCCGGCGAGCGCGAGATCTCCCACGCCAGGCGGTCGTTCACCTCGCGCTGCATCAGTTCCTGCAGCCGGTTCTCGGAGCGCTGCGCGGCCTCGGCCGCACGCGCCCGGGCCTCGGCCCGGTTGCGGTAGCTGTCGGTGACGAGGCGGGTCGTCCCGATCACGATCAGCACGGCCACCGCGGCCACCAGCCAGGCAATGGCAAAGCGGCGGATCTGAGAGGTGATCTGTCTGCCCGCTCGCGAGCCCGGACGCGGTACGCGTGCGGGGGCGTGCGCCTGCATACGCTTAGTGAAGCCGCTCGGCTGCGATCGCACATCACGCGATCGCGTGATTCAGGTGTGCCGGCCGCTCACCGGCGCGTTACGGCGCGCGGCGGTCCTGCGCGACGAACGCCGCGTGGGTGACCGGCATCGCGATCGCGAACAGCTCCTCGACCGCCTCCGCATAGCGGCGGATCTCCCGCTGGGCGGTGTCCGCGTTTCGCAGCGACAGGAAATTCATCAGGCTGCGCGCGTTCACCGTCCAGTAGAACTGGGTGTAGATCGCCACGGGCAGCACATTACGCGCGACCTCCTTCGCAACCCCCTCTTCGAGCAGCTCCTGGTAGATGCGATAGGCGTGCTCGTACACCGCCCGCTGGGCGTCCTGGGTGCGTGTTGCCAGCTCGGGCGTCACGGGATCGAACGAGTAGGCACCGGGCTTGCCGACCTGGGTGCGCACGTCTGAAACCTCGGGCACGTAGAACTCCGGCTCGAGCTGGGAGTAGCGCGCCGACCACTCGTTGAACGATCCCACGCGGTGCCGTGCCCACTCCCGCATGACGAAGATCGGCAGCTTGATGTGGAAGCGAAACGCGTTGTGCTCGAAGGGCGTCCCGTGCCGCTCACGCATCAGAAACCCGATCAGCCCGTGCTCGCGCTCGGACATCTCGCTCACCCGCTGGGCGAAGGAGACGCGGGCGGCGTTCACGACCGACAGGTCGTCCGCCATCACCGCGTCCAGTCGCACGAATCCGTGGTCGAGCACCGCGATCTGGTCGGTCAACTCCATCGTCGCCATGATGCCAGGCTACCAGCCTCGGCGGATGAGTCAGGGCCGCAAGGCCCGCCCGCCGTCCACGATCACGTTCTGCCCGGTGGCGAAGTCGGCCTCGATGCAGAAGCGCACGGCCTGGCACACGTCGGCCGGGCTGCCCAGCCGACCGAGCGCCGTCTCCTCGCCCGAGCCACGCACGCCGTCGGGCATCAGCACCGGCCCCGGCGCCACCCCGCACACCCGCACGCCGTCCTTGCCCCAGGCCAGCGCGAGCGTCTTCACCAGGTGGATCAGCGCAGCCTTGGCGGCGCAATGGGCGGCGAACGCCGGCCATGGCTGCAGGCCGGCCACGTCGGTGATCGCGACCAGCACACCGCCCTTCGGTCGCATCACCCGGTGCGCCGCCTGCGCGGCGAACATGAAGCCCTTGGCGGTGGTGTCCATCGCCGTGTCCCACAGCGCCTCGTCGATGTCCTCCGCCGGCCGCGCGACGAAGCCGCCCGAGGGCGTGTGCACGTAGACGTCCAGACCGCCGAGCGCCTCGGCTGCCCGTTCGACCATGTGCGCCATCTGCGCCGGGTCGGCGGCATCGGCCGGCAGGGCCGCCGTGCGCCGGCCCAGGGCGGCGATCTCATGTCTGGTCTCGAGCGCGGCCGGCTCCGAGGAGTGGTAGCTGATGGCAACGTCCGCACCGTGGGTCGCGAGATCGATCGCGATCGCCCGGCCGACCCTGTGCGCACCGCCTGCGACCAGCACTCGGGACTGTTCGACGGCCGGCATCAGAGGGGTATGCTACTCGCCACCAGACACGCGAAACTCACGTCTCCCGGAAGGAGCAGAGATGGCCTACGAGGTCCCCGATCTGCCGTACGACTACAACGCGCTCGAGCCTCACATCGACGAGCAGACGATGCGCATCCATCACGACAAGCACCACCAGGCGTACGTGGACAAGGCCAACGCGGCCCTGGCCGGTACCGAGTGGGCGGATCGCCCGGTGGAGGACGTGCTGCGAAACCTGTCCTCGCTGCCGGCCGACAAGCAGGGCCCGGTGCGCAACAACGCCGGCGGCCACGCCAACCACTCGCTCTTCTGGACGATCCTCGGCCCGGGCGGTGGCGGCTCCCCGACGGGCGATCTGGGCCAGGCCATCGATTCCACCTTCGGCGGATTCGACGCGCTCAAGCAGCAGTTGATCGACGCCGGCGTGAACCGCTTCGGCTCCGGCTGGTCGTGGCTGGTCGTGGACGGCGGCGCCCTCAAGGTGACCTCGACCGCGAACCAGGACTCGCCGATCTCGGACGGTCAGACGCCGATCCTGGGTATCGACGTGTGGGAGCACGCCTACTACCTGAAGTACCAGAACCGGCGCCCCGACTACCTGGCCGCGATCTTCGACGCGATCGACTGGTCGGCCGTCGGCGAGCGCTACGCCGTCGCCCGTTCGGCCGCAGCCGCGGTCTGAGCGTCTCCGACTGAGTACCGCTGTTTCGGGGGCGGGCGCGACGGCGTCCGCCCCCTTGTCGTTGTCGTGTGCGGGAGGATTCGCGGGTGAGTGATCAACGAACGGTCGTCTTCTTCCCGGAAGGCGCGTACGGCCCGACCAACAACTGCGTCGGCATCGGCGAGATCCTGCGCGAACGCGGCCACCGGGTGGTGTTCATCCTCGAGCAGTCGTTCGCCGGCACGCTGGAGGCGCGCGGGTTCGAGGAGCGGTTGATGAGGCTTGGTCCAAAGCCGGAGGTGGAGGAGGCGCCGGGGCAGTTCTGGAAGGACTTCATCCGCGACACGGCACCGGTCTTCCGGACGCCCACCATCGAGCAGCTCGAGAGCTTCGTGGCTCCCACGTGGCATGCGCTGATCGACGGTGCCAAGTACGTCAACGGCCGTCTGGTCGAGATCATCGACGACCTGCAGCCGGACGTGATCTGCGAGGACAACGTGTCCTGCTTCCCGGCGCTTCCGGCCAGTGGCCGGCCGTGGGTGCGGATCGCGTCCTGCAATCCGCTGGAGATCCGCGATCCCGAGCTGGCGCCCGTCTTTTCGGGCTACCCGCAGGCCGACCGCTCGGGCTGGGAGGCCTTCCGCGCCGAGTACGAGCGCACGCACCGGCCGCTGTGGGAGGACTTCGATGGCTTCGTTCGGGAGGCGGGCGCGCCGCCGCTGCCCGACCTCGACTTCATCCACACGTCGCCTCACCTCAACCTGTACCTATACCCGGCCGAGGCCGACTACGCGCGCAGCCGTCCGCTCGATTCCACCTGGCACCGGCTGGACTCGTGCGTGCGCCGTCCGGACGTCGCCGACTGGCAGTTGCCGGCCGAACTGGCCGACCGCGCCGGGGCGCTGATCTACCTGTCGCTGGGGTCGCTGGGATCGGCCGACGTCCAGCTGATGAAGCGGCTGGTGGACGTGCTGGGGCGGACACCGCATCGGTTCATCGTCTCCAAGGGCCCGTGCCACGACGAGTACGAGCTGGCGGACAACATGTGGGGCGAGGAGTACCTGCCCCAGCCCGCGATCCTGCCGATGGTCGACCTGATCATCATGCACGGCGGCAACAACACCACCACCGAGTGCTTCCACCACGGCAAGCCGAGCATCGTGCTGCCGCTCTTCTGGGATCAGTACGACAACGCCCAGCGCGTGCACGAGACCGGCCACGGCGTGCGCCTGGACACGTACCGGTTCACCGATTCCGAGCTCTCCGCTGCCATCGACGGGCTGCTGGCCGACGAGCCGCTGCGGGCGCGTCTCCGGGGCATCTCGGCGCGGCTGCAGGCGGCGCCGGGCACGGTGCGGGCGGCCGATCTGATCGAGCGCGTTGCCGCCGGAGCCTGACGCCGCCCAGATCACGTCCGCGCGCTGGTTCGGGGGCAAGGGAGCGGCGGTCATCGGTGTGCGCGAGGACGACCGGCTCGACGTGGACGGCGGCGGGTCGCTGCGGGTCCTGACCGTGATCACCGACGACGGCGCCCGTGACCGCTACCTGTGGGTGGACGGCGAGGTCGGCCGCTGCCTGGTGGAGCTGGTTGCTGGGGGCGGCGAGCACGGCCGTTTTCGGTTCGCGGCCGGCCCGGGCCTCGTTGGCGTCGAGTCGGGGTCCTCGGAGCGGCCGATCGGCATCGACCAGTCGAACACCTCGATCGTGGTCGGCGAGCGGACGGTGGTGAAGCTGTACCGGCGGCTGCACCGCGGCCTGCACCCCGAGATCGAGCTGGGCGCACACCTGACGGCGGCGGGCGTCGAGTTCGTGCCGGCCTTCGCCGGGTCGGTGCACTGGGACGGTCATCCGATCGCGATGCTGCAGGCGTTCGTCCCCGGCGCCCAGGATGGCTGGTCGTGGGCTGCGGAGGCCGTGATGGCCGGCGATGTCTCCGACCTGGGCGAGCTGGGTGCACGCACGGCAGAGCTGCACGCGGCACTGGCGCTGCGGGAGTCGCGGGTCGCCACCGACCCGGAGCTGTCAGGCTGGCGCGACGCCGCTCTCGCCCAGCTCGAGCGTGCGACCGCTCTTGTCGAGGGCGAGGCGCGCGAGCTTCTGGCCCGACACCGTCCGCGACTCGTCGCAGAACTGGAGTGGCTGGCCGAGCCCGATCCGCCCGCGCAGCTCAGTCCGGTGCACGGCGACTACCACATCGGCCAGATCCTGAAGAGCGCCGGTGGCGCGTTGGCGGTGGTCGACCTCGAGGGCGAGCCGACGAAGACGCTCGCCGAGCGCGCGGCGCTCAGCTCTCCGCTGCGGGACGTGGCAGCCATGCTGCGCTCCTTCGACCACCTCGCGCGGTACGTCGACCGCGATCGCTGGCCAGGGCACGCGGCCGAGATCGAGGCCTGGATCGTCGCCGCGCGGGAAGCGTTCCTGGACGGCTACGGGCCAGTTGATGCGCGCCGTCTGCGCGCGCTCGAGGTCGAGAAGGAATGCTACGAGTTCATCTACGCGACGACCTTCCTGCCCGACTGGACGTACGCCGCCGTGGGCGGCATGCGCTGGCTGCTGGAGCACGACGGTGGCTGACATGCACCCGGGGCGATTCCTCGAGGATGTGCTGGATCAGCCGCGCGCGCTGCGCGAGATGGCCGCCGCCCACGGGGACCTGGGCGAGCTCGCGCCGGCCGGTTCGCGTGTGCTCTTCTTGGGCATGGGCAGCTCGCGCTTCGCCGCGTTGACCGTGGCGGCGCTGCTTCGCAGCCGGGGTGTCGATGCCCACGCCGAGATGGCCTCGACCGGTGCACCGCAACCGCCCTCGGCGGACACATTGGTGGTGGCGATCTCGGCCACCGGCGGGTCGCCGGAGACGCTGCAGGCGATGCGCCGCCACCTCGGCACGAGCAAGGTGGTCGGCATCACCAGTCGGCCCGAGCGGCCGGTCGGTGCCGAGGCCGACCTCTGCCTGCCGCTGCACTGCGACGAGGAGGTGAGCGGGATCGCGTGCAAGAGCCACCAGTGCACGCTCGGGCTGCTGCACCTGATCGCCGGGCATCTGCTCGGCGACCCGGAGCTGGACGCGCGCACGCTGCTGGCCGCAGCCGACGCCTCGGAGCGGCTGCTCGACTCGCCGGAGCGGTGGCTGCCGCAGGCCGTTGATCTGCTCGCGGGACGTGCGGTGCACGTGCTCGCCCCGGCGGAGCGGATCGGATCGGCCGAGCAGTCGGCGCTGATGCTGCGCGAGGTGCCGCGGGTCCGCGCCGACGCCTGCGAGACCGGCGACTGGTCGCACGTGGACGTCTACCTCAGCAAGCGCCCCGGTCTGGGGCTGCTGCTGCTGCGGGGGTCGGCCTGGGAGGCCGAGGTACTGGAGTGGGCGGCGAGCCGCTCGACGCCGGTGATCACCGTGGGTGGGGAGATCGAGGGTGCGTCGCTCGACGTGCCGCTGCCGGAGGGCGGCGATCAGGTCGTGCGCACACTCGTGGAGACACACGCGGCGGAACTGATCGCCGCCGAGTTGTGGCGGCGCGACCCGATCTGAACGCTCGTCCGAGAAGAGGTTACGCGTGGCGGGGAGACATGCGCGGAGCGCTACGGATTGAGCACGTGCGTCGCCTCGTACTCGACGACGTCCGGCTGCCCCTGCTCCATGTTCGCCGCGCCGACAATCGAGGTGATCGCCGGCATCAGACGATCCCGCTCGAACCGTTCCTTCGCGTCCACCGATTCCCAGACGTCGACGACCTGCCAGGCGCCGTCGACCTCGCCGGCCGTGTGCACGATCAAGCCCCCGGGGGGGTTCTCGTCGGTGCCCATCTTGGCGGAGATTTGCTCGTACGACTGCCGTGTCATGCCGCCGCCACGACTGATGTGCACAATGGCCATTCGTCCTCCTTGGTTGCGTCCGAAGGGTCCGACCCTAGCAGTCGCTTCCGTGGCGCCGCCCCGTACGAATCGCCGTGGTGTCGCCGGCTGGGCGGCGCGACTCGATCCGAGCCCGTCAGCCTCTGCGCCGAAACAGGCGCCGCAGGAGTCCCTGCTCCTCGTGGATCGGCGATTCCATGTCCGCGGGAATCTCGATCCACTCGCCATCAGGGAGCGTGAAGCTCGTGCTCTGAGGCGTGACGTCGTCCGGGTTTACCCACGCGGTGCAATCGTACCGCGCATCACGCTTGGCCTACGACCGGCGATGCCCCACGCGGGGCGCCACCAGCCGAAGCAGGCGCTGCCCGGACGCGCCCAGCGCGATCCCCTCGGCGAGTGCCACCACGATCCCGGCCAACGGCGAGACCACCAACGCAATCTCGACCGCGACCAGCGCGACGGCCAGGCTCCAGATCGCCACGATGCTCAGGTCGAGCGACGGTAGCTTGACGGTTTTGGCGCGAACGGCGGTCGCCTCGACCGCTGCGCGGCGGCGGCGGCCGGCGCGGTCGGTGGCATCCCTGGCGGCCGTCCGGGAGCGCGTTGCTCCGGCACGGCCGGCGGCGAGCATCAGAGCGATGCGGTCGGCCACGACGGGCCTCCAGCCGGCGCGGGGGCGACCCGGGCCGAGGTCGTTGGTGAGCGTGGGCGCGGTGTCGTCCGTGCCGTCGCGGAACGCGGCGCGCGGGATATCGAAGGTATCGGTTGACATGGCGGGATGTTCGACTCGCCCATCCCAACCCCTTCCGGCCGGTGGATACCGACCGCCGGGTCGCGCACCTACCCCGACTCCGCCCACACCGACCGCGTCATCACCACCGCCGCCTGGTCGGACTCGAGGCCGCAATCGACCAGCCGGCGCCAGCTGTGAAACTCCACCGCGACGGCCAGCATCGCCCGCAGCTCCATCCGTCGCCGACCACGCTGCGGTGCCCCGTGCAGGAGCGTCTCGACGATCCGTTGCATCGACGGGCCGAGCGCTTCGGCAACGACCAGCGCAAGCTGGGGCATCAGCTCGGCGTCGCGCAGCAGGTTGGAGATCATGGGCCGGTTGCGGGCGTAGAACGCGTACAGCTCTCCCAGGCCGGTCTCGGTGCGCCGGCGCGAGTCGGGGATCGCCGCCCAGGCCGTCGGGTCGGGCAGGGGATGGCCCGCGTTCCAGTGCGCAGCACACGCCTTGAACAGCGCCCGGTCGTCGGGAAAGTGGTTGTACACGGTCAGCCGCTGGACGCCCGCCGCGCGGGCGATCTCGGCCACGGTGGCACGCGCCGGCCCGACCGACTCGTGCAGCGCCACGGTGGCCTCGGTGATCCGGCGACGCGTCGCCGCCTGACCTTCGGCACGCGCCCGCAACTCGTATTTCCGCTTGGTCACCATCGATCCGGATCGTCGTCGTTGACAAGCCCCGCGCAGTAGGATACCGTCCTCGATATTAGCTGAACAGCATGTTCAGTGAAAATGCGAGGAGGAGCGAGATGGCGGTCGTGCACGACATGGAGCTGATCGAGGTGTGGTCGGAGACCGACCCCGAGCGGCACGCGCGGTTCACCTTCCCGGTGTTCAATCTCACCGGAGCCCGGAGCTCGGCTGTCGTCTACTTCGAGGTCGACCCCGGCAAGCACCTGGGCATGCACAGCGACAGCGCCGAAGAGGTGGTGTACATCGTCGAGGGTCGTGGTCATGGTGTGGTGGCGGGCGAGCGCGCCGACCTCGAGCCTGGCAGCCTGATCGTGATCCCGGCCACCGTGCCGCACGACGTCGTCAACTCCGGCACCGACACGATGCGCGTGATCGGGTTCTTCTCGAGCTCGACAATCGTCAGCGTGTTCGACGATCCGCTGGCCCCGATCGGCCGGCGCGTGGTCGGCACTCCGCTACCGGAGGAGCAGGCGGTCGTGGCTGCGCGGTAGGTCGGGGCGATCGAACCGCGGGACGGGAGGGCTCGCCAGGTAGGCTTGCCGCGTGACGCTCCCCAACTGGATTTCGATCGGCCGCATCCTGCTCATCCCCGTCTTCATGGTCGTCCTTCTGGGGCGCTTGCCGGGCGGCGATTACCTGGCGGTGGGGGTGTTCGCGCTGGCGGCCGTGACCGACAAGCTGGACGGCTACCTGGCCCGGACGCGCAACTCGACGTCGACCTTCGGCGTCTTCCTCGACCCGCTCGCCGACAAGCTGCTGGTGTCCGCGGCGCTGATCTCGCTGGTCGAGCTCGACCGCGTGGCGGCCTGGGTGGCGATGGTGATCATCGCTCGCGAGTTCATGGTCAGCGGTCTGCGCATGGTGGCGGCCAGCCAGGAGCGCGTGATCGCCGCATCGCAGTGGGGCAAGCTGAAGACGGTCGTGCAGGTGATCGCGATCATGGCGCTGATCATCGACTCGCCGCCGCACCTGGCGACCACGGTGCTTGTGGCGGTCGCGGTGGCGATCACGGTGTGGTCGGGAATCGACTACTTCATCGACGCGCGCGACGTGTTGCGCACTCAGCCGTGATCGGGCCGGCGGTGATGGTGGCGGTCGGCTATCTGCTCGGGTCGATTCCGTTCGGATATCTGGCCGGGTGGCTGCGCGGCGTCGATCTTCGCGGCGAGGGCAGCGGCAACACCGGCGCCACCAATGCGATCCGCGTGCTGGGCCCCAAGCTGGGTGTGCCGGTGCTGGTGCTCGACCTGCTCAAGGGCGTCGGCGCGGTGGTGATCGCCGAGACGGCGGTCGGCGGCGTTGGGGTGGCGGTGGTGGCCGCGGCCGCGGCCATGCTCGGGCACACGTTTCCGCTGTTCCTGGGCTTCGGTGGGGGGAAGGGGGTCGCCACCGGCTGCGGGGCAACCCTGGCTCTGGCACCGATCGTCGGCGTGCTGTCTGTTCCCGTGTGGATCGGCGTGTCGCTGCTCACCGGGTACATCTCGGTGGGCTCGCTGGTGACGGCGGTGGCGATCCCCTCGATGGCGTTTGCGTTCGACGAGCCCTGGCAGGTGAAGGCCTTCTTGCTCGGCGGTTCGGCACTCGTGTTCTGGCGCCACCGAGCGAACATCGCCCGGCTTCGCTCCCATACCGAAAACCGGATCAACCTGCGTGACTGGTGGGAGCGGCGGGCGGCCGCGCGGGCGGGCTGATCAGCCGGGGGTGACTACCCCGGTGGCTCCAGTTCGAGCGCCCGTGCCGCCCACGGCAGCGCGGTTCGCAGCTGCGCCAGTTGCACCCCGCGCACGCCTGGCGCGGCCTCGATGGGCGGAAGCCCCGCCTGGGCTGCGAAGTAGCCGGCGACCAGCGCTGCCAATTCGGGCGCGTCGGGAAGGATCGCCTCGGGCGCCGGTCCGCCTTCGGCATGCAGGCTCGGCAGCCATCCGGCGAGCTCGAGCTGCGGGTTCCCGCGCATCGTCCAGTTCCAGTCCACCAGCAGCGCCCGCCCGTCGTGCAGGCAGAGGTTGTCGCTGCGCACGTCGAAGTGCAGCAGTGCTTCGCCGTCGAGTTGGGCGCGCGCCGCTGCGGCGATGAGCTCGTCCAGGTGCGCCTCGAGCCAACCGGCAGAGCAGACGCCGAGTGAGAGCAGCGGCTCGGGTCGGCCGCCACGTCTGGCCACAGGGAGAGATCGCCTCGGCTGGCCTCGGCCGATGCGGCCCACGCCGGCGGGGCGGTGGCGGCGATCTCGGCGAGCGCGGCACGCACCGCCTCGACATCACCGGCTCGCCACGGCGGCGGCCAGTGCCGGCCGCTCAGATCCTCGATCACGAGCAACGGACGGTGCCCGTCGTCGTCCCACGCCAGCAGCTCGGGCAGAAACGATCCGGCGATGTCCGTGTACGCGCGGTGCTCTGCGCGGAGGTAGTCCGCAGTGTCGTCGGTCGAGGCCAGCTTGACGAACGCCGTGCGACCGTCGACCAGGCCGACCACCGATCGCACAGCGATCGAGTAGCCCCCGCTGACCTGTCGCGCGGAGGCCACCGCGGCGCCCAGCAGCCGCCCGACGCGGGCAGCCGTGGGCTCGTCGATCACCCCTCGAGCCAGGCCCGCGCCGTGGTATGTCGGGACGCGCCCTCGGCGCCCTCGAGGTCGGCCCGCAGCTCGCTGACCAGTCCGTGCCGTTCGGCCAGCACGTCGTGGTTGTGGATGGTCTCGAAGTTGACCTGGCGGGCGAGCACGAAGCAGCCGTCGGTGAGGTCGGCGTAGTGCTCGAGCGTCCCGGCCACCATCAGCCGCACCGAGTCCTCGACGAAGCGCGGATGCAGGTGTGCCTGCTCGACCACGTGCAGCTCGTCAGGGCGTTTCAGCAGCTCGAACACCGGCGCGCTCATCGAGCGCTCGGCGATCCCGATCAGGTCGCGGGCGTCGATCGGCCGCTTGGTGCCGATCAGGAGCGTCGCCTCGGCGCGCTGGTTGTGGGTGGCGGCCGGCAGCAGGTCGAAGATCTCGGCCCGCTGGTGGTCGTCGTAGCCCGCCTCGGCCAGCCGCTCGGCGGCTCGCTCGCGGACCAGGCCCTGAGCGCACGGGCAGGCGTTGAGGCCGCGCACCTGCACGCCCACCATCCTGCGGGAGGTGCGGCCGTTGACGAGCGCCTGCCCGAGCAGGTGGTAGATCTCCTGGGTGGGCAGGTCGGTGACCGGCGTTCGGCGGGTGACCGGGAACTTGGCGGTGATCGTGACCTCCGAGCGCACCGCCTGCTGCCGCTCGACGACCTGGGCGGCGATGTGCTCGGCCAGATCCTCCACGTGCAGCGCCTCGCCGATCACCACCTGGTCGATCGCCTCGGCCACCGTCTCGGGGAAGCGCGACATGTGCACGCCCTTCTGGCCCGGGTCGAGATCGACGAAGCAGTCGATGTCGGCGTAGTACAGCAGCTCGGTGCCGGCGTGGGCGATCCGGATCACCTTCTGCACGCCGGTCACCCCCGCTCGGGTGAGCGCCAGGTGAACGTCCGGAGCGGCTGCCTGCAGATCCTGGGTGAAGGTCGTCTCGGTCATGGCCGAATCCTAGCCGCGTCGTAGGTGATCACTCGCGCAGCAGCCGTGACAGCCGACGGTCGGCGAGGGGCTCTCCGCCGGTCTGGCAGACGGCGCAATAGAACACGGTGTACTCGTCGAAGGAGACGGTGCGGATCGGATCGCCGCAGCGCGGGCAGGGCCGCCCTGCGCGATCGTGGACGGCGTAGCCGCGGTCGGCCTTGGTGGTCAGGCCGGCGTCCGACAGCGGCACCAGCCGCTGCACCGCCGCGCTCAGGACGCCCACGATCGCGGTGTGCAGGCGCTCGACATCGCTCGTTCCGAGCGTCGCCGACCGCATGTAGGGCGAGAGCATGGCGGCGTGCAGGATCTCGTTCGCAAACGCCCGCCCGATGCCTGCGACCGCCCGTTGGTCGCGCAGCCACCCGTGCAGCTGGTGCGGTCGCTCGCGGAGTGAGGCCGCCAGCACGTCGACGGTGAAGGCGGCGTCGAGCGGCTCCGGGCCCAGGTGCGCGGTCTCGGCGGCGAGCTGCTGCGGCGTCCACAGCCACGCCCCGGCTCGCCGTTTGGAGCCGGTCTCGGTCACCACCAGCTCCAGTCCCGATTCGAACACGATCGCCAGCACCGCGCTCTTCGGCCGCTTGCGGCCCACCAGTGTCCGCCCGGCACTCATCAGGTGCACCGCCAGCGTGGTGCCGTCGGTGGCGGTGAAGAGCAGCCGCTTGGCCCGCCGTCCGATCGCATCGAAGCGCTGTCCCACCAGCGACCCAAGCGGCGGTTCGATGGTCTTTACGGTGGCGAAGTGCGCCACCGGTACGCCTGCGATCGGCTCGGCGGTGAGCCGCGCACTCTGGGCGATCACAAACGCCTCCAGCTCTGGTAGCTCGGGCATTCCTGCGATGCTACCGCCGATGGCGACCGATCCCGCAACCGTCGAGGTGACCCGCGGCCCGCTCGTCGAGAGCCGGCACGCGGTGCACGTGGCGGTGGCGCGGGCGGACGGCTCGCTGGTGGCGTACGCCGGCGACCCCGATCGCCTGACCACCATGCGCTCGTGCGCCAAGCCGTGGCAGGCGCAGCCGCTGGTCGCGGGCGGCGGGCTGGAGCAGTTCGGGCTCGACGACCGCACCCTGGCAGTCATGTGTGCGTCGCATGCGGGCCTCGATCTGCACGCCGCGGCCGTGGGTCGGGGGCTGGAGGCGATCGGGCTCACCGCCGGTGCCCTGCGAAACACACTCGGCGACGAGGAGAGCCGGCTGCGCCACAACTGCTCGGGGAACCACCTCGCGTTCCTGGCGCTGTCGGTTCTGCACGGCTGGGACACGGACACCTACAAGCTGCCCGAGCACCCCTCCCAGCAGGCTGCGCTGGCGGCGGTGTGCGCAGCGGCGGGCGTGCACGAAAGCGACGTGATGACCTGCACCGACGGCTGCGGGGTTGTCGCGTTCGGTCTCCCGCTGGCAGTGCAGGCCGCCATGTACGCGCGCTTGCCGGACTCGCTACCGCGTCAGTTCGGGGCGATGCGCGAGCACCCCGAGCAGGTGCGCGGCCCCGGAGAGTTCGACACCGAGCTGATGCGGTCGGTCTCCGGATGCGTGGCCAAGGGCGGCGCAGAGGGGCTCGGCTGCGTTGGGCTGGCCGAGGCGGGGCTGGGCGTCGCGGCCCGGGCCGAGGACGGCGCTCATCGCGCGGTCGAGCCGGTGCTGGTGGCGGTGATCGGAGAACTGCTGGGCTGGTCGGCCGCTCCGGAGGCACTCGGCAGCTTCGCGGTACCGGCCGTGCGCAACAGTCTCGACGCCCGCGTCGGGGAGCTGCGCGCACGTGTCCGACTGCACACGATGTGAGAACGCTCTCTGTAGGAGAACGACGGCCGTGAGCGAACCTGGGCGATTCTGGAAGGAAAGTTTCCATCCCCGCCTTTCGACAGGCCAGATCCGGGGTTATACTCCGCACGTCTGCGAACCACACCACCCCACTGCCGTGCGGAGGATGCTGCTGCATTCGCTCGTGCGGACAGTGGTGCACCGAGCTTCTCCACCCGTCCACCCACGACGTTATCGAGGGCGCCCATGCTGACCGTCGAGATCTCCCTGCCGGACATCGAGGAACTGCGGGCGCTCGTCCAGGAAGGCAACGACAAGGGCTACCTGACCTACGACGAGGTGGCGGCCGCCCTGGAGGAGATCGAGCTCACCAAGGAGCAGCTCGAGGACTTCTACACCTACCTGCTCGACCACAACATCGAGCTTTTGGATGCGGAGTCGCGCCAGACCGCGACCCAGGATGCGGTGCTGCACGGGGAGAAGGCGCCCGAGCTCGACCTGACCGTCGAGCCCAGCCTCGACTCGCTGCGACTGTACCTGCGGGAGATCGGCAAGGTGTCGCTCTTGACCGCCGACCAGGAGGTCAGCCTGGCCAAGCGCATCGAGCGCGGCGACATGCTGGCCAAGCAGCAGATGATCGAGGCCAACCTCCGTCTGGTGGTCTCGATCGCCAAGGGCTATCTGGGGCGTGGGCTGTCGTTCCTCGACCTGATCCAGGAGGGCAGCCTGGGCCTGATCCGCGCGGTGGAGAAGTTCGACTACCGCAAGGGCTACAAGTTTTCGACCTACGCCACGTGGTGGATCCGCCAGGCCGTCACCCGGGCCATTGCCGACAAGGCGCGCACCATCCGGATCCCGGTGCACATGGTCGAGAAGCTGAACCGGGTGGTGCACATCGAGCGCCAGTTGGTGCAACGGCTGGGCCGTGAGCCGCGCCCGGAGGAGATCGCCTTCGAGCTCGCGATGACCGCCGACGAGGTGCGCGACATCCTGCGCATGGCCCAGCTCCCGGTCAGCTTGGAGAAGCCGATCGGCGAGGAGGAGGAGTCCGAGCTGGGCGACTTCGTGCAGGACGAGCAGGCCGAGAGCCCGTTCGACACGGCGACCACGACGCTTCGCCGGGAGGACATCGAGCGCGCGCTCGACTCGCTGCCCGAGCGCGAGCGCAAGGTCATCGAGCTCCGCTTCGGTCTCAAGGGCGAGCAGCCCTACACGCTCGAGGAGGTGGGGCGAGCCTTCGGCGTCACCCGCGAGCGGATCCGCCAGATCGAGAACAACACGCTGAAGAAGCTCGAAGGCCTGCCCGAGGCGCAGGCCCTGCGTAACGCCGACTGAACCTGGGTTGGGAGCGCGGCAGTACAATCGGCGGTGCCCGGGAGGGTGTCCGAGTGGTTAAAGGAGACGGGCTGTAAACCCGTTGGCTCTGCCTACAGAGGTTCGAATCCTCTCCCTCCCATCGTCGTTCATGCAGTTCCAGTCGGGATGCTTCCACGCGTGACGATCTGCGCCGTTCGTGTCGCGGGATGACGCGCCCCGACCCGACCGACTGGCTCGGCTGCCGGCGAACGAGCGAGGCCGAAGCGGCCCGCACCTCCGAGTAGACGGCGGACGGGCCTCGAAAAGGTCCCTACAGCGTGACCTCGCTCGGCCACCCCGTGATCGCCCGCGTCGCCGTCGCCCGCGCTCCGCGGCAGATCCGGTCGCATGTTGAGCGCGTGGGACATCGACAACGCGCTTGACCGTTTGCGAACTGTTGGCTTTGGTGGTAGCATTTGATGCAAGCGCCCCAAAGATCTCGGCGTGGTTTGCTGGCTCTAGCCCACTGGTCGGTGTGCGTTGCGTACCGCTAGCGGAGGTCACGATGAACCAGCAAGCAGACGGCTTTGGTGTTTACGAGAGCGGCCACGATGGGGCGTACTCGTTACTGGTCGAACTGCTGACGGTGCGTAGCCGGGAGACGGCGCCGACCGTCCTGACCGTGCCTGTGTCGCAACGTCACTCACTCGGGCGTCGGCCCGCAGTCAAACCGTCGCAGCCCAGGAGTGGGCGCCACGGCCGGCCCTACAGGAGAGCTGATCATGCTGATCGAAATTCTCGTGGTCTTGGCCATCATCGCGCTGGCCGTGTTCATCTTGCGCCGAGTGATCGCGTAGTGGTCGTGTATTCAAACTGATTGACGATCGCTCGGAATCGCCGAGCGTCACACGCCGAGAGCTCTCGGTGTGGGAGGGAGTGTTAGGTATGAGGATCGGTATCGCACTGATATTGGGGGCGGCTGGCGCGATTTTGCGATTCGCTGTTGAGCCAAGCCTGCGTGTCGCAGGGACGTTCGTGAACTGGGACATCGTGGGGGACATCCTCATGGTGGCTGGAATCGTTGGCATCCTTTTCAGCATTCTGGCGATGGCGACAGCCAGTAGACGAACGACAACGACTGTTGGGACGACGCCCGGAGAAGCTTAGTGGTCGTGACCTGACCCCTTGAAAGTGGTCCGTCCGTTGTGAGGGTCACGATGGCTCAACGAGAGCCAGGAGGTGATCGTCATGAAGGGACGACGGCATTCGCCGGAGCAGGTGGTGCGGAAGCTGCGCGAGGCGGACAAGCTGC
>JBBRMM010000026.1:0-47792 GCA_038230835.1 Gaiellales bacterium
CACGGCCTGCCCAACAGGTACGGTCTCCATAACGGCGGTTCCTCCTTCGATCTTGGTGGATCACCCTGAACGCTCCCAACCAGAGCGGACGAGGCGGAGGGACCGCCGCCATCAAATTCTACGAACTACGGGACATCCTCCATCGGGACGCTACTGCTCCGCAGGCTGATCGGCGAGGCGGCCCGCGCGCGGCTACCGGTCCGCCTCAGTGTCGCGAAGGACAATCCCCAGGCGATGCTGCTGTACCGTCGCCTTGGCTTCACGGTCAGCGGCGAGGATGGGTTGCGAGTAGCCATGGAACTCAGGCCCCACTCCTAGACGCGGTCTCCAGCCTCCACCATTTGCTCCAGCCAGGTGTTCAGGCGGCAGTCGACGATCAGGTGGATGCGGTCGTTGGCTCCGGCGTTTTCGACGCGGTGTGGGAGCTGCAGATCGAGGTACCACACCTCGCCCGGGCGCATGTCGAGCTCGCGACCGTCCAGGAAGAACGCCACGTCGGGGTTGGTCGTGATCGGGACGTGAACCCGCACCTCCCCGATCTCGTAGCCCAGATCGATGTCACGGTGCTCACGGATCCTTGCTCCCTGACCCAGCCGAAGCAACCGAACCGCGTCCAGCGGGCACAGAAACTCGCCCACGGCGGCGCCGAGGTGCGGGCACCGCTCCATCAACTCGGTGTCTGCGAAATCGTCCATCCGCGACGGGTCCGAAAACAGCTGCTTCGTGAAGCCGCCGACGGACCGCAGCGCCACGCCGCTCCAGTCACCCTCGTAGTAGGCGGCATTGAAGTGGGGTACCCACTCCTCCTCGCCCCACGTCGCCACGTCGGCTTCGAGCGCACCGGCATCGAACCGAAGCGGCAACCGCACGGCGGTCATCGCAGCGCCTCGAGCCGGTCATACGGCGGGCCCACGAACCGTGCGGCGGCAAGCCTGGCGTCCGGCGACGGAGGCGTGCGACGTCCGCCCTCATACCGCACCGCGGGGTTCTTGGCATCCCGAGGCGCCACCTCGCGCATCACGCTTCGATCCGTCGCGTCGAGGTCGATGGAAAACATCGGTGCCACCGTATCGGACACCAAATCGGGAAGCGTGCGGTAATGCGCCACCACGCACCGCCCGGGGGCGACCTCATACGCCTCCAAAGCCGCGGCGAAGATCGCTGCCAGCACATGTGCGCAGTACTCCTCTGGGGGAAGGCTCGAAGCGGTGGCCGGATCAACGCCGACCAGCTCCGACGGGAGCACTCCGGGGATCATCTGCGCGCCACGCCGAAGCATCTGCGACGCGATGATCTCTGCCGGGTCGTTGTAGAGGAACAGCCACGGCACCTCGGGAAGGCCTGCCGCACGATCGGCAGGTCGATCGCGCTCCAACTGTCGAACTTCACCACGCACCGTCGGTCGCCGGCCCCAGACCCGGCCGCCCCCAGCACGAGGATCATCGCACGCAGCCACGACACCAGCGTCTCCGGCGCCACATCGATCGAGAATGGAGCCCGAAGCACGGTATCGACCGGCGGCGGCTCCGACAGCACACGCGTGGCAGCAATCGACGCAAGCATCTGTGACACCAGGGTCGAGCCGCACCGTGACGAATGGAAGATGAAGCCCGCAGGCTCACACAGCGAACGCTCCGCTGCGAGCGTTTCGACCGCCGTCATCGATGTCTCCCGTCTGAACAGCAGCGGGAACGGACGCCGAAGACGCCGCTCGACAGTCTGATCGAAGAACGGCTCCGTGAACGCGGCGTCACCCATGTAGCACCAATCAACGACGGGCATGGACGCGCGAAACGAGACCCTGATCGGCATCCACCCGTCGAGATCGGTCCCCCGACGCATCAGATCCATCGCTCCAGCCACGCGCGGCGGCTCGCCTGGTGAGCGAGCCGGATGTCGTCTGCATCGATCTCCAAGTGCAGCTGAGCCGACTCGCGCATCGCAACCTCGGTGAACTCCGCCCAATCCTCGATGTCCGCCAACCGTCGTAGAAGCTCGAGATCGGCCAGTACAACCTTCCGGAATCGTTCGAAATCCTCCGCTGACATCGTCCCCGAATCATGCCGCACCGTGGACCGCTCGGTGGGGCCACCGGCGCGTAGGGCGAGTGTTCCTCGCCGGCGTATTCGGGCCGAGCGGAGAGGGGGGGATTCGAACCCCCGGTACGCCTTGCGACGCACAACGGTTTTCGAGACCGCCGCATTCAACCGCTCTGCCACCTCTCCGGGGTACTGCGACCCCGCAGTCTACCGGCCGTTCGGGCCCTGCGGCGACCTGATTTGGCGGTCTGGTACCGTGGAGCGATGGCCGAACTGGCGCCCACCACGAGCGACCTGACAGACGAGCAGCGCGAGATCCAGGCGCTCGCCCGCGAGTTCGCCCGCACCGAGATCCGCCCGGTGGCGGCCGACGTCGACGAGCGCGACGTGTACACCCCGCTGGACGTGGTGTACAAGGCGGCAGAGCTCGGCCTGACCTCGTTCATGCTGCCCGAGGAGGTGGGCGGCGGCGGCATCACCAACGTGCTCACCGGCTGCCTCGTCCAGGAGGAGCTGAACTGGGGTTGCGCAGGGATCGGGAACCTGATCACCTCGGGCGGGTTCTTCGCCCGGCCGGTGGTCGAGGTCGGCACGGCTGAGCAGCGGCAGCGTTGGCTGGCGCCGCTGTGCACAGACCGGCCCCCGCTGACCGCCCTCGCATCGACCGAGCCAGGGGTCGGCTCCGACACGGCCGCCATGACCACCAGCGCCGAGCGCACCGGGTCGGGCTACCGGCTGAACGGCCAGAAGACGTGGATCTCGAACGGCGGTCTGGCCGAGTACTACTGCATCTTCGCCACCGTGGCACCGGGCAGCGGCTCCAAGGGTGTGACCGCGTTCGTGGTCGAGAAGGGTGATCCCGGCGTGTCCTTCGGTGAGCCGATGCGCAAGATGGGCCAGCGAGCGATCATCAACACCGAGGTCTTCCTGCAGGATTGCGAGATCCCCGAGGACCGCCGGCTGGGCGAGGAGGGCAAGGGGTTCTACAGCCTCATGCACACCTTCGACGAGTCCCGCATCCACCTGGCCGCGAGTGCCGTGGGCATCGCGCGCGCGGCGCTCGAGTACGCCGTCGAGTACAGCCGGAGCAGGGAGGCGTTCGGCAAGCCGATCGGCCACCACCAGGCGGTGGCCTTCCGGCTGGCCGACATGGCCACCGGGGTGGACGCCGCCCGCCTGCTGACACACCGCGCGGCACGTGCGATGGACGCCGGGCGGCACGTACCGGCCGAGGCGGCGATGGCCAAGCTGTTCGCATCCGAGACGGCCACCCACTGCACGTGGGCCGCGCTGCAGACGCTCGGCGGCTGGGGCTACTCGCGCGAGTACCCGGTCGAGAAGTGGGTACGCGACGCGCGGCTCGAGGAGATCGAGGAGGGCACCTCCGATATCCAGCGGCTGATCATCAGCCGTAACCTGCTGCGCGACTGATGACCGGCGCGGCTGACCCGCAGCGCGAGCACCGCCTCCAGGGCATCTTCGCCGCGTCGCTCGCCGGGGCCACCATCGGTGCCAGCGGCGGCTCGATCGTGGTCGCCGAGTGGAGCGACCCGGGCGGGGGTTGGGATCCCCCGCGGTACATCGCGCCCCTGCACATCCACCGGTGTGACGACGAGGCGTGGTACGTGCTCGAGGGCACGCTCTGCGTCCGGGTGGGCGACGACGATGTCGAGGTCGCTGCCGGCGGTGCGGTCATCGTCCCCGCAGGGACTCCGCACACGTTCTGGAATCCGCGTGCGCAACCGGTCCGGTACGTCCTGATCATGACGCCCCGGATCAGCGGACTGATCGACGCCCTGCATGAGCTCCCGGAGCGCACACCCCAGACGGTGTCGGACACGTTCGCCGCGTTCGAGAGCGACGTTCTCGGCTGGCCCTGATCGGACTCCCCGGCAGTGTAAGCTCGGCCGGTGAGCGGCACCATCGACCACAGCGAGGTGACGCTGGAGTTGGCGCTCGAGATGATCGAGCGCGTGCGGCGGGAGGCGGAGGCGACGGGCATCGCGGTCGGGGCCGCGATCGTCGACCGCGGTGGGCACGTGGTGGCCAGCGCCCGCATGGACGGGGCCGCACTGGGGGCCATGCAGCTTGCTGTGGACAAGGGGTACACGGCCGTTCTGTGGCAGGTACCCACCGGTGAGTTCATGTCCAGCACCCAGCCCGGCGGCGTGGACTGGGGATTCAACACGACCTCCAGTCGGGTCGTGGTCTACGCCGGCGGGCTGCCCCTCTTCGAAGCCGGCGGGCTTGTGGGCGGCGTCGGTGTCAGCGGCGGCACCGGTGAGCAGGACGAGGCGTGCGCCCGGGCGGCAATCGCCGCCTCGGGCCTGAGTTGCTCGGGGTCTTAGAAGCTCTGTTTGAGCTTCCTAGGCCGCCTCGATCGGTGCGGTTCCCGTGTCGGCCAGCACCCTCAGGGCCTCCGCCGGCATGTACACGGTGACCGGATCGCCCTGCTTGTAGGGGATCTCCTCCCCCGCGTTCTGGATCAGGACCTGCACGATGTCCCCGCTGGCGAGGCGCACCAGCAGCTGCATGGCGTTCCCGAGGTACACCGGCCGCTCCACCATCCCCGGGATCCGGTTGGGGCCGGTGGTGCCGTGATCCTCGAGCCGCACGCGTTCGGGCCGGATCACGATCTTGGTCTCGGACTCCACGCCAGCCTCGCCTCGTCCGGCATCCAGCTCGAACTCGCCCACCTTGACCCGGGTGTGGCCCTCGCCGCCGCGCGTCAGCACCGTCGCGTCCATCAGGTTGGAGACACCCAGGAAATCGGCCACGAACGTGGTCTTCGGCTCCTCGTACACCTCCTGCGGCTCGGCGACCTGCTCCACCTTGCCGTTGGACATGACGGCGATCCGGTCGCTCATGGTGAGCGCCTCCTCCTGGTCGTGGGTCACGTACACGAACGTGATCCCGACCTGCTGCTGGAGTGCCTTCAGCTCGACCTGGAGCTGCTTGCGCAGCTTCGCGTCCAGCGCGCCCAGCGGTTCGTCGAGCAGGAGCACCGCGGGTTTGAGCACCAGCGCCCGTGCGAGCGCGACGCGCTGCTGCTGGCCACCCGACATCTGCCCCGGCTTGCGTCTCTCGAGGCCGGTCAGCTGCACCAGCTCGAGGGCCTCGGCCACGCGCGACTTGATGTCGTGCTTGGATACCTTCTGGCGGCGCAGTCCGAAGGCGACGTTGTCGTTGACGTTCATGTGCGGGAACAGCGCGTAGCTCTGGAAGACCGTGTTCACGTTGCGCTTGTGCGGCGGGGTGAACTGCATGTCGGAGCCGTCGAGCAGGATCTGGCCCTCGGTCGGCCGTTCGAAGCCGGCGATCATGCGCAGCGTCGTCGTCTTGCCGCAGCCGGACGGCCCGAGCATGGAGAAGAACTCCGCCCCGGGCATCTCGAGGTTGATCCCGTCCACCGCGGCCACATCGCCGAAGCGCTTGACCAGGTCGATCAGTTGAACTTCACCAGCCACATGGCCTCCAGCATCGATTGTCGTGACTCACAGGTCGAACGCCGCCAGATCGCCGGTCATGCTGCCGCTGCCGGACTCGCCACGGGTGAACACGCGGTACAGCAGATACCCGGCGACCACCGTGATCAGGGTGATGAAGACCATGATCGAGGCGATCGCGTTCGTGGACGGCTGGGGTCCTCCACGCGCCGTGCTGTAGATGATGATCGGCACGGTGTCGCAAGCTCCGCCGCACGACAGGTAGTAGCTGATCACGAAGTCGTCGATCGAGATCGCAAACGTGATCGCGATGCTCGCGATGATCGCCGGCAGCAGCAGCGGGAGCAGAATCAGGCGCAGCGCGTGCCACCATGATGCCCCCAGATCCGCAGCTGCCTCCTCGTACTGGCGGCCGATCGAGAACAGCCGGCCGCGCACGATGACGACGACGTAGGAGATCGAGAACGTCACGTGGCCCAGGATCTGGGCCAGCGTGCTCGTGTGGATGACCGTGAAGATATGTCCGAACACGAGGAACAGCGAGACGCCCATCACGATCTCCGGGGTGATCAGCGGGAACAGCATCAAGAAGTTGGAGGATCCCGCACCGCGCCCCCGCCAGCGGGCGAGGCCTATCGCCAGGAGCACCCCGAGCGGCGTTGCGATGACGACGTCGGCGGCCGCGAGCTTCAGGCTCTGGAAGAGCGCGCTGTGCAGGCCGGTGTTGCCCCACACCGAGTACACGTTACCCCAGTACCAGCGGGTGGAGTACCCGCTCCAGGCGGTCAGCGATCGGCTGTTGTTGAACGAGAACTGGATCGCGATCAGCACCGGCACGATCGACCAGACCATGTATAGCCACGTGATCGCCGGTAGGAAGCGCGGCCGGCCCCAGGGGTTCCCGAGCCAGCCTCGGGCCCGGCTCCACGCGTTGAAGCTCTGCCGCTCCGAGGCGCTCGCGTGAGTTGTCACAGCGTCTCCAACTGCTTCGACGCCTGGCGAACGGCCCAGATGTAATAGCCCATCATGATGGTCAGGAAGATCGAGAGCACCACCGTGATGGCAGCGCCGACCGTGGGCTGCGGGCCGCCGTGGAAGTAGTAGTCGATCTGGTTGCCGATCATGGTCGTGCTGGGCGCCGAGGAGATGACGTCAGGGGTGTAGTAGTCACCGAACATCGGCAGGGCGATCAGCACCGACCCACCGAGGATGCCGGTCTTGGACAGCGGCAGCGTGACGCGCAGGAAGGCCTGGAACGGGCTGGCGCCCAGATCGCGCGCGGCCTCCAGGTGGCTCTTGTCGATGCGGTCGAGAGCGGCGTACAGGGGCAGGATCAGGTACGGGATGTAGCCGTACACGAGCGCGAGGATCACGGTCGCGCTCTGACCTGAGAGCCAGTTGGTCTGGGTGATGAGACCCAGGTCGACCGCGAGCCGGCTGACCCCCGTGTCGCGCAGGATCGTGTCGGCGTAGCCGCCCGGCGACAGCAGGTTGACCCATGCGAGCATCCGCATCAGGTAGCTGATCCAGAACGGGAGGATGAGCAGGATGAGCAGAGTGGCCTTCGTCCTGTGGGCGTGGCGGGAGATGTAGTACGCCACCGGATATCCGATCAGCAGGCACAGCGCGAGCGAGATCGCCACGTACCAGAGCGTGCGGACGACCGCCGCCCAGTAGATCCCTCCGGGAGCCAGTTCGTGCAGCACCTGGTCCATCCAGCCGATGTTCCAATCCAGCGGGTTCCAGGCTGGAAGGGGCGTCTGCAGGATGGGGTCGACGCTACCGAAGGCCACCCCGATCACCGCATACATCGGCACCAGGAAGAGCAGTACGAGCCAGACCACTCCCGGAAGGGAGAAGCTCGACCATAACCACTTCGGGTACACCGGCTACCCTCCTCAGCCGCCGGCGGTGAACGCGGCGTACCCGTTCTGCCAGATTGCCTGTCCGGCGTTCGTGAGCGTCATCTCCTGCAGCGAGCCGGCGCCGAAGTCCTCGGTCGTCAGGATGGCGTCGCGCGCGAACTCCGGGAACGTGCCGTCGCTGATCAGCGTGTCGGGGTGCAGCTCGGACAGCGGTGGCTGGTAGCCGTTGTAGTTGAGGAAGTTGCTCTTCGCCACCTTGACGTCGTTGATGTAGTTGAGCCACAGGTGCGAGAGCACCGGCTTCTGCGTGGTCGCGCAGATCGACCAGCAGTCGTTCTGCACGGGGACGTGGCCCTTCGGGGCCTTCCAGTACGACAGCACCTTCGACGTCGCCCCCTTGGGCGAGAACGTGTAGTAGTCCAGGCACCCCACGAGCATGTCGCCCGACCACGCCTGGTGCAGCCACGTCTTGTCGGCGGGGACGTCCTGGAACTGGGTGTCGTCGAGCCTGATGTTGCAGATCGAGTTGAGCTGCTTGAGGTCGGCGACCGCGCGGTTGATCAGTTTGGGATCCTCGGTGTTGATGTTCGCGATACCTTTGCGCAGAAGCGCCATCGCAATCGTCTCGCGGGGCTCGGTGAGCAACGCCACCTTGCCCTTGTAGGCCTCCGAATTCCAGAAGATGTCCCACGGCTGGGGCATCGAGGCGATGTCCTCGGTGACGTGGTCGTTGCGCCACAGGATCCCGGTGGCGTAAGTGGTGTACGGGACGGTATAGCGCGAGCCCTGATCGTAGAACGGGCTCTGCAGCGACGGCCAGACGTTCTTCAGGTTCGGGATGTAGTCGAGGTTGAGCGGCTTGATCAGCTTGGCGACCACCGACCGCTCGACGTTGTCCGGCGTCATCTCCATCACGTCGGGGTGGACGCCGCCGGCGGCCAGGCGCGCGATCCCGGAGTTGATGTCCTGGAAGCTCGTGAGCTGGACGGTCACGCCGTACTTCTTGCCGAACGCCTTCATGGCTGCGGGGTCGAGGTACTGCGGATAGTTGTAGATGTTGAACGTGCCACCGGTCTCGACCGGCAGATTGGACGCGATCGGGTCCTCCCAGTACTTGAGCAGGACCGGCGGCTGGTCGGGGCGGGCGAGCCTGTAGCCGCCGGGGCCGACCACCTGTCCATTGCTGCCGGTGGTTGCCGTGGGCGTTGTCGAGTTGCCGCAGGCGGCGAGTAGACCGCCTGCGCTGGAAAGGCCGAGCGCGGCTCCTCCTGAGCGAAGCAGGAAGTCACGACGGTTGAGCGCTGAGCGGCGTTCCTTTGGATGCATCAGTTTTCCCTTCCCTCCGGTGAGCGGATCATCGTGACCGCTACATGTGGCTGTGTCAAGTGGCCAACGCGGGGGCGTCCGCGGCCAGTGCGCCGAGTCCCTCTCGTTCGTCGTCGTTCGCAGCGGCGGGAATCGCGGCCCGCACCAGGTCGTGAAAGTGTTTCAGGCCATTCTCTCGCGCGCCCAGGATGCCGGCCCGGTAGAGGCTCGAGCCGAGGCCCTCCTGCACCCGGGCGGTCAGATCGTTGTCCTCGTCCTGGACGAGCATGTTGACGCGGTTGTTCAGCCGTCGCACGAGCGTGTGCCGGCGGCCGTTGTCCTCGGGCGCGCGGAACGAGTGCCAGTGGGTGGCGGTGCGCCGCTCGTCGATCGGGTAGTTGGTCCAGAAGTCGATCTGGTCCGGGTACAGGTTCCAGGTCATGCCCGGGAACGCGAACACGTACGACCATGACTCGCGGGCCTCCGCGTTCAGTCCCGGCATGGGCCGCATGAGCCGCTGGTAGAGGCGTTCCTGGAGGTTCTTGGAGCGCTTGTCGCGCAGCGGGCTGCGCACGTACGAGACCTTCGACTCGTCCGTGTGGACGATGTAGCGCTTGTAGTCCAGGAGCCGCAGCAGGCCAGGGTGGCCAACCGGGATGTGGTAGCCCTCCAGGTAGTTGTCGATCGAGTTCTTCCAGTTGATCGGCAGCACGGCCCGGCCCGAGGTGTGGTGCACCAGGCGCTCGCAGCGGTACGGCGCCATCAGGTCGGCGAACGGCCCCAGGTACTCCTCGAGCGGCTCCGGATCCGGGTCGAGGGTTGCGAACACGAACCCCGCGGCCTGAGCGCAGCGAAGCGGCCACAAGCCGTTGATGTCCTTGTCGAAGCCCGGGAATCCGGACTTCTCCGGCACGCCCAGCAGACGGCCGTCCAGGCCGTACGTCCACCCGTGGTAGGGACACCGCAGCGCCTTGCCGCAGTTGCCCGAGCCGTCGGCGATCCGGGCGCCACGATGCCGGCACACGTTCGAGAACGCCCGCAACTCGTCGTCCTGGCCGCGGATGACCACGATCGGCTCGCCGGCGATCGTCTCCGACAGGTAGTCGCCGGGCGCGCCCAGCTGGCTCACGTGGCCCACCAGCAGCCACGTCCGGCGCCAGACCGCGCGCTGCTCGGCCGCGAAGAATTCCGGCGACCGATAGGTCCAGGCGGGGAGCGTTCGAGTAGGGTCCATCGGGTGCGGTGGCTGACTGACCCATCAATCAACCGTGGGAGCAAGTAAAGCACGCACCGGGTGGGGCGTCAATGGGCAGGATTTGACGCGCCGCCCGCAAGGGTGGTATTCCTGTCTAACTGTGGCGTCAGTCAACCATCGGGGGAAGTGGTGAGCGAGCATCGACGGATCGCCATTCTGGAGGCGGCCTGCAGGGTCATCGCTCGGGTCGGCATCGACCGGTTGCGGATGAGCGACGTGGCCGCCGAGGCCGGCGTTTCCACGGCGCTCGTGCACTACTACTGCGCCACCCGTGCGGCGCTGCTCGAGCAGGCGTTCCTGCACGCCGACGAGCGCGCCACTCGGGCCGAGGAGCGGCTGGCGGCGAACACCCCCCCGGTGGAGCGGATCGAACGCCTGCTGCTGCTCTACATGACCGAGGGCTCGGAGATCTACGAGAGCTGGATCCTGTGGCGGGAGATGTGGACACACGCGTTGTTCGACCCTCGCCTGCGGCCGGTGCTGGCCGAGGCCTACATCGGGTGGGCGCGCGGGATGGCCGAGATCGTGCGCGAGGGGCAGGCGGACGGGTCGATCGCCTCGGCCGCCGACCCCGAGTCGGTCGCCTGGCGGCTGACGGCGTTGACCGAGGGGCTGGGGCCGGTGATGCTGCTGGGCATGCTCGATCGGGGCCGCACGATCGAGCTGGTGCGCGAGGCGGTCGCGCTCGAGCTGGGCACCGGGAGCGGCGGGTGACTGCGGTCGCCGCCGCCGATCGCTGGCTGTTCCTGACGCCCGAGCCGGAGGTCGAGCTGCCCGCCGCGGTCGCCGCCCTGGCCGCGGCGCTGAGCGAGCCGGCACGCGGCGAGCGCGAGGAGACGGCGCTGGTCGAGGCGATCGTGCTGCACGGCCAGTACGCGGAGTGGCTCGGGTACCTGCGCGACCGCCGCGTGCTGCTCGAGCGCTACCTGGAGCGGTTCGGGCCCGACGCGCTGGCCGGGCATGTGGTGGACGTGCTCAACAACCACCACCAGCTCGCCCTCACCGTGCCCGATCGCGCGGGTCTTGCCGACGCGGAGCGCGGGCGGGTGGCCGAGCTGATGCGCGCGGTCCACGGGCCGACCGCTCGATGACCGACGTGCTGGTGGTCGGCGCGGGGCTGGCCGGGCTGTCCGCCGCCCGCGACCTGATGAACGCTGGTGCGGATGTCGTGTGCCTCGAGGCGCGCGACCGCCCGGGTGGGCGCGTGCATCAGGAGACGCTTGAGGACGGCCGGATCGTGCAGATGGGCGGCGAGCTGATCGGGGCCTTCCACACCGGCTATCTCGGCCTGATCGCGGAGCTCGGGCTGACCACGCGACCCAGCTACGTCGCCGAGCCCGGGCAGCTGACCTGGGATCTCGTGGAGGGCATCCACGTCGGCGACGACGCGCCGTGGATGAGCGACGCCGAGCGCGCCGACGGCCGCCGCATCGACGCGCTGCTTGCGAAGCTCGCCGCGACGGTCGATCCGGCCGATCCCTGGAGCCACCCGGATGCCACCCGGCTCGATCGGATCTCGGTGGCCGCGTGGATGCGGCAGGTGGGGGCGCGGCCGGCCACGCTCCGCGCCCGCGAGCTGATGGCCCTGGGCGTCGCATCGGGTTCGGGCGAGCGCACGTCGCTGCTGTCGGTACTGCGGGCCGACGCGGTGGCCGGCGCGCTGGGCAGCTACGACCTGGAGGCCTGGGAGGGAATGACCGTCGCGCAGGGCAGCGCCTCGGTCGCGCTGCGGATGGCCGACCAGTTGGGCGAGCGGTTGCGGCTGGACGAACCGGTGCGCGCCATCACCGTCGGTCGCCGGGTGACGGTGGACATGGCATCCGGCGAGCGACTGGAGGCCGCTGCGGTGGTGTGCGCCGTGCCGGCCGGCCCGCTCCGGAACATCCGCATCGACGGGCTGTCGGCCGAGCGGCTGGCGTCGCTGCATCACCTCCGGCATGCGCTGGCCGCCAAGGTCGTCGTGGCCTATCCCACCTCGTTCTGGCGCGAGGCCGGCCAGAGCGGGCTGGCCGAGGGCGAGAACCTGCTGGGATCGACCTGGCCGCAGTCCGAAGGTGTGCTGTCGATCCTGGTGGCGCCCGAGCGGCTCTCGCATCATCACGCGGCTCCGCCCGACCTGCGCCGGCGCGAGACGCTGGCCGAACTGGTGCGCATGTACGGCGATCGGGCGTCCGAGCCGGTCGCCTACCTCGAGGCTGACTGGGGAGCCGATCCGTACACGCTGGGCTACGTCACGCAATGGGCGCCCGGCGACGTGACCGGGGTCGGGCCGCTCCACGGCAAGCACGAGCCGCCGTTCTACGTCGCCGGCTCGGACCACTGGGTGGCGGGGTACATGGAGGGTGCGGTGCGCACGGGTCGGGCAGCGGCGGCCGCCGTGCTGGAGGCTGCGTAGCTGCGACTGCGTCGCGTCCGGCGGCGGTCGTGCGAGCATGAGCGACCATGGCGCGAGACCTCACACCCCTTTTCGATCCGCGGTCGGTGGCGATCGTCGGCGCGTCCAACGACCCCGCCAAATGGGGCAACTGGTTGGCCCGCGGGGCGCTCACGGGTGGACACCGGCGCCCGGTGTATCTGATCAACCGCAACGGCGGCCAGGTGCTCGGTCACGAGACCTACCGGTCGCTGGAGGAGCTCCCGGACGCTCCCGACCTGGTGGTGGTGGCGGTTCCGGCCGGCGCGTTCGAGCAGACGGTGGATGCGGCGCTGGCGAAGGGTGCGCGTGCGTTGGTCGGGATCACCGCCGGCCTCGGCGAGTCGGGGCCGGAGGGACTGGAGCGCGAGCGGGCGCTCGTGCAGCGGGTACGCGACGCGGGGGCGCTGCTGCTGGGCCCCAACTGTCTTGGAGTGTTCGACGCCGGGGCGGAGCTGGGGCTGGCGTCCAACGAGTTTCCGGCAGGGTCGATCGGGCTGGTGTCGCAGAGCGGCAACCTGGCCCTGGAGGTGGGCCTGATGGCCCGCCTGTACGGCCTCGGATTCTCGCGCTTCGCCTCGATCGGCAACCAGGCGGACGTCGATCTGGCCGAGCTGGTGGCGGCCCTCGGCGAGCACGAGCCCACGCGGCTGATCGCGATCTACGCCGAGGACTTCCGCGACGGTCGTGCGTTCGTCAACGCGGCCGCCCACGCCGGCAAGCCGGTGGTGCTGCTGACGGTCGGCCGCAGCGACGCCGGCGGCCGGGCGGCCCAGTCCCATACCGGAGCGCTGGTCAGCGAATTCAACGTCGTCGAGGCGGCCGCTCGCCGCGCGGGTGCGCACATGGTGTCCACCCCGGCGCAGATGGTCGACCTCGCCCAGGCGCTGCTGCAGCCCCGCCGGCTGGCCGGGAACCGGGTCGCCGTGCTGGGCGACGGCGGTGGACACGGCGCGGTGGCCAGCGATGTCGCGGCAGCGGCCGGGTTCGAGCTGCCGGGGTTGTCGGACGCGCTCCAGAGCCAGCTCAAGGCGTCGCTGCCCCCGACCGCCGTGGCGGCGAACCCGGTCGACCTGGCCGGGGGCGGCGAGCAGGACTTCTTCTCGTTCTCCCGCACCGCCCGCGGCCTGCTCGAGTCGGGAGAGGTGGACGGCGTGCTGATGACCGGCTACTTCGGCGGCTACAGCCAGTACTCGGACGAGTTCCTGGGGGCCGAGACGGAGGTGGCGGGCGAGATCGCCCGCGCGGCGGTCGACAGCGGTCGTCCACTGGTCGCCCAGTCCATGTACCACGACGCCGCGCCCAACCAGGCTCTGCGCGCGGCCGGGGTGCCGGTGTACGCGACCATCGAGGCCGCGGTGGCGGCGCTGGCCGCCCTCGCCGAGCGTCCTCAGCCGCCGGGCGTGGCCGCGCTACCGCTGGCCGACTCCGCGCCGGTGGACAGCGGCTACTTCGCCTCCCGGCGCTTGCTCGAGGCGGCGGGAGTGCCGTTCGTCGCCGCGCGCGAGGTCGGCAGCCGGCCCGAGGCCGTGGCCGCAGCGGCGGAGCTCGGCTACCCGATTGTGCTCAAAGCCCTGGGCCTCGTGCACAAGTCGGACGCCGGTGGGGTGGTGGTCGGCATCACCGGTGAGGCCGATCTCGGCGAGGCGTTCGACCGGCTGGCGCGCAGCCTGAGCCCGCCCAGCTTCTCGGTCGAGCGGATGGCGCCGCTCTCCGAGGGGCTGGAGCTGATCATCGGCACCCGCATGCACGCTCGCTTCGGGCCTGCCGTCATGGTCGGGCTGGGCGGCATCTACGCCGAGCTGTTCAAGGAGACGGCTGTCGAGCTGACGCCGGTCACGCAGCTCGACGCCGAGCGCATGCTGCGGTCGCTGCGAGGGTCGGCCCTGCTCACCGGTGCCCGTGGGGCGGCGGCGCTCGACGTGGTTGCGGCCGCCGGAGCCGTGGTGGCGCTCTCCGGGCTGGCGGCGACGCGCACGGACATAGCCGAGATCGACGTCAACCCGTTGCTGGTGACGCCGACAGGGGCGCTGGGGCTGGATGCGCGGATCATCCTCACAGAAGGAGAGAGCGATGCTGACTGAGGGCAGCTTTACCGGCCAGGTGGCCGTGATCACCGGGGGCGGCAGCGGCATGGGCCGCGCCATGGCTCTCGAGTTCGCCCGTCTGGGAGCGGCGGTGGTGGTCGCCGGGCGACGTCCCGAGCCGCTTGCGGAGACCGCCCGGCTGATCGAGGAGTTGGGCGGCACGGCGCTGGCCGAGTCCACCGACGTGCGCGACCCCGAGCAGGTGGACGCGCTCATGAACGCCGCGGTCGACACCTTCGGCCGGCTCGACGTGCTGGTCAACAACGCCGCCGGCAACTTCGTGGTCAAGGCCGAGGAGCTGTCACCCAATGGCTGGCGGGCCGTCACGTCGATCGTGCTCGACGGCGGGTTCCTGTGCGCACGCGCAGCCGGTCGCCAGATGATCGACCAGGGCGAGGGTGGTTCGATCGTGAGTGTCATCGCAAGCTATGCCTGGACCGGCGGGCCCGGCACGGTGCACTCGGCTGCAGCCAAGGCCGGCCTGCTGGCGATGACCCGCACCCTTGCCGTCGAGTGGGCGCCTCATAAGATCCGCGTGAACACGATCTGCCCCGGGCCGACCGAGACCGAGGGCGCGGGGGCCGCGTTGTGGCCGACTCCTGAGGACGAGGCGCGGGTGATCGGCACCGTCCCGGCCGGGAGGATGGCGTCGGTCGAGGAGATCGCATGGTGGACGACCGCGCTCTGCTCGCGTTATGCGGGGTACATCACCGGTGAGAACCTGACCATCGACGGCGGCCAGTGGCTCGAGCAGGAGAGCTTCATGCCGGCGCTCGGCAAGACGCCGCGGTGAGCGTTCCGGACGCGGTCACACTGGAGCGAGCCGAGGCCGAGGCGTGGGCCGACCTGTTCGCCGCTCGCGCGGTCCAGATCGGGGACGCCGTGTGCACGATCGTGCCCGAGGTGCCCAGTCTGATGATCAATCGGGTGGTCGGGCTGGGCATGTCGGCTGCGGCCACCGACGACGACCTCGACCGCATCGCCGAGTCGTTCGGAGAGGTGCCGCACACGATCGCGATCGCCCCCGCCGCCCGCCCGGCCGATCTGTCCGACCGACTCCGCGCGCGGGGCTACGAGCCGGGGTACGCGTGGGTCAAGTTCCATCGTCACGCAGGCCGGCCCGCGGCGGCGGCGACCGAACTGCGGGTGGACCTCGCGGCACCCGCGGCGGCGCGTTCGTTCGCGGATGTGGTGGTCGAGGGGTACGGCATGCCGGTGGCCGCGGCACCGTTTCTGGAGGTGCTTCCCGGACGCCCGGGCTGGTCGTGCTACGTGGCCTGGGACGGCGACACGGCGGCCGCCGCCGGCGCCGTGTACGTCGGGCCTGCGGGAGCCTGGATGGGGATCGCCACGACGCTTCCGGCTCACCGAAGGCGGGGCGGACAGGGGGCGATCATGGTCGCGCGCATCCGCCGGTCGGCCGAGCTCGGTGCCACTCTCGTTGTGACCGAGACCGGGCAGAACCAGCCCGGACGCCCGAGCAGCTCCCACGGGAACATCGTGCGGTTCGGATTCGAGCCGGCGTACGTGCGAGCGAACTACACCTCCCCCGCGCCGGCCGCCGCGGCCTGATCGGCGTCGGCGACCAGGCCGGCTCCATCAAGGATTCGCGAAGCGGCGGGCGAAGTCCGGGTGACAGATGGACGCGATCACGATCGACAGGCTGAGTGTCGTCCGCGGCGGGACGCCTGTGCTGCACGACGTGTCGGTGGCGGTTGCGGCCGGCGCCGTGACCGGCCTGCTGGGGCCCAGCGGCTCCGGCAAGACAACTCTCATGCGCTCGATCGTGGGCGTGCAGGTTGTGCGGTCGGGGGCGGTCACGGTGCTCGGGCAGCCGGCCGGCTCGGTCTCGCTGCGCGCCCGCGTCGGCTACATGACCCAGGCCCCGTCGGTCTATCTCGACCTCACCGTGTCCGAGAATCTGCGCTACTTCGCGTCCGTGCTGGGAGCGACCGGCGAGCGGGTGAGAGAGGTGATCGGGACGGTCGCGCTGGGTGGGTTCGCGGATCGCGTCGTGGGGCGGCTGTCCGGTGGGCAGATCGCTCGCGTCTCGCTGGCTACGGCGCTCCTCAACGAGCCCCAGGTGCTCGTGCTGGACGAGCCGACCGTCGGTCTCGACCCCGTGTTGCGACGTGAGCTGTGGGCGTCGTTCCGCGACCTGGCCGCGGCCGGGTGCACGCTTCTGGTGTCGAGTCATGTGATGGACGAGGCTGCCCACTGCGATCACCTGGTGCTGATGCGCGACGGCCGGATCCTGACGGCTGAGCGGCCCTCGGAGCTGCTTCTCCGGACCGGAGCGGCGGATCTCGAGGACGCGTTTCTGCGGGTGATCGAGGCGGGCCCGGCATGAGCCCGCGGATCACCCTGGCGACGGCCGTGCGGGTGGCCGCGCAGTTGCGTCGCGATCCGCGCACGATCGCGCTGCTGCTGGTGGTGCCGGCGGTGCTGATGGCGCTGCTGCGATACGTGCTGGACGGCCAGCCCGAGACCTACAACCGGATCGCGGCGCCGCTGCTGGGCATGTTCCCGTTCATCGTCATGTTCCTGGTGACGTCGATCACGATGCTGCGCGAGCGCACATCGGGAACGCTCGAACGGCTGATGACGATGCCGCTTGCAAAGCTCGACCTGCTGCTCGGCTACGGCCTCGCATTCGGACTGGTGGGCGCCGTCCAGGCCACTATCACCTCGCTGGTGGCGTTCGGCCTCCTCGGCGTGCACACCGCGGCCTCCGACGCGCTGGTGGTCGCGCTCGCGGTCGGCAACGCCGTGCTCGGCATGTCGCTGGGCCTGTTCGTGAGCGCCTTCGCCGCGACCGAGTTTCAGGCCGTGCAGTTCATGCCTGCCCTGGTGTTTCCGCAGATGCTGCTGTGCGGCCTCTTCGTCCCGCGCCCGCGGATGGCCCCGGTGCTGCAGGCGGTGTCCGACGTGCTGCCGTTGACGTATGCCTTCGACGCGCTCTCGCGGGTGACCGCCGACGGCCGCTTCGACACGCGGGTGGCGGTCGATCTGGCGGTCACGCTCGGAGTGACGCTGCTCGCACTCTCTCTCGGCGCCGGGACGCTCCGGCGAAGGAGCGCATGATGCGGATCGCGACCGACGACATCCGCCCGGGCTGGGCCACAGCGGGCACGATCCGGTTTGGCATCCTGTGTGCCAGCATCGTCGCCGTGGGCATGATCGGCGGCCGGCTGACACGTCACTCGGCGGGTGTCCTGCTGGTGGTGGGCGTCGCGGCGGGTCTGGGCGGGGCCGCCACCTTCGTGGTGGCCACGCGCCGGATCCTCGCCCGTCTACCGTTCGTGTCCGAGTCCCAGCGGGTGTTCGACGGCGTGCTGCTGATGCTCCGGCGCACCGGTCTGCCGCTGCTCGGTCTCGCGTTCTTCGGGGTCTGGACGTTCGTCTACATCTCTCTCTGGTGGTACGCACCGACCCAGGCCTTCACAGGCCTGCGATCCGACCCCCGGTTCGCCGACTTCTTCTACTACGCGGTGTCGACGGCGTTCATCTCGCCCCCGGGGGACATCCTGGCGCACTCGCGCGGCGCCCGCAGCGCGACCATGATCGAGATGCTGACCGGGCTCGCGCTGCTGACCGCGTACCTGGGCAGCTTCGTGGACTGGCGGCCGGCGCGGCCGGCCGCCGATCCGGATCAGGCCGACGGTGCCTGAGGCTCGGCCGCGGGGAACAGCAGCGGCCGTGCGTATCCGGCCAGCGCGCCGCCCGCCAGGGGCGCGAGCAGGTAGATCCACACGTCGGTCAGCTTCAGCTGCACGATCGCAGGTGCCAGAGAGCGGGCGGGATTGAACGAGCCGCCGGTCGCCGGGCCGATCACGGTGGCCGCGACGAAGATGAACCCGCCGATCGCCACCGGGGCGAGCACGCCCTTCCACGGCGCGGCGGCGTCGGTGGCGACCGTGAAGATCACCAGCACGAAGAGGAAGGTGGCCACGAACTCCAGCACGAGCGCGTTGCCTTTTCCGACCGCCGGGGTGTTCACGAGCTGGTCTGCGGCGGCTCCGGTGTAGACGATGCGGGCAACGACCGCCGCCACCACGCCGCCAACCATCTGTGCGACCCAGTACGGCCCCACCTCGGCCATTGGGAACTTGCCGCCCACGGCCAGCCCCAGCGTGACCGCCGGGTTGTAGTGCCCGCCGGAGATGTGGCCGAAGGCGAAGATCATCAGCGCCAACCCGCCGCCGAAGCCCGCCGCGATGCCTCCCGAGGTAATGCTGCCGGGCTGATCGACGAAGGCGGCGATGCCGCTGAAGCCGAGGAAGAAGAATCCGAATGTGCCGACCGCTTCCGCCGTCAGGCGGTTCATGAGCGGGGGTGTGTCCATGGAGCGGCCTCCCGTGCCGAACTGGTGTACCGGGCGACCTTAGCGCGTGTGGCGGATGGCGAGACCGATCGGCTGCCGGAAGGCGATTCGAAGCGGAGAGGGAGGGATTCGAACCCTCGCTGGAGGTTTACCCCCCAGACCCACTTAGCAGGCGGGCGCCTTCAGCCACTCGGCCACCTCTCCTTGGCTCGCAGGATATCGGCTGCAGACCGTTCGCGCATGAGAGCGCGCGTCGCCGGCGGTAGTTCTCCGCAGCCGATCTGCGGCGGGATTCCGATGCGCAACGCGCTGCCACGGCGTACCGTGCGGGTATGGCCACCCCGATCGAGGCAGCGAGCGCGCGCACGCGGGACGTGATTCTGCGCGATGGGCGCACGCTGCGGCTGCGCCCGCCGGCGGCGTCCGATCACGAGCGGGTGCGGCAGTTCTTCGCCGGCCTTTCGGAGCGCAGCAGATATCTGCGGTTCCACGGCTTCCGGGATGTCGACGACGCGCTCGTGCGAGCGCAGCTGGAGCCCGACTGGGACGAGCTGGGCGTGCTGATCGGCGAGCTCGACCGGGACGGATCGCCCGAGGTGGTCGCGCTGGCGAGCTACATCCGGCTGCGCGACCGCAGCCGGGCAGAGGTGGCGTTCGCGGTCACCGACGAACTGCAGGGCCACGGTGTCGGCACCCGTCTTCTGGAGCAACTTGCGCACGACGCCCAGCGGTCGGGAATCGCGGTGTTCGAGGCCGAGACGCTGGCCACCGACGCCCCGATGCTGCGGGTCTTCGAGGGCGCCGGGTTTGCGATCCGCCGCCGCCGGGAGGGTGGGACGGTCGAGACGGAGCTGCAGATCGAGTCGAGCGACGACTACCTCGCGCGGGTGGATGCGCGCGACCACGTCGGTATCTCGGCGTCGCTCCAGCCCTTCTTCCACCCCGCATCGGTCGCCGTTGTCGGCGCCTCGCCGCGGCCGGGATCGATCGGCGGAGAGCTGTTTCGCAACATCATCAGCGGCGGCTTCACTGGCGTGGCCTATCCGCTCAACCGCCCAGGCGCCCCGGTCAGCGGCGTCGCCGGGTTCGCCGACTGGTCGCGGTTGCCGGGGCCGGTTGACCTGGCGGTGGTGTGCGTGCCCGGGCCTGCTGTGCTGGACGCCGTCGGAGCGGCCCTCGACCACGGAGTGCGCGCGGTGTGCGTCATCTCCGCCGGCTTCGCGGAGACCGGTGCGGACGGCGCCGCCCTCCAGGAGCGGTTGCTGGCACGCGTGCGCGGCGCCGGGGCGCGCCTGATCGGCCCCAACTGCCTCGGACTGGCCGTGGCCGGGGTGCGCATGAATGCCACGTTCGCCGCGCGCTCCTTCCCGCCGGGCCGGATCGGCTTCTCGTCGCAGAGCGGTGCGCTCGGCCTGGCCGTGCTCGAGACTGCCACCCGCCGCGGGCTCGGCCTCTCCGCATTCGTCTCGGTGGGCAACAAGGCGGACATCTCGTCCAACGACCTGCTCGAATTCTGGGAAGACGACCCCGAGACCGATCTGGTGCTGCTGTATATGGAGTCGTTCGGCAATCCAGAGCGATTCGGCAGGATCGCCCGGCGGGTCGCCCGCACCAAGCCGATCCTCGCTCTCAAGGGCGGCACCACCAGCCAGGGCGCGCGCGCGGCGGGATCGCACACCGCCGCCATGGCGGGATCGGACGCGGCTGTGGACGCGCTGTTCCGGCAAGCCGGAGTGATCCGTTCCCGCACCCTCGAGGAGCTGCTGGACGTGGCCTCGCTGCTTTCGAGTCAGCCGCTCCCGAAGGGAAATCGCGTCGCCATCGTCTCCAACGCCGGCGGCTTGGGCATCCTGTGCACCGACGCCTGCGTGGGTGCCGGGCTCGAGCTGGCGGGGCTGTCGGCGGATACCCAGCGCCGGTTGCGGGAGGTGCTGCCGGCCGAGGCGAGCGTTGCCAATCCGGTGGACATGCTCGGATCGGCGACCGCGGCCACCTACGAGCAGGCGCTGCCGGTGGTGCTGTCCGACGAGACGGTCGACGCGGTGATCGTGCTCTTCGTGCCTCCGGTGGTGGCGACCGCGTCCGACGTGGCGGAGGCGCTCACCCGGGCGGTTGCCGCGGCGGAGTGGACGACACCCGTGCTGGGCGTGATCGTTGGAGACCACACGGTCGGCCCCGGAGAGGGCTACGCCCGGTTCGAATATCCCGAGTCAGCGGCCCGCGCGCTCGGACGGGTCGTCGAACGGCGGCTGTGGCTGCGCCGGCCGGCGGGGACGGTGCCGAGGCTGGACGACCTGCGCCGAGCCGACGCCCGTGAGCTGGTCGAGGTCGCTCTGGGCTCGGCGGCGAGCGCATGGCTGGATGCCGACACCGCGTGGGCGGTGCTGGGGTGCTACGGGATCCCGTGCGTGCCCCAGCGAACGGCCGGGTCGGCGGCGGCCGCGGCGGCCGCAGCCTCCGAACTCGGGCTCCCGGCGGTGGTCAAGACTGCCGCCGCCGGAGTGCACAAGTCTGACACCGGCGGGGTCGAGCTCGGCCTGCGCAGCGCACGCGCTGTGCGCGCGGCTGCGGCGCGGATCGGGCCGCCGGTGGTCGTCCAGGCGATGGCCTCCGGCGGCGTGGAGTTGCTGGCCGGGGTGGTGCGCGACCCGGTGTTCGGCCCGCTGATCGCGTTCGGGCCGGGCGGTACCCAGGCCGAGCTGTTCCGCGACACTCGCTTCTCGCTCGCCCCGCTCACCGATGTCGACGCCCGCGAGTTGGTCGCGGCGGGTGCCGCAGGGCGCCTGGTGCGCGGCTTCCGAGGCGCACCGCCGTGCGATCAGGCGGCTCTGGCCGGAGTCCTGCACCGGCTGGCAGCGCTCGCAACCGACCTGCCCGAGGTGTCCGAGCTCGATCTCAACCCGCTGATCGCCGGCCCCGACGGCTGCGTCGCGGTGGATGCCCGAGTGCGGGTGGCGCGCGACCGGCGCGACCCCGGCCGCAAGACATGGTGAGCCCGCGCCGCCCCAAGGTCTCCCCCGACGCGCGCACGATCGGGCTGGCGGCGGCCGCTCTGGTGGCGGTGGGGGCGGGGCTCGCGCTGCACGCCCGGGGGGACGTGCGGGCCGCCAACTGGGTGTGGGCGGGATCGACGTTCGTGCTGCTGGTGCCGCTGACGTGGTCGGTGATCCGGTCGCTGATCCGCCGCGACGTCGGTGTGGATGCGATCGCGCTGCTCTCCATGTCCGGTGCGCTCGCCGTCGGCCAGTACCTGGCCGGGGCGGTGGTGGCGGTCATGCTGGCGGGCGGCAATGCGCTCGAGGCGTCTGCTCGGCGGCGAGCTCGGCGCGAGCTGTCGGCGCTGGCAGAGCGGGCACCGACCACCGCGGGCGTTCGGCGCGGCGACCAGGTTGTGGTGGTGCCGGTCGACGAGGTGCGCACCGGCGACATCGTCGTCGTGCGCACCGGCGAGGTGGTGCCGGCCGACGGGGTGGTCGTCTCCCGGCGGGCGGTTGTGGACACCGCGGCGCTGACGGGCGAGCCGCTGCCGGTGGCGCTCGACGCCGGCGACGAGGTTGCCAGCGGGAGCGCGAATGCGGGCGGCGTGTTCGAGCTGCGGGCGGTGCGCGCCGCGTCCGAGAGCGCGTATGCCGCGATCGTCCGGATGGTGCGTGACGCCGAGAATCAACAGGCCCCGTTCGTGCGCATGGCCGATCGGTACGCCGCCGGATTCCTGCCGGTGGCAGTGGCGGCGGCCGTGGCCGCCTGGTTGATCTCGGGGTCTCCCGTGCGAGCCGTCGCGGTGCTTGTCGTCGCGACGCCGTGCCCGTTGATCCTGGCGGCGCCGGTGGCGCTGATCTGTGTCACGCGCCGCTCGGGCGGGAGTGATCGTCAAGGGAGCGGGCGTGATCGAAGCGCTGGGTGGTGCCCGCACGGTGCTGCTCGACAAGACCGGAACGCTCACCCTCGGGATCCCGGCGGTGGAGCGGATCGATGTTCGAAACGGCGTCGGTGAGACCGAGCTGTTGCGGCTTGCGGCGTCGCTCGACCAGCTCTCGGTGCACACGCTCGCGCGGGCGCTGGTGGCCGACGCGACCTCGCGGGGGCTCGAGCTTTCGGTACCTCGCGATGTCCACGAGCAGGGCGGCCAGGGGATCGCCGGACAGGTGGGAGAGCGCGCGGTCGCGGTGGGCAGCCGCGGCTTCATGCTCGAGCGGGGACTCACCGCCGAGGATTTCGACGGCGCGGGCAGGTCCGGTGAGGCGGGGCGCGCGCGGGTCCTGGTTGCCGTCGACGGCCGGCCGGCCGGAGTCATCGTGATGGCCGACCGGCTGCGCGACGACGCAGCGGAGCTGGTCAGCCGGCTGCACGCCGCCGGCGTCGGCTACGTGGCTCTGGTTAGCGGCGATCACGGGGCCACCGCCGAGGCGGTGGGCCGGCAGGCCGGTGTGGATCGGGTGTACGCGGATATGTCGCCGCAGGCCAAGCTGGAAGTGGTCGAGGCGCTTCGCAACGGTCGCGACTCGAGACCGGTGGTGATGGTCGGCGACGGCATCAACGACGCCCCCGCACTGGCCCTCGCGGACGTGGGCATCGCGGTCGGCGGAGCCGGGGCCACGGTGGCGGCGCAGACCGCCGACGCGGTGATCGTTGTCGATCGCATCGACCGGGTCGCCGACGCTGTGCGGATCGGCCGCCGCTCGATGGCGATCGCCCGCCAGAGCGTGGTTGTGGGGCTCGGCCTGTCGATCGTCGGAATGGCGGTCGCTGCGGCGGGCTACCTGCCGCCGGTCGGGGGAGCGATCGCCCAGGAGGGGATCGACGTGGCCGTGATCCTGAATGCCCTGCGCGCACTGCGGGACGGCTGAGCGCTCTGAGACGAAGAAACGTGGCCGCTCCGCCTCCCGGGTCGGAGCAGCCACGTCACCCTTGTGTATCCCCTGGGCGTGGTGCCAGGCATCGGGACATGCCCGGAATGGCGGGCCGTCCACGACCGTAGAACCCCGCAGGCCGGTTGGGCGCACCCGCCGATGCCGGCGGCGGTGCGCACAACGCATGATCTGTCTGTCGGACACAACCGCGGAGGCGCGCGCCATGAGTACGGCATCACACTCTGAACTCCCCCAACCTTTCACTTATCGCCGCTTCGACCGCGTCGTGTGCGGTGTCGATGGCTCTCCGGAAAGCCTCGACGCGGTCAGGCAATCCCTGGCGCTCGCCGCTCGTGACGCCGAGCTGACGCTGATCACCGTCATCGAGACCGGTCTGGTCGCAGCGGGGTGGATCAGCCCGATGCCACTCGCCGGCAGCGAGCCCGAGATGCGCGTCGAGGCCGAACGCGTGCTCGAGGACACGGCGGCAGGCGTGAGCGCGGTGCACGCGATCCGCCGGCGCGTCGGCGTCGGGCCGCCGGGTGTCACGTTGGTCGCCGAGGCGAGACACGAGGACGCCCAGCTGTTGGCGGTGGGCTTGCGCGGACACAGCAGGGCCTCGGGCATCCTGACCGGGAGCGTCGCAACCACCGTCCTGCATGACGCTGCCTGTTCCACGCTGATCGCCCGCCAGCGGACGGGCTCGGGGGAGCCGCGGTCGATCGTGGTCGGCGTCGACGGGTCGGCGAGTTCGCTGCTGGCTCTGGACACGGCGTGCCGGATCGCTGTCCAGGACGGCTCGAGCGTAACCGCCCTGGCTGCCACCGGCGGCCGAGAGCTCGACCTCGAATCGCTACGCGCTGCCGTCGCAGAGCGGCAGCTGGGGCTGACGATCGACCCGGCGGGAGCCGTTGAAGCGCTGATCCGCCACGAGGCCGATCTGATCGTGGTCGGCAGCCGGGGTCTGCAGGGTATCCGCGCTCTTGGCAGCGTCAGCGAGGCGGTCGGACACCGAGCGCACGGCTCGGTGCTCGTGGTGCGCTAGGCACGCCCGATGAGAGCCGCCTCATGTCACCGGGGAAAGATTCGGTCATGAACATCCTTGTCGTGGAGGACGAGGCGCTGATCGTCTCGTTTCTGGAGAAGGGCCTCCGGGCCGAGGGCTACGGGGTCGTGTCCGCCGCCGGCCCGCAAGACGCGCTGCGGCTGCTGCGCGCCTCCAGCCCGGAACTGGTCCTGCTCGACGTCATGCTGCGCGACGGTGACGGCTTCGAGCTGCTGTCCGAGTTGCGCGCGATCGCCCCCGAGGTCCCGGTGATCATGCTGACCGCCCGGGGAGATCTCGACGACCGCGTCCGCGGGCTCAACCTGGGGGCGACGGATTACCTGCCCAAGCCGTTTGCGTTCGCCGAGCTGCTGGCGCGGATCCGTGCGCACCTGCGAACGGCTGCGCAGTCCGCTGCCCGATCGGATGTGCTCGAGGTGGGAGGCCTTCGGCTCGACCTGCTGCGGCGCGAGGCGGAGCTGGACGAGGTGCCGATCGAGCTCTCGGCGCGTGAGTTCGCGCTCCTGGCCTACCTGATGCGGCATCCGGGGCAGGTGCTCTCCCGCGAACAGATTCTCAACGGCGTGTGGGGCTACGACTTCGACCCGCGGTCGAACCTGGTTGACGTCTACGTCGGCTATCTGAGGCGCAAGCTCGTGCCGGCGGGTGGGCGCGAGGTGATCCAAACGGTTCGCGGCATGGGTTACCGGCTGCCCCGCGCAGTGGCGTGATCCGCCGGCTGCCGATCCGGGCGCGGCTGGCGGCGGTGAGCGCGGGACTGGCGGCGGCTCTGCTGACGGTCGGCGTGTCCACGCTGTACCTGGTCGAGCGCGACGAGGTGCGTGCCACGCTCGTCGGCGACGCACGCCGCGCCGTGGTCCAGCTCGCCACCGCGGTCGAGAACGATCAGCAGAGCGCCGACCGCGAGTCGTCGGGCGAGGACGGGACGGCCGGCCAGGGTGACGATGCTGCGACCAGGAAGTACATGAACAGGCGGAGTGGTGACGGGCCGTTGCTACTCGTTGTCGGGGCCGGCCGCGTCCTGTCCAACGCGCCGACCGCCCGCAAGCTGATGGCGGCGGCGCTCCCGGAGGCGGGCAAGACGGCTGATGTGACGGTTGCAGGGGTGCAGTATCTCGTGGCGGCGTCCACGGCCCGCCGCAGCACCGCCTACGCGGCAGTGCCGCAGGCGGACGCGAACGCCGAGCTCAACAGGCTGCTCGACGCAGTCGTGGTGGTGACGGTCGTCGGCGTCGGCATCGCCGCGCTCCTGGCCTGGCTCGCCACTCGGCTTGCCCTGCGGCCGCTGCAGCGGATCGCGCGGCGGTCGGAGGCTGTGGCCGCGGGGGATCTGTCGGTGCGCATGGGCGAGCCCGGGACCCACGACGAGATCGCGGCCGTGTCCGGAGCGCTGGACGGGATGCTGGATCGACTCGAGGAGGCGTTTGCCGCCCAGCGGCGCTTCGTCCACGACGCCTCTCACGAGCTGCGCACGCCGATCACGATTGCGCGTGGGCATCTCGAGGTGGCTGCGATGGGCGGGCGCTCGATCGACCCCGCGGTGAGCGACGCGGTCGACCTTGCGGTGGCCGAGCTCGAGCGGATGGGCCGGATGGTGGACGCGCTGCTGGCGCTCGCCCGCGGGGATCGCGACGAGGGGCAGATCGAGCGGCAGCCCGTGGCGGTTGCACGGCTGGCCACGGAGGCGGTCGAGCGCTCACGGTCGCTGGGCGATCGCGACTGGGGTCTGACACTCGCGCCCGACGCCGACGTGCACGTGTCCGGCGACGCCGACGCGCTCGAGCAGGTGCTCCTGAACCTGGTGGCGAACGCCGTTCGGCACACCGAACATGGTCAACTGGTCGGGGTGTCCACCCGCCGCGCCGGTGACCGTGTCGAGATCGAGGTTGCCGATGAGGGCGAGGGTATCGATCCGGGCGCCCTCCCGACACTCTTCGAGCGATTCACCAGGATCGACTGGGCACGCGATCGAGACCGCGGTGGGGCGGGGCTGGGCCTGGCGATCTGCCGCTCGATCGTCGAGGCCCACGGCGGTGACATCCGCGTCAGGTCGGCGGTCGGCCGAGGCTCGCGGTTCACCGTGTCGCTGCCGATCGCGGACTGATCCGCAGACGTCCGCTGGGCGGAGCGCGAGATCGCGACCGGCCGCCGCTGTCACGAGTCCGTTTTGATCTGTGCCGCGGTCCGTACGGGGTCTGACCCCGGGGTGGGGTGGGGGTGGGGTGGCTCGGCCCGGCTGCTCCCCACCGGCCATGGGTGTCCCGGCGGCTTTCTGAGCCGCTGACCGTTCAGGCCGACCCCCCGGTCTTCGCGGGCCGTGTCACAACTCCGTGCCCGATGTGTGTCGCGGTCCGTACGGGGTCTGACCCCGGGGTGGGGTGGGGGTGGGGTGGGTACCGGGAACCGGCGGCGGGACGGCCGCGGCGGCGGCGCGCGGATGAGGTGCGTCTCACGTGCGGCTCACGGAGGGTTTAGCCGACGTCCGTACCGTGAGGTCATGTTCGACGTTCAAACCGTGGCTCGTAACCTTTCGGCGCCTTGTGCGTGGTGTGAGCGGGCACACATTCCGGGCGCAAGGGGGTCTCTGCGCGTCCGCGGTCACTCAACCTCATGACAAGGAGCCGTTCATGAACGAAACCGTGAGCACTGCAACTGGCGTGACGTCGCGCCGCCCGCACGCCGGCACGGCCGTAGCGATCGCCATGGCTGTCGGCTTGTTGATCGCCGGTGCTGCCTACGCGGCCCGCACCGGCGCGTTCACGTTGTCCGACCCCGCGCTCGGCGCGTCTGCAAATGCCCGCACCATGCTCGCCCACAAGACGGCGGTGACCCACCTACCCGGTCACTCCCGCCTGCTGGCATGGCACGCGCCGCGAGTACCCAAGGTGCGCGCACATCCCCCGACGGTGATCACGCCGCCGCCCCACGTGGTGACGATCACCGCGCCGGCACCTGCACCGCGGCCTGTGGCCGCCCCTGCGCCGGCCCCGACGCCTGCACCGGCCCCGACCGGAGAAAACGACAACGGAGGTTCCGATGGCTAACACAGCCCTACGCATCTACACGGGCGTTGTGGCGATCGTCTGCGCCACCGCGATCGCCATCGCCCTGCACGCCCAGAGTTCCGCCGCCGCCTGGCAGTCCGATTCACGCTCGTGGCAGGCGCTGGTGCAACAGACCGTCGCCCGTGACAAGGCGCTGGCGGTGGCCTCCCGCAAGATGGCAAAGCGCTACAACCATCTCATCGTGACCACGTCACGGTCGCAGCGCAAGCTGATGACGGCCCTCAAGCACGCCCAGACCGCCGGCGCGGCGGCCGCCGTGTACACACCGCAGAGCACGGTGTACCAGACCGTCCCGTCGTCGACGGGCGCACCGGCACCGGCACCCGTTAGCACCCCGGCGCCGGTCGCCCCCCCGACCACCCACACCAGCTGATGAGCGTCCTCGAGCTGGCAACCACGACCGTCTGGGAATGGCCCGCCACGGGAAGCACGTGGCGGATCCATCACACCGGCGGCGTCCACGCTGCGCTGGCGGGGCGCGCGTCGCAACTGGTCGAGTCCGACGAGGGCCGCTGGTCGCGCTTCCGGCCGGACTCCGAACTGGCGCGGATCAACGCCCACGCCGGCCGTTGGGTGCACGTGTCCGCACCGACCTTCGAGCTGCTCCAGTGCGTGGTCGAGTGGGTCGTGCGGACGGATGCGGTGTTCCAGCCGCTGGTCGGCTCGGCACTCTGCGCCTGGGGCTATCGGAGCAGTCTGCTGAACGAGCGCGCCTTCATGGAGGTCAGCCCTCGGTCGCAGGCCGTGTCAGGCCGGGTCGAGCTCGAGCCCGACGGCCGCAGGGTACGCATACCGGCCGCCGGTGTGCTCGACCTGGGAGGGATCGCCAAGAGCTGGATCGGGATGCGGCTCACGGAGATGCTGGTGTCGGAGACCGAAGACGCGGCGCTCCTGGTGGACGCCGGCGGTGACCTAGTCGCCGCTCGCGGCGACCACGTGGTCGGCGTCGAACGCCCGGGACCCGCGAGGCTCAACCGTCCCGGTGCACCGGTTCTTGATTCGGTGGCGCACATCCGGCTCGGCGAGGGCCGTGCGGTGGCCACCTCGGGCTGGGGCCGGCGGCACTGGACGAACGGCGACGGGGTCGCCGCACACCACCTGATCGATCCCGCTACCGGGCGTCCGGGGCCGCTCGCCCACGCGACCGTGGTCGCGCCCGACCTGGTCGCCGCCGACGTGCTCGCCAAGTGCCTCGCACTGCGCCCGCACATGCTCGAGGACACCCGGTTACCTGCCCTCGTCACCGACGCCGGCACGAGCCGGGAATCGGCAGCCTGGCGTGAGTTGGTGGTGTCGTGATCCTGTGGGACATCACCCGCGCGAGCGCCTTCGTCGCCTTCGCCTGCTACACGCTGGTCGTGGCCTGGGGCATCCTGCTCAGCGCACGCTTCTGGCGCCCGGCCGCCCCGCAGCTCGGTTTCCACCGGTTCCTGGGCTCGCTCGGGCTGGTCGCGATCGGGATGCACATCACCACCTTGCTGATGGACAAGTACGCCAAGGTGCGGTTGAGCTCGCTGGTCGGTCTCGACCCGCGGCCCGGCGTGGTGATGGGCGCGATCGCTCTCTGGCTTGTGATCGCCCTGCCGCTCACCTTCCGGCTCAAGCGGGCCGGAGTGATGAGCCAGCGAACCTGGCGCACGATCCACTACCTGGGCTACGCGATGTGGGCCTCGGCGCTCGTGCATGGAATCCTCTCCGGCACCGACACCAGGTCGGTGTGGGCGCTGGTGGCGTACGGATCGTGCGGGTCCCTGGTTGCTGCCGCGGCTTGGTGGCGCTGGATGGAGCTCCCGGTGCCGGCGCGCCGAGCGCGCCCGGCGGCGCAGCCCAGGGTGAAGCCGGTCCCGCTCGCGAGCGAGGCCGACTGATGGCCGATGTCATGGTGACCGTGGTCGGCAACGGGATCGCCGGATTCGCGTGCGCGTCACACCTGGCCGCTGCCGGCGTGCCGGTGACGATGATCGGGCCGGGCCTGCCGCACGACCGGCCGCCGCTCTCCAAGTGCGCCCTCGAGCGGGGCAAGGTGCCCTATCTGACGGACGCCGCCGACCTGACCAAGCGGGGCATCGCCCACATCGACGGGCTGGTGACCGAAGCCGACCTGTCGGCTCACGAGGTACGTGTGCTGCCATCGACCGGCGGTGAGCCGGTCACGGTCGGCGCGGAGCGGCTGGTGTGGGCGACGGGCGTCCGCATCAGCCGGCCGCCCGTGCCCGGTGCGGATGCCGTCGACACCAATGCGACCGCCGCCGGCCTGGAGGCCCTTCTGCCACGGCTGGCGGCCGGCGGGCGGCGGGTGGGCGTGATCGGAGCCGGCCTGATCGGGACGGAGACGGCCGCCACGCTCGCCCGCCGCCACCAGGTCACGCTGCTGGAATGGGCCGACCGTCCGCTGCAGCGCTTCACGCCGGTGATCGGCGAAGCGGCGCGGCGCGCGCTGCTGACCGCGGGGGTGCGATTTGTCGGAGGTTGCCGGGTCGAGCGGATCGAGACGGAGTCCGGATCCGTGACGCGCATCCACACAGCCGACCACGGCATCGGAGGCTTCGACGTCGTGATCGCCGCCACCGGCGTCAGCTCGACGCTGGAGCCGTTCACCGGGGGGGTTCCGGGTCTGACGCTCGACACCGACGAGACGCTCGCCGTCGTCGGGCACCCCCACGTGTGGGCGTGCGGGGATGTCGCCGCATTCCCGCATCCGCGCTACGGCCGGATCGCGATCCCGCACTGGGACAACGCCCGGGCCGGCGGCCGGCACGCGGCCGAGGCGATTCTCGGCCGGCCGGCGATCTACACCCGCGAACCGTACTGGTTCTCGGACATCGGCTCGCTGCGCATCCAGCAGGTGGGACTCGCGGCAGCTGCCTGCGAATGGTCGACGCGTGACGGACTGCACGTCGGCAGCGACCACCTCGGCAGGCCGGCCTGTGTCGTCCTGCTGGACTGTCCCGCCCGGCTGAACGACGCGCGGGCGCTGATAGCGGCATGAAACCACTCGACAAGGAGACACCATGAGCCTCGTCAAGCTGATCATCGACCCTGATACTTGCGTCGGCTACGGCGAGTGCGTGGCCGTCGATCCGGAGGCTGTCGAGTTGACCGCCGACGGCTGCGCGCGTGCGACGATCGCCAATCTGGACGCCGCACGCGCCGACCAGATCTGTGCCGCATGCCCGGTCGGCGCGATCACGCTGCACGCCGCGTAACGCTCGATCGGGCACACGCCATCGTGGTGGCATCGGTCCTTCTGGGCGGATTGGTCGAGGGGCGAGCCGGGACGACCATCCATGCCGCTGCGGACGCGACGCGGCTGGATGCCGTTCGGCTCACCCGGTAGGGTCGTTGCATGACCTACCTGAGCGCGCTGTTGGGCGCGCACGTCACCGACCGCGACGGTCGGCCCATCGGTCGGGTGGCCGACCTGGCGGTCAGGGCCGGCACCCCGCACCCGCTGGTCAGCGCGCTCGTGGTGTCGCATGCCCGCGGTCGGGTGGCGATCCCCTGGGAGGAGGTGACGCAGCTCGGTGCGACCGGCGTGCGGCTGCGGACGCAGGGACACGTTTTCGGAACCGTCGATCCGGAGGCGGTGCTGCTCGGACGTGATGTGCTCGACACCCAGATCGTCGATCTGGCTGGGCGCAGGCTGACGCGCGTGGCCGACGTCGAGCTGAGCGGCGTGACCCCGGGCCTGCGGGTGACGGCGGTGGACGTCAGCCCGGGAGCCGTGATCCGCCGGCTCGGAATGCGCCGGCTGGCCGATCGGCTGGCCCCGCAGATGATGGCGTGGGAGCGGCTGCACCCGCTCGCCGGGCGGACACACCAGCTGGTCGAGGATGAGTCCCCGCCGCCGCCGACGCCTCGACCCCGGCGGTACCATCGTCTGGCCCGGCGGCGGTTGCATGAGCGTCGCCGCTCGTAGCCGTTGGGTGGCGCTGGCCGCCGTGCTCGGGCCGGGGCTGCTCGCCGGCCTCTCCGACGACGATCCAGCCGGCATCACCACGTACTCGATTCTGGGCGCCGACTACCGCTACCAGATGTTGTGGGTGCTCCTGCTGGCAACCGTCGCCCTGCTGCTGTTCCACGAGCTGGGCGCGCGGATGGGGGTGGTCACCGGGCAGGGCCTGGCCGGCCTGATCCGCCAGCGTTGCGGCGTGCGCTGGGCCTCGCTGGGGATGGTCGCCCTGCTGGTGGCGAACATCGGCACCACCTGCGCCGAGTTCGCCGGGGTCGCCGCGGCGCTCGACCTGGCGGGTGTCACTCGCTACCTGAGCGTCCCCGTTGCCGCCGTGGCGATCGCCGCCATCGTGCTGCGGTCGAGCTTCCACCGGGTGGAGCACGTGCTGCTCGCCCTGTCGACGATCTTCGTCGCCTACGTCGCGTCGGGGATCCTCGCGCACCCGGATTGGGGCGCCACCGGCCGCGGCCTGGTCGTGCCGAGCATGCCGCTCACCCGTGCGGGTCTGCTGGCGGCCACCGCCACGGTCGGCACCACCCTCGCGCCGTGGGGGATCGCCTTCATCCAGTCGTATGCGGTGGACAAGCGGTTGACCCCCGCCGATCTGCGGCTCGAGCGCGTCGACGTCGTCATCGGCGCGCTGCTCACCGGGGTGATCGGCCTGTTCGTGGTGGTTGCGTGCGCGGCGACGCTGGGCGCCCACAACCAGTCGATTACCGACGCCGGCGACGCGGCCCGCGCGCTGCGGCCACTGGCCGGGAACCTGGCGGCGACGCTGTTCGGCGCCGGCCTGCTGGGCGCGGCGGTGCTGGCGGCCGCGATCCTGCCCCTGTCCACCGGATATTCGGTCAGCGAGGTGCTCGGCCACGAGGCCAGCCTGGACGATTCGCTGACCGAGGCTCCGTGGTTCTACGGCAGCTATGCGCTGGTGATGGTGGTCGCGGTGGCGGTGGTGCTGATCCCGGGCGCACCGCTGATCCCGATCCTGTACATCAGCCAGGCTCTGAACGCCGTGCTGCTGCTGCTGCTGCCGCTGCTGGTGATGATCCACGGCATCGCGCGCGACTCCGACCTGATGGGCGAGTACGCGTCGGGCCGGCTGGCGTCGGTGGTCACCGCAGGGGTGATCGTGCTCATCGGTGCCTGTGTGGCGGCGCTCGGCGTGCTATCGGTGCTGTGACCGCGGGCTCGCCGTTTTGCGGGTTTGCCGCGGCACATTCGGCGCCTTCCCCGATGTCGCCGGCGCCGGGCGCGATCATGCTTTGGGTGGAGATGGGTGCACCACAATCAACCTGAGCGGGGAGACGCAGATGGCAACGCTCGTGATCGCAGTCGACGGATCGAATGCCGCCAATCAGGCGGCCAGGCTGGGCGTCGAGGTCGCCAAGGCGAGCGGGGACTCGGTCGCGCTGATCACCGTGTGGCAGGTCATGCGAGCTGATTTCGGAGTGCCCGTGAGCGTCATCGATCGCGACTTCGTGGACACCGAGCGGGAGTGGGCCCAGCGGGTGCTCGACGAGGCCGCCGAGGTGGCGCACAGCGCGGGTGTGGAGGTCGAGTCGGTACTCGCAGAGGGCGATCCCGCCTCGGAGATCTGCCGGCTGGCACGCGAACGACAGGCTCGGATGATCGTGGTCGGGACGCACGGTTGGGGCGCGATCCGCAGCCTGCTGCTGGGCGGCGTCACCAACGCGGTCCTCCACCATGCCCCGTGCGCGGTCTTGACAGGCCCGCCGGCCGACCAGTCGGTGGCCGACATCCGAGAGCGCTCCGCCCCCGAGCGGGCGGAGTCGTGAGACATGGCCACCGAATCGTTCCCATGCAGGCTCCAACTGGCGGTCGGGAGGCATGAGACCTGCCCCGGCGACGCCTGCCCGTTCTGGCAGGGCGGCGTGTGCGCGGTCGCCGGGCTGAGGGCCGACGTCGAGCCGCGCCCCGAGCTCGCCGAGCTCCTGCTCGACCTGCGCGGCCGGCTGGCGGACACGAGTGGGTGGAGCCTGCTGAAGCGTCTACCCCGCGCGGATCCGTAGTTTCTGCCAGGGACTCTTACGCCCCGCCCCCGATGTGCCGCCGACGCCTCGATGCGACAATTTGGGCATAGAATCAACGGCGGCCACGCCGCTGGAGAACACCCGAAGACGGAGGTTGATCATGTTCAAGAAGATCGTTCTCGCGCTGGACGGCTCCGAGCAGTCAGACCGCTCGATCGGCGTCGCTCGAGACCTCGCACAGACCGAGCACGCTGCGATCGAGATCGTCCACGTGCGCGAGCTGATCGTCGGCCGCGCCGGCGGCCACACCGCTCGCGCCGACGAGGACGAGCTCGAGGCCAAGGTGCGCGCCCAGGCCAAGGATCTCGAGGACGTGGGGTACACGGTGCACGTGCACGTCGAGACCACGGTCAGCGGCGGCCCTGCGCACGTGATCGCGAGCGTTGCCGAGCGCATGCACAGCGACGTGATCGTGATCGGCACCCGCGGGCATGCCCCGGTCGCCGGCCTCTTGCTGGGCAGCGTGACCCAGCGGCTGCTTCACATCGCCACCTGCCCGGTGCTGGCGATCCCCGCCGGCTTCCAGCCCGCCGCCGTCAAGGATGTTGTCGGTTCGGCCAAGGCCCAGGCCTAGGTTATCCCGCGAGACGGGTCGTTCCCATCCGGGAGCGGCCCGTTTTTTCGCGCTCTTCCCCACCACCACTCCCTACGGTCGGCGGAGCCGGAACCGGCGGAGGATGAGCAGCACCGCCATCACGAGCGACGCGATAGCCGAGAGCACGAACACCCAGAAGTGTCCCCATCTGGCAACGGTACCCCGCCAACCGACGGACCGTCAACCAGAAGACAACCCCGATGGATGGCCGGTCGGTTCTCGTCAGCCGATCAGGCCGGCGAGCTGGTCGGCCAGCAGCAGCGCCGCTCCCAGCCCGCCCTGGAGGAGCTCGACCAGGTACGTGCGGTGGTTGGTGAGGATGCGCACCGCGGGTAGCTCTCCACGCCGTTCGGCGGTGGCGGCGCAAATGTCCGTGCGGGGCACGTTGGCGCGCTCGCGACCGATCCCGGACGCGGTTTCGGTGCCGTCGATCCCGAACCCGTCCTCGGACACGCGAAGGCGACCGACGTACCGCGTCGGGGTTCCGTCATGCCAGGCGACTGCATACTCAACCATCGTTACCCCAGGATGCTTTCGGACCGCGCGCGGGGCATCCGGCGGCGCGCTGAACCGTGCGCGTGGTAACTACGGATGCTTGAGCAGGCCGCTCTCGAGCGCGTAGCGCACGAGCTCGGCGCGGGTCGAGAGCCGCAGCTTGGTCAGGATGTGAGCCCGGTGCGACTCGATTGTGCGAACACTGACCACCAGTCTTTCGGCGATCTCGTGGTTGGTGTGGCCCAATGCCAGCAGTCCGAGCACCTCGCGCTCCCGGTCGGACAGCGGGTCGGCGTCCGAGCCGAGCCCCGCAGCCGGTGAGATCAAGCGCGCGCCGAGGCTGGGGTGGACGTACTGATCGCCGGCGGCGACGCTCCGGATCGCCTGCACGAGCTCGTCGTCGGCGGCCTCCTTGAGCAGGTACCCGCTGGCTCCTTCGGCGAACGCGCGGCGCACGTAGCTGGGGTCGTCCTGCATCGAGAGCATCAGCACGTGTGCATCCGGCGCCTCGTTGAGCAGCGACTCGATCGCGTCCACTCCACTCGTACCGGGCATCGTCACGTCAAGCAGGATCACGTCCGGCTTGTGGTGGCGTGTGGCGAGGACGGCCTCGCGCGCGTTGCCGGCTTCGCCGACCACCTCGAGGTCGTCCTCGCGCTCGATCAGGAGGCGCAGGCCCGAGCGCACCACGGCGTGGTCGTCGATGATCAGGATCCTCGTCATACCGGCACCTCCACCGCCACTGTCACTCCCTGTCCCGGTGCGGACTCGAATCGCACGTTACCGCCCACCAGCTCCGCTCGTTCCCGGATCGATACCAGTCCGAGCCCTCGCCCCGCACCATCCGGATCGAATCCCCGGCCGTCGTCCTCCACCACCATCACGACGCGCGCGGCAACGCGGCGGACGATCACGCTCACGCGGGTCGCACCGGCATGCTTCGCGGTATTGGTGAGGGTCTCCTGCACGATCCGGTAGAGCGCAGTTTCGACCTCCTCGCGCAGTCGCTCGTCCAGGCCGGTCACGTGGAGGTCGATCGCCAGGCCGGTGCGGCGGGCGAAGGTGTCGACCAGCCGTTCCAGCGCGGCTGCCAGGCCGAAGTCGTCGAGCGCCGTCGGGCGCAATTCGACGGCCAGCGAGCGCAAATCGCGGATGGCACCTGTGACGGTCTCCCGGAGATCGGCGATGGTCGCTCGCGCCTCGGCCGGGTCCGTGCTCTGCTCCGCGACTCGCAGGCCCATGAGCACCGTCGCCAGCGACTGGCCGGTGTCGTCGTGCAACTCGCGGGCGATCCGCCGCCGCTCGAGCTCCTGCGCCTCGACGACGCGCCGCAGGGTGTCGCGGCGAGCCTCTTCGCGCTGCTCGGCCGACGCCAGGGCCAGTTCGGCGCTCGCTCGCTCGCGCTCGCCGGTGACCGCCCGAGCCATGCCCAGCGCCAGGGTGGCCCGGGCGGCGAACAGCTCGAGCACGTGGAGATCGTTGTCGTCGAACTCGTCCCCGGGCCGCTCGCGATGGGCGATCACGACGCCCATCGCCTGGTCGCGGTAGACCATCGGTGACATGGCCGCGCTTCGGATCCCGAGGTCCGCGACTGCCGGCGCGTAGGCCTGGGCGTCCGAGCCCATGTCGTCGACCCGGACACTGCGCTTGGCCTGCATCACCGCTCCGGCTTTCGACCCGGCGACGGGGATCGTCATCCCGAGCACGCCCCGAGACGTCTCGCCGGATACCGCCTCGAAACGGATCGTCTCGCGGTTGGGGTCGATCAACCCGACGAGCACCACGTCGGCGCGCAGGCTGAGTTGGGCCTGTTCGGCGATCAGTTGCAGCACGTTTTCGATCGGGCGGCCGGACAGGATGGCCTCGTTGATCTCGTGCACGGACGAGAGATCGGACATCGCATGCTCGAGAGCTTCGGCGTGCTCACGCACGCTCGCAAAGAGCCGCGCGTTTTGGATCGCGACGCCGGCCTGGGCGGCTAGCAGGTTCGTCAGCCGCTCATCCTCGTCGGTGAACTCGCCTTCGGCCTTCTCGGTCAGGTAGAGGTTGCCGAACACCGATCCGCCGGCCTTCACCGGGACGCCTAGAAACGAGCTCATCGGCGGATGGTGCGCGGGGAATCCCACCGAGCGCGGGTCGGTTGTGAGGTCGGCCAGTCGCAGCGGCCGGGCGTCGGCGATCAGGACGCCGAGGATGCCCCGCCCGGTGGGCGCGCCTCCGATTGCGCGGCGGGTGGCGTCATCGACTCCATGGGTGACGAAGCGGGCCAGATGCCCCCCGCCCTCGTCCAGGACGCCGAGCGCCCCGTACCGGGCGGAGGTGAGGCGGCAGCCGGTCTCGACAAGTCGCAGCAGCGTGGTATCCAGATCCAGCCCGGCGGCGATCGCGATCCCGGCGTCGATCAGCGACTCGAGCTTGGACGATTCGGTCGGGAAACCCATTGCGCGAGCAGTCTAGTGGCCTCCCGCGACCCTCAGCCTGCGGCAAACCCGTATGCCGCCTGCGCGATTCCGACCGCCAAGAGCCGCGCATCCGCCGATGCGGCCGGCTTGGCAGGTGCGTATGGTGGGAGTCGAGAAGTACGCGCATCCACCGGGGTGCGCAGCGAGACCAGGTGGAAAGGAGCTGTCATGTTCACCACAATCGTTCTGGCGCTCGACGGATCGGAGCTGTCCGAGGCTGCTGTCGAGGCCACCAGCGAGTTTGCAGCGCTGACCAGCGCGTCCGTGGTCGCGGTGCACGTCAAGACACACGCGCTGGAGACCGAGCGCGAGCATCTGATCGACGCCCAGGTCACCCGCATTCGGGCGGCCGGTGTGCCGGTCGAGGTCGAGTTCGCGTCGACCGTCGTCGGCGACGAGGCCAACGTCATCGCCCGAGCGGCGAAGCGCCACGCGGCGGATCTGATCATCGCCGTCGGTCGCGGCCGTTCACCCGCCGCCGGAGCCATGATCGGGAGCGTGACGCAGCGTCTGCTGCATGTCGCGGACTGCCCGGTGCTGGTCGTCCCGGTGCTGGTGGCCGACGAGGAGTCCGAACTGGTCGTGCACGCCGCGGGGGCTCATCGATGAGCACGCGGATCGCGTTCACGGCCCGGATCCGGCCCGGCGAGCGGGAAAAGCTCGAGCGGACGTTCCGTGACGGGCCGCCGTTCGACCCGCAGAAGGCGGGCTTCGACCACCACGCGGTCTTTCTCGGCGACGACGACGTGATGTTCCTGTTCGAGGGAAAAGATCCGCTTCCGGCGGTGCGGAAGCTGGCCGCCGAGCCTGGTCTTCTGCGGCAGGTGATGCAGATGGCGGGCGCGGTGCAGGCGCCGCACCTCATGCGTGAGATCTTCACCTGGGACCGCCCGGCCACGGGCGCAGACACCTCGCGCTGATCGACTCTCGACTCCCCGCCGGTCGCGGCGGGGAGTCGAAAAGCGACGGGTGGGTGCGAGTCGCCGGGTGCGGTCGCGGTAGTGTCAGCGCTCGTGATCCTGAGCTCTCAACGGTGGCGAGCCGTGCGCTGGGTGTTCGGCCTGTGGCTCGCCAGCCGACTGTTGACGCTCGCGATCGGCGTGCTGCTGACCACGCACCTGGGCTGGCACCGCCCGCTGTCGCCTTGGCAGGCGCAGCCGTGGACGGCGCTCACGGGTTGGGACACCGTGTACTACGTGGGGCTGTCGCACACCGGCTACCGGCCGGGTCTTTCGGTCGCGTTCTATCCGCTCTACCCGATGCTGATCTGGCTGTTTCGGGTCGCTGTGTGGAACCGCGACGCGATCGCCGCACTGGTGGTGGCCAACGGCGCCGTGCTGGTCGGGATGGCCGGGCTGTACACGCTCGCCCGCGAGCGCCTGAGCGAGGCGCACGCGCGCCGGGCCGTGCTCTACCTCGTGCTCTCGCCGTATGCCTTCGCGCTCGTGATGGCGTATTCCGAGGGCGTGTTTCTGGCCTTGGTGACGTGGCTCTTCGTGCTCTCCGACCGCGGTCGCGACCGGCCGGCGATCGTGCTGGCGCTGGCCTGCGGCCTGGCCCGGGTGACGGCGCTTGCGCTGATCGTGCCGCTGGTGCTGCGCGCACGCGCGCGGCGCACGCTGTCGGCCTGGCTGCTCGCGGCGGCGCCGGCGGTCGCGCTGGCCGCTCACGCGATCTGGCTTTGGCATGCGGTGGGCGATCCGCTGGCAATGGTTCACGTGCAGAGCCGCTGGGGCGGACATCCGTCCTTTCCGCTGGTGCCGCTCCTCGACCAGTTCTGGCGCTTTGCGACCACGCGGGACTTCTTCTACTTCGCCCGCGGAGCCGCGGTGGTGGCCTACCTGTCGCTGCTGATGCCGATCGTGCGCAGCCCCCGCTTCGCGGCCTACCGCTGGCAGGACACGCTGTACGTGGCCGGGATCTTCGCACTGCCGCTGCTGTCGGGCGTGCTCTTCTCGGTCGGCCGCTTCGGTCTGGTCGCCTTCCCGCTCGCGCTCGCGCTGGCCGATATCGGACTGCGCCGGGAGACGGTGCACCGGGCCTACGTGCTCTTTGCGCCCAGCATCCAGTTCATCCTGTTCGCCAGCGCGGCGCTCGGCTACCGCCCGCCGTGAGCGTCAGCGGACCGAGAAGTACGAGGTGCCGATCCCGAACCCGTCGGGATGTCGATCCGTGTAGGCGTACAGGAAGATCTGGTAGTTCTCGCCCTTCTTGAGGCTGCGCTTGACCCCCCGGTACGTCCAGCTCGACTGGATCTGGAGATGGGAGATCGTCGTCCGCTTCGCCCACGTGAAGATCTGCGAGCCGTGGTTGTAGATCCGCATCCCGTACGCGAATGCACCCGGGACGGATGTCCAGTCGATCAGCGGTGTCGTTGTGAACACCGTGGCGTGGTTCTGCGGCGAGCACACGCGCTGGGTGCGGTAGCCGATGTACGACCGGGCGGAATAGATCAGCGGTCCGGACGGGCTGAACCGGTACAGCGACCAGATGGCGTAGTAGTAGGAGTGGAACTGGGTCAGTCCGCTGTCCAGCAGCACGCCGGCGCGGGTGTGGATCAGGTGGGTGCCGTCGAACGGCGTTCGGGGAACGCGGCTGGCGTTGCGCTCGATCCAGCTGCCGACCAGCCCCCCGGCGGTGGCGGGTGTCCACAGCGTGGTCGTGTTGGTGCAGCCGACCGCGCCGTGCAGGTTCGTGATGTTGGGAGGATGGACGCCGATACCGGTCAACTGGACGCCGTGCGGGCTGTCGGGCGCGCTGTCGGTGTCGCGCGCCTGCGCTGTCAGCGCCCCGGCTGCCCCGGGGGTGAACTGCACGGTGAACGTGCAGGTGCCGGACGGCGCGATCGTGCGCCCGCCACAATTGCCCGAGATGACCCGGAAACTCAGCGGGTTCGCGCTGGCCGGGTTGATCGCAACTGACCCAGAGATCACGAGGTTCACGCTGTCGAGGTTCTTGAGCGTGAACACTTGAGTTGCCCCGAGTTTGCCCACGGTCTGCGTGGGGAAGTTGAATGTCGCCGGCGTGATCTGCACGAACTGCGAGAGTCCGATACCGGTCAGCGTCGGATTCTGCGGGCTCGTGGGCGCGTCGTCGGTTACGAGGATGTCACCGGCATGGCCGCCGCTCACCACTGGATGGAAGGCGACGTTGACGGTGCACGACTGATTCACCGCGACCGTCGCGCCCGTGCAGGTATTCGCTGACAACGTGTAGTTCGTCGTCCCTCCGGTGTTCAGAACTACCGACGCAACGTGCAAGGGCGCGGTGCCGTTGTTCTGGACCGTGAGCGTGAGCGGCTTCGTCTGGCCGAGCAACACGTTCCCGAAGTTGAGGCTGCCGACGCTCACGCTGGGAGCGTTTCCTGTGCCGGACAGGCTAACGGTCTCAGGGCCGTTGGGGGTGGAATCGTCGATCTCGAGCGTGCCGCTCTTGGCGCCGCCGGTGGTTGGGCTGAAGCCGACGCTGATCGTGCAGTGGTTGCCGGGCTGGAGGGTGGACCCGTTGCAGCCACCGTCCTGCGAGAAGCCCGCACCGAGCGTCGCGTTGGTGATCAGCGACGTGCTGACGGTGACTGGCGCGGTGCCGTTGTTGGTCACCGTGACATTCTGAGAGGTGCCGCCGCCGCCCACCGTCTGGCTGCCAAACGGGATGCTGCCGGGGTTGACGACCACGCTCTGCGACGTCGCCGTGCCGGAGAGGTTGACATTCTCGGGGCTCGACGCCGCCGAGTCGGTGATCACGAGGTTCCCGGTCTTGGAGCCGGCCGTGGTGGGGTTGAATCCGACGACGATGGTGCACTGGTTGCCCGCGTGCAGCGTCGTCGAGTTGCAACCGTTGTCGTCGGTGAGTCCCGACCCCGAGGTCGCCCCGCTCACCGACGAGCCGCTGACGGTGACGTCGACGTTGCCGTTGTTGGTGACGGTGACGTTCTGGGTGGAGGCGCCGGTGTTGATCTGGTGATCGTTGAACGAGATGCTGCTCGGGTTCACGTTGACGCTCTGCACCGTTCCCGTGCCCGACAGGTTGACGTTCTCGGGGCTCGACGCCGCCGAGTCGTTGATCACCAGCGTCCCGGTCTTGGATCCGCTCGTGGAGGGGTCAAAGCTGACGCTGATGTGACACTGGTCGCCGGGGGCCAGCGTCGTCGAGTTGCAACCACCGTCCTGCGAGAAACCGGCGCCGGTCGTCGCGCCGCTGATCGACGAACTGCTGACGTTGACGTTGGCGCTGCCGTTGTTGGTGACGGTGACGTTCTGGCTGCTGGCGCCCCCGTTGACGGCGTGCGGGCCGAACGGGATGCTGCCCGGGCTCACGTTGACGCTCGCCACCGAGACGGTGCCTGAGACCGACACGTCGTTGCCGCCGGCGTTGTCGGCGATGTGAACGTTGCCGTTGTGCACGCCACCCGATCCGGAGGCGGTCCACTGGACGTCGAAGGTGCACTGTCCGCCCGCGGACACGGTGCCCGTGCAGTTGTCGCTCTGCACCGAGAAGTTCGCGCCACCCGAGGTGACCGCGACCGAGGTGACGGTGAGTGTGCCGGTGCCGTTGTTGCTGAGCGTGAACGTCTTGGTGGCCGATTGCGCCGATCCGAAGTCCCATGTCGATGGCGCGACGCCGTCCGTCACCGTCCCCACGCCGGTGCCGTCATAGGAGGCAACGCCGACCGTGGTGCCGGTCTCGTCGACGACATTGAGTTGCGCAGACAGAGGTCCGGTGGACGTGGGTGTGAACGTCACGCCCACCGTGCACGAATTGCCGGCGGTGACGACAGTCCCGCTGCAATTGTCGTTTGTAACGCCGAATTGGCCCGGATTGCTACCCCCGAGAGTGACATTGCTGATGGTGTGGTCGACGCCGTTATTCGTGATCGTCACCGGCGTCGACGTTGTCGAGTTCAGCGCCTGAGAGCCGAAGCTGTTGTCGGTGGCGCCGTAGTCGCCAGCAGAGCCGGCGACGGCGCTCGGTGCGATCACGACGAGCGTCGCCAGTCCGGCAAGCACGAAGAGGCGGGAGGCTCTCACAGCGTCAACGCCGCCGCGCCGAGGAGGACGAGCCCGATCACGAGGATGACCAGCGGTATCACCAGTGCGCCCGTGTCGTACCGCTGAAGCGCACCCCGCACGGTCCCGAACGCGCCGCCGCCGTACTCCCACGAATCCCCGTGCAGCCGCGGCAGGAGTCGCACAGCCAGCAGCGCCAGCAGCCCGAAGATGACGATCCCAGAGCCGACTTCAGCCGCGAGGCGGGCGATGCTCGAACCGAGCAGGCCGGACGAGGGCTTGGCCGGCGTGGCGCGCGTTGTAGATGTCGGCGGCGCCGGCGGTGTAACAAGTTTCTCCGACGGGCTTGACGCCGCTGCGGAGGCATTGCCGGCCCGGTCGACCGCAACGACCGAGTAGCAGTACGTCACACCCGGCTGGGCCGTGTTGTCGGTGTAGGAGGTGCCGCCCTTCACAGGCCCGAGGAGGTTGGTGCTCGCCGTCGAGCACGTTCCGCCGCTCGTGCGGTACACCAGGTACGTGGCCGCCCCGGTTGAGGGTTGCCACGAGAGCGCGATCGCCGTCCGGCTCGGTACAGCCGTGACGCCGACGACCTGCGGGGGCGGTGTGGTGTCCGCGTAGCGCGCATAGGCGGGCGTGCGCGTCGTCTGCCCCGCACTGTCGATCACGATGATCGCATAGCAGTAGGCCTTCCCCTGCGTTACGGCTTTGTCGGCCTGCGCGGATCGCAACGCCGCGTCGCCGATCTGAATGCCCTGGTGCAGCGTGGTTGGGCACGCGCCCGCCGGACCCCGGCGGACGTAGACCCTCGCGAGGTCGTTCGCGACCGGGAGCTTCCACGTCAGGCGGATAGGCGCCGACGCCGTGGAGTGGATGTCGGTCACCTTGCCCGGCGGCGCGTTCACTGGCTTAGTGGTTGTCCCCGTCGGCGTAGACGTCACTGGTGGGCTCGAGACCGTGGACGTCGGCGGGAGTGTGGGGCCCGTGGTCGGCGGGCCCCCAGCAAGAGCCGACCCAACCATGCCGGAGGCGAACAAGCCCACGCCGAGAGACGCCGCTGAAACGACGGTAATCCCAAGTGTCCGAAGTCGAGTCAATGTCGGTTTCGTTGCAGACCCGTGCGACCAGACCCCCCGGTGCTGGCCCTTCACCCCTTGAGCCTACAGTTTTGAGCGCAGGAGTCAAGCCTCCGGAGGCCGCCGGCAGGGCTCAGCCGCCGCGCACCGACCGCAGCACCACTCCACGGGCGGCGCGGGTGCCGCAGAACTCCTGAAACGCCCTGGCAGCAGCCGGCTGCGGCCCGCCGCTGCGGCGAAGCACGAACCACGACCGGTGCAGCGGCACCTCGGGTGCAGGCACCCGCACGAGCGCCCCGGCCGCGAGCTCCGGCCCCGCCGCGTGCGTGGACAGGAGCGTCACCCCGAGCCCGATCGCCGCGGCCTGCTTGATCGCGCCGTTCGAGCCGAGCGTCATCACCGAGCGCGGATCGATCCCGGCCCGGGCAAGGTACGCCTGCACCGTCTCCCGCGTACCCGACCCGGGCTCGCGCAGGAGCCAGGTTTCGGCACTGAGATCCTCGACGCGGTGTCCCGGCTCCGCCACCACGACCAGCCGGTAGCCGAGGAAGGGCTCGCCTTCGATACCGCGACCCGCTGGCGGAGTGCCGCCGATCGCCACGTCTGCCTCGCGCCGCTCGAGCGCCCCGAGCACCTGCGAGCGGTTCCCCACCGCGAGCGACAGCTCCACCTCCGGGTGCAGCTCGCGGAACGCCTTCAGGAGCGGCGGGGCGACATACTCGCCGGCGGTGGTCACCGCCGCCAGCCGCAGCGTTCCGGCGCCGCCCAGCTCACGGCGAGCCTGGTCAGCCAGGCCGAGCATCTCGGCGGCGTACCGGGCCAGCGTCTCGCCCTCCGGGGTCAGCCGCACGCCGCGTCCCTCACGGGCGACCAGCTCGCAGCCCAGCTCACGCGCGAGCGCTGACACCGCAGCCGAGACAGCGGGCTCGCTGACGACCAGCACGGCGGCCGCGCGACGCACCGACCCCTCCCGGGCGAGCGTGGCGAAGGTGCGCAGCTGGGCGAACGTCACTGAATCAAAAGATTATCAATCATCCAAAACATTTCCATTGTGTCTTCAGTGAATGCCTCGTACCCTGAAGCCCACCGACAAGGAGATCACGCCCACATGGCCGACAGCAGTGCGCTTTTTGCGGCAGGAGTCAAGGATTACCGCGACACCTACTGGCAGCCCGAGTACCGCCCGCTCGACACCGACGTGCTGACCGCGTTTCGGGTCACGCCACAGGCGGGGGTACCGATCGAGGAGGCCGGCGCAGCCGTGGCGGCCGAGTCGTCCACCGGCACCTGGACGCAGGTGTGGACCGACCACCTGGTCGACATCGCCCGCTACCAGGCCAAGTGCTACCGGATCGACGACCTGGGATCCGACGACCGCCAGGCGATCTGCTACATCGCCTACCCGCTCGACCTGTTCGAGGAGGGCTCGGTGGCCAACGTGATGAGCTCAATCGTCGGCAATGTCTTCGGCTTCAAGGCGCTGAAGGCGCTGCGGCTCGAGGACATGCGGGTGCCGGTCGCCTACCTGAAGACGTTCCAGGGGCCGCCGAACGGGATCCAGGTCGAGCGCGACCGGCTGAACAAGTACGGCCGGCCGCTGCTGGGCTGCACGATCAAGCCCAAGCTCGGGCTGTCGGCCCGAAACTACGGGCGGGCGGTGTACGAGGCGCTGCGCGGCGGGCTGGACTTCACCAAGGACGACGAGAACATCAACTCGCAGCCGTTCATGCGCTGGGGCGACCGCTTCGACTTCGTGATGGAGGCCGTCAAGAAGGCCGAGCTGGAGTCCGGCGAGCGCAAGGGCCACTACCTCAACGTGTCGGCCCCGACGGTCGAGGAGACCTTCGAGCGGGCCGAGTATGCCAAGGCCCTGGGCTCGCCGATCATCATGCACGACTACCTGACGGCCGGGTTCGCGATGCACCAGTCGCTCTCACACTGGTGCCGCCGCAACGGGATGCTCCTGCACGTCCACCGCGCCATGCACGCGGTCATGGACCGGCAGAAGAACCACGGGATCCACTTCCGCGTGCTGGCCAAGTGGCTGCGCATGGCCGGCGGGGATCATCTGCACGTGGGGACGGTCGTCGGCAAGCTGGAGGGCGACCGGGCGTCCACACTCGGCGTGATCGACCTGCTGCGCCTCGACCGGATCGAGGCCGACCCCTCGCGCGGGATCTACTTCGACCAGGACTGGGCGTCGCTGCCGGCGGTCATGCCGGTCGCCTCCGGAGGCATCCATGTCCACCACATGCCCGATCTGGTGGACATCTTCGGCGACGACTCGGTGCTCCAGTTCGGCGGTGGAACGCTCGGGCATCCGTGGGGCAACGCGGCCGGAGCAACCGCCAACCGGGTGGCGTTGGAGGCGTGCGTCAAGGCGCGCAACGAGGGCCGCTCGCTGGTCGCCGAAGGCCCGGCGATCCTGCGCGAGGCGGCGGCCTGGAGCCCCGAGCTGCGGGTCGCGATGGAGACCTGGAAGTCGATCACGTTCGAGTTCGACACCGTCGATACTCTCGACACCGCCGTGCCGGCGGCATTGAAGGGGGCGTCATGATGCGCATGGAGACGTTCAGCTATCTGCCGCCGCTGACCGAGGACGAGATCCGCAGCCAGGTGCGCAACCTCACCCGGCAAGGGTTGATCCCGGGCATCGAGTACAGCGCCGCGCCGCAGCCCCGGGACAGCTACTGGACGCTGTGGAAGCTGCCGTTCGTCGAACGCCCGGCTCCCGATGTGGTGCTGGCGGAGGTCGACGCATGTGCGGCGGCCAACCCGCAGGCGCACGTTAAGCTTGTGGGATACGACAGCGCTCGCCAGGGTCAGGTGGTGTCGTTCGTCGTCCGCAGGCCGGCCTAGTAGGGGACCTCGATGCCAAGACCGATCATCCTGGGAGTCGTCGGTGACTCCGCGAGCGGCAAGACCACGCTGACACGTGGCCTCGTCCGCCTGCTGGGCGCCGAGCAGGTCTCGCACGTGTGCCTGGACGACTACCACCGGTATGACCGGGCGCAGCGGGCCGGGCGGTCGATCACGCCGCTCGACCCGGAGTGCAACTACATGGACGTGATGTGGCAGCACCTGCGGCTGCTGCGGGCCGGCGAGGCGATCCTGAAGCCCGTCTACCGGCACGCCGACGGCACGTTCGGCCCGCCGGCGTATCTCAAGCCGGGCAAGTTCGTGATCGTCGAGGGTCTGCTCGGCTACCACACGGTGGACATGTGCGAGTGCTTCGACATTCGCGTCTTCCTCGACCCGCCCGAGAGCCTGCGCCGGCGCTGGAAGGTGCTGCGCGACTGCTCACGGCGCGGCTACACGACCAATCAGGTGCTCGCCGAGCTCGACCGCCGGGAGGCCGACTCGGAGGCCTACATCCGTCCCCAGCGCCGCCACGCCGACATGGTCCTGCGCTTCTCTCCGCCGGCCGGGGAGCAGGAGTCCGAGGCGGACGCCACGCATCTGGACGCTCATCTGCTGCTGCGCCCGGGGCTGCCGCACCCCGACCTCGAGGACGTGATCGGCGACGCCGACGACGAGCTGACGCTCATCGGGTCAAACGGCGACCAGGACCTGTTCGTGCCCGGCCGGCTGCAGCCGGCCACCGCGCTCGAGCTGGAGGAGCGGATCTGGGGCCACATGCACTTCGCCAGCCACCTGCGCTCCGAGCGGCTGGGCGAGTTCACCGTCGGCAACGACCTGCTGCGCTCCGACTCGCTCGCCCTGGTGCAGCTGCTGGTGCTGTACCACCTGGTCACCGCGCGGGCCAAGGTCGCCCTCGGCGGCGCAGGCGCTTCCACCCGCGTGTGACCCAGAGGCGGGTGTCACGAGTCTGTGTCAACTCTGTGCCCCGGTCCGTACGGGGTCTGACCCCGGGGTGGGGTGGGGGTGGGGTGGGGTGGGGTCGCGCGCACGGCGTAAACGCCCTATGTTGAGGGTATGCAGATGCCCGACATCTCCAGCCGCCTGCTGGCGGACAGCCTCCAGCACCGGCAGCCCGCGCCGGTCAGCCAGCTGATGCTGGCGGTGCCGCCGCGGGCGTACACTCCGACCTCGAACGAACGGATCACGGCCCAGGCCGACGCGATCCGCCACCAGGGCTTCAGCCGTTACGCCTGAGCGTGCCCGGCGACGGCGGCGCACAGCCGCTCGAAGCCGGGAAGCGTGGACGCGACCTCGAGCCGGCGCCCGTCGCGAGCCCGCACGACCAACCGCCGGCGACCGCTGGGAGTGCGACCTCGGCGGGTCGTCGCCACGTCCTGCCAGCCCATCGCCACGCTGCCGAACAGGCCCGATGCGGTGATCCCGGCGGCCGAGATGTCCACCTGTTCCGCGCGCCGGGCCGAGGGCCAGAGCCTCACCGCGATTCGCCGGATCACCGGGGCGCGGCGTGCAGCCGCGTGGGTGACCTCGCGAAACGGGCAGTGCTGGTAGGCGAAG
>JBBRMM010000027.1:0-40077 GCA_038230835.1 Gaiellales bacterium
AGCTCGGTCAGCTCGATCTGATCAAGATGGGAGCAGCTCGCCAACACCCAACTCCTTTCGAGAGGTCGACATCCCCGGGGTGGGGCGCCGTCTACAACGGACATTAGAGGCTATCCCGGTAGGTCGCGTGGATGGCTCGCGAGTGGCAGTGCGAGCTATGGCGTGCCGGGACGGCGCGTTCATATTGGTGAATATGGACGCGTCGGCACGGTGCGCCAGGGCGACGCGATGACGCCGCGAGACGCCGCGTGCCCTACCGGGATAGGCTCTTAGAAGAGCCGTCAAGGCCACCCGCTGCGGCCGACATCTGGTACACCTTGCCGCGTGCCGCAGCCCGCGATCCTCGCCGTCGACCAGGGCAGCTCGAGCACCCGGTGCGTGGCCTACGACGAGCGGCTCTCGCAGCTCGCCGTCGGGGTGCGCCGGGTGGTCACCGACCGCCCTCGACCCGGCATCGCCGAGCACGATCCCGATCAGCTGCTGGCAGGAGTACTCGGCGCGATCGACGACGTCCGCGGACAGATCGGGGCACGCCACGCGGCCGGCGTCGGCATCGCCAACCAGACCGAGACGTTCGTGCTGTGGGAGCGGGACTCCGGTCGGGCCGTCTCGCCGGTGGTGAGCTGGCAGGACAGCCGGGCCGGCGACCTGTGCGCCGTTCTGCGTGATCGGCCGGGTGGCGAGACGGTGTCCGACATCACCGGCTTGCCGATCGATCCCACCTTCTCGGCGCTCAAGCTGGCCTGGCTGCTCGACCGGGATCCCACCCTGCATGCGAGGGCCGAGGCCGGGGAGGTGCTGTTCGGCGACGTCGCCTGCTGGCTGGCCTGGCAGCTTTCGGGCGGGGCCGGCCACGTCTGCGAGCCCTCCAACGCGTGCCGCACCCTGCTGGTCGACCTGGACTCCCTGATGTGGGACGCGCGCATGCTCGAGCTGTTCGGGGTGCCGCAGGCGCTGCTGCCAGAGATCCGCCCGTCGGATGCGCCGGGCCTGTGCACCGCAGCCGCGGTGGCCGGCTTCGAGGCCCCGATCGCCGCCATGCTGGGCGATCAGCCCGCCGCGCTCTATGGCCAGGGCTGCACGCGTCCGCGTATGGCGGCACTCACGCTCGGCACGGGCGCCTTCCTGTGGCTGAACGTCGGCCCGGCCAGGCCGCAGCCGCCGCCCGGGGTGCTCGCGACCGCAGCCTGGGACAGCGCCGCGCATGGCCGTACGTACGCCCTCGAGGCCTTCGGCGCCAACGCCGGAAACGCGCTTGCGGTGCTGCGCGACATCGGCCTCGTGCCCGGCTCTTGGCCTTCGCATCCACCGGACTGGGCGCGGCCGCACCCGGTGGTCGTGCCGGCTCCCTCCGGCCTGGGCACGCCACACTGGCACCCCGAGGACCGCATCACCGTGCTCGGCGCGAGCAGCGCCACCAGCACCGACGATCTCGCGGCGGCGGCCCTGGCCGGCATCGCGCACCAGATCGCCGACGCGCTGGACGCCATCGATGCCGCCCGGTCGGCCGACACGCTCCGCGTGGGCGGCGGTCTGGCGGCCGACGAGGGGTTGCTGCAGACCGTGGCCGACCTCTCGGGCATCACTCTGGAGGTCTCGGGCGAGCTGGAGGCGACCGCGCGCGGGATCGCGGCGCTGGCAGCCGATTCGGCTGGCATGCTCGACCCCGGGGCGGGTACGCACTCGGTGGCCCGCCGGGTCGCCCCGCGGCTTGGCGCCGGCGAGCGTGAACGCGAACGGGCGGGCTGGCGCGACGCCCTGGAGGTGCACATGCGCCCCACGGCGGGAGCGTGACCGGCGGCGCGCTCGACCCCGCCGCTCGCCTGGCGGCACTTGACCGGCTCGGCCTCGAGCCGCTCGACGTGCTGGTCGTCGGTGGCGGCATCACCGGTGCCGGGATCGCGCTGGACGCGGTCACCCGCGGCCTGAGCGTCGGCCTGGTCGAGGCGCACGATCTCGCCTCCGCCACGTCCAGTCGTTCCAGCAAGCTGATCCACGGTGGCCTCCGCTACCTCGAGATGCTCGACTTCGGGCTCGTGCGGGAGGCGCTGCGGGAGCGCCGCCTGCTGCTGACCCGGCTCGCTCCGCACCTGGTGCGGCCGGTGCCGTTCCTGTTCCCGCTCACCCACCGGCTGTGGGAGCGCGGCTACATCGGGGCCGGGCTGATGCTGTACGACAGCATGGGCGGCGCGAACCACCTGCCTCGGGCGCGCCACCTCTCGCGGCGGGCGGCACTTGCCACCGCCCCCGCGCTGCGCCCCGACTGCATGGTCGGCGCCGTCCGCTTCCACGACGCCCAGGAGGACGACGCCCTGTTTGCTGCGTATGTCGCCCGGACGGCGGCGGCGCACGGCGCGGCGATCGCCACCCGCACCCGGATCACCGGCTTCGTGCGCGACCAGGCCGGCCGGGTGGTCGGTGCTGACGCCCGCGACGAGCTCGGCGGCGGGGCCGTCGCCATCCGTGCCCGGCACGTGGTGGCCGCCGCCGGGGTGGGCAGCGACCGGCTGCTGGAGTTGGCCACCGGCCGCCCGCAGCACGCGCTGCGGCCCTCGAAGGGCGTCCATGTGCTCGTTCACCGGTCGCGGATCGCGATGCGCGACGGCCTCTTCATGCGCACCGAGAAGAGCATCTTCCACGCCATCCCGTGGGGATCGGAGCACTGGCTGCTGGGCGACACCGACACCGAGTGGGGCGGTGAGCCCGATCAGGTGGTCGCAAACCGCGCCGACATCGACTACGTGCTGGCCAAGCTGAACGGCGTGCTGCGACGCCCGCTGACGAGGGCCGACGTGTGCGGGGTCTTCGCCGGGCTGCGCCCGCTGGTGGCTGCCGACGGAGCGTCCGACACGACCCGGCTCTCGCGCGAGCACCGGCTGTTCTCGCCGCTGCCCGGCCTGACAGCGATCGCCGGCGGCAAGTACACCACCTACCGCGTGATGGCGCGGGATGCCGTGGACGCGGCCGCCCGCGATCTTGGCGGTTCGATCCCGCGGTCGCGCACGCACCGCGTGCCGCTGCTGGGCGCCGTCGTAGACCGGCGGCCGGAACCGGTCGCGGGCGTCGATGCCACCGGCGTCGCCCACCTGGTCGCCCGGCACGGCGGCTGCGCCCGGGAGGTGCTGGATCTGATCGCCGCCGACCCCGAGCTTGCCGCACCGATCACCGGCGCCGAGCGGTATCTGGTCGCCGAGGCGGTGCACGCGTGCACGCACCAGGGCGCGCTCGACCTGGACGACATCCTCGCGCGGCGGATGCGGATCGCGATCGAGGTGCCCGATCGGGGCCGGACCGCCGCGATCGCCGTGGCGCCGCGCGTCGCGTCGGTGCTGAGCTGGTCGGAGGCGCGCACCGCGGAGGAGATCGTTCGCTACCGCCTCCTGCGCGACGCCGACGCGGCCGCCGAGGCGGCGCCCGACGATGCGGCCGCGCTCGCCGCCCATCGCGCGGTGCTCGACTACGCGCGCGCCCCCGGGCCGTAGGCCAGCCGCAGCAGCCGCCCCTGCTCGAAGCGCTCGGGGCGAAGCTCGGAGACGTCGATCGGCGGCGGCCGGCCGGTCACCTCGGCCGCGACCACCTCACCCACCGCGGGAGCGAGTTTGAAGCCGTGCCCGCTCCAGCCGATCGCCAACTCGAGGCCCTCGATGCCCGGGCACGGGCCGATGATCGGGTTCCAGTCCGGCGTCACGTCGTACGGTCCTGCGAAGCCGCGCACGAGCTCGAACTCCGCCAGCCCGGGGTAGCGCTCCAGAAGGCCCGCGCGGACGGCGTCCAGGTAGCCCGGCGAGAGGCCGTGGTCGCAGTCGTCTGCGCGCGCCACCGGGTCCTCCCCGGCGTAGGCGACGGCGCAGAACTGGCGCCCGCGATCGGGCCGAACGACCACGTTGCTGACGGCGTCCGAGCACACCGCGGACGGCAGCGGCAGCCCGGGGTCGCGGCGCACGATCGCCACCTGCAGCCGCCGTAGCTCGACCGGCTGGCGGGCTCCGTGCGCGTCGAGCAGGTCGTTCGCCCATGCGCCGGTGGTCAGCACCACCCGCCCGGCGGGCACGAACCCCTCGTCGGTCTCGAGCCCGGCGATGCGGCCGTGTTCGACACGCAGCGCGCGCACCGCGCAGCCCAGGTGCGCATCGAGCCCCCGGGCAACCGCGGCGGCAAACCAGCCCAGGCACATCTTCGGGGCGTCGGCGAACCCCCCGTCCGGCTCGTAGGCGGCTCCGGCCACCCCCTCCAGCGACAGCTCGGGCTCGACCTCGCGGATCTCCTCGCCGGCCAGGAAGCGGGTGTCCAGCCCGATCTGCTGGAGCATGGCGACGTTTGCCCTGCAGGCCTCGACCAGTCGCTCGGGCACGGTCAGCAGGTAGCCGCAGCGCACGAAGCCGGCGTCGGCGACACCGACCTCGTCCGCCCAGTTCACGATCGTCCGCGAGCCCGCCATGGCCAGCCGCGCCGTGACCGCATTCGAGTAGTGACGGCGCACCATCGAGAACGAGCGTCCGGAGTCGCCGGAGCCCGGGGCGCCCCGTTCGTACAGCGCCACTCGTCCCTGGCCGTCGCGGCAGAGCGCGTGCGCGGTGGCGAGACCGAAGATCCCCGCGCCCACGATGACGGTGTCGGCAGCGCGTGTCACTGACGGCCACTCTACCATCGAGGTTGGCATACCATTGTCGCCGCCTTGCTTTTTGGTATGATATTAGGTACGGTCAGAGATAAGGTCTGCTATGTACGACTACGGCTTCTTCTCATACGAGTCCAAGCACGACTTCCTCGATCGGTCACGGGAGTTCTGGAACCCCGCCAAGACCGACTTCTGGCAGGATGCCGGCGTCGATCTGGTGATCGATCGCCGCGAGGGCTACTTCTTCTGGGACATGGCCGGCCGGCGCCTGGTCGACCTGCACCTGAACGGCGGTACCTACAACCTGGGGCACCGTAACCCGGAGCTGATCGCGACCCTCGAGCAGGCGATGCAGCGCTTCGACATCGGAAACCACCACTTCCCTGCGCTCGCCCGCACCGCGCTGGCCGAGGCGCTGGTCAAGACCTGTCCTCCCAACATGCGGCGGGTGATCTACGGCGCCGGCGGCGGCGAGGCCACCGACATCGCCATCAAGACCGCCCGCCACACCCGCCAGCGGCGCAAGATCGTCTCCATCCTCAAGGGCTACCACGGCCATACCGGGCTGGCGGTGGCGGCCGGCGACGACCGTTTCTCACGGCTGTTCCTGTCCGACCGGCCGGACGAGTTCGTGCAGGTGCCGTTCAACGACCTGGAGCAGATGGAGACCGCGCTGCGCGAGGGGGACGTCGCGGCCGTGCTGCTCGAGACGATCCCCGCAACGTATGGCTTCCCGTTGCCCGAGCCGGGCTACCTGCAGGGCGTGAAGAGCCTGTGCGAGCGGTACGGCGCGCTCTACATCGCCGACGAGGTGCAGACCGGGCTCATGCGCACCGGGGAGATGTGGTGCATCACCAAGGCCGGCGTCGAGCCCGACATCATGGTCATCGGCAAGGGCATCACCGGCGGCATGTACCCGATCTCGTGCGTGGTCGTGTCCGAGGAGTGCTCGGCGTGGCTGAAGGAGGACGGGTTCGGCCACATCTCGACCGGCGGCGGCGCCGAGCTGGGCTGCGTGGTGGCGCTCAAGGTGCTCGAGATCTGCGGCCGGCCGGAGGTGCGCTCGATGGTGCACTACATCGCCGACCGGTTCGGCAGCGGCCTGCGGGCGATCCAGGAGCTGTACCCCGACTGGTTCGTCGGGATCCGCCAGGACGGGGTCGTGATGGGCCTCGAGTTCGACCATCCGCAAGGCGCGAAGGTGGTCATGAAGCACCTGTACCAGAACGGCGTGTGGGCGATCTTCTCGACGCTCGACCCCCGTGTGCTGCAGTTCAAGCCGGGCATCCTGCTCGGGCCCGAGCTGGTCGACGAGGTGCTCGATCGGACCGAGGTGTCGATCGGCCAGGCGCTGGCCGAGCTGCGCGGGTCGGCGGTCGGGGCGGGTGCGCGGTGAGCGAGCGCAGCCCCGAGCCGGCCGGTGTGCCGCGCGCCCGGATGATGCTCCAGCGGGCGCACTGGGCAGCCACCGCGTTTGCGGCCTACGACCCTGTGCGGACGCACCGGATCGTCGAGGCCGTGGCCGAGGAGGCATACCGAAACGCCGAAAGGTATGCCAAATGGGCGGTGGAGGAGACCGGCATGGGGGTGGCCGAGCACAAGCGGATCAAGAACGAGGCGTGCTCGCGGGGTGTGTTCGACTGGTACGGGCGCGAGGACTTCGTGAGCGCCCAGGTCGATTCCGACCTGAAGATCGTCAGCCTGCCCCGGCCCGCCGGCGTGGTGCTGGCGCTGACCCCCTCCACCAATCCGATCGCGACCGTCTACTTCAAGGTGCTGCTGGCGCTGATGACGCGAAACGCGGTTGTCGTCAGCCCGCATCCGCTGGCCCGCGAGGTGTCCACCGACGCGGCCCATCGGCTCGCCCAGGCGGCGGTGGCGGCGGGTGCCCCCGACGGCTGTGTGCAGGTGGTCGAGGAACCGACCATCCCGCTGATCGAGGCGCTGATGAGCGACCCCACCACCGACGTGATCGTGGCCACCGGCGGCGTTGCCGTGGTGCGGGCGGCGTACCACTCGGGCAACCCGGCGATCGGCGTCGGGCCGGGCAACGTCCCGGCGCTCGTCGACCACACCGCCGACGCGGCTGCGGCTGCGCAGCGGATCATCGACTCGAAGGCCTTCGACAACTCCGTCATGTGCACCAACGAGTCGTGTGCGATCGTCGAGGAGCGCTGCGCGACGGTCTTCGAGCGGGAGCTCGGCCGTCACGGCGGTCATGTGCTCGACTCAGCCGAGACGTCGGCGGTGCGTGAGCAGTTGTTCCCCGAGGGCAGGATGCGGATCGACATGATCGGCAAGGACGCGGCCGCCCTCGCGGCACAGGCCGGGATCCGGGTACCGGCCGGGACGCGGGTGTTGGTCGCCCCGTTCGAACTGGTCGTGCCCGAAGAGCCGCTGGCCCGCGAGAAGCTGTTTCCGGTGCTCGGGCTGGTGCGGGTGCCCGACGCTCGACGGGGGATCGACGCCGCCCAGGCGATGCTGCGTGCGGGCGGCGCCGGCCATTCGGCGGTCATCCACTCCCGTGATCCGCGCACGATCATGGCCTACGCGGCGGCGGTGCGAGTGCTGCGGGTGGCCGTCAACGTGGGCGGGAGCAACGGGTCGGCCGGGCTGGAGACGAACCTCGCCCCGACCATGACCATCGGCACCGGCTTCTTCGGCCGCTCGTCGCTGGGCGAGAACCTCGAGCCCCGGCACCTGGTCAACTGGACGCGGGTGGCCTACGCGAGCGACCCCGGCGAGGTGTTCGGTGACTTCGGCGACCTGCAGCCGTGGACGGCGGCTCCGGAGCCGGTGCCGGCGGCGGTGTCCGAGATGCCGGCCGAGGTGGCGCTGGCGCGGGAGGAGATCCGGCGGGTCGTGCTCGAGGAGCTGCGAGAGCTGGTGCGACGGTAGCCATGGCCGAGCTGCGCTCCTTCATCTTCATCGACCAGCTGCAGCCGCAGACCATGTGCTACCTGGGCACCTGGATCCGCGGCCGGCTCCCGCGCACCAACATGGCCGCCCAGATCATCGAGATCGCCCCCGGGCTGGACATCGAGCCCCTGACCGACGTCGCACTCAAGTCGACCGATGTGCAGGCGGGAATCCTGATCGTCGAGCGGCAGTTCGGCTACCTGGAGATCCATTCTCGGTCGACGGCCGCGGTCCAGGCCGCCAGCGGCGCTGTGCTGGCTGCGCTGGGAGCGTCTCCCGGCGACGCCACCAAGCCGCAGATCCTGGCCTCCGAGCTGATCACGCGGATCGACCACCAGCATGCGTTTCTGATCAACCGCAACAAGATCGGGTCGATGGCACTGCCCGGCGAGTCGCTGTTCGTGCTCGAGATGCAGCCCGCGTCCTATGCGATCCTGGCCACCAACGAGGCCGAGAAGGCCGCGCGGATCAAGGTCGTCGACTACCGCATGATCGGTGCCACCGGCCGCGTCTACCTGACCGGCATGGAGGCCGACGTGCGCACCGCGGGCGACGCGGCCGTGGCGGCGCTGGGGGGTGCTGTGTGAGTACACCCGAGGATGCCCGGCTGCTGCGCAGCGTCACCCGCGAGGTGCTGGCGGAGCTGCTGCCCGGCCTGCTCGAGGAGGCGCTGGTCGCCGGCACCAACGGCAACGGGCACGCCCATCTCGCCGCCGAGCCCGCCCCGGATGACGCCGGCGAGCAGCCGGTGGTGCCGCAGGTGCCGGCGCCGCCGGTGGCCGCGGTGCATCGGCCGACCGGCTGGCGGGCGGCTGACCAGCCGGCCGCGGCGCCTGCGCCAGCGCAGGCGGCCGACACACCGGCTGCCGCGTCCGACGCGTCCGGCGTGGAGCACGTGGAGCTGCGCACCGACGCTGAACTCGATGCCTTCGTGCGCTCGCTCGTCCACCGGCTCGAGAACCCCCGTGACCGGATGGCGATCCGCTCCGGCCGGCTGCGCTTCAAGCTGCGCGCGCCGGCGACCGCCGGGGCCGCTGGCGCCACGATGCGGGTCGAGCGCGGTGCGGTCACCGAACGCACGGTGCGCGAGGCGGCCGCAGCGGGGGCGCGGCTGGTGCTCGCGCCGCGGGCGGTGCTGACGCCGATGGCGCGCGACCGCGCCCGCAGCCTGGGAGTCGAGATCGAAAAGGAGCGGCCATGCTGAAAGCGACCGTGACCGGCGCCGTGTGGGCGACCAAGCGGATCGAGAACATTCCCGGCGGGGCATTCCTCGAGGTCGATGTGGACGGCGCGGGCCGGTTGGTGGCCTTCGACGTGCTCGGCAGCGGCATCGGGGAGCGCGTGCTGGTGGCCACAGGCTCGGTCGCCGCCGGCTGGTTCGGCGACCAGCACCCGCCCATCGACGCCTTGATCATCGGCTCCATCGACGACCCTACCGCGGACGCCCCGGCCCGCACGACCCGCTCCCGCCGCCCGGCGGGTGCCTGAACGAGGAGGAACCATGTCAAACCACGCCATCGGCATGATCGAGACCAAGGGATTCGTGGCCGCTCTGGCGGCCGCCGACGCGATGGTCAAGGCTGCCAACGTCACCATCGTGGCCCGGGAGGAGGTCGGCGACGGACTCGTTGCCGTCGTCATCCAGGGCGACGTGGGCGCCGTCAAAGCGGCCACCGAGTCCGGTGCCGAAACTGCCTCCACGGTCGGCGAGCTCGTGTCGGTGCACGTGATTCCGCGCCCGCACGCCGAGCTCGACAAGCACTTCGTCCATCAGCAGGCGTAGAAGCGCCGTGGCCTCCGCGGCCGACACGCCGGTGCAGCTTCGGGTGTACCTGCCGATTCCGAGCCTGGGACGGCAGTTCGCGGCCTACCTGGGCACGCCCACCCGTGCCCGCGGGTACCCGCCGATCGCGGGCGACAACGCGCTCATCGTGGAGGTCTCGCCGGCGCTCGCGATCGAGCGGGTGACCGATCTCGCGCTGCGCTCGGTGCCCGAGATCGAGCCGGGCATCCTCTACGTCGAGCGGCAGTTCGGCGTCCTCGAGGTGCACCACGCCGACCAGGCGCTGGTCGACCGAGCGGGGGCCGCCATCCTGGCCGGGATCGGCGCGACTCCGATGGACGCGCTGCGGCCGCGTATCCTCTACGCCGACGTGATCGCCGACATCACCGACCAGCACGCCGTCATCATCAATCGAAACCGCGAGGCATCGATGGTGCTGCCGGGCGAGACGCTGCTCGTCTACGAGGTGACCCCGGCCCTGTTCGCGGCGGTCGCCGCCAACGCCGCCGAGCGGGTGGCTCCAGAAGCGACCCTGGTCACGGTGTCGATGATCGGCGCGGCCGGTCGCATCTACATCAGCGGGGCGACCGAGAGCGTGGAGCGCGCACGGGACGAGATCACCCGCGTGCTCTCCGCAGTGGAGGGCCGTGAGCACTGATCCCGGGGCGATCGACCGGCTGGCCCGCGCGGCGCTCACCTCCTACGACCTCGACTCCGGATCGACGGTCGACCTGATCAACGTCTCGGAGAACTGGACATTCCGCGTGCAGGAGCCCGCGGGCGGCCGTGCGTTTGCTCTACGCGTGCACCGTCCGGGGTACCACACGGCTGCGGAGATCGGCTCCGAGTTGGACTGGATCGACGCGCTGCGCGAGGACGGCATCGTGGACGCCGCCCACGCGGTGCCGGGGGTGGACGGCGCGCGCGTGTGCCAGGTGCAGACCCCGGCGCTCGGCGAGCGCAACGTGGTGCTGTTCGAGTGGCTGAGCGGGGACATGCCCGATCCCGACGCGCACGACCTGCTGCCCGGTTTCCGTACGCTGGGAGCGGTGTCGGCCCGCATGCACGGACACTCCCGCGGCTGGCCGCGTCCGGCCGGGTTCGTGCGCTTCTCGTGGGACTACGAGACCACCATCGGTGAGCGCGGGCACTGGGGCCGGTGGCAGGACGGGCTGGGCATGGGCGCCGACGAGCGGGCGCTGCTGGGGCGGCTGGACGCGACCCTGCGCCGCCGGCTCGAGATCTTCGGCCGCAGTCCGCACCGATTCGGTCTGGTACACGCCGACATCCGGCTGGCAAACCTGCTCGTGGACGGCGAGAGCGTGCGCGTGATCGACTTCGACGACTGCGGCTTCTCGTGGTTCATGTACGACTTCGCGACCACCGTGTCGTTCATCGAGGACCACCCGGACGTACCGGAGCTGAAGCAGGCCTGGGTGGACGGCTACCGCTCCGTCGCCCCGCTCGACGCCGCCGACGAGGCCGAGCTTGATACGTTCGTCATGCTGCGCCGGCTGCTGCTGGTGGCCTGGATCGGCTCCCACCACGAGTTCGCGACCGAGGCCGCCGAGCTCGGCGCGGGTTTCACGGCGGGGTCGTGCACTCTCGCCGAGCGCTACCTGTCCCAGTACGACTGAAGACCGACCGCAGAGGAGGAGCATATGTTCACCCCGATCGCCGGACGCACGGTGCTCGTCACCGGTGGCACCAGGGGCATCGGCAGGGGCATCGCCGGCGTGTTCGCGGCAGCGGGGGCGAACGTGGTGGTGACGGGGCGCAACGCCGCCGACGGCGCCGCCGCCACCGCCGAGCTCTCGCGCCTCGGCGGTGCCGTCTCCTATGCCGAGGGGGACGTGGCGGTGCTGGCCGACTGCGAGCGGGTGGCCGCCGAGGCGGTCGCGCGGCACGGCGGGATCGACGTGGTGTGCGCAAACGCAGGGATCTTCCCCGATCGCAAGCTGGCGGACATGACCGAGGCCGACATCGACGCCATCTTCGCCACCAACGTCAAGGGCTGCATGCTGACGGTGAAGGCCTGCCTGCCCCATCTCGAGCGTTCGGGCCACGGCCGGGTGATCCTGACCAGCTCGATCACCGGGCCGATCACCGGCTTCCCGGGCTGGTCGCACTACGGCGCGACCAAGGCCGCACAGCTGGGATTCCTGCGTACCGCCTGCATCGAACTGGCGCCGAAGGGCATCACGGTGAACGCGGTGCTCCCGGGCAACGTCGTCTCGGAGGGGCTGGATGAGCTCGGCCCCGAGTACCGGGCCGCGATGGAGGCGTCGATCCCGCTCGGACGGCTCGGCCGGGTGGAGGAGATCGGAGCGGCGGCGCTGTTCCTCGCCACGGACGAGGCGGCGTACATCACCGGCCAGACGATCGTGGTGGACGGCGGGCAGGTCGCCCCGGAGTCGCTGGCCGCGCTGCAGGCGGTGTAGTGGCCGACGACCCCGTGCCCGGGCTTCCGGCCGGCCTGGCTCCGCTCGGGCCGGCCGCCGAGGCGCTGCGCGACCGGCTGGCGGCCGCCATCGCCGGCGGCGAACTGGCTCCGGGAGAGCGGCTGGGTGCCGAGCGCGAGCTCGCGGTCAGGCACGGCGTCAGCCGGTCGACCCTGCGCGCCGCTCTCGATGCGTTGGAGACCGCCGGCGCGGTACACCGCCTGCGCGGGCGTGCCGGGGGCATCTTCGTGTCCGAGCGCCGGGTCGAGCGCGATCTGTCCAGTCTGACCGGACTGCCTGCGTACCTGCGCAGGCAGGGGTTCCAGGCCGGCGCCCGGGTGCTGTCCAGCGCGACGCTGGGGGCCGACAGTGACACCGCCGCTGCGCTCGGGCTGCCCGAGGGCGCGCTGGTGCTCGAGGTCGTTCGCGTCCGGCTGGCCGACGAGCAGCCGATCTCGCTCGAGCGGGCGCGCTTTCCGGCGGATCGCTTCCCCGGGCTGCTCGACCGCTCGCTGGCGGGATCCCTGTACGAACTGCTCGAAACGGAGTACGCGCTGCGTGCCGGGGAGGCGGAGGAGCGGGTCGAAGTGGTGAGCGCGACCGCTGCCGAGGCGCAGGTGCTCGAGGTGCGCCGGGGCGCGCCGCTGGTCGCGATCGCCCGCACGGCCTGGTCGACCGACGGCCGGCCGTTCGAGTCCAGCCACGACCTGTTCCGCGCCGACCGGGTTCGGATCGTCGTGCGTGTGCGCTCGCGCTCACCCTCCGCGCTCGGCAGCGCGGTCGAGGTCGTCGGGCTGGCCTGAGCGGTCGCTGTCACAACTCAGTGCCGATTCTGTGCCCAGGTCCGTACGGGGTCTGACCCCGGGGTGGGGTGGGGGTGGTGGAGCGCTCGTTGCGTTGGCCGCCAGTCTCGTGCGGCCGGAACCCGCGCTCGTCGTCGTGGCGGTTGCGGCCGCGTGCACCGGGCTGCGCACCGCAGCCGAGTGGCTGCGGACCACCAAGCTGCGGGAGCAAGCGGACAACTGGATCGCGACCGGTAGCGGCCGGGCGCCGTCCGACGACGTCCTGCGGGTGCGGATGGACGAGTTGGTCAATCCGGGGGCCAGGATCGAACTCGGGTCGCGCTTCATCGCCGTCGGCCAGGAGGCTTTGCGCGGCTCGTCCTGGCCGCGGTCCCCGGTGCACCTGAATCGCCGTAGCGTGGCCGACCAGCTGGATAATCTTTCCGCGCTGGCCGATGCGCTCCGGGACGTGGAGACCCCCGTCTCGCCCCGCGGGGTAGCGCTTGCCAGGCGGCTGCTGACACACACCGGCGGACCGCTCTACCGGGCCGATCGTTCGGTCGAGCTCGGTACGACCCTCGGACAGGTGCTCTCCGCCATCCGGCGGCCGGCGGCCGGCTGACCGCCTACCTGGGGGTTCGCCGCCAGGCCGCCTGTGACCGCGCGGCGCAACAACTGCCGCCGACGAGACACAGCAGCCGGTCGATCGCATGCACGGTCCGTCGCAACCTCGCCATGTCGGCAGGATAGCGCGGCGGGTTCGACATCACCGTAACGGCGCCGCGCGCCGTGCAATACTCGACCGAGCGCCGATGGCCGACCACGTACTCGCCCGGGATGCACCCACCCACCGTCGCTGGGACGTCGGTCTCGAGCCCGTTCTGTCGGTCGCTCCGGGGGACGTGATCGCGGTCGAGACCGACGACTTCGCGGGCGGCCAGATCACCCGCGATTCGACGGCGGACGACCTGCTCGGGCTCGACTTCGACCGCATCTACCCGCTGGCCGGACCGATCCATGTCGCCGGCGCGCAACCGGGTGACGTGCTGGCCGTGGAGTTCCTCGAATTCGAGCTGCCCGAGTGGGGCTGGGCCTGCCTGATCCCGGGCTTCGGCCTGCTGCCGCCCGGCGAGTTCGAGCGTGCCAGGCTGCACATCTTCGATCTCACCGGTGGGCGCACCACCGGATTCGCGCCGGGCGTTCGGATCCCGATCGAGCCGTTCTGCGGCACCACCGGGGTGCCCGGGGCGGGGATGCGCGGTGTGGCGATCCCCCCGCCGCACGCCGGTGGCGGCAACATCGACTGCCGGCACCTGACGGCGGGCACGACCCTGTTTCTGCCGGTGGGGGCACCCGGAGGGTTGCTCTCGATGGGTGACGCGCACGCCGCGCAGGGCGACGGTGAGGTCGCGATCTCGGGGCTGGAGTGCGCCATGCGCACCACGATTCGGGTGTCGATCGCGCGCGGGATGCGCCTGCGCGCCCCCGCGCTTCGGCGGCCGCGCGGCTCGCTGACGCCCCGCGTGGACTCCGGCGGCTGGTTCGCCACCACCGGTGTGGAGCCCGACCTGATGGAGGCGGCGCGGTCGGCCGTGCGGGCGATGATCGACCACCTGGTTTCCGAGCGCGGGCTGGACCGCGAGGACGCATATGTGCTCTGCTCCCTTGCGGGCGACCTGAAGATCACCGAAGTTGTGGACGCTCCCAACTGGATGGTGGGCTGCTTCATGCCCGACGCGGTGTTCACGAACGAGGAGGACGGCGGATGACCACGGAAGAAACTGAACTTCGGGATGCGCTCCGCCGGCTGGCCGGCTGTGACGGCGGCCGCCGGTTGCTGCAGCTTGCGCTGCGCGGCCTCGAGTCCGGCACCCGCGAGCTGGTGTCGGGCTGCTGGACGCGCAAGGGCGATGCCGGCTGCCTGTTCCAGCACTCCTACTGGCAGGGGGTGGAGGAGGGCGTGTTCGATGACGACGGCCGCGTTCGGGCCTGGGTCAGCGGCGTCGCCGGCCCCCAGGCGTACCACCTGGTGATCGACGTGATCGCGGCGTTCGACCGCCTGGCCAAGACCCAGTTCGTGCTCCAGCGGCGGCGCTTCGGGCCGCCCGTACTCGACCGCGAGCGGTGGCGGGCGGCGGTCACGGCGCAACTGGTGGAGGCGCTGGGCGCCGGCGAGCCGGCGTTGCAGCCGGTCTTGACCCGTTGAAATTGGGCTGGGACACTTGCCTTGTGGCGCCGCAAATGGTACAAACGGCCTCTCAGCTGTCTGACAACTTCCGGTTGGGCGGAGCCGGACACCCCAGAAGGAGGTGGGTCGAATGAGCGGTGAAGGCGAGGGCATGCACGAGCATCACCAGGGCATGCTCCCGGTGGTGGACAGTGTGGACGTCGACAAGCGTACCGATGTCCACAAGTTGCACGGCGGCGCGGTCGGTCTGGCAGGAGTGCTGTTCCTGACGGTCACCGGCTCGGCGCCGATCACGGCAATGTTGTTGAACACCCCGCTGTCTGTCGGGTACGGCAACGGCCTCTACACGCCGGCCGGGTTCATCTTCGCGACGGTCATCCTGACCATCTTCTCCGTCGGCTATATCGCAATGGCCCGCAAGGTCACCGCTGTCGGCGGCTTCTACAGCTTCATCAGCCACGGTCTCGGCCGTGAGCTCGGCATGGGCACCGGACTGGCGATCACGCTGGCCTACTCGGTGTTCGAAGCGTCGCTGTGCGGCGGTTTTGCGTACTTCGCGACCGGCAAGCTGAACCAGTACGGTTACCACATCTCGTGGGTCATTCCGGCGCTGGCGATGGTCGGGCTGATCGCGATTCTGGCCTACTTCGATATCCACATCTCGGCTCGTGTTCTGGGAGTCGCGCTGATCACCGAGGTACTGATCCTGCTGGTGTTCGACGGCTCGGTGTTCTTCTCCAGTTCCAGTCACGTCTCCGGATCAGCTCTGAACGTGTTCAAGTCCTTCCACGACCTGCCCGGCGGAGCGCATGTCGGCGCCGCCACGGCGCTGCCGGGGATCGCGGGCATCGGCGTGTTCTTCGCCTTCTGGTCATGGGTCGGCTTCGAGATGGCCCCCAACTACGGAGAGGAATCCCGCAACCCCAAGAAGATCGTGCCGCTGGCGATGTACATCTCGGTGGTCGGCCTCGGCATCTTCTACACGATCACCTCGTGGGCGTCCATCTCGGCCTACGGCAACGAGGCCGCGGCGGCCGTCGCTGCGCAGACCAACTATTACAACTACTACCTGGTTCCGGCCAAGCAGTTCGGCAACCAGTTCATTTCGGATCTGATGAGCTATCTGATCCTCACCGGGTCGTTCGCTTGCGGGATGGCGTTCCACAACACCACCGCTCGCTACATGTACGCCCTCGGCCGCGAGAAGGCGCTGCCGCAGGCGCTCGGGCGCACCCATCACAAGTACCACTCACCGCACATTGCCTCGATCACGCAGTCGGTGATCGCCGCCCTGATCGTGCTGGCCTTCGGGTTCGGCGAGGGCACCGGCAACGCGGGTACCAACGCCTATATCTACCTGTACGGTCTGATGGCCGTGATGGGCGTGGTCGTCATCCTGTGCGTGCAGGCGCTGGTGTCGGTTGCGATCATCGTCTACTTCCGGCAGCAGCACAGCGCTGAGGCGCACTGGTGGACAACCATGGTGGCTCCGTTGATCTCCATCGTGGGTCAGCTCGCGGTCGTGTACCTCGCGATCAAGCACCTGAGCTTCCTGGCGACCGGAGTGACCTGGGTCAACGACCTGCTCTACGTCGACGCAGCCGTGTTCCTTGTCGGCGTCGGGATGGCGTTCTACTTCAAGGCGAACGATCGGGCGCGCTACGAGACGATCGGTCGGCTCGTCAACGAGGGTCTCGACAAGGTGTGAGTCGAGCAGCGGTGGCGTGGGGGCCGTTCGGCCTCTACGCCACCGCTGCCACCTCGAGTGCGCAGCGCAGCTGCGCGTCGAGCGGTGCGCCGGGCACCAGCACGCCGTCGAGCGCAGCGGTGCCGATCGTGAACGCCCACACGCCGCGCTCGGCCAGCGCCTGGATGCGCGCCGGCGAGTCGACGGAGCCGGCTGCAATCACCGGCAGCGACGTCGCCTCGACCACCGCCTCGACCAGAACGTCGACGTCGCCGTCGTAGCGGTAGGCCAGCAGGTTGATCCCGTCCACGCCCAGCGCCTCGGCACGGCGGGCGTCGTCGGCGATCTCGGCCACCGTCCCACGCAGCAGGCACGGATGCTCGACGATACGGCCCACGTACGGGAAGAAGCGGATCCCGGTGCCCGCGATGATCTCCTGCACCGGCTCGATCAGCGTGCCGCCGATCAGGAAGTCGGGGCCGATCTCGGCCGCCGCGCGGGCGGAGGCCAGCGTCGCCTCGCGGGACTCCGAGACGACCTCGAGGTGGGTGGTATGGCCGTTTGCGTGGATGTCGTCCATCAGGCCCTGCAGTTCCTCGCGGGGCAGGCCCAGATCCTTGCAGCCCACGTGGCGCACACCGCTCGCGGCGATCGACGCGTACACCGAACGCGCCTCGGGCAGCGTGCGGTCGTTGCGAGTGAGCATGAAGATGAACTCCATCACCGCCTCCAAGTTGTAGGACAACTCGGGTAGGATACCGGCTCGACCACGAGCGTGTGCGACGACGGGAGGATGGGGTGCGAGCAGCGATCTGGGAAGGTCCGGGCGCCATGTCGGTGGGCGAGGTGCCCGACGCGGTGTGCGCCCCCGACGGCGCGCTGGTGCGGGTCACCGCATGCGGCATCTGCGGCACCGACGTGCGCACGTTCTTCAACGGCGACCGGCGGATATCGCCGCCCTGGGTGCTGGGTCACGAGATCAGCGGCGAACTGGTCGAGGTCGGGCCGCAGGCGGCCGCCGAGGTGGCGGAGCTGGGGCTGGCCGTCGGCGACCACGTGCACTGCATCTCGACCCTGTGGTGCGGTCGCTGCCGCATGTGCCGCAACGGGCACGAGCACCTGTGCGTGCGTGGCGAGCTGATGGGTTTCGACCACCAGGGCGCGTACGCCGAGCTGGTGGCGATCCCGCAGATTGCGCTCAAGAACCTGTTCGCCATCCCCGCCGGTCTGTCAGACGAGCACGCCACCTTCGCCGACCCGCTGTCGGATGCCATCTGCGGTCACAAGGACATCGCGATCGGGCTCGACGACTCGGTGGTGGTGATCGGCGCCGGCCCCGTCGGCACCGCCCATGCCGCCATCGCCCGGCTCGAGGGTGCCGGCGGCGTCATGCTCCTAGAGACGGCCACGGCTCGTCTGGAGCTCGCTCGGGCGATCCTGGGCGACGATCGTATGAGCTACATCGACACGTCGCAGGTGGACTCCGCCGAGGCGGTGTGCAAGGCCACTGACGACATCGGCGCGGACGTCGTGATCGTCGCGTGCTCGAGCGACATCGCTCAGGAGCAGGCGATGCAGATGGCCGCTCCGCGCGGTCGCGTGCTCTTCTTCGGAGGTCTGCCCAAGGGCACCACGCACATGCGGTTCCCGTCCAACGTGCTGCACTACCAGGAGGTGCAGGTGCACGGTTCCTACGCCTCGCGGCACCGTGATCAGGTGCACGCCCTGGATATGCTGGCGCGTGACATCGGCGGGTTGCGTCGCGTGGTGTCCGACGTGGTCGCTCTGGAAGCGGCGCCTGAGGCGTTCACGCGGATCCGGTCGGGCGAGGTGCTGAAGGTCGTCGTCAGTCCGGGTCGTCGATGACGACCGCAACCCCTCGCCGCTCGCTCCGCCACTCGATCGCCGAGGGGCTGCGCGAGCGAGTCGTGGCCGGCGAGTTCGGGCCGGGCGACCGCCTGCCGGGCGAGCCCGAGTTGGCGCGGGCGCTGGGCGTGTCGCGAAGCTCGCTGAGGGCTGCGATCGCGCTGCTGGAGGAGGACGGGCTCCTGCGCCGCGTGCACGGATCGGGGACCTATGTCACCCACCGGCCGCTGCTTCGCAACGATCTCAGCACCAACTTCGGCGTGTCTTCGATGATCTCGGCGATGGGGCTCGAGCCGGGCACGGTGGACGAGCAGTGCACCGCGGCAGTCGCACCGGCCGAGGTCGCGCGAGCGCTCGGCGTCGAGCCCGGGTCGCTCGTCAGCGCACTCCGCCGTGTGCGCACGGCCGGCGGCCGCAGGGTCGTGGAGGTGACCGACTGGTGCCGGCTCGACGTGCTCCCGCCGCGGGAGATGGGCACACTCCCGGCCGGGTCGGTCTACGCCGCGCTGGCCGACCGCGGGCTGCGCGTCCACCACGGAGTGGCGACCATCAGCCCGGACGTCGCTGCCGGCGATGTCGCGCGGCGCCTGGGCGTTCCCCGGGGCTCGCTGCTGCTGACGCTCTTCCAGGTCGACACCACCGAGGACGGAGTGGTCGTGCTGGTATCCCGCGAGCATCATCTGGCGGACGCGTTCGAGATCTCCGTCTACCGGCGTGGCCCGGCCGACGGTGCCGAGGACGGTAGGTGACCGCGACCGACCTGGTGGTCGGTGTGGACGTCGGTTCTCAGGGCACCTGTGCGCAGGCGATCGACCCCGACGGCCGGGTCGCGGCCACCAGCTACGCGCCGCACAACCTGGCCTATCCACGGCCCGGCTGGGCCGAGCAGGATCCGCGGGAGTGGCTGGGGGCGATCGCCCGTACGCTGGCCGAGGTGCGGGCTGCGGTCGGGGGGAGCCGGCTGCGGGCGATCGCGTTCGGCTCGCAGCTGGACGGTTTGGTGGCCGCCGACGTCGCCGGCGAGCCGCTGGGACCGGCGCTGATCTGGATGGACCGGCGCGCCGGGGCCGAGTGCGACGCGGCGGCTGAGCGGATCGACCCGGCCCGCCTGCGGGCGATCGGCGGCTGCAACCTCGATCCCGGGCACGTGGGTGCGAAGGTCGCCTGGCTGGGGGCTCACCGGCCGGCCGAGCATGCCGGCGCGCGGTGGTTCCTGCTCCCGGGGTCGTTCGTCGCCTGGCGGGCCTGCGGCGTGCTCGCAGTCGACCCGTCCAACGCCTCGTCCTCGATGCTGCTCGACGTCGGTACCGGCGACTGGTCTACCGAGGCATGCGCAGCGTTTGCCATCGACCCCGGGTCGCTGGCGCCGGTGCTCCGCTCGGACACGGCGCTGGGGACGGTCGCCCCCTGGCTCGTGGATGCGGCAGGTCTCGACCCCGCGACGTTGGTGGTGCTCGGCGCTGGCGACGAGATGGCGGCGACGCTGGGTGCCGGCGTGGTCGACCCCGGCGTCGTGTGCGACGTGATCGGCACCGCCGAGCCGGTCTGCGCGGTGGTGCCGGAGCCGGTGCCCGACCCGCAGGGCGTCACCGAACTGCACCCCCACGCGGTGCCCGGACGCTGGCTGCTCGAGAATCCCGGCTGGCTGTCGGGTGGAGCCTACCGCTGGTTCCGCGACGAGCTGGGATCGGTCGAGGTGTCGAGAGCGGCCGCCACCGGCGCCGACGTGTACGAGTTGCTGAACGCGGTCGCCGCGAACGCGCCGGCCGGTGCGGACGGGGTGCTGTGGGTGCCGGCGCTGGCCGGCGCCACCACCCCCGAGTGGAACTCGCGGGCGCGCGCGGGGTGGTTTGGCCTGACGGCCGCCCACGGCCGGGCACACCTCGCCCGCGCGCTGCTGGAGGGCAATGCGTTTGCCCTGCGCGACGTGCTCGAGGCGATTCGCGGCGCGGGCCACAACCCGTCGCGGCTGGTGTGCGTTTCCGGCGGTGCGCGGGGGGATCTGCTGCTGCGGATCAGGGCTGACGTGACCGGGCTGCCGGTGACCCGGCCGCTCGACGTCGAGACCACGGCTCGTGGGGCGGCGATGCTGGCGGCTGTGGGTGCGGGGTTGCACCCCGACGTGCCCTCGGCAGCGCGGTCGATGGCCGGTCTGCACGCCGAGCCGATCATGCCCGATCCAGCATCCGAAGCGCTCTACGACGGTCTCTATGAGCGCCACAGGGCACTCTACGACGCTCTTCGGCCGCTGTTCTGAACCACTCGATCCGGGCTCGCCGATCGCCTATCATGTGCACGTGCGGCGCTGGGTCTGGGCGATCCTCTGTGCAAGCCTGATCGTGGGCTGGTCGCCCGTGGGCGGGCGAGGTCGCGGGATCGTGTCATCGAGCGCCGCAGCGGCCACAGGCTCGCCGTGCGACACGACCACGAGCGCTCCGCCCCAGCGGTTCTCGCACGTGGTGGTGATCGTGCTCGAGAACCACTCCTTCAACGACATCATCGGCCCGGCCGGCTCACCCGCCGCGCAGGCGGCGCCGTATCTGAACGGGCTCGCTCGAAGTTGCGGTGTTGCGTCCGACTACCACAGCGTCACGCATCCGTCGCTGCCCAACTACCTCGCGCTCACTGCGGGCTCGACGTTCGGCGTGACCGGGGACTGCAAGTGCACGTTCCCGGTCGGCGGGGTGTTCCTGCAGGCCCAGCAGGCGCACCGCGGTTGGGGGGCGTACGCCGAGGGCATGCCGTCGCCGTGCTACCCCCTGCGATCGGTCGACGGTCGCTACACCCAGCGTCACAACCCGCCAACGATCTACACCGCGCTCGTGGCGACCTGCCCGCGTGACGACCTCGCGCTCGGCTCGCCGACCTCGGGGGCGCTGGCGTCTGCGCTCTCGGCCGCGTCGCTGCCGGGCTACGTGTACATCGCGCCCGACCTGTGCGACGACATGCACGACTGCGGCATCAGCACCGGCGACGGCTGGCTGGCACACTGGATTCCCCGGATCGTCCAGAGCCACGCCTACCAGTCCAACACCACCGCCATCTTCATCACCTTCGACGAGGGCTCGGGCGGCACAGGCGCCTTCGGCGAGGACTGCTCCGCCAACCCCACCGATCAGAGTTGCCATGTCCCGCTAGTGGTGGTCAGCCGCTACACGGAGCCCGGCACCACCGTCACGCGCACGTTGACCCACTACTCGCTGTTGCGTGCATCCGACTTCCTGTTGGGCCTTCCGCCGCTGCGAAACGCGCGGCTGGCGGCCGGCCTCGTGGCCGCCTTCAACCTGTGACCGTCCCGGTCAGCGCTCCCCGACCACCGCGTCGAACACGAGCCGCTGGAAGTGCCCGATCTGGTGCTCGGAGCTGGTGAGCAGCCGGCCCTGAGGCACCATGCCCGAGTCGAGCCCGGCCTGGACGCCCTCCACCAGCCCGGTGTCCTCGTCGTTCACCTGCTTGGCGAACGCAACCAGCTCGTCCACCTCGGCATCGCTGACGTCATCCGCGAAGTACGAGTCGCTGATACCGCGCATCCGGCCGGGGCCGAGCGGGAGGCTCGCATCGACCGAGAGGTTCATCGGCCCCAGCTCGACGTTGAACGAGGTGGACGGGAAGAGCAGGTGGTACTGCGCGCGCTGGATGCATGCGCCGGCCCACTCCTCCGGCCGGCGAGCGTTGCCGAACTGGCTGCCGACCAGGCCCGCCCAGCGCAGCTCGTAGGCGTCGACGCCGACGTCGACCCGGTCCGAAAGTCCCGGATGGGCGACGGCGCAGTGGTAGCACTCCAGGTAGTTCTCCATCACATTCTTCCAGTTGGCGTCGACGGCCCAGTTCGTCCGGCGTCGTAGCCGCAGCCGATCGAGCTCGAGGCCGCCGTCGGTCAGTGCCAGCGGCAGGTCGCCCAGGCTCTCGGCGAGCGGCGCCGCATCCGGGTCGGGATTTGCGAACACCAGGGGCCCGAGCTGCTCCACCGACACGGGCAGCAGTGAGTAGTCGGCACGGTCGAATCCCGGCTCGCGGTTGGCCCGCGGCGCGCTGCGAAGGCAGCCGTCGAGGCCGTACGTCCATGCGTGGTACGGGCACTGCAGCGACTCGCGCCGGCCCGATCCCTCGGCGATCACATACGACCGGTGCCGACACACGTTGACGAACCCGCGCAGCGTCTCGTCGCGGTCGCGGACGATCACCACCGGCACGTGGCCGACCCGGGTGGCGAAATAGGTGCCCGGTTCCGCCACCTGCTCGGCGGGGCCAGCGTACTGCCACGAGCGGCGGAAGATGTGCTCACGCTCCAGCCGCTCCACCTCGGGGTCCGAGTACCAGCTCGCCGGCAGTGTGAAGCCGCTCTCCAGGCTGGTCCGGATCTGGTCGGTCGTCATGCTCATCGGGTGTCTCCTCGTCGTCGGGGTGCGAGCAGGGCTTTCAGCGTCCGCTCCAGCACCGGGCGGGCCACCGTGCCGAGAAAGTCGTCGCCGGCACCGGCCAACTGCTCCATCGCAAGGCCGTCCACCAGCGCGTTCACCGCCCGCGCGTCGAGCAGCGGGTCGGCCGATCCCAGGCGCGCCAGCACCGGTGCGAGCATCTCCACGTTGACCTGCGTCCAGGCCTCGGCTGCGTCCGCCAGGTCGGGGTCGCGGGCCGCCGCCAGGAAGACGTCGTACTGGGCGGTCGCCTCGCGGTGGTCGCGGACGTAGGCGGCGGTGTCCGCGGCGAGTGCGCGTGCCAGTGCGGTTGGGGTGCGTGCCTTCTTGGCCGCGCGCCAGGTCGCCGACGACTCGGCCTGCTCGACCTCGCGGGCGGCGGCGAAGCGCAGCGTCTCCCGCAGCAGGTCGCGTTTGGACGCGAAGTAGTAGGTCGTCGAGGCCAGCGGCACGCCCGCCTCAGCGGCGACAGCACGCTGGGTCAGGCCGCCGATCCCCTCGCGGATGGTGATGCGCAGCGCCGCCTCCAGGATCTCCTGGCGCGCACGCTGTCCCTTGGCTCGCTCGGCTACAGGCATTCTTGTACCATAGTACAAGAAAGTCCGGCGAAGCGAAAGTCGCGCCTTACAGCCTGAACGCCGCCCGCATGCTCGGCGCTCCGGCAACGGCCGGCAGCGCCGGCAGGCCCAGGATCTCCTCCTGCGTGCGCAGCAGGGAGACGTGGGTGAAGGCCTGTGAGCTGACCGTGCCCGGCTGGGTAGAGGGGCTCACCACCACCGTGTACACGCGGTTTCCCTCGGCATGGTCGTCTTCGTCATAGGTGATGAAGAGCGCGGTCGTGCCCGTGCGGTAGGCGGGCGAGGCGAGCAGCCTCGGCACCCACCGCGAGAGCCAGCCGTCGCCCGTCGAGACCGGGCAGTCGTGCTCGTCGTTGCACAGGTTGGGGATGATCAGCGTGTAGGGCGCCAGGCGGCTCGGGCTTGCGAGCTCGGCCGGCAACCGCCCGCCGGTGCCCAGCGGCAGGTCGTTGTGCGGGCACGCACCGGCCACCGCCGGGTCGGTGAAGTAGAGGGCGGGGTTGTGGCGCGGGGCGTAGGAGCCGGCATTGTGGCGGTCGCACGGCTGCGGCATGCTCTCGGCGTACACCCGCCAGCCGGTCTGCGAGAAGATGCTCGGGCCGCCCGACTGGCAGCTCGCCGCCGGCGTGCAGTCGAACCCGTCCAGGTGCTGGGTCGACCCGCTGACGAGCGCCAGGTAGTTGGGCAGGGATGGGTGGCTGACCGCCGTGTAGCCGGTGGCGAGGCCGCACCGCTGCGCGAGCCGGTTGAGATACGGGGATGCGCCGGCGACCTGCGAGAACCCGTGGTTCTCCATCACGATCGTGATCACGTGCGTGTAGCGGGCCGGAACAGGAGCGCCCCGACACGGCTGCCCCGGCGGCGGGAGTGGCGGAGGTGGCGACGTGGTGGTCGTCTGGGGAACGGTCGCGGTGGTGGGCAGCGGCGCAGTCGAGGAGGCCGGCGCGGGGGCGCTCGAGGAGCCGCACGCCGACGCCCCGGTCACGAGCAGTGCAATCGCCGTCAGGCTCGCCGCTTTCCGCACGGTCACATCGTCGTCGGCCCGGGTTGGAGTGGCCTGAGCGACGGCGGTAATCCTCGATCGGGTGATGTCCGGGTCACCGAAATGCGCCGATGTCCCATCATCAGGCTGCGCATGCACGCGGCCAAACCGGTGCCGTCTCAAGGGGAACCCTCCGCATGCACTCACTCGTCCGCCCGCTCCGAGCCCTGGCCCTCCTTTCGATCACCGGCGCCACCCTTGTCTTCGCGCCGGCCGGCTACGCGACGCTCGTCGCTCCCGTGGCATCGTCGCCGTGCTCGGGGAACTCGGTCGACCGGCTGGGGGCGTTCTCCTGGAACGCGGTGACGGGTGCGGACCACTATGAGTTCCAGATCGCCGGGGACGCGGGCTTCACCTCACCGCCGCTGGGGAGCGGCCTGGACGACTTCACCACCAAGAACACCCGCGCGTCGCTCGTCAAGACGCTGCCCAACGGCGCGTATTACTGGCGGGTGCGGGCCGTCTCCGCCAGCGTCCCGGCGGTCAACTCGGCCTGGTCGGCCACCTGCTCGTTCCAGATGGCCTGGACCGACACTCCCAACCCCCAAAATCCCGCCAACGGTGCGACCATCAGCTATCCGACGCCGCTTCTGATCGACTGGACTGCGGTCAACGGAGCCGCGAAATACGCGCTCAAGGTCTCTCAGTCCCCCGATCTCAGCTCCCCGGTGATCGACCTCTCGGGCGGGAGTGCGATCGTCGCCACCGCCTACTCGCCGGGGAGTCGACTGGCCGCCGGAACGTACTACTGGGGTGTTACCCCGATCGACGGCGAGGGCCATCCGGGTGCCGCATCGACGGTGTGGAGCTTCGTCTGGGACTGGCCATCGACGGCGACCACGCTGTCGGTGACCGATCTCGACCCCAGCGCCCAGGTGTACGACCCGCAGTTCGCGTGGACGGCCATCCCGGGTGCCGCGAGCTACGAGATCGAGATCAACTCCGACGTCAATTTCTCGCCGGGCAACAAGGTGTGCTGCGACAACACGACGATCATCGGCACCTCGTTCTCGCCGTCCACACTGCTCCCGGCTGACACCTACTACTGGCGGATCCGGGCGAAGGATCCGAGCGGACACTTCGGAGCGTGGGTGGTGGCGCCTGACAATGCCGATCCCGCCTCCACATTCACGATCAACTACGACAACACCGGGATCTCGAATCTGACCATGGTCGACCCCACCGGGGTCAGCCTGGGCTCGGCCCCGTTCAGCACCGACACGCCGATCGTCACCTGGGCACCCACACCGGGTGCCGCCTCGTACCAGGTTGACGTGGTGCGTTACAGCGGCGGTTGCACCTGGACGGACGGCGCGCCGATCGCCTGGCATGTCGAGACCGCCGCCACCTCGTGGACGCCGCTCGGCGACAGCCTGAACGCGGCCAACCCGTTCCCCAACCCGCACGGCGTGGCCTCCGACCAATCAGGGCTGACGGCCGGCTGGCAGTACTGCGTGCGCGTCCGCGCCCGCCGCAACGTGGATACCGAGAGCAACCAGGTCTACGGCGCCTACACCCAGTTGGGAGGAGTCGGCAATCCGGCCTTCACGTTCACGAACTATCCGGCGGGCTCGGCGTGCACCGCCCCGTGCAACCCGACGCTCAACATCGGTGCCGGCGACTACATCCAGCCGGCCGCCACGGGCAACACCAGCCTGCCGTACTTCACGTGGAACCCGATCTCCGGAATCAACAGCTACTTCGTGATCGTGGCCACAGACACCAGCTTCCAGCACGTGATCGACGAGGGCTTCACGCACATCCCCGCCTACGCGCCCCGCGGTGGGTCGCCGGTGACGACGTATCCGAATACGTCCACCAACTACGCATGGGTCGTGCTGCCGGAGACGGGCTTCAACGGCGGCGGCACGGCCGGCGACCCGACCCCGGCCTCCAGCTACCCGCAGACGTTCGACCTGCAGACTCCGGCACCGACACTCACCCTGCCCGCCGACAGCGCCACCGTCAGCACCCAGCCGACCTTCGAGTGGAGCCCGGTCAACGGCGCCTATCAGTACAAGCTGCTGGTCTCCAGCGACTCCAGTTTCGGCACGCTGGTCGGCAACAACGGAGCACCGTTCCTGACCTCCGCCACCTCGCTGACCGGCACCAACTTCCCGGCCTCGGCGCACCTGTACTGGAAGGTGCAGGCGCTCGACCGTAACAACAACGGGATGGCCTGGTCTCCCGTGCGGCAGTTCCAGAAGACGCTCGCCGCGCCGGTCTTCACCGGGAACGGCACCACGTACACGAACCCGTCCACCGGGGACGCGATCCCGGTCTTCCAGTGGGATGCGATGCCCGGAGCGGTGGCCTACGACGTGCACGTGCAGTACCCGAACAACAGCGCGTCGGACTTCAACGGCATCGACACCACTGCATTCACTCCATCGAGTATGACCGGCACCGGGATCTTCACGTGGTCGGTGCGAGCCGAGTACCCGACCGGCAACGGCAATGTGGCGAGCGCGTATGCGCCCGCCGGCGGGTCCACCTTCGACCGCACGATCCACCCGCCGACCGGCGAGCTGGGCACTGTGGGCGGTACCCACCAGGTGGTGCTGTCGTGGGCTTCCAAGGACAGCGCCAAGAGCTACAAGGTGCAGCTGTCGACCAGCGACACGTTCTCGAGTGTGTTCGAGGAGATCGACACCGACAACACGGTGGGGACTCCGACACTGACGAGCGATCCCTACGTGCAGGGCGGCAGCATCTACTGGCGGATCGCCGCCATCGACGCGGACAACAACCAGGGTGCCTGGTCGGCCACCCAGACGCTGTCGATGCCCAAGCTGATTCACCTCAGCTCGAGCGTCGGGGCGATGTCGAAGGGCACCACGGTGACCCTCACCATCACCGCCAAGGACGGCTCGGGCCACGTCATGTCGGGCGTCCTGGTGAAGGATGCCGGCGCCGGTGTGATCGCGGCCTCCCATACCACCGGCTCGACCGGGAAGGCGACCTTCAAGGTGCACCCGACCAAGAGTGGATCGATCACCTTCACGGGGACCAAGAGCGGTGCACTCACCGGCAGCGTCAAGGTCAGCGTCTTCTGAGGTAGTGCGCGTCGGTTAACCTCGGCGGCGTGACCCGCGGTCGCGCCGCCCATCCGACCCTGCGTGCCGCCGGCCTGTGGATCGGGCTGGCGGCGACGGTCGTGTTCGCCTATCTGGCGGTGCGCGGCGTGCGATTCTCGACCGTGTGGGACGCGATCCGGCGGAGCGATGGGCGCTGGCTGGTGCCCGCCCTGCTCACGCTGGCGGTGGCCGTGGCCATGCGTGCGGTGCGCTGGCGCACGCTCTTTGCCCCCGCCACCCGCCCGCCGATCGGTGCCGTGACCGAAGCCATGCTGATCGGCTACCTGTTCAACAACATCCTGCCCGCTCGCGCCGGCGAGGCGGCGCGGATCGTCGCCCTTCACCGCCGCTCCGGCACCTCACGCACCGAGGTCGCAGCGACGGTAGTCGTCGAGCGTGCCTACGACGTGCTGGCCCTGCTGGTGCTGCTGTTCGCGGGGCTTCCGTGGCTACCGCAGGTTGCGTCGCTCCGTGTCGCCGGAGCCCTTGCAGCGGTGCTGGCGGCCGGCCTGGCCGGGGTGGTCGTGGCACTGGCGGTCGGCGGGGAGCGGCCGGTCCTGTGGGCGCTGCGCCCGCTGCACCGGCTGCCGGGGCTTCACCCGGAGCGGATCGAGTACGCCGCCCACAACCTGGTCGTCGGGCTCGCGGGGCTACGCCGCGCACGGCTCGCTCTGGCCGCATTCGGGTGGACGCTCGCGTCCTGGCTGGTGCTCGCCGTGAGCTCGTGGTGCGTGCTGGAGGAGTTCGGGTTCGGGCTCTCCCTGGCGGCAGGGCTGCTGGTGGTGATCGCGACCGGGCTTTCGATGGTGATCCCGTCGGCGCCGGCGGCCGTCGGCGTCTTCGAGGCGGCCACCGTGGTCGCACTGCGTGCCTACCACGTCCCCCACGCCGACGCGCTCTCGTTCGCGATCGTGCTGCACGCCGTCAACGTGCTGCCGTACATCGCCGCCGGCCTGGTCGCCCTGCGCACGCAGGTGCGTGTGGGAGCGGTCGCTCAGCCCTGAGGGGCGCCGCGGGTCAGTCCTCACCGCCGGCGGCGGGTGCGGGCCGGCGCAGCGCCATCCGCGGGGCGATCAGCCGCACGAACAGGAAGCCGACGAGGCCGAGCACCGCTGTCGGCACCACGAATCCGGCGCCGACGATGACCGCTGCGACCACCGCGAGCGCGGTGTGCAGCGAGCGAGCCCCGGCCTTCCACAACGTGCTCGCATGGTGCGGAGGCGCCGGCTTCACCCCTCCGGCTTCGGAGACCTCGACGGTGATCGTCGAAAGCGCCGTGCGGTTTCGCAGGTAGAGCGCGCGGCCGGTCAGCTCCTCGATCTGCAGCTGCACCCGGGAGAGCTGGGACTGCACGTACACCGACTCCGAGATCGTCTGCGCCCGGTTCATCAGCCGCAGCATCACCCGCTCCTGGGCGTGCAGGTTGACCAGCCTGGCGTTCAGGTCGATGAACTCCTGGGTCACGTCCTGGCCGGTGACGTTCTGCGACAGCACCTTCAGACCCAGCCTGCGGATCGCCGTCAGTGCGGCCCCGAAGTGCACAGCCGGGACGCGCATGACGACGCGGCCGCTGTGCTGCGCGGCACTCGCGATCAGGCTCTGGCTGACGTAGCCGCCGAAGCGTCCCGCGATCGCACCCGCGTCGTCCACCCCCGCCTGGAACTTGCCGTGAGCGACCTGGATCGAGATGTCCGCCGTCTTGATCACCGCAGACGGCAGCTGGATCGGCTGGGGCAGGATCGAGTTCGGCGCGCCGAGCGCCGATCCGTTGCTCGCCGACTTCTCCGCAGGGGAGTAGGCTTGCTGGACGGCCAAAGGCGCGAGGCTGGCACCCAGACGGTCGCCGGACATGACCACGCGACCGACCGCCGCGCCGTGCGTCGGTGCGCTGCTGTTCGGCGCCGCCGCGCTGCCCGACGATCCTCCGCACCCGGCCACGGCTCCCCCGAGCCCCGAGAGCGCCACCAAGCCCATCATCGTGATCCCGATCCGCCGTCCGGTGAGCATCGTGTCCTCCAGGTAGACGCTCGCTTTGACCGGGCCGGGGGGCAGGTGGTTCCCGGGTAGTGATTCCCGGATCCGCCACCGACGCCGCCGGGCGGCGCGATTAGACTGCGAGCCATGGCTGCCGAAACCAGTCCGCTGCCGGCGCAGTTCTCGGCTGACCCGGCCCATCACGAGCTCGCGACGCAGTGGCGCGGTCTGACGCGCGCGGCGACATTCGTCGCGGTGTTGACCAGTCCGGCGGTGTTCCTGTGGTTCCGGGTGGAGGCCGGCTGGGCCTGGTACTGGTGTCTCATCCCGACGGTTGTGGCGGTGATGATGTTCCGGGGGCTGCTCGAGGTCGGGTTCCGCCGAGCGATCCCCTGGCCCAGCCTGTTCGGTGCCGACGAGCGGCTGCACTCCGAGGATCTGGTTGCGCGGCGGCGAGCGTGGTACTGGCGCCAGAAGTACGTGCGGCTGCTGGTGTACGCGATCATCGTCGCGGTCATCTGGATCGTGGTGAAGGTCTTCGTCTGGCGGTTCCCCGGGCAGGGCTCGGTGCTCGAGCAGTCGTTGATTCAGAACCTGCCGAACATCCTTTTCTTCCCGCTCTACTTCATCGCGAACTTCGCATTCTTCTTCGGTCCCTTCCTGCTGATGGCGGTCAGCCAGATCAGCGCGTACGAGCCTGGGGACGCGGACTGGGGCGTCAAGCTGGAGGACGTCCGCGGTCAGGCAGAGGCCAAGGAGGAGGTGCGGCGGGTGGTGACGCTGTGGCAGTCGGGCGAGCAGTTCGAGGCGGCCGGCGGCAAGCGCGAGCGCGGGCTGCTGATGCTCGGGGCCCCCGGCACGGGCAAGACGATGATGTCGAAGGCGATCGCCACCGGGTTCAACTCGCCCTTCGTGTCGATCCCCGGCTCGGGCTTCGCCGGGATGTTCATGGGCATGGACGCGATCACCGTGCGGCTGCTCGCGCGGCGCGCGAAGCGGCTGGCGCGGAAGTGGGGTGGCCAGTGCATCGTCTTCATCGACGAGATCGACGCCGTCGGCATGCGCCGTGCCAGTCTTGGATCGTTCGCCCCCGTCGGTCTGCCCAGCATCCACGACGTGTGTTTCTTCGGGCAGAACGGAGCCCTGACGCCCACCGGCGACGTGATCATCGAGACCCGCGAGTGGCGCGACCGGCTGTTCGCCGCCCGGGCCGCGAACAGCGAGTCCGCGGGCCCGATCGTCGCCGTCAACAGGCTGGCGAATCGGGTCTTCCCCGGCGGCATGTTCGGCGGCGGGCAGCTGGCGCTCAACCAGCTGCTGGTCGTGATGGACGGCATCGGGAACCCGCCCTGGATGCGCAAGACGTTCACGAACCGCTTCAACACCTTCCTCGATGCCATGTTCGTGATCCCGCAGCGGGCGGGTCGGTTGCCGCTGCGGCTGCCCAAGCCAAGCGCGCGCACAGAGCAGATCTACTTCATCGGTGCGTGCAACGCACCCATCGAGTCGCTCGACCCGGCGCTGACCCGGCCCGGCCGGATGGGGCGCCATGTGTGGTTCCGCACGCCGACCAAGGACGACCGCAAGGACATCTTCGACCTCTACCTGGGCAAGGTGGCGCACGACGCCGACCTGGAGACGCCTGAGCGGCGCGACGAGCTGGCGCGGATCACCAACGGCTATTCCCCCGCCATGATCGAGCAGGTGTGCTCGATGGCGCTGACCCGGGCGCATTTCGACGGGCGCCCGGAGTGCAGCCGGGAGGACGTCGTGGAAAGCCTGACCACGGTCGAGTCCGGCACTGCGATCAACATCGACTACGTGCCGGAGGAGAGCCGCGCGGTTGCGATTCACGAGGCCGGACATGCGATAGCGAGCCACGTGTACAACGCCGGGTACGAGTCGACCAGGCTCTCGATCAGGATGCGCGGCGGCTCGCTGGGCCATTATCAGTCGGCCGCCAAGGAGGAGCGTTTCAGCCGGTGGCGGCACGAGATGATGGGCCGGTTGATCGTCCTGCTCGGCGCAATGGCGGCCGAGCGCGTGTTCTACGGCGAGAATTCCGACGGCGTCGGCGGCGTCATGAGCGTGACGGCGATGGCGGCGCTGATGGTGGGCGCGGCCGCCATGGGGCCGGATCTGATCGACGTGACGCCGCTCGGACTCTCGCCGGAAGATGCCGAGAAGGAGGTGGAGCGGATCGGCAAGCGCTACGAGCGGATCGGGACGCAGATCATGCGTCGGATGTCCAGCGGCGGGCAGTTCGACGCCGATCCGGTGGGGCGCGTTCTGGGTGACCGTGACAAGCGTGTGATGGTCGCCCAGCTGCTGGGCCAGGCGTACGTGATCGCCCACAACCTCGTGCTCGTCAACCGCGCGGCCGTCGAGCGGATCGCGGACGAGCTGATCGAGCGGCGGGAGATGTACGGCGACGACGTCGTGGAGCTGCTCGAACGCGTTCAGCTCCAGAAGCCCACGATCGACCCGCTGAAGGAGGAGTCGTGGCCGCAGGCGGTGTGAGTGCCCCGATCTCCCACCATCGTCGGTTCCGCGTCGCCTACGGACTGCTGATCCTGATCGTCGGCATCGCCGGGGCGGTGCTCGGGTGGGAGCTCCAGGGCTCGTCGAGTACGACTTCGCCTCCCCGCTGGTCGGCGTGGGAGCCTTCGGTCTCGGGCGTCAACGCGATCTTCGACATCGCCGACCACGTGGGCGCGCAGTACCGCACGGCCGATGGGCGCCAGTTGACGATCATCAAGGCGAACTTCCCGGGCCGGGTCGGGAAGCTCGATCCCGCCGCCGTGCGCGCGGACACGCTGCCGGTGAGCACGGTGGTGTACGCGCAGACGAACCCCCAGACGGGCCAGGTCACCTACAGCGTCGGCATCCCGACCTTCCCGACCACGGTCGAGTACCAGCTGTGCGGCGTGTCGACCAGATGTGCGATCCCGGCCCAGGACGGCGGCGGTTCGGCTGCCCAGCCGGATCTGCACCGCGAGGGCTTGGCGCTGGCTCTCTACACGTTGCACTACATCCCGTCTCTCGACACCGTGGTCGAGATTCTTCCGCCACGCTCCCCGGGTGCGGCGAGCCTTGCGGTTGTCTTCCGGCGGCTGGACATCGCGCCGCTGGTCGCACGCCCGCTGGCCGCAACGCTGCCGGCTCAGATCACGGCGGCCCGCCAACAGCAGATCGACCAGTTCATGGACCCGGTGACGTTCTCCTACACCTATCAGCAGCTGTTCGATGGCAGCTATCAGATGGTGCTGTCGCCTCCGCACCAGTGACGCCGGCGGCCCGCGCCGCGGTCGATCGGGCCCGAGTGCGGCTCGACCGGCTCGACCTCTACCCGCGCCCGGTGCGCACCTCGCGGGTGCGGCTGATGGTCGCCCCGCCGGCGTTCCGGCTGCCGTGGTTGCGCCGGTTCGACGGTTACGCGACCCACCGGGTGATCCTGCTGCGGGGAGCGGTCGACTCCGAGGGCTACGACGACCTGATCTGCCATGAGCTCTGCCACGTGTGGCAGATGCAGCACCGGCCGTTCACGATGCCGCTCTCGTACCTCCTGCAGGGGTACGCGCGGAACCGCTACGAGCTGGAGGCCCGGCGAGCGGTCGAGCGGACTCGATCGCCGAGCTGACCGCAGCCCGATCCGGGCCGACCACGAACAGGTGCTCGGTGTTGCGCAGGTGCGAGACCGTACCGACGACCACGCCGTCCGGGTTGTGGATGCCGATCCGCGCACCGACGTAGCGGGCCGAGTCCGACGTCAGTTCACCCACGTGGCCCCGCTCGGCCAGCAGGCGCGCGAGGGCCTGCGGCTCGTGGAACCCCTCGTCCGAGAAGGAGACGATCAGCCACGGAGTGGGCAGCGACTCGACCAGGTCGCACAGCGCTGCCCAGGCCGCCCTGCGCGAGTTGTACGGGCTCCGCCGCCCGCGCACGTCGACCCGTTTGCACGCCACCCCGTAGTGATCAGGGGCGTCGCCGCGGGCGAGCGTCTCCCACACGTGATAATTGCCGAGGTAGGAGTGCTGGTTGTAGGGCGGGTCGAGGTACGCACAATCGATGCCCTCAAGCCGGCGGGCGAGGGCGTTGGCATCCTCGCTGCGCACCTCGCCGAGCGGCCCGATCACCGGTGCCGGCTCACGCAGCTCGAGTGGCCGCAGCGCCCGCGGTGCCCAGTTCTTGAGGTAGGCCATCTGCACGCCCACGGTGGAGTCGACCCGGTCGGCAGCCTCGATCAGCGCCGTCAGCAGCATTCCGCGCTCGGCCTCGGAGAGCTGCAGGCGATCGATTCCGGCGCGCACGGCGTCGATCCGGCGACCGTTGGCCGGAGTGAAGTAGCGCGAACGCCGGCAGAACGTCTCGGTGACGTAGCCATCGACGTCAGGAGCGCGTGCGAGCTCGACGAGCAGCTCCGGCAGGCGGCCGCGGTCGCCGGTCGCGGCTGCGATGTACGCCCACCCGAACGCCTCGCTGTAGGCCGCGACGTCGTTGCTGATCACGTGCAGGCCCGCCCGGCGAAGTTCCTGTCCCACGCGGGTGGTGCCGGCGAACAGATCGCACGCCGAGCGGACCGGAAGCGCACGCGCGATGGCCCCGATCGCCGGAACGAGCAGGCGCTTGGAGCCGATGTACTTGATCACACGGGACACGGTAGGGCCGCTCGCGGACGTCCTCGCCGCCGGCGTGTAACTTTTCCCCGCTCCGCGCGTGGTAGTCATGTCAATCGAACTAGGAGCAGCCGTGCACGATCGAACCATCCTCGCCGCCGTCGTCGCCCTCGCGGTGGCCGGCACCGGAGTCGCCAGCGCCCACACGGGCCGTGCTCCCGCCCACGCGAACATGACTGCCGCCGTGCATGCGGTGCACGCCGGCCACCATGGGGCTGCGGGTACGCACCGCCACTTCGCCGTCGCGCCCTCCGCCACGGCATCCGACCAGCCGGACCCGTCGGCGAGCTCCGGCGACAGCCAGGGGGGCTCCGGCGACAGCCAGGTCGGCGATCAGAGCCAGACTGCGTCCGACCAGGGCAACGACGATACCCAGGCCGACGAGCAGGACTCGCAGAGCGAGGACTCGCAGGGCCAGGGCTCTCAGGCCGAAGATGGGCAGGGACAGGATCAATCCGGCGACGGCGGTCAGAACGGCTCGTCGAGCGGCGACGACGGTGGTGACTGACCATGGCCGGGTGGCGCGCGCGTAATCCGCGCCCTACGCCGAATCCTCGGCATGCCGATACTTCAAAGTGTGAGCATTCCCCTCCGACATGAACAGCCGCCCGTTGCGCTCGACCCGCTCTACCGCGAGCTCCATCCCCCGCTGCTTCGGTTCGCGGAGGGGCTGCTGGGGAACCGCTCCGACGCCGAGGAGGCGGTGCAGGACGCGTTTGTCGCGCTGGCCCGCACCGGGCACGTGGACGAACCTCGCGCTTGGCTCTTCAGGGTCACCCGCAACAGCGCCGTATCGGTGCTCCGTCGTCGCCGCGGGTCGGTCAGCCTGGAGACCGTCGCGGCCGAGCCGCACCAGCCCGGTCCCGACCCGCATCGCGCCGCCGAGCTCTCCAGCGAGATGGGCGTGCTCCGTGTCGCGCTCGCCACGCTGCCCGAGCGCAACCGCTCCGCGCTTCTGCTGCGCGAGCTGTCGGGCATGTCCTACCGCGAGATCGCGAGCACGATCGACGTCAGCGAGGCCAACGTGAAGGTGCTGATCTTCCGCGCCCGCCAGGCTCTGCAGTCGGTGACCGACGCGCTGGCACTGCGCTGCGCCGACGCCCAGCTCGCGCTCTCGGCGGCGGCTGACGGTGAGGCGAGTGCCGGCGAGCACGCCCGGGCGGCCCTGCATCGCGCACATTGCCCGAGCTGCCGGCGGTTCGCAGGGTCGATCGGCGGCCAGCGAGCCGGACTGGCGGCGCTGTTCCCGATGCCGATGTCCGTGATCGGGATGCCGGCACTCCACGTCGCCCACTCGGCGGGCTCGGCCGGAGCGGCGGGCGGAGCGACGGCCGGCGGCGCGGCGGGGGGCGGCGGTGCGGCTGCAGGTGGCGCGGTGGCCGGCGGCGGACTGCTCGGTGCCAAGGCGCTGCTGGCCGCGGGTGCGGCGGCGGTCGCCATCGGCGGCGGCGCGGCGGCGCTCGACTCGCATGCACTGGGCCGCCATCACCATTCAACGCCCGCGGCACCGGCGGCACCGGCGAGGCCTTCGGCCCGTGCGTTCGCGCGGGCGGTACCGCCGGTTGCGACGAACGACGAGCCCGTGTTCACCCGCGGAGCGGCCGGCACCGACTCCAACTCGACCGACGGCGGGTCGGACACGCTTCCGCGATCCGGGGGCGACACATCCTCGAGCGGCGACGGCTCGTCGGGCCAGGACCGCTCGACGTCGTCGCCCAGCGATTCCACCGACCGCAGCGGGACCACGTCGTCGGGCGACGGCGGCTCGTCGTCGAGCGGCTCAGACACGACCACGGCCCCGACGTCGGGTGACGGTGGGAACGGGCCGGTGTCCACGGACGGCGGATTGGCAGCGGCGACGGTGGTGCTACCACCGGAAACTGAGCCGGGATCGCTCAGTTGCCGGTTGTCGATCCGGTGGGCGTGGGCGGGGTGGGCGTCGGTGTCGCCGGGGTGGTCTTGGCCAGCGGCCTGAGCACCTTCAGCAGCTGCTTGACCTGGGCCGCCTGGGGCGAGGCCGGGGCCTGCTTGAGGAACGCCTCGAACGCCGTTACCGCCACCGCGTAGCTGCGCGTGTTGGCGGCGTCGTTCCCCAGCAGCAGCTGGTTGATCGCGTTCGACGAGTCGAGCGTCGCCAGTTTCTGGCGGTAACCGAGCGCCTGTGTGTAGTCGCCGGTTGCCTCCTGCTCGTAGGTCGACGCCTGCTGCTGATAGGTCGAGCCGACCTGGCCGCCCAGCGGGTCTGTGAGCGCACTGCCCAGCTTGAGACCCGAGAACGGGCCGCCGCTGCCCGTGTAGTACGAGGCGGCCGACTGGTACGCCGAGCCGTTCTGGCCCTCGATCTGGGCGCGCTGCTCGAGCAGGGTCGAGACGCTCGCCAGCGCCCCGGTGTCCTTGGGGCGGAGCCGCGTGTACGTCTCGTAGGCGCCGATCGCCGGGTCGTTCTGTCCGGCGGTCGTGTACGCCTGCGCCAGCTTGAGCCACGAGGGTGCGTCGCCGGGGGTCTTGTGCACGGCGTCGTTCAGGCTGGAGATGCTGTTGGACGAGCTGCTCGACCCGAAGATGTTCCCGAAGTTGATCGTGCCCGACCCTGAGCCCACGCCAAGCAACGCGAAGCCGAGGCCGAAAGTGACGGCCAGGAAGATGAACACGGGCTTTTGCGTGCGGCGTATGCGTTCGAAGAGCATGGCGGTTTTGGCGGTCGGTGGTCAGGCGGAGATCATCTTTGCGCGTACCTCGTCCGCCCCCGGGCTTGTCGGCATCGTCGAGCCGCGTCTGTAGCGTATCCGGCCGTCGACCATGGTGAGGGCGATCCGCTCGGCGCTGCCGCCGAACACCGTCGCGGTCACCGGGTCGTCCCAGGGCAGGAACGGCGATCCGGTCAGGTCGAGCACGGTCAGGTCGGCCGCCTTGCCCGGCGTGAGCGACCCCACCCGGTCGTCCAAACCGATTGCCCTGGCGGCGCCGAGGGTCGCCATCTCCAGTGCCTGGGCCGCCGACAGGGCCTGTGCGCTGCTCTCTCTCGCGCGCGCCATCATCACCGCGCAGCGCAGCTCCTCCCACATGTCGAGCACCATCGCCGAGGCCGGCGAGTCGGTGCCCAGCCCCACCCGCACCCCGGCCGCGAGCATCTCTGCGACCGGTGCGATGCCGCAGCCCAGAAGCGCGTTCGAGCGCGGGCAGTGCACCACCGGCCAGTCGTGGTCGGCGGCCAGCGCGATGTCGTCGTGGTCCATGAAGACGCCGTGGACGATCACCGTGTCCGGCCCCAGCAGGTGCTCGAAGTGGTCGAGGTGGTGCTCCTCGCGCTGGGACTCCAGCAGGTGTGTGGCCACCGGCAGGCCACGGGCGCGAGCGATCCCGATCATCACCGCGTAGTCGTCCAGGGTGACCGTGAACGGGGCGTGCGGCGAGACTCCGGCGCCGACCAGCGGGCCGGTCGGCAGTGCGTCGAGGGCGGCTTCGATGCGCGGCCCCAGCCCCGCCCAGTCGCTGAACCCCTCCAGGTAGACGATCGCCCGCAGGCCGGTCTCGACCGCAGCCTGGGCCACCGTCCCGGCGTAGCAGCAGTCGGCGATCGTGGTCACTCCGCCGGCCAGGCTGGCGCGCGCACCGTCGAGCGCCTGCACCAGCGAGTCGGCGGGATGGTCGAGTGCCGCCTTGCGGCGGATGTGCTCTTCGATCCAGGGGGTGAACGGCTTGCCGTCACCGAACCCCGACATGCGCGCGTACTCGAGGTGGGTGTGCGCGTTGACCAGGCCCGGCAGGATCACCGAGCCGGCGTGCAGCTCGTCCGCCGGGCCACCCTCGTGGAGCCCGGCGATGCGGCCGCCATCGATCTCGACCCGGCCGTGGCTGATCGGCGGGGCATCGATCGGCAGCACCCAGTCGGCGCCGAGGATCACCCGGGCTGGGCCTCGATGTCATCACCGAACGGGTCCTCGGCCTCGTCCGCCGCACGGTTGCGGTCGACCGCACGCACGATCAGATACGACGCGCCGTACAGCAGCACCAGGGGGACGAACTCGGCGACGAACGAGATCGGGTCGGCGCCGGGCAGGACGCCCGCCACCACGGCCAGGATCACGACGGCGTAGCGCCAGGTTCGGCGCATCCGTGCCGCGGTGGCGATCCGCAGCTTGGCCAGGGTGTACATGATGGCCGGCATTTCGAAGATCAGCCCCATGGCGGCCAGCGTCATGGCGACGAACTGGAGATAGGACTGGGGGTCGAGCTGGTAGTTGACGCTGCCCGCGTTGAAGCTGAGCAGGAAGTCGAACGCGGGCGGGATGACGACGAACCACCCGAAAGCGGCGCCGCCCACGAACAGCACCGGCAGCATGAAGGCAAGCGGCCTGATCCGGCGGTGCTGGTCGGACGAGAAGGCCGGGATCACGTAGGCGTAGACGTTGTAGGTGATCACCGGAAGAGACACCAGCAGGCCCGAATAGAGCGCGATTCCGACCGCAAGGAAGAAGCCTGACGTCGGGCTACGGGCGAGCAGGACGTTCGGGCGACCCAGCGCGTGCTGCGCCGGTTTCAGCAGCTCCTTGAGGATCCGCGACTGCTCCCAGAACCCGACCGAGACCGAGATCGCGAGCACGGACAGGGTGACGATCAGCCGCGTGCGCAGCTCGTCCAAGTGCTCCACCAGTGTCAGCTGCTCGTCGGGATTGACCCGGCGGGGGCGGCGAGCCATCGCGGGCGGTTACTCGGTGGGAGTCGAAACCTGGTCGCTCGGCGCCGGCGGCGTGTACGCCGGAGAGGCCGGAGGCGGAGGTATCGTCGCTGCCGGCGTGGTCGGCTCTTCCTTGCCGGTCACGCCATCCTTGAACTCGCGGATGCCGCGGCCGAGTGAGCGGCCGACCTCGGGCAGCTTCTTCGGCCCGAGCACCAAGAGCGCGATGATCAGGACGATGATGAGCTTTTCCGGGGATGGGTCGAACATGCGGCTTTCAGCGTAGCAGACCGGCTGTCGGAGGATCGAGCCGGTGTGGCTACACTTCACCGTGGGGAAGCGCGTGTTTTGGCGCCCTCGACTCGCAACGGAACTCCCGGAAGGATTTCATGTCCGACCTTGTAATTCGCAACCTGCACGCCTCCATCGACGGCGCCGAGATCCTGCGCGGCGTCGATCTCGAGCTGTCCAAGGGTCAGATCCACGCCATCATGGGCCCGAACGGCTCCGGCAAGTCCACCCTCGCCCATGTGCTGATGGGCCACCCGGCGTACGAGGTGACCGACGGCGAGGTGATCTTCGAGGGCACCGACGTGCTCGAGCTGGAGCCCGACGAGCGTTCGCGGCTCGGGCTCTTCCTGGCCTTCCAGTACCCGTCGGCGATCCCCGGCGTGACGGTCGCCAACTTCCTGCGGATGGCGGTCAACGCACACCGGCGGACCCCCGAGGGCGACGAGAACCCGATCCGCATCCCCGAGTTTCGCAAGCTCTTGCAGGAGAACATGGAGATCCTCAAGATCGACCGTTCGATGACCTCCCGCTACCTCAACGACGGCTTCTCCGGCGGCGAGAAGAAGCGCATGGAGATGCTGCAGCTGTCGGTGCTCAAGCCGAAGCTGGCGATCATGGACGAGACCGACTCGGGCCTCGACATCGACGCCCTGCGGATCGTCTCCGACGGGGTCAACAGGCTGGCCGGCCCCGAGTTGGGCGTGCTGGTCATCACCCACTACTCGAGGCTACTGCGCTACATCAAGCCGGACGTGATCCACGTGCTGGTGAACGGGCGCATCGCGCGCACCGGCGGCCCTGAGCTGGCCGACGAACTGGAACGCGATGGGTATGCACCCTATGGGGTTGACGAGGAGGCGGTCACGAATGTCTGAGACCGAGCTCACGCAGGCAGAACGCGAAGCAACCGCGATCGGCGACTACAAGTACGGCTTCCATGACGAGGTGACATCCGTCTTCCGCACCCGCCGAGGGCTGGACGAGGACGTGGTGCGCGAGATCTCCGCCCACAAGGGCGAGCCGGAGTGGATGACGGAGTTCCGGGTCAAGTCCTACCAC
>JBBRMM010000028.1:0-38753 GCA_038230835.1 Gaiellales bacterium
GACGCTCGCAACGTCGCCCGCCCGCGGCGCCAACTCGGGGTCATGGTGGGCGCGATGCGCGAGGGACGCAGCCTTGACTCGACCGCCTCGACCTGCAACGATTGCCTGGTTTACAGGTTCTGGATGTCGTTGAGAGGGGCAGGCGATGCGGAGATGGATCACTCTCGTTGTGGCGCTTGCCACGCTGTGCGTACCGGCTGTGGCGGGCGCGTCCACGCCGAAGGCCGACCTGTTGCTGATGCAGGCCGCCGACGCACGCTCCGCTTCCCCCGGTCAGATCGTCACCTTCACCAGCTATGCCGTCGACAACGGCCCCTCCGCGAGCCAGCTCGACGCCGGTATCGTCGCCACCGTCGGTCTAACGGTCAAGCGCCAACGCTGCCAGAACGTCACCCCCGACACGCCCTTTTGCGAGTTCGGCGTGCTCGCCCCCGGGATCACCCAACGGATGACGGTACGCACGCGCATCACCGGACAGATCGGCGATCGGGCAGCCCTGATCGTCTGCACCAGCTCAGAGGGCACCACCGTCGACCCCGACCCCAGCAACGACTGCGCTACCACGCGGGTGCAGATCGTCGCACCCTCGTAACCACAAGCTGCCGACGAGGAGACGAACGGCCGGCGCCGCAACGCGTCGTCCGCAGCACCGCGGGGTTCGGAGTCGCGCCGACTGCGACCTCGGGAACCAAGAACGCAGACGCTAGCCGCGGAGCATGCGAGCGGCGACTCGCGCGATCTGGCGAGCGACCTGTTGGTCGGGTATGTTGTCGACGCTTCGTGTCGATCGTCTCGGCCTTGTCAGGTCGGGCACCTATGGGGGAGGAGCCTATGCGAGCGCGGATCGTGTGTTTGGGGAGCGTGGGACTTGCCGTGGCGGCGGTGTTGGGCGGCTCGGCGGCTGCATCTGCGCAGTCCGCGGCGACGGCGACGGTGACGACGGTGGTGTCGGGGCTGGACAATCCTCGCGGCTTGGCGTTTGGCTCGGATGGCCGACTGTACGTTGCCGAGGCCGGCCACGGTGGCCCGAACTGCGCGGGTGGTACCTGCGTTGGGATGACCAGTGCGGTAAGCATGATCAACATCGCCGCGGGTAGCCGTCAGCGGGTGGTCACCGGGCTTGTGTCTGTCGCGGGCTCGGACGGGACAGCCGCTACGGGGCTCGACGGCATATCGTTCGTGGGAGATGCGCTGTATGGCATCGAGACCGCGTCCAGCGCGGTGGTGCCCCCGAGCGGGTGTCCGGCGTGGCTCCTCCAGGCGGCCAGAAACCAGCTCGGACGGCTAATCGTCGCCGACGATGAGGGTCACTGGAAGGCGATCGCCAACGTTGGCCTTCACGACTACAACTGGAGCGCCATGCACAAGAACCTTGTGCCTGGCCAGTTCCCCGACGCCAACCCCTACGGTGTTTTGGCGCTCCCTGAAACGCGATGGGTGGTCGATTCGGGCTCGAACACGCTTGACCGTGTGAGCCAGGGCGGGGAGGTCACGGTGGTGAAGTTCTTCCCCAACCCGCCGTCGTCCGACGCGGTGCCGACGTGTGTGGCTCGCGGCGGTGACGGCGCGCTCTACATCGGCGAGCTGACCGGGGGCGGAAACGCACCGGGAGCGTCAGTCGTGTGGCGCTACGCGCCCTCGACGGGCACGCTCGCTCGGTGGGCGACCGGCCTGACCACGGTCACCGGGTGCGGCTTCGGCCGCGATGGACAGTTCTACGCGACCGAGTTCTCGTCGCTGGGACTCGACCACGCCGCTCCTGGCACCGGCCGGGTGGTGCGGGTGCCGGCGCATAGCAGCTCCCCGATCACCGTCGTCGGCGGCCTCAACTTCCCGGGTGGCTTCGCGGCGGGCCCAGACGGGTCGCTGTACGTCTCCAACTGGAGCATCCTTCCCGCTCACGGCCCCGCCGGAGCACCGACCGGGTCGATCGTGCGCATCAGACTGAACTCGTAGAGCAAAGTCCAGGGCCGGGGCGGGCGCGATCGACCTGCCCCGGCCGACGACGCCTACTCGGTGACGTGTCGGCCTACTCGGTGGGGTAGGCCTCGATGCCCTGGCGGGCAAGCATGCGAGCGACGCTCGGTCGCTCTGACAGCCGTCGGTAGTGCTCGCCCAGCGCGGGCAATGTCCACGCCTTGCGGTCGAGGTGGCGACCCCAGCGGGTGAGCATGTGCAGGTAGAGGTCGGCGGCGCTGAATCGTGCTCCGAGCAGGTACGGGTGTGATTCGAGCCGGCTCTCGATCCAGTCGAACATCGCGTCGAGCTGATGCTCGGTGCCGGTCACGACTGCCGTCCTGGCAGGCCAGTCGTTGCCCACGACGCGTTCGGGGTACAGCCGCCACATGAACGTCGCCTGGACCGTGTTCGTGAGGTAGATCAGCCAGCTGTATGCGTGCGAGCGATCGCCGCTGCCGAGTTCGGGCATGAGCCCGCTCGCGGGGAAGCGGTCGGCCAGATGAAGGACGATGGCGGCCGACTCGTACACGTTCACGTCACCGTCCACCATCGCCGGGACTCGCTGGTGGGGGCTGATCTCGCGATAGTTGGCCGGCTCGATCGTGTGACCGTCCTTGCGCACGACGCGCACGGCCTCGTACGGGGCGCCGGTCTCCTCGAGTGCCGCCATTGCGGCCATCGCAGCGCTGCCCGGCAGGTAGAACATCGTGATCGGCATCGCCGCAGTCTATGTGCGGTGCGGTCCGCTGGACGCCCGCCGCGTAGACTCGCAAGGTGGCTCGCGAGGTGCGCAAGACGGTAACGGTGGTGTTCTGCGACGTGGTCGGCTCGACCGAGCTCGGCGAGCGGTTCGATCCGGAAGTGCTGCAGGCAGCGATGTCGCGGTTCTACGCCGCAGTGCGGGGGCCGGTCGAGCGTCACGGCGGCACCGTCGAGAAGGTGATCGGCGACGCACTAGTCGCGGTGTTCGGGATCCCCGTGGTCCACGAGGACGACGCGCTGCGGGCGGTGCGGGCGGCGCTCGAGGCCCGCGACGCGGTCGCGGCGATGGGCGAGATCGAGGCCCGCATCGGCGTGAACACCGGTGACGTGCTGGCTCGCGACCCGACGCTCGGCGAGTCGCTGGTGGTAGGAGATGCCGTCAACGTGGCGGCGCGGCTGGAGCAGGCGGCGACGCCGGGCGAGGTGCTGGTCGGCGACGACACGTGGGCGCTGGTCAGGCACGCTGCCCGCGGCGAGCGTGTGGCGCCGATCGCTGCCAAGGGCAAACGGGAGCCCCTCGTGGCCTGGCGGCTGGATGCGGTTGACCCGGGAGCGGGTGGGCACCGCCGCCGACTCGATCTGCCGATGGTCGGACGGCAGATCGAGCTCGACCTGCTGGGCTGGGCGCTGAAGCGCACCGACCAGATCCACAAGCCGCACCTGGTGACGGTGCTCGGACAGCCCGGGATCGGCAAGTCGAGACTCGTCTCGGAGGTCCCCCGGCTCGGTGACGGGCTAACCGTGCTCACCGGGCACTGTCGAGCGACCGCCGGCGCGTCGTCGCTCGAGCCGCTGCTCGAGGCCGCCCGAGGGGCGGTCGCGGAGGAGGGTAGGGATGCTGCCCACGGCGTGGCCGGGCTGATGCCCGGCGATCCCGACGCGCAGGCCGTCGCCGCATGCCTCGCCGGCGCCGCCGGCGCGCCCGACATCGCATGGGCGATGTCGCGCCTGATCGGGACGATGGCCAGCGTCCAGACCGTGGTGATGGTGCTCGAGGACGTGCACTGGGCCGACGATCTGCTGCTGGACGTGATCGAGCAGCTGCTCGGTCACGGCCGCAGGCGATCCCTGCTCGTGGTGTGCACTGCCCGGCCGGAGTTCGCCGAACGGCGGCCCGGGTCGGGAGCGGGCGCGAACACCGTATCGCTCGTCCTCGAGCGGCTCGACGACACGCAGACGCGGCGCCTCCTGACCCATGCCAGTCCGGCCCTGCCGGCCGATCAGAGCGAGCGCGTGATCGCAGCAGCCGAGGGCAACCCGCTGTTCGCCGAGCACCTGGCGGCTCTGGTTGGCGACCACGACCCGACCGCCGGGCTGCCGCGTTCCATCCAGGTGCTGCTGACAGCGCGGCTGGAGGCACTCCCCGAGCCGGAGCGCGAGGTGGTGAGCGTCGCCGCCGTGGCCGGACGGGACTTCCAGCTTGCCGCCGTGGAGGCGCTGGTGGGCAGGCCGATCGGCGCCGAGCTGGAGCGTCTCGAGCGGCGCGAGCTGATCGAGCCCACCGCCGCCGGCGGGCAGCAGTTCGGGCACGCGCTGCTGCAGGAGGCGGCGTATGCGCTGATCCCCAAAGCGCGGCGCAGCGAGCTGCACACCCGGCTCGCCCGCTGGCTGGACGTCGACGGAGCGGCCGACGCGGTCGTGGGCGACCACCTTGACCGTGCGTTCTCGCTGCGGGCCGAGCTCGGCCAGGTGGACGACGCGATCGCCCGGATCGGGGAGGAGGCCGGCATGCGCTTGGCGGCCGCCGGCCGCCAAGCGGACGCCATGGGCGATCCGCGCCGGGCGCGGGTGCTGCTCGAACGGGCGCTCAACCTGCTGCCTGACCAGAGCCCTGGGCAGGCGGCGGCGATGGTCGAGCTGGCGGCCGCAGGCTGGAATCTGCTGCCCAGCGGAGAGGTGGACAGGTTGTTGGGGGAAGGCGGCGATCTCGCCGCTCGGCTCGATCTGCGTGCCCTGGAGTTGCGCGCCCGGATCCTCAGGCTGGGCGTGATCTCGGAGGCACACCCCGATGCGCTGCCCGAACGCGAGGTGATCGCCGAGACGACCGCCGCGTTGCGTGAGCTCGATCCGCTTGACGACCCGCGCGCCGTTGCGACCGCGCTGTCCACCCGGGCGGAGGCCGAGTGCTCGCTCGGTCAGGCTGCCGACGCGGTTGCTTCGGTGCGCCGCGCAATCGATCTGCTGCGAGCCGCGGACGAGGACACGGTGTGGCCGCTGGCCGTGCTGGTTTCGGCGCTCATCGAGTCGCCGATGCCCGTGTCGGGGGCCGGGGCCCTGCTCGACCAGTTGATGGACGAGCTCGGCGCTCGACCGACCGTCGGTTCGGAGCTGATTCAGGGCCAGGCCATGCTGGCGCTCCGAGGCCGAGGAGGCGTGGAGGCTGCTCGAGACCGTGCGCGGCATCGAACGCGATATCGGCCGCAACATGCCGTTGCGCTTCTCCACCAGACACGCGTTGATGCTGGTGATGGCGGGGCGGTTCCAGGACGCTCAGGTGGTGCTCTCGCCGAACGTCGCCGAGTTGGAGCGGCGAGGCGCGGGGCCGGAGACGGCCGTCGCCCGCGCGTGGTTGGGGCTCGCCCAGGTGCATTTGGGCAACCTCGATGCTGCGCACGCCGCCGGGATCGCGGCCCGCGACGCCGCGACGCGTTCTGGGTGGTACGAAGCGCTGACGCGAGCGCACCTCGTGCTGTCCGAGGTGCACATGGCGACGGGCGAGCCGGGGGGCGCGGTGGCGTCCGCTCGGGAGGCGGTGGCGATCGCCGGCACCGGTGACTGGGTGCTGATGGACGCTGACGCACGGCTGACGCTCGCTCGGGCGCTGGCCGCCGTGGGCGATCCCGACGCTGCGGCGCAGGCGCGGACGGCGATCGGCATGTACGAGGCCAAGGAGTACCCGGCGGGCGCCGCACAGGCGCAGACCTTCCTGCATTCGCTCGACCTCACCGAGCGATCGTGAATCTCACGCCAGGGCGGCGTATTCCGCCGCCTGCAGGTCGACATGTACCTGCGGCGGCTGGGGACTCTCGAACATGCGCTGCGTGAGCACGATCACGGTCAGGTCGTTCGTCGGGTCGACGAGCCACGAGGTGCCCAGGCCGCCGTCCCAGCCGAAGGCGCCGGCGTGGGGCCTTCGGTGATGACGGACTGGCAGAATCCCCAGCTGCTGCCGTTCAGGAACCCGCCGGCATGCTGTCTCTGCTCGGGTGTCAGTTAGTCGCGCGTCATCTCGGTCACGGCACCGCCGAGAGCACCGGCTGCCCGCTGCGCAGCAGCATGCCCGCGAAGGCCAGCAGGTCGTCGGCCGTCGAGATCAGTCCCGCCGCCCCGTCACCGTAGGCCGGCGGCCGGCTCCAGGCGCCGTCCGGCGCGTCCCACACCCGCAGCCCGTCGGCGGTCGGGCTGGTAGGACGCGGCGCGCCGGTCGATGTCGGTTGTCCACAGCGCACTGTCGCGCATGCCAAGCGGATCGAAGATCCGCGTCCGCAGCACCTCGCCGAGCGGCACGCCGGCCGCGCGGGCGCCCACCGACAACGAGCCCCGCGTCTCGACGTGCACTTGATCGCCACGGGCGACGAGCGCCACCAACCCCGGCACCCGGTCGTCGCCGACATGGTCGGCCGCGACCGCGCCGAACCTCGCCAAGCCGTCGGCTGTCAGCAGGTCGGCCATCCGGCGACCGCTACCGCTGGGGCGGGGTACGCAGCTTGAACTGGGCGCCCGCGGGGTCGGCCACCGTGGCCAGGCGGCCGTAGGGCGTGTCCTCGACCTCCCGCACGACCGAGCCGCCGAGCGCTCTCGCGTTGGCGACCGCAGCGTCGGCGTCGTCGACCTGCCAGTAGATCGACCAGTGCGCGGGTGCACCCTCGGGCAGAAACGCCGAGGCGTCCATGATGCCCGCCAGCTCGCCGTCCCCGGACGGGTCGCGCATGACCGTGTAGCGGAACTCGTCGGTGTCGCTCACCGTGGAGGTGTCCCAGGCAAACGCCGAACGGTAGAACGCCACGGCGGTGGCGTACTCGCGCGTGTGCAGCTCGAACCAGCTCGGCGCGCCGTGCTCGCCCAGCACGGTGAATCCGGGGAACGTCCCCGGCTGCCAGGCACCCAGCTCGGCACCGGTGGGGTCGATCATCACCGCCTGGGTGCCGAGGTCGGCCACCGGCATGACGTCCGCGATCGCCCGCGCGCTTGCAGCCTCCGCCGCCTGGACGGTGCGCGCCATGTCGTCGGTGTCCAGGTAGATCTTCCAGGTGTTGTTCGCGCGCATGTCGCCCATGTCACCCATCCCGCCCGCCGTGGGGACGCCTTCGCGGGTGAACATGAAGTAGCCGCCGAACTCCGGGCTCGGCTCAAGGGCCTCCCAGCCGAACAGCTCGCTGTAGAACCTGCGGCTGCCGTCCACGTCGGACGTCCAGAGATCGGCCCAGCACGGCGCGCCGGTCGGGTTGCTGTCACGTGTTGGCATGGCTGCTCCTCTCGTCGACCCACATCAGTCATGTCTAAAGACGGGCGCCGCGCGCGAAACTCATCGGCCCGCTGACGATCCGTCTGGGTCATCGTCGCACAGGCCCGCGGATTTCCGCTCGATGCGTCCGTAATCTCCCGGCCGTCGGGATACCACGTATCGGGGGTGCGCCTCACCACCGGCACGATGGTGCGACCAGTGCGGGTGGGGGATGCTGGTGGGATGTCGGCCGTCCATTCAGAGTTCCGCGAGCACGCGCTGGCGTCGCGCATCACGCAGGGCGTGTTGGAGCACGACGCGGTGCGCTCACATGGTGCCGTCGTGGCCGCGCTGCAGCTGTATCCGATCAGTCACGCGATTGCCGACGTGTTTGTCCCGGCGCTCAGGACGCTCGAGCAGCGAGCGGGCGCCGATGCGCGGCAGGCCGGTGCCAGGATGATCCACGTCCACATCCGTCAGCTGATCGACGGCCAGGAGATCTAGTCCTCGTGCGCTCCACGGCCGGTTTCCGGGTGCTGCTCAGCGGCCGAGACGCTTGCGTACGCTTCTTTGACCGCGTCTGGGCCGTGTCGGAGCCGTAGTTCACGTTCAGACACGATCCGCACCTGATCGGCGAGCGACCCCGAGTCGTCGCGAGCCTGTGTGAAGGCGGCTCCGGCGTATGCGGCGGCCGATGCTCGTGAGGCGGCGGAAGCGACGGTCACCCAGCTGTCCGCGCCATGGTAGCGCAACTGCACGAAGTACACCAGCGTTGTTGCCACGAGAACCCCTTTGCTCCATGCATCAAGTCGTACAAGCTCATGGTCGTCGGTAGTCCTCCTGTCCGCGTCCCTCGAACGGGGCAACTGACCAGTGCCCGGGGTCTGTCCGGGTCGGCTCGCCGATGCGGCTATCCTGCCCGCGTGCGTTGCGGATGCGTCTCGCTCTTGGCGACCCTCTGCTGGTTGGTGGCTGTGCCGAGCGCCGGTTCGGCCGTAGTGCGTCCGTGGGTGACCAGTTCGGGGACGCGGTTCGTCAACCAGAGCGGGTCGACGGTCCTGCTGCGCGGCGTGGACGTGCAGTTGAGTGGCGATCAGGCGATGGTCACGCGGGTGCGGGCGATGCACGCCAACCTGGTGCGGATCGTCCTACCCTGGAGCGTGGTCGAGACGGCGCCGCCGAGCGGCGGAGTGCATCGGTACAGTCCGACGGCGCTGGCGACGCTCGATCATCAGGTTGCGCTGTACGCCGCGGCGCATGTGAACGTGATCATCGACCTGCACCAGTGGCACTGGTCGTCGTTCTTCCAACCGCTGGCGAACGGCATCCCGGCGTGGTTTTACTCGGTCACCGAGGCCGGGCGGTTCAGCCCGCATGATCAGCTGGGGGCGACTGCGGCGTGGTGGACGGATCCGGTCGCACGCCAGTCCTACACGGCGTTTGCGACGATGATTGCCGGCCGCTACGCGAGCAGGCCGAACGTGGTTGGCGTGGAGATCATGAACGAGCCGATGGTCGGGTTGCTGGGAAACACCCATGCCGCGACGCAGGCGGTGATTGCGTGGGAGGCTGTCGTCCGCGCGGCGATCGCGCGGGCGGCGCCGGCCCAGACCGTGTTTGTGATGCTGCGCTCGGGAGGCGACCTGGGCTTGCTGCACGCGGACTTCGCGGCGTTTGGGTCGCGGGCGCACCTTGCGATCGACCTGCACAGCTACCTCAACGGCCTCTGGGGCACCAGCGTCACCGCCGACGACGAGGCATGGCGCCCGAGCTGGGCGGCCACCCACAACCAGACCTCCGCCATCTACCACGGCACGGCCACAAACCAGGCCGCCGCGCTCAACCTGCCGCTCACGCGCGCGAATCAGCTCGGCGTGCCGCTTCTTGTCGGCGAGTGGGGGGTGAAGGCCGCCGACACCGGCGGCACCACCTATCAGTCGCAGATGCTCGCCCTGTTTCGCGAGCACGGCCTGAGCTGGGCGCGCTGGGGCATGTGGACCAGCGGCGACTACCGCCTTCTCAACACCGATGGCACGTTCAACTCGCTGGGCACGCAGATCGCCGACGCACTCGCCCGCTCCGGGAGCTGAGCGGACGTCAGTGGCAGGCGGTGGTGCCGGAGTCGAGCGTGGCTCCGGTTGTGGAGATGAACTTCCAGTCGTAGCTGGTGGGGTGGAGGGTGAGTTCGAGTACGCCGAAGGTCTTGTTGGTGTACTGGACGTTGTGGCTGCCGCCGAGTGAGAACAGACCTTCGCCGCCGGTGCCGACGATGAACTGGCGGATGCCGCTGGAGTTGTCGACCGTCCCGCTGGCGTTTTGTGGTGCGAACCTCGCGTAGGTGTGCAGGTGGCCGTTGAGGACGATGTCAGCGCCCGCGTTGTAGAGCGTCTGCCAGAAGTAGGTGTAGCTGGATGCCGTGCCGGTGGTGCCGTCGTAGTACGGCTCGTGCCAGTAGGCGAGGGTGCAGGCGGACGTGCCGAGATTGTTCTGGAGAAATGTTCCTTGAGGTGACCCGGAGTTGCAGCCGCCGACGTGGCTGCACTCACCGTTGAGTGCGATCATGTGCCAGGTGCCGACGTCCCACGCGTAGTCGCCGTTGGAGTTGCCTGCCGCTGAGCCGAAGTATTTGAAGTATCCGGCGGCGCCTGGGGCGCAGTCGGTGCCGGGGCTGGTTTGGTACTCATGGTTTCCGGCGACGGGGTGGATCATGGCCAGGAAGCGGCCCCAGCTGGGGTCGAACGAGTCGAGGTAGGCTTGGTATCCGCCGCACTCGTACTGGTTGTCACCGAGCGCTAGTACGGCGGTGACCGCGGGATCGGACAGGATCAGGTTGGACGTGGCGAGCTCTCTGCAGGAGCTCGAGGTTCCCTTGCCACCGTTGAAGCTCGAGTTGGAGGGATCGCAGGCGATGTCTCCGGCGGCTGCGATTACGGGGTCTGTGGCGGCGGCGGATTGCAGCGACAGGTTGTCCACCTCGAAGCTGTCGCCACCGGCGGCGCTCGTCTGGGTGACGCTGTAGCCGAGCGATCCGTCGCTTTGCGTGGTGGTCAGCGTGACGGTCGGCAAGGGCGCCCAGTTGCTGGTTGCGAGTTGGCATCGCCGCGCAGTACCAGCGGTGGCTCCGGCGGACGAGTACTCGGTAAGCTTCAGGCACACCTGGGTGGCCGGGACGCTGTCGCTGCGAAACGACCCATCGGCGGTGTAGGCCGTGCCGGCGACGGTCGCGGTGACCGGTCGCGGCTTGGCGCGGATATTGAAGCTCGCTCCCGTGCCCGAAAACGCGACCTTGGCTGCGAACCCGCCACCCTCGCCGTCAGCCGCAAGCGTGAGCGTCGCGGCGCTCGCCTTCCACCCTGAGAGCGATCCCGATCCGCTGCCCTCGAACGTCCCGTTCGAAAGCAGATTCCCGGATGCGCCGGACGTCGCTGACGTGCTGCCCAGCGCGATCGTCGATCCCGCCAGCGTGAGCATCGCCACCACGGCAGCGCCGATGGCGCGAAGACCGCTCACCCGACCACCGAGTTGATGCCGCCGGGCTCGCCGGCCAGTTCGGCGTCCGTGTAGAAGATGCCGGCCACGTCCTCGGTGCGCTCGCGGACGGTGGCCACCTGCTCGACGGTGAGTCTGTCGCGCCAGGCCCACGCGTTCGCACGGCTGTCCATGGGTTGGAACGCGGTCTTGGAGAAGCCGACTCGCCCCCATGGGTGCTCACGCCCGGCGGGTCCCGCCATGCATCCGTCGCGAATCTCGCGTTGCGCCCTCGCGGTGAACGGCAGGCCGACCGCGTCGTACAGCTTCTCGAACTCCGCGAGCGGATCGGTGGCGAGGTCTTCGTAGCGGACGATGATGAAGTCCGGGTGCTTCGCGGCTTGCTGCTCGATCGCGGAGTGGATCAGCCGGTAGAGCAGGCAGGCGTGCTCCAAGACGTCGAACGGCGCCTGCGAGGTGCCTGCAACGTCGACTTCGAATTCGGAGAGATAGGCGGTCACCAGTTCCGGCTGAGCGGCGATGTCCGGCAGATTGTCCCTCCAGCGCGTGCCGATACGCTGGAGACTGCTGACTATGCCGGCGGGATGGCGCACCAGCATCACCACCTGGCAGTCGAACCGCTCGGCTAGCCACTCGGCGCAGAACACCGCGTAGGGATCGTCGATGACCGGTCGCGAGCCCCGGATCCGCCCGACCGTGAACGCCGTCAAGTACCGGATCATCTTGGCAAGGTCGTAAGCCGAGCGATTGGTTCGCAGCTCGGCTGCGACGTTGTAGTGCAGCCGCAGCAGGTCGGCAAATCCCGGCCCGTAGTCCGCCTGGTTCTGAGCGCCAACGTACTGGTAGGACAGCGGCGCCGGCACACGCAGGATCCCAGGCGACAGGCCCGGCGGATGGCGACGATTGAGCGGCTCGTTGATGTGCACGCAGCCGCCGCCCGCCACCAGCATCCTTGCCAGCCAGCTACCACCGCACCGCGCCATGCCGGTGACGAGCAGTGGCCGCATCAACCCGTGGCCCTGACCAGGGTCGTCGCGAACGTGCCCGCCTTACGTGGATCGGGCTCACTGCGGTCCAGCGGCTGGGCCAGTGAGATGCGATCACCCTCGACGTCGAAGACCACCGCCGAGCCGGTGGGCATTGCGAACTGCCAATCGAACTCCGAGCGACCCACAACTCGCAGCACCGCCAACCTGACCATCACGCCATGCGACACCGCGGCGACCCGCTCCCCGTGGGGGTGCCTCACGGCGACCGTCCGCAGGGCCGCCACAACTCGGTCAGCGGCGCATGCCACAGCCTCGCCGCCCGGACACACGGCCCGCTCCGGGTCATGCAGATAGCGCTCGAATGCCTCGGGATGCGCCGCTGCCGACTCCTCCCGGGTCAACCCCTCCCACTCACCGTAATCCAGGTTGATCAACGCATCCAACGGACGAACCGCGCCCACCCCGCACGCCCCAGTGATCGCCGAGGCAACCTCGATCGCACGTCCGAGAGGACTGCTGTACACCGCCGAAAGACCCTCTCCAGCCAATCCCCGAGCCGCCTCCTCAGCCTCCCCGCGCCCCACGGCATCCAACGGCACCTCACGCCGACCGCGGAAACGCACCTGCGTATTCATCACCGTCTGGCCGTGCCGCACCAAAAAGATGCGACAACAGCCGTGACCCACGACGCCGAAACGTCCTGCCGATCCCATAGACCCCTCCGATGGATCGCGACCGCCCCCACCCTTCTGCGATATTTTCGAGCATCGGGCCGGAGCTAGCCTGTTCACCAGTTAATCACCTTCACAGTAGCCTGTCAAGTCGCGCGACCACCGCGCCACCCTTGCAGATGCCGTCGCGAGGTCAGGATTTGCGGTTGCGTGCGGCGTCGAGGGGCCGGCCGGCTAGGTCACCGACGCGGGCACCAACGGCGACCACCCCGAGGTGGAGGCGGGGGTGGTGTTCGTGTCCACCAGGCGCGCCTCGAATTGATATGTGCCTGGGCCTGCGTCGGGCGTGAAGGAGCCCGATCGTGCTTGCGTCTTGGCTCGCCAGATCGTGAACTGCGTCGAGGTGGGGCGCTTGATCTGGACGTCGAAGACGAAGCCGGGTGGAGGCACCGCCGAAGACCACGTCACGGTGAACGGGGAGCCGGTAGTGCCCTGCGCTGGGTTGACGAAGGGCAGGATCTTGTAGGTCGCCGCCTGTGTGCTGGTGGTGGATCGATACGGGTAGTCACCCGCCGCAGTGAACGTGAAGCTGAAGCTCGACACGAACGGCTGGGGGCGGCTGTCGTAGAGACCCATCCCGGTCGCGTCGGTGACCGACTGCGTGTTGGGGCCGAGGAACGTCCATTGCACCGTGGTTCCGATCGTGGCGCGCGGGGGATCTTGCTGGATGTCGGTCGCGGCGACGCTGACATACTGGGTGTGCGGCGCGGTGTTGTCGAGCTCGGAGACCTTGTCGGTCGCGCTTTCGGCAAACCACACGGCGCCACGTATGCCGGTGGTGATCCCAAACACACCGCTCGACTGGCTGGGGATCGAGAACGTCGACACGACGCCGGAAGTCGTGATCTGGCTGACCTGGTTCGTGCCCGCCTCCGTGAACCACAGCCTTCCGTCCGTCCCGGCGGCGATATCGCGCGGGTTGCTACCCGGCGCAAGCGCGAACTCCGTGATCGCGCCTGCAAGGGTGATGTCACCGATCTTCCCGGTCGCACCCTCGGTGAACCACAGGTCGCCGCCGGGGCCGGGGGTGATCCCGAACGGTCTGCTGGCAGGCGTCGGGATTGTGTACTGAGTGATCTTCCCACCGGTCGTGATCCGACCGATCCGGCCGGTGCCCTGCTCGGTGAACCACAACGCTCCGTCGGCCCCGGTGGTGATCCGAGCCGGTTCGCTCTTGGCAAGTGGTAGCGCGTACTGGGTGATTCGACCGGTCGTTGTGATGCGCCCGATGCGATTCCCGACTCCCTCGGTGAACCACAGAGCTCCGTCAGGCCCGGCCGCGATCCCGCGCGGCTCGCTCGACGGGCTGGGCAGCGCGTACTCGTGGACCTTAAACGACACCACGTGGCCGATCCGATTCCCGGCGCTCTCCGTGAACCAGATGTTGCCGTCCGACCCCGTAGCGATGCCCGACGGCTGGCTGTTTCTAGTCGGGATGAAAAAGCGCGAGTAGCGCCCCTGGTCGGACACGTTTGCGAGCGTTCCCGACGACTGCTCGGTGAACCACACCGAGTTCCCGCCGGGAGCCAGCGTCAACTCGCGCGGTCCGCTGCCGGAAGCCGTCGAGTGCTCCCTGATCACGTCCGACGCGGCATGCACGCACGGTGCGGACACCGCGGAACAGACCGCCACAGCAGCGACCCCGCGGGCCAAGCGCCCGATTCGTGCCGACTTCAGCGCACGCACACATGCCCCCTCGCCTCTCGTGAAGTATGCGACTCTCGCTGTGCTGGGTCAATACGCCCTCGACGGGCGGGCTCGGAGACCGCAGGGCGGACCGGGTGGTGGAGGTGGCTCCCCAGCCGGCGCCGCCGACCCGCGCTACGCCTTCTGCGCCTCGGTGGGTTTGCAGGTTGCGGCCGGCTTGACGTCACGTGTGGGCGAATCGTGCGTGCGTGTCCGGGGCCGGCCGGTTGGGATTGGCCTCGAAGTACGCGGTGGCGCGGTCGATGTCGTCCAGCAGCATGTCGGCCAGGTCGCGGCTGAATCCGTTGCGGACGACGACCCGCAGCACGACGGTGTCCTGCACGTCGGGTGGCAGTCGGTAGGCAGGCACCTGCCAGCCTCGTGCGCGCAGCCGTTCGGAGAGCTCGAATGGTTCGAACTCGGTGTACCCAGCGCGCATCTTCCAGGCGAACACCGGGATGTCGGTGCCATCGGTGATGAGATCGAACGGGTCTCGCTTCGCGATCTGGCTGGACAGGTAGCGGGCGACATCCTGACAGGCTTGCTGGACCTGCGTGTAGCCCCGATGGCCGAGGCGAAGGAAGGTGAAGTACTGGCCGAGGATCTGATTGCCCGGTCGGGAGAAGTTGAGCGTGAACGTCGGCATGTCCCCGCCGAGATAGTCAACCCGGAACACCAGCTCGTCGGGGAGGGCGGCCGCGTCCCGCCACAGGGCCCAGCCCACGCCGGGATAGACGAGGCCGTACTTGTGACCCGAGGCGTTGATCGAGCAGACGCGTGGCACGCGGAAGTCCCATGCCAGGTCCGGCTGCAGGAACGGGGCGACGAACCCACCGCTGGCGGCATCGACGTGCACCGGAACGTCGAGGTTGCCGGTCTCCGCCAGCCGGTCGAGCGCCGACGCGATCTCGTTCACCGGCTCGTAGCTCCCGTCGTAGGTGCTGCCGAGAATGGCGACCACGCCGATCGTGTCCTCGTCACAATGCGCGACGGCAGCTTCCGGCGTGAGGTGGTACGAGCCGGCCCCGACCGGGACGAGGCGCGGCTCGACGTCGAAGTAACGGCAGAACTTCTCCCAGCAGACCTGCGCGTTTGCGCCCATCACGATGTTGGGGCGATCCGCGGCACGGCCCGCCTCGTGTTGCCGCGCCCGCCACCGCCACTTGAGCGCAAGACCGCACAGCATCGCGGCTTCGCTGGAGCCGAGCGTGGACGTCCCGACCGCCTGATCCCCCTGGGGTGAGTTCCACAACCGCGACAGGATGTTCACGCAGCGTTCCTCGATGGCCGCGGTCTGTGGGTACTCGTCCTTGTCGATGGCGTTCTTCTGAAAGGTCTCCGCCATCAACCGCTGCGCCTCCGGCTCCATCCAGGTGGTGACGAAGGTCGCCAGATTCAGGCGCGCGTTGCCGTCCACCATCAGCTCGTCGGTGATGATCTGGGCCGCGGCGGACGCCGACATCGGGTCGCGGCCCAGGACATGCTTGGGTACGTCGGAGAACGCCTCGTCGGCGAACAGGGGAGGGATCCACACGCTGCCGGCGCCGGTGGGGTCTCGCTTGGCATGCAGCATCTGGTTCCTCCTGGGTCGTCGCGGGGATGGGAGCTTACGGCGCCCGGGTGTCCGGACGCTGCGAGGCGGCGGCTCGAGGCTCGAGATCCGCCAGCGTCAGCGGGTGCGCGGGGGCGTGGTCAAGCGCAATTTCTGAGGTCACCCGCCGGTTCGCGTCCACGTGCACGAGTTCGCCCGGGTCGAGCAGCCGCCAGCCCGGACTGTCGTCCATCCGCTCACTGGCGAGCACCACCGCAGGCGCCGTCACCAGATCATGCGCTCGCACGTGCACGCGGCCGGTGACGCTGCTCATCTCCAGGTGCCGGCCGCCGTGCGGGCCGCCGGCGTCGCGGTCGAGCAGCCACAGCTCATGCGTTTCGGGGTATCGGAGCGCCCACAGTTCGAGTGGCGTGATCAGGATCAGGTTGAGCGCATACAGCGGCAGCCGATCGGCGATCCACCGTGCCGCCCACGAGATGCCGCCCCCGACGTCCCCGCCGCACTCGTCGATCGCCTTGGTGATGAGGGCGAAGAACCGCTCAGAATCCGTGTCGCCGCTCACCATCCGACGGTACCCGCCCAGCTCTCGCTCGAGCTCTCCCAACCCGGCGATGACGCCGTTGTGCGCGAAGATGCGGTTGTCCTGCTCGAACGGGTGAGTGTTGCGCACCTCCAACCCGCCCGTCGAAGCAAAGCGGACGTGCGCGACGAACGTCGCCGACGACACCGTCCGCGCCTCTCGAGCGAACGCCTGGTCCTCGTACGCCGCCATCGGCTGCTTCGCCACCACGGCCCGCCCGTGATCGAAGTATCCGAGTCCCGTCCCATCGGGCTCACGGCGGCTCTGCACCTCGAGACTGTCCGGCGCCTCGACGAGCCAGAACGTCGCCCGCACCGTGCGCGGCGCCCCGCTCAGACCGAACAGCCGACACACGTCACGCGCTCCAACCGGACACGCTCGCACGCTACACCAGCCGTCTCCGCCGTGCCGGCCACCCGGTTGCCCGGACGGCCGACACGGCGGACGCCTTCAGTGCAGCAGGTTGAGCGTGTTGGTGGCGTCGTCCACGTAGTACACGCCCTCGCGGTCGGGCGTGACTGCCAGCCCGAAGAGGGCGCCGGACCCCGGCGGCGTCCCGGAGCGGTCGAGGAACCGCACCGCCACCTGGCTGCCGGCCGGGGTGGTCTCGACGCTCCGCCCGTCCGCGGCGTTCACCGTCAGCACGTGTCCTCCGGGCGTGATCACCAGCCCGAGCGGCACGTTCAACGCCCCACCGCTCGTCACCGTGTCACCGGTGCCGGCCGATGTCATTCTGGTCAGGGCGTCGGGGATCGCCGCGATGCGCGATCGAACGCTGTCGGCGACGTAGAGCGTGCCGCCGGCTGCCAGGCCGACGCCGGTCGGACCCACCACCAGGGCGGCCGGGTCGGTGTGTTCGGGGAACCCCGATCCGATCACCGTTTCGGCCATCACGTGCGGCATGGGCCCCGTGGTGGACAGGTCGACCCGCACGACGGTCCCGCGGTTGACGGTCATGCCGTTGGCAGCGACCGTTCCGTTGAGGACGTTGGTGACGAACAGCGCGGCTCGGCTGCCCATGTCGGCGGCGCTCATGTCCCACGGCCCGTTGACATGCCCGCCGGCGATCGTCTCGACCGCGTGGCCGAATGGGTTGATCACGATCAGGCACCCGGCGCGGGCGGTGTCGGCCATGCCGTTGGTGGAGGGCAGACTGCCCACGATCACCCACCCGCTGCGCAGCGCCACCAGCGCCGTCGTCAGGCCGACGCCCCCGAAGCACGGTCCCGGCAAGGTGTCTGCCGATAGGTGTGCGAAGACGCTGTGTCCCCCGCTTGGCGAGACCTGCACGATGGTCGTGCCGGTCCCCTGCAGGTTCGCCTTGTCGTTGAAGTTCGACACGAGCACGTCGCCCTCCACCAGATGCCCGGTGGAGCGCGGCACCACGGCGACGCCGTACGGGTTCACGTCACCGTTGGCCGGAACCGTCGAAGCCACCACGCGATGGTGAGTGGTGGAACCCAAGAACGTCTCAGCGCTGGCCTGCGCTACGGCGGCAGTGGCGAACAGGGCCGCAACTGACGCCAGCACGAACGGCTTTCGGAGCATCGTGACCTCCCCAGACTCGATTCTCCTGCCGAGACCGTGTACTCCGATCCGGTCGAGTCAGATTGCAGAGCCGGCATCGCCGGTGTCAGAACGTGATCCAGATCACAACCCCGCGCTTGCGATGCACCCACGAGCGACGGACGTCAGATCGTGGCGGGCCTCATGCGACTCTCAGGGTTGGGGGCTACGGTTCGGTCGGTCAAACCGGAAGGACGCGGTCATGGGCATGCTCAAGCGGTCATCGGCGACGAGGTTGGTCGGATGGTTCTCACTCGCCGGGGTGTTGGTGGTGGCGATCAGCGTGACCGCGTTCGCGGTCACGCGCAGCGGCGCGCCCACTCCGCCCAAACGATCGCTGGCGGCTGCCGTCCACGTTGCCCTGTCCGGACGGCCGGTGGCCGGCGTGTCCGCCCAGTTCGCGATCGACGAGCATCTGCTCTCGGGGAGTTCGTCTGCGATCTCGGTCAGCCCGCTGGCCGGGGCAACCGGCAGCGTGTGGGCCGGTGGAGGGCGCGTGCGGGTGGAGATCCACTCGCAGCGCGGCACGACCGAAATCGCCTACGACGGCCATCAGGTGACGCTGTACGACCCCAGTCACCACGTCGCCTACGTGCTTCCAATCGCTCGCCCAGAGGCTCGCCCCGGCGGCGAGGCGAAAGCCGACCACCCGGCGGTGCCGACCATCGTGGCGATCGATCGAGCCCTGGGGCGGCTGGGCCGTCAAGCCGTGCTGTCGGGTGCCATTCCGAGCAACATCGCCGGTCGCGAGGCGTACGTCGTGCGGGTGTCGCCCCGCCACAACGGCAGCCTGGTCGGCGCGGTCGAGCTCGCGTGGGATGCTGCGCACGGCGTACCGCTGCGGTTCGCGGTCTATCCGCGCGGGTCGAACACCGCCGCCATCGCGGTGACCGTCACCCATATCCAGTACGGCGCGGTGCCGAAAGGCCAGCTCACGCTGACGCCGGCTCGGGGAACGCGGATCGTGCGCGTCCATCAGCCCAGCCGCAACGACGGGCACTCGAGTGCAGCGAACCCGGCGCCGGTGACCGGCGTTTCGGCGGTGTCGCGCGCGGTGGGCTTCCGGCTGGCCGCTCCGGCCCAACTGGTGGGCCTGGTACAGGGCGAGGTGAGGTCGGTCGATCTCGGCAAAGGCCCGGCGGCGCTGCTCACCTACGGCCGCGGCCTGGGCACGGTGTTCGTGCTCGAGCAGCGCGCGACCGCGGCCGAACTCCGCTCGGGTCGTTGCCCTCCGTGTCGGTCAACGGCGTGTCCGGCCGTGAGCTGGACACCACGCTTGGCACGGTGGTGCAGTTCACCCGTGGCGGGGTGACCTACACCGTCGTCGGGTCGCGGCCGGCCGCGATGATCACCACCGCCGCCCGGTCGCTGGGCTGAGTTGCGTCGATCGGCGCGTCCGTGAGTGAGAACGGCGGCAGCGAACCGCTGGTCGACGTCGATGGGGTGACCAAGCGCTACGGCGCGATCGTGGCGCTGGACGACGTGTCGGCCCGCGTGACCGAGCGCGCGGTGGGGCTGCTCGGGGCCAACGGCGCCGGCAAGTCGACGTTGATGCGCGTGCTGCTCGGCCTGATCAAGCCCGACGAGGGACGCATCCGCGTGCTGGGCATCGACGCGTCGCAGCCGACCTGGGAGATCCGCCGCCGGCTCGGCTACATGCCCGAGCACAGCTGCCTGCCGCTGGGGATGACGGCGCGCGACCTGGTCGTCCACATGGGTGAACTGCGCGGCCTTCCCCGCCGGGTGGCGGTTCTGCGCGCCTCCGAGGTGCTGTTCCAGGTCGGCCTCGAGGAGGAGCGCTCGCGCTTGATCCGCACCTTCTCGGTGGGCATGAAACAGCGCACGAACCTCGCCCAGGCGATCGTCCATTCACCCGGCCTGGTGATCCTGGACGAGCCGACCAACGGCCTTGACCCGGCCGGGCGTGAGGAGATGCTGACGCTCGTTCGCCGGCTGTCCACCGAGCTTGGGATCGCCGTGGTGATCTCGTCGCACGTGCTGGAGGACATCGCCCGCACGTGCGACTCGGTGATCGTGCTGCGCGACGGGCGGGTGGCCGCGACCCGCAGCATCGACCACGCTGCTCCCGCCGCCGGTGGTGATGTGCAGGTGCGCGTCGTCGGCGACGCCGGCGAGTTCACCACGGCTGCGGCGGGACTGGGCCTCACGGTGGACGCGGGCGGCGGTGATGGCTGGCTGCTCGTGCGTGGCCCCGACCCCACCAGCGTCCTGCGCGGTGTTCGCGACGCCGCCTGTGCGTCCGGAGTGGGGTTGGAAGCGTTGCGGCCGGCCGGCCCGACGCTCGAGGAATCGTTGATCGGGGCGATCGGATGACGACCGACGCGCGCGTCGTCGATGTCGCCTACAGCCGGTACGACGGGCCCCGTGCTGGGCGATTGGGCGCGATCTGGTCGCTGGCTCGGTGGAGCTCGCTGCGCGCACTGGGTGCGCGCCGAGGGTGGAAGGCCAAGCTGATCCCGATCACCCTCACCCTGCTGGCGTTCGCGCCGGCGTTGGTGATCCTCGGCCTGCGCGCGCTGTTCGGCACGTCCAGCTTCACGACCAGTCTCGCAAACGGGCTCCCGTACTCCAACTACAGCACCGCCACCGCGATCGTGATCCTCGTTTTCAGCGTGGTCATCACCCCCGAGCTGGTCTGCCCCGATCGCCGCGACCGCACGCTCTCGCTGTACTTTTCGACCGCCATCAGCCGCGGTGGCTACGTGATCGGCAAGATCGTGGCGGCGCTGCTGCCGCTGCTCCTGGTCACGCTGGCGCCGCCGCTCTTGCTCTACGCCGGCAACCTGCTGTTTGCGGTGCACCCGGTCGGCTACCTCGACAAGCACGCGGCCGACGTCCTGCGGATCATCGGCGCGGGCCTCGTGATCGCGGTGTTCTACGCGCTGGTCGGCCTTGCAATCTCCTCGCTGACCGGACGGCGTGCGTTCGCGGTCGGCGGCTACCTGGCCTTCCTCGTCATCCCGACCATCGTCGGAGGCGTGCTCGGACACGCGCTGAACGAGCGCTATGTGCGGCTGCTGGCCTTCGCCGCCGCGCCGATTCAGACCGCACGCGGCCTCTACCCCGGATACACCGACCGCGGCCACATCAGCGTGGCCGTGTGGGCCGCGACCTCGGTCGAGCTGATGGTGGTCGCAATCGTGGTGCTTGCCGTCAGATACGGGCGCGACGAAGGGTGAGCGCCCCTGCCATCGAGTTCGCGGGTGTGTCCCGCTGGTACGGGGATACGGTCGCGTTGGCGGACGCCTCGTTCACCGCCGCCGGGGGCGTGGTCGGCCTGCTCGGCCACAACGGCGCCGGCAAGTCGACCACGCTCAAGCTGTGCGCCGGATTCACCACCCCCAGCAGCGGGCAGTTGCGCATCTTCGGCGTCGACCCGAGACGATCGCCGGACGTCTACCGCCGGGTCGGCATCGTGCCCGACCACAGCCCGCCGTGGCCGTTCCTGTCGGCCCGCCAAGTCGTCGAGCTGTCGGCTCGCCTGCATCGGGTCGCCGAGTACCGCGCCGCGGCCGCCACAGCCATCGACACCGTCGGCCTGGAGGCGGCAGCCGACCGGCCGGTCGGCGAGTTCTCCCACGGCATGCGTCAGCGCGTCAAGCTCGCACAGGCACTTGCCCACGACCCCGAGCTGCTGCTGCTCGACGAGCCGCTGAACGGGCTTGACCCAGCGCAGCGCAGCCACGTGATCGAACTACTCACCCGCCTCGGGCAGGAGGGGCGAACCGTGATCGTCTCCTCACACGTGCTCCACGAGGTCGAACGGATGGCCCCGCGGGTGATCGTGCTCGTCAACGGCCACCTGGTCGCCGAAGGATCGACGGCGGCGATCCGCCAGCTGATCAGCGAGCGGCCCCGCCGGGTCCTGGTGAGCGCCGACGGCAACAGCCGCGCGTTGGCCCGCGACCTACTCGCAGTGTCGGATGTCGATGCGGTGCGATTGGCCGACGGAACGATCGAGATCGAAACCAGCAACCCACACGCGCTCAGCCGCGAGCTCCCGCTGGCCGCAGCCCGCACCGACACCGTGCTGCTCCAGATCAGCCCCGTCGGGGACGACCTGGAAAGCGTGTACGCCTACCTTCACCAGCGGGCACGAGGGCAGGCGCGGTGATCGGCCCGGTGTTCACGCTGACGCTTCGCTCGCTGCTTCTGCAACGGCGAACGATCGTCCTGGGTGCGGTGTCGGCCGCGCCGGTGGTGATGGCGCTGATCTACGCCCTCGCCCGAGCCGCTAACAGCAACGACCACTCGTTCTACTCCCAACTCGTCCAGCAACTGTTCGTGCCGACGGTCGCCTCGCTGATCTCGCTGGTGTTCGGTGTCAGCGCCTTCGGCGACGAACGCGAGGACGGCACCATCCTGTACCTGGTGGCGACCCCGCAGCCGCGGCTGGGACTGGTCGCCGCCAAGATCGCCGCGGCCTGGGTCGCGGCGCTGATCCTGCTCGTCCCGAGCCTCGTGGCCAGCGGCCTGCTCAGCCTCCGCGGCGGCCTGGGCATCGGACTGATCGGCTGGCCGCTGCTGGGCGTCGCGCTGTCCAGCCTGGCCTACTGCGCCGCCGCGGTGCTGCTGTCGTTGCACACCCGCCGGCCGATCGTGATCGGCGTCCTCTACATCCTTCTCTGGGAGGGCTCGATCGCGACATTCGCGGCATCCGCCGCCAAGCTCTCGATCTCGGCCTACGGTCGCGCCTTCGTCGCTTATGCGCTGCCGCAGGCATCGCGGCCGGTCGCGGGCACCGTCGTTGCGACCCTGGTGCTGGCCGCCGTCGTCAGCGCCACCGGATGGGCGGCGGCGCGTGCGCTGCACCGGGTCGAGCTGCCCTGACGACGGTCGTCGGCGGGTCAGGGAGTGATGGTGATCGGCGTGCCTAACGGCAGTCGGTGCATCATCCATTCCAGGTCCGCGCGCCGGGCGAGCAGGCATCCGTAGCTCGCGCCGGTGCCGAGCTGTCCGGCGCTGACCAGTCCATGGATCGCCACTCGGCCGTCGGTCTGCCAGCCCGTCACGCTGGCCGGCTGGATCGCGCTCAGGGCCAGGATGCAGCAGCCGAACACCGAGCCGTAGCGTGGTCCCGGCAGGTTGTCGGTGAGGAAGAAGCGACCGGTGGGTGTGGGCGTGGCGGCGGCGCCGACGGCGATCGGGAAGCTTCGCAGCACCCGACCGCCCAGCCGCACCTGGAGCGTTCTGCGGCTCAGGTCGGCTCGCAGTTCCAGGCTGGTGGTCGAGACTGACACCTGGGAGGCGCGGATCCAGCCTTCTCGCCCGTTTCCCAGCAGCGGCGATTGCACCTCCAGCCAGGCGCCGCGCCGACCGACCACGGCCGCCGTCTGCGGCGATCCGTACGGCGTCTCGGTTCCCAGTGTGGTGACCACCGAGCCACCCGGGCGGTCTCTGACGCTGACCTGACGCGTGACGTGCGCGATCGGTGCTGGGCGAACCGAGACCGTTGCGTGGCCGGGGCCAGAGGCGATCGCGGCCAGGCTGAGCAGAAGCGCGAGCAGGGCGTCCATACCGCCTAGCCATCGGCCGTCCACCCGCCGGCCGTGAGCCGACCACGGCAGGTTTACCGGTTCCGCACTCGCCGATCGCTCCCGCAGCGCCCATCCCAACCTGCCGGTGCCCGCTTGACCTCGGCCCAGCGAGGTTTAGGGTGTCCGGTTTATGCCCGTCGGCCCACCCGACGGATAATCGGCCACAACAGGAGGGGTCACATGGTTAGGAGCACCAGATGGTGGTGTGTGGTGATGGCTGCGGCGGTAGCGACCGTCGCGGTGGTCGGCACGGCGTTCGCTGCGCTGACATGGAGTTCCCCGGTCACCATCGACCCGGCCGCGCAGCTTTCGTGGAACGACGGCGGCCCCGTCGATCGCGTACACCGGCGGGGTGGTGCAGGGGCACTACGACAGTGACTACGCGCTGGGCACCGACGGCAAGTACCACTTCGCCGACGACACCTCGATCTATCGGACGGGCACCTACTACGTGCGCAGCACCAACGCCGGCAACACGTGGTCGAAGCCGTTCCGCGTCTCGCCCAAGTCCACCCAAGCCGAGCGCGGCGTGCTGGCTGCCAGCGGCAATAACCTCTACGTCGCATACATGACGCAGACCGCGTACTTCAGCGGCACAACGAGCACGTTCAACCCCGCAGCTCCGCGCTACATCTACGTTCGGCAGAACACGAACCTCGGCGTGAAGACCAACTGGGGATCCGCGGTCAAGTTGCCCGGCCAGACCAAGACCAGCCGCGGCGACTACCTGTACATCGCGGCCAGCGGCTCCAACGTCTATGTGACCACGACCAACACGAAGTCCGGTGCGATCGACGTGTGGTACAGCAACGACAGCGGCACCACCTGGGCCGGCCCTGTCAACGTCGGAACGACGACGTTCCTGGACAACAGCACCGGCACGTACGTGGGCGGGTTCTCCGGCCTGCCGGCGATCGCCACCAGCGGTTCGACCGTGGGCGTGGCATGGACGGCGAGCCCGACCGGCGCCATCTCCGCGGTGACATGTAACGCCGTGGGTGTCACATCGTGCGTGAGCCATACGCTGGCCACCTCCGGCGGCGCCGACAACCTCGGCTACGTGCAGGCCGCGGGCGACGCCACTCGGATGGCGTTCACGTGGACGACCGCGAGCGGCGGCTGGTTGGAGGAGTACTCCGGTGGCACGTGGCAGCCGGCGCACCAGTTCGTGTCCTTCCCGGACTCGAGCCCCGGCGTCGGGACGACCCTGAACAGGGGTGGTGAGGGTGCCATCGTGGCGCTCTCCGGCACCACGACCGTCGGGATCGCCATCTCGGAGTGCAACACCATCACCAGCGGCACCTGCAGCACCGGTGACGAGAAGGACCGCGAGCAACTGGTCTACCGACAGTCCGCTGATGACGGCGCAACCTGGTCGGCGGCATCGATTGTCGCGACATCCTCGACCAGCAAGAACACGTTTAACAACGACTTCGGCTCCGCCACGTTCGTCAACGGCGTGCCGTAGGAGTTGTGGAACGGGCATGACGCGAACGACAGCGGCTACTCGGTGACGGTCTCCAAGGGAACCGGCACTCCGTAGTCAGAACCGCGAGGGTGGCGGCTCCCAAGCGGGAGCCGCCACCCGGCACGGCGTGCGCATGGCGTCGGGGTGCTATCCGGTGAAGTGCAGCCAGGAATTCGCCAGGTCCGCCGAACCGACTGGGTTCTTGATCACCCAGTTGGTGACGTTGATCTTGACCACCCCCTGATACGGGGCAGTCAGACCCCAATTTTCGTCAAGCGTGGTGATCGTTCCGGTGCCAGATGAGTTGAGGCCCGAGACGCTGGTCACCACCGCCGTGTGGCCGTTCGTACCACCGTTGAAGCTGATCACGTCCCCGGGACCGACGAGCCCGGGACCGGAGGTGGTCGGAGTGACCCGCGTCAGCGGCTTGGCTTGGGACGGGTGCTGGGAGTTCCAGGTGCTGATCCACGCCCAGTAGTGCCCCACGAGCGTGTTGCCGTTGCTGGTGACGCCGCCGGGAAGCGGGATACCCCATTCCTGGTAGAGCCAGCGTGCGCTGAGCTCGACGCACTCGAACAGAAGCGCACAGCTCATCGGTGCCTGCTCGCAGGTGTCGGGTTGGCTCCCGACGGTGGGCGCGCAGGCGACGAGCCCGATTGCGGTCCAGGTGCCGATCGCCGCGAACTTCGACTTGGTGTCGAGATTGGAGTCACACGCGCCGCTCCACCAGGACGGTTGGCTCGACACCGGCGTCAGTGTGCCGACGCTGCCGGTTGACCAGAGCACGGTGCCGTTCGTGCTGATGATGGCCAGCGCAGATGTCGACTCCACAACAAGATGTGCGCCGGCGTTGCCGCCGGTCTGCGAGTTCCAAAGGGCGGGGCCGGTGGGGGAGTACACGACCAGGTTGCCGTCCGTTTGCATGATGGCAAACGCACCCGCATGCCCGGCGGTGTTCGAGGCCCAGATCGGCGTCATGCCGGGGAACGTGTACTCGACGAAGTTCCCGTCGCCCTGCATGATCAGGACGTCCTTCTCGCCCTGGGCGTAGATGCGGTCGCCCGGGGAGAGCTTCTCGGACGGTTCCAGGTACGGGTTGACGCCGTAACTTGCCCACGCGACGGCGCCGCCGGCGAACGGATAGATGACCAGGTTCGCGTCGTCCTGCACGTGCAGGGCGAGTCCGGGCTGGCCCCCGGTGTGCGAGTTCCAAAGGGCGGTGCCGGTGGCGGAGTAGACGACCAGGTTGCCGTCGGTCTGCATCACCGCGTAGGCGCCCGGATGGCCGCCGGTACCGGTCGACCAGAGGGCGCGCATCGACGACAGCACGTATTCGACCAGGTTGCCGTCGCCCTGCATCAGCAGCACGTACTGCGCGTCGTTGGAGGAGTAGACGCGCTGGCCGGTGACCAGCGTCTCACCCGAGGCAAGTGTTGAGTTGATCACGGCATTCGACCACAGAGGGTTGGCTGTCGCCGATTCGACGATCAGGTTCGCGTCGTCCGCGAGGGAGACGTAGGCACCCGTGTTTCCGCCGGTGTGGGTGTTCCAAAGTGCCGTGCTGCCGAGGTACACGACGAGGTTGCCGTCGGTCTGCATGATGGCGTAGGCGCCCGGATTGCCGCCGGTGCCCGTCGACCAGAGCGCGCGCATCGAGGATCGCACGTACTCGACCAGGTTTCCGTCGCCTTGCATGACCAGTTCGTACTGGCCGCTGTTGGGCGAGATCAGGTACTCACCGGCGGTGAGTGACTGCCCGGATGTGAGCGTCGTGCTGGTGATCGCCTCGGTGGTCGACCCGTTGCCGGCGGCGACGGTGCTCGACGCGGGCTTGTGTACGCGCAGCTGGAGGATCGCCGGGTCGTCCGGCGCGGTGCGGGTGAAGCTGTACGTTGAACTCGACGAAAGCGTCGCCGACGCCAGCGTATGCCACGCGCCGGAGACGAACTGCTGCAGCTTGACGCCGGCGCCGGCGCCGGCGGCGGCGGGCGAGACGGATCCCGAGACCGTGTATGTCGCGCCCTCCGTGGCGGGGGACGGCGTTGCCGTCGCCGTGACCGTGAATGCGGTGGCGGCGGATGCGGCCGGTGCCCCCGATAGACCAGCTCCGACCAGCGCCAGCATGACGAGCGTCAACCCTTTGCACCGGCGGCGTGCAGGGCGCAGGCCGCTCGGCTCGTTCGGTTCAGGCTGGCCGGACATGGTCTCCCCTTCCATGGCGTGGAGCAGTGCGACCAGGCGATGGCGTCGAGCGTGCAAATGTGCTGATCGCAACAAGAATCGGCGGCGACACTACCACACTCGAAGCGACCAGGACGGGAGCCCGACGAACCCACCTGGGGGCCACCGCGCACTGCTCGCTCGCGGCGCAGCCTGGAGGGGTATAGAGTTCGTGCGAACTGGTACCACCGGTCTGGGAGGGGTCATGATTCGGGTCACCGTACTGCTCGCGTCACTGGTGCTGCTGGCGCTGCCCGCAGCCGCCCACGCAACCACGCCGACCATCACCGGGTTTTCGCCCGGGTCGGGGCCCTCCGGGACGGTGGTGACGATCTCGGGAACCGCCTTCACAGGCGCCCAGCAGGTGACATTCGGAGGCGCTCACGCGGCGTTCAACGTGCTCAACGCCACCACGATCCGAGCCGTTGTGCCCGCGCTTGCCCAGACCGGCGTCGTGACGGTGGGGACGCCGGGCGGAAGCACCGAGAGCCGAACCTCGTTCGGGGTCAGCATGGGCATCGTGCCGGCCGTGGGATCGGCGCCTCCGGGCGGCCGCTTCCTGCTCAGCGGCTCGGGGCTTCCGGCCGCGAGCGACTTCACCATCGACCTCGACTCGGCCGCGGTGGCCGCCGGCGTAACCAACCGGGTCGGCGGCTTTGCCGGGCTTCGCATCACCGTACCGACCTCGGAGACGCTGGGCTTCCACGAACTGTCTCTGGTGGAGCCGAGTGGAGCCTCGTTGACGATCAGGTTCCTGATCCAGGCCGACTGGCCGTCCGCTCGCCAGAACGTCTTTGGCACCGGCCAAAACGTGCTCGAATCAACGCTCAACGTGAGCACCGTGAACACCATGACCCAGCAATGGTCATCGTCCACCACGGCCACGGTCGGAGTCTCTCCGCCGGCGGTCGCGGGCGGTGTCCTCTACATGGGCGCCAACGACGGCCGGGTCGTGGCGGTCTCGATCTCGACGCATACCAAGCTGTGGTCGGTCCGGCCGGGGACGGTCATCTCTGGCTCTCCGGTGGTAGACAACGGCACCGTCTACGTCGGCGACGGGTCGCAGGTGTTCGCGCTGAACGCCACCACGGGCGCGACGAAATGGTCGATCGGCACCTCGCAGAGCCCGACCGGTGGCGCGCCGATCGTCGTCAACGGGACGCTCTATTTCGGCGCCTTCAACGGCACCGGCGCGACGCTTTGGTCGGTCAACGCCACCACCGGCGCCGTCAACTGGGCCAAGCAACTCTCGACCGCCCAACTCGCCGGCTCGCCCGCCTACTCCAACGGCCTGGTCTACGTGGGCACGTCCGACGGCGTGCTCTACGCACTGCACGAGGCCACCGGCTCGGTCGCCTGGAGCCGATCTCCGGGCGGCCGCGTCCTGGGCACGCCGGTGGTGCGCGGCGGCATGGCGTTCGTCGACGCCGTGGGCAAGGGCGGCCAGGTCTACGCGTACGACGCGACGACCGGTGCCAAGCAGTGGAACGTCAACGCGGACACGACCGACAGCTCGCCCGCCTATGACGCGGGCAAGGTCTTCGTCACCACACAGACCGGGGTCACGGCCCTGCAGGCGACGACCGGTGCAACTCTCTGGAGCTTCTCGCTCACCCCGGTGCTGACGCTCGACCAGGATTCGCCGGCGGTCGCAAACGGCCTCGTCTACAGCGACTACGACGGCTACCCGATCGCCCTGATCGAATCCACCGGAGCGCTGATCTGGCAAGCCTCGGCCCAGCTCACCGGGACGGCATCGCCGGTCGTCGTGGACGGGCAGGTGTTCGTCGGTGCGGGGGACGACAAGATGCACGTGTACGGCCCCTGACCGTCAGGGTCGTCCCTACGACGGCCCGCCCGCTGCCGTGGCATCTGCGAGCGGCACTGAGAATCGCAGCGTGGTCCCCTGGCCCGGTTTGGAGCGCACCTCCCACCGTCCCTGAGCGAGGCGGATGCGTTCGCGCGAGGTGTCAAGCCCGAAATGCAGCTGGACGCCGTGGCTGGGCGTGGTGGCGACGGTGTCCGGGTCGAAGCCCTGGCCGTCGTCTTCGACCTCGACGTCGATGCGGTCGTGCTGCTCGCACACAGTGATCGCCACATTGCCGGCGCGCGCATGCTTTCGGATGTTGATGAGCGCCTCGCGGATCGTGCGGTACACCAGCGTCTCGACGGGTTCGGGGTACCGTCCGAGCTCTGTCTCCAACGTGACAGTGAAGCCCGCGGCTTGTCCCGCTTCGCGGGCCAACTGTTCCACCGCGGCGGCCAGGCCGTGCATGTCGAGCACCGGAGGGCGCAGTTCGAATGTCAGGCGGCGCGCTCGCTCGGCCGCATCTCGCAGCGTCGAGCGCGCGGCCCGGGAAACGGCGGCCACGGTCGAGACGTCTCCACGATCTGCTGCCGACGCGATCCGGTCCAGTCCCAGCAGCGCTGCGGTGATGGCTTGGATGGTGTCGTCATGGAGCTCGCCGGCGATCCGGCGCCGTGCCTGTTCCTCGGCGTTGATCATGGCCGCAAGCACCGCCGAACGATGCTCTTCGCTGACCTCGAGCGCCTGCTCGGCTCGCTTGCGAGCGGTCACGTCGTGGTAGTTGACGATGATCCCGCACACGGTCGGGTCATCCAGCAGGTTGGTCAGGGTCGCCTCGATGATGCGAGTCGACCCGTCGGCGTGCACCAGCCGAAACTCGTGTGGCGTGGGTGGAGAGCCTCCAGCGATCGCGCCCGTCAGCACATCCCGCGCCCGCTCAACATCATCGGGGTGAAGGAGGTCAAGCGGCGACCGGCCTTCGAACTGGTCAGGAGCGAGGCCGACGATGCGCCCCATCGACGCGTTCCCAAAGCGGAAGTTACCCTCTCGGTCAAGCACCGTGACGGCGTCGTGGCCATGCTCGATCAACGCCCGGAACAACCGTTCGCTTCTCGCCAATCCCTGCTCCGCTTCGCGCTCTGCGGTCACGTCCAATACCACGCCCTGCACGAGGATCGGCTCACCGTCATCGTCACGTACCAGCGTGCTTCGCTCGTGGATCCAGCGCACCTCGCCATCGTCCTGAACGATCCTGTACTCCACGCCTTCCGGCGACCCACTGATCAGGAACTCTTCCGTGGACGTCCACACCCTGGCCCGATCATCAGGGTGCACCAAGGCGAGCCACTCGTCGTACCCCGCCGCCCACCGCTCCGGCGGTATCCCCGTGACCCGCTCCATCTGCGGGCTCACGTACACCGACACACCATCGAGTCGATCGACGTACGCGGCCGCCGGGGACTGCTCCACCAAGCCGCGGTACAAGCCCCGCGACCCAACCTGGTCATCTCCCAAAACGTGCACCCGAAACCCCCCAACACCGTGTCCGCACAACGCAGTATCTCAGCTCCGCGCTCGGCCGTCCCAGCGAACCGGATTCGTCCTTTGCAGCAACATTATGCCCGCAATCTGCTGGTTTGGCGGGTGTCGTCCATGCCGGTGCCCGTCGCGATCGTGCTCCCTGGCGGCGCTCGTCCAGGTCGAGATCGCCTAGCATCACGTTGCTCGATCCACGCCGAGCGGAGGACCTGCGATGAACGACAAACGAGCAGCTGAGCTACTCCTCGCCGAGCGGCGGCGAATCACCGAGGAGCTGGCAGGACGTGGCTTGAGCCCGATCGAGGAGCTTTCCACCACTGACCTTGCCGACGACGCGTCTGATCTCTACCAAGAGGAGGCCGACGCGGGACGGATCGACGAGCTACGCGACCAGCTTGCCGCAGTCGAACGCGCGGAGGAGCGTCTGAAGCAGGGGCGGTATGGGGTCTCCGTCGAAAGCGGTCTGCCGATCCCCGACGAACGTCTCGAGGCTGTTCCCACGGCCGAGCGCACGATCCAAGAGGAAGCACGCGACGGCTAGCCTCGCGCTGCGGGATCTGCCCGTGATTCATGGTGGTGACGCCGGCCCCGGCGCCCGGTTCGTAGGCGTGGAGCCAGGCCGGGCGCCGGAGACGGTCCCCTTATCGGCCCGAGGTCCGGGGACCTGAACCGCGCGTGAGCGCGTCGAGTGGTCGCGTGTTCTCCCGCGGACGGGTCTGGGCCGGTGCTCGATTCGGGTTGGGGCTTCAAACCGACGTCCACGTCGCGGCGGCATCATCGTCGCGAATGGACGGCGCCACGGATCCTGGGTTTGCTGCCGCGGAGGCGATTGCGGCGCTGGTGTTGGCGGCGGGCGGGTCCCTTGCCCTGCCTGTGGTGCCGTCGGTTATGGCGATGCGCTGCGGCCTCCGTGCCCGCGCGTTGCTGGGTGAGCCAGGCCTTCGCGGGCCGCGTTGGGTGGCGACGGCGGCGATCGCCGAAGCTCCGCACGGTGGAGCGAATCCGACGCCGAGTGTACACCATGCATCGCTGGCACCGGTGGCCGGTGGACGCCCACGCGCCGAGGGCAACCTCCCGTGTCAGGGAGCCGTCAGCGAGCGGTCAGCGTCCCGTAAGCCGCGGGTCAGCGCCGGCTGCGAGATTGCGTCCTCGGTCGCTCGGTCATCCGACTGAGCGCAACGCGACAGGAGGGCATCAGGATGCGACAGACACTGTCTCTCGTGAGATCAGGCCGGCGATTGGCCGGGCTTGGCGTGATTCTCGTAGCCATGGCGGCGTACCCAGCCGCCGCGATGGCGGGCACCGTGACGGTGCAAGGCACGTTGGGGTGTTGCAGCACCGACTGGACCACCTACTCGACCACCCACTCCAGCGGGGCAGCTGGAGATCTCAACCTCGCTATCACCGACTTCGTGCAGTCGGGTCGCTCGCTCTCGGTGCGAGCCGCGTGGGCGAAATGTAAGACGGGCACATTGACAGGCGGCACCAGCAGCGGGAACTCCTGGACACTGTCGGAGATCGGCACGAAGAAGGCCATAGCCACGAACGTGCTAGCCGGGACATGTTTCCGCCTCCAAGCACGGGTATCCATCGGCCTCGGCCTGTTCGATGACAGAACCTGGGGCGGCGACCTGTACTCGGTCGCATACTGACCTCGACATCGCGCATCGGCCCCGGGGAGCGTCGGCCCAGGCTCCCCGGGGCCGCAGATTCACCCACGGTGCGCCAACGGCGCATCCGTCACACCTCGGCCGGCTGCGGACGTCCCTGCGGATTCCGTCAGCGCTGACCGCGCCAACTCCACAACCCCTTCCACGTCGAGTGGGCCGAGCAGTTCACGCGCGCGGTCGACTGCACCGGCACCGGCTGCCGCCCGCACGTCATCCAAAGAACGGCGCATCAGCACGAGTTCGCCCGGCGACAGCACGAATCCGACCTCGTCGTGCAGTCGCTCGGCGGCGGCCAGCAGCGTCACCGCCCGGCTGGGCAGACCCAGTGCATCGGCGACCGCCGCAGCCACCAGCACGTTCTCGATCATCCCGCGGCGATCGGTCAGGGTCGCGTTTCTCGTCAGCGCGTCCAGCACCAGCGCCCTGGCCGTCTCGGGATCGCCCTCGAGCGCCTCCACCATGGCCAGGTTCCCGACGGCGCAGGATTGCATCGAGGCGTCGCCATGCTCCGCGGTCAGGCTGAGGCATTCGTGCAACAGCCGTCGGGCCTCGGGCAGATCCCCGTGCACGATCTCGAGCACGGACAGGTTGCTGAGGCACGCTACGGTGGCCCGAGTGGCGCCCAGCTCACGGAACCGCCGCAGGGAGTCGCGAAGCCAGGCCAGGGACTGCTCGGTGCGGCCCGCCTCGGCCATCACCAGAGCTGCCTGGTGGATTCCCCATGCCGCGTCCTCGGGACTGCACGCGCTGATCAACTTCATGCCCCGCTCGACCTGCGCCACGGCCCGTTCCGGGTCACCCTGTAACGCCGCCGTCCACGCCACGCAGTTGTGCGCATACACGTGATCGATCGGGTCGAGCACGCCGGCGCCAACCTCGAGCACCTGGCGCGCCAAGCGCTCCGCCTCCGGGTACTCGTCCTGGAACAGCAGCACACTGACCAGCCCGATGTCGGCCGTCGCGCGCAGGCGCGCGGGGGCGTCCCGACACGTCGCGATCGCTTCTTCCATCCAGGCTCGCGCCTCGCCGACATGACCGCGCATCAGGCAGAGGGAGCCGAGAGCGCCCGCGAGCGGCAACGCGAGGTCGCCTCGCCCGGCGCCCGTCGCCCAGGCCAGCGCCGCACGCACGTTTGCGAGCTCGAGCGCCACCCGGTCGATGTCGGTGTAGTCACGCCAGCAACCCACGCGTCGAGTGCCACTGAGCGTGCGAGCGAAGTGCCGCGCGTGGCGCTCCCGCACACCATCGCTGTCCGGAAGCTCACCGAGCCGACGCTGAGCAAACTCTCGCACCGGCTGGAGCACGTCGAAGCGGCCCCCGGTGGGATCGTCTGTGCGCGAGAGCAGGTTGGCGTCCAGGAGCGTCGAGAGCCCCTCGAGCACGTCTTCGCCGCACACCTCCTCGGCCGCCCGCAGCGTGCAGCCGCCGGCAAACACCGAGAGGCGTGCGAGCAGCTCCTGGGTCGGTTGCTCGAGCAGCCGGTGACTCCACTCGATGGTGGCGAGCATCGTCCGCTGCCGTGCCGGCGCGTCGCTGTGGCCCTGCGTGAGCAGCCCGAGCGAGTCGTCCAGCCGCCCTGCGATCTGCTCAAGGGTGAGCAGGTTTGCACATCCCGCCGCCAGCTCGAGTGCGAGCGGCACACCGGCCAGCCGGACGCAGATCTCCTGCACCGCGTCCGCGTCTCGTTCCGCCAACCCCGGTCGCGGGTTTCGCGCCCGGCAGCGCTCGAGCAGCAGCGCCGACGCAGCGTGCGTCTCCAGCTGCGCGAGTGTGCAGCCCGGCGGCGGCAGTTCCAGGCCTTCGACGGCGAACTCGTGCTCCCCGTTCAGCCGAGTGGCGACCCGGCTGGTAAGCAGCACGGTCAAGTCGGGAGCCGCGCGAAGCAAGCGCGGCACGAACCCCAGATCCGGCAACAACTGCTCGACGTTGTCAATCACCAGCATCACCGGTCGCTGTCGCAGGCGCGCGATCACGCTCTCGGTGACACCCGCGCCGTCGCCAGAGTTTGCACCCAACCGCTCCGCGACCGCCAGCGCGAGCGCTGCCTCGTCCACGGCCGTGGCCGCCTCGACGACCACCGCACCTCCCTGGAAGCGATCCGCCACCGCCGCAGCCACGGTCTCTGCCAGACGGCTCTTCCCGATACCGCCGGCACCGGTGAGGGTGACCAACCGGACATCTCGGCGGGTGATCAGTTCGACCGTCGCATCCACATCGCGTTCACGACCCAGGAGCGAGGTCAGCGTCCCATCAACTGGGCGCCGGGGAGGCGTGGCCGGATCGAGACTCGGATCCTGACGCAAGATCGCTCGTTCCAGGGTCTTCAGATGTGGCCCGGGCTCGATGCCAAGCTGATCCACGAAGTGCCGGCGCATCTCACGGTAGGCCTCCAACGCGTGAGACTGGCGGTCGGATCGATAGAGGGCGAGAATCAGCGCCGCCCACAGCCGCTCGCGCAGCGGGTGCTCGCCGACCAGCGGCTGCAACTCCGCAACCACGAACCGGTGGCGACCCAACGCGAGGTCGCAATCGATCCGATCCTCCAGCGCCTCGAGTAGCAGCTCTTCGATTCGAGCCGCCTCCCGATCGAAGAACGGCTCCAGACCGAGCTCGCCGAGCGGCGAGCCGACCCGAAGTGCCAGCGCCGATCGCAGCAGATCGGCCGCTCGGCGCGTGTCGCCTACAGCGATGGCTGATCGGGCCTGGCTGTGCATCGAAGTGAACTGCCCCACGTCGATGCGATCCGCGGCGGTGGAAAACACGTACGCCCCGGGACAGGTGACGATCCGGCAGTCACGCGTGTCGCCAAGCGTTCGCCGCATCCGCGACACGGCCGCCTGCACGGCATTCGCCGGGTCGGCGAGCGTCTGACCCGCCCAGAGGGTGTCGGCGATCCGCTCCACATTCAGCGCCTCGCCGGGGCGCAGCAGCAGCAGCGCGAGCAGCGCTCGCTGGTTCCGTCCGCCGAGGGCCAGCGGCAGACCATCCCGGTACGCGGCGACCGGCCCAAGCAGTTGGAAGTCCACGGCTAACGATCCCCTTCCCCGACCCACCCTATCCGACTCGAGCCAGCATGCGACCCGATGGCCGCACCGGGAGCCCCTCGTTGCCACCCCGACGATTCTCCCGCCATGGTCCGCTCAGGCTCGATGCCCGACTCGCCGCGGCTGGCAATGTCTGCGGATTAGACGTCTTGGCCTTGGACCGCGTGCTGATCGTGCCGCCCGCTGATCACGCACCGCCAGGTCGAGCCGCTTGACGCCGGCCCTGCGGCCTGCGACGATCGCCTGGTAGCGCCATCCGGCATGGGGGCGAGGATGCGGAGCTCGAACGGGCGATGACCACACGGGGCGAAAGGATCGCGTCCGTCTGCCTGCTGGCGGTAGTGGCGGTTCTTGCCGGCGGATCGAGCGCGAACGCCGCGTTCAACGTCATCGAGTTCCCCGTGCCGACGGCCACCAGCGCACCATGGGGCATCACGCTCGGTTCCGACGGCAACCTCTGGTTCACCGAGCAGAACGGAGACCACGTCGCTCGCGTCACGCCCAGCGGTACCGTCACCGAGTTCTTGACGTCGACGACTGGCGTCAATCCGACCTCGATCACGGCCGGGCCGGACGGGAACCTGTGGTTTACCGAAACCGAGGCGGATGCGATCGGCTGCGTCACCCCGTCCGGCACGGTCACGGAGTTTCCGCTCCCCGTGACGAACGCCCGCCCCGACGGCATCACAGCCGGACCGGACGGACGCATCTGGTTTACCGAGCACAACCGCGGCCGGCTCGGGCGCATCACGACCGCGGGCACGTTCCTGGCCGCGTTCAAACTGCCCACGCTGAACAGCCAGCCGGATCAGATCACCGCGGGCCCTGACGGCAATCTGTGGGTGACGCAGACCGGCCCGTCCGCCATCGACCGAGTCACGCCGACCGGAACGATCACCGAGTTCCCAACTGGTTTGGTCGGCTCCAGCCCGCGCGGCGTCGCCCCCGGATCCGATGGCAACCTGTGGTTCACCGACTACGGCACCAACAGCATCGGCCGCATCACCACCTCCGGGACGGTCGCCGAGTTCCCGGTGCCCACTCCGAGTGCGGCGCTGAATGACATCGCCCCGGGACCGGACGGCAATCTCTGGTACGCCGAGACCGGCACCAGCCAGATCGGACAGGTCTCGACCAGCGGTGTCACCCTGTCCGAGACGCCCACGCCGACTGCGCATACCGAGCCGTTCGGTGTCTGGCCCGGCCCGGACGGCAACATCTGGTTCACCGAACAGGCCGGGCAGGTGGGCCGGCTCGCCCTGCCCAATCTCAACCTGCTGAACGTCTACTACATCCCCAACAAGTACTTCATCCCGAACATCGCCAAGGTTGCCCACCGCGGCGATACGGTCAGCTGGTTGATGCTCGCGCCCGGCCAGCGCGGCATCATCGACACGACCGGCCTGAACCTCTTCGGCTTCACGCCGGCGGGCGGCCCGATCGCTACGCCGATCGGCGGAGTCGTCTCCTATGCCTTCGACTGGGCCGGCACGTTCCCGTATGACGACCCGTTCCACACCGCGTCGAGGGGCAAGCTGTCGGTGCCGATCTCGGTCGCGCCCGCCGTCGGCGCGCCGCAGACCGCGGCCGTGACCTGGGCCGCAACAGACCCACCGGCCGGCGACGTGTTCGACGTGCAGTCGAGATCCCCGGCTCGAGCAGCTTCGTGCCGTGGCAGACGACGACGGCGCTCGGCGGCGGATTCGGACCGACCGATGCGCTGTGGGCCGGTCCCGGGAGGTACCGGTTCCGGTCGCGGCTCGCCAACCCAGGGTCAGTCCAGCACGCGTCCGGCTACTCAGCCGCCAAGTCGATCACGCTCAGTTGACCACGAACCGGGTTCGCTGGCGCCGTTCACACGCGAACGATTTCGGCGCGCCAGGCGTCGATCTCGGGTGGCTCCATGGTCGTCTGGAAGACGACCGGCTCCAGCACCTCGATGCGCCAGTCACCGGCAAAGCTGTGCTCGATCTCGCCTCGGCTGACCCGCCGCGGACCCCAGGTTCCCGGCTGCCGGTCGCTGAAGCACAGCATGTGGAACACGCCGCCGGGCTTCGTGGCAGCGGCCAGGCTCTCGACGTACCGCGCTCGGTCGTGGTCGTCAAAGACGTGGAACAGCCCGCTGTCGAGCACCGTGTCGAACCGCTCCCCCAACTGGTCGAGCTCGAGCGCGTCGTGGACGAGCAGGCGCACGTCTAATCCTCGGTCGGCCGCCTTACGGCCTGCGATCGCGATCGCGGTGGGGGCAGCATCGATGCCGGTGGCGGCCAGCCCGCGCTCGGCGGCCATCAGCGTGTGCTCGCCGGTGCCGCAGCCGGCATCGAGCACGCTCCCGCGCAGTCTTCCGGTCTCGGCCAGGGCCAGGAACGCCGGCTGCGGCATGCCGATATCCCACGGCGGGACGCCGGCGTAACTGTCCTCGAAGTCCGCCGTCGTCCGACGCGAGCGATGCGGGACGTCGCTCACAGAGCCGGTACGGCCGGGCGCGCATCGCCCGCCGGCGTCTCGGGCGGGGTGCGCATCGGGGGTTGGGGATACCGGGCGGCGCTCACGCCGCGAGTCTAGCCGGGTGCCGCCGCTTCTGGCCCGAATCATGCACCGGCAACCGGCGCTGGGGCCCGGAGAATGCGAGAGATCCTCACCGATTGCATACGCGATCGCCAGGCGTTCGTTTACAAGTCCGCGGCAGGGTGAGGAGCATGGCAACCTTGCTGCGAACCCCTGCGCGGCTCATCGCCGCCGCTTTCACGCTCCTCATGATCGGTGTTCAACCGGCGTCGACCGCCGCGGCGACGCCGTCGTTCCACCTCGTCTTCGACGCCGAGTTCTCGGGCACGCGGCTCTCCTCGGCGTGGACGCAGTACAACGGCCAGGACGGCTGCTGCCGGATGACGCGGTGGGCGCCGTCGCATCTTGTGGAGGGCGGCGGGATGCTGACGATGAAGATCGGCAGGGATCCGGCGTTCGGATGGCACTGGATCGCCGCCGGGATGAGCCAGGGCCGGTCGCTCAACCAGACCTACGGTGCCTGGGCGGTTCGCTTCCGCATGCAACGCGGGGCGGGTACGGCGTTCGCCATGATGCTGTGGCCACAGTCCGGCTGGCCGCCGGAGATCGACTTCGCCGAGGAGGGGCCCGGGATGGGCAGCACGCGCCGGCTTATGACGTCGACCCTGCACTACGGATCGTCGAACACGATGATCCACCACGCGGTCTACGCCGATTTCACGAGGTGGCACACGATGAGCGTGCGCTGGACGCCCGGCAAGATCAGCTACCTCCTGGACGGCCGGCCGTGGGCCCAAATCACCGGGAGCCACGTCCCTCACCAGCCGATGCACCTGTCCATCCAGACCGAGGTCGGCCCCAAGGGCTCGGATACGACGTACCCGACTGCGTCAACGCCCAGCCCGACGCGGCTCGAGATCGACTGGGTGCACGTCTACCGCTATTCTTGATTCGTCTGGCCGGGACGCTGAAGGAACCGCCGGCCACGCACCCGTTAGTGCATTTGCGGCCACAGACGTCCATGACGCCGAGCATCGCCGGCGTTCAGTGCACGGTGAAGAACGAGGTGGCGATCTGGAATCCGGCCGGGCGTCCGTTGGTGTAGGCGTAGAGGAACATTTCGTAGCTCTCGCCGTGCTTGAGGCTGCGGGTGGCGCCTCGGTATGTCCAGTGCGGCTGGA
>JBBRMM010000029.1:0-37999 GCA_038230835.1 Gaiellales bacterium
GCCATTGCCGGTTTTCAAGACCGGCTCGAGCGTAGTGCTCGGCCCCTGGCTGATACTCTTGCTTGGTCAGGAGTAGCGCCTGGTGGATTCTGGCCCAAAGCGTGCATCACCGGTGCATCACGAGGACACCATCTGGCACGCTTCTGCGGCAGGCGCCAAGCGCGCGGAGCCCCATGGTTAAGCGAAATCCCGCGCAGCCACGAATGCCGGGACGAAGAATCCCGCTTACAGATCGGCTAAAGGAAAGCCCTGCAAATGCAGGGCTTTCCCATTTGGCGTGCATCACCGGTGGATCACGAGATCGAGCTTGTGCGGACTCGGTCGGCGTCGGAGGCTGGCGAGATCCGCATCGTTGGGCGGAAGGCGCCTCCCGAAGGCCGGCACGCGGTGGCATACGTGGTTTCCAAGATCGCGACCCTTTGAGCACCCACCGCGGCCTGACATCTCCGCGCCACGAACTAGACTGCGCGGTGGAGGGATAGGCCACATGAACGCCCCGGACAGCCCAGCATTGACGGCATCGCAGCTCGCGGCGATCGCCGAGATGGGCGACGAGCGAACGGCGGCGGAGGGCGACATCCTGTACCGGATCGGCGACGAGCGCTACCCGTTCATCGCGATCATGGAAGGTGAGGTCGCGGTGCTCGACGCCGCCGGCGACGAAATCACGCGCCACGGCCCGTCGAAGTTCCTCGGCGAGGTCAACCTGTTGTCCGGGCAGGCAGCGTTCGTCACCGCCGCCGCCACCGAGCGCACCCGGTACATCGCCGTCGAGCGCGAAGCGCTGCGCGCCCTGCTGTTCGATGACGGGCCGCTCAGCAGCCTCCTGCTGTCGACGTTCATCGCTCGGCGCGAGGCGCTGCAGCAGGTTGCCGGGGTGGGGCTCGAGATCGTCGGTCCTCACTCGTCCGAGTCGACCAGGCGGCTGGTGGACTATGTCCGGAACAACCGGCTGCCGTACACCTGGCGCAATCCAGAGCTGGCCGACGACCCGGACGCGGCGGCGCTGGTCACCGGCATCAAACCCGCCGACCTGCCGCTCGTCCGGCTGCCGGGCGGGGTGGAGATGCGCGCACCCTCGCCGGGTGAGTTGTCGAGGGCGCTTGGTATCGGGCGAGAGCTTGCCTCCCGGGAGGAGGTCGACCTGCTCGTGGTGGGAGCCGGACCGGCCGGGCTCGGCGCCGCCGTCTACGGGGCGTCCGAGGGCCTCGTGACGCTGGTCGTCGACAGCTCCGCGCTGGGTGGTCAGGCCGGCCAGTCGCGCCGGATCGAGAACTACCTCGGCTTTCCGGCCGGGATCACCGGCACCGAGCTGACGACCCGTGCGGTCGTCCAGGCCCGGAAGTTCGGGGCTCTCACCGCGACGCCGTACCGGGCGGTGGCGCTGGAGCCCGGAGATGGACAGCACGTGGTCCGTCTCGAGGACGGAGTGGAGATCTCGGCCCGTGCCGTGCTGCTTGCAACCGGCGCCCAGTACCGGCGCCTCCCGGTCGACGGCCTCTCCGACTATGAGGGCTTGAGCGTCTTTTACGCCGCCGGGCCGCCGGAGCAGCAGCTCTGTGGCGCGTCACGGGTCGCCGTGGCCGGCGGTGGCAACTCGGCCGGCCAGGCGGCGGTGTGGCTGGCGCGCGGGGGGGCGCTGGTCAGCTTGTTGCACCGGCGCGCGGACCTGCACGAGACGATGTCGGACTATCTCATTCGCGAGCTCGATCGGTACGAGGTGACCGTCCGCGACCGGAGCGAGATCGCCGAGCTGCATGGCGATGTGGGGCGCCTGGAGGCGGTCACCCTGACCACCGGAGAGCGTGTGCCGCTCTCGTTCCTGTTCCTCTTCCTGGGCGCACGCCCGTGCACCGAGTGGCTGGACGACGCGGTCGCCCGGGACGACGACGGCTTCGTTCTCACCGGCCCCGCGGTCGGGAGTGAGAACCTGCTCGAGACCAGCGTGCCGGGGATCTTCGCCGCCGGCGATGCGCGTTCCGGTTCGACGAAGCGCTGCGCCACCGCCGTCGGCGAGGGCGCGATGGCCGTGCAGTTCGTGCACGTCCGTCTCGCGCAACAGGCCGCGGCGGCCCAGGGCACCGCCTCCGGGTGACCGCCACGAGCGAGCTCGTCACCCTGTACCAGGCCGAATGGTGTCCGTTCTCCTCCGCCGTTCGCGAGGTGCTGACCGAGCTCGGGATCGATGTGATCGTGCGCCAGGTCGAGCCGTGGCCGGAGCAGCGAGCGCACCTACGTGAGGTGGCCGGCACCGACCTGATCCCGGTCATGCAGACGGAGGACGGGCTGATCTTCCGCGGCGCCCGGGCGATCTTCGCCCACCTGGAGAGCCGCGAAGCCTGGGGATACGCCGCTGCCCATCGACAGCGCTACGCCGACCACAGGGACTCCCGCGAATCGGACGCGACCGGACAGCTGCTCGAGTACTTCAACGGCAGCGGCGACCTCGAGCCACACGAGCCAGAGGCGTCCGCCGACGAACCCGTGGTGGTCAACGTCCCTTCGGCGCACCGGTACGAGCTGCTTCTCGGTGGGCGCAGAATCGGGCTGCTCGCCTACCGGCAGCGGGAGAACCGCATCGCATTCACCCACACCGAGGTCAGTCCCACGTGCCAGGGCCGGGGCTTCGGCAGCCGCCTGGCCGCGGTCGCCCTGGATGATGCGCGCCGGCAGGGACTCGTGGTCGTGCCGCTCTGTCCATTCATCGCCGCATATATCCAGGGGCACCCCGACTACCGCGACCTCGTCGCTCCGGAGCATCGCCGACCGTGAGGCCGCCCCGCCGGCCGTGACCGTGGTTCAGTTCCGGGCTGCTCCCGCAACCGCGGGACTTTTCCCACATTGATGCGCTGAACGCCCTCTCTGCCGGCGTGCGGTATCGCGGCCGGTCGAACGACACCTCGGCGGGCTTTGGCTCAGCAGGTGTGGGGTCGTTCGACGAGTGTGTGTTGTTGGTCGCTGGTTCCCACCGCCCATGGGCAGTCCGTGTGGCTGATGGTGACGCTTAGTAGCTGGGAGTCTGAGCCGGAGGCTGTTTGGCTGGTGGTGATGTGCCAGCCGCTGCCGTCGTAGTGGGCGGTGAGGGTGCGGTAGGCAGAGTTGGTTTCGATGCTGCCGACGGCCCACACGTCGGTGGCGGACCGCGCGGTGACCGATGCGAAGACTGCCGAGTCGGGGGCTCCGACGTCGACCGCCACGATCCGCTAGGTGTGCCCGTTCCAGTGCAGCGCGAGGGGCAGCGCGTCGTCGTGGCCGCGGTGACCCTGGGTGCCGACCGCCCAGATGTCGCGTGGGTTGATGGCGACGGCAGACGAGATCAGGAATGTGCGGTCGGGGCTGACGGTCGGCGGTGGTTGGCGGCTCCAGTGGGTGCCGTTCCAGTGCAGGAGCAGCATGCCCTCGTGGCCGTCTTGGACGAGTTGGTGCCAGTCGCCGAATGCCCACGCGTCGCTGACGGTCGGGCTGACGATGGCGGACAGTTCGGGGTTGGCGACTGCAAGTTTGGGAATGGCCTGGATGCGCCAGTGGGAGCCGTGGAAGCGCAGGATCAGCGGGCCTCGCGGGTGTTTGACGGTGCCGACCGCCCAGGCGTCCGACCCGCGGGCTGCAATGCCGGTGAGAACCACCCCTGCCCGAAGCGGCAGCGGACTGTCGGCCCACTGATGGCCGTCCCAGTGCAACACCTTCGCGGGGAACGATTGGTCTGTGTTTGCGACGACCGCCCACAGGCTCGCGGTGGTGGTGCCTGCCAGCCCGCCGATCGATCCTTGCATTGGCGGGATCTGCGCGAGCTGGTAGCGCTGTCCGTTCCAGTGCTCGAGTACGGCGTAGTTGGGGGCGAACGCCACCGTGCCCTCTGGTATGGGCGTCGGTCCGATCTGGCCCGCTCCCGCCATCCCGCCGATCCACACATCCGTCGGCGACAGCGCCAAGACGCTGTCGAACTGCGCGACCTTCCCCGGCTGAGGCGCCCCAACCGCGTTCCAGACGCACGATGTCACCGGACACGTCGGTGTCGGAGCGGCGACGGTCGATGTCGACCGGCCCGCCAATCGCACGCCCGCGACCACTCCGACCCCCACCAGCACGATCAGAATGACGCGGCGCATAGCTGGTTAGACGCCCTCTCCGGCCCGAAGTTCAAGGCAAGCACAAGAGGCGTGGCGCCACGGTGGTTGTCGACGCCTACCCCTGGATCGTTAGGCGCAGCGGCTTGGACGTGACGGCGGTGGTGATCGCGACTGTTGCTGGCGTGACCTGGCGCGGTGGTTGCCTGAGCGGGTATGCCTGGATCGTCCAGCTGCCGGGGAACAAGCGAATCTGAAATGACCCGTCCGTAACCGTCGTCGTCTGAGGGCACGCCCCGCTGAACATCCCAGCCGGGCAGAACTGGACGTTGCCTCGAAACGCTGTCACGCAGATGCCATAGAACGGCTTTCGGCATGGCGGGTACACCGCGCGGCCCTGAACGACCACCGGACGCACCGGCGCGCTGGGAGGGCTGGACGAGGAGAGACACCCAGCGGCACCCAGTCCCAATGCGCCCACTCCGATCAGAACCGATGCCTGCATCACTCGGTCTGACGGCTCGATCACCTGAAAAGTTCCCCGGAACGTCGCTCGCTGGTCACGGCACGCCGGGCTCAGCAGGAATCAGGTTCGGTGACGGCCGGCGTGTCATACTTGGCGCCGGGACGATCCTGTGTGTGACTTCCAGCATCCGCTGCCGCCGCTCGACGAGGACGAGTACGTTCTCGACACGCCGTTCGTGCGCGGGTTCGTGGGTGACGTGGCGGCGCTGATCGGCGACGCGCCGTCGGCTGCTCGCGCGTGCGAGCTGATCGAGCCGCTCTTCAGGCGAGTGCTCGCCGATCGCACGTGGCTTCCCGAGCGCTTCCAGGAACCGGCGGCGGAGAGTGGGATGGGAGGTGGGATCGGCCAATGGTTGCTCTTCCGCGCCGCCGATCGGTCGCTCTCACTCTTCAGCCTCGTCGTGCCGCCGGGGGCGATGACCCCTGTGCACGACCACCTCGCGTGGGGGCTCGTCGGCCTCTACCGAGGGAATCAGGACGAAGAGTTCTACCGGCCTGGAGCCGGCCGGCTCGAACTCGCCCGAAGCCGTCCGCTCTCGCCGGGCGACCACTACGCACTCCTTCCACCACGAAACGACGTCCATCGGGTGCGCACGACGTCCGCCGTCACGTCGGTGTCGATCCACCTGCTGGCCAACGACACCGGATGCGTCCTGCGCCACACCTACGACGAGCACACCGGCGAGGCGCGCCCGTTTCGCTCGGGCTATGTCAACGCACAGTGTGAGGGGCCGGTCGGCGTCGATCTGGCCGGCGACAGCGCGGCACATCCCTAGCGCCACCAAACCCCCCGGCCGTTCCGCTCCCCAGGAGCACCCGTCAGGCGGCCGAGACGACTGCGTGGCGCGCTCCGGTAGGGCGCAGTTGGATCGAGTGCAGCGCCAGCAGTTCGATCAGGAGCGCCAGCGCAGGATCGTCGGCCGACTGAGCGTGACTGGGCTCGGTGGGTTGAGTTGGGTCGGCGATTACGAAACGCTCCAGATACAGCCCGGCGCCAGACCCAAGAGGACGGAATTGGGGGTCTGGCGCCGGGTGTAGGGGGGTGTGGGACGACCAGCGTGACGCTTTCCACAGCCAGTCGTCAAGCACCGGGGGCCTGTAGGCGTGCCAGAATGTCGCAACGTGCGGCAAGTTTCTGCATCTATGCACAGGCCGTCCACACCGCCCCCCGAGTTACCCACAACTCCGTCCACAACCCCTCGGGGTCAGCTGGCCTGGAGGGCTGCTCCGAGGGCATCGGTCAGCACCTGCGCCGCCGCCAGGCAGTCGCCCTCGGAGGCAGATTCGGCGGGGGTGTGACTGGCGCCGGTGGGGTTGCGCACGAAGAGCATCGCCGTTGGCACATCGGGCGCGAGGATGCCGGCGTCATGGCCGGCGTAGGACGGCAGGTCGCCGGCCGTCACCCGGTGGCGCTCAGCGGCGTCGACCAGCATCGAGCGCAGACCGGGGTCGAAGGCTGCGCCGTCGTTTCGCGACTCGCGGGTGAACTCGGCGTCGCCGAAGCCAGTGCGAAGTTCGTCCACGATCTCGTGGACCGTGCCCACATCCAGTGCGCGCACGTCGAGTGACACAGCCACCCGGCCGGGGATCGAGTTGGTCGAGCCGGGAGCGACCTCGACCCGGCCTACGGTACCCACCGCGCCGGTTCGCGCGCGGGCCGTAGTGTCCACCGCCAGCACGAACCGGGCGGCGGGCAGGAGCGCGTCGCGGCGCCCCTCCATCACCGTCGTGCCGGCATGATTGGCCTCGCCCGCGAACTCCACCCGCCACCGCTGGCGGGGCGCGAGCAGCGTGGCGACCCCCAGCGTCAGGTCGCGGTCGACCAGCGACTTGCCCTGCTCGACGTGCACCTCGAAGAAGCAGCGGACGTGCTCCAGTTGCGCGGTCGCCGCCTGCAGCGACGCACGGGTGACGCCGTAGATCGCCGGCGCGTCACCCATCACCTCCAGCACGTGGTCGATATCGAGGCGACCGGTGATGGCCAGGCTGGCAAAGCACGGCACCCGAAACCTCGCCCCCTCCTCGTCGACGAAGGCCACGACCGCCAGCGGGTGGCGGCGGCCGGCCTCCGACTCGAGCAGCGCGGCGGCCGCCTCCAGCGCGCTCACCACGCCCAGCGCCCCGTCGTAGGCGCCGCCGTCCGGCTGGGTGTCCAGATGCGAGCCGGCGCACACCCAAGGCCCGCGGTCGGCGTCGGAGGTGACCGCCCACAGGCTGCCGGCGCCGTCCTGGTGCACGTCCAGGCCGAGCTGGGTGGCGGTGCGCGTGAACCAGGCCCGCGCCGCCGCCTCGAGCGGGCTCCACGCCAGCCGGTTCCAGCCGGTGGGCGTACGGCCGATCGCCGCCAACTCCCCGAACCAGGTCAAAAACCGTTCTCGCGATACGTCCGCCACCGATTTGGGAGGATACGGGCATGAGCGACCTCGTGCGCATCCCCGGGTTCGTGAACGCCCACAGCCACGCCTTCCAACGGGGCATGCGGGGCCGCGTCGAGCACGTTGACCCGGCTCATCCGCACGACGACTTCTGGACCTGGCGCGAGGCCATGTACGCCGCCGCGTCGGCCCTCGACCCGGACTCGGCGCACGCCGTCGCCGGACTGGTCTACCGCGAGATGGTTGCCGCGGGGTACGTCGCTGTGGGCGAGTTTCACTACCCGCACCATCACCTGGACGGCAGCTTCCACGCCCAGCCCAATGCGATGGCCACCGCCACCATGGCGGCCGCCGACGAGGCCGGGATCGCGATCGTGCTGCTCATGACCGCCTACCAGCGGGCGGGCGCCGGACGCCCGCCGACGCCTGGCCAGCGGCGCTTCTGCGACCCCGACGTAGCCACCTACCTGCGCCGGGTGGAGGCGCTCGCGACGGAGCGACCGGGCGAGGTCGGACTCGCCCCGCACAGCGTACGGGCGGTCTCACGGGAGTGGCTGGAGGAGATCGCGCGCGAGGCGCAGGCGACGGGGATGGTGGTGCACATCCACGCCAACGAACAACCGCGCGAGGTGCAGGAGTGCGTCGCCGAGCACGGCTGCCGGCCGATCGAGCTGCTGGCCGAAATCGGCATCCTGGGCCCGCGCACGACGCTCATCCACGTCACCCATGTGACCGACCGGGAGCTCGACCTGATCGCGCGGGCGGGGGCCACGGTGTGCGCCTGCCCGACCACCGAGGCCAACCTCGGGGACGGCTTCCTGCCGGTACTGCGGATGTTCGAGCGGGGGATACCGATATGCATCGGCACCGACTCCAACACCATCATCGACCCGGTGATCGAGGTGCGCGAACTGGAGGCGATCGCCCGCCGCCAGGCGCAGCGACGGAACGTCCTGGTGCCGCCGGGCGACGACGGCCCGGTCGGCTACCTGCTGGATGCCGGCAGCCGGAACGGTGCCCGCTCGCTCGGCATTTCTCACCCTTTACCTGAGGTTGAGGTAAACCTCGATCACATCCGGCTCGCCGGGGTTGACCGGGCGCACGCCGTGGAGGCGCTGGTGTTCGGTGCCGGCGCAGACGCTCTGCGGCCCGTGTCAGACTGATCGCCCCGGCACCGACCACGAAAGGCACCTGCGATGGACTTCTCGCTCACCCCCGAGCTCCGCGACCTGCGCGACCGCGTACGGGCGCTGGTGGACGACCATCTGCAGCCGCTCGAGCTCGAGGCCGAGAGCACGCACGGCCGCCTGTCGGAGGAGTCACGTGCGCGTGCCAAGGCCGCGATCGTGGCCTCCGGCCTGGCCGCGAACAACATTCCCAGGCAGTTTGGGGGCGGTGGCTTCAGCCTCACCGAGCAGGTGGTCACACACGAGCAGCTGGGGCGGCTGACAAACTGCCTGTGGGTGCTCGTGTGGAGTCCGTCGAACGTGCTCGTGCACGGCACCCCGGATCAGATCACGCGCTACCTGGAGCCGGACGTGCGCGGCGACCATCGCCACGCCTACGCCATCACCGAGGAGCATGCGGGGTCGGATCCGCGCGCCATCGCCACCGAGGCGGTGTGGAACGGCGAGCACTACGAACTGTCGGGCACCAAGTGGTTTGTCACCGACGGCGACGTGGCCGCCTACTTCATCGTACAGGCCTGGGCGGTGCACGGGATCGAGCGCCACCCGACCCTGTTTCTGGTCGACCGCGACGCGCCCGGGGTGGAGATGACGGCCGACCCCGACTTCACCCACAACTTCCCCTACCGGCATCCCGAGTTCACGTTCACGAGGACGCCGGTGCCGGCGGACAACATCCTCGGCGGGCTGGGCCGTGGTTTCGACCTGACCGGTGAGTGGTTCATCGAGGAGCGGGTGCACATTGCGGCGCGGTGTGTCGGCGCCTGCAACCGCCTGATCGAGCTGGGCACGGCCTGGGCGCTCGAGCGCGAGCAGTTCGGCGGGCGCATCTTCGACCACCAGGCGGTTTCCTTCGCGCTGGCCGACTGCGCCGCCGAGACCACCGCCGCGCGGCTGCTCACCTACTACGTGGGCTGGCTGTACGACTCCGGTGCGGACCGCAAGCTGGTGCACCACAAGGCGTCGATGGCAAAGCTGATCGCCTCGGAGACGGCCGGGCGGGTGGCCGACCGCGTGCTGCAGATCTTCGGCGGCCGTGGCTACATGCGAGAGAATCCCGTCGAGCGGCTGTGGCGCGAGCTGCGGGTCGATCGGATCTGGGAGGGGACGTCCGAGATCCAGCGACTGGTCATCTCCCGCGGCCTGGAGCGCCGGGGGGTCGAGAAACTGCTCGACGTCTGATGGGTTGAGTCAGGCGGCTGCGGCGAGTTCCGGGCGGTCGCGGTCGGCGCGCAGATGGGCGAGGATGCGGTCGACCTCGCGCTCCACGTCGCGCACGTCGCAGTGCGGATCGAAGACGGGGCTGACGGCACCTTAGCTGACCAGTCGCGCCACAAGCACCATCGCGGCCGCCTCTATCCGGTGGCTCTCGGTGCGCAACAGGCCGGCCGCTGCCCGCACCTGCGGCGCAAGCTCGCAGAGCGCCTCGCGGTGGATCGGAACCGGGGTCCGGCGGCGGTTTTGCGCCGCGTCCACGAGGCGTTCGAGGGAGTCGGCCATCCGCAACCGGCGGGACGGACACAGCAGCTTAGCGGCCCGTCTGCTGACGGCATAGCCGTCCACGTGGCGGTAGCCGGCGACCAAGATCTGATCGTAGAGGGCCGTCCGCCGAGCGGCCAGAATGCGGTCCGCACACACGGCGCCGAGCACGCCGCCACCGGCCATGACCGCACATAGACGGGCCAGTTCGGGGGCGATCGCACCGAGCAGATAGGCACCCGCCAGCGCCGTGACGGCGAACGCCATCAGCGTGGCCGCGGTGGTGCGCACGGTGTGGCGGCGCTCGCTCATCGCGGACAGTGCGTGGGTGAAGTCGGAAGGTGTCATGCTGCCTGTTCGATACATCGCCCGCAGTCCGGGACGGCTTGAGCGGCATACCCCAAGATGGGGATGGGTTACCGCAAAACGTCGATTGTGCCACCGTCGCGGCGCGGCGAACATACTCACCGTGAACTCCCCGATCACCCTTCGCTCCCCGGCTGCCGACAATCTCGTGTCCGCCGTCAAGAGCCTGCTTGACAACGACCTGTGTGTGTGGTGCGAGACGGCCACGGCGCTGCCGACCTCGTTCCTGTGCCGCGACTGCGTGCAGAACGACCCCGGGGCCGTGCTCGCCAAGCGGGTCGTCACGCCGGGCCTGCCGCTGACCTGAATCGTTCCGCCGCCGGACACCAAGCGGACCTAAGTCCACGCCGCTTACGGCCCTGGGCGTCCCTTACGGCCCCCAGTCGGGCTGGCCCGGGTCGCACACGTTGGCGGACGTGGTGATTCGTCGGATGGCTGTCCCGTTTGCTTTCATGACGTAGAGCTCGTGTCGAGGCCCCCACGGACATGCTGTAGTCGGGTTGTCGACCGGGCGTAGGAGGACGATCCAGTGTCCGTCGGGTGACCAGGCCGGGTGGGTTCCGCCCGTCCCGTGGGTCAGTTGGTGCAGGTCTGTCCCGTCGGGTCGGATGGTGAAGACCTGCGGCACGAACGCGGGGACGGGTCGGCACGATTCGTAGAGGCAGTTGTCGCTGAACAGGATCCGGGAGCCGTCGGGAGACCAGCGCGCGTTCCCGCCACCACCCGGCCGGTCGTATGGGAGGCGATAGACGAGGCGCGGATGCGTGCCGTTTACGGCGATCGTCCAGATGCTCGACCGGTTGGTCCTGGGGCCGTCTCCATCTCGCATGAACAGGAGCCGGCGCCCGTCTGGCGAGAAGCTCGGGGCGTGATCTTCCCAGCCCGAGCCTGGCTGGAGCTGGGTGAGTTGGTGGGGGTGTGTCCCGTCGGCGTTTGCGATCCAGATGCCGATGGAGGCGTGCGCACAGCAGTATCCGCCTCGGTGGAATACCCCGGTGAACCGTTCGAACGCGATCCGAGTGCCGGAAGGAGACCATGCCGGGTGATCGTCCCCGCACGCGTGATCGGTGCAGCCGTGGGTGATGTCTCGCAGTCCGGACCCGTCGGTGTTGACCACCATGATCCGGTCACCGAAGTCACCAAGCATACGGTCAAACAGGATCCTGGTGCCATCGGGTGAGACCGTCGGGTGGTGGTAGTCGCCACCGGCCGGCGGCGCGGAGACCAGGGTTCGTCCGCTGCCATCCGAAGCGAGCATGTACACGTGCCAATGGCCCGGCACCTGCGGCAGGTCAACGAACACGATGCGACCGGGGAGGGGCGGCGGTGGGGTCGGCCCGCTCGACGAGTGGCTATCGGCGGCGCCCGAGCCGCACGCAGCCACCACCAAGACGAGCATCACGAGCGCCGACACGTTCGCCAGGATCTTCGAGTGCATCCGATTCGCGAATCTCATTGTGGGTTCGGCCTCCAGATCGGATTGAAGATGGGGCGGGCGAGGCTGGGCGTGACCTGCGTGAGCCCGCTGCCGTCGACGTTCATGACGTAGATGGCGCCGTCTTGGACGACCGCCAGTTGTGTGCTATTGGGAGACCAACCGATACCGTTGCCGGCGGAGCCGCCATGGGGGATGTAGTTGCTGCCGGCGAGGGGTGAGCCGTCAGGAGACAGCAACTCACCGGCAGGCGCACTCGCGGTGAGTCTGGTCAGGTCGCTTCCGTCGGCGTTCACTCTGTAGAATCTGTTATTCGCGTCGTAGATGAGTCGCGAGCCGTCGCGCGACCATTCCACGTTGTCGGGCTGAATGCGGTAGAAGCAGTGGTCGCCTCGTCGTGGCAGTCCACGAGCATATGGCCCCTTCGCACAATTGCCCCAGAATCCCGGGAGCTGGTCTGGGTGGACGACTATTGTGTGCCCGGTTCCGTCGAAGTTGGTGATGTCCACCTGCCCGGCGAGGGTTGGGTTGATACCCAGCGGGCGAAGTACATAGGCGATTCGGCGGCCATCGGGAGACCACGCTACCGAGCTGCCATCGACACCCTCCTCAACTCCTGTAGCGAGCCGCCGTAGCGAGCCGTCGCGGATGGTCTCGACGTACAGCCCCGCCGCTCGGCCCCCCTCTAGGAGCAGCAGCAAGCCATCCGGCGACACAGGGTTTCCGCTCCAGCCACACTCCCGCGTCACGCAGTCTGGCTCCACCGCCAACCCAAACCCGAGCGGGATCCTGGCCAACGGCACCGGTGGACCGCCGTCGATCCCAACGGTGACGAGCGACGTACGATAGGAGAAGGAAGACCTGATCGACACCTGGCTGACAATCAGCCGTGAGCCATCGCTCGTCCACGCGAGGGCCTCGTGCGAGTCCGGGCTGTGCGTCAACTGCTGCGCCTTGCCGCCGGGGAGCGCGACGAAGACCTGTTCAATGGTGTGATTGCCCTTCGTGCCGGTCTGGGCAGTGAAGGCGATCACGCGGTCACTGCCGGGCTTGATCAGCGTCGCCGCACGACCCTCGCCGAACGCGCCGCTCCCGGAGTTGCACGCAGCAGCCGGTGCGCAGAGAGCCACGATGACGAGCCCGATGGCGGAACGCTTGACGCTCACCTGCCGACTCCTTACCGAGTTACGGTGCGGATGAGTCAGTGTCGCCCGCGGGTATCACCGACGAAGAACCGGCAGGTAACAATCTCGTGACAGGCATTCGGAGCTTGAACACGGCGCCACCGCTATCGCGGCCGGCCGCGGTCAGTTCTGCGCCCAGCAGCAGCGCGTTCTCGCGAGCGATGGCGAGGCCGAGGCCGGTGCCCGAGGCGCTTCGGCTGTGATCGGCCTTGAAGAAGCGCTCGAACACGTGAGGGAGATCGCGGGCGGAGATCCCTGGTCCATGGTCGGCCACCTCGACCACCACGTCCTCGCCGTCGTGCCAGACACCAACCTCGACGCCACCGCCTCCGTGGCTCATGGCGTTGTCGACCAGATTTGTGATGATCCGCTCCAGTCGGCGGCGATCGGTCTCGACCGAAGACGGTTCGGTTTGCAGCAGGATCGCGTCCGCCCAACCGTGTACTCGCAGCATGCGGGCCGCGAGCGCGGCCACGTCGACGCGCTCGATCTCCGCCTGCTCGACTCCCGAGTCAAGGCGAGAGATCTCGAGCAAGTCCTCGGCGAGCTGCTTCAACCGAGCGACGTCGGCGACCACGAGCCCCGCCAGCTCGCCGGCCTCGGCAGGCATCGCGTCGGTGTGACCAACCAGCAGTTGCGACTCCGCCACCAACGCCGCCAGCGGCGTTCGCAGCTCATGCGCCACGTTGGCGGTGAAGCGCCGTTCCCGCGCCTGTGCCTCCGACAAGGCACCGATCTTCTCCTCGAGCGCGTCTGCCATCCCGTTGAACGAGGCCGCCCAGGCCGCGAACTCATCCTTCCCGGCCGCCGGCAGGCGAGTGTCCAGGAGACCTTCGGCGAGCGCCTGCGCGGCGTGGCTGGCCCTCGCCACCGGAGCCAGCGTGCGTCGAGCAAGGAGCGAACCACCCAGGGCCGCCAACACCAAAGAGGCCACCCAACCGCCCAGCAACACATTTCGTAGCGAGTCGAGATCGTCCCACACTTGCTGCTCGTCGAAGAAGAAGTAGAGCTGTTCGCGCGTCTTTGGCAACGGGCTCCCCACCACCAGATAGCGTCTCCCAAACACCGTCACCGGCTCGTGTCCGAGTTGGCCCGCATCGACCAATGCCCGCAGGGCGGACGGGATCTGCGCGGGCCCGAACCGAGCCGAGCTCTCCGGCCGAGCTCCCTTGCTGAGGATCACGGTCGAAAACGACCCCCGCGTGCGAAGCGCGTCGAGCAGCGCCGGCACCGACGTGCTGGCGGCCGATGCGAACCGAAGGTTGAAGATGGACGTGCTCACCGCCTGTCGGGTCGAGTCGTCCAGCCGCGCGTTGCGCACGATCAGGTACGAGCCCAGCGCAACCCCACCGGTGGTCACGCCGACCGCGAGCACGAACACGACCGCCAACCGCCGCCGCAGCCGGGTGGGGGTCACGCCGCCGATCACGGCTGTTCGAAGCGATAGCCGACCCCACGCACCGTGGTGATCAATATCGGATGCGCGGAATCAACCTCGATCTTGGCGCGAAGCCGTCGCATCGCAACGTCGACCAGCCGCGAGTCTCCCTGAAACTGATAGCTCCACACCCGCTCCAGCAACACCTCGCGAGTGAACACTTGCCCAGGCCGCCGCGCCAACTCGCACAACAGCCGAAACTCGGTCGCCGTGAGCCCAAGATCGTCGCCTCCTCGCGTGACCCGGAACGCCGCCTCATCGATTGCGAGGTCCCCGAAGCGCATCAACGTCGGCGCCTCCACTGCAGTCCCTCGCCGCAGCACGGCGCGTAGCCGCGCGATCAACTCGGGAACCTCGAATGGCTTGGTCAGATAGTCGTCGGCACCGAGTTCGAGCCCGACCACGACATCCATCGTGTCCGCGCGCGCGGTCAGCATCACAATCGGCGTCGCGTGCGTCCGGCGGATCTCCCGACACACCTCGAACCCGTCCACGCCCGGGAGCATCACGTCCAGCAGCACCAAGTCGAACGGCTCGCGGCCGAACGCCTCCAACGCCTCCCGGCCGTTCTCGCGCGCCGTGACCCCGTAACCCGCTCGCTGCAAGGCGAGCGTCGTGACTCGAAGCAAAGACGAATCATCCTCAACCAGCAGAATGTGAGCATCCACCCGCGACAGCCTACTCCCGTCGCTCCCAGACAAGACAGCGGCTCTCTGGGCAGGCCGACGAGGCCGCTTGGGCAGAAGCGGCCTCGTCGATGGATGTCCGGTGGGCCGCCGGACTCCGTGTCTCAACCGGCGGGTCCAGCCGGCCGCTGCATAGAACGCAGCGCGAGACACTCCCTGAAATCCTTGCCCGCCGCGGCGAGTGTACCCCAAAAAATGGAAGCGTGGGGAATGATGGGCTGCTCGGTAGGGTGTGCCAATGCCTCGCCGCTCGACGCTTGACCTGACGCCGGCGCTGCTGGCGCCGGTGGCGACCGTATGGCTGGCCTGGCACGGGGGCGGATACACCGTGGACGATTGGGGCCCATGGGCGGTGCTCGGCCTGCTGGCACTCGCGGCGGCGGTGGTCGCCGGCCAGGGCGCGATCGGCGTGGCGCAGGCCGCCGGCCCGCTGGCTCTGGCCGGCCTCGGTGCGGCGTGCCTGTTTTCGATCGCGTGGGCGGCGTGGCCGCAGTCGGCACTCGTGGAGGGAGGCCGTTGCCTGGCCTACGCGGCGGTGATGGGGACGGCGCTCGTGGCCGGCTCGGACGAGCGAGCCCGGCGGTGGATGCTTGCCTCGGTGGGGTTGGCCTCGGCGATCTTCGCGGCGACCCTGATCGCCGACACCGCTCTGGGCGCCGACGCCGGGCGGGAGTACGCGCTGGGCCGGCTGGTCGGCTCGATCGGGTATGGCGGCGGGATCGCTGCCGTGCTTGCGATCGGGGTGTGGCCGCTGCTCGCGCTGGCGGCCGATCGAGGGCTGCACGCGGCGCTGCGGGTCGCTGCGGGAGCTGCCGCGGGGGCCGCTGGAGCGCTGGTCGTGCCCACCGGTGCTCGAGCAGCCGTGCTCGCGCTGGTGGTGTCCGGCGTGGTGTTCGTGCTGCTCAGTCCGTCACCGGCGCGGGCCGGCTGGCTTGCCGCGGGCGGTGGGCTGGGAATCGCCGGCACCTGGAGCTCGCTGAACGCGGCCTACCCCTTCTCAGCCGGGGTCGCAGAGGTGCACACAGCCGGTCGGGCGGCGATCGCGGTGGCGCTGGTCGAGGCTGTGTTCGTCGGCATCGCGTTGGCGGCGGAACGCTGGCTGCTGCCGGCCGGCCGACCCCGGCGGATGCTCGTTTCGGGACTCGTGGGGATGCTCGTGCTGGTGGTGCTGGCGGCGGGCGTGCGCGGGTACCAGGCGACCGGCGGCGACCCGGCCGGTTGGCTGGCCGCACGCTGGCACCAGTTCACCCACGAAGGCAACCCCTATCGTGGCAATACTCGATTCACGTCGGTGGGCGGGGGGCGCTACGACCTGTGGCGGGTGGCGGTGGCGACCTTCCACGCACACCCTCTGGACGGCGTCGGCGGCGGTAGCTTCGGCTACGCCTACGACCGTCTCGGCCGCTCAGCCGCCCAACCTCTGCAGGCGCACAGCGAGCCGCTGGAGGTGTTGGCCACCCTGGGAGCACCGGGCGGGGTTCTGCTCGCGCTGGGGTTGGGTCTCCCTCTTGTGGCCGCGGCTTCGACCCGGCTCCGCGGGGCGGCTCCGGGAGAGCAGTGGGTGGCGGCGGGAGCCGGCGCGGGGTTGGCCTACTTCGTCGCGCACAGTTCGGTGGACTGGATCTGGCACATCGCCGCGGACGCCGTTCCGGCAATGGTGCTGGCCGGTGTGTGCCTGGCCGGCCTACCGGCCGGACGCCGGATGCCGCAATCTCGCCGGCTGGGCGCGGCGGTCGTGTTGGCCGCGATCGCGGCCGCGGCGGTCGTGGTGGCTCCGGCGACGCTCGCCCAGCGCTACCTGCTTCGCTCCTACGCCGAGCCGCTGCCCGCGGCGCTGCACGATGCTGACCGGGCGGCGAGCTTCGACCTGCTGTCGGGCCGACCGGCACTGGCCCGAGCTCGGGCCGAGCTCTCGGCTGGCAACGCCGCTGCGGCGCTGGCCGACGCCCGGGCAGCCGTCGCCGCCGAGCCGCGGTTGTGGGTCGGCTGGGAACTCGAGCAGGTGGCGGCCGGTCGGGTCGGGGACATGGCCGCCGCGCGGGCAGCGGCGGAACATGTGCAGGAGCTCAACCCGTACCTGCCGGTACGGCTGCGCTCGGCGGTCCCTCCCTCCGCGTACGACCACTACTGAGCACGGTTACTCGACGTCGTGCAACGAGGCGGATGCTCGCCACGATCCGCCGGCCGCCGCCTGCGGTAGCGTGCAGCGTCTCATCCGGAGCAAGGAGGATTCGATGATCGACGCGACCAAGAAGGAGATCTCCGTCAGCGGCGGTACCGCGCCTGGGGAGATCGGCAATCTGACCGCCCGCTTCATCCTTCCCGGTGCTGGCTCGTTCGGGCGCGACAAGGGCGTTCCCTTCGGTAGCGCCACCCACGCCGCGGTGTCCTACACCCGAGATCGGAGCGTCGTCGAGCAGACGGTTACGGTGACCGAGGCGGTGGCGCTGGTCGAGCAGGCGCAGAAGGATGGCGAGGCGGCTGCCGCGCGCTCCGCGGCCGCCCGGGAGCACGAGCAGGCAGCGATCGAGGAGACCAAGCACAAGCTGGCCGAGCTCGCGTGCCCGATCTGCGGCTGCCGGGAATTCGACGAGCAGATCGGGCGCGAAGACAGTCAGTGGGGCGCGACCACCCTGCGCATGAAGCTCCTGATCTGCCGGCGCTGCGCGTATGTGCTCCAATTCGCGCTCGGCCGCGGCATGTTCGTCCCCGGATGAGTGAACCGCGGCTCAGCCGGTCAGCGGGGTGTGCGCCGCGACAGCAGGCGAAGCCCGATGCCCGATCCCATCAGCACCAGGCCCGCGGCCACGTACAGGGTGAGCTCGGCGCCGGTGAAGGGGAGAGTGCCACCCCCGCCGCCGGAGCCGGTCGTGCCCTTCACGTAGGTGGTGGCGAATGCTTCTGGCGCTCCGGCCAGGGCGGCCAGCGGCCCGACAAGGAAGGCGACGATCCGGAGCGTTCGTTTCACCGTGCCGATGTTACCAGTTCTCAGCGCTTCGAACCCGCCCACACCTGGACGCCGTGCAATTGCCACGGCAGTGGCTTGAAGACGGGGTTCGCGGCCTGGGCGAGGCGCAGGGCGTCGGCCGGGTCGAGCCGCTGGCTGCGGGCCAGGATGGCGGTGCACACCGTGGCCGAGCGCTCGCGCCCGCCCCGACAGTGCACGTACACGGTTTCGCCCAGCGCCACCGCCACCGCCTCGTCCAGCACCTCGGGTGGCACAGTGGACCCGTCCACGACCGCCAGCCGGTGCTCGGTGATCCCGGCCCGCTCGTACTCAGCCGCCACCAGTTCGCGCTCCCCCGACCAGTACTCGCTGTCCTGGCAGAGGTTGATGACGGCGGTCACACCTTCGTCCCGCAGGCTGGCCACATGCCGCTCGGTGTACGGCATCGGCCCGCCCAGCAGCGTCTCGGAAAGGCGTGCAAAGACGAGCCGGCTCATCCGCGGAACGGTACCGCCGGCCGGTCAGGCCTGATGCAGCTCGTCGGTCATGCGTGCGGCCGCTGCGGTGCGCGCGTCGACCTGCTCGCGGAAGCGCACCTCGAGCTCCCGAGCCAGCCGGCGGTCGCGCCGCCGCTCCCGCATCTTGTGAAGGAACTTGCCCACCTCAAAAGCATGCCTGTTTCTCATCCGAATTGCCAGCCTTTGCAGGAATTTCCCCTGACCGACCCCGGCTCTTCACCAGCCTCGTAGACTTGGCCTCGATGCTTCCCGACGGTGTGCTCGAGCTCTCGATCCGGATGGCCCACGAGGCCGGCGGGCTGCTGCTCGACCGCTTTCGCGGCCCGATCGGCGGCATCGAGACCAAGTCGAGCGCGATCGACCTGGTGAGCGAGGTAGACCGCGAGTCCGAGAAACTGCTGCGCGGGCTTATCGCCGACCACCGGCCGTGCGACGGTGTGCTGGGCGAGGAACAGGGCTCCGAGGCCGGAACGTCGGACCTGCGGTGGGTGATAGACCCTCTGGACGGCACCACCAACTACCTCTACGGGTACCCGGCCTGGAGCGTCTCGATCGCGGTCGAGGACGCACGCGGAACGTTGATCGGAGTGGTTCGCGACCCGCTCCGCGACGAGACCTTCGTGGCTGTCCGCGGACGCGGGGCGACCATGAACGGGCTGCCGATCGCGGTCACTCGTGCCTTCGACCCCGCTGCCGCCCTGGTGGCGACGGGATTCTCGTATGGCGCCGCCGCGCGCGCGGTCCAGGCGCGCGCGCTCGACCGGGTGCTGCCTGCAGTGCGCGACCTCCGACGCGCCGGCTCGGCTGCCCTGGATCTGGCCTGGGTGGCCGCCGGCCGACTGGACGCCTTCTATGAGGTGCCGCTGATGGTCTGGGACCGGGCGGCCGGGATGCTGCTCGTCCGCGAGGCGGGCGGCGGCACCTCGACGCTCCCGCCGATCGACTCCGGCGGCGCCGACGGCGTGCTGGCTGCTGCACCGCGCCTGCACGACCCTCTGCGGCGTCTGGTCAGCTCGGCGCTGCGTTCTTCGGCGAACGCCTAGGAGATCGTCTACACTTGACGAAACCGCGGGTTGCGTCGCCTGTCCAGGCGCCCGAACAGCCCGCGGTTGGCAGACCTGATGACACTTCGCTTCGAGGCCGACCTTGAGGCGGTCGCCAACACCGCGTCGGAATGGTGTGGCGAACCGCTACTGCACCCTGGTGAGGACGCCGCTACGGCACTCGCCCCGGGAACCGTGCGCCGCGCGGCGCTGGACGCTGCGCTTGCCGAGATGCAGCGCGGATTGGTCGAGCCCAGCTACGAGTGGCTGCGCGATTACGCGCTGGTGCTCGGGCTGGAGCGGGTGCTGTCGGACCCGCAGCCCAAGCTGGCCTCCGGGACCACGCTGCGGCGTCACCAGGTGGATGCCCTGGCCGGCCAGCTGGCCGCGCTGATCGGCGACCTGCAGCGACCCGAGGATGTGGTCGACGACGAGGACGACGAGGACGACGACGAGGAGCCCGGCGAGATCGAAGAGGACATCGAGCCGGCGGACGCGTTCGTGGACGACGAGGAGTTCGAAGACGAAGACGACGACGACGACGACGACGAGGACGACCTCCTCGATCTCGACCCGGATCTGGATCCGTCAGCGGCCCCCGACGCGCTCGAGCTGCACGACCCGGCGGTGGCGGTGGTCGTGGTGGACGACGACGAGGAGCTGAACGGCGAGGACGCGCCGCCCGACCCGGGCGCGCGCCGCCGCTACCGCTTCAAGCACCCCACCGCATCGGGCAAGACGATCGCCGCCGGCGGCTTCGTGGACGCCGCCCGCGCCACCGGGGTGCTGATCCTCACCCACCGCCGGCTGCTGGTCGACCAGTTCACCCGTGACCTGACCAAGGAGGGATACGCGAGCCGCCTACACAAGCAGGTGCTGGTCGGCGAGCCGACACCCAAGCCGCCGCCGCTCACCATCAACACCTACTCGTGGTTCATCAAGCACTACACCGATATCAAGCCCGGTGTGTACGGGGTGGTCGTGTGCGACGAGGCGCATACCGCGCTGGGCGAGAAGACCGCGGCCGCCATCCGCGCTTTCTCCGATCCGGTGTACATCGGCATGACCGCCACCGACCAGCTGCTGCAGAAGCATGTGGGTGATGTGTTCCCGGCCGAGGTGGCCGACTTCCCACTGGCCGAGGCGGTGCGCCGAGGAGTTGTGGCGCCGCTTCGCTGTGTGCGCGTGCGCCCGATCGCGTCGCTGCGCACCGTCGAGATCGTGGGCGGCGACTACGATCAGGGCCAGCTGGCCACCGCTCTCGACCTCGACCCGCTGAACCTCGCGGCCGCCGACCTCTACCAGAGCCGCTTCGGCGACACACCGGGGATCGTCTACGCGGCAGGTGTCGACCACGCCGAGCGGGTGGCGGCCTCGATGCGGGCGATCGGACTGGCGGCGGCGGCCGTCTCGGGCCGCACGCCTCCCCGCGAGCTGGCCGAGACGCTGGGTGCGTACGAGCGCGGCGACATCAACGTGCTGGTCAATGCCCAGATCCTGGCCGAGGGCTGGAACGCGCCCCGAGCAACCATCTGCATGCACCTGGCGCCCACCGCCAGCCGGCGCGTGTATCAACAGCGGGTGGGCCGGATCATGCGCTTGCACCGCCGTAAGGAAGCGGGTGTGGTGGTCGACTTCGCCGAGCCGGGCGCGCCGCACACCGAGCGCACGATCACGCTGCACTCGCTGCTGGGCGTGGACGCCTACCGCCCCGGTGGCCTGGTCACTCCGCCCCCTCCCCGCCGCCGGCGGCGCCGCAAACCGGCCAAGGCGGTGATCAAGGAGGCCGCGTGGATCGTCCCTGTGTCCGACGATCCGGAGCGGCGAATCGGCGTCATCGCGGCACTGTGGAAGCTGGTGGACGCATCCAAGCTGGCCCTCGACGAGCAGCGGGCATGGGCGGTGGTCGCGGCGCGTGCCGTCACCCCGGCAGACGTGCAGCAGCTGGCCGAGCGGATCACAGGCCTGTACCCGGAGGCGCGCGAGCTCTTCCTGTACACCTGCTCGGCGGAGAACCGCCACCGCAGGCTGCGGTTGACTGCACTGGGCGACCTGGCCTCACAGCGCCCGAGCCAGACGGTGTTTGCGATGGCGTGCCGGCTGGTCGAGGCTGCGCCGCCGTGGCAGCAGGATCGCGGCCAGGGCGCCCGGGTGCTGCTGCTCGCGATGGGCGACGGCAAGATCCAGGCTCCGCCGGACCGGATCGTCACGTGGACGTGGCAGCTGGCCCGTGCGGCGCGCGACCATCAGTACCGCTATGCGGGGTCGCACGTGCCCGACGGACGCAGCCTGCTGGGTGCCCTGGCCGGCGCCGGGTCGGAGGCGGCGCACACTGAGGCGGCGGTGCGTCTGGCGACGATCGCGCGCCGGTCGCCGCTCGAGGCGGGGGCGGCGATCCTGGCCGTGGCATCCCCGCGCCGGGGGTCGAAAGCCGAGCAGATGGTCGACGTCGCCCGCCGTGAGCTGTCCGAGGACCCGCTGCGGCTGGCGGCTGCGCTCGGCTCGAACATCCCCGCCCCGCTGCCGCGTACCAAGGCTGCCAAGCGCTCCAAGCGCAAGGCTGAGAGCGAGCGTGGGCAGTCGGTGTCGTTCAACGGCGCCGTTGTCGGCTCGACCCCGCCGGCGGTCAAGGTCAGCAGCACCGGCGAGGGCTTGGAGGTCGAGGTGGCTCCAGCGGTGGCCGTGCGGCTGCGCGACGACGCCGACGGAGTCGTGCGCGAGCGGCTGGGTGGCGAGCGGCCGCTGGTGTGGCGGCTGGCCGGCGGCGAGCAACGGCATGCGAGTGCCATCGAGGCGCGCGCCGCGGCCGCCCTGTCCGCTCCTCTGCAGGTGGCGGTTGCGAAACTGCTGAACGAGCCTGAGCGCTCCGACCGGATCGCTCGGATCGATGTCGACGGCGCCGGACTGGTGCTCGCGCTGGAGCGCGACGAGGCCGAGGTGCTGGCCGACGACGCCGCCCGCAGGGTGCTCGCCCAGCTCAAGGGCGCCGGTGTCCGCGGGCGGGTGCGAGTGGAATTCGAGGTCCGCTCGCCGGAGGGCGAGCCCACCCGCGACTCGAGGCCGGGAGCTGTGCGCAAGATCGCCCGCGGTGAGCCGGTGGGGGCATCGCCGGAGCGCCGCGACCGGCGGCGGAGAAGCCGCGGCCGCGGTCGCAAGCGCCCTGCCGACGAGCCGGTCGTGGGCGAGGCGGTCGCGACCGACAGCGTGGCCGAGGCGAGCGCCTAGGAAGGCGGGCCCTGGGGCGCCGAAGGCGTCGGTTTGCGCGCGGGTGAACCACCGGAAATTCTGTGGCGAATCGTCCGTTTTTGCCCTACACTGGGCGCGTGCGGCCGCCGTTCGACCGCATGAACGTGCGTGTGGGACCGTGGAACAGCGTTACCTGCGTCGTTCAAACACTCGACCAGGAGCGCAACATGGCCACTGGCACCGTCAAATGGTTCTCGCAGGCGAAGGGCTTTGGATTCATCCAGCCCGAAGACGGCGGAGCCGATCTCTTCATCCACTTCTCCAACATCTCGGGGTCGGGCTTCCGCAACCTCGAGGAGGGGCAGAAGGTGGAGTACGAGCCCCAGGAGGGCCGCAAGGGTATGGAGGCGACCAACGTCACCGTGCTCGGGTAACGTCTAGACGTGGTCAAGGAAGAGACGATCGAGGTCGAGGGTGAGGTCACCGAGGCCCTGCCCAACACCATGTTCCGAGTGCAGCTCGACAACGGGCACTCGGTGCTCGGTCACATATCCGGCAAGATGCGCCGCTACTACATCCGCATCCTGCCCGGCGACCGGGTGAAGGTCGAGCTCTCGCCCTACGACCTGACCCGCGGCCGCATCACCTACCGCTTCAAGTAACACGCTCGGCCAGGTGGCGGCGAGCGTCGATCAGGCGCTCGACCGCGGCCCGGTCGCCGGCCCGCAGCAGCCCGATCGGATCGGGGTCGCCGTTGACGATCCCCTCGAAGAACGCCTTGCGGTCGTCGTAGGTCGGCAGGGTGGCCTTGGCCCACCCGCGGACGTCGTTCAGCATGCCGGCCAGCTCGGCGTAGTCGGGGCCGAACAGGTCGCCGATCTCGCGCTTCATGCGCTTCGCCAGCGCTGGGCTGGCGCCGGCCGTCGAGATCGCGATCGCGATCGGGCCCGTGCGCACTATCGCCGGCAGGATGAAGCTGCACAGCGGTGGCACGTCCACCACGTTGCACAGCATCGCCCGCCGCTCGGCCTCGTCGAACACCGCGATGTTGACGTCGGTGTCGGACGTGGCGGCGATGGCCAGGAAGTGCCCCTCCAGGTCACCCTCGGCAAAGGCCCGCGGCGACCACTCGACGTCGCCTTCTACGGCCAGTTCGCGGACGCCTTCGCACGCCTCGGGCGCGATCACGTGCACCGCGGCGCCGCACGCGAGCAGCCCCTCCACCTTCTCCAGCCCAACCGATCCCGCTCCCACCACCAGGCAGCGGCGAGCGGTCAGCTTCAGGCAGGCGATGTAGAAGGTGGTGTCCAGCATGTCGGCGACGCAGCGCTGATCGCAGAATTCGAGCTTGTGCTGACACACACAGGGCTTTCCGGCGTACGCCTGGGCTGGCATGGGCGAATGGTAGACGGTGCCTTGCCGGCCGCCGCCCCGCTTTCACGCTGGGCCGGGGGCCTGTAAGATCGACCTGGATGAACGTTTCCTTCCAGCGCCATCGCCACGAAACGGTGGACAACTGCATGAGCCGTCAGCTGCTGACCGCCGCGGCGGCGGACAAGCTGGTCGACGCCGCACACCGGATGTCCGACCGGCGGGTGGGCGCGATCCTGGTCATCGACGGCGAGCGGCTGGTCGGGATCCTGACCGAGCGCGACATCCTGCGGGCGGTCGGCAAGGCCACCATCGAGGGCAGCGTCGGCGACTGGATGACCCGAGACCCGATCACGGTCGGGCGCGACGCCACCCACGGGGAGGCGGCGATGATGATGATCCACGGCGGCTTCCGGCACGTGCCGGTGGTGGAAGGTGGCAAGCTGATCGGGATCGTGTCGATCCGCGACCTGCTGCTGCTGCCCAACGCAACGCCTGCCGGCGCCTGATCCCCTGCCGCGACGCGCGGCACCCGTCGTCGGTAAGAATCTCCCATGGCGGATCTCGACGGCATGGCGGCGATCGTGACCGGCGGTGCGCGCGGTATCGGCCGTGAGATCGTGCTGCGCCTCAGCGAGGCCGGCTGCCGGGTGGCGATCAACTGCCACGGCTCGGTTGGCCCGGCCGAGGAGCTGGCGGCGCAGCTCGCCGCCGGTGGTGCCGAGGCGATCGTATTGCCTGGGTCGATCGCCGACCCGGCCACCGGGCCGATGCTGGCCGAGCGCACGATCGAGCGATTCGGGCGGATCGACGTGCTGGTGAACAACGCCGGCATCACCCGCGACACCACCATGCGGCGGATGACCGACGAGCAGTTCGGCGAGGTGGTGGAGACCAATCTGGTCGGCACCCACCGCGTCACCAAGGCGGTGCTCGAGCCGATGTGCGACCGCGGCTTCGGTCGCATCGTCAGCCTGTCGAGCTTCGTCGGCCAGCTCGGGAACTACGGCCAGGCAAACTACGCCGCAACCAAGGGCGGGCTGATCGCCTGGACGAAGACGCTGGCGTACGAGGTGGCCCGGTTCGGCGTGACCGTGAACTGCGTGTGTCCCGGATTCATCGACACCGACATGCTGCGCGGCGTGCCCGAGCACGTGTTGGAACGGCTGCTGGCGCGGATTCCGCTCGGCCGCTTCGGCGATCCCGACGAGATCGCCCGCGGGGTGCTCTACCTCGTGCGCGACGGCGAGTACATCACCGGCACCTGCCTCAACATCAACGGTGGGCTGTACATGTGAGCGTGGCGGTCGGCGACCGGGCCGAGCGCACCGTGCGGGTGGGCGACGAGCAGCTCGAGCAGTTCGCCGCCGCCACCGGCGATCGCAACCCGATCCATTTCGACGACGCCTACGCGGAGCAGACCCGGTTCGGAGGCCGGATCGCTCACGGTATGCTGGTCGGCGGGCTGATCTCCTCGCTGCTGGCCAACGAGCTGCCCGGCCCGGGAACCGTCTACCTGGGCCAGGAGCTGCGCTTCCGGGCGCCGGTGCGGCCCGGCGACGACGTGCGCTGCGAGGTCGAGGTGACCGAGCTCGACGAGCGCGGCCGGATCACGCTGGCCACGCGCGCCTGGGTCGGAGACACGCTGGTCGTGGACGGCAGCGCGCGCGTGCTGGCACCGTGAGGCGACGGGACGGGCATCAGCCCGCCCCGCCACCTCGAGTCACCTACTCGAACTTGGCGAGGACGTGCTTGACGATCGTGTAGTCGTCGAGCCCGTACTTGCTCATGTCCTTGCCGTAGCCGGACTGCTTGAAGCCGCCGTGCGGCATCTCGTTGAAGACCGTGAAGTGGTCGTTCAGCCACACACAGCCGTACTGCAGCTTGCGCACCGCGCGCAGACCGCGAGACGCGTTCTGCGTCCACACCGAGGCGGACAGGCCGTACTCGACGTCGTTGGCCCAGGCGATCGCCTGGTCGTCGTCGGCGAACTGCTGCACGGTCACGACCGGCCCGAAGACCTCCTTCTGGATGATCTCGGACTTCTGATCGGCGCCGGTGACCACCGTCGGCTGCACGAAGAAGCCGCGGTTGCCGATCGTCTCGCCACCGGTCTCGATCTTGGCTCCGGCGGCGGTCGCGCGCTCGAGGAAGCCGAGCACCCGCTCCTGCTGGCGCTTCGACACGACCGGGCCCATGTCGATGTCTTCGATCTCGGACGGGTCGCCGACCTTGATCGACTCCACCTGGCTGATCAGCTCGGACATGAAGGTGTCGTACACCTTCCGGCCGACCACCACACGGGTCGCCGCCGTGCAGTCCTGGCCGGAGTTCCAGAAGCTGGCCGCCTTCAGGGTCTCGGTGACGGCGGCGATGTCGGCGTCGTCGAAAACCAGCACCGGCGCCTTGCCGCCCAGCTCGAGGTGCACGCGCTTGAGGTTGTCGGCGGCCGCCCGGGCCACCTTCTTGCCGGACTCCACCGACCCGGTGATCGAGACCATCCGGATCCGCGGGTGGGCGGAGATCGCAGCGCCCACCGGGTCGCCCAGGCCGGACACGATGTTCAGCACGCCGGGGGGCAGGATGTCCGCGGCCAGCTCGGCCGCGCGCAGCGTGGTCAGCGGCGTGATCTCGGACGGCTTGAGCACGACCGTATTGCCGGCCGCGAGCGCGGGAGCGATCTTCCACGCCGCCATCATCAGCGGGTAGTTCCAGGGGGTGATCTGGCCGACGACGCCGATCGGCTCGCGGCGAATCATGGAGGTCGATCCGCGCACGTACTCGGCCGCGGCCTGGCCCTCGGGCAGGCGCGCCGCTCCGGCCATGAAGCGGATGCAGTCGCTGGCGCCGGCGACCTCGTCGATCGCGGCCCCCAGCGGCTTGCCGACGTTCTGCGACTCCAGCGTGCCCAGCTCCTCGGCGTGCTCGTCGAGCACGTCGGCGAGCTTGTTCAGGATCTCGAACCGCTCGGCGGGGGTGGTCTCGCCCCAGTCGCCGTTGAAGGCGTTCTCGGCGGCCTCGACGGCGCGGTCGATGTCGGCGGCGGTCGAGTTGGGAACAGCCGCGATCACCTCGCCGGTGGCCGGGTTGATGACGTCCAGCGTCTCTCCGGACGACGCATCGGCGGCCGCGCCGCCGATGAAGTTCGCGTACTTCTTGGTGGTCACACTCATGTTCATCCCCCGTCTAGGTACCTGTCCGCCGATTGTACCGGTCCGGCGGTGCGGGACGGTAGGCTAGGTCGTGTGAGCAGCGGCGTCTTTCGACTCCCCGATCCGTTCAACGAGCCGGTGCGTGGCCACGCCCCCGGAACGCCCGAGCGCGCCGCCCTGAAGGCCGGGCTGGACGAGATGGCGTCCACGCAGATCGAGATCCCGATGGTGATCGGCGGCAAGGAGGTGCGCACCGGGCGCACCGCCGAGGCCGTCATGCCGCACGACCACGCGCATGTGCTCGCCACCTACCACCAGGGAGGCGAGGCCGAGGTAAAGCAGGCCGTCGAGGCGGCTGCCGCCGCGCGCGGGGAATGGTCGGCGATGTCGTGGGAGGCGCGAGCGGCGGTCTTCCTGCGGGCGGCCGAGCTGCTGGCGGGCCCGTGGCGGGACGTGCTCAACGCCTCCACGATGCTCGGCCAGTCGAAGACGGTGTTCCAGGCAGAGATCGACGCCGCCTGCGAACTGATCGACTTCTGGCGCTTCAACACCTCCTACATGCACCGGCTGATGAGCGAGCAGCCGATCAGCTCGCCGGGTGTGTGGAACCGCGTCGAGTACCGGCCGCTGGAGGGCTTCGTGTTCGCGGTGGCGCCGTTCAACTTCACCTCTATCGCCGGCAACCTGTGCACCGCCCCGGCGCTGATGGGGAACACGGTCGTGTTCAAGCCGGCGTCCACGGCTGTCTACTCGGCCCACTTCCTGATGAAGCTGCTGGCGGAGGCGGGGCTGCCCCCCGGGGTCGTCAACATGGTGCTGGGATCGGGCCGCGAGATCGGCGATCCGGTGCTCGACCACCCCGATCTGGCGGGCATCCACTTCACCGGCTCCACCGGGGTCTTCCACAGCATGTGGCGCACGGTGGGGCAGAACATCGACCGCTACCACGGCTATCCGCGTCTGGTCGGCGAGACCGGCGGCAAGGACTTCATCTTCGCCCACCCGTCGGCCGATCCGGCGACCGTGGCCACCGCCGTCGTACGCGGGGCGTTCGAGTACCAGGGCCAGAAGTGCTCGGCCGCGTCGCGCGTGTACGTGCCGTCCAACCTGTGGCCGCAGCTGCGCGAGACGCTGCAGGAGCAGGTGGGCGGGATCCGCATGGGCGACCCGCGCGACTTCCGCAACTTCATGGCCGCGGTGATCGATCGCAGCTCCTTCGCGACCCAGAAGGAGGCGCTGCAACTGGCCGCCTCGAGCCCCGACGCGAGCCTGGTGGTGGGCGGCGAGTGCGACGACTCGGAGGGCTACTTCGTGTCGCCGACGGTGGTGGAGACCACCGACCCGGGGTTCGACCTGATGCGTCGCGAGCTGTTCGGGCCGGTGGTCACCGCCTACGTGTACGACGAGAAGCGGGTCGACGAGACGCTCGACCTGGTCGACTCGACGTCGCCCTACGCGCTCACAGGGGCGGTGTTCGCGACCGACCGGCGGGCCATCGAGCACGCCGCCGCGGCGCTGCGGCATGCTGCCGGCAACTTCTACGTCAACGACAAGCCGACCGGAGCGGTGGTGGGCCAGCAGCCGTTCGGCGGCGCGCGCGCATCGGGCACCAACGACAAGGCCGGATCGATGTGGAACCTGATCCGGTGGGTCAGCCCGCGCACGATCAAGGAGACGTTCGTGCCGCCGGCCGACTACCGCTACCCGTTCATGGAGGCTGAGTGAGCGAGAGCGAGCCGCGGGCGGCGCTCGAAGCCCTGCCCGGCCGCGAGGGCGTGCTCGCCGTCACCCAGGACGGAGAGGAGTTCCACGTCAAGGCCGACGGGCTGGACGGCGACGTGCTGACGGTGCTCGCGCCGCGGCTGAAGGTGGGCGGCATCGACACGCTGACGCTGCGCTTCTCGGTCTCGGATCGCACCTGGCAGGCGCAGTTCGAGTTCCTGGACGCCGAATTTCACAGCCACGAGCTGGCCGCGGTGCGGCTGGCGCTGCGCTCCATCGAACCGCTCGGCCAGGGTACCCGGGCGCCCCGCATGTCAGCCAAGGCGGAGGGCAAGCTGCGGGTGATCGAAGCCCGCAATGTGCTCGCCCGCAACGAGTATCCGGTCAGCGTCGAGGACGTGTCGGCGTCGGGGCTGCGGTTCACCTGCGACTTCGACGTCCAGCCGGGCGACGTGTTCACGGTCAGCGTCGACCTCGAGGAGCGGCCGTCGCTGCACAGCCGGGCGGTGGCCGTCTCGGTGGAGCCGGCGCCCTTCGGGCGCAAGCTGGTGCGCGCGCGGATCGACCGCGGCTCCTGAAGTCGCCGGCCCGCGGGTCGATCACCAGGGTGGTGGGCGACGAAGAGCGCAGAGAATTCTTCCGCGTGATGGTGCGGCTGGCGATCTCGTGTCTGACGGTGGACGGAGACGGCGGCGCGCACCTGCTTGCCGTGCGCTCGGTCGACCTGTCTGCGGGCGGCGTCAAGATCGTCACCGAGCACCCGCTCGATCCGGGCCAGGAGGTGCGCCTGAGCTTTCAGGTCGGCGACCCTCCCGAGCGGATGCGGCTGGACAGCAACGTGTCGCGGATCGAGCAGCTGGCCGATGGATTCCACATGTGCGCGCTCGAGTTCCCGCACCTCGACCTGTCGCGGGAGAAGCGCCTCGTGCAGGCGGTGTTCGCCCAGGAGCACCAGAATGCCGAGCGCCACGCGCAGGTGCGGATGTCGGTGTGGGAGCGCCTGCAGTGCGTGCTGGACGGGGGTGAGCCGTTCGCGGCGCACGCCACGGCGCTCTCGTCCGACGACGTACTGGTCGTCACCCGCCGGCAGCTCCGTGCCGGTGACCATGTCCGGGTCGCGATGACCGACGCCACCCTCGGCTTCGACCTCGACGCGGACACCCTGGTCGTCGCCACCGGCGGGGACGGGCGCGGGGCGGTCACGGCGACGCTCCAGTTCGACAGCCTCGACCGGGTCACCCGGGCGAACATCCTGCGCCACGTGATGGAGGCCGAGCGGCGGGCCGCCGCGCACGAGTAACATCGGGCGATGCGCGTCGCGGTCATCGGCCTGGGCACCATGGGCGCTCCCATGGCCGGCCACCTGCTGGACGCCGGACACTCCGTGGTCCTGCACAACCGCACGCGGGAGCGCGAGATCCCGCTGGCCGGACGTGGGGCCGAGCGGGCGGTGTCGCCCGCCGAGGCGGCCGCGGGCGCTGATGTGGTGCTGACCTGCGTGTCGGACACTCCCGACCTCGAGCAGGTGCTCGAGGGGCCGTCGGGTGCCGTCGCCGGAATGCAGACCGGGTCGCTGGTGGTCGATTGCTCGACGGTGTCGGCGACCCGCACCGCGGCCCTCGCGCAGCGGCTTGCCGGCCGCGGGATCGGGTTCGTCGACGCTCCGGTCTCGGGTGGATCGGAGGGCGCCCAGCGGGGGACGCTGACGATCTTCGTCGGCGGGACCGACGGCGACGTCGCCCGTGCCCGCGAGGTGCTGGAGCCGTTCGCCGGACGGATCACCCACCTGGGGCCGGCCGGATCGGGCCAGCTCGCCAAGGCGGTCAACCAGGTGATCATCGCCGGCACCTACGCCTCACTGGGGGAGGGGCTTGCGCTGGCGCGTGCCGCCGGGCTTCCGCTGGAGACGCTGGTCGAGGCGCTGGCCGGGGGGGCGGCAGCCTCATGGGTGCTCGCGAACCGCGCGCGTAACATGATCGCCGGCGACTTCCCGCTGGGATTCAAGGTCGCCCTGCACCGAAAGGATCTGGGCATCGCCCTGGACGAGGCATCGCAGCGGCAGACCGAGCTCGCAGTGGCCAGGCTGGTGGCTGAGCAGGAGGACGCCCTGGGGCTGGCCGGCCACGGTGACGAGGACGTGAGTGCGCTGGCCCGCATCCCCGGCGGTACGCTACGGCGATGAGCGTGACCATGTACGTCAAGCCGGGCTGTCCGTGGTGCGAGGAGCAGCGCCAGCGCTTTCGCAGCGAGGGCGTCGAGTGGGACGAGATCGACGCCAAAGCCGATCCTGCGGCTCGCGCCGAGCTGATCCGGCTCACCAACGGGTCGCGGGTGGTGCCGACGGTCGTTCGCGACGGCGCCGTGGTGTCGATCGGAGTCGACGGCCACGGTTGAAGCGTCTAGCGCCGCCGGTCGGCGGCCTTGACAACGGTTGCGGTGGGGAGGAGACTGCGCGACGCCCCAACCCCCGGCCACGCGAGGAGCGATCATGTCCGACGCATCCCCCGGTGCACCCCAGACCAGCGGCACATCGAAGTTGTTCGTTCGGCAGTCGTCCGGCCTGGTGCGCGATGTCAGCGTCACCAACGCGCTGTTCTTCAACGTCGCCGCGTTCGTCGGCGTCGGCTTGACGCTGTATCCGGTCTTCTACTCCCTCGCGTTCGAGCCGGTCTGGAAGTTCGGTGGTATCTCCGAGTACGGCTGGGCGGCGATCGTGTCCGGCCTGTTCTTCGTGGTGCTGTCGTTGATCTTCGCGTCGCTGACCTCGGTCATGCCCCGCTCCGGCGGTGACTACGTGTTCACCACGCGCATCGTGGGGCCGTTCCTGGGCTGGATCGAGTCGTGGACGCTGGTGATCGCATCGGTCGCGATCATGGCCTTCGAGGTCCCGCTGGTGCTGCGAAACCTCCAGATCACGGGCCGCATCATCGGCATCGGTGCGGGCGGTCACTTCTTCAACAACGCCAACACGTGGTTTACGGACTCGACCGGGGCGATCACGAGCACGCCGGGCTTCATCTGGTCGCTGGTGGTGCTGGCCGTGATCACCGGGATCGTGCTGCTGCCGACGCGCTCGTTCCATAAGGTGGTGACGGCGCTGTGCGCATTCGGCGTCACCAGCTTCGTGCTCATGTTCATCTTCGGGCTGCTGGCCACAAACCGCACCGATTTCGAGCACAACCTGCCACACTACACGGGCGGGGTGACGGCGGCCAAGATCGCCGCCTCCGGCAGCTCGATCCTGCCCGGCACCAGCCACAACTTCCTCGGCGACCTGTTCTCGACCACCGTGTTCCCGTTCATGCTGGGCATCGTGTTCCTGCAGTTCATCGGTTTCCAGTACTCGGCGTACATCTCCGGCGAGGTGCGCGGCAACGTCAAACGCGGCGTCATGATCGCGCTGCTCGGTGCGCTTGCGATCGGGGTGCTCGTGAACTCGCTCTACGTGGACGCGTTCTCCAACCACCTGGGCTTCAATACCAACGTCAGCTGGGGCTACTCGTACTGGGGTGGCTCCGATCTGTCGTTGCCACTCGGACAGCCCAACTCGATGCCGCTACTGGCGGTGATCGCAAACAAGACGCTCTGGCCGCTGTGGGCGCTGATCAGCTTTGCGGGGGCGATCTTCCCGCTGCTGCTGTGCCCGGTGTACATCAACTTCATCAGCCGCATGGGCCTTGCCTGGAGCCTCGACCGCCAGCTGCCCGAGTGGTTCGGTGAGGTCAACGAGCGCATGCGCGCGCCGCTGAACGCGATCCTGGCGTCACTCGGAATGACCGCCCTCTTCCTGCTGCTGCAGAACTACGCGCTGCTGCCGCACTCGATCGCTCCGCCCAACGGCAAGCTGAACCTGGTGGCGACGCTGTGGTTCTCGATCTTCATGGCCGCCCTGACCTGGATCATGCCGGGGGTGAATGCGCTCCTGGTCGGCGTTCGCCGCAAAGACCTGGTGGCCAACGCGCCGTACCGAAAGGCGCTGCCGTGGTTGGGCGTCGCGTGGCTGGTGTTCCCGCTGTGGATCTACTGGTTCGCCGCCGTGAAACCGATCTGGGACAGCGTTACGGGCAGCGGTTCCGGCACCGGCCTCAACTACCTCAACAATTCGGGCATCACCGGGTCGCTGGTGTTCCTCGGCATCGGCATCGTGATCTACGTGCTGATGCGCCTGGCCAACCGCAGCTCCGGGGTCGACACCCACATGCTGTTCACCGAGATTCCACCTGACTAGCTTCGTGGCGACCGTCCGGATCTATATCGCCAGCGACTTCCACGCCGCCGAGAAGGCGTGGCGCAAGTACCTCAACGCGATCAAGCTGAACGTGTACAAGGCCGACGTCGCGCTGCTTGCCGGTGACCTCACCGGCAAGGCGATCGTGCCCATCATCGACCACGGCGACCGGCTGGAGACTGAGCTCCTCGGGGTCAAGCGGACCGCCCGCGGCGCCGAGCAGCTGGCGCAGCTCGAGCGCGACATCGCCGACGTCGGGTACTACTCCTTCGTGGCCAGTGCCGACGAGGCCGAGCTGCTGGTCGGCGATCAGGAGCAGCGCGACGCCCTGCTTCACCGGTTGATGAACGAGCGTGTGGAGGCCTGGATGGCCCTTGCCACTGAGCGGCTTGCGGGAAGTGATGTCCCGCTCTTCCTGATCCCCGGAAACGACGACGACTTCGGCATCGACCCGATCCTCAATCGGCCCGACTTCACGCCGGTGAACGCCGACGGCAAGGTGCTGGAGATGCCCGGCGGGTTGCAGCTGCTGTCCTACGGATGGTCGAACATCACGCCCTGGAACACCCCCCGGGAGGTGACCGAGGACGAGCTCTACCGGCGCCTGGACGAGCTGGCCGGGCAGGTCCGCGATCCCCGCCGGGCGGTCTTCATGATCCACGTACCGCCGCACGACTCGGGCCTCGACACCGCGCCGATCCTCGACGAGAACCTGCGCCCGACCGTGTCGGCGGGCGACGTGCTGCGGGGGCCGGTGGGCTCGACCGCGGTGCGGAGGCTGATCGAGACGTATCAGCCGCTGCTCGGGGTGCACGGACACATCCACGAATCGGGCGGAGAGCGGACGATCGGCACCACGGTGTGCATCAACCCGGGCAGCGAGGCCAACCACGGTATTCTCAGGGGGTACCTGGTGGACGTTGGTGACTCCGGCATCGATCGGGTGCTGCGAGTGGAAGGCTGACCGTGTGACCGAGACACCGCTGCAGGAAATCGCCGAGGAGGCACGGCGGGTGTTGTCGGCTGCAGCGGAGCGCGACGTGCCGGTACGGCTGATCGGCGGCCTTGCGGTGTACTTCCACGCCGACCCGCTGCACCCCGCGCTCGAGCGGCCGTACAAGGACATCGACCTGGCGACCGTCAAGGGTCAGGGCCGCAGGGTGGCCGAGATGATGACCGCGCTGGGGTACGAGCCGGCCAAGGAGTTCAACGCGCTCAACGGCGCTCGCCGCCTGCTCTTCCACGACGTGCCCAACCAGCGCCAGGTGGACGTCTTCGTGGGCAGCTTCGAGATGTGCCACGCGATCCCCATCAGCGAGCGGATCGCCATCGAGCCGCACACGATTCCGCTCGCGGAGCTGCTGCTGACCAAGCTGCAGGTGGTGGAGCTGAACGAGAAGGATCTGACCGACATCGTCGCCCTGCTGCACCATCACGAGGTCGAAGATCACGACCAGGATGCGATCAACGCGGCCTTCATCGCCGGCCTCACCGCCGAGGACTGGGGGCTTTGGCGGACGTCGAAGCTGAACCTCGAACGCGTCCGCGACCAGGCGGCGTCGGTTGGCCTGAGCGATCCCGAGCACGAACGGGTGCTGGAGAAGGTGGAGGTGCTGTGGTCGCGGATCGAGGCCGAGCCGAAGTCCAAGCGATGGAAGCTGCGCGACCGCGTCGGCGATCGCAAGCGCTGGTACGAGACGCCCGACGAGGTGGGGTAGCCTCAGAGCGGCGGTGACGTCCGGCCCCCGCAGCTGGGAGACACCGCGGTCAGCGGCTGCGAGCGGCGACCGGGTCGAGCTCGAAGCCGAGCAGCGCCTGTGCGTGCTCGTAGCGGCGCAGCACCGCGGTCCGATCGGGCCCGGCCAGGGCCACCACGGCCAACCGGTGGCTGGCGACGTCGTCGTCGTTCTCGCTCAGCAGCTGGCCCGGGCGGACGAGGATCTCGACGTGTGCGTGGCCGAACCGCTCGGTGACCGCGGTCGGGTCGGGCACCGACATCACCACCGCGTCCTCGTAGGTTCGCATGACGAAGCTTGACGCCACCATGTCCGGCCGCGCCGGCGGCAGCTCGGGAGTACCGCCACTCGCCAGCTCGAGCCCGATCTCGTAGGTCGACACACCGTGTACCGCCTTTATCAGCGGCGCGAACTGCGACGCCATCCGGCCGTTCACCTCGACGATCGAGATCCGCCCATCCCCGCGTACGAAGAACTCGATGTTGAACAACGACTCGTCGAACCCCAGCGCCGGCATCAGGCGCTCGGCCACGCCGGCCATCGCCGTCGTCACCGCGTCGGGAAGCGTCGAGGGGTAGTCGAACCGCACGAAGCTGATCCCGTTGGGGTGCATCACGGCGTCGGTGACGCCGATCGGCGTCATCCGGCCGCGATGCATGAAGCCCTCGAAGGTGACCAGCCGTCCGTCCAGCAGTTCCTCTGCCACCAGCCGGCGGAACGACCGGCCTTCCAGCCGGGCGTCGAACGCGGTGATCGCGGCCAGTCGGCGGGCGGCTTCGGCCACCACCTCGACATAGCCGGCGTCGTCGTCCACCCGGTAGGCAAGCTGCGAGAGATGGGCGGTGACCGGCTTGACGAAGAACGGGTAGGGCAGCGGTGCAGCCGGCGCGGCGTCCGGATCGATGCCCGCGAAGCGGGGGGTCGCCTCGGGCACCGCCAGCGCCTGCCGGCGGCGCGACTCGAGCTTGTCGTGGCAGAGCATGAAGCCCGCGGCTCCGGGGCCGGGCAGTCCCAGCCGGTCGGCGAGCACCGCGGCGAGGTGGCCGGTGGCGTCGCTGGAGCCGAACACGCCGTCCACCCGGGGGCTGTCGGATGCGACCTGATCGACGAACGCGCGCGGGTCGAATCCCGGGCCGATCGCCGACCCGGCCAGGTGCAGGCCAAAGCGCGGCATGATCCGCTCGTCGGCGAGATTCAGCCGGTCACGTTGCCCGGGACAGACGATGAGGACGGTGGCCATCAGGTGGTGGTTACCCCACCGGCCGCATTGTTACGGATCCCGAGCGCAGCGGCCACTGCGCCGAACCGGCCGGGCGCTAACCCCATACCCGATCCGCAACCCGCGCCAGCAGCTCCAGCTTCGCCTCCTGGGCCTCGGGTGTGATCGCGTTTCCGATCACCGAGGTGGCGAAACCGCATTGCGGACTGATCGCCAGCCGTTCCAGATCGATGTGGTGTGCGGCCTCCTGAATCCGACCGACCAGCGTCTCGTCGTCCTCGAGCCGCGACGTCTTGGTGGCCACCAGGCCCAGCACGACCATCCGGTCGTCGGGCACCTCGCGCAGCGGCTGGAACGAGCCGGATCGTTCGTCGTCGTACTCCAGCAGCAGCCGGTGCGCACGCACTCCGCGAAACACCCGGGCGGCGATCGGCTCGTAGCCGCCCTCGACCAGCCACCGGCTGCCCTGGTTGCCGCGGCACAGGTGGAAGCCGAAGGTGACCCCGGGATGCCCGTCGATGACCGCGTTGTCGAGCTCGATCCCGCGGTCGAGCCAGCGCTCGAGCGGCCAGCCGCGGCTCTCGTAGAAGGCCCGGGTGGCCGGGTCGATCAGCAGCGGATAGTGCGGGGCATCGAGCTGGATGTACTCGCAACCCAGCCGCGCGAGCTCGGTCACCTCGTCGCGGGTGATCGCCACGACATCGGCCAGGAAGTCGTCCAATGTCGGGTATGCGCCGCCCGACAGCTCGGCCGACCACAGGTTCGCGTACAGGCTGGGGCTGGTGAGGGTGATCTTCGCGGTGGCGGTCGCGCGCGCCCGCAGATAGACGAAGTCCTCGGCGGCAAGGTGGCGGCGGCGAACGAGCTTGCTGCGAACGCCCAGCCGCGGCGGCCGCGCGGTGGTGCGGTCACCGACCTCGTCGCCGTGCCATTCGCCCCACAGGTAGGCATCCAGTGGCACCTCGCCGAAGCCGTCGACGGCGTCGGGCAGCCCGGACTGGAACGACAGCCGGCGCATCTCCCCGTCGGTCACCACCGCCAGCCCGGCTCGCTCCTGCAGGGCGACCGCGACGTCCACCGCCGCGTCCTCGACCGCCTTGAAGGCTGCGGCGGTCAGTGCGCCACGCTCGTAGGCTCCCCGGGCTTCGAGCAGCTCCGGCGGGCGTAGCAGCGAGCCGACCACGTCCGTGTGTGCCGCGATCACGCGCGGAGTGTAGGGGCATCGGCTACACCTCGCCATCGGCTATACCTCGCCGATGCCGCACATCGTTGCCATGGGCGGAGGCGGGTTCTCGGACGACGATCCGCTGCTCGATCGGTACGTGCTCGACCTGACGGGCAAGCCACGGCCGCGGGTGTGCTTCGTGCCCACCGCGTCGGGAGATGCCGAGAGTTACGTCGAGCGGTTCTTCGCAGCGTTCGCCGGTCAGCCGGTCGAGGCCTCGTGTCTTCGCCTGTTCCAGCGCGAGCATGCCGATCTGCGTTCGTTCCTGCTGGGCCAGGACGTGATCTATGTCGGCGGCGGCAACACCGCCAACATGCTCCTGGTCTGGCGCCTGCATGGGGTGGATGCGGTCCTCCGCGAGGCCTGGCGATCGGAGATCGTGCTCTGCGGGCTGTCGGCTGGCGGCCTGTGCTGGTTCGAGGGCGGATCGACCGACTCCTTCGGCGGCCTGGCATGGCTGGACGACGGGCTGGGGCTGCTGAGCGGGAGCTTCTGTCCGCACTACGACGGCGAGCCGGAGCGAAGGCCTACCTATCGCCGGTTCGTGGGCGAAGGGCGGCCGGCCGGCTACGCGGCGGACGACTTCGCGGCGCTGCACTTCTCGGGCACCGAGCTCGAGGGCGTCGTCACATCGCGCGGTAACGCCCGCGCCTACCTTGTCGACAGACACGAGGACGACGTGCGCGAAACGGAGCTGGCATGGAGACTGCTGAGCGGCTGAGCACACCAAAGACCGACGCCGAGTTGTGGGTCGAGACGCGGGCCGGCCTCGAGCCGCTGTCGGTCGACGACCTGACCCGGCAGGTGACCGCGATCCTCTCGCCGATCGTCTGGGATGTGGCGCACATCGGCCACCAGGAGGAGCTGTGGCTGCTGCGCACGTTGCACGGGCTGGGCCCGACCGAGGCGC
>JBBRMM010000030.1:0-35011 GCA_038230835.1 Gaiellales bacterium
ACGAGCGCCGGTATCCCCGGTGTTGGTGGCCTCGATCTGCCCGCCCAGCGCCTCCACGATCCGCTTCGCGAGCGTGAGGCCCAGCCCAGAGCCACGGCTCGAGCGAGCGGAGTCGGCCCGCCAAAACGGCTCGAACACGCGTTGCAGCTGGTCGTCGGCGATCCCGGCCCCGGTGTCTTGCACCGCGACCCGCAGACCATCCCGTGTCGAGGTCGCCTGCATCCCGACGCTGCCGCCGTTGGGCGTGTAGCGAACGGCATTGTCGACCAGTGAGTGGACGACCCGCGCCAGCCTCGGCGAGCACGGGAGCCCGGCGGCGTCACCCAGATCGACCTCCCGCCGGATCGCCTTTGCAGCCGCGTCCGGAGAGCTCAGGTCGACGGCATGCTGGACCGCCTCCGACAGCGGGATCATGCGTTCGTCGCCGGCGAACGCCGTGGCGTCGACCTGGGCCAACTCGAACAGATCCTCGACCATCTCCACCAGCGTCACGATCGACTGCAGCATCTCACCGGCGTACCGGCGGACGGTCTGAGGATCCTCGACGACCCCGTCGTTGATCGCCTCAACCGTCGCCTGCAGGCTGGCGAGGGGAGTGCGCAGGTCATGTGAGATGGAGGTCATCAGGTCGCGCCGTTGGGAGTCGATCCGCCGCTCGGCGTCGATCACCGCGGCCAGCCGCGCTGCAGCCTGGTCGAGGGTTTCGGCAAGCAGTTGGAGCTCAGGGCCCGCGCGCAGATTGCCGACCCGCGCGTCGAGGTTGTTGTGGCCGATCGCCCGAGCCATCCCGACCAGCCGCCGGATGGCCTGGTTCGTCGAACGGCCGACGATCATGGCCGCCGCCACGCCGGCGGTCAGCGAGTACACGGCGACGAAGCCGATCTCGGCGCGATTCCCGGGACTGACGAGCATAAAGTGGTTCAGCACCAGCAGGTCGACGACGGTCACCAATGAGGCGACGACCGCGATCGCGACCATCGTCAGCCCCAGTCCGGCGCGCCGAACGAGGCTGCGGGCGGCGATCGACGACGCCACCGTCGCCAAAGTGATCGGTCCCAGCAGCGCGAGTATCCGAATCGACTCGCTCACGAGTCGAACCGGTAGCCGACGCCATGGACGGTGACCAGCCGCTGGGGTCGCGACGGGTCGTGCTCGATCTTGGCCCTCAGCCGACGCACGTGTACGGTCACCGTGTCGGTCGCTCCGGTCCAGACGTACCCCCAAACCGATTCCAGGAGCTGGGGTCGCGTGAACACCTGTCCCGGGTGGGACGCCAGGAGGTGCAAAAGCTCGAACTCCTTGCGTGTGGTATGGATTGCTGTGCCGTCGCGTAGCACCTCGCGCCGTGCGGGGTCGATCTCGAGCTCGTCGAACACAAGCCGACTGCCGCTGCCCGCCGTCCGTCGCAGCACCGCGTGCACCCGTGCGACGACCTCGCCGGGGGAGTAGGGCTTGACCACGTAGTCGTCTGCCCCGAGCTGCAGGCCCTGGATCCGCTCGTTCTCGGAGGCTTTCGCCGACAGGATGATGACGGGCACGTCTCCGTCCAACCGAACCGCCCGGAGCACGTCCAGACCGCTCAGCCTGGGCAGCATCAAATCGAGCAGAATCACATCCGGCGATGTCCGTTCGATCGCCCGCAACGCCTCGTGACCGTCCCCTGCGCTGGTCACCTCGAACCCCTCACGGCTGAGGTACCTCGACAGGACGTCGCACACCACCGGTTCGTCGTCGACCACCAGGACACGGTGGGCAGGTTGGAGCAGGGCCATCCCACCAGCGTACCAACCGCAGGCGTCGCGTCCAGCACTGTTCAGATTCTCGTAACCCGCCAGGGGAGGAGCGCCACCGGCACCCCTCCCCGTTCGCAACCGCTCAGCTGACGGCAAGCCCGACGTAGCTACCCGCCAAGCCGCCCCTACTCGACACCCGGTGCAGGCTCCCGTCCGCGCCGATCCGGAAGCTGACCACCGCGTTGACCCCCGGCCGGGCATTGTCGACCAGCACCGACAGCAAGGTGCCGCCGGGTGTCACCGCCTCATCAAGCGTCGTGCTACCCGATCCGCCGCTACCGCTGATACCGCTCGCGTCCAGGAGCGAGATCGACCCGTCCGCCGCCACCGAAAGCCCGGTGATCGTGCCGCTGTGCGCGTCAGCGACATAGGCGTGCCGTCCATCCGGGGTGGCCGCCACCCAACACGCGGCCAGTTGGTTCGTCTGTAACGGGCCAGACACCGTCTGCAGCTCACCTGAGCCAGATACGCGATACGCGGTGGCCGCGCTTGTCGGCGCCTCCCCCGCGTCGGATACGACTAGCGTTCCGCTGGGCGTGAACGCAAACCCAAACGGTGTCGCTCCGCTCGAGGCATGTGAGGCGGCGGGGCCCAGCGAGCCGTCGTCATGCACCACCAGCGTGTCGATCGTGCTGGACGTCTTGTCGGTCACGACAAGCACGCCTCCGGACGGGCTGAGCGACACCTCGGCCGGCCCGGCATCGGCCGATGTCAGCCACCGACGTCCACCCTCTTCCCGGGCGAGACCACTCGAAGTCACGCGAAACCCGACCACGTTCGGCGATCCGCCGGCGTTTAGAACGTAGACCCAATGCTCGTTGGCGGTCACGCTGACCGGGTCGCTGCCGCCGGACGACACAACCTGCTCACGCCATACGTGCGTGCCGGACACTCCCAGTACGGTGAGTGACCCGCTCCCCGCATTTACCGCGTACAGGCGCGTGCCACCGGGACCCAACGTGAGCGATCCCTGTGAACCCAGATTCGCACCGCTGCCAAGCCCACCCGTGCGAACCGCCCCAGCCGCCGCCAAGCCGCCGTCCGCCTCCCGGGCAAACACCACCACGCTATTCCCAGCCGCCGCGTTAGACAGCGTAAACACCGCCCCGTGACCATTGCTTGCCGACGCCACACCAGGAGCGGGCAACAGCCCCACCCACACCGCCGCTACGACCAAGCCAAACCATCGTGTTCTCACGACACCACCTCCAAATCGATCAAGAGACACCCGACCGGGCGCCCCTGGAGCGACGGTAGAGGCCAGATCTGACCACGACCTTTCCGACTCCTTACACCCTTCGAAACTCCGATCCACCCTGGAACCAACCGGTCGCAGGAACCGCGTTCACGGTACTCAAACGAGGCGGACCGCAGGCTGTACTCGCCTCCCATGGGGAGCAAGTAGAGACACACCTCGATCTGCTCCTCGATGCAGCAGCTCGGCTTGCGCGACCAAACACCCGCCAGTATGCTGATTGCACGGCGTTTCTCGACGCGGGAAACCAGCTCACAGACTCAAAGCGTGCGCGGCGTCGTCCCAGAACACCGTGGAGCGCGGCGCGCGGCAAGGCGGCGCCACCTCAGGTCAGGCGGACGCTCCGCCGAAGGGCCTGCGCGCCGGCATGGGGCGACCGATGGTCGTCCGAGAGCCGCCGTGAGAACCGAAGCCGGGGGAGCACTGTGCTCACGGTGGCTCTGGTGACGTCGCGGCGCCTCCCCCGGAAACGGGATTCGAACCCGCCCCTGCCGGGTCGGCCGCACCCCGAGGCGAGGCTCCCCCCGTATCGTGTGCCGGTGCAGACCGGCACCCCCGAACGAGCGGATGCAGCCGAGCCCGTCTCGGCACGCGAACTGCTGGCAGACCGGGTGGTGATGCTGCTGATCGGCGTCGAGCTTTTGACCAGCCTTGGCACGAGTGCGACCGCGACGGCGCTGGGGTGGCAGGCATACGGGCGCGCACACGACCCGCTCGTGCTCGGTCTGATCGGTCTGGCGGAATTCGTCCCTGCCGCGCTGCTGGCGCTCCCGGCCGGCCACGCAGCCGACCGTCACGACCGCCGGTGGGTGGCCGCGCTGGGAATGGGGGCGACGGTGCTGGTCGCTGCCGCGCTGGCGGCCGACGCCGCTGCAGGCGACACCAGGGTGTGGCCGCTCTACCTGCTCGCGTTCGCAGGCGGCGCCGCCGACGCGTTCATCGGCCCGGCGGTGAACCCGCTGATCGCCGCCGCGGTACCGCCGGCATCGCTGTCGCGAGCGATCGCCATCTCATTCTCGGCCTTCCAGTGCGCATTCGTCGCAGGCCCCGTGGTCAGCGGCCTGCTCCAGCAGGCGGGCGCGCCGGGCCCCTACCTGTTCGGCGCGGCGGCCACCGCGCTGGCCGTGATCCTGATCGCTCTCGTCCCGGGCTCGATCGGCAAGGCCCACGTCGGCGGCGAGGAGCAGCCGACGTGGTCGGATGCGCTGGCGGGAGTGCGCTTCATCCTCTCGGCGCGCGCCCTGCTGGGGGCCGTCTCGCTCGATCTGGTGGCGGTGCTGTTCGGCGGTGTGACGGCCCTGCTACCGGTGTTCGCGCGGGACATCCTGCACGTGGGAGCGATCGGGAATGGGATCCTGCGGGCCGCGCCGAGCGTGGGCGCGGTCGCAATGGGGGTGCTGCTGTCGGCCCGCCCGCTGCGACGCCGCGTGGGGTCGACCCTGTTCGTCGTGGTGGGGCTCTACGGCATGTGTACGATCGTGTTCGGCCTCTCGCGCAGCTTCGTGCTCTCCGCGATCGCGCTGGCGGCCCTGGCGGGGGCCGACATGGTCAGCATGCTGCTGCGCGCCACGCTCGCGCCGCTGCTCACGCCACCCGCGCTGCGCGGCCGGGTGGGCGCGGTCGAGCGGGTGTTCATCGGCGCGTCCAACGAATTGGGGGCGTTCGAGTCGGGCGTCGCCGCGGCCCTGATCGGGGTGGTGCCGGCGGTCGTCCTCGGCGGTGCGGCGTCGATCGTGGTGGCCGGCCTGTGGGCGTGGCGGTTCCCGTCCCTGCGCCGGGTCGACCGCTTCGAGGATGTCCACCCGCTCGAGCTGTGACGTGCTAGTGGGTCGTCAGGCAATGTTGGTGGTGTCGATGGCGAGCGAAACGCAAGCGATGCCAGGACGCAGGGAGCGCCAATAGTTGGCACTATTGGCGCGACCGAGAACGCCGCAGCGCGCCGCGTTGCAGCCGCCAGCCTGTCCAGGCGCAGCCTTGACAGGTCTCGCGAGCAGCCTGCTATCAAAGCAGGCTGCGAGAGCGGCAAACGTTGCCCGACGACCCACTAGGGAAAGTCGGTGCCCATGTGGGCGTCGGCGGTCCGGATGTGCAGGCCGGCCGACACAAGGTCGCGGATGCTCACGATCCCGACCAGCTTGCCTCCGTCCACCACCGGAATGTGACGGAATTTCCGCTCGGACATGATCTGGGCCGCCCCGCTGGGCGAATGGTCGGGCGACAGGGTGATGGGGTCGGCGGTCATGTACGACTGCACCTGGCCGACGTCCGGATTACGGCTGTCGGCGATCGCGCGCAGCAGGTCGCGCTCGGTGAAGATCCCCACCACGGCGCCCTCGTCGTCGAGGACCACCGCGGCTCCGACGTTTCGCTGGCGCATCTTGCGGGCGGCCGCACCGAGGGTGGCGGTCGGCTCGATCGTGAGCACGTCGTCGCCGCTCATGAAGTCGCGCAGCGTCACTCCCATGCCTGGTCTCCTTCACCGGTCGGTCGCAGCCGCATCTCGAGCAGCAGCTCGGCGTCCAGAGCATCTGCGATCCGCATCAGCGTGTCAAGCTTGGGTGGCCTGCCGCCGCGTTCGAGACGCGCGATGGCCGACTGGGTCGTGCCGCACAGCACGGCCAGCTCCTGCTGGGACATACCGCGCGCAAGCCGATTTTCGGCCACCATCCGGCCGACGTCGGCGAATCGCTGCTCATGGTCGCGCCCGAGCGCCTCGGCTCGCTTGCGGATCCCCTCGCGCATACGCTCGAGGGTCTGAGCCGTGAGACGCTGCCGTCCCGCCTGTTGCTGGCTCGACATACCCACAGTATATCGCCTCGGCGCTATCCAACGCCAGCCGGGTCGCTGACTCGTATCATCGCCGGATGGCACGCGCAGCCGTGGTGGTCAAGGTGGGGTCGAGCACACTCGTGGACGGCCGCGGGCGGCCGCGGCGCGACGTCCTGGGGTCGGTCGCCGCCGATGTCGCCGGACTGCGCGCCGCGGGTGCGCCGGTAGTGGTGGTCAGTTCGGGGGCGATCGCGCTCGGGCTGGGTGCGCTGCAGCGCTCCGTGCGACCCGCTCGCGTGCACGAGCTGCAGGCCGCGTCGGCGGTCGGCCAGGCGGTGCTGCAGCGTTGCTGGGCGCGCGCCCTGCGGGCTCACGGTGCGGACGCCGCGCAGGTGCTGCTGACCGTGGGCGACGTTCACCGCCGGGACGGCTACGTGAACGCTCGGGCCACCCTGCAGACGCTGATCGGCTGGGGGATCGTCCCGGTCGTGAACGAGAACGACTCCACGGCCACGGACGAGATCACCTTCGGCGACAACGACGCCATCGCCGCCCACGTGGCGGTGCTCCTCCGCGCACGCCTGCTGGTGCTGCTGACCGACACCGACGGCCTGTATGACCGCGATCCCGGCCACCCGCAGGCCCGGCTGCTGCCGGAGGTCACCGACCACGGCATGCTCGAGCGGCTCGAGGTCGGCGCCCGCGGCAGTGCGTGGGGATCGGGCGGCATGCGCTCGAAGGTGGTGGCAGCCGAGATGGCGCGCAGTGGCGGCGTCGGCGTCGTGATCGCGTCCGGTCGGCGCTCGGGCGCCGTCGCCGACGCTGCGGCCGGCCGCGCGGTGGGCACGCGGTTCCGTGCCGACCCCAGCCCGCTCTCGGCCTACAAGCTGTGGATCCGATACGGCAAGCCGGTGCGCGGTCGGGTGACGGTCGATGCGGGTGCTCGGCGAGCGCTCGCCGAGCTCGGCACCAGCCTGCTGCCGGTGGGCGTGACCGAGGTCGACGGCAGCTTCGCCGCCGGCGATGCGGTGCAGCTGGCCGGGCCGAACGGGCAGGCATTCGCGGTCGGCATCAGCGACCACTCCGCGAGCGACCTGCGGCGGATGACCGGGGTGCGGGGGGTGGCCGAGGCGGTGCATCGCGATAACCTTGTGCTGCTATGAGCGCCGTCTCGGACGATCTCACCACCGCCGCCCGCTCGTCTGCGCGCATCCTGGCAGCCGCGCCGGCCGCCGCTCGCAACGCCGCTCTGACCGAACTCGCCGCCACAATCGAACTGCGCGCCGCCGAGATCCTCGACGCCAACGCCCGCGACGTCGAGGGGGCGCACGCCCAGCGTGCGGCCATCGTCGATCGGCTGACGCTGACCGGCGACCGGGTGCACGGGATGGCCGCCGCGGTGCGGGCCGTGGCTGCACTGCCCGATCCGATCGGCGAGGTGGTCGCCGACCACCGGCGTACGGACGGCCTGCACATCCAGAAGCTGCGCGTCCCGCTGGGTGTGGTCGCGGTGGTGTACGAGGCGCGTCCGAACGTGACCACCGACGCCGTCGCGCTGACTCTCAAGTCGGGCAACGCCTGCATTCTCCGCGGATCCCAGCTGGCCGCGTCCAGCAACGCCGTGCTCACCGAGATCGCACGCGCGGCGGTGGAGGCCTCGGGACTGCCGGCCGACTCGGTGTCCGAGCTCGGCGGTGACCGGGACGCCCTGCGCGCGTTCGTCGCCCGCCCGAACGCCGCAGACGTGGTGATCCCGCGGGGCGGTGAGGAGCTCAAGCGGTTCCTGCTCGAACATTCGCGGGTGCCGGTGCTGGCCGCGGGCGGCGGAAACTGCCACATCTATGTCGACGCCGCCGCCGATGCCGGGATGGCGGAGGCGATCGCGATCAACGCCAAGACCCATCGCCCCGGCGTCTGCAACGCGGCCGAGACGCTGCTCGTGCATCGCGACCGCGCCGACCTGCTGAACGCGATCGCGGCCGCCCTGGAGCGAGCCGGGGTCGAATTGGTGGACGGCGAGGAGGGCTGGGCGACCGAGTTCCTGGACATGAAGATGGGCGTGCGTCTCGTCGACTCGCTGGATCAGGCGCTCGACCACATCGCCCGCTACGGCACCGGTCACTCGGAGGCTATCGTGACCGCCGATCCCGAGGCTGCCCGCCGGTTCGCGACCGAGGTCGACGCGGCCGCGGTGTACGTGAACGCGTCCACACGCTTCACCGACGGCGCCGAGTTCGGCAAGGGCGCCGAGATCGGGATCTCGACCAACCGCCTGCACGCACGAGGCCCGGTCGGGCTGGAGGAGCTGACCACCACCAAGTACGTCGTCCACGGCGACGGTCACATCCGCACGTGATCCGCGCGTGAACCTCGCAACCGCGTCGGCCGGTGCGCCGTCTGTTCGGCGATGCGTCGCGCGGTGATCACCGGCCTGGGGGCCGTTACCCCGGTCGGCAACGATGTCCCTCAGACCTGGTCGAACCTGGTCGCCGGCCGCAGCGGCATCGGCCACATCACCCGCTTCGACCCGGCACCCTTCCCTGTCACCATCGCCGGCGAGGTGACCGGGTTCGACCCCGCGGCGGCGATGCCCGCCAAGGAGGTGCGGCGCACCGGTCGCGAGGTGCACCTGGGCGTGGCGGCAGCGGTCGAGGCGGTGGCGGACGCGGGGTTCACGGTCACCGACCCGACTCGGGTCGGCGTGATCATCGGAAGCTGCGTGGGCGGGATGGAGTACACGCTCGAGCAGCAGAGCGTGTTCGAGAAGCGGGGAGTCGGCCGCGTCTCGCCGCACTGGATCCCCAACATGCTGCCTGACACCAGCACGAGCCATGTGGCGACGATGATCGGCGCGCGGGGGGTGAACTACGCGATTCTCGGTGCATGCGCCACCGGCACCGATGCGATCGGCGACGCCGGCGAGGTGATCCGCCGCGGCCAGGCCGACGCCATCCTCGCCGGCGGCACCGAGGCGGTGGTGATGCCTCTGGTGCTGGCCGGATTCTGCGCCATGCGGGCATTGGCCGGGGACGGGGACGACCCGGCGGCCGCATCGCGCCCGTTCGACATCCACCGCTCGGGCTTCGTGCTGTCGGAGGGAGCGGCGGTCGTCCTCGTCGAGGAGCTCGAGCACGCCCGCGCGCGCGGAGCGCGTATCTACTGCGAGGTGGCGGGCTACGGGATCTCCAACGACGCCCACCACGTGGCCACCCCCCACCCCGAGTCGCTGGGAGTGATCGAGATGATGCGGGCAGCGCTGCACCGTGCCGGGATCGCACCCGGCGAGATCGACTACATCAACGCCCACGGCACCGGCACACCCTACAACGACCCGGCCGAGACCAAGGCGATCAAGGCCGTGTTCGGCGACCACGCGCACCGGATGGCGGTGTCGTCGATCAAGTCGATGATCGGCCACAGCTTCGGTGCGGCGGGGGCCATCGAGGCGATATCCACCGCGCTCACCATCCACCACGGGGTGATCCCGCCCACGATCAACCTGCACGACCCCGATCCCGAATGCGACCTCGACTACGTCCCCAACGTGGCCCGTGAGGCCGACGTGCGGCTGGCGCTCTCCAACTCGATGGGCCTGGGCGGCCACAACGGCTGTGTGATCCTCCGCCGGTTGGACGACTGACGCTTCGGGGTCGAGCGGACTACTCCAGGCCCACCCGCCGCCCGTCGGCAAGGGCACGGGTGTGGACGACCTGGTCGATCAACCCGTACTCCAGCGCCTGCTCGGGGGTCGTGAAGTTGTCGCGCTGGGTGTCGTCGTGGATCCGCTCGGGGGTGTGCCCGGTGTCGGCGGCCAGCATCTCCTCCATCCGCCGCTGGAGGGCGAGAATCTCGCGGGCGCGGATCTCGATGTCGGTCGCCTGACCCTCGAACCCGGACGTGTGGCCCTGGTGGATCATGATCTTCGAGTTGGGGAGCGCGAGCCGCTTGCCCCTCGCCCCGCCGGCCAGCAGGATCGCACCCATCGACATTGCCATCCCGAAGCAGATGGTCTGCACGTCGGGCTTGATGAAGCGCATCGTGTCGTAGATCGCCATGCCGGCGTACACGTCTCCGCCGGGGGAGTTGACGTAGAGCGAGATGTCCTTGTCGGGATCGTCGGACTCCAGATGGATCAGCTGGGCCACGATCAGGTTGGCCACGTCCGAAGCGACCGGCGTGCCCAGAAAGACGATGCGGTCGTTGAGCAGCCGCGAGTAGATGTCGAACGAGCGCTCGCCGCGCGAGGTCTGCTCGACCACCATCGGGATCAGCGGGGACATGGGCCGGCCTCCTGTGCGGTACACTTTGCAACCATTGAGTTGCGGATCATATGCGCAACCATTCAGTTGCGCAAACACGGAGGAGGCCCTCATGCAGGAGCAGCGAGTGGAGCGCAGCACCGACCTGCCGCTGGAGCAGGACGACGCCTGGCGCGCGGTCGCCGAACCCGACGAGCTCGAGCGCTGGCTCGCGCCCGAGGTGGAGCTCGACCTCCGCGAGGGCGGCGGGATCGTCGTCCGCGAGCACGGCGACGAGCGCCACGGCACGGTGGTCGAGGTCGAACCGCCGCGGCGCTGGGTGTTCCAGTGGGACGACGGCGAGGGCTCCACGGTCGAGATCAGCGTCGAGCCCGCCCACCCGGGGACGCGCATCCACGTCGTCGAGCGCAGCCCGGCCGAGGCACTCGCCCTCGCAGCATGACCGACGCCTCCGTCGGGGCGACCTTCACGGCGTTGTCCGACCCCACCCGCCGGCAACTGGTGGGCATGATCGCCGAGCGCGGCAGCGTGACCGCCAGCGAGGTGGCGCGGGAGCTGCCGATCACCCGCCAGGCCGTCGCCAAGCACCTGGCGGTGCTGCACGACGCCGGCCTGGCCGTGCCGGCGCGGGCCGGCCGCGAGACCCGATACGCGCTGGAGCCGAGCGGCCTGGTCGACGCCGCCGCGTGGATGACGCAGGTCGGCGCCGAATGGGACGTGCGGCTACGCCGCCTCCAGGAGCATGCCGCGTCCGCGGATCGCCGCGCAGGCTAGGGGCCACCGGTATCCTGAGCCGCGATGTCGACCGTCCGCCAGGCTGACCCGCTGCTGTCGCGCGACGACGCCCGCGGGTTGGGCCTCGACCGGGAGCGGCTGATTTCCATGTTTCGCGACATGCTGGCCACGCGGTTGATCGAAGAGCGCGGGAACCTGCTCTTCAAAGCCGGCAGGCTGCCCGGCAGCTACTACACCGGGCGCGGCAACGAGGCCGCGTCGATCGGCGTGGCCAGCGCGATGGGCGAGCTTGACGTGGCCTCGCCGCTGCACCGCAACCTGGGCGTGCACGTCACCCGCGGCGTGCCGCCGACGGCCATCTTCTGCCAGTTCATGGGCCGCGAGGGCGGAGCCACCCGTGGTCGCGACTCGAACCTGCGCTCGAACGACTTCGGACCGGGCGCCGGCCTGCTGGCCGGTGTCAGCCACCTGCCGGCCATGATCCCGGTCATCACCGGCATCGCGTTGGCGTTCCAGCTGCGGCGCGAGGCGAGGGTTGCGATCGGCTGGTGCGGCGACGGCGCGGCGGCCCGCGGCGACATGCACGAGGCGATGAATCTCGCCGGCGTCCGCAGGCTGCCGATCGTCTACGTGATCGACAACAACCAGTACGCGTACTCGACTCCCAACCGGCTCTCGTTCGGGTGCGCCAAGCTGGCCGATCGTGGCCCGGCCTACGGTTTCGAGGGCATCGTGGTGGACGGCACCGACGTGCTGACGGTGCACCGGGAGGCTCGCAAGGCGATCGAGAGGGCCCGCGGCGGTGGCGGGCCGACGCTGCTCGAGCTGGTCACGCTGCGCATGGAGGGGCACGCCGTCCACGACGATGCCTCGTATGTCCCGAGCGAGCTCCGCGCCGAGTACGCGGCCAAGGACCCTGTCGAGCGATTCCGCGCCTGGCTGCAGGTCAACGAGGACGCGCGGGACAGCGAGCTGTCCACGATCGAGGGCGAGATCCGGGCCTGGATCGACCAGGGTGTGGCGGAGGCCGAAGCCAGCCCCCAGCCCGATCCCATGCAGGTGCTCGACGGGGTCTTCGCGAGCGCCGGATAGCGGGCGCGCCGACCCAACCGCTATTCTGAGCGGCATGGAAGACCCCTTCGGCATGTTCGGCGACCCCGAGGAACTGCAGAAGCAGATGGCAGCCTTCATGGAGCAGGCCCAGCAGGGCCAGCGGGTCGCGTTCGCCGACCAGGCGATCAACCTGGCGGTGGGCATCACGGTCGCGGCGATCGGGCGCATGGAGCTGACCGGTACCGCCGACGCGCAGGCGATGCAGGTGCGCGACGCGATCCGGATGATCTTCCCCGAAGCCGTCACGCTGGTGCGCGAGGCGCGACAGGGCCTGGCCTGAGCATCAGCCGAGCGGGGCGAGGCCGACGTCGCCGAGCAGGCTGACGCTGAACTCGCCGGGCTCGTCCGCGATCGACCAGCGCTCGAAGAACGTGCGCGCGTTCTCGACACTCTCCCAGGATGCGACCGCGTAGAACGCCGAATCGTCGTCGGCGTACCAGGCGCGGTGAAAGGTGCAGCCGAGCTCACGCGCGCTCGCAGCCATCTCCGCCGTGATCATCCGCACCCGCTTCTCGTACAGATCACGCGCGGTCCGGCCATCCGGTGTCGGGCAGGGCACGGTGAACAGCAGCCACACCCCACGATCATAAACCTTCGCGCCGGTTCGAGCGCCTATTCGATGATCCGCCAGTCGGTGCGCACCTCGGCGGTGGTCGACGCCGAGATGAAGCAGTCGCGCTCGGCCTTGGTGGTGAGCCCGCGGGCGGCCTCGACGTGGCCACCCGCGACCTTCGCCATCACCACCATCTCCACCAGCTCGAAGGCGTACCGGCGGTCGCTCTCGCGGCGCGCGAGCCGGCCCACGGCGTGCGATCCGTAGTCCACCAGCTCGACGCCGGCGTGCGCTGCGTGGGCGATGAACGAGAGCATCGTGCAGGACTGGATCGAGGCCAGAAACAGATGCTCCGGGCTCCACTGCGAGTCGTCGCCGGCGGGGAAGTCGGGCGGCGGTGCGACGACCAGCGCGGGACGCTCCCCGGCGGTCACGGACGCGGCGCGGCCACCGGTCCACGCGAGTTCGGCGCGGTAGGAGAAGATCTTGGAGTCCACGTTCACACCCTACCGCCGAGCACGGCCGTCACATCCGGATCGCACACCGCCGCCCACGGTCCGGCGTGCCAGCCGGGATCCAGATAGCGCTCGCCGAGCAGCCGCTCGGCATGGTCACGCTCCGCGGCGGACCAAGCGGGGGTGTCCGTGGGCCCGGCGTCCGCTCGGGTGAACGCCTGGAGCAGAGCGGCCGTCGCCCGCTCGATACCACCACCGACGTTGGCGACATGATCGGGCCTGCTGGGAGACGGCCGCGGCGCGCCCTGCAGGTCGCCGCCACGCGGTCCCGCGAGGCAGGCCCGCAGCGCGTCCAGGTCGGCGTCGACTAGCAACGTGCCGTGCACCAGCGTCGCGGCGGCCCCGCGATGGGCGGCGATCCCCGTCACCTTGCGGCCGCCGACGCGCACCGTGCGCTCGTCCGCGCAGGCGTCCACACCGAGCAGGTGGCAGGCGCGCACCATGGAGCGCAGGAACGGCCCGTACATGGCCGGCACACCCAGGCGGGCGGCGGGATGCCCGGGGGGGACGACCAACGCCACGCACGCCACGCCCCGGTCCAGATACACGGCACCGCCGCCGGTGAACCGCCGCCAGACGCGCACGCCGCGCGCGGCGCAGGCCGCCGCGTCGACCTCCCAGTCAGGCCGCTGGAAGCGGCCGATGACGACCGCCGGAGGGCTGCTCCATACGGCCACCACGGGCTGGTCGGGACGCGACCGCACGAGCGCCTCGTCGAGCGCCAACCCACCGGGCGGATCGAGCAGCCCGGCCGACACCACCCTCGGCGACGGGCTCACGTCACGCGCTGGCCGCGGACCTCGACGCCCGCCCGGCCGAGCCGATGCGCCGCCGAGGGGGGTGCGTCGGCCGGCAACTCGAGCGCTCCCGGAAGCTTCGACACCACATCGTCCAGCGACTGGCGCAGCTCGCGCACCGAGCCTATCCGGGCCAGCTCGGCGGTCGCGGCCTCGCACCGCCAGGCGGACTGTGCGCAGGCCTCGACCGCATCCGCCTGCGCCCGCTCGGCGGTCGCGCAGTACTCGAGAGCGTCGCGGCGCATTGCCTCCGGACGCGGGTCGTCACGCACCGCCGCCAGCGGCTCGACCTCGAACGGCAGGTCGAGCAGGAGGTCGACCAGCCCCGCCCGCTCAGCCGCGAGCCGGTCGCGCTCGTCGCGGCTGGCCAGCCTGGCCGCGTCGACTTGCCGCTCGGCCTCGGCCGCCTCCTCGCGGTACGGAGCGGAGTCGACGCCCGCGGCGGCTGCAACCTCCGCCAGCTCCACCGCCCGCTGCCAGACGCCGATCAGCGGTCCCTGGGCGACCCAGTCGCGCTCGAGCTCACGGGTGATGGCGGTGATCGCCGCGCGCCGGATGCTGATCGCGGCAGCGAGTTCGGGCACGCGCTGCTGCAGGCGCCGACCGTCCTCGATCTCGCTTGCCAGGCGTTCCGCGCGGTCGACCAGCTCGCGCAGCTGCACCGCCCGGTCGGCCAGTTCCAGCAGGCGTTCCAGCTCAGCCCGCGTCATGCTCGAAGGAGAGTGCGGGTGGAGGCTCGCGCCACGGCAGCGCCGGCAGTCGCTCGAGCGCCGTGACGAGCCGCGGCGCCAGCGCGAGGCCGGCCGCGTCCAGGAAGCAGTAGCCGCCCGGGATGCCGCTCGGCGGATTGCCCTGAGAGACCAGCCCACCGGGTCCATGGGCGGCCCACGTCCACGCTCCCAGACCCGTCCCGACGAGCTCCAGGTAGCTCGTGACCACGAACGCGCCGGCGTACACAAGCGGCTGGCGGCCGAACAGGATGAAGCGCACCAGGAACACGAACAGCAGCGCGCCAAGCGCGTCCGAGCGCGCCGAGAGCGTGACACCCCACACCGCCCACCCTCCACAGAGCGCGAGCGCGCCGTAGGTGAACGCCTGCCGGTGGCGAGCCGCCAGCGCGGAGCGGCCGAGGCAGAGCGCCGCCAGGTAGACCATCCCATGGCCGGGCGGCACGTACAGCGGCACGTTGTGCAGCCGGTAGGTGTAGAAGCCCAGCAGCGGCGAGGCGGTGTACTCGACCATGGTCGCAACGACCATGACCACGCCCACCTGCGCCCGTGTGCGACGAGACTCTCCGCGCAGCAGCGCGCCGAGAATGCACCAGGTCAGCACTCCCACGAGCCGCTGACGCCAGATGCCCGCGCCGTGGTCGAGCGTGGCCCCCGCCGCGATCCACACGAACACGGTGGCCGGTACCCACAGGTCGCGCGGGACGTGGCGGAGACGCATCGAAGCCAATTTAGACGCTTGATCGACCATCTAGCGACTCGCCAGCCCGCCGGCCGTCTCGCCGCCGTCGATCGGCAGTGCGATCCCCGTGATGTACGAGGCGTCGTCCGATGCCAGGAACGCGAACAGCGCCGCCACCTCGTCGGGCCGGGCATGCCGCCCGAGTGGGATCTTCGCGTCCACCTCGGCCAGCATCTCGTCGGTGTACTCCGCGCGCTGCATCTCGGTCAGCACGTAGCCCGGGCAGACGGCGATCACGCGCACCGTCGGAGCCCACTCCAGGGCGAGCGTTCGGGTGAGCTCGATCACGCCCGCCTTGGAGGCATTGTAGTCGGCGTACAGCCGGTGCCCGACCAGACCGTTGGTGGAGGCGGTATTGAGGATCACACCGCCGGCGCCGGCGAGCATCAGGCGTCCGGCGGCCTGAGCGACGTTGAACACGCCGCCCAGGTTGGTGTCGAGCACCCGCCGCCACTGCTCGGGGTCGATCTCCAGGGCCGGGCTGCGCACGCTGATCCCGGCGTTGTTGACGACCACGTCAACGCCCTCCAGCGCATCGAACGCAGCCCGCACCGCATGCGCGTCGCAGACGTCGACTCGCACCCCGTCCGTGGCCGGCTCGAGGTCGAACACCGTCACCGTCGCGCCCTCGCTTCGAAAGCGATCCACGGTCGCCGCACCGATCCCGCGGGCTCCCCCGGTGACGACCACCCGCTTGCCCTCCAGACCGCGCATCCGGGCACTGTATCCGGGGCCGGTGCGATGGCTACAGTTCTCGCGATGAGTGACGGTGTGATCGAGGTCAACGCGCTTTCGGTGCGGCATGCGCTGGCCCGGGCGTTCGTCGGCAGCGAGCCGGACGATCACGCGTGGCGCGGCCGGGTGGCGGGCGGGCCGGAGATCACGGTGGACGTGCGGCCACGCGCCGACGGCCTGCCGTATGTGCACGCCGGCGCCGACGTGCTCGATGTCGGGCCGCTCGATGCCCGCCTGGCGCGCACTCTGCTGATCGAAAACGGGGAGCTGGTGCTGGGCCGCTTCGCACACGAGGGGTCGAAGGTGTGCGTCGAGCATGCGATCCTGGCCGGATCGACGATGGCCGCCGTGGAGGTGAAGGCGTCGGTGTGGTCGGTGGGCTGGGCGGCCGGCGCGTTCGCGCCGCGGCTGCGTGCGCTGCTCGCAGACGCCACTCCGCCGCCGGCGCCGGTGCTGCCCGCGGCCCTTCGGCGGGACGCGGCCGACCACGTGACGATCACCGAGAAGCGGGTGGAAAAGTTCCTCGAACAGCGGTTCGGCGGCTTCCAGCAGCACCCCGACTGGGGGTTCCACGGCCCGTTCGGAAGCGCTCGCGTGTTCGTGGATGTGCTCCCGGTGCTCGACGACTCGACGGCCGTGCGCGCGTCGTCCCCCGTCGTGTCGAGCGTCGACCTCGGCGACGAGTTGGCGCTGGAGCTGCTCCAACGCTCGTCACGGGAACCGTTCGGCACGTTCCTCTATGCCCCGAGCCGGCGTGAGGTGTGGTTCCAGCACGCGGTGCTCGGGGACGACCTGGACATGGTCGAATTCGAGGCGGCGATCGAGGTGGTGGCGACGACCGCGGACGATAGCGACGATGCGCTCGTCGAACGCTTCGGTGGCTTGCGCTACGCCGACCTCGGCTAGTGAACCCACCGGCAGACCCCCATTCGGGTGACCGCAGGTTGCACCTCCGCGCGATCTTGCTCACGTTCCGGCCTGCCGATAACTGTGCTGGACCGGTCACGCCCAATTCTTTCTTCGGGTCGCCGGTGGATCAGGAGGGTGGTTTCATGATCGAACATCATCAGTGGGTGCGCGATGAGAAGGGTCAGACGATGGCGGAATATGCCGTCGTCATGTCCGTGATCACGCTCGCCATCGTCGTGGCCGTCGGGCTGCTCAGCACAGCGATCGGCGCCGAGCTCACAAGCGTCATCGGAATCCTCTAGCGCTAACCCGGGCCGGATCCTCGAGATCCGGCCCGGGTGATTCCTCCTCGGCGACTGGTCGCCCGCACTCCGCGCACCCCCCGATCCGGGTGCTATCGTCAGCGGCGCATGAGCGCAGGCAGAGCCGCAATGTGGATCATCGCCGCCGGCATCGCGATCGCGATGGGTGTCGTTCTGGCGGTCGACGGAGTCTCTGGGATCCCCTTCCAGTGGGTGGGCATCGCCGGCGGCTGCGTCCTCGCCGCGGTGGCGTTCAGCCTGGGCTACGCCGACTGAGAGCCGCCCTCAAGACCGATCGACCGCTCGAGCAACTCGACGGGATGCACGATCGGCACGTCGCCGCGCCCGAGCCTCCGCAGCGCCGCACCGAGCTGCACCGCGCAGCCGGGGTTGGCGGTTGCGATCACGTCCGGGTCGACCGCGAGCAGCGCCCGAGCCTTGCGCTCGCCCAGCTCGCGGGCCGCCGCCGGCTGGGTGAGGTTGTAGATCCCCGCCGACCCGCAGCACATCTCGGGCCCATCGGCCTCCACCAGCTCGACGCCCGGGATACCCGCCAGCAGCGCACGCGGCTCGCGTGAAACCCCCTGCGCGTGTCTGAGGTGGCAGGCATCCTGGTAGGCGACGCGGACAGGTGGCAGCGGCTGCCGTGACGCCACGGCGCCCAGCTCGTCCAACAGCTCGGTGACGTCACGCACGGAGGCCGCAAACCGGCGAGCCTCCAGCGTTCCCAAGAGGTCCCCGTAGCCCTTCATGGCCGACCCGCAGCCGGCCGCGGTGACCACCACGCGGTCGAAGCCGGCGAACGCGTCGATCGTCGCCGAGGCGCGGATGCGGGCCTGCCGCTCGCGGCCTGCATGCAACTCCAGCGCCCCGCAGCAGCCCTGGCCGGCCGGTACGCCGACCCGGCAGCCGTCGGCGGCCAGCACGTTCGCCGCCGCAAGATTGACCGGCCCGAACAGCGCCCGCTGCACGCATCCCTCGAGCAGCCCGACATGCGCACGTTGGGCACCCCTGGCGGCCAGGTCGCGTGGCGGCGCGGTCCGCAAGTCCGACCAGCTCACCCTGGGAGCCAGCGCGGTCGGCCGGATCCCCAGCGCGAGGGGCCATGCGAGAGCCCGCACGAGCCGCGGGCGAGGGGCGATCCGCAGCACCGCGCCCTCCACCATGCGGGCGCGCAGACCGGTCGGCGCATGCTCGTTGCGCTGCACACGGGTGCGCTCGATCAGGACGTCGTAGCGCACGCCGCTCGGGCAGGCGGGCACACATGCCAGACAGCCCAGACAGCGGTCGAAGTGCGTCGCGACGGTGGCATCGAACTCGATTTCTCCCCGCTCGAGCAGGTTCATCAGGTGGATGCGGCCGCGAGGCGAGTCCATCTCCTCACCCCACAGCTCATAGGTGGGGCACGCCGGCAGGCAGAAGCCGCAGTGCACGCACGCGTCCAGCAACTCCCGCGTGCTCTGACCGGACGGCTCGACCATACCTCGTGCCACCTTACCCGGGATGTCGTGGTAGGTTCTGCCGGTCCACGAGAAGGGAGCATCGATGCCGGTCATGATGATTCTGGACTGGGAGGGCGTCTCGCCCGAGCAGTACGCGCGGGTGAACGACACGATGGGCATCCACTCCGACGCCGACGTGCCGGAGGGTCTGATCAGCCACGTCGCCGCGATCGACGACAAGGGCGAGCTGACCATCGTCGACCTCTGGGAGTCTGAGCAGGCGCTGGGACGCTTCGTCGAGACGCAGCTGGGACCGGCGCTGGCCGAGGCGGGCATCCCGCAGTCGCAGCCGCGGATTCACCCCGTGCACAACCACCTCCACGGCTCTGCGGCCGAGGACAACGTGCTGATCCTGATCGAGGCCGACGACACCAGCACCGATGTCTACGACCGCATGGCCGCCGAGATGCCCGAGCACGCCGGTGACAGCAGCGGCTACCCGTGGCACATGCACTCGGTCGCGACGGACGGCACCGGCATCGTGGTGGCCGACCTGTGGCCATCGGAGGAGGCGTTTGGCCAGTTCGCGGCCCAGCGGATCGGTCCGGCCGCCCAGAAGCACGGCATGGGGCCGATGCGGCAGAAGACGCTGAAGGTGCACAACCGGCTCCGCAGCCGGTCCGGGGTGGGCGCCTAGCGCCCGAACGCCTCGACCACCCGCGTCTCGAGCGCCGACAGCGGCGGCGGAGCGACCTCCACGTCGGCGAACAGCCGTCCGCGTGCCCAGCGGCCGACGACCTCCGTGGCGCCCTCGGCCCGCAGCCGACCGAGCGTCGCGGCAGTCTCGCCGGGCAGGCAGCGCACCGCCGCCAGGCCGCCGGCGCGCTCTCGATGCGCCTCCCACAGCCGGTCGTCGTCGTCCAAGATGCGGCCTCCGACCAGTTCCAGCGCACGCTCGGCCAGCCCTGCCGCCACGGGGCTCGCGAACCGCACCAGCATCCCGTCGCCGGGCCATCCGAGCTCCACGCACGCCGGCGCGAGCGGCTCGAGGACACGCGGATCGGTGGGCTCGGTCACCACGGTGCAAGTCGCCACCGGCAGCGGGTGCAGGCGCACGGTCAGCTCACGGATCCGGCCGAGCCGCCCGTGCGCACCCGTGAACAGCTTGCCCAGGTCGTAGCCGGCGACGTTCTTCACGACCTTCCCGCCCGAACGTGCCACCGTCCCGTCGGCGAGCTCCACCGTCAGTCCGAGCACCAGGTCGCGCGGCTCACCGTGGCTGTGGCTGAGAGGGCCGCTGAGCGCGCGGTCGAACACCTCGCCGACAACGAGCCGCTCGGCCCCCGGCGGGTCGAGTGCCAGCAGTTGGCCCTCCCGAGCGAGCTCGCGGTTGAGCTCGGCGAGGCCGACCTCGGCCTCGACGGTGCACACCAGATCACCGGGTCGGTGGTCGATCACCAGCGCTCCATGCCGGGGCGTTCCAGGGGGTGCGCCCGGTGCGGCCCCGGCACCTCACCGCATAGTCGCGGCGTGGGGAACGCCTTGCCCGGGTTGCACAGCCCAGCCGGATCGAACGCCTGGCGCAACCGGAGCATGGTCGCGAGGTCGGTCTCCGAGAACATGCGCGGCATCTGGCAGGCCTTGTCCAGACCGACGCCGTGCTCGCCGGTCAGCGAGCCGCCGGCGTCGATGCAGGCGGTGAGGATGTCGGCGGCCAACCGCTCGGCGCGCTCGGCCTCGCCGGCGGCGGCGTCGTAGAGCACCAGCGGGTGCAGGTTGCCGTCGCCGGCATGAAAGACGTTCGCGACCCGCAACCCCTGTTCGTGCGAGAGCTCGGCGATCCGCCGCAGCGTCTCCGGCAGGCGCGTGCGGGGGACGACACCGTCCTGTACGTAGTAGTCGGGACTGATTCGGCCCATTGCGGCGAACGCCGCCTTGCGCCCGCGCCACAGCGCGGCCCGCTCGCTCGCCGTGGCGGCCACCCGAACCTCGCTCGCCGCATGCTCCCGGCACAACTCCACGACCTGCTCGAGCTCCACCGCCACCTCGGCCGACGGCCCGTCCAGCTCGACCAGGAGCACCGCTGCGGCGGACAGCGGCAGGCCGGCGCCGACGGCCGCCTCGGCCGCCTCCACCGCGAGCGCGTCCATCATCTCGACCGCCGCCGGCAGGATTCCGGCGGCGATCACCGCCGATACGACCTCGCCGGCCGCATCCGTCGAGCCGAACGCTGCCAGCAGCGTCTCCACCCGCTCGGGCAGCGGGATCAGCCCCACCACGGCTTCGGTGACGATGCCCAGCGTCCCCTCGGAGCCCACGAAGGCCCCAACAAGGTCGAGCGCGCCGTTGCGGTCGAGCCGCACCACCTGCCCGTCCGCCAGCACCACCTCGAGCTCGAGCACGTGATGAGCCGTGAACCCGTGCTTCAGGCAGTGGGCGCCGCCGGAGTTCTCGGCCACGTTGCCGCCGATCGTGCACACCTGCTGGCTGGATGGGTCTGGGGCGTAGCGCAGGCCGTGCCCAGCCGCCGCCCGACTGACGTCCAGGTTGGCAACGCCAGGCTGCACCCGGGCGCGGCAGTTGGCCGCGTCCAGCTCGAGGATCCGGTTCATGCGGGCGAGCCCGATCACGACGCCCTCGGCGACCGGCACCGCGCCACCGGACAGGCCGGTGCCGGCCCCGCGGGCGACGAACGGCGCGTCGTGATCGCGGCACGCCGACACGGCCGCGGCCACCTCGGCGGTGGAGCGCGGCAGCACGACCGCCACCGGCACCGCCCGCCAACCGGTCAGCGCGTCCGACTCGTAGGTGCGCAGCTGCGCCGGATCGGTGATCACTGCGTCTGCCGGCAAGCGGGCGCGGAGGTCGCTCACGAGACTCATTGCCAGAGCGTACCCGGCCACCGGCTCCGGCCCCCGTCACACCGCCGTCACACCTCCGCGACCATGCGCCGGCATCTCCGCACGGTGCCTGGCACCGTCACGGACGGCGTGACAACTGTTGAGTTCATGTTGCGGTGCCTGGCACCGATGGTCGGGCGCAGACGGTCGGCGGTGGCGGAGCCTTGGCAGAGGTCAGCTCATCAGCCGGCGCATCATCATCTGCAACAGGCCGCCGGAGCGGTACACGGTGACGTCGGCCGGGATGTCCAGCCGAGCCACTGCGTCGAAGCTGCGCTCGCCACCGTTCAGCTCGACGGTCACCCGCGAACCCACCTCGAGCTCCCCCAGACCGCGGATGGTGTACGTCTCGCGCCCCGTCAGGCCAAGACTCTCAGCCGAGTCGCCGGCGTCGAACTGCACCGGCAGCACCCCCAGTGCGACCAGATTCGAGCGGTGGATGCGCTCGTAGCTTTCGGCGATCACGGCCCGCACCCCCAGCAGCGAGCTGCCCTTGGCCGCCCAGTCCCGCGAGCTACCAGACCCGTACTCCTTGCCCGCGATCACCATCAGCGGCACCCCCTCCGCCCGGTACCGGTTGGCCGCATCGAAGATCGTCATCTGCTCGCCGTCGGGCAGGTGCAGCGTGAAGCCGCCCTCGACCCCATCCAGAAGCCTGTTGCGCAGGCGGATGTTGGCGAAGGTGCCCCGCACCATGACCTCGTGGTTTCCGCGGCGGGCGCCGTAGCTGTTGAAGTCCCGTGCCTCCACGCCGTGCTCCGTCAGATACCTCCCGGCCGGGGTGCTGGAGGCGAAGGCGCCGGCAGGCGAGATGTGGTCGGTCGTCACGGAGTCGCCGAGCAGCGCCAGCACGCGCGCTTCCACGATGTCGGACAGGTCGGCGTCGGCCTCGAAGAAGGCCGCCTCGCGGACGTACGTCGAGTTCTCGTCCCACGCGAACAGCTCGCCGGTCGGCACCGGCAGCCCGCGCCAGCGCTCGTCTCCGTCGAAGATACGGCCGTACTCGTGCGTGAACATCTCGGGGCGGACCGAGGCCAGCAGCACCTCCGCGACCTCTGCCGACGTCGGCCACACGTCGCGCAGGTAGACCGGCTCGCCGTCACTCCCCGTCCCCAACGGCTGCGTCGTCAGATCCGCTGTCACCGTGCCCGCGAGCGCGAATGCCACCACGAGTGGCGGCGACGCCAGGTAGTTGGCCTTGACCAGCGGGTGGATGCGGGCCTCGAAGTTGCGGTTGCCCGAGAGCACCGCCGCCACTGCCAGGCTGTCGCGCTCGATCGCGCCCGCGATCTCGTCCGGCAGCGGCCCCGAGTTCCCGATGCAGGTCGTGCACCCGTAGCCGACCAGGTTGAAGCCGAGCTGGTCGAGCGGCTCGGTGAGCCCAGCCCGGTCGAGATAGTCGACCACCACCCGGGAGCCCGGCGCGAGGCTGGTCTTGACCCACGGCTTGCGCCGCAGACCACGCTCGACCGCCTTCCTGGCGAGCAGTCCGGCGGCCAGCATCAGGGCCGGGTTCGAGGTGTTGGTGCACGAGGTGATGGCGGCGATCGCCACCGAGCCGCTGCCCAGGTGGGTGCCGTTGTCGGCGGGGCCGAAGGCATCCGTGAAGCTTCGGCCGACATCCGGCAGGGCGACCCGGTCCTGCGGCCGCCGTGGGCCGGCCAGGCTGGGCACGACCTCCGCCAGGTCGAAGTCGAGCACCTCGGTGAACTCGGGATCGGGCTCCGAGCCGTCGCGGTACAGGCCCTGTTCCTTCGCATACGCCTCGACGAGCGCGACCAGCTCCGCCGGCCGGCCGGTGTCGCGCAGGTAGCGAAGCGTCTCACCGTCGATGGGAAACATGGCGGTGGTGGCACCGAACTCGGGCGACATGTTGGACAGCACGCCGCGGTCGGCCACGGTCAGGTCGCCCACCCCGCTGCCGAAGAACTCGACGAACGATCCGACCACGCCGTGGGCACGTAGGCGCTCCGTCAGCGTGAGCACCAGGTCGGTCGCCGTGACTCCCGGGAGCAGCCCACCGGCCAGCCTGATCCCGACCACCCGCGGCTGCGTCAGGTTGAGCGGCTGGCCGAGCATGACCGCCTCCGCTTCGATGCCCCCCACACCGAACCCGACCACACCCAGCGCGTTGATCATCGTGGTATGGCTGTCGGTGCCGACCAGCGTGTCGGGCAGGGCGACACCGTCGCGCACCTGGACGACCCGGCCCAGATACTCCAGGTTCACCTGGTGGACGATGCCCATGCCCGGCGGCACGACCTGGAAGTTGCGAAACGCCCCCTGCGCCCAGCGGAGCAGCGCATAGCGCTCCGAGTTCCGCTCGTACTCGCGCTCGATGTTGCGCTCATACGCCATGCCGGAGCCGAACGCGTCCACCTGCACGGAGTGGTCGATCACCAGGTCGACGGGAACCAGCGGGTCGACGCGGCCGGCGTCGCCGCCGCGGCGGGCGACCGCCGAGCGCATCGCGGCCAGGTCGACCACCGCCGGCACTCCGGTCAGGTCCTGCATGATCACCCGGGCCGGCATGAACGCCAGCTGGGCCTCGTCGGCACCACCGGCCGGCCATGCCGCAAGCGCCCGCACATCGGTCTCCGACACGTGCTCGGTGCCCGCGCGCCGCAGCAGGTTCTCGAGCAGCACACACACCGTGTAGGGCAGCCGAGCCGGATCCGCGACCGCGTCGAGCCGATAGATCACCTCTCCGGTGGGCAGCGCCGCGCGGGAACTGAAGGGATCGGGGCCGGTCATACGACGAAACCTACCAGCGATGCTGGGTACCCTTGAAGGGTGGAGCCGGCACGACAACAGCTGATCTGGGACGGGGAGTGCAGCTTCTGCAACCGGGTGGTGGCCTGGGTGGGGCGACACGACCGCGACGGCCTGATCGACCCGGTACCGTCGCAGCGGCTGGGGCTCGGCCGCCTGCCCGCGCTGCGGGTGGTGAGCGCCGACGGACGAACCGAAGACGGCGCGCGAGCCTGCCTCGTGGTTCTGTCGGCGATCGGCCACAGGGGGACGGCGCGCGTGCTCGCCCGCCGGCCGCTGCTGTGGGGCGTCGAGGCCGGCTACCGGTTCGCGGCTCGGTTCCGGCGCTGGCTGTGACCGGCTCGCGGGTGCAGCTGCCGGCCGGCGTGCGGCCACCGTTCGACGTGTTCGTGAACGGCGTCGTCCAGCGCCCGGGAGTGGACTACGCGGTTGACGACGATCGGCTCGTTTTCACGCGGCTGCTGGTTCCGCCGCGCCCCGATACCGCGCGCAGCCTGTTCCGAGGGCTGTTCTTCGGCCGCTACAAGCCCGAGGATGTGGTGGACGTCGCCTACCAGACGGACGGTCGCCCGCACGTGATCAGTGGGCTGCGGATCACGGCCTGACGGTCAGACCCGGTCCGTCTCAGGCCAGCTTGTGGCCGAGAAAGGCGGTCTCGAGCAGGGCGAACACCGTGATCAGGCAGACCGCGAGGATGGCACCGCCACGCGATCGGGGCGACAGGAAGTAGCCGATCACTGCTCCGACCAGCGCGATCGGGCCCATGAACGCCGGCCGCGTCCAGGTACCGATGACGGCGATCGTGATCGCCGCCCCGTTGATCACCGCGACCGCGTCGTCGCGGAAGGACTCGTATTCGGGCGTGTAATCTCGCAAGCGGGCTCCTCGGGGAAATGACGGGAGCATTCTACCCATGGCCGAGACCAGAGGCACGACCAGCCTGCGTACCGCCGGGATTCCGCACCGGGTGCTGCTGTACACCTACTCGGCCCGACCGTCGGCTGCGGAGCATGCCGCGGACGCGCTGGGAGTCGAGCCGCAGCGGATGTTCAAGAGTCTGGTGGCGCGCGCCGGTGACGACTTCGTCTTCGCACTCGTGCCGGCCGGACGTGAGCTCTCGCTCAAGCGCCTGGCCGCGGCGGCCGGGGCAAAGGCCGCGACCATGGCCGAGCCGCGCGACGCCGAGCGACTGACCGGCTACCAGGTCGGGGGCATCAGCCCCCTGGGCGCGCGCCGCCGGCTGCCCGTGTTCTGGACCGCACCGCCACCGGGTTCGAACGCATCTGCCTGAACGGCGGCGGCCGCGGCGTGATCGTGGAACTGGCGACGGCCGACCTGCTCGAGGTGACCGCTGGCACCGTGGCCGATCTGACGCAAGGCTGACCGGGCACGATGCGCCGCCCAGAGGGCCTCCGGGAGGATTCGCCGACGCTGCGGCATATTGAGCAGCAAATCGACCGTCTCACCACGCACCCGCCGCGGCACGCGGTCGCGCTGCTCGTCGCGCTCGCGCTCGCGATCGGCAGCAGCGGCTGTTTCGGCGCGTCGAGCGGAGCCGGCCCACCGCCGACACCCACCCGACCCACCCCTCCGAGCTCGGGCGAGTCGGGGATCCACAAGATCCGGCACGTGATCATGATCGTCCAGGAGAACCGGTCGTTCGACTCGTACCTCGGCACGTTCCCGGGCGCCGACGGGCTGCCGGGGGCCGGCTTGCTGTACACCGCCTGCGTCCCCGACCCCGAGCACCACACCTGCCAGCACCCCTACCACGATCCGTCCCCGGTGAACTGGGGAGGGCCTCACGGAGCCGTTTCGACTCTGGACGAGATCGACGGCGGCAAGATGGACGGGTTCATCCGCCAGGCCGAGCACAAGACGAGCGGGTGCTTCGAGACCGGGAGCGCGTTCAGCCCCGGGTGTAACTCCGAGTTCCTACACCCCGACGTGATGGGGTATCACACCGCGGCGGAGATACCGAACTACTGGGCGTACGCCCACCGCTTCGTCCTCCAGGACCACATGTTTCCGCCGACGATCGGCTGGAGCCTGGCCGAGCACCTATACGGCGTGTCGGCATGGTCGGCGCGCTGCACGACGTCGTCGCCGATGTCGTGTCACACCGCCCTGGGCAGCAAGCCGGACACCAACCGCCTGGACGGGCTGGCGACCCCTCCGTTCGAATGGACGGACATCACCTACTTGCTGCACCGCCGGCACGTCACGTGGCGGTACTTCGTCTCGAGCGGGCTCCAACCCGACTGCGCAACCGGAGCGATGTTCTGCGCGCCGACGCACTTGACGGCGAAGACCCGCTCGATCTGGAATCCGCTTCCGGGATTCACCACCGTCCAGGCTGACCACCAGCTCGGCGACATCCAGCCGGTGCGCCGGTACTTCGCCGACGCCAGGAGCGGCACCCTGCCGGCCGTCACGTGGATCGTTCCCGACGATCGGGACTCGGAACACCCGCCGGCGCCGATCGTCTACGGCCAGGCATGGGTGACCCGGCTGGTGAACGCCGCGATGCGCAGCCCGGACTGGAGCTCGACGGCGATCTTTCTGACCTGGGACGACTCGGGCGGTTTCTACGATCACGTCGTGCCGCCGGTGGTGGACGGCAACGGCTACGGCGTCCGTGTCCCGGCGATGGTGATCAGTCCGTACGCCCGTCGAGGCATGATCGACCATCAGGTGCTGTCCTTCGACGCCTATCTGAAGTTCATCGAGGACGACTTTCTCGGAGGCCAGCGGCTCGACCCGCGCACGGACGGCCGGCCCGACTCACGACCGACCGTGCGCGAGACGATCCCGATCCTCGGCAACCTGGTGGCCGACTTCAACTTCCGTCAGCAGCCGTTGCCGCGGTTCCTGCTCCCGCTCTGGCCTCGGCGGTGATCTCCCCGGTCATTCGTAGCGCCCGCCGGAGATGCCGGCCAGCTTCTCCATCGAATGAGTGGCCTGCAGCGTGCGGACGGTGCCCGACTTCGACCGCATGACCAGCGACTGCGTGCGGGCGCCGCCGGACTGGTAGCGCACGCCGCGCAGCAGGTCGCCGTCGGTGACCCCGGTGGCGGCGAAGAAGACGTTGTCGCCACGCACCAGGTCGTCCACCGTCAATACCCGTTCGAGGTCCTGGCCGGCGGCCCGCGCCGCTGCCCGCTCCTCGTCGTTGCGTGGCCACAGCCGACCCTGCAGCTGGCCGCCGAGGCACTTGAAGGCGGCGGCTGCGAGCACGCCCTCCGGCGTGCCGCCGATGCCCCACAGCAGGTCGATGCCGGTGTCGGGGCTGGCCGCCATCATCGCCCCGGCCACGTCACCGTGCGCGATGAAGCGGATGCGCGCACCGGCCGCGCGGATCCGCTTCACCATCTCGTCGTGCCGCGGCCGGTCGAGAATCACCACCATCAGATCCCGCACCCGCACCCGCTTGGAATTCGCCACCAGCGCGAGCGTGTCCTCGATCGGTGCGGTGAGGTCGATCTCGTCGTCGATGTCCGCACCGCAGGCGATCTTCTCCATGTAGAACACCGGGCCGGGGTCGAACATGCTGCCGCGGTCGGCGGCCGCCACCACCGCGAGCGCATTCGGCTGGCCCCGGGCGCACAGCTCGGTGCCCTCCAGCGGATCGACCGCCACGTCCACCTCGACGCCGTGGCCGCTGCCGATCCGCTCACCGTTGAAGAGCATCGGCGCTTCGTCCTTCTCGCCCTCGCCGATCACCACCACGCCGTCCATCTCGACCGTGGCCAGCATGTGCCGCATGGCGTCCACAGCCGCCTGGTCGGCGGCGATCTTCTCGCCGAATCCGACCCAGCGGGCCGCCGCGAGCGCCGCCGCCTCGGTCACGCGGACGAGCTCGAGAGCGAGGTTTCGGTCAGGTTCGTGGGACACAGGTGGTAGCTCCTCCCCGGCGGGGTCGACGGCGAGGAGGATACCGAGCGCCGAGCAGCCGCGTCCGGTCAGGCGTGCACCGGCGAGAGCTCCTCAACCAGTTCGTAGGTCACGTCCAGGCCGACGCTCTCCACGTGCGGCGCGATCGCCTCCAGCATCCGGTCGCGACCCGAGCTCGAGCTGTCACGCATCGCTGACGGGTCGTCGGTGCGCACGATCCCAAGCTGGATCATGTGGTTCGGATCGGAGTCCTCGGCCAGCGCCAGCACCTGCGTGAGCCCCGGTGGCAGCTCGCCGCCCATACTGTCGACGAAGCCCTGCATCGCCGCTGCGTACGCCTCGCCGTGGCCGGGCTTGAGCCGGCGCTCGGTGAGCGGCACCGTGGTGTGCTCGCCGGTGGCGGTCCCGGCCTGGGAGTGGACGACGCCGAACAGACCCGAGACGAGGGTCTCGGCGACGTGCGGCGCCATCCGCTCATGCCGTTCGCGCTCGCTTGGCTCCAGCTCGCGCTGCAGGTTGGCGGCGCGTTCGTCGGTGACGTCGAACAGCCCGAAGGCGGTGATCTGGTCAGGATCGGCGGGATCGCGCAGCAGGTAGGCCTTGATCATCCCCTCCGGCCATCGCTCCGGTTGCCACGACTGCCGAAACGCCTCGAAGTGGCCCGGCTTGATCCGACGGGCGGTGAACACGACCTTCATGGCGGCCCCCTTGATTCGATTGGCACGATGCACACTACGCCCGCAGCAGACGCGTCGCAACCCCGCCGATGCGCGCCCGCTCGAGCAGCGGCTCGAGCCATCGCTCCGGAATCGTGGAGGCGCCGAAGCGAGCGCCTGCCAGCGCCCCGGCGACCGCCGCGTTGGTATCGGCGTCGCCGCCCAGGTTGGCCGCGAACACCACGGCCTGCTCGAAGTCGTCGTGGCCGAAGGCAGCTCCAAACCCGATCCGTAGGGCCGTCAGCACGAACCCCATACTGGTCTGGGCCTCGTCCTCGAGCGGCCCGCGGTCGGCGATCGCCAACTCGGCGGCGTGGGCGACATACGACACCGAGTGCGGCCGGCCACGGCCCGCGACCAGCGCAGCCAGGGTCATGTTGAACCACACGCAGGCCTCGGCTGCCAGCGGGTCGTGGTGGGTGAGGCTCGAGTCGAGCCGTGAGTAGCGGTCGAGCAGGGCCGGGTCGTGGAGGTAGCGAAGCGCGATCGGAGCGGTACGCATGAGCGACCCGTTGCCGGCGCTGTGGCCACCCGATTCTGCATGCCAGTGCTCGGCCGCGACCCGCGCCTCAGCGGGGTCCCGCGCCCGCGACAGGGCGCGGTTGATCGTCGTGCCGATGTCCTTGGGTCGTGAGCGGGCCCACAACGCGTAGCGCGCGAACACATCCCGCTCGTCGTACCCACCCTGCTCGACCATGCTGTCGGCTAGGGCCAGCGCCATCGTGGTGTCGTCGGTCCACTCACCACGTTGCCAGGTGCTCGACGCGACCATGTCACGCAGCGGGCCTCCGTAGCGCCGGGTGACCTGGTCGGGGTGCAGCCACTCGATGGCGGCTCCGAGGGCGTCCCCGGCGGCCAGCCCCAGCAACGCCCCCCGTGCGCGGTCGGCCAGCCCGGGCCGGCGCGCCCTCACCCCGCCCCCGGCTGGCAGACCGGGCACAGATAGGTGCGGCGCCGCTGCTCTCCTTGCACGATGGCCGCGATCGGGTTCGCGCAGCGCGGGCAGGGACGGCCGCTGCGCCGGTACACCCGGCCGGGCAGCCGCCCGCCGCCGGTGACCGCTCGACGCAGGATCCGGCGTGAGACAGCCGCCAACTCGAGCAGTTGCCGGTCGGAGGCCGACGCGACCGGGCGCAGGGGGTGGACGCGCCGTTCCCACAGCGCTTCGCTCTTGACGATGTTGCCGATCCCGGCCAGCACCCGCTGATCCAGCAGTAGCTCACCGACGGAGCGGTCGACGACCAGACGAGCTCGGCGCAGGTACTCGGCGGTGTCGAACGTGCCGTGCAGCAGGTCCGGCCCGAGCGGCGGCGCCGCCCGCCTCGAGGGGCACTCGGCGACCCGCAGCGTGCCGCTGATGACGATGTCCGCGGAGGCCGTCCGCAGCACCGCCGGACCGCGCCCGGTGCCCGCCTGCGCGAGCCAGACTCGACCGTGCATCCCCAGATGCACGCGCAGGCTGCGCCCGTTGTCACCGTGAATCAGCAGGTTCTTGCCGGCCGCCTCGACACCGACCAGCGTCGACCCCGCCAGCGGCCCGGCGGTCACCGACTGGCCCACCATCGGCGCCAGCCGCCGGGCGGCGAGCTCCAGAGAATGCCCTTCAGGCACGCAGCACCAGCCGACGGTGGGTCTGCAGAAACCCGTGGGCGAGCAACGTGCGCTCGACCGGGGTGCCCGCCAGCGGCTCACCGTCCACCCGCTCGGGCGCCAGCCGCCTGATCCGTCCGCCACGCACGGCAGCCGCCAGCGCAGCGACCGCCGGCTCGACCAGCTCGCTGTCGAACACCACCAGCCCGCGCCCGCCGCGCTCGACGTAGAGCACTGCGGCGCCACCGACCAGCACCACCCACGCACCCGCGACCCGGGTCGGGCGGCGGGCGGCGGAGGGCCAGTCGACGACGCTGCCGAAGGGGTTGGCGGGATCGGCGGCGCTGAGCACCACGGCCGACGCGTCGTCGCCGCGCTCGCGCACGGCGCGCAGCCGCTCGACCGCCGCCGAGAGCGCGAACTGCGCACCGCCCAATCCCTCGACGAAGTACCCCCGCTGACACCGCCCCGCCTCCTCCATCAGCCGCAGCTCGCCGTACACCGCCGCGAACCCGCCGGGGATCCCCTCCGCCAGCACCGCCGCGCGCGTGAGCACTCCATGCCGGTCGAGCAGCGTCTCGGCCAGCGCCCGGGCCCGCTCCCGGGGGGCCGGCGCCGGCACCAGCAACGATTCCACCAGCGACCAGCGCCCGCGCGCGGCCGGCAGGGCGGAGGTGGGCCGCGCCCGACGCGCCCGCCGTGCCCCGGCTGAAGCGGCAGGCAGCGCACGCAGTAGCACGCGACCGCGCAGCGGCTGCCACGAATCGTTGGTGATCAGGCCCGCCCAGACCAGGCCCCACAGCTCGACCAGGAGCGAGCGGTCGGACTCGCCGGTCTCGGCCACCAGGTCGGCGAAGAAGCTCGCGCCGCGCCGGCGCAGCAGTTCGATCAGCGGATGATCAGACGGCTCGGATGGCTGTTGCAGGAGCGCCGCGTCCTCTCGCAGGTACATGCGCACGCGCCCCTCACCCGCACCCACCCACACCAGCTCTCCACCGGCGCAGGCCGCGTCCAGCCAGTCGGGCCGGTAGTCCGGCACGCGCGGCGGGAGGATGTCCGTCTCGATCGCCGCCACCGGCAGCGCCACGCCCTCGAGCTGCGACACCACCTCGCGCAGCCGCTCGGGGCCGCGGCCCAGCTCACGCCCGATCCCGTGCCAGGCCGGCAGAAACCGCCCCAGCGCCGCAGGCTCGACCGGCTCGACGGTGCGCCGCAGGCGGGCCAGCGTGCGCCGCCGCAGCCGCCGCAGCACGTCCGGGGCGACGAACTCGCGACCCGCGCCGCCTGGCCGGAATCCACCCTCGAGCAGCTCGCCCCGCTCCACCAGTCCGCGCAGCACCGCGCCCGCGTCGACACCCAGACGCCGGCGTAGGTCGTCGGCGGCGAACGGGCCGCGGGTACGGGCATAGCGCAGCACGAGCCGCTCGAGCGCGCGTTCCACCGGATGCAGGAAGGCGTCGGCAACACCGGCCGGCGGCGCAGCGCCGACCCCGTCCCGGTAGAGAGCGGCGTCCTCCACGGCCACCAACCTCCGCTCGCCGGCGATCCCGATCTCGATCACCCGCCGCTCGGCGAGCAGGCGCTCGACCCCGGTCGCACCGCGGGCGGCCAGCTCGGTCGCGGACAGGTCGCCCACCCGCCGCAGCAGGTCATGGGTGGCGTCGGCGCTGAGCGCCCGGCCGTCGCCACGCAGCTCCGACTCGACCTCGGCGATGGCGTCGGAGTCCAGCAGCTCGCGCAGGTCGTCGGCCGCCAGCAGCTCGGCCAGCAGGGCGCGATCGAGCTGCAGCGCCTGCAGCCGCCGCTCGGCGGCGGGCGCGTCGCCCTCGTACATATAGCTGGCGATGTAGTCGAAGAGCAGCGACGAGGCGAACGGCGACGGGTGCGGCGAGTCGACCTCCACCAGCCGCACCGAGCCGGATCCGACCGCGGCCAGAAGCTCCTTCAGCCGGGGCACCTCGAACACGTCCGAGAGCACTTCGCGATAGGTCTCGAGCAGGATCGGGAACGACCCGTGCTTGACGGCCACCTGCTGCAGGTCGTGGGCCTTCAGACGCTGCTGCCACAGCGGCATCCGCACTCCCGGCCGGCGGCGCGGCAGCAGCAGCGCCCGGCCCGCATTCTCGCGGAAACGGGCGGCGAACATCGGGCTCTGCGCCACCCGGCCGACCAGCAGATCGTCGAGCTCGTCTGGCGGGATGGCGATCAGATCGGTCGGCGGCGGGATGTCCGAGTCGGGCAGCCGGAGCGCGATCCCGTCATCCGACCACATCGCCTCCACCTCGATGCCCATCGCCTGGGACATGCGGGCCTCGACAGCCAGCGCCCAGGGGGCGTGCACCCGCCCGCCGTAGGGCGAGAGCACGCACACCCGCCAGTCGCCCAGCTCGTCGCGAAACCGCTCGACCACGATATGCCGATCCGACGGCACCACACCGGTGGCCCGCTCCTGATCGTCCAGGTAGGCGGCGAGGTTGGCGGCGGCGAACGGATCGAGGTCGCCGAAGCGGCGGGTGCGGGTCGCCTCGCCGACGGCGCGCCCCAGCTCGTACGACCGGCCGATCACGTCGCCCTTCCAGAACGGCAGCCGCCCAGGCACGCCGGGCGCCGGCGAGACCAGCACCCGGTCACGGGTGATCTGCTCGATCCGCCACGAGCTGGCACCCAGCTGGAAGACCTCCCCCTGGCGGGCCTCGTACACCATCTCCTCGTCCAGCTCGCCGACCCGCGCACCGGAGTCGACCAGGAAGACCCCGTACAGCCCACGGTCGGGAATCGTGCCCCCGCTGACAACGGCCAGCCGGCGGGCGCCGTCCCGCGCGCGCACACGGCCGGCGGCCCGGTCCCATACCAGTCGCGGTCGCAGCTCGGCGTATTCGTCCGACGGGTAGCGGCCGGCCAGCATGTCCAGCACGCCCTCGAACTGGGCGCGGGAGAGCTCGCGGTAGGAGTGCGCCCTGCACACCAGCCTGTGCAGCTCGTCCACCCCCCACTCGTCCATCGAGGTGATCGCCACCAACTGCTGGGCGAGCACGTCCAGCGGCTGGCGGGGGATGCGGGTGTGCTCGATCTCGCCTTCGCGCATCCTCCGCACCACCACCGCGGTCTCGAGCAGGTCGCCGCGGAACTTGGGGAAGAACCGGCCGACGGACGGCTCGCCGACGCTGTGCCCGGCCCGCCCCACCCGTTGCAGCCCGGCCGCGACCGACTTGGGGGACTCGATCTGCACCACCAGGTCGATCGCTCCCATGTCGATGCCCAGCTCGAGTGATGAGGTCGCGACCAGTGCGGGCAGGCGACCGGTCTTCAGCATGTCTTCCACCTCGAGCCGCTGCTCGCGGGCTATCGAGCCGTGATGGGCGCGAGCGATGTCGTCCTCGGCCAGCTCGTTCAGCCGGTTTGCGACCCGTTCGGCCGACCGCCGGCTGTTCACGAAGACGAGGGTCGAACGGTGCGCGCGGACGAGCTCCAGCAGCCGCGGGTAGATCGCCGGCCAGATCGACTGCCGCGGCTCGCCCTCGACCTCCGGCGCCCCGCCCAGCTCGCGCATGTCCGCGACCGGTACCACGACCTCGAGGTCGAGCGGCTTGCCGGCCCCGGCATCGGCGATCGTCACCTCACGGTCGACGCCGCCCAGGAAGGCGGCGATCTCCTCCAGCGGCCGCTGGGTGGCCGAGAGCCCGATCCGCTGGGGGTCAGCGCCGGTCAGGTGCGCCAGCCGCTCGAGCGAGAGCGCAAGGTGCGTGCCCCGCTTGGACCCGGCCATGGCGTGGATCTCGTCGACGATCACGGTCTCCACCCCGGCCAGCGTGGCGGCCGCACCCGAGGTCAGCATCAGGTAGAACGACTCCGGGGTCGTGATCAGAATGTCCGGCGGGTGGCGGCGCAACGCCGCGCGCTGGGCCTGCGAGGTGTCACCGCTGCGCAGTCCTACGGTGATCTCGCGTTCGGCTGCGATCCCCCGCAGCGGCGCGCGCAGGTTCTTCTCGATGTCGTGGTTGAGCGCCCGAAGCGGCGAGATGTAGACCACCCGCGTGCCCTCGGAGGGCCGCCCGGCCAGCCGGTCGATCGCGGCCAGGAACGCGGCCAGTGTCTTGCCCGAGCCGGTCGGCGCCAGGATCAGGGTGTGCTCGCCCCTGACGATCGGCGGCCAGCCGAGCAGCTGCGCCCGGGTCGGCTCGGCGAACGACCGCCGGAACCAGTCCGCAACTGACGCCGAAAAAAGCGTCACGGGGTCTGTGATAGTGCCTGGCACCGTCACAGAACTGTAACGGCGGGCCGGCAGCGGCGGACTGGTGACGGTGGACACGCTGCAATCGCCGACAGCCCCGGGCTGGGCAATACTTCGGACATGAGCGAACGGCGCATGGGCCGAGCGGCCTTCCTGTCGGTGATCGGGGCAGGCGGCGCGGCGATCCTGTTCGGCAACCGCATCCAGGGGACGCTGGCCAGGCCGCTCAGCGTGCTGCCGGCGGCCGTGCGCGACCTGGTG
>JBBRMM010000031.1:0-28570 GCA_038230835.1 Gaiellales bacterium
ACTGGCGCCTCGAATACAACCACTACCGCCCCCACCAATCCCTCAACTACCAAACACCCGCGGAGTACGCACGCCGCTGGAGAACGGAAACCCAACCAGCACCCTCACAGTAGGTGGACCAGAAAACGGGGTCCTGTCAGGGTCGAGCGCCGAGCACGGCTCGTCCATCAGGAGCACCTCTGGCCGCACGGCCAGCGCGCGAGCGATGCACAGACGCTGCTGCTGACCCCCGGAGAGGGCGCCGCCGGGGGCGTTGAGACGGTTCTTGACCTCGTTCCAGAGGCTGGCCCGGGTCAGGCTCTCCTCGACCAGATCGTCGTTTCGACGCACGCGCTTGCCCGACAGGCTGAGACCGGACATGACGTTCTGATAGATGCTCATGGCGGGGAACGGGTTGGGCTTCTGGAACACCATTCCGACCCGCTTGCGGACCTCGATCGGGCGGTGGCCGGAGCCGTAGATGTCCTCGCCGTCGAGATGCACCGAACCGGCGAGGGCCGCTCCGGGCACCAGCTCGTGCATGCGGTTGAGGATCCGCAGAAAGGTCGACTTGCCGCAGCCGGAGGGCCCGATCAGCGCCGTCACCTGCCGGGCTTCCATCCGCAGCGAAACTTGCTCGAGCACCTTGTGCGAGCCGAACCATGCGCTCACCCGCTCGGCGACCAGGTCAGTGTCGACCGCGGAAGGTTCGCGGCCCCACGACTCGGGCTGCGGGTGGATGGTCTCGGTGGTGCTCATCGGTCTCCTCTCGAGGACGCGTCTTGGACGGCACGGGGAACACGCACCGATCGGGTCCGGCCGCCGACCAGGCGGGCCAGCGTGAACAGGGCGAGCACGACCAGCATCAGCACCAGTGCTCCAGCCCACGCCCGCTGCTGCACGTTCGGCGACGGGCTCTGGGTGATCAGTTTGAAGATGAACAGCGGCAGCGCGGCCTGCGGCCCGTGGAAGGGATCGGAGTTCATGAGCGCCGAGCCGAATGCGGTCGCGATCAGCGGGGCGGTCTCGCCGACCGCCCGGGCCACTCCGAGGATGACCGACGTGATCAGGCCGCTGCGAGCGGTCGGCAGCACGACGCCCCACACCGTTCGCCACTCGCTGATACCCAGCGCCAGCGACGCCTCGCGCAGCCCGTCGGGCACCAGTCGCAGCACCTCCTCCGACGTGCGTGTGACGATCGGCAGCATCGAGATCGAGATCGCGAGCGACGCCGCGAAACCGGAGAAGCCGAACTGCGACACCCACACCGCGTACACGAAGAGGCCGGCCACGATGGTGGGCACCCCGCGCATGGCATCGACGAAGACGCGCACCGGCCGCCCGAGCCGCCCGCCGATCTCGTTTAGGAAGATCGCGCACATGAAACCCAGTGGCACCGACATCACGACCGCGAGGCCGACCTGCTCGAGCGTGCCCACGATGGCGTGTGCGGCGCCGCCGGCGGTGGCCGGCGCGAGCGGGCCGATGCTGAACTCCTGCGTGTCGGTGAAGAAGTGCCAGGTGAGCGCGTGATACCCCTGCTTGACGACGTAGCCCAGGATCAACATCAGCGGCACCACCATCGCCAGGGCGGCCGACGCCGTGACCGCCGTCATCACCCGGTCGCCGGCCAGCACCGGGCCATCCAACTCGCGGACGACGAACCAGTACACGCCCAGGAAGAGCACGAAGGCGGTGATCGCAAACCACGGGATGCTGGCGGTCGGCGCCAGCCGGAAGTAGATCAGCCACGACATTGCGATCGCCGCTGCTGCGGAGCCGGCCAGCGCCCCGGTGTCGCCCAGCCGAAAGGACGCGGGCCGCATGGGCACGTCGGCCGCGAAGGCCGGCTGTGGGCGGGCAGCGGCGCGGTCACGGACGTCGGTGACCATCAGATCTCCACCCCGGCGCCCGAGCGCGAACGGCGCACGATCAGCGAAGCGCCGGTGTTGACCAGCAGCGTGACCACGAACAGCACCAGGGCGGCACCCATCAGGGCGGGCAAACCGTAGGCGGCGCTGGCGTCGCCGAAGCGGTTCGCGATGTGCGCGCCGATCGTGTTGCCGCCGGTCTGCAGGATGTGCGCGCTGATGAAGAAGTTGGAGCTGATCACCAGGGCAATCGACACCGACTCGCCCATCGCGCGGCCCAGGGCCAGCATCGAGCCGCCCACGATGCCGCCGCGCCCGAACGGCAGGACCACCGCGCGGATCATCCGCCAGCGGCTGCCGCCGAGCGCCATTGCCGCCTCCTTCTCACCCGGCGGCGCCTGCGCGAAGACCTCGCGCATGACCGATGTGGCGGTCGGCGTCAACATCAGCCCCACCAGCACGCCGGCGATGAACGGCGACGCGGCGAAGAACGCACCCGACGTCTTGAAGATCGGCAGGAAGTCCAGATGCGAGGCCAGCCAGGCGGAGACACCCAGCAGGTGGGGCTGCAGGAAGAAAAAGCCCCACAAGCCGTAGATCAGGCTGGGCAGCGCCGCCAACAGGTCGAGTACCGTGGTCAGCGGACGGCGCAGCCGGGGAGACACGTACTCGGTCAGGTACAGGGCCGTCAGAACGGCCACCGGCACCGCGAGTACGAGCGCGATCAGCGCCACCTCGATCGTCCCCACCAGCAGCGCGAGGACACCGGCGTGACCACCGTCCGGGTTCCACTCGGTGGTGGTGAAGAAGTGCCAGCCGTTCTGATGAAAGGTCGGCACCGCGCGGATGAGCAGGAAGAGGCCGATCAGCCCGAGGATCACGAGGGTCGCCAGACCGGCCGCCGTCGCAACCACCCGGAAGGTGCGGTCGGCGCGCGTACGACTGGCCGGCACGCCTCGCGGCGTATCGGGATAGACGGTCTCTGCGGCGGTGCTCATGAGGGTGTCTCGGTCATCTTTCTGGGCCTGAGGGTTCGTTCGGAGACTCGAGATCTGCCGAAATCCTAGCCCGTTCTCCCGAATGTCAATCAATTCACTTGTGAAAGTCTTACGGGTACCGGTGGCGGCCGTCAACCCGCAACCGACCGAGCTCTCCGGGACAACGTTCCCCAGAACTGGCGACGAGACGATAGTCACGTCTATCAGCCCAAAACAGACTCGTGTTGAGACTAAGTCGACTGTGTGTCCGACAAGCTGAGTGTTAAGCCGGGGCGGGTCAGGACAGAGCACGAGCACACTTTCATCAAACCCTATTATCTAGTTTGTCAGTTGACAAACTGGTGAATACGACTACGCTCTGGTTCATGACTGTCCACGAGCACCTCACCTGGCGCAACCGGCGCAGCCCGGTCGGCCGGAACCTCCGCCACCTGATCGGCATGCACGACCTCCGCCAGGCTGAGGTGGCCAGATTCATCGGCATCTCACCCACCGGACTCACGAACATCCTCACCGGCCGCTCCGAGCCCGCCCTGCGCACGACACGCAGCCTTGCCTCGGCGTTCGGCATCACCATCGACGACCTGTACTCGGATCTCACCCGTTGCCTGCGCGCGAGCGTCGTGGCCTTCGAAGGTGCGCCGGTGCGCACGCTCGCCGGCGACGACGCCGGCACCCAAGCGCGCACCGCGGAGTGACACCCGCACTGGGATCGCTCACCAATCGGCTTGAGGCGCGTTCGGGGATCGACGGCTTAACACGCACGTCATCCCGGATGGAGTTCGGTGGTCGCCGCCACAAGTCCGGTTGAGCACCGATCGGGTTGCATTGTCGGAGTCTGCAGTCGCGCCCAACCATGCGGCGTGCACGGCTGGGTGTACCCCGGTTGACGACCCCCGGTCAGACCCGTAAGACTTACACAAGTGAATCGATGGACATACGGGAGAATGCGCCCCGACCTCGGTTCTCGAACACCCACCAAGGCGTCACCAGACCGGGGCGCATCTCGAACGAAAGGGAGCATCACGATGAGAGTTTCACCGGGTAGGCGGAGCCGGCTCGTCGCCGGTACCGCGGCCGTGCTGGCAGCGGTGGCAATTGCCGCCGCCAGCGCCGGGGCGGCCACCATCACACCGACAACGGTGCTCGGCAGCGGATCGGACGTGGCCTTCCATGTCATGTCCGGGCTGGACACGCTGTACAACCAGAGCCCGGGCTGCACCATCATCGCGCCCAGCGGCACCCAGCCGCTCGACCTCAGCTGCATTCCGCAGGCCGGGGACATCACCACCGAGAACTCCGCGCACGACCGGGTCTCGGAGGCGTTCCCGATCGGCGGCGGCGCTGGTGTCAGCCAGCTCTGTGCACAGGGGGGCGTCAACGTGGCCGACATCAACTTCGCCCGCCAGACCTCCGCGCCGACCGCGTCCGTATGCACCGGCCTTCGGTACGTGGCCTACGCGCGTGACGGGATCACGTGGATGTCGTTCCCGACCGTCACCGGCTCGCACTCTGCGGGTGTCACCACCCTCACCCAGGCCCAGCTTCAGGGCATCTACGTCAACTGCACGATCACCAACTGGAGCCAGCTCGGCGGCGCAAGCGCACCGATCGTGGCCTACAAGATCTACCCGCAGTACGGCACCCGCAAGGCGTTCGACACCTTCCTGGGCGGCAGCAGCCAGAGCTGCCCCGGCGTCAAGTTGATGGATCAGACCAATATCCCCGACATCGTTGCGGCGGATCGCCCGAACGCCATCGCCCCCGTATCGGTGGGCTCGTGGACAGAGCGGTACAAGCTGAAGCCGGAGGGCAGCGCCGTCAACAGCATCGACGGCGTCACTCCGACGCTGGCCAACATCCAGAGCGGAGCGTTCCCGTACTCGCGGTACCTGTACAACGTCTACTGCGCGGGCGATCCGGCCCACAGCAACCAGTGCGGCACGGCGACAGCCGCGTCCAGCGCGACCGTGAAGTACATCGGCCCCAACGGCTGGCTGTGCACGGCAAGCAAGCACGCGACCGATCCGGTCACCGGCCTGGGCTACCACTCGGACATCACCAAGGCGATCAACAAGTTCGGCTTCGCCGCTCTTCCGCTCGGTGCCACCGGCGGGGGAACCACGTTCACGGACTACTGCCGGCTCTTCACCACCTGACCGGCTGACCGCCGAGAGGCCGACGGGCCCGGTGAGCAGCAAGCTCACCGGGCCCGAACCGAACGGCGAACAGAGGCTTCTCTCACCGCGAAGTCCCGCCGTCCTCGTCTCTCAGCCTCGACATCGGCTTCATAGACATCTTTAGTGTTGTCGTATTTGACAACGAACCAAAACGCTGGAACCAGGGGGATCCACGAATGAAGACCTTCATCACATCAAGGCTCGGCCTGCTCGGCGTGCTCGCCTTGCCGGCCTTCGCCGCGGCCGGGCTGACGGGGGTGCCGGCTGCGGTCGCGACCCCGGTTTGCTCCGTCTCCTGGACTGGGGCCGGCGGCGACGGAGACTGGAACACCGCGTCGAACTGGTCGACCAGCGCCGTTCCGGTCGCCGCCGACGACGTCTGCATCACCGCCGACGGCACGTACACGGTGACTCTCGACCCGGGCCTGACGGCTATTCACTCGCTCACGCTGGGCGGCTCAACCGGTGTCCAGACGCTGGCCGTCCAGGCGAACAACCCGAATGACGGATTCGACCACTCGGCCACCCTGCGGCTGACCGCCGGCGGGGCGATCGGTGCGGCGGGCGAGCTCGCTCTCACGTCGACCGGTCTCGCCGCCGATCAAGCGGCGGTCGACGTCGCCGGCGGTACACTGACCAACGCCGGCGTTCTGGAGTCCGACCAGGGTGTGGGTGGAGCGCGAGCGATCTCCGGGAACGTCCAGAACGCGGGCACCATCAACCTGGACGCTCCTCTGACGTGGGGTGGGGCCCGCTCCGGCACGCTGACGAACCAGGGTACCCTCGTCGTCACGGGGAGCGGCGCTCTCACGATCTCGGCCAACACCACGCTCGACAACACCGCGGTCGGCGCCGGCGTCACCAACTCGGGGTCGGTGGCGCTGGGCGGCACCACGCTCGAGGGTGCAGGCACCATGGCCGGAGCCCCTGTCGTGCAGAACGGCGGGTTCCTCGACTACACCGGCACCGGTGCGAGCGTGATCCGCGCGCGCGGCACGGTGACACTGCTGGGCGACATCGGCGCCTCCCAGACGCTGCAGGTGGAGCCCACCGATCCGACCTGCGGATCGCCGGGAAACACGAATGTGACAGCCCAGGCGGCCTTCACGAACTCCGGCACCATCAGTCTCGTGAGCGACGGCTGCGGCAGCGATCAGGCGAGCCTCAACCTGGATGACACGCTGACGAACGCGGGCGTCGTGGAATCGCTGGGAAGCGCGGGCACGTCGTTGACGGTGGATGGGCCCTTCACCAACGGCTCGACGGGCCACGTGAATGTCGGTAGCGGAACGGCCCTGCGCCTGACGGGTCTGACCAACTACAGCGGCCTCACGGAGACCCTCAAGGGCGGCAGCTACACGGTGGCAGGCGACCTGCAGCTCGACCAGGCGTTCATCCGGACGCTCTCGGCTTCGCTGCAGCTGCTACCGGGCTGGGGCCTCCACGACCAGAAGAACAACAACGCCCTCTCGGGATCGGCGCTGACGCTGATCGTCAAGAAGGGCAATCTGGCGCTTGTAGACGGCGCCACGTTGAGCCTCACCGACGTGCTCGACCTCCAGGGCAAGCTCACGATCGGGTCGTACTCGACACTGAACGCCGCCGGCTTCACCGAGGAAACGTCGGGCTTGTTGACGCTCGGCATCGCCGGCACCAATCCCGGTGCGGGATACGGTCAGCTCACGAGCTCCGGAACCGACTCGCTGGCGGGCAAGGCCGTGCTGGCGCGCGATCCGGCATTCGTTCCGCCGCTGGGGACAACGTTCCAGCCGCTGGTGGCGGCCTCGGTGAGCGGGCAGTGGAGCAAGATCACAGGCGAGGCGATCGGCACCACCGGCGTGTTCTTCGTCCCTCAGTACGCGGGCGGCGTAGCGTTGTCGGTGAACACGGTGACGATCGGGCTCAGCCCCGCTTCCGGCTCTGCCGGCTCCACCCTCACCGTCTCCGGAGATGGATTCTCCCCCGGTGAGACCATCAACGTCACATTCGGCGGATCGGCCGTGTTGCCGGCGACCGCCGACGGCACCGGGCACTTCTCGATCGACGAGACCGTGCCCGTCGTCGGGACCGGCAAGTACGTCGTGGCCGTGAAGGGTCAGACCAGCCTGATCGCGCGCAGCGCGAGGTTCAAAGTGGTCTGAGCTGCCCGCGCGGTGGAGATGACCTCATCGGCATCTCCACCGCGGCGGCGGCGTCTGGCCCCCGGGTGCAAGTTCGCCTTCGCCGCTCTTCCGCTCGGTGCTACCGGCGGGGCACGACGTTCACGGACTACTGCCGGCTCTCCATCACCTGTGGCTACGCCTCGACCAGGAGCACCAACGTCTCGGCGAGTACGCCGTCATACTCCATCGCCTCGGCCGCCGCCTCGGTCTGCATGAAGGCCGTGACGGCGTCCATGTCGGCAACGTCCATCAGCACCGCGACCTGAGTCGGGTTCTGCGGGTCGACGAACGTCCGGATATTGGTGACGCCGAGAGGGCCGAACACCTCCTCGCGCCTGGGCGAGGCAAGCCAATGCTCGGTGTCCTTGACGTCGTGGTGGCCGATCACGGTTGGCATATGTGTCTCCTTCGCGTCGCAGACGCGGTAGTGGCGCAGGACTCTCCGCCCGATCGTACGCCGTTTCGCCCGGCGTTGCCGGGGTGCCCGCCGGGGCGTCCTTAAGTCGGACCGCGTGAGTGTCGATTCCCATGTGAGCGTCGGTGTCGGCGCTCGGCTGAGAGGGGACAAACTGTGAGCACGTGCGAGATCTGCAAATCCAAGCCGGGGATCGCGATCGCGGCCCGCCGGCACGTCGGCATGGTGGTGATGCAACGGTTCGTCAAGGCGTCCGTGATCGCGTGTCCGGACTGTGGGAAGAAACTGCTTCGCGGCTTCACCGCGCGAACGCTCGTGCAGGGCTGGTGGGGCGTGATCAGCTTCTTCGCCAACCTGTTCGTGCTGGCCGCGAACGGATACCACACGATTCGGCTCTCGCGGTTTTCGGAGACGGCCGCAACAACGACCGCCTTCACGACCACCGACGGCTGAGGTACACGACCGCAGTCGGTTTGCAAATCATCCAATGTGATCTCAATCATCTTGGCTGACGTACCGATATAGACCTCGAGCGCGCTCCCCGACTGTCGAGGTGCTCATTGGTCGATCGACACCGGTTGCCCCGGACTCTCAGACTGTATGCCGTTCCGCGATCCGTGAGGCTCGCGACGGCCGTGTGGCTGCTGGCGACGGCACCGGCGACCGCGCGCACGCTGATGAGCTCCACCACCGCCGTGTCCGTGACGATCACGACCCATCCCCCGACAGTCTCCCGGAGCACCACCGCGAAGTTCGGCTGGAAGGCGACCGGAACCCGCCTCACCGTCTCGTGCCGCCTGGGAGCGGGCGTGTACTCCAATTGCTCGCAGCCGCGCTCGTACAGGAACCTCAACCAGGGCTCGCACTCGTTCACCGTACGCGCCACGGGCGGTGGCACGACCCGGACGGCCGTCTACCGGTGGACGGTCGACACGGTCGTGCCCACGGCCCCCTCCGTCACGGGTGGATCGACCACGTGGACGAACTCGACCGTCGTCATGTCGGCCACCGGTTCGACCGACACCGGCGGCAGCGGCCTGGCGTCCTACCAGCACCGTACGACCATCGACGGCGGCGCCCACTGGTCGACGCCGGCCACGGGCAGCGCGCTCACGGTCGCCACCACCGGCACCACCTGGGTGCAGTTCCGTGCGCTCGACATGGCCGGCAACAGCTCGAGCTGGGCACCGGTGACCGCAGACCCAACAGCCACTGCGATGGTCGACAAGCTGCTGCCGACCGTGCCCGGCGTGATCGACCCTGCGCAGCCATGGTCGGCCGCCGCCTCGACCACGGCCGCTCCCGATCCCTCGCAGCTCTCGACCGACTCCGGCGGCTCGGGCCTCGGTCCGTACGAGTCCCGGGCCAGTTCCGACGGCGGCATCACCTGGTCGGCAGCCGCCGCCGGCGGCTCGGCGATCGTGTCGGCCGAGGGCATCACCCTCGTCGAGTTCCGCAGCAGCGACAACGCCCTCAACCACTCGGCGTGGTCGGCACCGATCCACGTGGGACTCGACCGCACCGCACCTCTGGTGACGATCGCCGGTGGCTCCGCGAGCTGGACGAACGCGGCGTCGGTGCCGATCACCGCGACGCCCACCGACGCCGGCTCCGGCGTCAACGCCGCGACGCTCGTCTACCGCACGTCAGCCGACGGCACGACGTGGTCGTCGCCGACAGCGGGAACCCCACCGCCGATCTCCACCAGCGGGAAGACGTACGTCGAGTTCCAGGTCACGGACAACGTCGGCAACACATCGGCGTGGCCCGGCTCGGCGCCTCCCCTGGGCCTGGTGCAGATCGATCGAACCCTGCCGTCCGCTCCCGCCGTGAGCGGCGGTTCGCTCGCGTTTACGACCGGGTCGACAACCCTCGGCGCAGCGGGATCGACGGACGTCGGCGGAGCGGGGCTGAGCAGCTACGTGTACCGCACGTCGACGGACGGGGGCGTGACCTGGTCGGGCACGATGCCGACCCCCGCAACCGTGTCGACGGACGGAACCACCATCGTGCAGATGGCGGCAGTCGACAACGCCGGAAACCAATCCAGCTGGGCTCCACTGACCGCGGGCGCCGCGAGTACGGTCAAGCTCGACAACACCCCGCCCAGCCTTCCCGGCATCAGCGGTGGATCCGGTGCGTGGCAGAAGATCGCGTCCGTGACCGTCACGGCCTCGGGCTCGGCCGATGCCGTCGGCGGCAGCGGCTTCAACCATTACGACTCCCGCACCTCCGCGGACGGCGGCGCCACCTGGACGGCGGCCGCCTCGGGCGCCACCGCAAGCGTGAGCGCCGAGGGTACAACGCTGGTCGAGTTCCGGGCGGTCGACGCCGTTGGCAACGCCAGTGCATGGACGGCTCCGACCGCCAACTCGACGGTCAAGCTCGATCGCGTGCCGCCGACCGTGACCGCAGCGGGAGGGTCGGCCGGCTGGCAGGAGCTGAGCTCGGTCGTGATCACACCGGCGGCCGTCGAGACCGGCAGCGGCGTCAACGCCTCCACCTACCAGTCCCGCACATCCACCGACGCCGGCCCGTGGGTCGTCCATACCGGCTCGACGGCGACGATCTCGGTCGAGGGCGACACGCTGGTGCAGTTCCAGGTCACCGACAACGCCGGCAACACGTCGAGCTGGAGCGGCTCGGCGGAGGTGCGCCTCGACCGCACCGCCCCCACCGTCCCGGTCCCCACCGGAGGCTCGCCGACCTGGACGAACGCCTCACCGCTGACGATCGATGCGACCGGGTCCTCGACCGATGCGGGCAGCGGCATGGGCGCGACCCCCTATCGGTACCGGACATCCGGCAACGGCGGCACGACTTGGTCGATTGCGGCCAACGGATCATCCGTCGACATCGCCGCCCAGGGAACGACGCTGGTCGAGTTCCGGGCCGTGGACGCGCTCGGTACCCAGTCGGCGTGGTCACCGATCCAGGCCGGCGGAACCGCCAAGATCGACTGGACGGCTCCCACCGCGCCGACGGTCTCGGGCGGGTCGTCCGCCTGGAGAACGGCCACCTCGACCACGATCTCCGCCACCGGTTCCACCGACAGCGGCGGCTCGGGCTTCGCCTTCTACGAATACGAGACCGCTCGGCCCCAGGACCCGGGCACGTGGTCGGCGCCGGCTCCGGGGAGCTCGGTGGTGGTCTCGGCCGAAGGCACCACCCTGGTTCGGTTCTTCGCCGTGGACAGGGCCGGCAACTGGTCGCCGCCCGGGCCGACCAACACCACCTCGAGCAGCATGGCGCAGCTCGACCGCACCGCTCCGCCGGCTCCGACCGTCACGTTCACCGCCGGTTGCCCGGCGGGGTCGAGCCCGAACGTCGTCAGCGCCTATGCCGACGACGGCCACTACGGCAGCGGCGCCGCGTACTACAACTACAGCCTGAACGGCGGCGTGACCAAGCAGACCAACGTGCTGGGCCAGGTGAACCTGACGCAGCCCGGGAGGTACACCATCAAGTACCAGGCGGTCGACAACGCAGGCCTCGTGTCCGCCTGGACTCCAACCTCGACCATCTGCGTCAGCTGACCGTCGAGGCTCAGCCCAGCTTCGCGCGGCGGCGCTCGGGGTCGTAGACCGGGTGGCCGACCACCTCGCCCGCGATCGCGGTTCCGTCGATATGAGCGGTGACGTGTGTGCCGGGCGCGGTGAGGTATTTCTGGATCTTGGCGAGGCCGAGCGTTGCCCCACTCAGATGCGGCGACAGCACGGCCTGAGTGACGATCCCCACCGGCTCGCCGCGAACCTCGAGCGGGGCGCCGCTCGCCGCCGCGCCGCCCGACTCCAGCACGACGCTGACCAGCCGCAGCGGCGCCGAGTCGCGATCGCGCACCAGCCCGGAACGGCCCTGGAAGTCACCCTTGTCCAGCTCGACCGACCAGCCGAGGCCGCACTCGTAGGGTGAGACGCTCGGGTCGTATTCGACTCCGCCGATGATGAAACCACCCTCGACCCTGAACAGGTCGAGTGCGTCCATGCCGATCACGCGCATGCCGGCCGGCGTGCCGGCGTCGATCAGCGCGTCCCACAACTCCTCGCAGCGCGATCGCTCCACCCAGAGCTCGAAGCCGAGCTCGGCCGTAGCCGAGCCGGGTCATGAACACCGGGATGCCGGCGATCTCGACGTCCTCGCGGAAGGTGTAATACGGGAACGCGGCGCCCGACAGGTCGGCCGGCGTCAGCCGCTCCAGGATGCGGCGGCTCTCCGGGCCCTGCAGGCACAGGTGCGGCAACGCCTCCGTCTGCTCCGACACCGTGATCGGCGACCCCTCCGCCAGAGCCGCGAACATGACGTGATCTCGATCGTTCGCGCCGCAGAAGCGCACCGCCGTCGGTGACCGGATCATGCACGTGCAGTCGTCGACCATCTTGCCGTGCTCGTCGGTGAGCGCACCGTAAGCGATGCGTCGCTGCGTCACCCGGGACAGGTCGCGGGTGACCACCGAGTCGACGAACTCCACCGCTCCCGGGCCGTCGATGTCCACCTTGCGCAGCATCGAGAAGTCCATCAGCGCCGCGGCCTCGCGGCACGCCCGGTACTCGCCGGCGGTATCCGAGACCACCGCGGGCGCCAGGTATCCGAACAGGTCCATCCAGCTGTCGGTCATCGCCGCCAGCTTGGAGTGAAACGCCGTCTTGCGGCTCGTCACTGCTGTCTCCGCCATTCCGACACCTCCGCTCTGACACCGTGCTGACGCTCGAACCCTATCCAAGCGCATCGCGCGAAGGACCGAGGCGCCGGACGAGCCCTGGAGTCGGCCGCACGCACATCGCGGCCGCGAACGCGGATACCGACCCAGCTCGGCGTGTGCCAGTATGCAGACATGGTCGTAACGGAGGGAGAGCACCGCGTCGTGGCGGTGCTGATGGCGGACCTGGCAGGCTCGACCGCGATCGGCGAGCGGCTCGGTCCCGAGCGGTCGAAGTTCCTGTTCGACGAGGTCGTTCGGCTGATCGGCGAACAGGTCGAGCGCTACGACGGCACCGTCGCCCAACTGCTCGGGGACGGCGTCCTCGCCGTCTTCGGCGCTCCGGTGGCGCACGAGGACGATAGCGAACGGGCGGTGCGCGCCGGGCTCGCCATCCAGCGGGCTTTGACGACCTACGCCCACGACGTGGCCGAGGCGTACGGGATCGAGCTGCGGGCACGGGTGGCCGTCAACACCGGCCCTGTGCTGATCACTCCGCATGGTAACGGTGCGGAGCGCTTCAACGCGCTCGGCGACACGGTCAACGTCACCGCGCGGCTGCAGGAACTGACCGGCGCGACCGAGGTGACGCTCGGCCCCGTGACCGCTGCCCAGGTGCGTGACAGCTTCGAACTCGAGGAGCTCGGCCCGGCGGAGCTGCGCGGCCGCAGCCGGCCGGTCGACCGTTACCGGGTGGTGAGCGAGCGTGATCCTCACGGCCGTTCGGCGGACGCGCCGCTGGTCGGCCGTGACGCCGAGCTCTCGACGGTGCGCGCACCGCTCGAGCGACTGGTGGAGGGAATCGGCGGGATCGTCTCGGTATCCGGCGAGCCGGGCATCGGCAAGTCGCGGCTGGTGGCCGAGGCGGTGGCGCCGCTCCGCGGCCAGCTGCGCGTGCTGGTCGGGCGCAGCCTGTCGTACAACCAGGGTTTCTCGTACTGGCCGATTCGAGACCTGCTGCGGGACTGGTTGGGGGTGTCCGCGACCACCGCCGAGGCGCAGATCCGGTTCGACCTCAAGGCGGCCGTGCATGAGCTGTTCGGGCCCAGCGACGACCGCTACCCGTTCTTGGCGAACCTGCTGGGACTGCAGGAGTCCGACCGGCGGGTCGCGGAGGAGTTGCACGAACTGAGTCGCGACGCGCTGCACCGGCGCAGCCTCGAGGTCGTGGCCGAGCTGCTGCAAAGGCTGGCCGCCGAGCGACCGCTGCTGGTGATGTTCGAAGATCTGCACTGGGCCGACGAGCTCACGCTCCAGGCGGTGGAGGGCCTACTGGAGCTGACCGAGCGCGAGCCACTCGGGATCGTGATGCTCTACCGCAGCGAGCGCGACCTGCCGTCGTGGAGGCTTGGAGAGCGAGCTCGCCAACGGTACCCTCACCGTTATGTAGAGGTTGAGCTTCGCCCGCTTCCGGGCGATGACTCACACGCGCTTGCCCGGGCCCTGGCCGACGCCCCACTCCCGGACACGGTCGCCGATCTGATCGCGCAGCGGGCGGGTGGGAACCCGCTGTTCGTCGGCGAGGCGCTGCGCGATCTGGTCGAGCGCGGCGCGCTTCGGCGCGGCAACGACGGCTGGGAGTTGGCCGTCGAGTCCGATCAGCTGGAGGTGCCGGCTCTCGTCCAGGGCGTCCTGCAGGCGCGCATGGATCGGCTCGGCCCGGCCGCCCGCGAGGTGATCGCGGTCGCTGCGGTGACCGGACGGCGGTTCGGCGCGCCGCTGCTCGAGCGCGTGCTCGATCCCGAAACGCTGCAGGCGGGGCTCTCAGAGCTGCAGCGGCTCGACCTGATCGTCGAGGAGCGGCGCCGACCCCACCCGGAGTACCGGTTCCGCCACGGGCTCGTGCAGGAGGTCGCGTACGCCAGCCTGACCGAGGCCGATCTGCGGGCACTGCACGGCCGCGTGGGAGTCGCGCACGAGCAGCTGGCCGGCGATGATCCCAGCCCAAGCACGCTCGCGCTGCTGGCGCGGCACTTCGACGCTGCCGACGACGCCGCCAAGGCGAGCGAGTACCTGATCCGGGCCGGCGACCAGGCGCGAGCCATCTACGCCGACGGTGAGGCGATCCGCCACTACCGCCGCGCACGCCAGCTCCTGGCCCGGCTCGGCGACGATCGGCGGTCGCGCGAGACCCTGTTCAAGATCGCCCTCGTGCACCATCTTGCCTTCGACTTCGCCGAGGCCGAGCGTGCCTACGACGAGGCATTCGCATGCAAAGTGCAGCCGATGGAGCAGCCTGCACCGACCAAGCGGCTGGTGACCGCCCTGCTGCGGCCGGAGACGCTCGCCCCCGGCCTGGAATACATCTCCGAGACGAGCGCGCTGACGGGGCATCTGTTCCGCGGGCTGCTGATCATCGACCGCGACCTGAACGTGATGCCCTCGCTGGCGGAGAACTTCCGCGTGTCGGGCGACGGCATGACGTATCTGTTCCAACTCGGCGAGGGCGTGTGCTGGAGCGACGGAGAGCCGTTGACGGCGCACGATTTCGTGTACACGTGGGAGCGTGCGCGGCAGCGCTCGACCGAGACCGCGTTCTTGCTCGAGGACGTCCAGCAGGCGACCGCTCTCGACGACCACACGCTGGAGGTGGTGCTGCGCGAGCCGCGCAACTACTTCCCCTACCTCCTGGCGTCGACCTACGCCTACCCGTGGCCGCGGCATCTGTGCGAGTCGATGGGCGAAGAGTGGCACCGCCAGCTGCCGCTGGTGTCGAGCGGGCCGTTCGTGCTGTCCGACATGACGGACAAGAGCATGTCGCTGGTGGCGAACCCGCGCTGGCCCGGTCGGAGGGGCAACCTGCGGGAGATCGAAGTCCGGTTTGTCGTGTCCCCAGACACGCTGTCCGAGGCGTGGCGGTCGGGAGAGCTGGACGTGCTCTCAACCCCGTTCGCGGCGTCCGATTATGCCGCGGACAGTGCGGAGTTTGCGCCCACGCTGGGGACGACGATGCTCGGCTTCCGCCCCGATCGGGCACCGTTCGACGACGTGCGGCTGCGCCAAGCGGTGGCTGCGGCGCTCCGCCCGGTCGGGGCATCGTTCGCCCCCCTGGGGCTGGTCAGTCGGCCGGCCGCGGGCGGCGGCCTGCTGCCACCGGCGATGCCGGGCCACGACCACAACGTCACGTCGCCCGCCGAACTGGAGACGATGCGGTCGTGGCTGGCCGCGGCCGGCCACCCCGACGGCGACGGTCTGCGCCCGCTCAGGCTGCTGATATCGAGCGGTCTGAATGTGCTGATCGAACCGATCCGGGCCGCGCTTGCGCAACTCGGGCTCGAGGTCGAGTTCACCAGCAACGAGCGGGGCACGCGCGTCGATGAGGTGCCGACCGACGCCTGGCTCACCACGTGGATGGCGGACTATCCCGATCCGGACGGGTTCTTCCGCGGCCTGGTGACGGACCCTTCCGACCCGGTCGCCGACGAAGCCCAGACGCGTCAGGTGGTCGAACTGATGAACCGCGCCCGGGCGTCGCGCGACCAGGACGAGCGGCTGACGCTGTACGGGCGCATCGACCGCCTGCTGGTGGCCGAATGGGTTGCGCTGGTCCCGCTGGCGTACCCCCGGACAACGCTCCTGCGACGCCCGTGGGTGCACGGTCTTTGGGCGAACGCGCTCACACCCCTGCGGCTTGACGGAGTGATGGTGGAGCGCGTGCTCGCCGCGCGACCCGGCGCGACGAGCGTGTGAGAGGCCCGACTCGGTCGAGCCGATGACGACTGGAACCGAGCGGGATGGAACGGCGTCAGAATGTTTGACATGACGAACCGCCACGCCTTCGTGATCACCGCCGCCCTCGGACTGGTGATCCTGGCCGGCTGTGGCCAGACGCAGAGCACCTCGCCTCCCTCGACGCACCCGGCGGGAACGATCTCGGGCGTGGTCGAATCGTACTATTCGGCTCAGAAGAGCGATCTCACCCCCGCCGCACGGATCACGGTGACCGCGTACCGGAAGGCGTTTCCGTTCATCGGGCCTGTGCTCGCACACGGCCCCCGACCCGTGGCCAAGGCTACGACCGACAGGGCCGGTCGGTTCGACTTTCCGGCCTCGCTGCGGGCCGCTACTTCCTGATTGCGAGTTCAACCGCCCACTGGGTGACCGTCCCGATGGGCCAGGGTGCAACGACGACGTTCGCGATCTGCGCCGACTGCCCGCTGCCGATGTAGCGGACCGCCCCGGGTGCGAAGATAGCGCGCAGCGTCAGTCGCCCTCTGGACCGCCAGATGGGATGTACGCCGACGGCTGGCAGTGCACAATCCGTTCGCCCACCCGCCAGTCGTACCCCTGCGGCGGATTGGTGGTGCGCCGATGGGCGAACGAGTGACCGGCCATCAGAACCGCCTGCAACGGGGCCGCTCCATGCGGTGAGGGTGAATCCTGCGGTCTGGACTCCGCCCGTTTCAAGCTGGTAGGTGGGCACGATGACCACTGGCTCGGCAGACGAACGCAGCCGACGGGGCTGCATAACGGCCGGGAGTGACATGAACGCCTCCGAAGCACGCGCCCGAACAACGCCTGAACGCTATGACCCCTTAACGGGCTCGCGAAGCGCGCAGCGCGGGTCGTGGTGGCTCACCAGTCGCTCGAGGAGCGCGTGCAGAGCCCGGCGCTCGGCGGCATCGAGCGGGGCGAGGAAGTCGGCCTCCAGGCCGGCCACGATCGTACGCAGCCGGGCCAGGGCGTTGCGGCCCTCCGCGGTCAGCTTGACGACGTGCCGGCGGCGGTCGTCGGGGTCGCGCTTGCGAGCAACCAGATCGCGCTCCTCCAGCTCGTCGAGCAGCCGCACCAAGTGGCTTCGGTCGTAGCCGAGCGCGTCGGCGATCACCGCCTGCGTCTCCCGCGGGTCCTCCTCGAGCAGGGCCAGCACGGCGAAGTGGAACGCGTTCAACCCGGTGCCCTCGAAGGCGTCGTGCGAGCGATCCTTGGCCCAGAAACCGAGCCGCTTGAGCAGGAACGTGGTGCTCGAGAGCAGCTCCTTGGGCGGCCCCGCGAGGGGCGGCTGGATGGGGATCTGAGGGTCCGTCAAGTTCACGATGTGTTCGAAGTGTAGCGGCAGAAATCGTTCTCGTGTGATATCGTAGCGATTCGCAACGATTTTGGGAGGCCATAAATGGTGGAGTCATCAATCACAGCCCGGCAGAAGCGGCTCGCACTGACGGTGATCGTGGCGGCGCAGTTCATGGTCGTGCTCGACATCGCCATCGTGAACGTCGCGCTGCCGGCGATCAAGGGCGACCTCCGGTTCGCGGAGCCAGACCTGCAATGGGTGATCAGCGCGTACGCGATCATGTTCGGCGGCGCCCTCCTGCTGGGTGGGCGGCTGGCGGACATCTTCGGCCGGCGGCGGCTGTTCATGCTCGGCTTGACGCTGTTCTCGATCAGCTCGCTGCTGTGCGGGCTGGCGTGGTCCGAGGGCTCGCTGATCGGCTTTCGCGCGCTGCAGGGCCTGGGCGGTGCGCTGCTCGCGCCGGCCGCGCTCTCGATCCTCATGACGACCTTCGCCGAGGGCTCGGAGCGGAACCGGGCGCTCGGCATCTGGGGGGCGGCCTCGGGCAGCGGCGGCGCGGCCGGCGTGCTCCTGGGCGGGTTTCTCACCTCGTACCTCGGCTGGTCGTGGGTCTTCTTCATCAACGTCCCGGTGGGCATCGCGGTGATCGCTGCCGCCCCGTTCGTGCTGCGCGAGAGCCGCGGCGAGACCGGCCACCGGCACTTCGACATGGCCGGTGCGGCCTCGGTGACGGCCGGCGTGATGCTGCTCGTGTACGCGATGACGCGGGCGACACAGGAGGGTTGGTCGAGTGTCACGACCCTGAGCCTGCTGGGCTCGTCGGCGGTGCTGATCGCCGCCTTCGTGGCAATCGAGCTGCGCTCGCCGGCGCCGCTTCTGCCGATGCGGATCTTCCGGCAGCGGTCGCTCTCGGCGGCCAACGCGATTGCGGTCGTGATCGGCGCCATCGCTTTCTCGCAGTTCTTCCTGCTCACGCTCTACATGCAGCAGGTGCTCGGGTACTCGGCGATCGAGACGGGCGTGGGCTTCGCGGCCGTCACGTCGGCGATCATCGTGTTCTCCAACGTGGCTCAGACGCTGGTCACCCGGTTCGGCGTACGGGCCGTGCTGACCGCCGGGCTGCTGCTGGACGCGGTGTCGCTGGCCCAGCTCACCCAGTTGCCGGTGCACGGCCACTACTTCTGGGACATGTTCCCGGCCTTCCTGGTCAGCGGCGTCGGACTTGCGCTGTCCTTCGTGCCGGTCACGATCGCGGGCCTGGCCGGGGTTCAACGGGCTGACGCAGGCATCGCCTCGGGGCTGATCAACACCAGCCGCCAGGTCGGCGGCGCGGTGGGCCTGGCGGCGGTGAGCACGATCGCCGCGTCTTATGCGGCGGCCGGCAGCGGCACCGGGCTGGCGCGTCTGGCGGCGACCGACACCGGTCTGACGCACGGCTTCCAGGTCGGGTTCGTGGTGCTGGCCGGGCTCGCCGTGGTGGGCGCTGCGGTCGCCGCCACCCAGCTTGGACCGCAGCCAGACCGCGTGGACGTCGAGCTCCTTAATCCGGAGAACACCAATGCCCTCGAGGAGGCAGCCTGATGACCATGATGCACGCACCCAGCCACTCCGCCGATCGCGAGCCGCTGCTCACGCACGAGGTCGAGGATCTGCTGTTGCACCTGCGGGGGTTGGTGCTGGTCCGTGATCTGCTGGCCGAGCGGGGCGCTACCGCAACCGAGATCGACGCCCACACCGAGGAGGCCGACCGCGTCCGCGCCCGTCTGGCGGAGCTGATCGGCGGCCCTGACCGCGGTGGCGCTCAGCTCGTGGGCGGCGTGGCCATCCCGTGCGCGTACGCATAGTTGACCAGCTGTGCCCGATCGCGGCACCGGGTCTTGGAGAAGATGCGGTTGACGTGGGTCTTGACGGTGGCCGGGCTGACGACCAGGTGGGCTGCGATCTCCTGATTCGAGCGCCCCTCCGCGATCAGGGTCAGCACCTCGGCCTCGCGGGCGGTCAGGTCGTCGGGGAGCTGGTCGGGGATGCGCGGCACGGTGGATGTCGCGAGCTCGACGAGACGGCTCTGGACGTCTGCTCCAAGATGCGTGCCGCCGGCGTGAACGGTCCGGATCGCGGCTGCGATGGTGTCGGCATCGGTGTTCTTGGTCAGATAGCCGCCGGCGCCCGCCTCGAGCGCGGGCAACAGCGACTCGGCGTCGGCATAGGTGGTCAGCACCAGCACGCGGACGCGGGGGTGCTCGCTGCGCAACCGGCGCGTGGCCTCGATCCCGTCGAGCCCGGGCATCCGCAGGTCCATCTACACCACGTCGACACCGCCGTCGGCTGCGATCCGGATCGCGTCCGCTCCGTTCGATGCGGTGCCGACCACCTCCACACCGGGCAGTAGGCCGAGCAGCAGGACCAGCCCGTCGCGGACCACCTGCTGATCGTCGGCTATCAGCACACGGATCGGTGCGCGGTCGCTGCCGGTCATCGCGGGAGCTGCACCTCGACCTTCCAGCCGTCCCCGGTCGGCCCCACGGTCAGCGTGCCTCCGAGGAGGGCGACCCGCTCGCGCATCGCGTCGAGCCCGTTGCCCGATCCCGCGTCGGGCAGCAACGGCGCCCGCGGCTGACCCGGATCTCGACGGTCGGTCACGGTGAGCGTCGCGGCGGCGGCCCGGCAGATCAGCTCCACCCGGGCACTCGACGCGCCGCTGTAGCGGGCGACGTTGGTGAGCGCCTCCTGGCACGCGCGATAGATTGCCGTGGCGGCGTCGGTGGAGAGCGCCGACGGCTCGCCGTCGATCGTCAGCTCGGTCGTAATACCGGTGTCGCCGGAGAACTCGGTCAGCAGGCGCTGGAGCCGCTCGGCGGGTGGCGCGTCGTCGCCGCGCAGCGCGGCCACCGCCCGGCGCGCGTCGTCGGTGCCCGAGCGGGCGAGCGTGCCGGCTCGGTCGAGCGCGGCGGTCAGCTCTGAGTCGGTGCCGCGGCGGGCGAGGAGCCGCGCGGCCTCGAGCTGGATCGACAGCGCCGAGAGGGAATGGGCGAGCACATCGTGCAGGTCGCGGGCGATCCGGCTGCGCTCCTCGACCCGCGCGGCGTCCTCGCGCAGCTCGACCGAGTCCGCGAGCTCGGCTGTGAGGATCTCGGCGCGATCCTGGTCGGCGCGTGCTCGCCCGACCAGCACCGCGACCAGGAACAGCAGGGCCGAGAGCAGAGCCGTCGCGGGCACGTAGACGAGCGGTTGATCGGCTGCAATCGTGGTGGCGCCCGCAGCGGCGGTGAGGAGCGCGGCGATCGCCGCTCCCACGCGAACCGGGAGCCGCGAGCCGGCGGTGTAGACGAGCAGCGCCAGACCGAGCTGCACCGGCAGGCTTCGCTGAACGGCGGCAGCCACCACCAGGCACCCACCGGCGGCGGCGAGCAGCCCCACCGTCTCGGCGACCCGGCGAGGAGCGTCTCCGGCGCGGCGCACCACCATCAACCAGAGCACCACGGCCGAAAAGCCCGCGAGTGCGACGGCGAGCACGAGTCCGCGGCCATGCGGTGAGGGCTGCGGGTGCGCGCCGGCGGCAGGAACCAGGAACACGACCAGCAGGGCAAGGCCGATCGGCCTGATCGCCGCCGTCTGGCGCTCGCGGCGCTCGCCGGCTCGTCGCCTGGCGTCCTGCACTCGCTCGGACTCCATGTGGGAAGCCTACGCCGCAGCCGGCACCCTGTCCTCGGCGCCGAGGTGGACTCGGCACGTCAACCTCAGGGTTGACCGCATCCCACCCCTGCGCCGACGACATCCGAGCGCCGTCTCCGTACCGTGCCCGTATCGCACAAACCCGCAGGGAGGAGCCGAAACATGACACCCATCACCATCATCATCCTCGCCGCCATCGGCCTGGTCGTCGTGCGTCAGTTCCAGGCACGTGAGATGCGCACCGGACCGCTGGTCGCGATCCCGCTCCTGCTGATCGGACTCGGAATCGAGGCGTTCGCCGGCCGCCCACCGATCGGCGCTCTCGGGATCGCACTGTTCGCGGCAAACGCTGCTGTCAGCGTCGGCTTCGGCGCCTGGCGCGGCCACAGCGAGCGGATCTGGCGGACGGCCAACGGCGCCGCGTGGCGTCAGGGCACCACCGCCACAGCGGCGCTCTGGGCAGCCTCCATCGCGTCCAGGCTGATCGCGGTCGCCGTCGCGCGGGCGCTGGGCGACCACAGCCCGGCAACCGGCCAGCTCGAGCTCCTGCTCGGCCTGTCGTTCGCGGCCCAGCACGCCGTGCTCGCGGTGCGCAGTGGCGCGACCGGCGAGCGCCGGGTCGATCGGATCACCGCCACGCCCGAGCTGACGGTGTAGTGTCGCCGTGTCGGCAGCCATCAACAGGAGGACGGACATGGGCGAGGCCAGGGTCGACCACATCGACGACATCGAGGGCGTCCACGGCGGCGTGTTCAAGCGGATCGGAAGCCATCTCGGGGCGACCGCGTTCGGTGTCAGCGTCGAGCAGTTCGCGCAGGGGCACGATCGCTATCCCGAGCACGACCACGCGGCGGACGGTCAGGAGGAGGTCTACTACGTGATCTCCGGCCAGGCAACGTTGACGATCGACGGCGAGGAGCACAAGCTTCGAGCCGGCTCGGTGGCGTACGTCCCGTCGGGTACGAAGCGGCGGTTCACCACGCCGGACGGGCCGGTGCAGCTGATGGCGATCGGCGGTACGCCGGGAGCGCCTTTCACGGACATCATCGCCGCCCGCGAGAACGCGGCAACGTCGTGAAGTGAGATCCCCGCCGCGGCGCTCGCCTCACACCGGCGGGAGCCGGCGGCGCTGGATCACGATCAGGGCGGCCACCGAGGAGTCGGCGATCGCCAGGTAGGCGGGATACAACAACAGCCGCGGGGCGAACGACCCCACCGCGGCCGCCGCCATGATCACGCTGGCGACGCCGAGCACGTAGGTCGAGAGCGTCTCCGAACGCGGGTCGCGAACCGTCTTGGGGAGCATCAGGCCCACCGCGATCAGGTCGGCGAGGACGATGCACGCGGTAGCGATCACCGGGTCGCCGGCCACCCGCCAGCCGACCACGCCCAACCCGGCGACCGACAGCAGCAGCACATCCACCAGCGTGCCCCCGCCCTCGCCGAGCCTCAGTGAGAGGCAGAAGATGACCAGCGTGCCGAGAAACTGCGCCGCCACCAGGACGAGGCTCCAGCGCGCGCCGTCCGCTCGCTGGGAGACGAACACGACCGCCGAAAGCACCCACCAGATGAACCAGGTGGCGCGGTGCGGCCGCGTCTTGCCGCGCAGCACATCGCGGATGTACGGCACGCTGGAGATCGTCTGGCCGATGCCCGCCACGACACCCAGCAATGCGAGCATTAGATGGTTGACCGCCTGATCGCCCGCACGCCGACCAGCGTATCGCACCAGCCCTAGCCTCCAATCGGGTAACATAGATGCATGACACATGCATTTGAGTTGCGTGCGCTGAACCTGGTGGGAGCGTTTGCGCTGGCCGTGGCGGACCGGATGTCCGCCGGGATGGACGACCTGGGGGCGCCTGCCGGATCCGCCGCCGCCGCCCTGCTCCTCGTCCACCACGGTCACGTGCGGCGGATCGACGACCTGCGTGCGCCGCTTGCACTCACCCAGACGGGAGTGGTCAGACTGGTCGACCGATTGACGGCGGCGGGCCTGGTCGAGCGTGTCCCGGGCGCCGTGCCCGACCGCCGGAAAGTTGCGCTCTCCCTGACCCGGAACGGGGCTCGACGCGCCCGCGCGCTGCTGCGGGCGCGAGAGCGCGCGCTGGCCGAGCTGCTCGCCGACCTCGCCCCCGCCCAGGTCACCGAGCTGGGAGCGGTCTGCGAGAGCGTGCTGGCGACGATCGCAGCGGATGCGCCCGCGCCGGCGCGGCTCTGCAGGTACTGCGACGAGCAGGCCTGCGACCTCACGCTGTGCCCCGTCGAGTTGGCCCACACGAACCACGGAGGGAAGACGCCATGATGATCGAGGTTGTCCAGATGCCGTCGGGCCTGGGCCTGCGGGCCCGGGGTGTCGAGCGCGCCGCGGCGGCACTGGCCGACGCCGGGCTGGCAGAACGGCTCGGCGCACGGCGGGTGCACACGGTGCCAAGCCCGGCGCCCAATCCGACCCGCGACCCGGAGACCGGCATGCTGAATCCCGCCGGCATCGTAACCGTCAGCACGCGGCTTGCCGACGCGATCGAACAGGTGCTCGACGCCGACGGGTTCCCGGTCGTGGTGGGCGGCGATTGCAGCGTCCTGCTCGGTTCGATGCTCGCGCTGCGGCGCCGCGGCCGCTACGGCCTGCTCCACGTCGACGGTCACGCGGATTTCTGGCATCCCAGTCAGGAACCAGCCGGTGAGGCTGCGTCGCTCGACCTCGCGCTCGTCACCGGCCGTGGCCCGACGAGCGTCACCGACCTGGAGGGGCTTGCGCCGCTTGTCCGCGACGAGGACGTCGCCCAACTCGGCTACCGCTCGACCGGCAACGACAGCTACCTCGACGAGCACATCCGCGACACCGCCATCGGGGTGCACGACATCGGCGACGTGCGCCGGCTGGGCATCGAGACCTGCACCGCCCGCGCCGTCGCCACCGCCGCGCGGCCCGATCTCGACGGCATGTGGCTGCACCTCGACGTGGACGTGCTCGACGACGACCTCATGCCCGCCGTCGACTACCGCACACCGGGCGGCCTGACCTGGGAGGAGGTCGAGCACGTTGTCGCCGCGAGCGCCGACAGCGGCCGCCTGGTGGGGCTGCAGGTGACCATCTACAACCCCGCCCTGGACGCCCCCGGCGCACCGCTCGCGAGCCGGATCGTCGATCTGCTGGCGGCCGGCCTGAGATCCCACGCGGTATCCTGAGCGACATGCCGGAGCAACGGTGGGACGCAGTCGTGTGCGGCGGCGGTACCGCCGGGCCGGTCGTCGCCGGCCGGCTGGTGGAATCCGGACGGCACGTGCTGCTGCTCGAGGCCGGCCCCGACTACGGGCGCTTCGAGGCCGGGTCGTGGCCTGCCGAGCTGCTCGACTCGACGACGATTCCGACGTCCCACGACTGGGGCTACACGTCGGGCGACGAGCTGCCCGGACGCCGCCTGCCGTACGAACGCGCACGGGTGATAGGGGGCTGCTCGGCACACAACGGCTGCACCGTGAGCTGGGGGCACCGCGCCGACTACGACGGCTGGAATCTGCCGGGCTGGTCGGCCGCCGAGCTACTGCCGCTGTTCGAGGACGCGTCGGCGCGGATGCGCGTACGACGGTTCGCACCCGACGAACTGGCCCCACTGCACCGCGGGTTCGTCGACGCGGGCGTCACCCTCGGGCTGCCCGAGGTCGACGACCTCGACACGCTCGACGGCCTGCCCGGGGTGGGGCCCCAGACCTCGAACTCGCCGGCAGGAGTGCGGTGGAACGCGGCGCTCGCATACCTCGATCCGGTGCGAGGGCACCCGCAGCTCGAGATCCGAGACCGGACGCTGGTCGACCGCGTGCTGGTCGAATCCGGCCGTGCGGTCGGCGTGCGCGCGCTCGGCGGGGACGGGGGATTCGAGATACGAGCGGAGATGGTGGTGCTGACTGCCGGCGCCTACGGGACGCCGGCGGTGCTGATGCGGTCGGGGATCGGGCCGGCCGACGAGCTGCGGTCGCTCGGGATCGAGGTGGCGGTGGACAACAGCGGGGTCGGGGCGAACCTGCACGACCACCCGTCGTTCGAGCTCTTCTACCCAGGCACCGACGAGCTCGGTCGGCGCAACACGGCGTTCGCGGCACGCGGCCTCCCGATACCGGACGAGCAGGCCTTCGCCAAGGCGGCGTCATCGCTGTGCCGGCGCGCCACATTCGACCTGCACGTGTTCCCGGCACCGTCTCTGGACGGCCGCCTGACGATCTTCGTGTCCTGCGTCAGCCCACGCTCACGAGGGAGGCTCACACTGTCCAGCGGCGACCCGCTGGCCGCTCCCCGTCTCGACCACGGATACCTCACCGATGCCGACGGCCACGACCTGGCCGTGCTGGTCGAGGGAGTGGCGCTCGCGCGCAGGCTCGCAGCAGGTCCTCCGCTCGCCGCGCTGCTCGGTCCCGAGCTCGAGCCCGGCACCGAGCTCGACATCGCCCACGCGATCCGAAACGGCGTGGTCCACTACTGGCACCCGGTCGGCTCGTGTGCGATGGGCATCGCCTGCGACGAACGTGGCCGAGTGTTCGGCATCGACGGGCTGATCGTGGCCGACGCTTCGCTGTTCCCGCAGACGCCGCGCGCCACCACGAACATCCCGACCGTCGTCGCCGCCGCACGGATCGCGCGGTGGCTGGTGACATGAGCACGCCGGGTGGCGACACCGGCGAAGCGTCGTGCATCCCGTCGAGCGCCGAGCGCCGCCCTGGTGACCTTCAGACCCGCCGCAGCTTGACCGTGGTCGGCGGAGCGTCGACCTCGCGCGCTGCGATCCCCCACAGGCTGAGCTCACCCTGGTCAGGGCCGATCGTGACCGTGGCGGGGCCGGGGCCGAACCGCATCCCACTGAAGCTGACCGCGGACGACGACCACCGCCGGGGCGTTCCTGGGCGGCAAGGGCGACGTGCTGCTGGCCCCCGAGCAGGACGCCCTGACGGCCAAGGCCGCGGGTGAGCCCGTGCAGATCGTCTACCCCGCGCAGACGATCCTCGTGCAGACCCCGATCGCGGTCACCAAGACCGCTCCGGCCGCCGCCAAGAAGTTCGTCAGCTGGCTCTTCTCGAGCCAGGGACAGACGATCTTCGCCGAGAACGGCTACCGGCCGGTTGACCCCACCGTGGCCGCCAAGTTCGCCTCCAAGTACCCCACCCCGCCGACCCTGTTCACGATCGACGACCTGGGTGGCTGGGACAGCGTGGCGAAGGCGTTCTTCGATCCCACCACCGGCCTCATGGCCAAGGTCGAGCAGTCGATCGGAGTCTCGACGAGTGGCTAGTGTCGCCGCCGAGCGACCCCACCGCTTCGGCACGGCGCCTTCGGGCGTCGTGCCGGGGCTGGCGGTGACCTACCTCAGCCTGATCGTTCTGCTGCCGCTGGCCGCGCTCGCCTGGGAGACCCAGCGCGGAGGATGGAGCACGTTCCAGGCGGCGGTCACGGCGCCCGACGCCAAGGCGGCGCTGCAGCTCACGATCGTCGCCTCGTTGATCGTCGTGGCGATCAACGCGGTGTTCGGCACGCTGGTGGCGTGGGTGCTGGTGCGTGACGAGTTCCCGGGCAAGTCGGTCATCAACTCGCTGATCGACCTGCCCTTCGCCCTGCCCACGATCGTCGCCGGCCTCACCTTGCTCGCGCTGTACGGCCCGCTGTCACCGATCGGCGTCAACGTCACCTACACCCGCACCGCGGTCGTGCTCGCCCTGCTCTTCGAGACGCTGCCGTTTGTGGTGCGCAGCGTGCAGCCGGTGCTGCTGGAGTTCGACACCGACATGGAGGATGCCGCCGGCTCGCTGGGCGCGACCCGGCCCGTGGTGTTCCGCCGCATCGTGCTGCCGATCCTGGCCCCGGCCATCCTGTCCGGCGGCGCGCTGGCGTTCGCCCGTGCCGTCGGCGAGTTCGGCTCGGTGGTGCTGCTGTCCGGCAACGTGCCCTTCTCGACCGAGGTGGCCTCGGTACACATCTTCTCGCAGATCCAAAGCGACAACCCGGGCGGCGCCGCGGCCCTCTCGATGGTGCTGCTGGGTCTCTCGTTGGCCGTGCTGCTCGCTCTGGGCGCGCTCGAGCGCTGGGGGTCGAAGCATGACCGCTAAGCACGCGCTGCGATTCGCGGCACTCGGCTACCTGGCCGCGCTGCTGATCGTGCCGGTCGGCATGATCGTCTACCGCGCGTTCTCCGGCGGCTTCTCCCCGGTGTGGACGGCGATCACCCAACCCGACGCGATCAAGGCGCTCGAGTTGACCGTGCAGATCGCGCTGATCGCCGTGCCGATCAACACCGTGTTCGGGATCCTGTTCGCGCTCGCCATCGTGCGCTTCCGGTTCCCGGGCCGCTCGCTGCTCGGTGCGCTGCTGGACATCCCGTTCGCGGTCTCCCCGGTGGTGGTCGGCTTCACGCTGATCCTGGTCTACGGGCAGAACGGCTGGCTGGGAGGCTGGCTGGTGCACAACGGCTACCCGGTGATCTTCGCGGTGCCGGGGATGGTGATCGCGACGGTGTTCGTGTCGCTGCCGTTCGTGGCCCGTGAGGTGATCCCGGTGCTGCGCGAGATCGGCACCGACCAGGAGCAGGCCGCCGCCACTCTGGGAGCGACCGGCCTGACCACGTTTCGCCGGGTCACCCTGCCGGCGATCCGCTGGGGCGTCATCTATGGCGTCGTCCTCACCACCGCCCGCGCGATCGGCGAGTACGGCGCCGTGGCCGTGGTGTCCGGCCAGGTGATCGGGCAGACACAGACGCTGACTCTCCGCGTGCAGTCGAGCTACGAGAACTTCGACCGCACCGGCGCCTACGCGGCCGGCCTCGAGTTGGCCGCTCTGGCGTTGGTGACCCTGTTCGTGATGAACCTGATCAAGCCTCGCAAGGAGAGCACCCATGGGAATACTCGTATCTGACGTCTCCAAGCGATTCGGCGACTTCGTGGCCCTCGACAACGTCTCCGTCGAGGTGCCGACCGGATCCCTGACCGCGCTGCTCGGACCGTCGGGGAGCGGCAAGTCCACGTTGCTGCGAGTGATCGCCGGACTCGACCGCGGCGACACCGGCACCGTCAGCATCGCCGGCCGTGAGGCCACCTCGCTGCCCGCGCACCGGCGGGAGATCGGCTTCGTGTTCCAGCACTACGCCGCCTTCAAGCACATGACGGTGTGGAAGAACGTCGCCTTCGGCCTGGAGATCCGCAAGCGCCCGAAGCAGGAGATCCGCGACCGGGTGGAAGCGCTGCTCGAGCTGGTGCAGCTGGCCGGGTACGCCGAACGCTACCCGTCGCAGCTTTCGGGCGGCCAGCGGCAGCGCATGGCGCTGGCTCGCGCACTGGCGATCGAGCCGCAGGTGCTGCTGCTGGACGAGCCGTTCGGCGCCCTCGACTCTCGCGTCCGCCACGACCTGCGAGCGTGGCTTCGGCGGCTGCACGACGAGATGCACGTGACCACCGTCCTGGTCACCCACGACCAGGAGGAGGCGATGGAAGTGGCCGACCGGATCGTGCTCATGAACCACGGCCGGATCGAGCAGGTGGGCGACCCGCACACCCTCTACGAGCATCCCGAGAACGAGTTCGTGATGGGCTTCGTGGGGCCGGTC
>JBBRMM010000032.1:0-22589 GCA_038230835.1 Gaiellales bacterium
AGCAGCTTGTCCGCCTCGCGCAGCTTCCGCACCACCTGCTCCGGCGAATGCCGTCGTCCCTTCATGACGATCACCTCCTGGCTCTCGTTGAGCCATCGTGACCCTCACAACGGACGGACCACTTTCAAGGGGTCAGGTCAGGTCCGAGGCGCGTGTACACCACCAGCGAGAGTGGCGATCATCTCAACGGCTGGAGTTTCCACTACGTTTCCAGGCACTAGCACCGAGCAGTCCGTGCAACCCGTTACTCGTCCGGATTTGGCTTCCAGAACGGCCTCGCTGCTATCGGGACGGCTGGATTCGAACCAGCGACCCCCTGCTCCCAAAGCAGGTGCGCTACCAGGCTGCGCCACGTCCCGTGTCGGCGTCCAGTGTACGTGAAGGCTCGCCATCCGACCTTGCGCGCCGAGCGGTAACCGCGTGCCGCGTCCGCCGCAATCCGTATCCTCGTTCGATGCCAACTCCCCCGAACTCCGAGCGAGAGCGCCCCCAAACCGCGGCCGACCTGCACCTGATGGAGGAGACGCCGCCTCCGCCCGACCGGTTGGTGACGCTCGAAAACTGGCAGGATCCGCCATTCAACCGGTGGGGCTTCCAGCACGTGCGCGACCTCATCCCCACGGCGCGCATCGGGCGCGGCGACCGCGTGTGGGAGCTCGAGCGCGACGAGCACGAGCTCGTGCCGACCGAGACCGCCGACGGCTCACGAGGTATCGAGTTCGACCGCATGCTGGAGGACACCTACACCGACGGGCTGCTCGTCCTCCACTGCGGGCGGATCGTGTACGAGCGGTACGTGAACGGACTCACACCGGACACCACACACCTGATCATGTCGGTGTCCAAGTCGATCACGTCGACGCTGGTCGGATCGCTGGTGGACGACGGCCGTCTGCGGTCCGCCGACCTGGTCACCGACCACCTGCCCGAGCTGGCCGGCACCAGCTTCGACGGGTGCACGGTGCGTGATCTGCTCGACATGCGCGCGGGCACGCGGTTCGACGAGGACTACGACAACCTCGAGGCCGACGTGCGGGTGTACGAGGAGATCTGCCTCTGGCGGCCGCGCACGCGCTCCGACATCCCAGCCGACCTGTGCAGCTACTACGCGACCCTCGAAAATGACGGCCCGCACGGCGGCGAGTTCCGCTACCGCTCGATCCTCACCGACGTGCTCGGCTGGGTCGCCGAGCGCGCCGGCGGTGGGCGCTTCGCCGACCTCGTGTCGGACCGCGTCTGGAGGCCGCTGGGCGCGGAGTTCGACGCCGAGGTGACCGTGGATGGTCACGGCAACGCGATGGCCGACGGGGGCGTCTGCTGCACGCTGCGCGACCTGGCTCGGTTCGGCCAGATGATGCTGGCCGGTGGAGTCGGCGGATCCGGCCGAGTCGTCTCGCAGCGATGGATCGACGACATCCTGTCTGGCGAGCCGGATCTGGTCGCGGCGTTCGAGGGATCGGAGGATGCCTCCGACTTTCCGCCGGGCGCGTACTACCACAACAAGTGGTGGGTGGTCGACTCGGCTCGCCCGCTCTACGCGGGTCTCGGTATCAACGGCCAGATGGTGCTGGTGGACGGCGCCGCCCAGGCGGTGGTGGCCAAGCTCTCGACCTGGCCGGAGGCGTGGTCGGGTGAGCGGTTCGGGACGACCATGCGAGCGCTCCGCGACCTGCTGGGGCAGTTGCCGCGCTCGGCCACTTGACCCTCACGCTCAGTGCCACACCTCGAAATGGCGGCGATGCGTGTCGAGCACCGACCCGTCGCGGAAGAAGCGGTCGTAGAAGTCGAGGTCGATGTGCTGAGCCTGCAGCACGTTCATCACCCACACGCTGGGCACCGTGCCGGGGAACTTGCCCCACGTCTCCAACGTGTAGTCGCACTGCAGCGTGACACAGGCCTTGAACTCGTCGGAGTGCGGCTGGGCTGACGAGCGGATGGCCGCCGACTCGGTCCAGGCACCGGGCGTGTCCGGGTGGTACGGCCCGCCGGGGCCGAATTTGCGCTCCGTGAAGGCCTCGACCGCCTCGGCCATGGTCGCGAAGTGCGGCGGGCAGAAGGCGTGGAACGTGCCGTCGGTGCGCCCGGTCGGGTTGGGCGTGCCCCAGCGCGGATCGGTGTCGTATCGGAAGCCCAGGCCCGGGATCTCGGGATCGCCCGATGCCCCCAGCAGCGTCATATGCTCGATGCCGTCGTACGACCAGCCGCCCAGACCCATCGCCTGCAGGAGCAGCGCGCCGTTGTAGCTGGCAACCATCAGCTCGGCGGTGGCCTCGGTCAGCGAGTACTGCTCGACGAACGACAGCGGCACCGGCTGGGAGGTGTCCACCAGGCCCTCGAAGCGCTCGATCCCCGGGATCGGGCGCTGGTGCAGGTCGTCGTACACGCAGAAGCCGTTCTGGGTGAAGAAACAGATGTTGGCGATGTGGTGCTGGGCGATGTCGGCCACCGGGATCGCCAGCAGCGAGCCGGGCTCGTTGGCGATCCAGGTGTTGTGCCCCTCGAGGTAGGGCTCCTCGCGAGGGATGTGCAACCGGCGGTCGGACAGCTTGACGATCCGCTCGCGGTGCCGCTCGACCATCAGCTGCGGGGTGATCCGCTCGACCGCCGGGTCGACCAGCGCGCCGGCGTCGCGGGTCGGGAACCAGTACAGGCCGGAGTCGTCGGTGAAGAACAGCTCGCTGGTGTGGAACCCGGCCGCCGAGGGGATGGTGCGGCCGGCGGCTCCGGCGTTGTAGTTGGCGAAGTGGGGCGCATAGCCGGCGTGCCGGGTGATCCCGAAGTGCCAGCCGGTGGTGCCGCTCATCGCCGTCAGCACCAGCAGCGTCTCCAGCTCCGACAGCGGGACATGCTCGTGGGTCGAGCGGTAGGCCAGCGGGCCGTCGGGGATGCACCCACCCATCGGGAAGCGCCGCGACCGCCGGCCGAAAAGGGCGTCGACCAGCGGGAACCGGGCGAGCTCGGCCATCGCCTGCTCAGGGGTACGGTCGGGTGCGGACACGTCAGAGCCTCCTTGAGGTGAATGCCGGCAACGTTACCGGTCGGCCCGCCGCCGCGGCTGTCGGCGGCCGCGCGATTGGTACGATGGCCGGGTGCTGGAGGTCGGGTCGGATGTGCGCGCCGCGCTGGTCGCGGTGCCTGCTGCGCTGCTGGTGACGGCGGGCGCCGCCAAGCTGGCCGGTGCCGGCGAGGCGACGGTGCGCGAGGCCCTGGACGCGGTCGGTGTCGCGCGCCGCTGGGCGCGTCCGCTGGCGGTTGTCGAGCTGGCCATCGGGCTGGCCTGCCTGGTCCGACCGCAGACGGTCCCGCTGCTTGCGATGGCGACGCTCTACCTCGCCTTCGCCGCGGTGACCGGCGTGCGCAGGCTGCGTCGCGACGCGCGCCCGTGCGGCTGTCTGTGGGACGACGGCGCCTCCGGCTGGCTGCACGTCGCGGTCGACTTGGCGGCCGCCGCCGCGGCGGCGGCGTGGGTGCTGTCTCCGCCGTCGTCGCTGCTCACGGTGGCAGGATCGCATCCCGAGCTGGCACTACCGCTCGTGCTTGGCGTCGGTTGCGCTGTCTTCTGCACGATCCTCGTGCTCCAGCACCTGGCGGAGGCGATCGAGGCGTACGCCCCCGGACGGCCGCGGGGGTGACCGATCGCCTGCTCACGTTTGCCTCCACGCGGCTGGCCCGCACCAGCTCGCGGCGGGGCTTCCTGGTGCGGCTGACCCTCGTCGCCAGCGCGGTGTCGGTGGGGCCGCTGCGCTACCTGCTGCGACCGCAGTCCGCCGAGGCGGTGATCCGCTGCGGTTCCTGCGGATCGTCCGCCGGCTGCTGCGACGGCTGGACGACCTTCTGCTGCACGCTCAGCGGCCAGAACACGTGCCCTGCGTACACGTTCATCGGCGGCTGGTGGAAGTGCACCGACTACAAGGGCGGCGGTCTGTGCGACACCGAGGGTGTGCGCTACTACATCGACTGCAACCGGCGGCCGGGCGACGCCTGCCCCCACGGGTGCTCGTGCGCCAACGGCAGCTGCGACTCGCGCTCCACCTGCTGCAACGTGTTTCGCTACGGCCAGTGCAATACCCAGGTGGCGCAGACGACCGAGGTGGTGTGCCGGGTGATCACCTGCGTCAATCCGTGCCGGCTGTACCCCGGCCAGTGCTCGTGCACCGAACTGGTCGACAACCTGACCTGCGCGCACCAGTCGCCGTGCCTGAACGCCGCACCGCCGCCGGCACCGCCGTACACGGGACTCGGCACCGGCGGGGGGAGACTGTGATCATGGGGCGGCCGGCGTGACCGCGGTGGTGACCGTCGAGACTGTGGCGCTCGTCCTGCTGGCGCTGCTGGTGGCGGGCCTCTTGCGCAGCCACGCCGAGATCCTGCGCCGGCTGGACGAGCTCCAGCGACCCGCCGGCGGCGGGCACACGATGGCGACGGACATCCCCGAGCCGCGAGCCCTGGCGGCGCGGGCCGCGGACGTGTCCGGGCACACGCCGGACGGCGACGCCCTCCAGATCGCCGTCACCCGCCCCGGGTCGCCCACGCTGCTGGCCTTCCTGACCAGCGGCTGCGGGGTCTGCCAGGGGTTCTGGGACACCATCGGATCGGGCTCGCAAACCCTGCCCGGAGACCCCCGGGTGCTCGTGGTGACCAAGAGCGGATCGGAGGAGAGCCCCAGCCGGATCGGCGAGCTGGCCCCCCGCGGCCTGCGGGTCGTCATGTCCTCGCAGGCATGGGTGGACTACCGCGTTCCGGGTGCGCCCTACTTCGTGTATGTCGACCAGCGGGGTGCCGTGGCCGGCGAGGGAGCGGCCCGCGAGTGGGCGCAGGTGGTGTCGCTGTTTCGTGACGCGTTGGGGGACGCCGCGATCGCCGGACACCGCTCGCAGCGGGCCGCCGACGAGCTGGGGGCGGCGGGCATCACACCCGGTCACCCGAGCCTGTACGGACGAGGCTGAGCGGTATGCGCGAGGCGGTCGTCGCATTGGGGGTGGTGCTGGCGACGATCGCCGGCCTGCGATCGGCCTGGTCGCCGTGAGGGGAGTCGATGCTGGGCAGCATCACTCCGCTCGGGGAGCGGAGCAGGGGTATGCGGTGGACGGTGACGGCGACCGCTTTCGCGATCGGTGCGGCAGCCGGTGGCAGCCTCCTCGGGGCGGCGGCGGCGGCTGCAGGACGGCCAGCCCTCGGTGGGCTGACGAGCGGTTGGGCGCTGGCTGCGCTGGCCGGCGCGACCGGGGTCGGCCTGGCAGTCGACCTCGGCCTCGGCGGGATGCGCGTGCCGGGACCCCGGCGGCAGGTCGACGAGCGCTGGCTCCGGCGCTACCGGGGATGGGTGTACGGCCTGGGATTCGGGTTCCAGCTCGGAGCAGGGGTGCTCACGATCGTCACAACCAGCACGGTCTACGTCACGCTCGCCGCCGCCGCGCTGTCGGGGTCGATCGCCGCTGGGTCGATGGTGGGCGCCGTGTTCGGCATCGCCCGAGCATTGACGCTGATCCCGGCAGGGCGGATCCAAACCCCGGCCGCGGTCGTGGCGGTGGACGGTACGCTTCGCCGCCACGAGGCCGCGGCCCGGCGGCTCGCGCTGGCGGCGACCGGAGGCGTGCTCGTGGCCGCGCTCGTACTGGCGGTGAGCTGATCGTGCCGGACCGCCGGTGAGGCTCGAAGCGCACGGCGTGGGCATGCAGCTACCGGCCGGCTGGGATGGGGTGATCAGCCGTCGCCCGAATGCGCAGGCGGTGGTGCACGCGGCGTCCTTCGCCCTGCCGCCGGCAGACGGCGACTTCGCCACCGCAGCCACGTCGCTCATGCCGCCCGACGGCGTGGTGGTGGTGCTGGTCGAGTACGACCCCCAACTTGCAGGGACCGGTCTCTTCGCGTCTGCCGGCCCGCCCGCCACGCTGGAGGCGGCCGACTTCAATTCGTCGACCCTGCTCCGCCGCCTGCCCGGTCAGGTCGGCCTGCAGCGGTTCTTCAGCCATCGCGGGCGAGCCTTCTGCCTCTACGTCGTGCTCGGCTCGGCGGACGCTGCGCCGCAACTCGCCGCCCGCGCCACCGCCGTCCTGGCCACACTCAGCCTGGCGTGACCGGCAGCCATTCCGGTTGCTCGCCGTTCTGCGTCGAAAACTGCGTCGGGTTGAAGCCGTGCGTGAACACCGTCCACACCCGCTGGTGCCCTCCGGCGTTCGAGACGTACGCCAGGCGCGTGCCGTCGGGTGACCAGGCCGGCTGGGTGTCGTCGGCCTGGTCGTTGGTGACCTGGCTGATGGTCATGCTTGCCAGGTCGAGCAGGTAGATCTGGTACCTGCCGCCGGCGTTGCCGGCGAAGGCGATCAGCTTGCCGTCGGGCGACCACGCCGGCTGCACGCTGTTGGACGTGGCCGGGGTGAGCGCGGTGGCGACTCCATACCCCTGGGCCGGGATCCGCATGATCTGGAAGTGGGCGTTGCGGTTGGAATCGAATGCGATGTGCAGTCCGTCCGGCGCCCATGTGGGCAGGCCGTCCACAGCCCGATTGCTGGTCAGCCGGCGCACGTGGCCGGCCTGCAACACGTAGATGTCGTAGTTGCCCGGGCCGCCACGCGTGCTCTCGAATGCGATCCCGGCGGTTGACCAGGCGGGGAAGGCGTCGATCGCCGGATCGCGGGTCTGGCGGACGATGGTCGATCCGCCGGCCACCGGCACGGTGAAGAGGTCGTAGTTGCCGTTCACACGGCGCGCAAACACCAGCTGCCTGCCGGCCGGCGAGACGGCCGCGCCGAAATCGGCGCCCGGCCCGTCGGAGACCAGCACCGACGGACTACCCGCGGCGGCCTGGGAGTAGAGCCGGTAACGACCCGTCAGCGCGCTGTCGAAGACGATCGTCGAGCCGGTTGCGGTGGCACCGCCCGAGGTCACCGGCAGCCCGAACATCACCGCCAGCGCCAGGCCGACCGCACCGCGCCTCCACCGCATCCGCATGCCGCCAGTATGCCTCACCGAGCCGCCGTTCGGCGGTCAGGGTTGGACCACGACCGGTGTGCCGGGGCGCAGCCAGCGCTCGAGCACGGCCAGTGCGCGGGCCGACACCCGCACGCAGCCGGCGGAGGCAGCACGGCCCAGCAGCCAGGGCTCGTTGGTGCCGTGAATGGCGAGCTGGTCGCCGCCTGTCCAGCCGGGCGGAAGGTGCGGCTGGTGGCCTGTCAGGCCGAATGCGAACGAGCCGAACGGGCCTGTCGGATCGCCGGTGGAGATCGGGTCGGTGACGCTGAAGCGACCGGTCGGGGTCGGGCTGACCGGGGCCCCGACGGTCACCGACCAGCCGGCCAACCGGCGCGGGCCGCGCATCAGCCACAGCCGGTGCGCCGAGCGGTCGACTCGCACCCATACCGGCGTGTGGACGATGCGACGTCCGGCGAGCCGGATCCAGCCGGTGCGTCCGTTGGGAGCCCACGGCAGCAGCACGTGCGCGGAGCGACCATCGGGGCTGGTGCCCACGGCCCAAAGCCAGGTGGTGGTGCCCAGCGGCGTTTCGCCCGGCAGCTTGCCGAGCAGCGCGCCGTGGGGGGTGCGGCGGACGTTGGCCCCTCCCGAGACCTCGACCAGCGCGAACCGGGGAGCGGGCGCGGCGTGGTGGACGAGCAGCGATGCCAGCACGAAGAGGGCAGAGAGGGGCATGCCCGAGTGGTCGGCGGGTGGGGCCGGATGCTTGAGAAAACCTCTACAGCCGGGTCTCGCAACAACCGATACGCATCCGTGTTGGAACTCTCAAGGAGCCGAACGTGAAACGACAACCGAGCATTGCCCGTCTGGCGATTGTCGCCGCGCTCGCGATGCCCGTGGTGCTCTCGGCGTACCGCCGCGGCCGTCCCCGCGACTACACCCGTTCGCAGGAATACCGGGCCATCGTCGGCGACTTCCTGATCTGAAGCTGGTCTGTTGCCGAAAAGCTGCGTAATTACTGCAATTCGGTGAGTGAATCTGTCCGTCGGACCAGTAAGAATGCCCGTCATGGACGACCGGCCCGCGATGAGCGAAGCAACACGGCGGCTGGCGGGGCTGGAGATGCTGCTCCGCCGGATGCACATGTGCCAGACCACTCCGCAGGTCGTCGAACTGCTGGCTCACGCCCTACCCGGCCTGGCCGACACCGACTGGGCAGAACTGCACCTGCTCGATTCGGGCGCCACCTGCGCCGCCGAGCACCGCGAACTGGCTGTGGCCTGCATCGGCGCCGGGTGCGTGTGCGCAGTCGGCGGCAGTGGGCACCCGTCGATGGTCGCCGTGCCGCTGCTCGCGGCTTCGGCTGCGATCGTGCTGGGGCGCTCAGACGGCGAGCGGTTCCACCCCATGGAACTGAAGCTGCTGAGGCTGTTCGCCGATCACGCCTGCTCGTCCCTCATGCGCTTCGCACTGCCGGTCTCGGCGTGAGCCACATGACCTGCTCGTAGTACTCGCCCGCTCGCCGGCCGGTGCGGCGGTTGACGTGGCGGCGGACACGCTCGAGCAGCCGGTACCCGGCTCGCTCGACGATCTCGTCGTACAGCCCGTGGCGGTCGTTGGCGACGATTGCCACGAGTGCGCCGGGCCGCAGACGCCGTCGCGTGTGGGCGAGCGTCTCGATCATGCCGGCCTGATAGGCGCGCAGTGCGCGCCGGCTCGATCCACCGGCCGCGGCGCCCAGTTCCAGGTCGCTACGGTCGTTCAGACCCAGCAGCTCGTACGCGTAGCGATGTTGCTCGTGGTAGTCGATCACGCCCGGGTAGGGCGGGGACGTGACCACGCCGTCGATCCGCTCCGGCAGTTCGGCCGCCCGTGCATCGGCGTGCAGCACCTCCACCCGTGCATCCGTGCGATGCGGCTCGAACGCCTCCAGCCGCCGCCGCGTGTCCGCGGCGTAGCGACGAAGGAACGGTGCTGCTTGTTCGACCGGACGGCACTCTCGGCGGTGCTTGTGGCAGGGATACGGCGCGGTCACTGGAGCGGACGGGAAGTCCAGATCGTGGTGAGCGGCGCGGCGAGCGGAGCGGGCCGCACGCGACGCGACCACGGCCACCACCTCGCCCGCGGGTGAGCCGTGGACAGCCGCCGCGAATCCCGCCAGTTCGCGGAGCGCACGTGGGTCGTACCAGCGCTCGAGGTAGGCGGAACGCGGAGGGTCGCGGGGTGGCAGCTCGAGTGCGCGGTCGAGCTCGGCGGCCACGGTGTCCCGGTCGTGGCGCGCCGTCTTCACGCGCATCAGCAGGCAGTTGAAGTCCGACACGTCGGCGCCGACGGCATGCATACCGAGCGTATTGGCCTCGACCAGGGTCGTCCCGGAGCCGGCGAACGGGTCGTAGACGACGGCACCGGCGGACGCGCTGCGGCGGAGCAGGACTTCGGCGAGTTGGGGGACGAACTTGCCCAGATACGGGTGCAGCCGGTGCACGTGCTTGGTGCGCTCCCGCTGCGGCAGCTGCGACTCCGACCATGAGAGCTCCTCGTCGATGCGGTCGTAGAGCTCAACCTGACTGGTTCCGGCCATCAAACCGCCAGGCTACAGAACGGGCCGGATGACCCGTTCGGGGGTCGCTACGTGGGTGTTCGCGTTCGATCATGAGCACACCCCTGCGTTTATCGGAGGTTTCGATCCGCCGCCTCGCTGCTCCCATAGGCATGACGCTCGCGCTCCTTGCGCCGGCCGCCGCACTGGCGCAGACCCTGGAGTCGCAGACCCACGTGGGGATGAGCGGCAGGGTAACCGAGCCCTCGACCTGCCTGACGCACGCCGGCAGCGGCGGCACCGACCGCGTGGTCACCTGCAGCGGGTTGCTCTCGAAGGCCGTCGTCCGGTTCGACTTCACGGTGCCGGCCACCACCAAGGGGGTGGCCTCCCAGGTGAACGCCGGCAGTCTCGCCGGCTATGGCGCCGTGATCAAGACCGTCACCCGCGTCAACGCCACCCACGTCCGCGTGGCGCTGCACCTGGCGGGTGTCAGCCGCGTCGACATCGCAAACGTGGCGATCGAGTACTACCACTAGTCCAGCCTCGGCCAGGGTCCCGGTGATGTCCCACACCGCTCCGAAACAGCGCCTTGTCTCGCGTCGCCTGCCACTCGCGGCGGTCGGCGTGGTCGTGTTGCTCTTGAGCGCGTTCTCGGCCTGGGCTGCGTACACCACCGTCGATTCGACCACCCGCGCCGGTCGCGACAGCCGGTTGAGCGACGCGTATCAGCGCGCCCAGGCCGCGCTCGTGGACATCCGGCTGAGCAAGGCCCAGTACATCGTGACCCCGGGGTCGACCAAGCTCCGACGTGCGATCGCCTCCTCCGAGACTACGCTGGGCACTGCGCTGCGGACGATCGCGTCCTCCGGTGACCCGGCCGACCGCGCGCTCGCCGAGCCGCTGGAGCGTGACCTCGGGGCGCTCCGAACGTCGATCGGGCGGCTGATGAACGCCGCGGACTCCGGAAACATCTCCGCGGTCTCCATGATCGATCCGACCGGCACCTCGCCGCTGATCACCCACATGGAGACCGTGATCGACCGGGGCGCCGCGTCCCATCGGACGGCGGTGTTTGCCGGGCTGGACAGTGCCAAGCGTTCGCAGGCGGTGGTGCTGCTCGCAACCGCCCTCATGTTCGTGCTCGGGGTGCTGCTGATGGTCGCGCTCTCGATGTTGGTGCGCTACAAGCAACGGCTGGAGGACGCCCAGGATGCCGAACTTGAACGGCTGCGCGGGGCGGCGCTGACCGACAGCCTGACCGGCCTTCCCAACCACCGGGCGTTCCACGAGGGTCTCGACCGCTCGCTCGGCGTCGGCGAGCAGGTGTCGCTGGTGATGGTCGATCTGGACGGGCTCAAGCGCACCAACGACGAACTCGGCCACCAGGCCGGCGACGAGCTGATCAAGGCGCTCGCCCAGGGGCTCGAGCGCACGCTGTGCGACGGTCAGGCCGCCTACCGGATCGGTGGCGACGAGTTCGCGGTCGTGCTGCGCGGTGGGTGCGCGATGGACGGGTTCTACCTCGCTCAGGGATTGCGCAACTCGCTCGCCTCAGCGCCCGGGAGCCGCACGGTGTCTGCGACGGCGGGGATCGCAGACCTGCACTCGGGCGCCGGCAAGGATCTGCTGATCTGGCGTGCCGACCTGGCGCTGATCGAGGCCAAGCGCGCACATCGCGGTGTGCTGGTGTACTCGCCCGACCTCGAGATGGATCGCGACGACGGGCAGGAGGACGACCGCCGCCACGTGACCACGCTGGCCACCGCGCTGGCGCGTGCGGTCGACGCAAAGGACGCCTACACACACAGCCATTGTGAGACGGTGGCAGAGCTGTGCGCGCTGGTCGCCGAGGAACTCGGGCTGCCGCCCGAGCGGGTGGCTCGGATCCGACTGGCCGGGCTGCTGCACGATGTTGGCAAGATCGGCGTCTCGGATGCGATTCTGCAGAAGCCCGGACCGCTTACCGCCGAGGAGTTCGCGATCATGCAGACCCACCCCACGCTTGGCTGCCACATCGTCTCGGCTGCGGAGCTGGAGGAGGAGGCGCGCTGGATCCGGCACCACCATGAGCGGCTCGACGGCGGGGGTTATCCCGACGGCCTGCTGGGCTCCCAGGTGCCGATCGAGTCACGCATCATCATGGTGGCCGACGCCTTCGAGGCGATCACAGCAGACCGGCCCTATCGCGACCGCCGTTCTGTGCCCGAGGCGCTCCGCGAGCTCTCCCGCCACGCCGGCACCCAGTTCGATCCGCGCTGTCTGGAGGCGCTCGAACGGATCGTCGGCGAGGGACTCGTCCGCACCGCCCCGCGGGACTTCGACGCCGATGATCCGCGTCTACCGGCCGCTGCCTGACCCGATCTGTCCCGCAGGACAACGCCGCTCGACGCAGAACCGCTAACCCGTTCATGAACGCGTGTGGAGGGGTGGCTTTTGAGCACAGTCGGACCGCGGGCCGGACCAGTGTGGGCCAGCATGGCCCGGTTCGGGCCGCTGCGTGCGTCGCGGCGGCCGCGGCTGGCGATGGACGAGGTATGGGCATCCGCGGCCATACTGGCCGCGCTGGAGGCGTTGCTGGTATGGCGGCTGGGCGATCTCGCGCGCACCGCGACGGGCCTCGAACGTGCGCTCGGCGGCCGGCCGGTGGGCACCCGTAGCCTGCTCGGGGCCGCGGTCTCCCGGTTGGACATGCACGTCGCGCCGCTCGACTTCCGGCAACTGGCGGTGTGGGCCGTGGCCGGAGCCGCGGCTGTCTTCCTGCTCGCCGACGCTCCCGGCGTCAGCGTGCCGCTGCGTTTCATCTTCGCCTACAACGCGGCAATCGTCAGCGCGTCGGCGATGGTCATGCTCTACCGTGGGCGGCCGCCGTTCGAGGCCGCCGCCTTCTCCGACCTGTACGCACGCACCGCGGTCGAGATCTGGCTCGTGTTGCCGGCGTTCCTGGGCGTGCTCTCGCTCGGTCTGCCGTTTCGATGGTGGGAGCGGCTGGCTCTGGTCAGCGGGATCTTGATCTACGACGTGCTCTTCTCGGCTGTCCGGTTCGTGGCCTTCGGGTCGCTGCTGGGCTCGCTGGGCGGGGTCACGATGGCTCCCCTGTACCTTTCCGCCGGGCCGCCGCTGGATTTCGTGCTGGCAGTCGCCGGCTACTCGCTGCTGGTCACACGGCTGGCCAAGCGGGTACGTGGGCCTGAGGCCGTCCAGAGCTGGACATGGATCTAGCCTCCGCCGCTCTCTGGGCCTGGCTCAGCATCGTAATCGCCGTCATGCTCGTCTATGCGGTGCGCCACCTGGTGCTCACGCTTGCGCGCGTCGGGCGTCGCCAGCGGCCGTACTACCACGAGCTGCTGGACTCCGACGAGCCGCCGCTCTCGGTGCTGATACCGATGCACAACGAAGGCGCCGTGGCCGACCGCATCCTCTCGCACATCGTATGCAGCGACTTCCCCAAGGAGCGGCTGCAGGTGGTGCCGGTGGACGACCACTCCAGCGACAGCACGCCCGAATCGCTGAGCCGGTTCGCCGCCCAGCACGAGTACATCCAGCCGCTCACGCGGCGTGAAGGTCTCCGCGGCAAGCCGGCCGCCCTCAACGATGCGATCGAGCTGACGGACAACGAGCGCACGCTCATCTTCGACGCCGACTACCTGCCGTCGGGCGAGCTCATGCGCGGACTGTCAGCTGCATTCACCGACCCCGAGGTGGGAGCGGTGATGGGTCGGGTGGTGCCGCACAACACCGATGCCGGTCTGCTTGCGCGGCTGCTCGACCTCGAGCGGTCGGCGGGCTACCAGATCGATCAGCAGGCTCGCTACTCGCTCGACCTGCTCCCGCAGTACGGCGGCACAGCCGCAGGCTTCCGACGCTCGATCGTGCACGGCTGGGGCGGGTTCGACCCGCGGGTGCTGGCGGAGGACACCGACCTCACATTCCAGCTGTATCTGCGGGGCTGGCAGGTGGCCTACGCCAACTGGGCGGAGTGTTACGAGGAGGTGCCGAGCACCTGGGACGGGCGGTTCCGCCAGTTGCGGCGGTGGGCGCGCGGGCACACCCAGGTGCTTGCGCGTCGGTGGCTCGCCGTGATCGTCTCGCCGTACCTGAACGGTTGGCAGAAACTCGACGGCCTGCTCGTGCTCGGCATCTACCTGGTGCCGCCGCTGCTGCTGACCGGGTTGGTCGCCAACACGCTGCTGTTTCTGAACGGCTCCACCCTGATCGCCGGAACCGTGGTCGTCAGCATGTTCGCGGTCGGCTACAGCGCCTTTGGCAATTTCGCACCCTTCTACCAGGTCGGAGCGGCCGGCGTGCTGGACGGCAGCGGGGAGCGACTGCTGCTGCTGCCGCTGTTCTTCTTCATGTACTTCTTCAACAGCCTGGCGGTGACCCTCGGAGTGCTCGACGGCATGGTCGACCTCGCCCGCCGCCGCGCGCCCACCTGGGACAAGACCCGGCGGCAGGGGGACGCGCCGTGAACGGCGCCGTGCTCAGCGCGGGCCTGGTCGTGCTCGTGGTGGCGCCGCTCGCTCCCGGGCTGGTCGAACTGCGCCGCCGGCGGGACGGGCAGCCGTTGCCGATCGACCTTCGCCGGCCACGCGATCCGCGCCATCAGGGTCGCGAGCTTCGGGCCGAACTGGAGCCGTTCCTCGAGCGCCGGGGGGACGATCCAGCGAGCGTCTGGGACGTGGTCGCACGTCGCGGGCGGCCGCTGGTCGCACGCCACAATCTGCTGCTCCCGGCCGGCGGCCGGGCAGCGGCGGTGATCGTGGCGGCGGCCGGCATCGAGGTCGGGCCGGGCGCCCGGCTGGGCGATTCACTGGTCGTGGGCGATACGGTGCTGGGCTGCGAGGTACGGCTTCGCGCGCTCACCGGGCGCGGCGTGGTGCGGCTCGCCGATCGCTGCCGGGTGGACGGGTTCGTCGATGCCGACGGCGGCATAACGGCCGGGCGCGGCGGCGACCTGGGCGGCTCGGCTGCCACCGACGGCGAGCTCGAGTTGGGCTACGGCACCGCCTTCTCGCGTCTGTGGGGGATGCCGGTGACGGCCGCCGCCGACGGCGTTCGTGAGGCAGATCCGCCTCGCCCTCACACGATCGAGGACGTGGTGGTGTGGGGTCGAGGCCGGCTCAGCCTGCCCCGCGGCTACCATCTGCAGTCCGACCTGGTCGCGCACTCCGACGTGCACATCGGCGAGGGTGCGGTGCTCGAGGCCACGGTCAAGGCGCACGGATCGATCCGCCTCGGTGCCGCGGTGCGGGTGACCGGCAACCTGATCGCCCGGCGCGACGTGGTGGTGGCCGGCTGGGCCGTTTCGCACCGGAGGTGTGCTGGCCTCGGCGGTCGGCGTGCAGTACCTGCGCTACCAGAGCCTTGGCACTCGCTCGTATCTGCACGGCGGGATCCATTTCGAAAGCGCGGCCCGTGCCGGGTACTGGGACGTGCCGCCCGGAAAGCTGTTCCGGGGCCAGGTGGTCGGCGGTTACGCCTACGGCGGCCTCAGGTACCCCGTGGCCAGCGCGGTGCGGATCGACCCCTCGGTGCGGGTGGACGCCCGGGTGGGGTCGGTACCGGCGGTCAGCGTGCGCCGGTCCGGGCGCGGCACAGCGGTCTGGGTCGATCTCCCGCTCGGCTACCTCAAGGGTCAGAGCGACGATCTACCGCTGCGGGCGGTGTTGCGGACGTTCCTGTTTCGGATCGCGGGTCTGCCGCACTTGGTTGCGACGCCGGACGGAGTGCCGGGATTGGTCGTCAGTTGGCACATCGACTCGGCGGTGGAGTGGCGCGGGATACCGTCGCTGCTTCGCAACGGGCTTGCCCGGCCCGGCCTGCGAGAGGAGTTCGACATCACCGCCGGCCCTGACCGCGACCGTCCGGGCGACGGGCTCGGCTTCGACGCCTGCGGCCGCGGCGCTCCACTAGTGCGGGCGCTCGCCCCGCTGGGCGACATCGGCTCACACGGAGGCTGGGCGCACAATTGGTTTGCGGTCGGCCTCGAGACGCATCGCTTCGGCGTGGCGCAGATCGCGGATCTGATCCGGCGAAACGACGCCTGCCTGGAGCGCATCACCGGCCGGCACGTCCGCTCCTACGCGGCTCCCGATGGGGTGCACCCGCAGCCCACCGTGACCCGGATCCTGCAGCGGTTGGGGATCGACTCCTACTACTACACCGGCGACACCGGCGCGCCGCCGAATCGCACCTTCTTCCGCGGCCGGATGGTCTCACGGTCGGTGTGGGCGTTCCCCGTGATGCCGAACGGCCGTTATGCGTCGATCGGCGAGATGCTGCGCGCCGGGCTGTCGGCCGCCCAGGTGCGGACGTGGCTGGACGCCACGCTGCGCTACACGATCGCCCAGCGCAGCGTGCGGCTGCTCTACAGCCATCCCTACGACCTGCTGCACCCGGCCGTGCGCCATCAGTACGCCGGATTCATCGACACCGTCGCCCGGCTGCAGCGGGAGGGTCGGGTCCGCACCTTGACCATGAGTGACTACGCCCGGTTCATGAGCCGCTTCGTGCGCACGACCGTCGCCTACCGCCGCCAAGGGTCATGGCTGTTGGTCAGCCTCGACAACCCGCAGGGCCTGCGCGGCATCACCGTCACGATCCCCGCCGGCCCACTGGCTCCGGTGGCCCGGTCGATCACGGTGCACACCGACGCAACCCACGCCGCGGTGCGGCTGGAGCTTTAGCGCCCGTGGGGCTCAAGCGTCCGTTTGGGGACGCCGATGCAGTTCCCGTATGCCCGGCACCTCCAATCCGGAGAACGATTCCACCCGCCCGATCACCGTGCTCTCGGTCTTCGGTACCCGCCCCGAGGCGATCAAGATGGCACCCGTCGTGAGGGCCCTCGCGGCGTGCCCCGAGCGGATCCGAAACCGTGTGTGCGTGACCGCCCAGCACCGCGAGATGCTCGACGACGTGCTGGACACCTTCGGTATCACTCCCGACCACGACCTCAACGTGATGCGGCGGCGGCAGACACCGGCTCGCGTAGCCGCCGCGGTGCTGTCGCGGTTGGAGCCGGTGCTCACAGTCGACCGCCCGGACTGGGTGCTGGTGCAGGGCGACACCTGCACGGCTGCGGCCGCCGGCATCGGGGCGTTTTATGCCGGAGCCCGGGTGGCGCACGTCGAGGCGGGCCTGCGATCGTTTGAGCGTCGCCGCCCTTTTCCAGAGGAGATCAACCGTAAGCTGGCCGCCGCCGTGGCCGACCTGCACTTCGCGCCCACCCGGCAAGCGCGCGAGAACCTGCTCGCCGAGGGTGTCTCGTCCGACGCCATCGTGGTCACCGGCAATCCGGTGATCGACGCCCTGCACGAGATCGCGGCCCAGCCGTCACACGCCGGCGGCCCGCTCGACGGCCTGCCCACCGACCGGCCGTGGGTGCTGGTGACCGCGCACCGGCGTGAGAGCCTGGGGGTGCCGTTGGACGGCATCTGCCGTGCGATCCACGCGCTCGCCTCACATTATGGAGACAGTCTCGAGATCGTGTTCCCGATGCACCCCAACCCTCGGGTGCGGCGAACCGTCACCCGCTGGCTCGGAGATCAGCCCAACGTGCGCCTGCTCGGGCCGCTTCGCTACCGCGACCTGGTGGCGGCCCTCGGCCGCTGTCACCTGGTGCTGACCGACTCCGGGGAAATCCAGGAGGAGGCTCCGGGACTCGGCAAGCCGGGTGCTCGTGCTGCGTGACGTGACCGAGCGCCCGGAGGGCGTGGAGGCCGGCACCGTCCGGCTCGTGGGCACGGACTGGCGGCGGATCGTCTGGGAGACCGTGACCCTGCTCGAGGATCCCGGCGAGCACGCGCTGATGGCCCGCGCAGTGAACCCCTACGGCGACGGTCGGGCCGCCGGGCGGATCGTCGAGGCGCTGCTCGGCGGCAGTCCCGAGCCGTTTGACCCCTCGGTCGAGCACGACATGCTCGTGGGCTGACGACCTCCCGAAGCTCAGCCCCCGAAGCTCGACCCGAAGTCGCTTCCCGAGGGTGACGCTCCGGTGCTGGGAGTCTGCGGTGATGTGCCACCGCCCGTGCCCGGCGGCGCCGTGGCGGTCACGATGTCGAGCATCCCGGCAGCGGCATGGCCGGGCACGGAGCAGAAGAACTGGTACGTGCCGGGCTGCAGCGACACGGTCAGCGTGTGCGAGCCGCCGGGCGCGAAGGTGGGAGTCGCCGTGTTCACGCCCGGACCGGTGATGGTCAGGTTGTGGGACGACGGCCCCTGATTCGAGACGCTGAACGTGTACGTTCCCGGCGCCAGCGAGGTGCCGCCGGAGATCGCGATCGAGAAATCCTTCTCGACCACGCTGATCGTGCCACCGCCGGCCGCCTCGGCGGCCACGAGGTGGGTGACCGTGGGGGGGCGGTTAGAGCCGCCGGTCGAGCCGGCCACCGCCGCGCCGCAGCCGGCGGCGATCAGCGCTCCTGCGAGCACGCCCGACACCCCTGCCCATCGTGACACCGCCATGCGGTTCGGTACGGGGCGTGGCGTTCGGTGGATTGCCCCCGGGCGGGATCGAGCGGGTCGAGGTGACGCAGGTCACACCGCTGTCGGAAGGCCCGTCCAAGCGAGGGAGCGACCGGGCGCGCGGCGATTTGGAGTAAGCATCTAGATGGTTGATCGATATCTCCGTGGTGTCCTGGGCGGCGAGAACCGAGCCTCGCCGGGACGCAGGGAGCGGCAATAGTTGACCTATTGCCGCGACCGAGGACGCCGCGAGGCGACAGTTCGCAGCCGCAGCCCCACCAACCATCGCCCACCACAACCGTGGTGCGCCCAGGCCCGCGCGAGATATCGATCAACCATCTAGAGTGGGGACGTGGGCGCGGCTGTCGAGATCGTGATCAGTGTGGTGGCGGCGCGCCGCCCCGCGACGCAGCCCGGTCGGCGGCGAGACGCGGGGAGACATCGTGGCGGATGAGCACGCCTACGTCGAGCGGCGAGGGACGCCCGACGCGATGTACCACGCTCCTGCACCGGCCGAGTACGGCATGGCGGCGTCCACCCGGTGCGGGCATACGCTCACGAGTGGAATACCCCTGATGCGTCGTGACTGGGCAGCGCGCGATGCCGCCCCGTGCCCCAAGTGCTACCCCGGCGCAGAGCGCTAGCGACCGCTTGTCGCTCGCGCGGGCGTGAATCAACCATCTAGCCTGCGTCGATGGCAGGTGTCGAGGCGGCGGGTGGGGGTGACGAGGCGAGCGTGAACGAGGTCGATCCGGCGGATTATCCGATGTGGCCGACCGTCCGGCGACTGCTCGGGCTCTGGCGTGAGGAGTCGCGGCTGGTCGCGCTGGGGCTGGTCTGTGCGGTGGTCTATACCGTCCTGTCGCTGGCCATCCCCGCGCTCCTGCAGCGGGTGATCGACGACGCTGTCGTCCCCGGCCGCCCGGCTCGTGTATGGCCGTACGTGGCGGCGATCCTCGTGCTGGCCGGGCTGCGGTTCTGGGTCAACTTCACCCGCCGCTATGCCACCTCACGAGTCGGCGTCCGGCTCGAGGCTCGGATGCGGGAGCTGCTCTACCGCGCGTACCTCGAGTTCCCGCGTGCGTTCTTCGACCGCCATCCCACCGGCCAGGTGGTCTCGCGGGCGACCAACGACCTGTACCCGATCCGCTACTTCATCGGCTGGGGCATGGTGCAGGCCGCGCAAAGCGGCATGATGATCGCGGGCGGGGGCATCCTGCTGGCGGTCGTGAACCTCCGGCTGACGCTCTACGCGGTCGTCACAACGCCTCTGATCGGGCTCCTGGCCTGGCACTTCGCCCACCGCGTGATGCCGATTTCGCGCACCGTCCAGGAGCGCAAGGGCGACCTCACCGAGGCCGCGGACGAGTCGGTGGTGGGGATCGAGATGGTGCAGGCGTTCGGCCGCGAGGACGACGTCCGCTCTCGCTTCGGGTCGAAGGCCCAGGCGATCCGCGGAGTGGTGCTGCGCCAGGCCGGGGTGGAGGCGCGCCACCTGCCCGGGCTGTACTTCCTACCCGGACTGTCGATCGCCACCGTGCTGCTGTTCGGCGGCGACGACGTCATCCACCACCGGTTGACGATCGGCCAGTTCGTCCTGTTCAACTCGGTGCTCCTGCAGCTGGCCTGGCCGCTGGAGTCGCTCGGCTGGATCCTCAACCTTGCCCAGCGCGCGGTGGCCTCGGCCGCGCGCAGCTTCTCGTGGCTCGAACAGGTGTCGCGGCCACCCGAGCCGGAGCACCCCCGACCGCTTCCGGCGGGGCCGCTGGAAGTCCGCTTCCAGGACGTCCGGTTCGCCTACGACGGCGGACGCGAGGTGCTGACCGGCATCGACCTCTCCGTCGCCGCCGGCGAACTGGTGGCGGTGTGCGGCCCCACCGGCGCGGGCAAGACGACGCTGCTGTCCCTGCTCTCGCGCTTCTACGACCCGACCGGCGGACGCGTCACGCTGGGCGGCGTGGACGTCCGCGAAGCCACCCTGGTCGAGCTGCGCGGTGCGGTCGCAGTGGTCACCCAGCGGGCGGTGCTGTTCTCGGTGACGCTGCGTGAGAACCTGCTGGCCGGCCGCCCGCAGGCAACCTGGGAGGAGGTGCTCGAGGCCAGCCACGCGGCGGGTGTCGCCTCGTTCGTGGACGACCTGCCCCACGGCTACGACACGCTGATCGGCGAACGCGGGGTGAACCTGTCGGGTGGCCAGCGCCAGCGCGTCGCGCTGGCCCGGGCGCTGCTGGCGGGCGCGCGGGTGATCGTGCTGGACGACCCGCTGTCGGCCGTCGACACCCACACCGAGCGCGACCTGCTGGCACGGCTGCGCCCCGCGCTGGGCTCACGTACGGCGCTGATCGCCACCCAGCGACTGTCCACCGCGGCGCTCGCGGACCGGGCCGTGGTGCTGCGCGACGGACGGATCGGCGAGCAGGGCCTGCCCTCCCAGCTGCTGGGTGCGGGAGGGCCGTTCGCCGCGCTGTTCGGGGACGAGATGGTCGCTTCATGAGTGACCGCAGGCACGGCCTGTCGCGGCTTGCGCCCTATCTCGAGGGCCGCTGGCGTGCCGTAGCGCTGATGGTGGTCGTCGCCACCGGGGGCGCGGCGGCGCAGACCGGCGGTTGGATTCTCGTCCGGCTTGCCATCGACGACGGGATCGCCAAATCGAACCGGCACTACCTCGTGGTCGTGGTCGCCGCGTACCTGCTGCTGGGCGCCGCCGGCTGGGTGCTCAGCTCGATCCTGATCCGGGGGCTGGCGGGCATCGGCCAGAGCGTCGTCCTCGCGCTCCGCCGAGACCTGTTCGACCATCTCACGTCGCTCTCGCTGCGGTACTTCTCCGAGCAGCGGGCGGGCTGGATCATCGCCCGCCTGACGTCCGACGTGGACGCGCTCTCGGAGGTGCTGTCCGAGGATCTGCCCACCCTCGTCTCGAACATCGTGCTGCTGCCGACAGCGGCCGTGGGGCTGTTCGTGGTCGACTGGCGGCTGGGCGCGACCTCGCTTGTCACGCTGCCACCGGCCCTGATCCTCACCCGCTGGTTCCAGCGGCGGTCGTCGGTGGCCCAGCTCGAAGTGCGCAACACGATCAGCGGGGTAACCGCGCAGATGGCCGAGTCCGTGTCCGGCATGACGGTGGTTCAGGCGTTCAATCGCGAGCGCGCCTTCCAGGCCCAGTTCGACGAGCTCAACGAAGCGAACCGCACGTCCAACGTCGCCGCCCAGAGGCTGTTCTCGGTATTCTTCCCGTCGATCGAGCTGCTCGGTGTGATCTCGACCTGCGCGGTGCTGGTGGTGGGATCTCAATTGCTCGCCGATCACACCCTCACCATCGGCGCGCTGATCACCGAGACCTACCTGTTGCAGCTCGTCTTCCAGCCGCTGCAGGAGCTGTCTGACGTCTACGGCGATCTGCAGTCGGGCGCTGCGGCGATGATCAAGATCAGCTCGGTGCTGGACACCGAGCCGGACATCGCCGACGCACCTGCGGCCACACCGATGCCACGTCTGGAGGGGCGTCTCGACCTCGACGGCGTGACCTTCGCCTACGGCGAGACAACCGTGCTGCACGGCATCGACATCCACGTCGCCGCCGGCGGCTGCGTTGCCCTGGTCGGCAAGTCGGGGGGCGGGAAGTCAACCCTCGCAAAGTTGATCGCCCGCTTCTACGACCCGCACGAGGGCACTGTCCGGGCGGACGGCATCGACCTCCGCGACGTGCGGCTGCGCAGCTACCGCCGCCAGCTCGGCGTGGTACTGCAGGACCCCTTCCTGTTCGCCGGGACGATCGCCGACAACATCCGGTTCGCCCGCCCCGAGGCCACCGTCGACCAGGTGCGTGAGGCGGCCGAGGCGATCGGTGTGACCCGTATCGCCGAACGCTTCGAGCGTGGGCTCGACCACCAGGTACGGGAGGGCGGCGCCGGCCTGTCGGCAGGCGAGCGGCAGCTGATCTCGATCGCCCGAGCGCTCCTCGCCGACCCGCGCATCCTGATCCTCGACGAGGCCACGTCGAACATCGACCGGCCGACCGAGATCCTGATCGAACGCGCGCTCGACCGCCTGCTCCACGGCCGCACGTCGGTCATTGTCGCCCACCGGCTGGCCACCGTCCGCCGCGCCGACCAGATCCTGGTGATCGAGCGTGGGCGGGTCATCGAACGGGGCAGCGAGCGCGAGTTGCTCAGGAACGAGGGGGCATTCCACCGGCTGGCTCACGCCGTCGGTTCGGTGTGAGAACGGGTCGCCGGGCGACTGACGGGTGTGGTGTGGGCCGCCGCCGGCTCGGCAGGGTGGAGCAGCCGGCCCGCCGGATCACCCCAGGCGTGACGGAACGGGCGGGGCGCCGGGCAGATCTTGCGGCGCTCCGGTGCCAACCAGGATCGTGTCAGCGCCGTCCCGGAAAGTGCCGCTGACGAGACTCGGAACCTGGTTGGTGAGCCCCCCTCGCTGACCGGATCGGGCTCGACGTTCACCAGGGGCTCGCTCCCGCGTCATTCCTGCCCGAGTGGGCTCGCAACTGGTGAGGACTCACACTCGGCGTCGGAGCTGCCGATAACACCGACAGGGGAATCGGGAACAACCGGGGGGTCCACATGCACGTCTTCAGTCAACGCGCGTTCGCTGTGGCGTTCGCGCTCGCAGCGCTCGCGCTGCCCACAGCTTCAGCAACGTCAGCAGCAGGGTC
>JBBRMM010000033.1:0-19651 GCA_038230835.1 Gaiellales bacterium
AGTGCTCTAGGTAGGTGCGGAGTATGCGCTTGAGGTGGTGGCGGTTGGTGATCAGGGGCCAGTCGAGGCACGCGCGGCGGATTGTTCCGACGAAGCGCTCGGCGTGGGCGTTTGCGCGTGGGGCGCGGATCGGGGTGCGAACGATCCGGATCGCCTCACTGCGGAAGACCTCGTCGAAGGCGCCGGCGAACTTCGCGTCACGATCGCGGATCAAATAGCGCGACGACGTCGGAGCACCGCCCGGCGCCAGGAACAGGTTTCGGGCCTGCTGGGCGACCCAGTGGCCGTCCGGGTTCGCCGTGACCCCGGCGAGGTGCACGCGCCGTGTGGCAAGCTCGATGAAGAACAGCACGTACAGCCGCCGCAGAAAGACGGTGTCGACGGTGAAGAAGTCGCACGCGATCATGCCGTGTGCTTGCGCTTGAAGGAAGTCTCGCCACGTTGATCCGGGCCGCCGGGGTGCAGGGCCGGGGTCGTGGCGACGCAAGAGGTTGCGGATCGAGCTGGCAGAGACGGTCACGCCGAGCCCGGCGAGCTCGCCCTGGATCCGTCGGTAACCCCAGCGCGGATTCTCCCTCACCAACCGAAGGATCAGATCACGCACGTCCAAAGCCAACGCAGGGCGGCCCGGCGATCTGCGCGGATACGTCCAGCGTCTCCGCACCAAAGCGCGATGCCAGCCCAACACCGTCTCTGGCCGCACCAGCACCAGCGAACGGTCCCGCCGAGCCAGGCGCGTGCTCAGCGCGGCAAGCAGCGCGCGGTCTGCGTCATCGAACCGCGCGCGACCAACCTGGCGCCGCAGCACCTGCAACTGATGGCGAAGCACCACGATCTCAACCTCCTTCCCAGCCGACGAGCGGAACCCAAGCGCAGCCAGCTCAACGAGCCGACGCAGCCCCCAGTACACAAGCCTGAACACCACCCCAATCCCTCCCGATCGCAGACGCGCAGAAGGCTACGCCGCAACCCACCGCCAGGCTGGGGCCGGCCACCAGCCACCTCACCAACCCCCCGCACGACCCAGACAGCCGGCACCCCCCACGCCGAGCACGAGTATTTGCACCCCACAGCCCTGACCCAGCCACGGAACAGCGCGAGCTCAGCGTCCCCTGCGTCAACTTATGACGTACGTCGGCGTGGCCTTCCCACCGTTCTTCCGCACCAGTGCATTGTGTCGGCCGATCCGCTCGAGCGCCTCAACGAGCTCGGATCGCACGAGGTTTGGGGGAATAGCGAGACGCTTGGCGATCTCGTCGGTTGTGGCTGCCGCTTGGTAGGCCAGCGCGAGTATCAGTCGCTGCTGGTCGCTGAGCGGACCACACCGTTTCAGGAGTTCCGCCGCCTCGGTCGGTGGTTGGATGCCAGTGGGAGGGACGGTGCGGCTTCGGGCGGCTGCAACCGCTCGGCGATGCACTTCGCTCAAAAGCCACCGGCTGGCTTCAACCGAGTCGGCCTGGGGTACGACGCAGATACTCTCGTACACGATGTCGGCGGCCAGGCGTTCATCGCCCACGATCCACACGCAGAGCGAGAATGCTTCCTTGCCGCACTGATCGTACAGCGCGCCCCGTCGCTGGCTCGCCGACTCGGGGGCTGCTACTGAGGGCTCCAACGTGCTCACCCTCTTCCTAACCGAGGAGCGTCGATTGCGACGGGAGTGAACCGACCCAAACACGCTAAAAGCAGGGCGAAACGCCTGACCATCCACGCTAGCACCACTGGCTGGCCTTCGCAGCTCACCGGTATGACGGCACAGCGGTTGAGCCGGACGCGGCGAACGAGGCCGCCAGGAACGTGATGGTCGTGCGGCTGGCGGCTCCAGCGGCCAGCGTGCTGACACGACTAGACATGCATCCTCCCCCCTTAATTAGATGTAGTGACTGTACAGACTCCATGCTCTGTTGTCAAAGGTTCGTTGAAGGTGCGTATACTGTGGGTGATGACCACGCCCGTCGCTCAGCCGGCTGCTCTGGTTCGCATCGGGCAGCTCAGCCACCGAGTTGGAGAGTCGCCCGCACTGTTGCGAGCCTGGGAACACCGGTACGGGTTGCTATCTCCGGTACGAAGCGCCGGCGGCTATCGCCTCTATGGGCCCCAAGACGAACGCGCAGTGCGCGCGATGCAGGAGCTCCTAGCAGCCGGCGTGTCAGCGCGCCAAGCCGCCGAAACGGTGCTCTCTACCCCGACCGGAGACCCGGCTGTGCCATACGTGGTGCCCTGTCCACGCGAGGGGGTGATCGGCGCAGACCGCTCACGACTAGCGGCAACGATGACAGCGTTTGATGCCGGCAGCGCCCATGCCGTGCTCGATCGCCTGCTGGCTACCTACGGCCTCACGACAGTGATCGCCGAGGTGATCATCCCCTATCTCGTCGCCCTCGGCGAGCGATGGGCGATCGGCAGCGCAACGATCGCAGAGGAGCATTTCGCGTCCAACCTAATCCGCGGTCGCCTGCTCGGACTCGCCCGCGACTGGGACGGAGGCGGTGGTCCGCGCGCCCTTTTGGCATGCCCGAGCGGCGAACTGCACGACCTCGGCCTGCTCTGCTTTGGAATCGCCCTACGCAGCCACGGCTGGCGAATCACCTACCTCGGCTCCGACACCCCCCACTCGACTCTGATCGACGCCGCAACCAAACTCACACCGAGGATCATCGTACTGGCAACGACCAAGCCATCCCGCCTGCGCGCCCTCGCCGGCCAGACTCAAACCGCCGCAGCCCCAATTGCTGTCGCCGGCCGGGGCGCAACGCGCAAGATCGCAGACCAACTCGGCGCGACGCTCCTGGACACCGATCCGATCTCCGCCGCCAACTGGGTGGCAGCGGACATGCCATGAGCCACGCGAGCGAGACCGCCCCTGGCCCGTCGCCCCGTGGGGCCTTCTTTTGGGCTGGATCGAACCCGGCGTCAAGGCCCGCGGATTCCTCTGCGCCTACTCAGCGCTTGCAACCTCAATCACACCCGGATGGTCGGCCCCATGCGGAGTCAGGGTCGTCGAAATCGCACTGATCGGCATCGCGACGATCGGGCTCGTAGCCGCGATCAGAGACAGGCTGATCGAACGCGAGATCATCGCGATGGGCTTCGTTGTGCTCAGCAACCTCGCCCACCTTGCGATCATCGCGAGCCTCGCCACCACCGCCGGTCCGGCCGCCTCCTAACCGCGTTCGCGGTGCTCATGATCTCCGGCGAACTGAAAACGATCCGGTTCCTGCGCTCCACCGGATTCACCGTTCGAAACGCCCCAACCTCCATCGTGATCGGCCTCACCGCCACCTACGCCGCCCTATACACGCTCGCGGCCCTGACATGGACGCTCGGATAATCCCAAGTACGCCTACCGGCCGAAAGCGGGACTTCTACGGCGTCGATGACGTGAATGCAAGGTTCAGTCGGCCGTTATGCGAGCCGCGCCAACCTCCGAACGAGGCCACGAGACCTCGCAGGGCAAGCACAGCGTGGTCGTCCTGTCCCGCGCGACTGCACAGGACGGGCGAGAAGTTGGATCCGCATCGGCGCGTCGTTAGCTGGGTTGTGGTTGGGTGTCGTCGTATGGGTCGTTGGCTTCGTCAGCGGCCGGTATGAGGATACCTCGCGTGGTCGAGGAAATGTACTCTGCGCGAATACTCGTGCGGTAGCCACTTGCTAACCAGATCGCGACCAGATCGCGGCCCATCTTTCCAGCGTCCGGCGCGACGATGCCGGCTCACGCGACCAGGTCGGGCAGGCGCGTGTCGCCGCGCGGGACGTGGAAGAAGGAGGGCCCGTCGAGCACCCGCCCAGTCGGCATCGGCGGAGGCGGCCACCAACAATGCGGGCGAGGCGATTGGTTTCACCGCCTCGGGTGCACGGCGACTCTGATCACATCGTGCCGATCGACTTCGTGCGAGCCGCGGTTGCGGCGCACCCAACCTGGGTCATGCGCGAGATTCCTGACGCCGGTCACTTCGTGCATCGTGACCGCCCGGACGAATGGGCCGCGGTTGTCGGTGCATGGCTCGACGATCTGCCGCCCTGAAGCCGCCGCCGCGTGACCGAGTTTGTGCACCCGACCGGGCGAGTCCGGCACCGTCAAGCCTTGCGACGAGCGGGTGATCAGTCGCCGGACGCTTCTGGTAAGGGTCGGCGATCGGTCAGCAGCAGGCGGGCAGCGAAGCTGGGGAAGATCCAGTTCCAGCGTCCTAGCAGGCAGATGATCGAGGGCACCAGCACTCCTCGGATCAGGGTCGCGTCGACGACGATGCCAGCCGCGCAGCCGATGCCGAACTGTTTGATGTCGGGGCCGGGGCCAGTCGAGAGCGTGAAGAAGGCGAACATCAGCACAAGTGCCGCGCTGGTCACCAGCTTTCCGGTTCGGGCGAGCCCCAACCGCACGGCCGAGGTGGTGTCGCCGGTCTCGTCGTATGCCTCGCGGATCCGCGACAGCATGAACACCTCGTAGTCCATCGAGAGGCCGTATAGGAAGGCGAAGATCATCAGCGGTACCCAGGCGATCACGGCCTGGGTGGCGTCCAGGCCCCAGATCGGCTTGCTGCCGTGACCCTGCTGAAAGATGAAGACGACGATGCCGTAGGCGGCGCCGAGCGAGATCAGGTTCAGGATCACGGCCTTCAGCGGCAGCACCAGCGACCGGAACGCGCGGGCCAGCAAGACGTAGGTGAGGCCGATCACGAACAGCAGGACGTAGGGGAACTTGCCGTAGACGGCGTGGACGAAGTCACGCTCCTCAGGCGCGACACCTCCCAGCGTGACGCGTACGGGGCCGCCGAGGCTGCCCTGGATCGCGGGGAGGGTTGTGTGTTGCAGTCCAGAGATGATGCCCTTCGCTTGCTCGGAGGAGGCATCCACCGAGCCGAACGCCTCGACGATCGAGGTCGAACCCTTCTGCCACTGGGGAGGCGCGGCGGCGGCGGCGATGCCGGGCGCCTGTGCGACCTGCTCTGCCACCCTGGCCGCCGTCGCTGGCGGCGCGCCTTCGATCAGGATCTCGTAGGGCTTCAGCACGCCGTCGCCGATCCCCGACCGCTCGAGCATCAGCCGACCGTCCACGGCGTCGCCCTTACCGGGCAGGTTCTTTGCCTGGGCCTCGCTCGGGTTCAGCTTCACGGCAGGGATCAGCAGCGCCGCCACCACCGCGAGGCCGGCCAGGAAGGCCAGCAGCGGCCGGCGCGTGACCGCGCCCGACCAGCGGTTCCAGAACCCGGTCTCCGTGTCGACAGCGCCCAGCAGCCGACGTGGCATCACGCGCAGCCGATTGATCCGATGACCGAGCAGAGACAGCGCGGCAGGAAGGATGGTCAACGCCGCGAGCACCGACACCAACGGGATCAGCAGCCCACCCAGTCCGATCGAGCGGATGAACGGCAGCGGGATGATTACCATGCTCAGCAATCCCACGGCCACCGTCGAGCCCGAGACGATCACCGACCGGCCGGCGTGCACCGTCATCGCGATCGTGGCGTCCTCCACGCTGCGGCCATGCTCGAGCTCCTCACGGAAACGGAAGATCATCAGCAGCGCGTAGTCGATGGCGACGCCCAACCCGACCAGGGCGACCAGGAACTGCACCACCAGCGAGACGTCGGTGATGTACGTAAGGCCCCAGACGGCGGTGAACGTGGTCATGATCGCGGCCAACGCGACCAACAACGGCATCATCACGGCCGGCAGCGTACCGAACACGAACAGCAGGATGATCAGCGCCCCGGCCGCGCCGATCAGCGCCTCGACCAGGATGCTAGGGCCGCCGGAGCCGCCACCGGCGGCGGCCGCACGCAGCGGGTCGAGACCGGTCAGGTTGAAGGTCACCGACTGCGAGCCGCCCAGATCACGCCTGACCACGGCTCGCACCTGATCGTGGATCTTGGTCGGTGCGTCGAAACCGGAGATCACGCCCGCCGGATAGATCTCAGCGAACGTGGTGTGGCCGTCCTTGGAGACATAGGCGTCGCTAGACGTCGATGCGTACGAGCTGAAGCGCGACCCCGGCAACAGCGCCGATGCATCGGCGATCGCCTTGCCGACGAGCGGATCCGACTTGACGTCGCCTGCCGAGTGGAACACCAGCACCAACGGTGGCTGCGATCCGGAGCCGAACGTATGCAACGTCCGCAGATTCGCCTCATAGGCCGAGCCACCCGGGATCGAGAACTGCTGCAAGAACCGGTTCGAAACCTGCGACGCGGAGACGAAACCGACCAGCGTCAGCACAACCCAACCGACCAGAACAACCCGACGGTGATGCATGATCAGGCGGGCGAAGCGCTCCATCAGCGCCCACTATAACCTCCACGCCGTCCCGACCCTCCAGGAACTGATCTTGCCCCGGTTTAAGGCGATCATGCGGCTGCGGGTGATCTTCCGCCGCGCTATGCGCAACCGAGAGCCGGGCGTCAACTCCGCAACGGTGTACGTCGCCTCGACCAGCGGCGTCGTCAACGCCTACGACTCCGCGACCGGCAACCCGATCTAGAGCGCCGCGATCGGATCATCGGTCACCTCCACCCCAGCAGTCGCAAACGGCCTCGTGTTCTTCGGCACCGCCAACTCGAAAGTCGAAGCCATCCACACCACCAACGGCTCGACCGCGTGGACGTTCACCACCGGCGGCGGCGTCACCTCCTCACCCGCAGTCTCCAGCGGCACCGTCTACATCGGCTCCAAAGACACAAACGTGTACGCCCTCAACGCCGCCACCGGCGCCCAGATCTGGAGCGTCACCACCGGCGGCCAAGTCAACTCCTCTCCAGCCGTCGCAAACGGCGTCGTGTACACCGGATCAAACGACACCACCCTCTACGCCCTCAGCACCACCGACGGATCCCCCATCTGGAACGGCGGCGCGTCCAACGGCGCGATCACCGGCGGCGTCACCATCGCAAACGGCATCGCCTACTACGGCTCAAACGACGGCAACATCTACGCATTCGACATCACAAACGGCAACACCGTCTGGCGAGCAGTCACCGGAGGAGCCGTCGCCTCCACCCCGACCGTCCTCAACGGGCTGGTGTACGTCGGCTCCAACGACACCACCCTCCACGCCTACCACTAACCACGCCACCACCCGGGTCTCCACCCACCCCCCGGTGGAGACCCGCAACAGTCCACGCGCTCAGTCTTGCCGCACTCGGGATCCATCCGCGGCAATGCGGCGGGGGAAGCCCGGCCCGTAGGCCCTCGACGCCACCGGGCCGGGCTGCCGCCCGGCCCCAGAACCTCAACGACCTGCCGCTTACGAAGCGCCTGCAAACCTGCCGGTCACGGAACCGGACGAACCCATGACTAGCGCGCCTTCTGCATGAACCTGGTAGCGCGCGCCGGATCTAGGCGCGCGGCACGGCGAGGGCGTCATAGAGCGCTGCGTAGCCGGCGTCGTCGCCTTCGACCCAGCGTCCGACCCATTCCAGGCGCATCGCTTCTGAGACAGCTGGGTCGTCCGAGCGCATCGCCATGAGTCCGTTTCGGAAGCCTTTGGAGCGCTGAGCGTCGTGGTCGGGGAGTACGGTGAAGTTGCAGTGGTGGTACGGCGGGGATGTCCAGATTTTGCGCACTGGGGTGCCGTCGACGGTGTCGGTTTGGATGGTGCCGGCGCAGGTGGCGTCTGACAGGACTGCGGCGTCGATCTCGCCTTTGACTAGCCGTCGGAGTTGGGCGAGTTCGGCGCCGCCGGTGTCGCCGTGTTTTCCGAGGTCGAGTTCGAGCTTCTCGGCGTGGGCGTCGCGCTCGGGATCGAAGCCCTGTTCGCGCATGAAGTAGATGGGCAGGATGGTCGCTTGGGGCGAGTCGGATGACGCGAAGCCGATCCGGGCGCCGGCCAAGTCTTGGAGCGTCGCGGCGTCGGAGTCGGCTCGCACGACGGCGTGTGTGCGCCAGTCGCGGTCGTTGTCGCGCATGGCGAGCATGCCGCAGCCGCCGCCGGCGCGTCGTTGTGCTTCGACGTAGGCGAGGTTGGTGTTCCAGGCGACGTCGATTCGTTGGTCGAACAGGGCGTCGAGTTGATCGTCGTAGGTGTCGAACAGCACAGCGTCTACGGGAGCGCCGCGGGACGCGAACCAGCGCGCAAACGAGTCCCAGATCGTCTCCACTCGCGGGTGGTAGGCGACCGCTCCGACCGTGATTGTCGTTGTCATGGCTGCACCCTACCCGGTGTTGGCCGCCGCGTCGATCGGAGTCCACACAGGCCAGCGTCGCGCGCGGTGGTAACGTGGGCCAGGATGTCTCCCAGAGCCTTAGTCGCGTTTTTGGTGCCGGCGCTCGTGATCCCGGTGGCCGCCTACCTCCTGATCCACGACGTCGGCAACTCCCCGGCGCCGAGGGTCGCCTACGCGCAGGTGCAGGCGCTCTTCTTGCACGCCGGTTGTGAGGGTTGTCATCCGGGGGTGAACCCGTCGCTGAACCTTCTGCCCGGCGCATCCTACGGGTCGCTGGTGAACCAGGTGGCGCTCGAGGACCCGCATTACGCCTACGTGGTGGCCGGTGACCCGCAGAAGAGCTTCTTGTATCTGAAGCTCGCGGGCTTCGGCAATGCGGCGTCGATCGGTGGGCGGATGCCGTTTTTGAAGGCGCCGTTGTCGGAGGCAGACATCGCGCTTGTCGCCGCCTGGATCGACCAGGGCGCGCGCGGGCCGGGTGGCCAGCTGCCGCCGGCGTCGAACGCTGCGCTGCCGGGCGATCCGAACATTCCGCAACTGCCGCTGGCCATAACCCCCAACGGCACCGGCTTGATTTCGGGCACGGTGACCGACCAGGGTCACACGCCGATCGCGGGCGCGCTGGTGACGCTGCTGCTGCGTGGGCCGTCGCAGCCTGGCCGGGAGGAGCATTACAAGGTTGCTCGAACCGACGCGTCGGGCCACTATGTCCTGCACGATGTCCCGGCGGGCACCTTTGAACTCAAGGCGTATTCCCCACACACGATCTACACCTCGCACTGGGCGGCGCTCGAACCCGGAGGGTTGGCCACGATCGACTTTGGCCTGGCGACGCGAGTGCTCGGCACGCCCACCGTCTCCAATCCAAAGGTTACGCTGCTGCCCGGAGGGGGAGAGCGGCTGTCGATGACCGTCACCGGACCCCACCTGGATCCGAACTACACGCTGGTCGCCAATCCTCGCTCGGGCCGGGTGTTCGAGGTGCACGCGCCGGGGGCCCGGGCGGGTGTGTGGAGCCGGACGATCTCGACCCGGCTTCGCGGACCGTGGATTTTCTTCGCTGTCGACCGGCTGTGCGACTCGAGCGAATTCCTCACGGTCGCGGGGTAGTCGGTGGCGGGCTGGTGGCTGTCGCGGCGGTCGTCATGCTGCTGCCTTCGCTGGGCGGATCGAGCAGCGGCGTCTCCTACGCGCGTAGCATCCAGCCGATCTTCGACCACAAATGCGCGACGTGCCACCCGGCCGCCTATCCTTATCTCGACCTGCGGCCGGGCCGGTCATACGCGCAACTGGTTGGCATCTCGCCGCCGAACGCGCCATCCTACGAACGCGTCGACCCCGGACATCCGGAGCTCAGCTACCTGTTGATCCACCCTCCCGACCCATCCCGAAGGACTCTTCTCACGCAGTCCGAGCGGCGCCTGATCGCCGAGTGGATCATGCAAGGGGCGAAGAACAATTAGCCGTCTTTCGCTGCTTGACCGCGAGCAGGCGCCGATCCTTGCCCGCGACTGGTACCGACCCGACGGGTCGGCATCGGCACTCACGCGTTCGCTCGCTCACGCGCCCGACATGCTGGAGACGCTGATGCCCTTTCTCGGCCAGATCATGGGCGAAAGCGCCGTTGACCTGGCGACCAAGGAGCTCGTCATCATGCGCGTCTCGCACCTCAACGGCTGCCGGTACTGCCTGGCGGCCCACCGTGGGCCCGCGCTCGAAGCGGGTGTCACCCAGGAGCAGCTGGAAACCGTCTGCGACGGGGCCGAAACCGACGGATTGACTGCGCGCGAGAGGGCGATCATGGCCTGGGTCGATCAGCAGACCACCGATGCCGACGGCGTGACCGACACGTTGGTCGCCGCGACGCTGGACCACGTACGCGAGGATCACCTTATCGAGCTGACGGTACTGGCCGGGACGATCACCATGCTCAACCAGTACTGCACGGCGTTTCAGATTCCGCCCCCGGGACTCGATCCGTGAACGAGCTTCGCGAGCGGTTTGAGTCGGCCGTGGCCGAAGAGAAGGTCGGTGAGCGGCTGTGGCTGTACGCCACCTACCATTGCAATCTGACGTGCAGCTACTGCCTGACCGAGTCCTCGCCGAGGATCGCGAACCGCCGCACACTGAGCGCACGGGCGATGGTGGCGGCAGCCGAGCAGGCGCGTGACGTGGGGTTTACGTGCGTCGGGATCACGGGGGGCGAGGCGTTCATGTTGCCGTGGTTTCCCGAGGTGCTGGTCGAGATCGCCGGGATCCTGCCGACGGTGGCGTTGACCAATGCGACGCTTTTCACCGACGGAGTCCTCCGACGACTCGAGCCGTTGGCCGGGCTGGACGCCGCGCTGCAGATCTCGCTCGACTCCGATCAGCCGACCCGAAACGACGAGTTTCGGGGGCCGAAGAACTTCGCGACAGTACTGGACGCCATCCCCAAGCTACTCAAGCGCGGCATCAAGGTGCGGATCGCGACCACCGTCGAGGATCAGACCGACGACGAGTTGGCGCGGCTGTGTGACCTGCACCGCGGGCTGGGCATCTCCGACGACGACCACGTGGTGCGCTCCGTCGTTCGCCGTGGCCGAGCCGAGACCGCGGGTATGGGGGTCGAGCTTGGGCCGTCCGATGTTCTGCCGGAGCTGACACTGACCGCCGACGGCGCCTTCCTGCACCCGTTCGCGCCGACGGTGAGGCATGGGCGTACCGATCTCGATCTGCTGGTCAGCCGTCAGATCGCGCCCGTCGACGAGGCGCTCGGTCGTTTTCTTCGAGTGACTGCGGGTCTTCCGTCGGGTGCCGACGTCGTCCGCAACATCAGGTGAGCGTGACGCCTTGGTCCTCCGGTCGGAGGGCGGATCGCTGTCGGAGAGGAGGTTGATGTGATCACGGTCGCGGTGATCCCCACGCTCGACGAGGAGCAGGCGATCGGACACGTCATCGACTCGCTCCCGCGGCCGCTCGTCACAAGCGTGATCGTGGTGGATGGTGGATCGACCGACGACACGGTCGGGCTTGCGACGCGGGCCGGAGCGACCGTGATCGACGAGCGCCGGCCGGGATACGGTCGCGCGTGCCTGACCGGAGCAGAGGCCGCGGCCGGCGCGGATGTGATCCTCTTCTTGGATGGTGATGGAGCAGACGTCGGCGAGCAGGCGGGGCGGCTGGTGGTGCCGGTGCTCGAGGATCGCTATGACCTTGTTCTGGGCTCCCGCGTGCGCGGCCGCCGGGAGCCCGGTTCGATCCGTCTCCACCAGCTGACCGGGAACCGCCTGGTGGCCGCGGTTCTGAATCGCCGCTTCGGGCTATCGTTGAGTGACATCGGGCCGTACCGTGCGATCCGCGCCGAGGTCCTGCGTGGACTCGATCTGAGCGAGATGACGTATGGCTGGCCGACGCAGATGATCCGAAACGCTGCCGCCCGCGGGCATCGGGTGGCGGAGGTCCCGGTTGACTACCGTCGTCGCATCGGCGGGAAGTCGAAGGTCTCGGGCAATCCCGGGGCGTCGGTCAGGGCAGGGTGGGACATGGTCAGGGTGGCGGCGCGGTGAGCGGTCCGGTGCTCGTGATGGCAAAGGCACCGCGCGCCGGAAGCGTCAAGACGCGGCTCTGCCCACCGCTCGGTCTCGAGCTGGCGGCGCGGCTCTCGGCGGCATTCGTCACCGACGTGCTCGCCACCGCACGCAGCGTCGACTCGTCGGCCGGCCTGCTCGCACCGAGGGCAGACGTCGACGACCTGCGTCTGCTTCACCCAGGCGTTCTGGTGAACGCGCAGCGGGGCGCCGGTCTGGCGGCGGCACTCGAAGCCGGCGTCCGGGACGGAGCGTTGCTGGTGTCAGGCGACGCTCCGACCTACCCAGCCGAGCTGATCCGGCGCGGGCGCGACTCGGACGCCGACCTCGTGCTGGGCCCGGCGCTGGACGGCGGCTACTGCCTGATCGGCATGCGCCGCTTCCACCCGGCGCCGTTCCGCGGCATCCGCTGGTCAAGCGCGGATGTTCTCGACCAGACAGTCGCCGCCGCGCGCGCGGCTGGATTGAGCCTGGAGCTGCTCGACCCGCATCCGGACGTGGACACCGTCGCCGATCTGCTCTCGATCCGACTGCAGGACGCCCCTGCGACCTCCGCGCTGCTCGCGGACCCCGACGTAGCGCCGCTCATGCCACGCGCCGCGGCCGTGGTGGACGAGCAGCACCAGCAGCACGCCTCACCATGGCGGCGGTTCGTGGTCGACCAGCTCGCGGACGGCAGTGAGTACGCGTATCTGGACGTGCCCCCGGCCGTGTGGGTGGTGCCGGTCGCCGACAACGGCGACACCGTCCTGGTGCGCCAATACCGCCACCCGGTACGTGCCCATCCCCTGGAGGCCCCAGCCGGCTCGATCGAGCCTGGCGAGAACCCCGCGGCGGCGGCCGGCCGCGAACTGCGAGAGGAGGTGGGAGGCGTGGCCCGCGAGCTTCGGCGGGTGGGCGGCTTCTTCTCCTCCTCGGCGCACATCTCGCTTCGCGGGCTGGTCTACCTCGCCATCGGCGTCGAGTTCGGCGTGCCGACGCTGGCCCAGCGTGAGGGCATCGAGTTGGTACGGATGCCGTTTGCGCGTGCGGTCGCGCTCGCGGAACAGGGCGAGCTCTGTGAGGCCCAATCGGCGCTTGCGCTGATCCAGGCGGCTCGCGCGCTCGGGCGTCCGCCGTGACCGCGGGGCGGCGGCTCGAGCCGCGCGCTCTGCTCGGGTGGATCGCCGCGGTGGTGCTGGTCGAGTTTGTGGTCGTGACCACGGCGCACGGGGTCACCACTCGCCACCTGGGCGGCGGACTGCCACCGTTCTTCATGTTCCACAAGCCGGTCGTCTCTGTCTGGGCCATCCCAGCGGTGGCGGTGCTGGTGGCCAGCGTTGTCCTGGTGCCGAGGCTGCTTGATCTCGGCGCGCGGCAGTTTGTGGCCACTGTGTACCTGCTTGCGGTCGTGGCCCGGCTGGCGGTCAACGCGATCCGCTTCGGGCCGGACGAGTGGGCGCGGCCGTTGACCCGCGAAGAGGGAGCGCAGGAGTACACCGCGGCGGTGGCCCGCTACGCGGCGCACCCACTGGCGTTCGTTGAGCGGTTCGCGGGGCTCGTCCCACACTTGCCGACGCATCCGGCGGGCCACCCACCAGGGCCGACCCTGATTGCGATCGCGCTTGCCCGGATGGGGCTCGGCGGCGTGTGGCCGATCACGGTGCTGATCGTGGCCGTCGGCGCACTCACGGCGCCGCTTACCTACCACGTTGCGATCAGGCTCGGGCGTTCAGAGCCGGTGTCACGAGTCGCGGCGCTGGTGTGGACGTTCGCGCCGGCGTCAATGCTGGAAAGCGTGACATCCATGGATGCCGTGTTCTGCACCGCTGGAGTCGCAACCGTGCTCGCGCTGGTGGCCGGGAGGCGCTGGCTGGGCGGAGTCGCGGTCTGGTTGTGCTCATTCTTGTCATACGCGCTTCCTGCCGTGTCGGTGTGGGCGGTGATCGTCGTCTGGCGGCGAGCCGGCCTGCGGACGGCGGCGCGAATGGCGGCAGCCGGCGTTATTGCGGTCGGTGTCGGGTACGCAGTCCTTCGGGTTGCGTTTGGCTATGACGCGGTAGCCGCATTTGACGCCACCCGCCAACGCTACCTGCACGGGCCGAACACGCTCGCCGACCACCGGCCGATCGACTACTGGCAAGCCGGCGACGTCGCCGCCTTCCTCGGCGGCCTGGGACTACCGCTCGTCGTTGCATACGGACGAGCTCTGGCGCTTCGCTTCGCCGAGGCGTGGGCGCTCGCTCTGATCGTGCTGATGGGCGCCTTGAGCGGCTACACCAAGGGCGAGGTCGAACGGATCTGGCTGTTCATGGTGCCGCTTGCGGCGCTGGCGATCGCACCGGTGCTCACCCGCCGCCACCTGACTGCCACGATCGCCCTGCTGATGGTGCAGGCCTGCATCGTCGAGTATGCCTTCTCGACCGTCTGGTGACGCACCACGATCGCTGCTGACCATGACGACCCTCGCGCCGCCGCGCGGGGGGTTGCCACCAAACCCGAACGAGGGACGGCAGTCGGCCCCTATTCGACCATCGGCAGCCGCCGTATCCTGCAGGCGATGGAGCACGTGGTGACGATGAGGGGAGTGGTCAAACGCTACGGCTCCGGTCGAGGCGTGCGCTCGGTGCTCGACGGCGTCGACCTGGACGTGATGCCCGGCGAACTGGTGGCTGTGACGGGCCGATCGGGAAGCGGCAAATCTACGCTGCTGCACCTGCTGGGGGGGCTCGACCGGGCCGACGCCGGATCTATTCGGGTCGCCGGTGTGCAGGTCGACCGAATGGGCGGATCGGAGTTGACCGATTTGCGCAGGCATCGGATCGGATTCGTCTTCCAGTTCTTTCATCTTCTGCCCGAGTTGACCGGAGCGGAGAACGTCATCCTGCCGGCGCGGCTGGCCGGAGACGGGCGGCGTGCAAAAGCACGGGCGGCTGAGTTGATCGAGCAGCTCGGCGTCACCGGCGCCGCACGGCAGCTACCGATCACGATGTCGGGAGGCGAGCAGCAGCGGCTGGCGATCGCCCGGGCGCTCGTACACCGTCCCCAGCTGGTGCTCGCCGACGAACCGATCGGAAATCTCGATCGGGAGTCCGGACACGGCGTGCTCGCGCTCCTGCGCGAGGTTGCTGTCGACGGCCGCGCGGTGATCCTGGTCACCCACGACAGGGAGGCAGCCGACCTCGCCGACCGGGTACTGACGCTGCGCGACGGCCGGCTGGTGCCAGGCGAATGACCGGCACGCAGCTTGGGCTTGCCTGGTCGCGGCTGCGTGCCCGCCGCGGACGCTCGCTGCTCGCCGCGCTCGGCATCACCGCCGTGGGCGTGATGGTGGGCGCCTCGGCGACGGTCTCCTACAGCCTGGCGACCGGATTCGATCGCGCGGCCGCCCGCGCCGGCCTTCCGGACGTGATCGCGTCCTTCGATCCGGCACCGCTGAGCAGCGTCCGCGCCCGCGCTCAGACACTGCCTGACGTGGCTGCGCTCAGCTACCGGCTCGTGCAGTCCGGCGTGCCGGTCCGCAACCTGTCGACCGACGGGGTGTTCGGTCGCGACTCGCACTCCAACGCGCACGCCGTCGTCGAGGGCGTGCTGGGCGGACGCCGCGGGTACACGATCGTCGCCGGCCACGACCTCTCGGGACGCCCGATGGAGGCGGTGATCGAACGCGGGCTTGCCACCGCCTGGCACATCCGCGTCGGTGACGAGCTCGACATGCACGGGTTCGACCATCCACACGGGCCGGACAACTTCCTTGTCGTCGGCATCGCGGTGGCACCCGACAACGTGGCCTTCCCGCTGGCGTCAGGCCCGCGCGTGTACGTCCCGTACGCGGACGCCAGGAGGTTGTGGTTCCACCGCCGTAGCGAGCCCATAAACCAGGTGCTGCTGTGGTCGCGAAGCCCTGCGCAGCTGCCGCTCGTGCTCGAGCAGGCCCGCCTGGCGACCTACGGCATCTCGGGCTTCCGATTCGTCACCCGCGCCGGCGTGCGGGTGCTGATCGACGGCGCCGCCGGAATCGTGATCGCCCTTCTGATCGCTCTCTCGGTGGTCGCGTTGGCCTCGGCAGCGGTGATGCTTTCGGCAGCCGCCTACGCCGATACCCGCCGCCGCCTTCAGTCGTTCGGCACCCTTCGCGCCGTCGGCGCGACGCGCCCGCAGATCGTGGCCGGGGTGGCAGCCGAAGCGCTGATCGTGGCCGTCCCAGCGGCCACCATGGGGGTGGTCGCGGGGTGGGCGCTTGCTGTCGGTCCGACGACGGCGCTGCTTGACGCGCTGAACGAATTCGGCGCCGGCTGGGATCTGGCAGCGGTGCTCGCCGCAGCGGTGCTCGCGGTGTCCGGAACCGTCGCGCTGACTGCTGCCTGGCCGACCTGGCAGGCCGCGGGACGCGCCCCAGCGACGCTGCTGGCAGCAGCGGACGTGGCGGCGACGCCGCGTGGCCGCCGACTTCCATCCGGCCCGGTGGGGCTGGGGATGCGGATGGCGGCCTCACGACCACTGAGAACACTCGCCACGGTGGCTGTGCTGGCAACGTCGACGGCGGTGATCCTGCTCATGCTCTCGATGGCGGCGCTGCTCAGCCGCCTGCAACACGATCCGGGGACGGTCGGCAAACGCTACGCGTTGACCGTCCCCGCCGGACCGGCGGCGGTCTCAGCCATCAGCGCCATCCCCGGGGTCGCTCGCGCCGCTCCCCGCTACGTCGCCTACGCGGTCGACTCCTACGATCTCGGAGAGTCGTTCCAGCTCGTCGCGTACCCCGGCGATCCGTCGCTCTTCGAGGATCCGCCGCTGATCGCAGGACGGCGTGTCCACGGATCGACCCAAGCCGACGTCGGCCAGGGACTTGCCGCCGCGCTCAACCTGCGAGTCGGCTCCACGCTTGCCGCAGAGCTGCCGAGCGGGAAGGAAGCCCGATTTCGGGTGGTTGGCGTGGTCGCGGCGCTGGCCAACGACGGCCTGCTCGCGTTCGTCCTGCCGCCGCGGCTGCTTGCCGCCGATCCGAACGTGGCCGCGAGCGTGGCCGTCGACCTCACGCCTGGGGCTGACCTCGCCGCGGTCAAAGCCGACGTCGCCCAGTTGGGTCTAGCCGCCACGGCGACAGGCGGGGTGACCGCTCACAGCGCCGGGTTCCTAGCGGTGCTGGCCGCGTTGCTTCAAACCGTGGCAGGGATCGACGGGGCGGTGTGCGTCTATGCAGTCGTTCAGATGCTCTCGCTCACAGCCCTCGAGCGTCGACGGGCAGTTGCCACGCTGCGGGCGTGCGGGGCGGATCGTGTCCAACTGGCAGCGGTGTTCTTCGGTGCCGCGCTGCTGGTCGCCGTGGTCGCACTCCCGTTGGCGGTGGGGCTGGAACGGTGGGCGCTAGGACCTCGCACCGCAGCGCTGGCGACCAGCTACGCAACGGTGTCGCTGTCAGCAGGCGACGGAACCATCGCGATCGTGTCCGCAGCACTCGTCGTCGCTGCAGCAACGGCATCAGCCTACGTCACCCGAATCGCGCTGCAAGCGTCAACCACGGCGGGGCTGCGCGGCGACTGAACGCTCAGCGCTGAAACAGCATCGCGTTGCGGTCTTCGGGTCGGCCGGCCAGGCCCCGCGGGCGGCCGCCCTGGTAGTCGAGATACGCCAACTGCCGAGAGATGTTTGCAAGCCGCGATCGCGGATCGGCGTTAAGCATCCACGTTTCCAGCACGACGCCACCGTCAGCGGTCGCCGCCAATCGAAACGCGCGCGCCTGCTCGGGGTAGTCGGCCAGCGACGCCGTGGTGATCAGCCAGTACCCACCGGTTGGGGATCGACGTGGCACGATCGCGTTGCGGTGCACGTCGCCGGCAATCGCGGCCACGATCTTCGAGTCACGATCAAGCAGCGCCAAAGCGGCTCCTCCGCCCCGCGTCTGATCAAGCGGCGTACTCGAGAACACCACCACCCAGCGAGCGCCGGCATCCCGAAGCCGCGCCGCCAGCCAGCCGGCCTGGGAACGCCGAAACACCCCGACCGCACCGCCGCGACGGTCTGTCGTGTCCAGCAGAATCACACGCACCGACGAGCCGATGTCGACGGTGGAATCCATCAGCGGCCCGCTACCGCCGTGCCCACTAGCGGCACGCAGCGCCGAAATCACCTGCGGTGGTGACAGCTCCCGGCGACGCGGATCCGGTGGCACGCGAATCGTCCTACCAGGCAACCCATGCGCGAGCAGCCGCGCCACCAACTGCGGCTCGAGCCGCCGACCGCGCGCCGCGGCCAGTGCCGCTCGGTCGATCGACACCAGCTTGCGGGAACCGGTGGCGATGGACTGTGTACGCGCCGTCGCAGGCAGATTGCCCTGCACCAACAAGTCGTGGTTCCCCGGAAACGGATACCACGGCGCCCGTAGGCCCGGCGACACGAACGGGCGCTCGGCCTGGGCCAGCAGACTCGGGTATCGCGGCGCGTCGACCGCCGGCCGGTAGATCAGTGGATCGGCGTTCGACGCGGCCTGGACACCCGCGTAACCAGGCGCACCACTGTTGGGATCAACACGGCCGCCCCGCAGCACACCCAGCGCAAGCGCGAGCTCGTTCGCCTGATCGTTGTCGATCAGATCGCCGGTCTCGAAGACCGCCTGCGGATGCGCCGCGTTGATCGTGGTCAGCATCGCCGCCAGCACCTGCGCCGTCAACGCCTCCTGCGGCCGAAACGCGGAAGTGAACGGAGGCCCGAGCCGATCGAGCATCTCCACTCGGGCGGGCGACTCCTCGTCGGTGACGTGGGCGTCGGTCAGCTGCACGAACGTCGCCAGCGTGTGCGTTGGGCGGGAGGTGGCCGCCAGCTCGACACGCGGGAGCAGCCGCTCAGCGGGAGCGGGCTGTAACTCGCCGTTACCGCTCGGGTTCGCCCAGGTCGCCACCAGCGTTGACCCCTCCCGCGGCAGCGAGGCCACCGTCGGACCCCCACCCAGGCAGCCCGCAGCAAGTACAGACAAGAGCAGTGCGCCCAACGGCCGACGGCGAGTCATGGGACGTAGTATCGAAGACCGAGTGGAAAGATCCAGTGATCGCGGAATGAGAATCAGCGCCGTCATCCCGGCGCTCGACGAAGCCCGCGAGATCGCGGCGGCAGTGTCGACGCTGCTCCGTGGGGCAACCGAGGTGATCGTCATCGATGGCGGAAGCATTGACGACACCGCCGATCGGGCCCGCGCCGCCGGCGCTCTCGTCAAAGTTGCGCCCGGCACGAGCCGAGCCGTCGCAATGAACATCGGCGCCGCACTCGCACGCGGAGACGTCCTCTACTTCGTCCATGCGGACTGTCGACCTCCGGCCGGCTTCGCGGATGACATCCGCGCCGCCATCGGCGCCGGCGCCCAGTCTGGGTGTTTCCGGCTGCGCTTCGACTCGCAGCATTGGCTGCTGCGGCTCAGCGCGTGGTGCACCCGACTCGACATCGACGCGGTGCGCTTCGGCGACCAGAGCCTCTTCGTATTGCCGGGACTGCTGCGAGCTATCGGCGGCTTCGACGAACAGTTAGCCGTCATGGAAGATCAAGACTTGGCGCGCCGGTTACGCCGGCGCGGACGCTTCGTCGTCATTCCGCGCCCGGTGACGGCATCAGCGCGGTACTACCGCGCAAACGGCGTGTACCGCACACAACTCCTGATCTACCCGACAATGGTCGCCCTGTACCACCTGCGCGTGCCGCAGGCGGCGATCGGACTCGTCCATCGCAGACTAAGGCGATACTGACGATCGCACGTCGGCCCACCCGGTGTTAGGGTCTGCGCAGTCGTCGTCTCCATGGGAGCCAGTATGAACGTAGTGACAGGACCCCATTTTCTGGTCCACCTACTGTGAGGGTGCTGGTTGGGTTTCGGTCCTCCAACGGCGAGCGTATTCGGCTGGGGTTTGGTAGTTGAGGGATTGGTGGGGTCGGTAGTGGTTGTATTCGAGGCGCCAG
>JBBRMM010000034.1:0-18021 GCA_038230835.1 Gaiellales bacterium
CGCCAGCAGACCGACCGGCCCGCTTCAACTCGACCACCCGACGACGAAACTCCGGCGAATACGACTTCGGCATGAACCCTCCTTCGATTCATGCCGCCCACGCTCTCACAAAGCCAGTCCACAACAAGGGGGCCAGACCAGACGGACCACATTCAAGGGGTCAGGTCAGCACCTGTCCCCGGAGGAGGGTGCATGCGCAAACTCAGACGATGGCTCGTGGCCCTGGTGCCCGTGGTCGTGGGCGCCAGCGTCGGGCTGTCATCCACCGCGTTCGCCGGCGGAACGACCGTCCGCGACGCCGTCTACACACCGGGAGCCGATCTGGTGGTGTTCGGTAGTGCCTACCCCCGCCAGGTCACCGTCGGGGAGTTGGCCTCGTTCGACGTCTACGCCTACAACCGTGGGCCGGTAGCCGCCCGCAACGTGACCCTGACGGCGGTCATTCCGGCGGGCACGACCTTCGTGTCGGCCACCACCAGTCAGGGAGTCTGCGTCGAGTCGGCAGGCACGATCACGTGCGCGGTGGGGCCGCTTCCGCGTGGATACGAGGTTGATCTCCAGATCATCGTGCGGGCACCGAGTGTGCCCGGTCCGCAGATCGGCACCGCCCGAGTCCATGGGCGCCCGAGCGACCCCAATCTCGCCAACAATCACACGTCGTTCACGGTCCAGGTGCTTCCGGTGGAGCAGGATCTCGTGTCCGGCTACGTGTTGGCGTCGGGCGGCACGCTCTCGACCGGACATGGCACCAGCCCGGCCAACCCCACCTCCACCACCCTGCACCTCCCACGCCGTTTGTACGGGTCGGGAGTCGCGATCTCGGAGCATTCCACCACCGATACCGCACACGCCTGCGGATCCGGGTTTGTGTGCTTCGGCCAGTATGTCCAGATCGGAGATATCTACGGCACCAACCCGCTGCGGCCGGGCCGCGTGACCGTGCGCTTCGACCCGTCGGAGATCCCGCACGGTAAGTCAATCTCGACTACACGGCTCTTCAACTACGGAGCGATCGTGACCAAGTGCTTCGCGTCGTCGAACGGGGCGGCCACCCCTGACCCATGCGTCGAGTCGCGCACGCTGCTCACCAACGGCGCGTGGCAGATCGTGGTCCGCAGCACCGACGACCTGGAGCTCCGGCTGTGAGCGCCCGCAGCCCACAACGAGGAGGACGCATGAACCGGCTCGGACGATGGCTGGCGGTCACGGTGCCACTGGTCGTAGGTGTCAGCGTGGCGCTGTCCTCGACGGCGCTGGCGGGCGGCGCCACCGTCCGCGACGCCGTCTATCCGAACGGCGCCGACCTTGCGGTTTCGGTCACCACCACACCCTACGAGGTGACGGCGGGCAACGACGCGTCGTTCGACGTCAGTGTGACCGACCGCGGGACGCTGGCCGCCCACGGGGTGACCCTCACCGACACCCTGCCGGCCGGCCAGACGTTCATCGTCGCCGTGCCCAGCCAGGGCACGTGCACAGAGCTCAACGGCATCGTGGTGTGTGTGCTCGGCGACGTCCCGGTGGCGGGGCACGCGGTCGTGCACATCATCATCGCGACCACGACCACTCCCAGCCTGTTGGTGGATAGCGCTCGCGTGCACGGGTCGCCGAGCGATCCGGTCAAGAGCAACAACCACGCAACCCGCTACCTCAGCACCCACGCATCGAACCCCGACAACACGGAGGGCTATATCCCGCCCGCCGGCGGCTCGGTCGGCACGGGGCCCGGCACCAGCCTGCTGAATCCGACCTCCACGCTCGTTCGCGGCCCCCGCACCGCGATCGGATTCGGCGTGGAGATCTACGAATACACGCCGTACAGCCTCAACGACGGTTGCGGAAACGGGTTCACATGCTTCGGCCAGATCGTGTTTGTCTACGACCTCTCCGGTCTCAGCGTGGCACACCCGGCCAACATCAGCCTCACATTCAACCACACGGCGATTCCGGCCGGCAAGTCGATTGATCACACGCGGCTCTTCGCTCGTGGAGCGATCGTCCCGAGGTGCTTCGCAAGCGCAACCGGCGCACAGCCCAATCCGTGCTTCTCCTCGAGGACAGTCCTGCCCTCGGGTAACTGGCGATGGACGGTGCGCACGACGCAGTCTGACTACGACTACTTCAGAATCTGACCACGACAAACGGGCCGGCGGGGAGCACCATCCCCGCCGGCCCGGGATATCCGGTCAGCCGCCGAAGCAGGCATCCAGGTAGTCGATCCCCTTGCCGTCGCAGGCATGGTTCGACTTTTGGCTTCCGGGACCACCGACCACGCCGAACGGGTTGTGCCCGCTGCCAAGCGAGTGGGTGTACAGCGGCACGGGTTTCCCGAACACCCCCGCTGCGATCTCGACGAAGCCGCCGTTCCCGGTTCCAGTGCCGATCTGTATCAGTATCGGGGTGCCGTCGGCGTTGAAGCCCGTCAGTTCGTAGTTCACCCCGGCAGCCGGTGGCTTCGTCGGATTGAAGCAATCGTGCGCCAATGCTGGTGCGGCCGAGACGCCGAGCGCTGCCACCGTTGCAGCGCAGACCCCTATCCACCGTCGTACGATCACGAGACCCCCCTCGTCTTGCCGTTTACGCGCTATGCACGCGATCGGCAGACAACATATCAGAACACTTCAAGCAGTTCAATGGCAGACGCCGCCCCACCCTCGGAGCAGGTCAGCTCTGCCCCACGAGCCCGGTGATCAGGTGGCAGTCCTGGTGTGCCGCCGCGACCTGGGCACAGGGTTGCACCATTTGCAATACGGAACCAAACCGTGGAGAATGCGCGCCATGCACTGGACACGGTCACTGCTTCCACTCGCCGCACTCGCCGTGTTGATCCCTGCCGGCTCGTCACAAGCGGCCTCCACGGTGCGCGCCAACTGGCTGATGGACGAGAACTCGGGCTCGCAGATGCTGGACTCGGTGGGGTCGCACACCGGGTCGCTGCACCACGTATCCGTCGGGCAGGCCGGCGTCACTGCCGGCGGCTACGGATTCAACGGCACCTCCAGCTACGTCTCGGTGCCGTCCGCCTCGGATCTCAATCCGGGATCGGCCGACGTGAGCTTCACGATGTACCTGCGCACCTCGCGCAACCCGGCGTCGAACCACGACTACGACCTGCTGCGCAAGGGCATCTCCAGCACGAGCGGCGGCATGTACAAGGCCGAGATGGGATCGGACGGCAAGATTACCTGCCGGTTCAAGGGCAGCCACGACATCCGCCTGCACACCGGCCCGTCGGTGACGGACGGCAAGTGGCACGCCGTGACGTGCTCGAAGACCAACTCGACGGTGCAGTTGACGGTAGACGGGAAGAGCTGGACGGTGTCCAAGAGCGCCGGGTCGATCTCGAACTCGGCAGCGGTGGTGCTGGGGGCAAAGCCCGGCGACGACTGGTACAACGGCCTGATGGACGACGTGTCGATCTCGATCGGCTGACTAACGGGCCCGGCGTGACCGGCGGCGGCGAATCACCAGCACAGCCACGACGGCCACCGCCGCCGCGCCCACGACCACAGCAGTTGCATGATCCGTGCCGCGCGCGGCGCTCACGCTCCGATCGTCGACCGGTTCCTCCGGCGCCCGACCGGGTGCCGTCCGGTGCGCGGTGACCGGTTCGGATGCCGGTTCCGGCTCGGCGACAGCCTCGGTGAACACAACGGGTTCGGGCTCGGCGGCCAACACGTGCTCCGGCTCCGCGTCGGACTCCGGCAGCGCAGCAGCCGGCTCGACCGGCTGGGGCGCCTCAGCGACCTCGTCGACGGCCTCGAGGCTGAGCAGGCTGGCGATCGACGCCTGCCGCCGAGCGTGCCAATCAGCGACGTCCGCACCAGGCGCCAGGACGCGCTCTGAGCTCACCCGCGGCCCGCTGGGAGCCGCCCCCAGCCGCGTTCCAACGGTGAACTCGACCGCTGCGGCAGCCAGGAAGACGACGCCGCTGGCGCCGCCGACCACGAACCAGGCCTCGTGCCCGCGCGGCAAGATGAGCACGGCCAGCCCACCAGCGACCGCCGACAGCCCGACCGCGACCACGTGCAGCCGCTGCCAGACCGGAGTGTCCACCGCGGGCCGCCGGGGCACGGCCGACGTACCGAGCGCCGTCACGCCGACGACGCACACCCCGGCCAGCGCACCGGCGACCAGCAGCGCCACGGCGGCGACGGTCGGCCGGCCCAGGTGGCGGTCGGCCAGCACCGTCAGCACCGCCAGCACTGCCGCGTAGCCGTACGGTGTGGTGGGGTCGACCGCCGCGCCGTGGACGGCGCCCCGCAGCCGCCCGAGCGGTTGCCCGTCGTGGTGGATCCGCGTGCGTGCTCCGATCATCCTGTCCAAGGTACTACCCCAGAGCCGCCGGATCCAGCCCGCTCGAGACGCGGGGCACACGATCCACAAAGAAACCGGCGATCAACTCGGCCGGTGTCACGTCGGCGTCCGGCGCCGCGAGACCCAAACTGGCGGCCAGCCTGCCGACGATCGCCGGCGCGAGCTGACCGTCCTCACGCAGCTGGGCGATCGACACCGACGCGTGCCGCTTGGCCATCCGGGCACCGTCCGCACCCACCAGCAGAGAGACGTGGGCGTAGCTCGGCGTGGGCAGCCCGAGCAGCCGCTGAAGCACGATCTGACGCGGCGTCGAGCCCAGCAGATCGTCACCGCGCAGCACGTCCGTCACGCCGTCCGCCGCATCGTCGACGACGACCGCAAGCTGGTAGGCGTGCAGCCCGTCGGAGCGCCGAACGACGATGTCACCAGCGGTGGGGCCGACCCGCCGGCTGACGCGGCCATGCACGCGATCGACGAAGACGACCGGGGCTTCGGGCATCCGCACGCGAACCGCAGCGCGCGCGCCGCCCGCAAGCCGCCGCGCGCGCTCGGCGTCGGCCAGCAGGGCGCAGGTGCCGGGATAGCGACGACCGTCCACGCCTGTCCCGTGCGGTGCCGAGGCGATTGCGAGGTCGCGCCGCGTGCAGAAACACGGATACGTCAGGCCACGGCGTGACAACTCCGCGACCGCGTGCGCGTAGGCCGCGTCCCGGGTGGACTGAGGTGCGGTCTCGACGTCCCAGTCGAGCCCGAGCCACTCGAGGTCGCGGCGCAGGCCGTCTGCATGACCACCCCGGCAGCGGTCACGATCGAGATCTTCGATCCGCAGCAGCATCCGCCACCGCGCGCACGAACGTCCAGCCATGCCAGCAGCGCGGTGCGCGCGTTTCCCAGGTGCATCGGCCCGCTCGGCGTGGGTGCGAAGCGGCCGGTGATCATCCCCTGAGGGTAGATGGATATCCTCGGTCGATGAACGAGCTCACCGCCGGCCTCACCGAACAGCAGGCCCGCGAGCGTCTGGAGACGCGCGGCGAACCGCCCGCCTCCCCCACCAGCCGCTCGTACGCCAGCATCGTGCGTGGGAACACGCTCACGCTGTTCAACCTGATCCTGGCCTCCTTCCTGGTGGTCATCGTCGCGGCCGGACGGCCCGCCGACGGCCTGTTCGGGTTCATCCTGGTGGCCAACTCGGGGATCGGGATCGCGCAGGAGGCCCGCGCCAAGCGGGCGCTGGATCGAGCCGCCCTGCTGGTCGCGCCACGGGCGCGCGTGGTGCGCGACGGCCAGACCAGGGAGGTGCCGGTGGATGAGGTGCTGGACGGCGACGTGGTGGCGCTCGCACCTGGCGATCAGGTCGCAGCCGACGGCACCGTGCTCGAGTCGGTCGGGCTGATGCTCGACGAGTCGCCGCTGACGGGCGAATCGGTGCCCGTGGCCCGCGGCGGCGGCGAGCCGCTGCTGTCCGGGACGTTCGCGGTCGAGGGAGCCGGCCGCTATCTGGCAGAGCGCACCGGGCAGGACAGCTACGCGCTGCGGCTGACCGGCGTCGCCCGCGAGCACCGCCGGCAGCGATCGCCACTGGAGCTCGAGATCGACCGTCTGCTGAAGGTGCTGGTGGGCGTCATGATCCCGCTCGGTGCGGCCTTCATAGCCGTGCTCGTGCACCGCAAGATCCCGTACCGCGAGGCGGCGGGGACAGCCACGGCGGGCATCGTGACGCTCGTGCCCGAGGGGCTGATCCTGCTCGCCAGCCTGACATTTGCGGCGGCCGCCGTCCGCCTGACGCGGCGCGGGATGCTGGTGCAGTACCTGAACTCGGTCGAGTCGCTGGCCAACGTCGATACCGTGTGTCTGGACAAGACCGGAACGCTCACCGACGGGTCGCTCGCCCTCCACTCGATCGAGCCGGTGGCAGGCCAGGACGAGGCGACGGTGCGAGAGCTGCTGGCGGGCTACGCCCACAGCGCAGCCGCCCGCAACGCGACCATCGATGCGCTTGCCGCCGCTGTCGAGGGCGAGCCGTGGGAGCCGAGCTCGGAGGTGCCGTTCTCCTCTCGCTGGAAGTGGAGCGCGCTTCGCCGCGACCCCGACGGCGAGTGGCTGGTGCTGGGCGCACCGGACGTGCTGTGCCCATCGCAGCTGCCGGGATCGGCCGCCCACGAGGCGTCCGGCAGACGCGTGCTGGCGTTCTGCCAAGCGGAGCGGGTGACCCAGCCGCAGGCCGCCGGCGACCGCCCCCCGGCCGTCACGCCGCTGGCCGTCGTGGTGCTGGAGGAGCGGCTGCGAGAGGACGCGCGGGAAACAATCGAGTTCCTGCACCAGCAGGGGGTCGCGGTGAAGGTGCTCTCGGGCGACTCCGCAGCCACCGTCGCAGCGATCGCGGAGCGAGCCGGGGTCGCCGGGGCGGGCACCGCGGTGGAGGGCGCCGACCTGCCCAGCGATCGGGCGGCGCTCGCCGCGGCGGTGCGGGCGGGCTCGGTGTTCGCCCGGCTCACACCCGACCACAAGCAGGCCATGGTGAAGGCGCTGACGGCGGACGGCGCCTACGTCGCCATGATCGGCGACGGCGTCAACGACGTGCCGGCGATGAAGAGCGCACGCCTCGCGATCGCGCTGGGCAGCGGCAGCCAGCTGCCCAAGAGCGTGGCCGACGGCGTGTTGATCACGGACCGCTTCGGAGCGATCCCCGACGCGGTGGGCGAGGGCCGCCAGATCATCGCCAACGTGCAACGGGTGGCCAAGCTGTTCGTGACCAAGTCGGTGTTCGCGGCGGTGGTGATCGCCACGTACGGGCTGGTCGCCGCCGCGTTCCCGCTGCTGCCGCGGCATCTCTCGCTGGCCGGCGCGTTCACCGTCGGCGTCCCCGGCTTCGTGCTGGCGCTTGCGCACGATTCGGCTCCGCTCAGCCGCGAACGGTTCCTGCGCCGGGTGGCGCGTTTCGCCATACCCGCCGGCACGGTGCTGGCGGCGGCCGTGATCGCGGCCTACCTGACGGTGACGGTGTTCCACAGCTACTCGGCGGCCGAGGGCCGCACGGCGGCGGTGCTGGTGTTCACGGCCGTCGGCATCTACCTCGTGCTGGTGCTGGACGCCGACCGGATGCAGCGAAGCCCGCAGCACGCCGCATTCGTGGTGACGCTGGCCGCGCTGCTGGCGGGCGCGTTCCTGGCCGTGTTCGGATGGCCCGCCGCGCGCAGGTTCTTCGACCTCTCGACCCCGGGGTGGTGGCAGGCGATCGTGGTGGTCGGCGTCTTCCTGGCGGCGATCCGGCTCCTCAGCTGGCTCGGCCTCTCGCCCTACCGCCCACTCTGATCGGGGCGATCACACCCCGACGACGTCCCGCCGATCGAACGCCACCACAGCGATCGCCACGAGCAGCGGGCAGGCGACGGCCAGCACGACCAGCCGCAGCGGGACGCCCACCTGCAGCGGCGACTGCCCGGCGTAGTAGAAGGTGGACACGAACCGGAACGGATCCAGCCATCCGGCTACCGAGTGCAGCGACCCGACCAGGAACCCGGCCGCCGCGAACCCGGCCGGGACTCCGACGGCGGATGCTCGGTGGCGGGTGGCCGCGCCCACTGCGAGCGCAAGCCAGCCGTGGAACAGGCCGAGCAGCCCGAGCGACACCACCGCCTCGATCAGGTGGAGGCGGTCGAGGCCCAACCCGACCGCGACGTCGGCCGTGACCAGCGCGATCCACAGCACAGCCACCAGCAGCGCGACCTCGCAGGCCACGGCGAGTGCCTTGGCCACCACCACCGACCGCCTCGACACCGGCTGCGAGAGCAGCAGGTCGAGCAGGCCCTGTTCCCCCTCGCCGGCCAGCAGGCCGGCCCCCGCTCCGATGGCCATGGCGATCATCAGCGCAGGCAGCATGAAGCTGAACAGCTCCGAGTCGAGATATCCGGGGCCGCTGGTCAGGCTGAAGCGATCGCCGATGCCGAACATCGCCTTGAGCACGTCGGGGTACTGCTTGACCAGCTGGTCGAGTTGACGTGAGCCCCTGATCGAGGGGAACACCGAGGCGATCATGGCCACGTACGCGGCCATCCCCAGCGCCCAGGCGACGAGCGAGCGGCGCCGGTCGCCGAGCGCCCGGCGCCAGGTCTCAGCCGACATCGCCGTCACCGCGGTAGTAGGTGAGGAAGATCTCCTCCAGGTCAGCCGGCGTCGAAACAAGGTCGACCACCGGGTGGCCCGCCAGTTCGGCCACGAGCTCTCGCGCCGAGCCGCGAACGGTGAGCCGGAGCCGTCGCTCCTGGGCCTGGACCACGGTCACGCCCTCGAGGTGGCCGAACCGCTCCGGGTCGACGGGCTCCGCGAAGGTGACGGCGAGGTGCCGCACCGCCCGTCCGAGCAGGTCCTCGACCGCCTCGGTCGCCACCAGCCGTCCGGCGCGTACGATCCCCACCCGATCGGCGACGTGCTGCACCTTGTCCAGCGAGTGGGATGACAGGAACACGGTGCGGCCCTCGGCCACGGTCTCGCGCACGACCGCCCGGAACTCTTCCTGAACCAGCGGGTCGAGACCGGCCGTCGGCTCGTCGAGGATGAGGACCTCAGGCCGGTGCATGAAGGCGGCCACGAGCCCGAGCTTCTGCCGGTTGCCCTTCGACAGGTCACCGATGCGGCGTCCCAGGTCGGCGCCGAAACGCTCCGCCAGGCCGCGCTCGAGGTCGGCGCCGCCGCCGCGCATCTGCCGGAACGATCGCAGCTGCTCGGCTCCGGTGAGGTGCGCGCGCAGGCGCAGGTCGCCCGGCAGGTAGCCGACCCGCCGATGCACGGCAACGCTGTCACGCCGGCAGTCGAGGCCGAGCACCCGCGCGCTACCGCCGGTCGGTCGCTGCAGGTCGAGCAGGGTACGGATCAGCGTCGTCTTGCCGGCGCCGTTCGGGCCCAGGAACCCGAAGACTTCGCCCACCCGCACCTCGAGGTCGACGTCGGCCAGCGCGCACACGCCACCGCGATAGGTCTTGGACAGCGACTCGGTCTGGATAGCGGCTGGGGCCATCCGGCGCATCATCGCCCGCCGTCGCGCCGGCCGCATCAGCGGTCACGCCGACCGCCGGCACCAACTCCCCCGTCGACGCCCGGCACGGATCGGTGCACGCCAGATGTGAACTGGGTGAGTCTTCCAGTATCCTGCCCGCATGGTTGCCCACTGGGACGACACCGGGGGCCGGCTCGAGGGCCGCATCGTGCGTTTGGAGCGGCTGTCCGCCGCGCACGCGGACGCGCTCTTCGAGGCAGCCGCGGACGAGCGCGTGTGGGCGTGGATGCAGCTCAACGCCGGCGCCGACCGGGCGCTGTTCGATCGCTGGATCAGCGAGGCACTGGAGCGCACCGCGGCCGGTTCCGAGGTGGCCTGGTGCGTGATCGCGCGCTCCGGCGGTCGGGTGGTCGGCTCGACCCGCTACCTCGCCCTGCGACCGGAGCACCGCGTGCTGGAGATCGGCTGGACGTGGATGCACCCCGCGGTGTGGAACACCGGCGCCAACGCCGATGCCAAGCTGCTGCTGCTGGAGCACGCGTTCGAGCGGCTCGGCTGCATGCGCGTCGAGTTCAAGACCGACGCCCGGAACGAGCGTGCCCGACAGGCGCTCGAAGCACTCGGCTGCCGGTTTGACGGTATCTTCCGAAAGCACATGCTCGTCCGCGGCGGACAGATACGCGACTCGGCCTGGTACAGCATCCTGGACGACGACTGGCCGGTCGTCTGCGAACGCCTGCAAGCGCGGATGGAGCGCCACCTGCCATGAGCGAGCCGCGCACTCGACACTCCACTGGTACCGAGTGGGAGGCCCGGATCGGCTATTCCCGAGCGGTGCGCACGGGCGCCCACGTGCAGGTGTCGGGCACCCTCGGGGTCGGCGCCGACGGGCGCCCGCCGGTCGGGGCCTACGCGCAGGCGGTCGCGGCGTTCGAGCGTATCCGCGGTGCGCTGGAGGCCGTGGACGCGTCGCTGGCGGACGTCGTGCGCACCCGCATGTTCGTGGTGGACGTGGAGGCGAACCAGGCCGACGTGGGCCGCGCACATGCGGAGTTCTTCGCTGACGTGCGGCCGGCGTCGAGCCTGATCGGCATCGCAGGGCTGGTCAGCCCGGACTTCGTGGTCGAGATCGAAGTCGATGCCATCGTCGCCGACTGACGCAGAGCGCCCGCTTGCTACAATCCTGCGGCTCCGGTGGGGTGAGACGGGCCTCGCCCGCCCGCCGGTCGGCGTACGGGCCGCATTCGTCTAGGGGCCTAGGACGCCGCCCTCTCACGGCGGTAACACCGGTTCGAATCCGGTATGCGGTACTCCCCGGAACCCCTGCAAACAAGCGGGGTTCCGGCGCATTCGGAGGGCAAGCTCGACGAGGACATGGCGGGCCGCCACGGGCCAGATCGGACCGCGATTGGCCCGTGATTGGCCCGCGCTCGCTCGATCTCCCGGGAGCGTTCGAGCGAGCGCAGACGAGCAACCTGCAGGTCTAGGCCGGCCCAGCCTCGGCGTTCCTGGACGGGCGTCAGGCCAGAGGGCCGCGGACGAACACGTGGGTGTGCACGTTGGTGTCGTCCGCGACGAGGTTCGTCGCGTCGGATTCGAACGCGACGAAGTGGCCGTCCGCCGAGATCGCGGGGATGGCCGCGAGGAAGTCGCGGTACCCCTCCACCGGCAACGAATCGTCGTACAGGTCGGTGCGGACCTGTTGCGGGCGGTCTTTGCCTTGCGGCTCTTTGCGGCGACTCGTTTCGACGCCATACCCGACGTTGTAGGGCGGGTCGGCGAGCACCATCACCGCGATGTCCGCGCCGATCAGCGTGGCGACGTCGCCCGCGTCGCTCGAATCGCCGCACATGACGAGGTGCGGCCCGCACTGGTACACCTCACCCCTCACGCTCTGGGCTTCCATCGGCATCGCCGGTAGCTCGTTCGGGTCGGCGTCGCTCTGGCTCTTGCCGTCGAAGTCCTCCCCGAGAATCCGCGACACGTCGTCATTCGCGAAGCCCGTCAGGGCGGTGTCCCACCCCTAGGTACGGAACTCCGCCAAGATCTCGCCCAGACTGCTCGTCGATTCACTTGCGGAGCCAGGGCATGGCGACGGCTCTCCAACCTCCCGGCACCTTCGACCCAAGTACGAGATTGTCGCGCGCCGCAAAAACCACCATCGCACCAGCCGCCGCAGTCGCCCACGAACTGTCCATCAAGTTCGAAGGCAACCCCTCGATGATCTCGATGACGGGTCGAAGCTGCGGTATCTCTCCGTGGGAGGCCGGGTGGTCGCCTTCTACGGGCATGCCAAGCGGCCGATCAACCGGCGAACTAGCGGAGATCTTGAGTCGCACGATCGGTCTGTGCCGCCATGAGGGCGCCCTCGTCGCGGCACGCCTGTGGTAGCCGTCGCGGCGGGGCGTGTTCCGAACGTGTTAGCGCGTTGATGACCACCGTCGTCGGACCGACAGCCGACGAGCAGTCGTCGTGGCAGCCGGCACCGCCACGATCAGCACCTCGGCCACGCCGCCCGATCTGTGAGCGACCGGGCAGGAGGCGTCCTGTTGTGTGTTGGTAGGCGGGGTAGGTTTCGGGGAATTGTTGGTGGAGGAGCGTTTCTTCGAGGTGGATGCGCGGGAGGTGGGCGAGTAGGGCCAGTGTGGTGGCGGTGAGGGTGCTGGGCCAGGTAGTGAGGGTGAGGCCCATTGCGGTGGCAAAGATGATGTTTGCGGTGTAGGCGGGGTGTTGGATGAACCGGTAGGGGCCGCGTTGCAGGAGTGGGTGGTGGTCGAGGATGAGCGCGTCGCGGTCAAAGAACCTGCCGAGGGTGACGAGCGCCCAGCCGCGAAGCATGGTGGCTATGGCGGCGAGGGCGAGTCCCGCCGCGATCCACGCCCAGCCGGGTGGGGGCAGGATATGGGTTGGGGCGAACAATCGAACGCCGATCGCCACGCCGATCGCCGCGGCGTACCCCACGGCCAGGAAGCGGCTGGCTCGCCGAGCGGGCGCGCACGGCGCGAGCTGGTTCGTCGTCACCTCACCTAGCGACGCGCGAAGACCCGAGAGCGTAGCGAGTCGTGCGGTGAGCCACCACTCGGCTACGAAGCCCACCGCGATCATGACCAAGATCGCGGTCAGGCTCGCAAGCAGCCCGCTCACAATCAGAGCCGCGAACGGAAGATGTACAGCAAAAGCGCAATAATCGCCAAGACAACCAAAATCGTGATCAACAAACTACCTGCCGCAAGCACAACCATCGTCTCGCTCCCTTCGTCGACTGGCTGAAGCCTACCCCGCCCTTGCCCGCCGCGGACGGTCTCCAAACCCGAACTCTCCACGACCGATCGCCGTCGCGCTGCTCGAGGCGGCCGAGCTCCGCCACGTCGGCTTGAACGACGCGCTCCCAATGGGCGACCCGCGGGTACACCTAGCCCGACCCACAGTGCCTGCGACGGCCAGGATGTGTGGCCTCGGTGGGGATCCACCCGGCCAACTGGGTCTGGATTCCACGACAACCCGCCGCTGCACGTCCCGCGACGGGAGGCTAGCGAGCAGTCGGCGGGGATTTCTGGGCGGTGGGCCTACGGCTCGGTGAGGTGGGTAACGGCGTCATGTACTCCCATACGTCGGGCCATGCTTGGGCGATCACCGGGAAGCGCGTACCCCACTTCTCGTCGAACGCCTCGAGCGCGGGCGGCGAGGACGGGAGAGGACGGGAGAGGACGGGAGAGGACGGGAGAGGACGGGAGAGGACGGGGCGAGCCTTGTCGGCGGGAGCCTTCGCGCTTGACCGGAGCGAGCGCGAACCTAGGAGGAGGCGGGTTGGGACTCTCGTACTGTGGGTAATGATTACTCGATGGGGATGCTCAGCGTTCTGTCGGCGGGGGTCGATCGGATATCGAAGGTCCGTCGTGCGTTGATCGCGGCGTTCGGCGACGAGGATCCTGATCCGTCGGCGTCGTTTGGCGAGGCGGCTTGGTGCGCGGCGTGATTGGTTTCGGAGGTGTCTCTCCTACGAAGGGCGCCGAGCGTTCGAACGTCGGGGGTCAGCGGGGAGCGTCGCCACGCGCTATCCGCGTTGGGGCGTTGGTTGTGGCGGTGGCGTTGGTGTTGGCCGACTCGTCGTTGGTGGTGTTGGCGTTGCCGGATGTGCTTGCGACGTTTGGCGCTTCGATCGCGAGGGTGGCGTGGGTGTTGATCGTGTTCAACCTTGTGCTGGCGTTGGCGGCGGTACCCGCCGCGAGGTTGTCTCGGCGAGTGGGCGCGCGGTTGGTGATGCTTGGTGGGCTCTGGGTGCTTGGTCTCGCGTCGGCTGGGTGCGCCGTGGCTGGGTCGATCGACCAGTTGATCGTGGCGCGTGCTGTGCAGGCGGTTGGGGCTGCCGGGGTTGTTGGTGCGGCGCTTGAGTTGTTTACGGAAGTGCTTCGTGATGAGCGCCGTGCGGCCAGGGTTTGGACGGTGTCGGGGGCTGCCGGCGCCGCGCTCGGCCCGGCGGTGGGCGGCGTGGTTACGCAGCTTTTCTCGTGGAGGGCGGTCTTCGTGGTGCAGATGCCCGTCGTGCTGGTGGTGTTGGCGGGCGTTTGGGGGATAGGGGTTGTCGCGCCCTTGCACACGCGGTCTGACCGGCCGCGGTTTGCCGTCAACGTCGCTCTGGGCTTGCTTTCGGCCGCGCTTGCGGCTGGCCTTTTCCTGCTTGTGCTGATGTTGGTCGACGGGTGGCAGATGTCGCCGATCAGCGCCGCGTTGACGGTGTCGGTCATGCCGCTGGTGGCCATCGGGTCGGCATCGGTGGTTTCGCGGGTGGGGTCGATGCTGATTCGGGCTGCCGCTGGGTGCGTGTTGGTGGGTGGCGGGCTGGCGGCGCTTGCCGAGCTACCGCGTGGCGTCGCGGGGTGGACGGTGATGCCGCAAGTACTGATCGGTGTCGGTCTGGCACTGGCCCTCTCGGCGCTTACTTCAGCCTCTAAAACGAAACGACTGACTCCACGCTATGCGGTGTAGTCGCGGGATCGTTTCGGGACGCACGACCGGTCTCAGCTCCGCCTTGTGCACCGAGTAGAGCGTGAGCGTTGACCAGGACCGCGTGCCCCCACCGCAAAAGTCGGGGCAAGCAATCGCCACGAGGACTGGCGGGAGCGCTTGGTACCCGGCAGACCATCGCGGGGGCGCGGCGGCGCCCTTTCCAACCCGCCGGGTTTGAGATGCGCCTCCTTCGCGCCGCCCCGGTTGTTCGATCCTGGGGTAGGCAACGGTCGACGTACTTGCCGACGTGCACCTCGTCCCGCGGTTAAGAGCTCGCGCTAAGCCGACGTTGCGCTGAAGCTGGCCGACAGTCCAGCCCGGATTCGCAGAAGCAGCCGCGACGATCTTCGCGGCACGTGCGGCGCGCTCGGCATCCCGCGAGCGGTTAATTTGCGGGACTCGAAAGCGAGGTCTCGCGAAGCCGCCGCTCGCTGGTTGTCCCTGGTCAGTCCGGGCGCGGTACCACAAACGACCTCTACGAGCGCGACGTCACGCCCCGCCGCGAGCAAGAAAAGCGCGCGCTTGAGGCGCAGCGGGAACTCGACGAGCTAAACAAGCGACGGAAGCCAGCCCAATGACACGGTTCGGCGCCTGGTCGACCGTGCGGCTGCCACAGGCACCTCGTAACGATCGGCTCGCGCTCTTCGTCGCCGGCGAGGACGCCAACGCAACGCAAGTCGCGACAAGCCTGGGCGAAGCATCAGGTTTGGGCCGTCGACACCGGTAGTCTGCGGGACGGTGTGCTCGCCAGAGCCCGGCTCGGCCTATCTACAACCGGCCCACGCGACCCGAGACGAAGCAGCCTCAAGCTAAAAAGCGCGAGCGACTGCTGAGGGATTGGTTGACCCAGGGACGCTTCCGGCCAGGCAGACAGCGGCGCTGGCCAAAATCAGCTTGTCGTCCCGTTTGACATCTTCCACGTTCACACCGGGGTCTCGGAGTCACCGTGCACGTCGCGCGCCTTCTCAGGTGACGCGGTCGGTGTTGGCGCATCCGGGTGCGGTGGGCCGTCCGGCTGCGTGGGTTGCTCTGGCACAGCGGGTGGCTGAGGCGTCTCTGGCCCGTCAGACTCCGGACGGTTACCTTGCTCGTTCGGGGGATCGGGATACGTCGGCATGAGCAGCGCTCCTAGATCGACAGTAAGACACGCTCGATACCCACCGTCAGCGCCGCCCAACCCTCCAGGTGGGGGTCAGCAAGGTTCTCGGTGCGGTCTCGGGGTAGGCTGCAACGTATGGATGAGCCTGATCTGGTAGAGCGAAGCGGCGCGAGACCACCCGGCATGGGCGAAAGGCATCTCCGCCAGCGTCGCCACGCCACGTTCATGATCGCCGGTGCCGCCGTCGGGGTGGTTGGTGGGGCGCTGGTGGTGACTCTGGGAGGCTGGTGGCACGCAGGCGCGGCGGCCGTGATCGGCATCCCGGGGCTGCTCGCAGCCGCGGGAGTGGTGGTCGCAGGGCTGTTGTCGTTCACACCCGAGGTCGAAGACACCGACGCCGCTGTGCGCGACCGCGCCGTGCTCGCCGGCGAAACCTCGATACCAGCCGACTCGGCCGCCACCAGCCGCGACGGGCAACTACCAGACTCATCCGTAAAGCCCACACACGCCCCGCCCGACCAGCCAAACCGATAGCCCCACAGCCACGCTGGCGCTCAGCGCGGGTCGTCCAATCGTCGCGATGAGGGTCGCGGGCCGCATTCAGCGTGCGTCCGTGCTGGGATCAGATGGCATCGAGACACTGTGTCCCGACCCCGTCATCGGCGGATTGCGAGCAGCGCGGCCACCGCGGCCAATCACACTGAGTCGTATCCACCTCGACCTCCCACCGCTGCGCAAGCGTGAGTCGCGAACTACCAGCGGGGAGCGGCCGTTAGCGGCGGATGAATGCAACGGGTCGCGCCGCTCGGCGTGGCCGTTTGCCGCAGCGGATGACCTCGGGGGGTTCCGACCGGGCATGTCTGCTCGTAGACTCGGGGCATGAACTCTAACGATCGCCTTCTCTCCGTGGCCGCCGTTGTTCTCGGCGCTGTGTTCGTTGGCATCGCCATCATGTATTGGACGGTGCCGCCCAAGTCGCTACCTGGCCCGTCGTTCCTCGGCCACCAGAGCGGCGTGTCGGCTGTCCATGTCAAACACGGCATCGCCTCGTTCCTGCTGGGCGTGGGGTGCTTCGCATTCGCGTGGTTCCGCTTGGGCCCCAAAAAGAGCGCCATCTCTCCGTCGTCATAGCGGGGTGGGGCGTCGCGGAGTGGCGGGCGTGGTACTGGGGTGGTTACAGCGAAGCGACGCTGCGTTGTGCGAGATGCGACGCTCCCGCCCTTGGTCGGCCGCGCCCTCGTGCGAGCGCGGCCTTACTCGGCGAGGCTGAGCTTGTTGATCGCCCACCGCGACTCGCCGCCGGGGTTCGCTGGGCGGTCGGCGGTGTGCTGCACAAACGCGATCCGGGTGCCGTCGTCGCCGGTCGTGATCTCAACGACTGTCCCTTCGTCGCCGAGGTCGGTCTCGACCACGTCGCCAGTGACGAGTTCTCGGTCAGGCACGCGGCCGAGTCTAGCGTGGTGGGCACCGCGCGGGGACAGGGCAGGCCGGCGTCCGCAGGCAGGTGGCGCGGACGCCGGCCTAGTCGTAGGTATCCGCCCCGAGCATTGAGAGGAGATGGAGGCGGGTGTTGGCGGCGCGGCCTCGGAGGGGGTCAGGCCGCGCCGCCAGTCTCGCCGGGTTAGCCGGTTGGGACGGGTGTCAGGTGCGGCACGGCGAGGTCTGATTGCGACGCTCGACCATGAGCCGCCGCGAGTCCCGGTTGTGCCACGGCCTGATCACCGAAGATGTCGCCCATCCCATAGAACAGGTGGGCGAGCGCATCCCGTTCCAGGTCGAGCGTCGTTCCGGTGGTCATTCGCCGGCCGCGCTTTCTGTGAACTGCGCGACCGGCGCCCACTGCTGGCGGTACTCGCGGGCCGCTATGCGATCAGCGTCGGTACTGGTAGCCATGTAGGCTCCTTTTTGTCTGACCGGCTGCCGTCTTTTCTAGACGGGGGATGGCGGCCGGTCGGGCGTCCCCGCTGAACTCCGCGGGGCACCGCTGACTCTACACCCACCCCACCACGAGCGCCACGAGCGCGGCCGACGCGGGCTGAGGCGGCCGCGGCCACGTGCAGGGCGAGCGCTATCAGGTTGCCATGACTGGCGACGGCGACCGTCTCCTCAGCGTGCCGATCCGCCAACTCGGCGAGCACGCGTCGCACACGCCGCTGCGCCTGGGCCGATGGACTCGCCGCCCGGCAGCCGGAACGCGAAGTCCTGCTAGGTTCGGTGCACTGGTCGCGCCAGTCGGGCAGTGCGTCGGGTGAGAGGAGTCGCTCGCGCAGGTCGGGCACGATGGTGATGTCCAGCGACAGCCGCCGGGCGAGCGGAGTAGACGGCGCTCACCGCTTCGGAGGATAGTTCGTCTGCCAGTCGCTCGGCCTGCTCATAGCCCAGCGGACTCAGCGGCCGGTCGTCCTCCTCGGTAGACGGTCGTAGTGGCTAGGATGGTTCGTCGTGAGCGGGTTCTCGCAGCGGTTGATCGAGCGGTCCGGCTACGAGGCGACGGGGTTCGCCGAGGTGTACGACGAGCACCGCCCCAGCCCCCCAAGCGTTGTGCGGGAGGTGCTTGTGCGTTGCGCCGGCGCCGGGCGGCCGCGGCTGGTGATCGACCTGGGCA
>JBBRMM010000035.1:0-16297 GCA_038230835.1 Gaiellales bacterium
AATCTGGCTTGGATGGGCCGGTTCCGGGCGGTTGGACGGTATGGGTCGCATACCAGGTCCCGGACAACCCGCTCGGTGCGGTGAATCGGCCCCGCCGGCCCCCCCATGCCCCCGAGCGAACGTGGGAAGGCAGGAGTGGTCATCCATACCACCAAAGGAATCCTGGTGCACCCTGCCGCTGGACAGTCCTCCGGGGCGTATGGTTGAGCCAAAAGCAGGCTCTGTGTACTCGAGATGCCCTTGGCGTGGAGCGTTGCGCCCTTCACCCCCTCGACCCTGTCAGACCGCATGGTTCAGCTATTCCCGCCCTACTAGGGGGCATACCAACTGGTCAGTACACCCAACGAGACACTGATCGAGGGCCCGCGGTGGCCTCAAACGCTGTCCCCGGTGATCCGACCGACTACTGGCAGCCAACCCGATCTCGGGTATGCGCGAGCGCCATGCCACCGGTCATCACCCTCGGCGGGGGGCGCTGCGCCACGGTAGCGGGGGTTGAATCTCCTCCTCTACAGGCGCCTACACCTTTGGGCGGGTGCTGTTCGGCTTGCTCGGAGCGCTGGTGGGGAGGTGGTGCGACGGATCATTCTGCGGGATTGCGAATCTGTAGAGGTGGGCCTCGTTGCCCTTGCCTTCGCCTTTGGGGCCGCCGTCCCAGACGTGGAGCGCACCGCGCCGGATGCAGTTCTGCTTCGCCTCTAGGGCGGTCCCCCTGTTCCACTTGAGATCGCGGCATACCTGTCCCGGTGCGTAGTAGCCGTGGTAGCCGCCGAACTCTTCGAGCCAGTCCAGGAACCTGTTGTCCCGGTCGCGCCGCTGGTCGGAGTCGTACCGTATCCGCGGCAGGTTGCGAAAGGCTGACCGCCGATAGACCCAAGTGTGCACGCCGCGCGGATTCTGCTCGCTGTGCCACTTGGCGAGGTTGCCGCCTGTGGCGATGTGGTCGTCGATGCCGACCTTGAATCGACCCAGCCGGAATCGCTTTGCGGTCAGCCGGTCGAGGTAGGGTGGGACGAGGAACTGAGCGTCGATGCCGTGTTCGCGGCGCAGCCAGTGGACGCAGCGATCGGTGTTGTAGCGCACCTCCCAGCCGCGGAGGTATTTCGGACGTTGTCCTGGCCTGTAGCCCTCCAGTCCGGGCTTGGGCTGGTAGTCCGAGTCGGGGATGACGTAGACGAGCGGGGCTCGTTTGAGGAGTGGCAGCCACTGCGCCCAGTGCTTGGGCTCCTGGTCGGCGCGCCACAGAGTGACGCTCGGGACGCTGATGGCAAGTCGGCCTGTCCCGGCTAGAGCATCGGCTTTGAGGCAACCCTCCAGACACAGGAAGATCGGCTCATTACCCCGGATTAGCCGCTCCCGCAGCAGTGGATGCACGTCGATCAGTTTGCCGCTCCTGCCCGTCGCGTGCTTCGACGCTTGGGTGTATTTGCTGAGCTCTTTGTCGCAGATCAGACAGACCTGTTTGGAGCGGGTGATCCCGACCGCCTCTCGACCGTGCCTGGTGCAGATCGGGTGGTCGGGACGGATGTAGGACGGCAGCGCCGCACCGGACGGGTCCGCGCGGTGGATCACGAACCCCCCGCAGGCATCGACGAACGCCCGCTTCATCCACCCATGGTGATGAGTGTGGCGAGCAGCCTTGAACGCGTCCCAGTCGCCTTGCTCGAACCGTGCGTAGCGGTGCCCCCAAAAGCCCGAGACATGCTCGGGCTGCACCGCCCTGGCCGCTAGGATCGGATGAGTCGCCGCGCCGCCGGGAACGCCCCGAAGCTCGACTCCGTCGCCAGAGGCGCGCGTCCAATCTGCCTTGGGTGAGGGAAGCTCCACGACCCACCCAATCGGCAAGCTAAGACTGGAAGATGAGCCGTGTCTTGTGGGTTCGCCGTGCCCGGTGGTGGGCCCCCCGTTTGAGTAAGGCGGAAGGCCGACCTCCGCGAGGTCGCTGGGTTGCGGGCATGAACGGTGCTCTCGGAGGGAGACTGGCCTCCGGTAAGGTGGGGCATCGATTACTGCCTCGATACGTTAGGGATTGCACCGTGCGGATAGTGGAACTGCGGATCGGACGGTGGCGGAACTTCGAGGACCTCGCGATTCAGGTGCCGCGCGACTCGGCACTCGTGTGTCTTGTGGGGGAGAACGGCACCGGCAAGAGCAACATCCTCGAACTGTTGTCCGCAGCTGCCGCTCGGATGGGCGTGTCGGTCGGGATTGACAAGCCGAGAGGCGATCCATTCGCTGAAGCACACAGCGGGCTACGAGTGGTCCTAAGCGTGTCGGATGAGCCCCGGGAGTATCCGCCAGCCACTGCCTTCGGGGACCTTGCTGAGAGCCGGACAGCGTGGGACGGAACGCTTGTTCTCGAAAGCGGAACTGGCGACCAAACCGTTTCCGCCGGCGGATGGGACGAGGTCGGCCCGGCGCAACAGGTCGCCCGCTCGATCGCTGGCTACCTCCAGAATGAGGCGGACACCCACCACCTGCACCTAGACGCGAACCGGGCCTACCCGCCGACGCAGCTGAGCCTGCAGGAGTTCGCTGAAGCGTGGACGCGGGATTGGGATACGCCGCAGTGGCGGAAGCATTGGGCGTACCGCGAATCCCGGGTATTGCTCTCCGAGTGGTTCCGCTATGTGATCGGTCGACAGCTTCGGGAATTGCTCGACTTCCGGGCTGCCGCGAAGCGGGCAACCGCGGGGGGCCTGCCTCCCCCGCGGCTTGAGGACTCGTTCGACGAATACCAGGAGATGCTTCAGCGTGTGCTCCCTCATCTGAGTTTCTCTGGAGCAGACACGGACAATGGCACGCTGCTGTTCGACAGTGCGGGAATCGAACTGAACTTCAATCAGCTCAGCGGTGGCGAGCGAGAGATCGCGTTTCTGATTGGTCAGATCGAGCGGTTCCGCCTCCGGCGGGGACTGCTGCTGATCGACGAGCCGGAACTTCACCTGAACCCCGATCTGCTTCGCGTGTGGATCGCGTTTCTGCGAGACTCGATTACCGATGGACAGGTCTGGGTGGGCACCCACTCGCTGGAGGCGGTCGAGGCGACAGCCCCTGAGTCGACGTTCGTTTTGGAACGCGATCCGGACGATCGAGTCGCACGTCGGGCTCCCGCGCTCGCGAATCGGCCAGTGCTCCAGACCCTGTCCGCAGCCGTTGGCTCGCCTGCGTTCTCAGTCGCCCGGCTCCGGTTCGTTCTAGTCGAAGGTGAGCGAGCATCGCGTGAGCGGGAACGGTTCCACGACTTGTGTGAAAACTCTCCTCGAAATCGATTCATCGAGGCCGGCGGCAGTCGTGATGTCGTCTCGCGTCTACAGGCTATGCGGGACCTTGCAGCTGAAGCCGACGAGGCTCTGCACGTCGGTGGTGTCATCGACCGCGATTTCAAGACTGATGAAGAGGTGGCCCAGCTGGCGTCAGGTGGGGTTCACGTTCTCGAATGCCACGAGGTTGAGAACCTCTTCCTGCACCCAGCTTCCCTCACCGAGCTCGCAGTGCGATCGGGCAGAGACGCGGCCGTGGCGGCGGCGAGGATTCTCGAAGTATCAGACCAACATGCCGGGAGCTGGGTGTTGAGGAGGGCCGCGTGGCGAACTGTGCTTCAGGACAACCCGGCCGGACAGAGCATGACGGTAGACAGGGGTGTCCGCATCAGGGCAGGGCAAACGACGTGGGCCGAACTCGCTTCCGACAGGCAGACGGAGGTCGACGCGATCGCGTCCCTTCAGCCAGGCCTTTCTGAGGGTGACCGGGTGCGCTTCCAGACCGCGTTGTCGGAGGCCGTCGGGGCCTTTGAGACGGCGAGAGAGCGGGACGACCTCTGGCGGTGGTGCTTTGGGAAGGAGGTGCTGAATGCAATGCCATCGAGCATTGGGATGAGTGATGCCACTGCGATTGTTCGCCAGGTCTTGTTCCTTTGGCGAGGGGGTCGTGAAGCGCCCGAACAGGTCGAGCGGCTCCGCCGGTACGTGGACAGCTTGGCGCCGTGAACCGGAGCAGACCCCGGCCGTCGCGGGTGCGGGATTCTGGCTGATTCGGGAAGCCCTTCCACTACCCGGAGTTGCTGGCACGCATCGGGGTTCCGATCAAGCGTTCAACCCGCGACCGCGGCCGGTACGTGCTGGGTTTGTCGGCGACCTGGTCGTGAACACCCTCTCTCGACAGGTCACCGTAGGTGGAGTGCCCGTGGCCCTCTCGGCCACGGAGTTTCAGCACCTGGGCGCGGGTCCGGACACAGCCGCTTCGAGGCCGGTGAGCCGTAACCGGCGCGGAGCACCCACGCCGTCGCCGAGGCACGTCGACGGCGGTCGGCGGTGACCGCACTCTGCCGGTCGGCACAACCGCCGTCGGTGCCCGAGGGCCGCGCCGATGTTGGTGGTGTTGAGCTGGGCGCCGCTTTCCGTCGTATCCCGGTGATCACCACATGCGTAGCACGAACCGGCGGCGAGAACGACGACGTGAGGCCCTTGTAAGCCATCCTCAGCCCCTTCCGGACGTACCCAGGCGCCGGCGCCCCACGGCATAGGGACGTAGGGAGGCTCTCAGAGGGTCAGCCCGATCCTGGCGGAGAGCTGCGACCCCACCACGGTACTCAGCCCCGTTGCTCGAGCGGGTCGTCGACCCAGAGCCGCAGGATTGCCGAGTGCATGTCGGCTGGCTCGAATGCCATGTACCGGCGCGCCCGCATTGAGGCTGGCCGCCACCCGAGTAGCTGATCAATCGTGTCGAGGTCGACTCCGTTGCGGCGGAGCGAGCTGGCAACGGCACGCCGAATCGGGTGGCACGCCTCGCCCGGCGGCCGAACGATCGACCCGGTGTTGCGGCGGATGTAGAACGCGATTTGCGACTGTGAGATTGGTGAGCCCGGTGGCCGGCCTTGGTCGAGCACGTAGGCGTCGAGTCTGTACCGTTGCTCGAGTAGAACTGTGCGTAGAGCCGGGTGTATTGGCAGTGTCCGCACGTCGTCGCCGCGGCGGGTACGTTTGCCGTGCACCGTCAGCTCGTTACGCTTGAGGTTGACGTGCTCCCACCGCAGGTGCCGCACCTCGACCGAGCGCATGCCCGTGTAGGCAAGCAGGTGAAACGCGCACCAATCCTGTGGGCGAGTGATCGCCGCGCGAATTGAGCGCAGGTCGTCAGCGCTGTAAGCGAACGGTCTGCTTTGGCGCACTGGTGGCAGCGGCAGGTCGTCGGTCGGATCGTTGTCGATGAGCGCGTACCGAGGGCCAGCCGCGCGCCGGTAGACGGCGTGGAGCTGTGTCCAGTGGCGGTGAACCGTCGACGGCGCCAGATCGTCCATTTCAGCGAAGTAGCGCAGCATTCCAAGCCGGTCCACCTCCGCCGGCTCGACTCCCTGCTCGCGGCACCAGCGTAAGAACCGGTCGCGCACGCCTCGGTATCCTTTGGCGCTCGCGGGGTCAAGCCTCTTGACCCGCAGCTCTAGCTCGTAAGCGTCAAAGATCATGTCTCCTGTATCGGAAAGTGCCTGCATACTGTGAAATCCCCCGTTCGGGTGCGCGTGTCGTCAGTCCTGGGACGACGCCATGCAGCGCAATCGCGGCGAAGGGCGCAGGCCCCGCCCATTGGTGGTGCCACCTCAGATCGGCATGCGGAAAACCGGCGCCGTCGTCTCGCCGTACCTAGAGTGCGATGCTGATGACCGCGACAGTCGATGCTGCACCGCGCCGCTTGATCAGGGGCGCACCATCTAGAGTGGCGCGCGTGGAGTACGCGGCGTTCACGGACGAGCAGCTGCTGGGGCGGGTGGCCGACCATCGCGACGCCGCGGCGTTCACCGAGCTGTACAGTCGCTACGGGCGAGCGGTGTACACGGTGGTGGCGCGCCAGTTGCGTGACCAGGCGGCCGGCGAGGACGTCGTCCAGGAGGCCTTCGCAGCCGTCTGGCGTGCTGCCCGCTCGTTCCGCCCCGATCGTGGCACCGCCGTGGCCTGGATGTTTACGATCGCGCGCAACGCGGCGGTCGACGCCGCTCGCGCCCGGCGGGCGATCCCGGTCGGGGATCCGCCCGATGCGCCCGATCCGAGCAGCCCGCCCGAGGACCAGGTGATCTCCGACCTGGAGGCCTTTCGCGTGCACGCCGCGGTCGATTCACTTCCCGAACGAGAGCGCGAGGTGATTGCCCTCGCGTATTTCGAAGGTCTTTCGCAGAGCCAGGTGGCGGATCGGCTGGGGCTACCGCTGGGTACCGTGAAGACGCGGACCCGGGCGGGCCTGGAGCGGCTCGCGGGCAGGCTCGCGACAGAGCGGGTGGTGATATGAGCGACGATCAGGACCTGGCTGCGGTGGAGCGCCTGCTTCGTGCCACGCCGGCCCCGTTGGACATCCCGTCCGGATACGCCGAGCGTGCGTCCGACGCAGCTCTCGAGTCGGCCGACACGCCGTCGGTGATCTCCGCCGGCCGTCGCGGGCTGCCCTGGTCGCGTCGGCTGCTGCCGGCCTTCGTGGTGCTGGTCGGCGCCGCGGCAGCGTCGCTGCTGATCGGGGTTGGGGGTCGCACGAACTCGGTGCAGGTCGATCGGCGCGTCTCGCTGGTGGCGGTGGGCGCGAGTCGCGGGTCGGGGACGCTCGAGTTTGACGCCACCAGCGGTCCCATGCGCTCTATGGTGCTGAAGGTGCGCGGTCTGCCCCCGGCGCCGAGCGGGCACTACTACGAGATGTGGTTCTGGGAGGGCGCGTCCGGTCTGGGAACGATGTCGTTCACGACCGCGTCCGACGGCACGGCGACCATCCGTGGCGAGGTACCGGCCGACATCAAGTGGAGGTGGTGCACGGTCAGCCTCGAGCCGCTCGGGGCCGGCGCTTCACGTCCCGTGCTGACGTCCAAGAGCGTCTGACAGCGCTCTAACGTCTGACAGAGACTGGGATTTCCCCCCAAATGGGGGTGTTCGGATTGGCAGCGGTGCGCAATGTATGAGAGCGACCTTGTGACCCCTCTCCAAGGAGATTGCCGTGAAGTCTCGGCTGATTCGCTCGATGTACCTGCTGTCGCTCCTCGCCGCGTTCGTTGTGGCGTCCGGCGCCGGCCATAAGTTCGGCGGCTGATCGCAGTTCGAGCACGCGTCGCGCGCCCGCCCCGTCAAACCGGGCGGGCGCGCGCCGTTTAACCCACTCTTCACGATTTCGGCGAGTTGCCGATATCGAATGAGAATTCGCTTGTCCCACCCAGTCCCCACCTGTACAGGAAGGAAGCGCATGCGCCGCTCCGTCCTGACCTACACCATCGTCCTCAACCTGGTGTTCTGGTTGAGCGTCGTCGCCGCGTTCCTGACCGGTCACGCTCCCCCTGCCGGTGAGCTTGCCTTGATCGCACCGCTGTTCGGTGTCGCGATCGCTGCCGAGGCGCTGATCGTCCAGGCCGATCAGGACTCCTTCTCGTTCTCCACGATCGCCCACATTGCGGCGGCGGTGTTGATCGGGCCCGTCGCAGCCGGCCTGATCGCGGCCCTGGCGGTGATCGTTGTCGACGGCGCACGGATGCTGCCGAGGCGCCACGTCGCCCTCAACTCCTCGATGTTCGGTCTGGCGATCATGATCGGCGGGGGTGCGTTCCAGCTCGCCGGCGGCCAGGTGGGCGTGGTCAATCCCGCCAACCTCTTTCCGTTGTTCCTCCTGATCGTGGTGCGCATGGCGGTCAACGAAGTCGTGCTCGCGGGGGCGGTGTCGGTGGCACTCGGCCGGTCACCTGGGATGGTGCTCGTGGACGCGCTTCCGCAGGCGCTGCCGTCGCTGGTCGCAGAGGGCTGCCTGGGTGTGCTCCTGGCGTTTGGGTACCGGGGGGACCGGTGGGTGATCCTCCCGTTCCTGCTTCCGCTCCTGGGTCTGGTCTACCACGCCAGCGCCAGCTACGAACGCCTGAAACGGGAGGCTCAGCGCACGCTGGAGTCGTTTGCCAAGGTGATCGACGAGCGCGATCGCAGCACCGCGCAGCACTCCGAGCGTGTCGCCGAGTACGTGGAGAGGTTCGCCCTCGCCATTGGCTTGGGCGAGCGAGAGGTGACGCGGCTGGTGGATTCGGCGCGGTACCACGATCTCGGCAAGATCAGCGTGGACGTCGCCACCCTGTCCAGCTCGGAGCGGCTGAGCGAGAAGGAGCTGCGTTCGATCCGCCGCCATCCGAGGCTGTCCGCTCGGCTGCTTGCACCGTTCCACTTCGCCGAGAAGATGGCGATCTATGCCGAGTTGCACCACGAGCGGTACGACGGCCACGGCTACTACTCGGTGTCCCAGCGCGAGATTCCGGTCGAGGCGCACGTGTTGATCGTCGCCGACAGCTTCGACGCCATGACCTCGGCCCGTGCCTACCGTCCCCCGCTCACCCAGGCTGAGGCGCTGCAGGAGGTACGCGACAAGGCGGGTACGCAGTTCCACCCGCTGGTGGCCAACGCCTTCGCGTCGATGATGGAGGGGCGTGACGTTCAATCGGCGCTTGGTCGGACACAGGTCTCGGCGCTGCGTGCGGAGTTCTCGCTGGTGCCCGTGTTCGGGCTCGGCTGGCTGCGGGTGCTGTGCGGAGCCCGAGCTGCCGCGGTCGGGCTTGGCTCTCTCGGGCTCGTCACGCTGGGGATCCCGAGCGTGCCCGGGGCGCTCAGCCGTACCCTGATCGGTGGCGGGATCACGCTGGGGCTCTGGCGCGTGGTCGCCGACACCAGGGGGCGGCGCCGCGTGAAGCGGGCGATGGCGGTGCACGGCGAGCGCGGCTCCGTCACCGAGGCGCTTCGTAGCCTGGGCGTCGGCGGCTGGATCGCCTGGCTGGTGTGGGACGCTGAGGAGGAGATCTACCTCGCCGAGGTCGAGGACGGCACACCCTCGACCGCGGATCTGGAGGAGGTCTGCAAACGCGCACTGCGACCTGGGAGCGACGTGCTTTCGGGCGAGCTTTCCAGCGGCACCCGGATCGCCATCACCGCAGCGGCGGACGACCAGCCTCGACTCGTGGTCGGCGAGGGCCGGGTCAGCGCCGACGCGCGCACGCTGATGGAGCAGCTCGCCGCGCACGGCCGCGGCGAAGGCTCGGGCGGCGCGGAGCCGGTGCTCGAGGTGCTCGATGGTGACCAGCGCGCGCGCATGCCTCAGACCAGCGTGGGTGTGATCCTGATCGATCTTGCGACATTCGAGAACGTGCGCGTGGTTGCCGGTCAACTCTCGGCCGAGCGCGTCGTTGCCGACGCCACGACCCGCCTCGAGGCGCTCTTGCGAGGCGGCGACCAGCTGATCCGCTTGGATGAGGACCGCTACGGCGTCGTGCTCGCCGTTAGCACCGAGGCGCAGCTCGATGCCGTCTGCGCCCGTGTGCACAACGCGGTGTCCGAGGTCCCGGTGCCCAGGCGAGCGACCCAGATCCGCCCACGGCTGCGGGCGGCACTCGGAGCCGCCGCGCTGTCGCATCCTGACTTCGCGCGGCTCCTGGAGTCGGCGACCGATCCCGTCCAACATCGGGAGGCTGGTTGACATGACGGTCGGGCTGGCCCTGCTGCTCGGCCTGGGTGTGGCCTGGGGGTTGGGCGCGAAGCTCTCGCTGCTTGCGAAGCTCGATTTCCGCGGCGATTGGCTGGTGTTTGCATCCCTGGGCATCCAGGTCGCGCTCTTCACCAACCTTCTGCCCGCGGTATCCCTGGGTGTCGAGGCCGCTCTGCACGTCCTCACGTACGTCCTGCTGCTGATGTTCCTGCTGCTCAACCGGCGTATTCCAGGATTCTGGATGGTCGGCGCCGGAGTCATCTCGAATGTGGTCGTGATCGTCGCCAACGGCGGCTACATGCCGGTCTCGATCGAGGCGTGGCGGGCAATCGGAGAGGCCCCTGCCGCGATCACTCGGACCGGGTACTTCCACAACAACGTGCTGACGACGGCGCACACGCACCTCTCGTTCCTGGGGGACGTGTTCGCGTTGCCCACGGCGGTACCGATGGCGTCCGCCCTCTCGGTTGGAGACATGCTCGTCGTGCTGGGCATGGTCGCGTTCGTCTATCGCACGTGCTCACCCCGTCCTGCGCGGAGTGCCGGGGGCTCGTCGGTGCTCGCGCCGCTCCGGTATCCCGATTTCCGGCGCGTGGTGGCCGGTCGGCTCACCTCGAAGCTCGGCGACTGGCTGACCCAGGCGGCCGCGGTGACCTGGATCTACTCGTCGACGCGCTCGACGTTCGGAGTGAGCGCATTCCTGCTGGTTCGCGTCGTCGGCGCGACGCTGGGTGGGGTGATGTCCGCGCCGCTGCTCGATCGGATGCCCGGCTTCCGGCTGCTGTCGCTGGTCGAGACGGCCCGTGGCGTACTCGCGGCCGGCATGCTCGCGGCAGCCGTGACCGGCCACGTGTGGCCTGTGATCGCGCTGTCCGCGGCGTCCGCGTTCCTGGGCTCGGCCACGGCACCCGGCGCTTCGAGCCTGATTCCCGACGTCCTGCCGCCGGAGCTGCTGCAGGCGGGCAACTCGCTGCACGGAGTGGCCCGCAACCTGATGCTGGTCGTGGGAGCGTTCCTGGGCGGCTTTCTGGTCACGCACTTCGGTATCGGCGCGGCTCTCACCGTCGACATCGGAACCTTCGGCCTTGCCGCCCTGGTGTACTCGCGCTTCAAGGCCGTTGCGACCGCGGAGCACGAGCCCTCGTCTGCAGAGACATCGAGGGTCAGCCATCGCGAGCTGCTGGCCACGCTCCTTTCCAACCGGGTCATCTTTGGCCTCACCGCGTCCTTCACCGTGGTCACGGCGGCCATGGGACTGCTCAACACCTCGCTCCCAAAGGTGCTGGACCAGCAGCTGAGCGATCCCCACGCCTACGGCTACGCACTGGGGGTGCTCGGCGCCGGACTGATGTGCGGCGAGCTGCTGACGGGATTCGTCCAGCGCGAGAGCGTGGCTCGGCGCACCGTCAGCCTTGCGTTCCTCTCGATGGCGGGAATGGTGGTGGTGATCACCCACTCGCACGTCCAGGCCACGTTGCTGCTGATGCTCTTCATGCTCGGAGCCAGCGACGGCACCACCGAGATCGTCTACGACACGCTGTTCCAGATCTACGCTCCTCGGCGGATGCTGGCCGGAGTGTTCGCGATTGCATCGTCGGTCCAGAACGTCGGGATGATGGTCGGACTCGTGGCGGCGCCGCTGGTGCTTTCGCGCATCGGCGTGCCCGGTGCGATGCGCCTGATCACGGTTGGCTGCATCGCCGGATCGGCGGTGGCGGCGGCGGCGCTCGTCGGGCGCAGGCCGTCTCCTGAGGAGGACGAGGCGGACACGATTCGCCGCGACCGCAGGTCGAAGTGGTCGGCTGCGCTCGGTAGCCCCACCCAGACACTGGAGACTCCAGCGGCCGTGGCGTCGGTTGCGCTCGGTGAGTCGGTAGCATCGCTCGCGGTCGCTCGCGCCGGGGATGGGCCGGTGACGGTCGAGTCGCTGCTGGACGGGGAGCCGCTGGTGCTCGCGAGCGTAGGCCGCGAGCGGCGTGGCGAGCGCACGGCGATGCTGAGCGAGCTCACCGAACGTCTGTCCGAGCTGGGTTGCCGGGTCGTCTCGGTCAACGAGACGCGGGCTGAGGCCGTGATGGGCGGCACCGGCCACGGTGGTCTGTGGATGGTCGACCCGGCCGGCGTGCTTCGCTTCGCCTTCGCCGCGAGTGGGCCTGACGAGTGGATCCCGGCCTCGTTCGTCGTCTCGCGCCTGCGGCGCCTGAACGGTGCCGGGAGCAGCGGCCGCGCCGCCTGAGCCGATCCCTCGGCTGGTAGAATCAGCGCCCGCGGGGCTATAGCTCAGTTGGGAGAGCGCCTGGATCGCACCCAGGAGGTCAGCGGTTCGAATCCGCTTAGCTCCATTCACCTCTTGCGGTCATGGGTGGGTCGCTCAGTCCGGACAGAGGGGCGGTCCGAGCAGCGTCATGCCGTATTTTTCGAAGATGGCCGCGACAGTCGCCCGATCCGGCGCGCCGTTGCGCGTAGCGGGTCCCAGTTCCTCGTAGAACCTGTGGCCTCCGCCAGGGGTGTACACGACCACGATCTGGCCTGGCTCGTCCGTCAGGTTGAGGAAGGCATGGGGGACGCCCGACGGCAGATAGGCGAATCCGCCCTCCTCGCAGTGGAAGATCGCGTCTCCAATCTGGATCTTGTACCGGCCCGTGAGCGCGTGGATCGTCTCTTCTTGCTTGTGGTGCACGTGGAGCGGCGGGCCGCCTCTCGGCGCGATCTCGACGACGAAATAGTCGAACGCGCCGCCGGTGTCGTCGCCCGTGACCTTGAACACGAGATCCCGGCCGGGCCCCGATTGGAGCCGCAGTCCTTCTCCCGCCCCCAGCACTCTGCCTGGGGACGTCGCGTCCTGCGTCGGAGTCGGAGCGGAACTGGTGGTGGGCATGGCGCCTCCTCGGTCTGGAACTCGACGTCTGGTAGGATATTTGCTGCCGAAAGCAATTAAGTTCTACCAGATGAAAGGAACTGCGTCAAGCGTGGCACGAGTGAGATCTGAGCCACCCGAGCCGGACCCGTTCGGCGAGCACGAGTTCCGTGTCTGGCGGGGTTTCCTGCGCGCTCACCGCGCGATCACGGACGAGCTGAACCGGCGTCTCGTCAGCGGCCATGGGCTGACCATGCTCCACTACGGTGTCCTGATCACGCTGGTTACCGGTCCCGACCGCACCTTGCGCATGACCGATCTCGCCGAGCGGGTGCTCACCAGCCCGAGCGGCATGACTCGCGCGATCGGCCGGCTTGCCGACGAAGGCCTGGTCGAGCGCAAGCAGGACGCCGGCGACCGACGAAGCTACGTCGTCCGGCTGACGTCGTTGGGCTTGACCCGCCTTCGGGAGGCGCAGGTGACTCATCATGCGTGCGTCAGAGAGCTGCTCCTCGATGGCCTCGATGCAGACGACCTGCGGCGACTCGCCGCCATCTACGACCGTGCGCCCACACCGAGACGGTCCTGAAAGCGTCGTCCGCGAAGTGCTCGCCGACCCGTGATGCGGTTGCGGCGGCGCCTAGACTCTCGGCCAGGGGGTGTCGATCGTGCCCCTTCCCGTTCGACATCAGTTCGACCACGCAAACGAGGCAACGCCATCTTGGGAGGTACCTCGATGCGCACCTCGTGGACGAGATGGAAATCAACCTGGTGCCGATCTTCCTCGGCGACGGCGAACGGGTCCTCGACGGCCTGGGCGTGGGTAACCCACCGCTCGCACATGTCAGGACCGTGCACGCGCCGGGGGTCACGCACCTGAAGTCCGAGCGCGGATGAGCGGACGTCTACCGTGGCCGCTGGTGTCGGACGAGCAGGAGGTGGCTGTCGACCACCGCCTGGGCGACGTCGTAGACTTTTCGGCCGCTGCGCTGTGATTGGGTGCGCAGCAGTTCGAAGGCGCGCCGTTCGTCGATCTCCTGGCTGGACATCATGATGCCCTTCGCCCGCTCGATGACTGCCCGGCGCGCGAACGCGCCCTCGAGGCTGGCATAATCGGCGAATCGGCGCAGCGTGATGTCGATTGCACTCTGCACCTGCTCAGCGTTGCCGTCGACGACGTAGGCGAAGATCCCTCGCCTGGCCGCCTCGTTGACCCAGATGGAGTCGCCGGCCTCCAGCAGCGCTATCACCGGGCAGGACGCCTCGCGCACCAGTTCGGAGATCATGTCGAGTGCGTGCTGTCCGCTCACACCGAGGCCGACCAGGGCGAGATCCGGGTGCTCCTGCTCGCTCGCCGCGGCGACCTCCGACACCTCGAGCGTTCGGGAGATCACCTCGTGACCGAGGTCGGTCACGATCCCGGTGATCCGTCCAAGCCGGTCCTCGCGCTCGTTCGCGATCAAGATCCGCAACGGCCGGGAAGGACGGTCAGGCATCCAGCGGGTGAGAGAGTGGGAGCTGGAAGGAGATTCTGGTGCCTCGGGTGGCGCGAGAGTCGACGCTGATCGACCCACCCGCCATCCGCACGCGCTCGATCATGGCGTTCAGGCCCATGTGGAGGATCTGCGACGAGGGATCGGTGGCGGCCGCGACGTCGAACCCGCGCCCGTCGTCCGCAACCACAGCTGTCAGCCGGTCGCCGCGCCGTTCGACGCTGACGGTGATGTGGTGCGCCTGCGAGTGTTTGCGGATGTTGGCCACGGCCTCCTGGACGGTGCGGTACACGAGCTCCTCCAGCGGCCAGTCGAAACGCTCGGTGGGCGCGATCACCGAGAACTCCGCGCCGATCTCCTCACCCGCCTGCTCGACGATGGCGGCGAGTGCGTGGCGGATACCGAGCTCGTGAAGCACCGCCGGACGGAGTTCGAACGTCAGACGCCGTGTGCGCTCGGTCGCGTCCTCGACGACCGTCCGCGCTCTTGCGATCAGTGTCGCCACATCCGCATCGGCGTAGCGCTGCACCGCCTGGGCGACCCGGTCGAGCATGACGCTCGATGCGGTCATCACCTGCACCGTGTCGTCGTGCAGCGCGGTTGCGATGCGCGCGCGCTCAGCCGCCTCGGCTTCCAGTATGGCCGCGATGATCGCCTGCCGGTGCAGCACCTCCTCGACCCGAGCTTCGGCACACAGACGCTCTGTGATGTCGCGGATGGCGGCCATCGTCAGTGTCCCGGCTTCGGTATCGATGCTCGCCAGGCTGATCTCGGCCGGGAACTCCGTGCCGTCCTTGCGCAACCCGAAGAGTGCGAGCCCGGCGCCCATCGGCCGGGTGTGCGGGTCGCTCGCGTACACCGACCGGTGACCCCGATGGCCGCGACGAAACCGTTCGGGGACGAGTCGTTCGATTGGCCGGCCGATCATTTCCCCCCGCGCGTAGCCGTACATCAGCTCGGCCTGCCGGTTGAAAACCACGATCTCGCCCGAGTTGTCGACGCCGACCATTGCGTCCGGCGCGAACTCCAGCAACTGCTCGAACTTCCGCTCGGCGGCGCTCGATCGGCCTTGGTCCACGTCACTCTGCAATGTTCGCCTCTTGCCCGGGAGAGTATGATCACGTACCATGGTGAAGACAGACAGGTCTGTATCGCGTATGCTAGCACGAACATCTCCAACGTTCCGGATCTCCAGGCGGTGAGGCTCAGTGGCCCGGCGAGTGGTGTCCAGTCCTAAACCTGAGGCGCTCGAAGGATCGAATGTGGACGCGCGCGCGCGCGTTCTCACAACGGCCTACAGCCTCTTCTGCCGCCAGGGCGTGCAGGCGACCGGCATCGACCGCATCGTTGCCGAAGCGGGCGTCGCGAAGATGACCCTCTACCGGCACTTCCGCTCCAAGGACGAACTGGTACTGGCGGTGCTCGACCTGCGGGAGGAGCTGTGGCTGAACCGCTGGTTGATCCCCGAGGCTCAACGGCGTGGCCGAACGGCGAGCGAGCAGCTGCTCGCGATCTTCGATGTGTTCGATGACTGGTTCCAGCAGCCCGACTACGAGGGTTGTCTGATCAACAACATCCTGCTCGAATCCCGTGACCGCCAAATCCAAGCGGCGTGCACCGCGAAGCGGGACAACGTGCTCGCGTTCCTGCGATCGCTCGCCCATCGGGCGGGCGTCCGCGACCCTGACGTGCTCGCGAGGCAATGGCAGATCATCATGACGGGGGCGATGGTGGCGGCCGCGGGCGGGGATCTCGGTGCGGCACGCCGCGCACGGGATGTCGCGTCAGTGCTGCTCGAACAGGAGCCGACCGGCGCCGTGTCCGGATGATCTCTGGGTAGGAGGAGAGGCGCAGATCGGACCGGGTGTCTCAAAGAGCCTATCCCGGTAGGGCACGCGGCGTCTCGCGGCGTCTCGCGGCGTCATCGCCGCGACCTACCGGGACAGGCTCTACAGCCAAAACCGGACGGTCAGCCCAGGCTCCGCAGGTATGAGCTCCAGACGTGAGACGAGCCGCCGAGCGATCCAGAGTCCCTCCCGCCCGGACTGCCCGGGCGTCGGCGGGACGAAGCCGGCCAGCGGGTCGTCGAGGCCTGGCCCCCGGTCTTCGATCTCGCACACGAACCAGCCGTCGACGAGACCTGCACGCAGGGCGGTCGGCCCGTCGCCGTGCCGGACCGCGTTGTCGAACACCTCGGTTGCGGCGACGAGCATGTCCACGACCTTCGCCGGTGGTATCCCCGCGCCGGCGAGCTCGGCCGAGAGCGCTTCGCGGAATGCGGTCGCATCTCGGGTCGTCGGCAGCGAGCAAAGCTCCAGTTCCCGCGTGGGCGAGGGAGTGAACGCGGCGACGACATCGCCAGGGTCGTGATAGTGCGGGCCGGTGTCGTGCTCGCTCGCGACCACCCGCGGATGCGTTTGCCACACGGCGTCGATCACGGTGCCCGGCGTGGTCCTCGAGTCATACACAC
>JBBRMM010000036.1:0-14123 GCA_038230835.1 Gaiellales bacterium
CAGCGCGCTCTTGGCCCACGACTGGGCGACCTGGCTGGCGGTACCGCTGGTGGCCGGCCACCTGTACCTTGCGCTCGTGAACCCCTCCACCCGACACTCGCTGCGCGGCATGGTGCGAGGCGACGTACGCCGCGACTGGGCGCGCCGCCACCACCCCAAGTGGGAGCGCGAGTGCTCGTAGAGGTCTTGGGGACGGCCGCCGCCTGGCCACTCCCCCGGCTGGGATGCGATTGCCCGCAATGCACGTCGGACGACCCCCGAGACCGGCGCCTGCGCTCGTCGCTTTTGATCGACCGGCGAGTGCTGATCGACGCCGGCCCGGACGCCTACGCGCAGCTGCGCCGCGCCGGGGCCGTCCCCGAGGCGGTGGTGATCACGCACGCCCACCATGACCACGTGCTGGGCCTGCACGACCTGGCCAAGCTGCGGCGCATACCGCTCCACCTCAGCAAGCCGGCGGAGCGGAGCCTGCGCAAGATCCTCCCTCGGCTCGACTTCCGCATCGACCACATCACGCCCGGGGTACCGATCGACCTGGGCGCAGGGCTCGTCTGCCGGGCCTTCGACGTCGAGCACGGCGCGACTCCGACGCTCGGCCTGCGGCTGGAGTCCGACGCGACGCTCGTGTACATGCCCGACCTGGGCGCCGATCCCGCGTCCAAGCTCGCCCGCGGCGCCGACCTGCTGATGATCGACGGGTCGAGTCGCGAGCGCGTCGTCGGCGGCCATCTGTCCATGCAGGCGGCGATCCCGATCGCGGCCCGGCTGAAGGCTGAGCGCACGCTCTTCACCCACATCGGCCACCGCACGGGCACGCAGGCCGAGCTCGAGACATGGCTGCCGGACCGGTTCGGGGTGGCCTACGACGGCATGGTGATCGAGCTCCACGCCGCCGGCAAGCCGCCGGCCGCGGTGTAGGGGCACGTCACATCGAGACGTCGCTGCGCTCGAGGCCGAGCAGCCAGCGCTTGACATCCAGGCCGCCGCCGTAGCCGCCCAGCCCGCCACCCGAGCGCAGCACCCGGTGGCAGGGCACGATGATCGGGATGGGATTGCGGGCCATCGCGTTGCCGGCTGCGCGCACCGCGCGCGGACTGCCCGCCGCCCCCGCCAGCTCGGCGTACGTGCGCACCTCGCCGTAGGGGATGGCTGCACACGCGCGCCGGGCGGCCAGCAGGAAGCCGTGGGAGAGCGACCAGTCGACCGGCGTCGAGAACTCCCGCAGCCGGCCCGCGAAGTAGGCGTCCAGCTCGCGACGCGGGGCGTCCAGCCGTGCGGGCGCCTCGAGGATGCGGGGCGACACGTGGGACGCGAGCTCGCCGAGCACCTCGTCCAGCGGCTCGCCTGGGAAAGCCAGCCGGACCACGCCACGCTCCGTGACAGCCACCGCGAGCAGTCCGATCGGCGAATCGACCTCGGCATAGGCGACATCCAGCAGACCCTCGTCCAGCGCCCGCCTGGCCAGCTCGGCTACGCGTTCATGCATGTCTCCACTCCTTTCTGACGGCCGCCAGGCCGGCCCGCACGTTCTGGCGGGCCGCAGCCTCGCTGCAGCCGATGGCGTTTCCGATCGCCCGGTAGTCCAGGTCGGCCGCGAACCTCAGGGTGACGGCCGCGCGTTGCTTCCCGGGGAGCGTCCGAACGGCCGCCCACAGCTCGGGTTCCGGGTCGGGGCGCACCGGGGCGGCGATCTGCTCGGCCGGCTCGCCGACCGCGATCGGGCGCCGTCCCGAGGTTCGGTGCAGGTCGATCGCCTTGCGATGCGCGATCACCAGCAGCCACCCGCGCAGATTCGAGCCGTCACGGAGGCCGGGATAGGCGCGCAGCGCCGCCAGCATCGTCTCCTGCCAGCAGTCCTCGGCGTCGTGACGTCCGACTGCAGCCCGCAGGTAGGCGAGCACGTCGTCGCCGTGGCGGTCGAGCAGCGTCTGGAACGGCGGAAGCCTCACGCTCACAAGAACGCTACCGGGCGGCGGCGCGTGAGATCGCTACGCGGGCTGCAGCTCGGGTGCGTGGCGGCGCTCCCACTCCTCGGCGTCGGGGCTGAAGTAGACCAGCCGGGTCTTCTTCCACTCCTTGGTCGAGTACAGCACCACCCGCTCGTCGAGACCGGTCTCGACGGCGATCGCATCCAGCACGTCCTCGCACTCCTGCTTGGTACGCCCGTGGGTCATCGAGAACAGGTTGTACGGCCAGTCGGGGTAGGTCGGCCGCTGGTAGCAGTGCGAGACGCCGCGGAACGACGCCATCAGCGAGCCGATCTCGTCCATCCGGTCGTCCGGCGCCTTCCACACCCCCATGCCGTTGTAGACGAAGCCGGCGGAGCGGTGGTAGAGCACGGCGGCGAAGCGTCGCATCTGGCCGGTGGACTGGAACTCTGCGGCCTTGGCCAGCAGCTCGGGCACCGTGAAGCCGTGTCGCTCCGCGGGCGCCGTGAACGGGTCCGAGACCGGCCGCAGGTCACCCTGCAACCCGCGGATGGCGGCGATGTCGCGCTCGGAGATCGCATCCGGTGCGGGCGCCGGAGCGGTCGGCGCCACCCGCTGCTTCTTGGCGGCCGGGTCGCGTCCGCCGGCCATGTCGAGGTCGACGCCGATCTTGAAGAAGCGAAGCGCTGGCAGTGGCCGGATCGACTCCACTCCGGCCAGCTCGCCGAGCAGCTCGACGGTGCGATCGAGGCCCAGCTTCGAGGTCGGCGGGACGCCCAGGGTGAACCAGATGTTGAACTCGTGCTGGCGCTCGTAGTTGTGGGTGACGCCGGGATGGGTGTTGATGGCGGCGGCCGCGTCGTCGGCACGCTCGGGTGCGGTGCGGGCGGCCACCAGCATCGACCGGTAGCCCAGCTTGCGAGTGTCGAAGATCGCGGAGATCTGGCGGATGATGCGCTCCGAGCGCAGCCGGGTCACGCGTTCGAGCACCTCGTCCTCGCTCATGCCCAACGGCTCACCGAGGGCGGCGTAGGGGCGCTCGACCAGCGGGAACTCGTTCTGGATCAGATCGCACAGCGAGGTGTCCTGCGCATCCATGCTCACCGGGAGGATACGCTCGCCGGCGTGCGACTTGCCCCGATAGCGTGCCTGGCGTGTGCCGCCGGTCTGGCCGCCGGCTGCGGCACCAGCCAAGCCAAGATCGACCGCACGCTCTACGAGCAGCGCTGCGCGTCCTGCCACGCGATCACGCCGGGCGGCACCTCGCCGGTGGCCGCGGCGCGCAACCTGTATGCCGCACACCCGTCCGAGCAGGAGATCCGGCGAGCGATCACGCTCGGAGCGCACGGCATGCCGGCCAATCTGGTCAAGGGCGACAAGCTCGACAACGTGGTCGCCTACGTGCTCTCGGCCACCGCCCGCTCGTGACCGCCGGACCCATGCTGCCGCCCGGCCTCGATCCGCGTGCAGTGCGTGCGGTGGCGATGGATCTCGACCGCACCATCCTGCCCTCCACGCTCGAGCTGCGCCCCGCCATCGTACGCGCGGTCGCCGCCGGCGCCGAGGCGGGTATCGTCCCCATCCTGGCGACCGGCCGCATGTTCGCCTCGGCGCGTCCGTACGCGCTCCAGCTCGGGATCGAGGCCCCGCTGATCTGCTACCAGGGGGCGCTGGTGGCCGACCCCCGAAGCGGCGAGTGGCTGCTGCACCGGCCGATGGACGTGATGCTGGCCAAGCAGGTGATCGCGGCGGTGCGCGAGGCGGGCTTCCACATGAACGTGTACCTGGACGACCGGCTCTACGTCGAGCAGTTGAACGAGGAGGCGCGCACATATGCCGCCCACGCGCGACTCGAGGCGCACGTGGTGGGCGACCTGCTGGGCTGGCTCGACCAGCCCACGACCAAGATCGTGATCGTGGGCGAGCCGGCCCCGCTGGACGAGCTGGAGACGGCCATGCGTCGCCGCTTCGACGGCCGGCTGTTCATCGCCAAGTCGCTGCCGTTCTTCCTCGAGGTTGCGATGCCCGGCGTCTCCAAGGGCAGTGCACTCGAGTTCGTGTGCGAGCGGCTGGGCATCGAGACGGCCGCTGTGGTCGCGTTCGGCGACGGTGCCAACGACATCGAGCTGCTGCGTGACGCGGGCCTCGGCGTGGCCGTGCGCGACGCCGACCCGGCGCTCCTGGCCGAGGCGCAATGGACGGTGCCGGGGGTGGACGACGACGGCGTGGCGACGTTCATCCAGGCGTTAGTAGACTCACGCTGATGCTCGACCCCAAGCTGATCAGGTCGGATCCCGACGCCGTGCGGGCCGCCCTCGCGCGCCGGGGAGACGCTGACAAGGTGGACGAGTTCCTGGGCCTGGACGGGCGACGGCTGGAGCTGATCGCCCGCGTCGAGGAGGTGCGCGCCGAGCGCAACGCTGCCGCCCGCGCGATTGCCGAGGCCCGCGCGGCGGGCGGGGGTGCCACGTCTGAGATTGCCGTCCAGGCTGAGCTCAAGCAGCGCCAGGCCGCCGACGAGGACGCGCTCAAGGATGTGGAGGCGCAGATCGCCGAGCTGATGCTGCGGATCCCGAACATCCCGCACCCGTCGGCTCCGGTGGGCGACACCGACGCCGACGCGACGGTGCTGCGGGTGGTCGGCGAGCCGCCGCAGTTCGACTTCGAGCCGCGCGACCACCTGGCGATCGCGGGCGCCGACGGCCTCGGCCTGATCGACTCGGAGGCGGGCGCACGGGTGTCGGGCAGCCGCTTCCACTACCTGCTCGGCGACCTCGTGCGGTTGGAGTTCGCACTCGTGCAGTGGGGCCTGGATAAGCTGGCCGGCAAGGGATTCATGCCGGTGATCCCACCGGTGCTGGTGAAGGAGCAGGCGATGGTCGGCACCGGGTTCTTCCCGGATGCCGAGCAAGCGGTGTACGGCCTGGCTACCGATGACCTGTTCCTGGTCGGCACGGCCGAGGTGCCGCTGGCGTCGCTGCAGGGGGAGACGATCCTCGACGAGGCCGAACTGCCGCTGCGCTACGTCGGGTTCTCGACCTGCTTCCGGCGCGAGGCGGGCGCCGCCGGCAAGGACACCCGCGGCATCTTCCGCGTGCATCAGTTCGACAAGCTGGAGATGTTCAGCTACTGCCACCCCGACCGGTCGTGGGACGAGCAGGAGACGCTGCTTGCGATCGAGGAGGAAGTCGCCCGGGAGCTGGGCTTCCACTACCGGGTGGTCAACATCGCCGCCGGCGACCTGGGCGGCCCGGCCGCCCGCAAGTTCGACATCGAGGTGTGGCTGCCGGGCCAGAGCCGCTACCGCGAGCTGACCTCGTGTTCCAACTGCACCGACTACCAGGCCCGCAGGCTCGGCACCCGGTTTCGGCCGGAAGGCGGAAAGCCGCAGTTCGTGCACATGCTGAACGGCACGGCGATCACGTCCAGCCGCACCCTGCTGGCGCTGATCGAGTACGGCCAGCAGGCGGACGGCTCGGTGGCCACGCCGCAGGTGCTGCACGGGTTCGGAGCGCCGCCGGTGATCGGCCCGCGCTGACGAGACACGACCGCGGGCAGCTCGGTCAGCCGAGAATGCGAAGCGCGGTATCGGCCGGGCAACCCGCCCTGATCAGGGCCAGCGCCTCGTGCAGGTCGATGTTCGATCGCACCGCGAGCCCGACGGCCTGCGGCCCGGTCAATCCGGCGTCTTCGAGCCGCGCCATCCGCCAGCAGAACACGCCGACCAGCGCTGGTTGAAGCTGAGTGATCAGCCCCGCGAAGTCGTCGAACTCTGGTGTTGTGGAGACCGGCACGTCAATCTCCCATCGGGTGACCCGGCGGGCGCCTTGATCCGGGGACGCACCGACCCCGTTGCGGGCAAACACCGATCCAGCCGGCCACGCCAAGGCGCCGCACATCGAACGGCGCTACGTTGCGGGCCATGGCCACCTCGCCTCCCGGTGTCGGCGAACCGATCATCGAGACCACCGGCATCACCAAGCGCTTCGGCGAGCGGGTTGCCGTGGACGCTGTCGACCTGCTCGTCCCCCGCGGCTGCGCGTTCGGCTTCCTCGGCCCCAACGGCGCAGGCAAGACGACGCTGATCCGGGTTCTGCTGGGGCTGACCCCAGCCGACTCGGGCAGCATGCGGCTGCTCGGACTGCCGCTCCCACAGCAGCGGGAGCGGGCGCTTGCCCGGGTCGGCGCGATCGTCGAGGAGCCAAGCTTCCACCGCCACCTGACCGGTCGCGAGAACCTGCGTCTGGCCGCCGCCTGCCGGGAGCCGGAGGCCCACGCGCGGATCGATCCCGCGCTGGAGCAGGTGGGGCTGACCGAGCGGGCGGGCGACCGAGTCAAGACCTACTCGATGGGCATGCGCCAGCGGCTCGGCATCGCACGCTGCCTGCTGGCCGACCCCGAACTGCTGATCCTCGACGAGCCGACCAACGGGCTCGACCCGGCCGGCATCATCGAGTTCCGCTCCTTCGTGCGCCGACTGGTGGACGAGGGCCGGACGGTCTTTCTGTCATCGCACCTGCTGGACGAGGTGGAGAAGATCTGCGACCGCGCGGCGATCGTCGACCACGGGAAGATCCTGGTCACGGGGACGGTTGACGAGCTCGCGTCGGGTGGCCAGCCGACGATCGTGATCGGCTGCGACGACGCGGCCACCGCCGAGCGGGTGCTGCTCGAGCACCCTGCCGTGCGCGAGTCGGGCGAGGTGGCCGGCGGGCTGCGACTGGTGCTAGCGGCCGGCGACACGGTGACCATCGCCGACATCAACCGGCGGCTGGTCGAGGCCGGAGTCGGCGTGCACCGCATCGAGCCGGCCCGTGTCACGCTCGAGGAGCGGTTTCTCGAGGTCACCTCCCGCCTCGGAGCTCAAGAATGAACCCGCGCCTGATCAGCGCCGAGACGCTGCGGCTGCGCAAGAACCGCGCACTGGTGATCTGGGCCTTCATCCTGACCACCGGAGCGGTCGTCGCCCTCAACCTGATCGGCCAGGGCTTCCACTGGAACAACCCTTCCCAGAACGGGCCGATCGGCGGCGTGGACAACTTCCGCCACTCACTCGAGCTGCTGACGCTGGTGGGCGGCGTGGCGGCAGCCATCGTGGGTACCTCGGTCGGGGTCAGCGACGTCACCTCCGGCGTCTTTCGCGACCTGGTAGTGACCGGCAAGTCACGGCTGGTGCTGTTTGCATCCAGAGTGCCCGGGATGCTGCTGGTGTGGCTGCCGATGGTGCTGTTCGCCTACGCGGTGGCGATCGCGTTCAACTTCGCGTTCGCCGGCGGGCTGCCGACGCCAACCGGCACACAGCTCCTCAAGGACGGGCTGTGGGTGGTGATGGTCGACTGCATCGCGCTGGTGGTGGCGATGGGCGTGTCGTCGGTGATCGGCTCGCGCGGCATCTCGATCGGCGTTTTGCTCGGCTGGCAGCTCGCGGTCACGCCGCTGGTGCTGAACATCTCGACGCTGGGTGTCACCCGCGAGCTGCTGCTGTCCGCGGCCACCACGCGCGTGCAGCCGTTCACCGGCGGCGACCGAGCCCAGATCGGCATGTCGCTGGGTGCGGCGGTGGCGGTGCTCATCCTGTGGCTCGTGGTGCCACTCGCCGTTGGAGCCTGGCGCACAGCGACCCGCGACGCCTGACCGCTCGAGCGCCCACCTGCTATCTTCGGGCCGCCCGGCGGGGTGGCGGAGCGGTTGAACGCACCGGTCTTGAAAACCGGCATCGGGTGAATGCTCGATCGTGGGTTCGAATCCCACCCCCGCCGCTCCGAGGCGCTGAAAACGGCGTGGTTGAGCGGAATTGGGGACGCCCCGGCTGAGACCGCGCAGGCTCCTCGGATCGGGCCGACCCGCCCGATCCGCCCAACCAAGCCACCCGTGGACAGTCGCCAAACTATCACCCAGCTTGGAGGTTGCAGCGCCGCCGCAGGCACCAGAGCAGGCTGCTCGCGGCCACGCGGGCGTGGGACAGGTCGCCGATGAAGTATGACCACCACGGACCCAATCCCACCGCGACCCAACGCTCAGGCGCCGCCAGAGCACAAAGCCGAACCGAACGCTAGCCCCTCTTCCGTCACCCACGCCGCCGCCACGCTGCCTAGCCTGCACTCTGCGGGGGCGGGCTGGGTTACGACTTGCAAATGGCTCGGTACTGGCCTGGTGTGAGGCCGGTGTGTGCGCGGAATGCGCGCGTAAAGTGGCTTTGGTCGACAAAGCCGGCGCTGGCGGCGATGTCGGTGAGCGGTGTGCTTGTCAGGAGCTGGCGCGCTGCCCAGTCCAGTCGCAGGCTTCGGAGGTAGGTTCCAAGCGGCATCCTGTAGTGTGCGCGGAAAACGCGTGCCAGGTGCACCGGGTGCACGCCGATGTCGTCGGCGAGGGTCGCGATCCGCACGGGGGTGTGATCCCAGTTGTCTAGCCGCTCCTCGACAACGGCTAGCCATTCCGGTGGCCGCCGGGGAAGCGCCGGTGGCGGTTCTAGCCGGCGGATTGTGCGCGCGACCAGATCCAGCACGAGCGCTTCCAGTACGAGTGGCGCCGCGGAGTCGGACGCCCGCAGCTCCGAGGTCAACCGCCAGGCCGGGCCGGTCACGTACGGCGCCGACAGCACCGCGATCCGGTCGAAGAGTGGCTTGCACGGTCCGAGATCGTTCTCGTCCGAACTCAGCGGTTCGATCACCAACATGCGCGCCCCGGTCCCCGCGAAGCGGTCGGTGTGGTTGACGCCGGCCGGCATCGTCACGGCCTGGGCGATCCGAAGCAGATACGCCGAGGAGGCGAATCGCTTGTTGACCGCTCCAGCCAGCACGAATGCAAGGCACGCCCGCTCGTGCGCATGCTCGCGAAGGAAGGTTTCGGCCCCAAACGACAGATCGGAGACCGCAAACCGGCCGACTTCGACCCGAGTCGCAGCCAGCGTCCCGCCGGTGATCGGGAGCGAGCCGTTGGAGCTCATGCCCAACTCAGACGCCGCCAGCTTGGACAAAGTTGGGGTTCGCCGCTTGGCAGGTACCACAACCAGTTGGGTTCGTACAAGACGTCGAGCATGTCCACCCTTAGCGTGGACCTGTCGAACATCCACCGGGAGGACCCATGATCAAGGCATTGCGGAACCCGAGTTTTGACACCCTTCAGGAGTTTGCTCGGGCTGACCTTGCGGTGGACACCATGCGGTGCTTGGAGGCGGCGCGGGTTCTCGTCGAAGTCCGCGAGCGGCGGGATGAGGCTCTGGCGACCGGTTGGCTAACCTCCGAGGAGGCGACGGGCGACCGGCAACCGCCGCTATCCCGCTTCGGGGAACTCTGGGCGCTGGTCGTGTCCTGAGCGACTTGGCGACCTTATTGTGGTGCCGCCGACGCTCGGGTCGGAGACGGTTTGAGGGTTGAGGTCTGCCGGACTGCTGCGCGGCGTTCAGGCAGCTCGGCGGGGTGCGGCTTGGTCGTAGTAGTCGAGGTGGCGTTTGATGGTGGTGCGGGCTTGCGCGAGGAGTTGAGAGATTCGCGATTCGGTGACTCCGAGTGCTTGCCCTATCTGGGCTCCGTCCATGTGCCTTTGGAGTCGTAGGTGGAGGATCTGCTGTTCGCGTTCTGGGAGCGACGCGATGGCGTTGTGAATGACTGAAGCGCGTTCGTTGGCGATTGCTGCGAGTTCCGGGTCGTGGGTTCCGGGGGCCGCTTCGAGCGTATCGCCGACCTCCACGTGGAAGACCGCCTCGTGGCCTCGGGCCGGGGCGTTTAGGGAGAGAAGCTCCGCCTGGGTGAGCATGTCGAGTCGCTGTTTCAGAGTTGGAACGTCGAGCTGGAGGGCTTCGGCGAGTTGTTCGTCGGATGGCGGGTGGCCGTTGCTGGCTTGGAGCTCGTCGCGTGCACGGTCGATCGCCCGGCCGTCGCGTCGCAGTGAGCGGGGTGCCCAGTCTTGGTGTCGGAGTTCATCCACGAGGGCACCGCAGACACGCGTCCAGGCGTATTGTTCGAAGGTCGCGCCCTTGAGCGGGTCAAACCGGTCGATTGCGGTGAGCAGGGCGAGTAGCCCGCATGACACCAGGTCGTCCAGCTCGTAGTGCGGAGGCAGGCGACGTGCCCTTCGACACGCGAGGTACTTGACCATTGGCGCGTACGCCAAGACGAGCCGGTTCCGCGCGTTCATGTCGTTGTATTCGGCCCACGCCCGCCAGAGTGCTTCCGCGATGTCTGCCGTCGGGCGAGCGGACGAGTGAGGTGCTGTCCTGTTGATTTCGGAGTCACCGAACATGATCGGGGAGCTGTAGTCGGACATGGTCGGCTAGCGGGATGCACAAGCAACGGACACGGACAGTACGGATATCGGGTATCCGTGCGAGACTCGGCCTCCCCGATTTGTGGTATCCAACAGGGATGGGTGACTCGGGATGGGGTTTTGGGGCGTGTCTTAGCTGGGACGTCGGTTGTAGTTGGCGTTTGGTCGACCGCTGCAGTAGCGCGCGAATCGGGCTCCGTCGCGACCGTCGAGGTGGCCGTAGTGGGCGAGGCACGCGCGTGCTTGGGGGCTGAGTCGGTAGCCGGCTTCGGTCTCGGTGAGGTAGCCATGCTGGAGGGCGAGGTTGATGTTCCAGCGCGCGGTACTGCGCGGGCACGCAAACCACGCCATGACCCTTCTGCTCAACTCTTGGCGCCCGACGGGCTCGATCCGCGCCACGTTTCCGAGCAGGGCGCGACGATCGATGTGACTCACCGCGCCTGCTCGTCGCTGGAGGCCGGCGCGGTCGTGGATCGGCGGGTGCGATTCTCGTACTCCGTCAAGAGTTCCAGCGCATGTCGTTCGGAGGTAGCGGAGTTCTGCAGGTAGATTTCGGTGGTTCGCGTGTCAAGATGTCCGACCCATCGGCTGATCTTGGCCATCGGCACGCCCGCGTTGGCGCAGATCGTGATGAACGTGTGTCGCAGGTCGTGAAACCGGATCGTAGGCAGACCGGCGCGCTTGGCGGCAGGGTCGTACACGCGTTTTTGGAAGTTGGTCGGAGACACGGGGCTTTGTCCTCGAGGGGCGCAAACCACGAGGCCCCACCGGTTCGCGGTGGCTTCGTGTTGCCGCTCCTGCAACGCTTCGAGCACGCGCGGGCGAAGCGGTACGCGCCGATGCGCGCTTGGTGACTTCGGCGGGCCGAATCGCTGATCGAGCGTCAGCAGCGGGTTTGGGCGTTGAAGGGACCGGTAGACGTCGACGCGGCGCTCGTTCCAGTCGATGGCGTCCCAGCGCAGGGCGAAGATCTCGCCTTGGCGAAGCCCTGCCAAGCCTGCCAGGGCGATCACGACTCGCCACTCTGCAGGCGTGCAGGCGATCAGTCGCTCCAACTCGTCCGGCTCGTAGCAGAGCCGCGCACGGGCGACGTGCCGAAGCGGCCGCACGCCGCCCATTGGATTCCGCGCCAGCCACCCGTTCTGGACTGCCTGACCAAGCGCGTTATGGAAGATGCTGAACACGTCGTTTATCGTTCGTGGTGCAAGTCTTCCCGAGGCGAGGTGCATTCGACGCAAACGTTCGCATCGTTGCCGCGTCAGCTCCTCCAGTGCCACGGCGCCAACGAACGGCAAGACGTGCACGCGCAGCGCCAGCTCATCCTTGCAGTAGGTGCTCGCTCTGATCACGTCTGGCGGCACGAGCAGGCGACGCTCACCAAGCCACCACTCGGCGTAGGACGCCACCGTCACCCGCCGCCGCACCGCCAGTCGCGCAGCCTGTAGCCGCTGTCTCGGCTCGACTGCGGGCATCAGCCGCACCGTGCCCTTGACCGTTTGTGAAGCCGTACTCAGCGTGTCCATGGACGCGTCTCCTCCCAACCAGGGCCCGTCCATGGGAATCGCGTCCGCGTCCATGCGAACGACTCGCAACACCGAGCGCCACCACCATACCACCGGCGCCATGGTCACTCCCGACCCAGGAACCACCGTGGCTCAAGCCGGGCTGAGCGACCGCGCAGAACTCAAGCGCTACCACGGATCGGGGATGCGAAATCACCGTGACCGTGATGGCGGAGCCCGTCCAGGGAGACGATCATGCCGACGTGTCCACCGTTCACGCAGAGTTCCGCGAGCATGCCCTAGCGTCGCGAATCGCCCAGGGCATCCGGGAGAATGACTCCGTACGCACGCACGGTGCGATCGTGGCCGCGTTACAGCTGTACCCGGTCGACCACACGATCGCCGATGTCTTTTTGCCCGCGTTACGGACGCTGGAGAATACCGCGGGCGCCAGCGCACGGAAGGCCGCCTCTGCCGTTATCCAGGCCCACGTGCGCCAACTCGTCCAAGGCCAAGCCATCTAACCCTCGCCTCGGCACCGAAACATTGGGGTGGCCGGCGCACCGAGAACTCCAAAAGCCGCCGGTCAGCATCATGGGGCAAAGTCAGCTTTGCGCCCGGGGTTCGGCCGATCCCACCAGTCGTGAGCGCCCGCCGGATAGACTGGGCCTCCTGACCGTCGAAACACGGCTCGGCCGCACCAGTGGAAGCTCCGGACCTCAACAAAATCAACGTCGCCCAAGCGCTCGCTGCGCGCTCACGCGTCAGGGCGCAACGCCTCAACGAGCTCGCAGACACCCTCGACCGCGTGCCACCGGAGCACCCCACGAATACGAAGCTGCGCTGGAGAGCGCCACAGATCAGCGGCGGCGGCTTCCCCACGCCCGACCAGTGGGACACACTCGCGGCCAACCCGGGCGACCTGGACGCCCTCATCCGAGCTCTGGACGACATCGCTTGAACCCAGCGTCGGGGCTAACCGGAGATGCTTTGAGGGAACCGAAACAGGTTGTGAGGGTCATAGGATCGCTTGATGGCGCGGAGGCGAGGCAGGTTCGAGGCGTAGTACGCCTGCTCCCAACCCGCCAGGGTAGGGTCGATGTAGTTCTGGTATGCCTGGCCCGAAACGTACGGCCGCATGGCGGCGTGAAACGCCGCCAGCCAAGCGTCGGCAGCGGGCAGATCAGCGAGTGCCTGCGAGTAGGCGAGGTATTGGCAGGAGAAGAGTTGGTCGCGATGCACGAACGCGGTCACGTCTGCCGCGACGCGGTTCAGCGCACCCCCGTAGGGGTCAAGCAGAAACGCGCCGGTGCCTCCGCCGTGAGACTGTCGCTGCTCGATGAAGCGGATCGCAGTCGAGATCGCCGCGAGTGGGAACGCGCGGTCGGCATAATCGGAGCGAGCGGCGAACCGCGCCGGGCGAAACGCGCGGCAGGCGGCCTCCGTCTCCCCGGCGCAGCCGGCCCAGATCCGCTGGGCGTCAAGATAGCTGGCGCTGCCAGTGCTGATCGAGGCACCCGGGACGGCCGCCAGCGGGGCGACCAGCGCACGCAGTTCGCGCTCCGTGCCGCCGAGGAGCTGACCAAAGACCCGCACGCGTGGCCCTGACGGGTCGGTCGCCAGCGAGCACAGCAGGTACAGCGCGTCGGGAGCATGCGGCGCGAGCGCCTGCCAGGCATCGACGCTCGCCGACGCCTGCGACCACGGCCAGTCACAAAACACATACGCCACGTCCCCCACCGGGTGCGTGCGCAGCGTGATCGCGGTGGCGATTCCGAAGTTCCCCCCACCGCCGCCCCGGCACGCCCAATACAGGTCGCTGTGCGCGTCGGGACCGGCCTCGAGCGCGCGCCCGTCGGCGGTCACGACCCGCAGCGACACAACGTTGTCGGAGATCGTTCCCAGCGCGCGAGACGCCAGGCCGACCCCGCCGCCCAGAGCGAGGCCCCCCAGCCCGACGGTCGGGCACGATCCGGAGGGCACCGCCAACCCGCGCCTCGCGAGCGCGGAAACCAAGTCGATCAGCCGACAACCAGCGCCGGCCGACACGCTTCGCCCGTCCGGAGCGATCGAGATCGCGGCCAACCCGCGAAGATCACACACCACCCCCCGCGTCGTCGAATAGCCCGCGTAGCTGTGCCCACCCGACCGGGCCACGAGCCCCGCCCCGGAGCGTCCAGCCCACTCTACGCACGCCCGCACGTCTTCCTCCGACGCAGCAACCGCGACCGCCCCCGGTCGGATCGCCGAATAGCGCTCGTTATAGACCCGCCGCGCCGCCGCATAGCCACCGTCGCCCGGTACTAAAACCGGGCCGCGCAGCGCCGCCCGCAGATCACCCAGCGACGCTCGCCGCGGTCGCACCCGCGACGTCGCAGACCCGCTACTCGCACAACCCGCGAGCGCCCCGATCAATGGCGCAACCACC
>JBBRMM010000037.1:0-12792 GCA_038230835.1 Gaiellales bacterium
CGTTCGCCGACCCGACCTTCCCGCCGCCGACCGTTGCGGTCTACGAGTCACGCCGGCATCCATGGATCGGGCTGCCTGACACGATCGAGAACGACGCGGTGTGGGAGTCGCTTCGCCCGTTCTACGAGTCGGGTGCGTACGGCGAGGCCGCCGATCGCGGGGGCGAGTTGATCGCGGCCTATCCCGGGTATGCAGAGCTGCTGTACAACGTTGCGTGTTGCGAGAGCCTCGCGGGCAGGGCGAGCGACGCGATCGAGCACCTGCGGCTCGCCAGCGAGCGACGGGAGCAGTTCCGCTCGCTCGCTGCGGACGACTCGGACTTCGATCCGATTCGCGATGAGCCGGGGTTCAAAGCGCACACGGAGTGACGAGACGCCGAGACGACGTTTGCGCCAGTGGCGGCGATCCCACCCACCCCCGAGCTTCCGAGAGCCGGGGATCGGGTTCGGCTCAACCAAGCGGTGCAGGCCGGCTCCGCTCCCGCAAACAGATCCCGCCCGGATGGCCGTCCGGGCCGAAACGCCCCACGGAGTCACTCGCCTGGGACCACTCGTGCTGACGGGCGCTGCGATGCTTCGCCGAGAACCACGGCGCGTTCGTCGACCTGACACGCTGGCACCACCAGATCACGTTCACCAAGGGACTGCGACGGCCTGAGCCACTCACGCTCCGCCGCCGACCATCCGCATCGGTGGTCCCGGCACCCCACCGTTTCCAGGGAGCAGCATGAGACAAGGTGCGGTGACGGCGGCGAACGAGTTCGGGTACTCGCCGATCTCGCGCAGCATTCCTCCGACGACAACGCCGTCCGCCGCGATCGCCTCGTGTCGGCGTCCGGTTTAGACTGGATGGATGGCGAGAGAGCGCAAGGTCGTCTCGGTGCTGTTTGTCGATCTGGTGGGGTTCACGGCGCAGTCGGAGTCGGCGGATCCCGAGGATGTGGACGCGCTGCTGCGCGGGTACCACGGCGACGTGCGTCGTGAGATCGAGCGGTACGGTGGCACGGTCGAGAAATTCATCGGCGATGCCGTGGTGGCGTTGTTCGGCGCGCCGGTGGTACACGAGGACGATCCGGAGCGGGCGGTGCTCGCGGCGCTTCGGATCCTGGAGGTGACCGACCTGGACGTCCGGATCGCCGTCAACACGGGCGAGGTGCTGGTCGATCTCGACAGCCGCCCGGACCACGGCGAGGGCATGGTGACCGGCGACGCGGTCAACACCGCGTCCCGGCTGCAGAGCGCCGCTCCTGTTCGCGGGGTCCTGGTCGGGGAGGCTACGTGGGCGGCCACGCCGTTCGTCGGTCGCCGCCGGGAGCTGGAGCTCCTTCAGCAGTTGTTCGAACGCAGCCTGGAAGAGTCCGGTGTGCAGCTGGTGACCGTCGTGGGAGAGCCGGGCGCTGGCAAGACGCGGCTGGTGGGCGAGCTGCGCTCGTGGGTCGACGATCGCCCAGAGCTGGTGCTGTGGCGGCAGGGTCGTTGCCTCCCCTACGGCGACGGGATCGCGTACTGGCCGCTGGGTGAGGCCGTCAAGGCCCAGGCCGGGATCCTCGAGTCGGATACCGCGGCCGAGACCGCAGCCAAGCTGGACATGGCGCTCGAGGGGATGCCCGAGGCGGCCTGGCTGCGCGCGCGACTTGGGCCGCTGGTCGGGCTGGAGTCGGCGGGCAGCGCCACCCGTGACGAGTCGTTCGCGGCTTGGCGGAGCTTCTTCGAGGAGCTGGCGGCGGGCGGGCCGCTGGTGCTCGTGGTGGAGGATCTGCACTGGGCCGAGGGTGCGATGCTGGAGTTCGTGGACTATCTGGTGGAGTGGTCGTCGGCGGCGCCCATCCTGGTGATCGGCACCGCTCGACCGGAGCTGTTCGAGCACCACCCCGGCTGGGGTGGCGGCATGCGGAACGCGACCACGATCTCGCTGTCCTCGCTCTCCGACGTGGACACGGCCCGGCTGGTGGCGGCGCTGATGGAGCGAAGCGTGCTGCCCGCGGAGACGCAGGCGCTGCTGCTGGAACGGGCCGGGGGGAACCCGCTGTTCGCCGAGGAGTTCGTGCGCATGCTGCGCGACCGCGGCGTGGGTGACGCGGCGGTGCCGGGGAACGTCCAGGCGCTGATCGCTGCGCGCCTCGACACGCTCGAGCCGGATCGCAAGCGGCTGATCCAAGACGCCGCGGTTGTCGGCAAGGTGTTCTGGGCCGGCGCCGTCGCCTCGATCGGGGCCGCCGATCCGGCGCAGGTCGAAACCGCACTGCGCGAACTGGTGCGCAAGGAGTTGGTGAAGCCGGCCCGGCTGTCCTCCGTCGCCGGCCAGCGGGAGTACGTCTTCTGGCACGCGCTCGTGCGCGATGTCGCCTACGGCCAGATCCCGCGGGCCGATCGGATCCACCGGCACGTGGCCGCCGCTGAGTGGATCGACGAAATGGCGGGGGACAGGGCCGGCGACCACGCCGAGATCCTTGCCCACCACTACCTGAGCGCCATGGAGCTGGCCGAGGCGACGGCCGCCGTCGACTCTGCGCCGCTTCGCAACCGGGCCATCGACCAGCTGCTGGTCGCCGCGGGCACCACCATGAACGCCGACTCTGCGGCGGCCACACGGCTGCTGCTGCGAGCGATCGACCTCCAGGCTTCGGACGACCCCCGACTGGCTCCCGCACTGACCCGCGCAAGTCTTGCCGCCTTTGCGCAGGGGGAACTGGAACAGGCCCGAAGCCTGATCGATGCCGCCCTCGACGCGGCACGCGATCTTGGCAGCGAGATCGCCCTGGGCCACGCGATGGCCGTCGAGACCCTGTACAGGCGCGATGGGTCAACCGAGGGACCGCGGCGGCGGCAGGAGACGCTCGCGCAGGCGGTGGAGCTACTGGAGCGGCATCCTCCGGGACCGGAACTGGCCACGGCGCTCACTCTCGTGGCCGGCACGCACATGCTGGAGGAGCGCCCGGAAGAGGCGATCAAGGCGGCGGAACGGGCGCTGCCGGTGGCGGAGCGCTTCGGCGATCCGAGTGACGTGACGCTCACGCTGGCAGCCCGTGGCTGGGGGCGCTCCGACCTGGGCGATGCCGGCGGGCTCGACGACCTGCGCCGTGCGCTCGAGATCGAGCTCGAGACCGGCGACGCCTGGGCGCCGGTTGCCGCGATCAACCTCGCTGGGCTGGTGTGGGCATGGGAGGGTCCCGCGCCCGCCGCCGAGATCTACCAGCTGGCGGTACGAGAGGCCGAGCGGCGCAGGCAGACGACGGCCTGGAGCAAGCGGGAGCTGGCCTGGGTACTGGCCGATCTCGGCCGCTGGGACGAAGCACTGACTGCCACCAGCGAGGTGCTCACCTGGGCCCGCGACAACACGGACAACGGTACCCTCGCGATGGCGGCGAGCACCACCGCGATGGTGCACGTCCGCCGTGGTGCGACAGCGGCCGCCGCCGCCCTGGTGGACGAGGCGCTCGACGCGATCCGCGCATCCACGCAGCCCCAGGTGCGCCAGCCTGGGCTGATCGCTGCGGCCGAGGTTCGATTGGCGCAGGGCCGCCCCGCGGATGCGCGCGATCTGCTTGCCGAGCTCACCGGCAGCCGGTTCGGCGGCATGTTCACGTGCATGCACCTACCGGCTGCGGTCGCCACCGCCCTGGCAGCAGGGCGACGCCGGCCTCGCGCACAGGCTGATCGAAGGGGTGCAGCCACACGGGCCGCGGCTACTCACGGCCGCGGAGCTGGCCCGCGGCCTGGCACTCGAGGCGGCCGGCGACCACACCGCAGCGCTTGAGCTCCTGGAGCGGTCGACGACGTCGTTCGGCGGACTGAGCGTCCGGTACGAGCGCGCCGTGGGGCTGCTCGCCGGCGGTCGCTGCCTGCTGGCCCTCGGGCGCCGGTTCGACGCCGCCGAGCGAGCGGCCGAGTCCCGGGACACGTTCCACACACTCGGGGCGAACCCGTCGCTCGCCGCATGCGACGCCATGCTCAGCCCCGGACTCACCGGCACAGCCCCCAACTGACGTCGCACCGATGCGGCGACGGCTGAAACCGTGGGGAGCAGCCGCGTTGATCCCCAGTATCGGGGCGCTGAGATTCGAACTCGCCCAACGGCAGCCAACGGCCCACGACGCTGGGCACCGCGAACCAGCGCCAACCAGCACCCAGAGCCGCTTATCGGGGGCTCGGCGCCGTGCGTCTGTGTCGGCGAGCGGCGCCGACGATGGACCACATACGGACCACCGTGCTGGTGACCGGGCACACCCCGAGTCGCCAGCCGGTCGGGTCATGCTCACTGCGTGCGATGGTGAACCCGTATCCCTCCCTTGACCACCGTCAACGAACGCTCGCGCGTGCAGTCGAACCCCCCCCGGTTGGCGGATCGGCGTTGCTTGTGTGCGGTTGCGTCTGAGACGATGCGGGCCGGCGAAGGGGAGGTTCATGGTGGAGACGACGTGGAATGATGGCCATCGTTTCTCGGGTCGGGTTGTGCTTGTGACTGGTGCTGGTGGGACGCTGGGTGGGGCGGTCGCGCTCGGGTTCGGCCGGGAGGGGGCCTCGGTGCTTGTGGGCTACCGGCGGTCGCAGACGGAAGCCGAGTCGGTGGCGGACGAGATCGTGGCTGCGGGAGGTGCGGCCGCTGCCTGTCAGCTTGACGTCACCGACCAAGTTTCGGTCGATCGATTTGTCGAACAGGCAGAGTCGACGTACGGGCGGATCGACGTGCTGGTGAACACGGCCGGTCGCCTCGACGAGGCGGACACCGTTCGTTTCGAGGACATGAGTGCCGACGCGGCCACGGCGCTGCTGGCGGTGGATGTGATCGGTGCGATGCGGATGTGCCACGCCGTGATCCCGCACATGCGCCGCTTCGGCCGTGGCGCGATCATCAACTTCTCAAGCACCTACGGAAACGGCGTCAACCCCGACAACCCGATCAACTGGGTACCGGTCACCTACTGCGCCGCGAAAGGCGCCATTCGCGGCTTCACGACGTCTCTGGCCCGCGACATCGCACCGGAGATCCGCGTCAACGCGCTCGCGCCCGGCCCGATCTCCGGTAACTGGGAACAGGAGTGGGGTGTGGCTCCGGAGCACATCGAGGAGGCCAAGACGATGAACCCGATGAAGCGGTTTGGCGACCCCCGCGAGATCGCAGAAACCGTGATGTTCCTCGCATCGGACGGCGCCGGCTATATCAACGGCCAGGTAATCCACGTGGAAGGCGGTTGGGTTCCGGCCGGGTAACACCCCAAATCATCGGCGCTCCGCGCGGCACCGATCGCGGCTCCCTGAACACACCAGCCGCGATCAAACCGCCTGCTGCTCTCCGCCTCCACGGACCGGTCGCAAGGGACCGCCGGGGGTTAGGATAAGCGCCTAATGGCGCAGGACTATCTTGCTGATGCCCAACAGCGTCTCGACGTGGGTGATGAACGACGCGCTCTGAGAGCGTTCGAGCAAGCGTGCTACAACCCGTGGCTCTTTCCGGGGGGCCATGCCGAGGTGGTCCGACGCGGAGCGGAGATGCGACCTCGCGTCAAGGGGAAGTACGGGGTGAAGTGGGACGACCTTCTCGCTCGCGTCGAGGCGAGCACGCCCGCTCAAGGAGAAGCTCGGCCTGAGCCCACCCCAGTCATAGCGATCGAACGAATCGAAATCCTCGCCGGGAAGCCCGGCCGACCATATAAGGTCCTCCGGAACGTCCATGCTCGAGCGTCAGCGCCCACCGCGTTCAACCGTGCTCCGACGCTAGACGAGGTCAACGGGAAGCTCAGAGAGTAGGCGGCCAAGCTCGGAGCGAACGCGGTGATCAGCGTGACCTACAACCGGGGCGCTGACCTCCGCTCGTGGAAGGCCTTAAGTGCCGACGGCATCGCGGTTGCCATGGATAGCGACGAACGCGAATGCCCGATCTGCGCGGAGACGATCAAAGCCGCAGCCCTCAAATGTCGGTTCTGCGGCGCCGAGCTACGACCCGCAGACTCCTGACTCGACGCTGCCTGAACGACGCCCACCATGCCCGAACCGCGCGGCGAGCCGCTCCGCGCACCCGAGCGCTCGCGGAAAAGCGCGCCGAGTATCTCGCACCCAAACGCGCGTCCATCGCGAACGCGAGCAGAAGGATCGCGATCCGTACTGCGCAGGGTGCGGCACATCTGTCCCTCCCACCGCGGGCTTCTGCCCCTCTGCGGCCGTGCGGCGTCTTAGTAGCACCGCTCGGAGCAGCATGGATGCTCCAACACCGCCGCACGCTCCAACGCGCGCTCGACTGAGCCCCGTGCGCGCTGCCAGCTGAGGACGAGGAAGCTTTAGCAGCAGTTTGACGGCCAGGAACACCCGAGCCAACGAACGTCCGCGCTGGGGTGCCCATTTCGATCGCCGACACACAGGCTGGGTCGTGGATCCGCAGCCACCAGCACATAGCGGGGACCTGATGATAAGGCTTCGCCGAGAGCTCATCCGAGCCACGGGATACGCGAGGCGAGCGTCCCTCAGGGCTGGAGCCGCCCGCGCGTGCGCGGAGCCCACGATGCGGTTGCAGATGCTCGACGACCAGGCGACCGGGCCGATGCGCGGGCCGAGTCGAGGGACGCACGGGCGCTGCTCAGAGCGTAGGGTGATTCAACCACGGCCGCTACGTCGGACACCACGATCCCGCTCTGGCAGGCGCTCGCTATCGGCGCCGTCGGCGGCGTGGGCGGTGGAGTCCTGGGCTTTCTCGGAGGCTTTCTCGATCGGCGGCATGACCGCCGCGAGCGCAAGAAGCAGATGACGCACGACCGCACTGAACTCGAGAAGCAGACCGCGCATGACCGAGCCCAGCGAGAGAAGCAGATGCAGCACGACGTGTCCGAACGGATTCGCGCCCGCCAGATCGAGGCGGCCGACGTGTTTCTCGAGGCAGCGATGCGCTCGCAGACGTCGTACACGGCGCGAACGTTCCCGCTCGGCATGTCCGACGAGGAGCGGGAACACTACATGGACCGCCGTGCGACGGACGGCCTCCGCTACCGGAATGACGCGGCCGCGGCTGTCGCGCGCCTCAAACTGCTGTTCAGAGCGGACTCGAAGGTGGCAGAGGAAGCCCAGGTGCTCGTGTCACGCCTTGTTGCGCTGGGCCAGGCGGTCGAATCGACCAGTAGGGCGTTCCGCGCGGGCGACAAATCGGCTCACGACGAGGCGACAAGCGTCTCCCAGGATCGGCTCGCAGCGGTCGTCGCCTGGCAGAACACGTTCTGCCAGGCCGTGGAACGCGTTACCGCACGGTCCGAGCAGCCATAAGTCGGACCCCGGCAGACTCGCCGACGCCGCGCGGCTCGACACTGGCGCACAGTTGAACGATCAACCGCTCCCGCGACGACACGCCGCGCGAGTCGCCACTGGATCGCCCAACTGGAGCCGTTTCCCGCATGGCTGAGCGGATCCGAACGGCTTGTCTACGTGCAGGGGTTTTCCGCGTGGTGGCACACATATGGCACACGGCGGGCCACCGTCCATGGGCACCGATAGCGTGAGCGCCCAGGTGCACACCTGCCGGATCCTTGGCCGCAACGTACCCGCCCGCGTGCAGCGTCTTGAGCTCGGGCGCCCGCCGTGGTGGCGCAGGGCGACGGCACGGCCCAGGGGATCATGGGGCAGGCGGCCCCGGACGCCCCCCCCACAGCGGCCCCCGCCTCCAGCGCGGCGCACCGCACGCTGAGTGAGGGCCGAGGCTGTCGCGGCCCGTGATCGGCGCGAGCGAGCCCTTCTCGAGAACGGGTAAAGCTCTGCCTATCTACGCGGCGGGTGCGCCGTGTCTTCTCAGCAAGATGGAACTGCTCGCGAGGATGAAGATGAGGAGGAGCAGGAATCCGATCAGGTCGAGAATGAGCCCGAAGGTGCTGATGACGCCGCCAAGCCCGAAGCCCTGCAGGAAGAGCAGCGGCGCGGCCACGGTGGCGACCCAGCCAAGCCAGCGCGGCAGCACACCGCTTCGAAGGATGAGCAGGCCGGTCGCGAGTGCGAAGAGGCTGCCGAAGACGTCCCCGACGCTGTCGAGCGCGTACGTCAAGAGGTACAGCGCGTAGGCGATGCCCGGGTCGTGCTGGGCGGCGTAGGAGGCGACCTTCGCGCCTAGCATGCCGGTGATGCCGATGTCGCTGACCGCGTGCAGTGAGATGAAGAGCACGCCGCCGACCAGCACCAGCGAGCTGAGCGTGGTCGGCCGATCCGGCGCACCACGCAGCAGGTGGTAGAGCTTCCACAGGTAGATCACAAACGCCACGGCGTAGATGACCGACACCCACGCGATCGCCACGAGTCGCTGATCGTGAACGTGGAGGCTAGTTGCGATCGTTGCCGCTGAGTCGTTCTGGCTCAGCCCGCCACCGAGTATGCCGATCACCACCTCCGCAACGAGTGCGAGCACGTACACGATCCCCGCCGCCCAGGCATACCGCTCCCATGTGTCCGAGGGTCGTGGCGCTGTCATCGTGCCGTCCTTCCTCACGATCGTACGTGGACTCGCTGAAACGCGACTCAACCTGCGGCGCCGAGGCGAGTCATCTCGACTGGACGATACCCTTTCGCGCGATGCGCATCCTGGTCGCCCGCGCGAGATCGCCTACCACGGCCGCGCCCTGACGGTGGCGGAGGAGGCTCGCCCGAGTCGTACATCGGGTACGGGCGGTAGGCGCTCGAGCAGAGCGCCGGTGTCGAGGTAGCGGATGGAGCTGCCGCTTCTCCGCCGCGACTACTATCCAGCCCTCGCCAGCTTGTACGGCCATCAGGGGAGGGACTTATGGGCACAGACGCTGGAGACACCGAAGTCCTCCCGCCGCGACCGATCGAGGTGCTTCAACTCGAACTGGACGGGCTCATCACGCGCGCCCAGACGGTGGTCGCGTCGCTCGAGAAGATGCAGGCCCACTCCTCCAGCCTCGAAGGGTCGCTGGATGCCGCCGCCGCGTCCTCTGCGCGCGTGGACACCGCCTTGGAAGAAGCCAAGGGTCGCACCAACGACGCAACCGCGACGATCACTACGGGCGCGGACGTGCTGGGCACAGCCGCAAACCACGTCGAGGCGGCGGCCAGCCACGCCCAACGCCTCGCCGACGACCTCGCCATCGACGGTGCGATCGAGCCAACCACCGGCCGAGCGCTCGCATTCCAGCAGGGCCCCGGGTGGGTGCTCGGCACGGCGGTGCTGGCGCTCGCGTTTTACCTCGTCTACGCCAGGATCACCTCGCCCGGCCCGTGGATCGCCATCGCGGTCGGCCTGGTCATGGCCGTCGCCCTCACCTTCCGCACACGCATCGACGGCGCCGGGCCGCGCACCCGTGCGGCGAGTCAGGATCGGCCCGCCTGAAGCCAGGTGCAGTCGCAATGGACCTAACGGGTTAGTCCTCGACGAGCGGCGACTCCTGGCGTTCGCCGGCGCGAACCTCGGCGACCCGATCCCCGGCCGCACCAGCGCTGTCTGGGAGTCAGCTGGCGGGTGTTTTGAGGGCGGCGGCGATCTGGGTGCCTAGTGGGTTGAGGGTTCCGTCGGGGTTGAGGATGCGGTAGTCGCCGGCGGTCCACATGCCCCAGCGCGCCCAGCTCAGGCCATGAGCATGAAAGAGGGACAGCATCTGTGACTGGTAGGTGGTGCCTCCGGTGTCGGCGGCTTTGACGCCCCACTCGCCGACCAGCAGCGGCACGCCGAGCTGGTTGGCGCGGGTGAGCGGCACACCGAGCGCGAGAGCTTGGTTTGTGGCGGTGCCGTGGTAGGTGGTGGAGGTTTGGTTGTGGGTGGCTGCCCAGCTGGGGTTCCACGCCTCGTCGTCTGCGGTGACGCTGGTGCCCCACAGGCCGTTCAGGTAGCTGTGCCAGTCGATGGCAAGATGCGCGCGAGCGCCAAACGCGGTGAAGTCGGCGTGCAGCAAGCCGAGGTCGCCGCCGGAGCGCAGCATCACAAACACGGTCTGGTTGGGCGCGGCGTGCGCGATCACCGTGCGCACGGCGGCGTCCCACGCGATCACCGCCTGCGTCGCGGTGTGGGTGTTGCCTAGCGCGCCGACCATCGGCTCGTTGATGACCTCGACGCCAACCACGTTTGGCCGGCTGGCGTAGCGGCCGGCGATCATGCTCGCAAACGCCGTGTAGTACTGGCGTCCGAGTGCGTCTGTCCACCACGCCGCGGTCGCCGCAAGCTGGTCATCGGGGCCGAACCGACCAGCCTCGGTCGTCGTGTAGAACCAGGCTGGAATGCCGTTTGCCAGCGGCTGGAAAAACGCCGACCAGTGCCACTGATGCAGGTCGATGACAACGTTTATGTGCGCCGCGGCGTACAGCGCGACCTGACGGTCGAGCGTGGCCAGCACAGTCTGGCTGTAGCGATGCAGCCCTCCCACAGGAGCGGACAGTTCGATCCTGCTCCACGGCACCAGGATCCGCACCAGATTCGCGTGCATCGCCTGCACCCTGGCGACCATCGCCGAATCGGCACTCAACTGCACGTCGACACCACGAAGAACCACCACGTGCCCGCTTTGGTCCGAAAACCGCGTACCAGCCGTGGTCACCCACGGCCGCACCACCGCAGAACCCGCGCTCGGCGCCGCAACCAGACAGCCGATGGCCACCACCAGTAGGAGCCGCACGCCACGCACGTGCGCCAGGATAACCCGAACCACTCACCGCCATTCCCCCGTCGACGGGCCAAAGGATGAAACGATCGACCCCCGGCAACTCCACGAGGCCCGCCGAAACGCCAGCAGTGTACGCTGGCCCGATGCCGTCGAACGATCAGCCGCCCGACAAAACCGCTCCCCCACCCATGCCGCCACGCAGCTGGATCGAGGTGGAACGCCTACTCCTCGACGCTGGGTTCCTCGAAGCGTCGAACACCGACGGGGCCGGGGCCGAGCGTGACTCAAGCGGTGCGCGGCGAGGGCCGGATCACCAGCAGTAGCGGGGCACCGTCGCTGGTCCACTCGTCAGTTGCGGGCTGCCGGTCACCGAGTCCGCAAGCCACCGGCGCGCTATCGCGATGGTAGGGGGCGTTCGGTGTAACTTGGGTTAGGCGGCTGCGCGACGGCTGTCGAGATGGTCTGCGCTTGGCTGCTCGGCTGGGGGCAGGGTGGGCGCGTCTGAGCTCTGCCTTCGGTCGGATGTCGCGCTTGGGCTGTCGGTCATCTGTGAGAGGTGGGCGAGGGCTTGTTGGTTGTGTTCGGTGAGGTTGCGGATCTCGCAGCCGACCCGGAAGCGGCCGTAGGGGGCTCGGTCGCAGCGAACGACGCGCGACGTGATCGCCGTCGGTCGGTCGAAAAGCTCGACGTGCACGGTGAGTTGGTCGCCGGGGTCGAGCGGTCGTTGGCTGGAGAAGGCGAGGCCTGTGGCGGACACGTCGGTGATCCGAACGTCAAGGTCAGTGTTGGTGGGCAGCGACGCGGAGGCCACGATTCTGGCGGTGGCTGGTTGTCCGATGGCGACTCGTGGTGCCAGCCGCCGCCCCTTGCGGCGGCGTACGGCGGTCACGATCGCGTGCACCAGCGTCTGTTCGCCGCTGTGAAAGAAGCAGTCTGCGATCTCTAGTTCCACCTCGTACCCGCCACGTCGCTCGTCGCTGATGCGCGCCAACACCCGCAACTGCCTGCGAGCCGAAAGGCGCGGCGCGTGTAGCAGGATCATGTTGTCTTCATACCCGCAGAAGGACACCGCGAACGATCCGCCGTCTTCAGAGATCAGGTCGATCGAACACGGCGGCGGCGGCAGGATGCCCTGCGCCAGGCCGAGCAGGTGTCCGGGAGTGGACTGCACTCCCCTCATGATCGGCACCGGGATCCCGCACCTAAAGCCGGATCGTCGCGAGCGACACCAAGGTGTCGACCGAAGCGGGTCAGCTCCAACTCCAGGACAACAGCAGCCCGCCCCTCAGTCGCCGCCCACCGCCGCCCAAGACCTGATCTTCGACATCGAACGCCACCAGGGCATCCCGCTTGCCGACGCGCTGGGGACGAGCACCGCCTAAACGACAGCCCAGCCGACCGCCTCGGTACCGTTGCGGCATGGACTGGGCAACCGTCGCCATCGCGGCCGTCACCGCCGGTACTGCCCTGGGCGCCAACTGGCAAGCCAACCAGTTCGCCCTCCGCAGGGATGAGCGTCGCCGCCGCGCAGAACTGGCCGACGACCGCCGCGACCGATACGCCGACTACATCGCCGCTGCACAAGGGATGCCACACGCGCTTGGCGAGATGGACTTCGACGGGTACCGCGCCGCGCGACTCGCCGTCGACCAAGCCCGCGCCCAGATCAACCTGATCACCACACCCGCGACCGCCCAAGCGATCCGCGGCTACCAGGACGTGTGGCAGGCGGTCGTACACGACGCGGCAAGCGACCAGATCGACGGCACCGTCGAGAACTTCCACAAGGCGATGCTCCTCCGTTTCCTCGACCACGCCGGCAACATCGCAGCCGCCGAGGAGGCCACGACCGCGGCGATCCGTGCCGAACTCGACGCGCTCGAAGCGGGGCAGCCAGCCACCGCGCCTCGACAACTCCCACCGGGGTAGGCTCGGTGGCGTTCCTCCACCGAGGTGTTCGTCCACGAGGCAGCGGCCACTGCGGTCGGGAGACGGCGCGACTGGTGGCCCCCGGCCGACGCGGATCTTGGTGGGTCAAGTGGGTGAGCTCGCCGTGAGCGGGTTCTCGCAGCAGCTGATCGAGCGGTCCGGCTACGAGGCGACGGGGTTCGCCGAGGTGTACGACGAGCACCGCCCCAGCCCCCCAAGCGTTGTGCGGGAGGTGCTTGTGCGTTGCGCCGGCGCCGGGCGGCCGCGGCTGGTGATCGACCTGGGCA
>JBBRMM010000038.1:0-12556 GCA_038230835.1 Gaiellales bacterium
ATAGTCCCCCGACGTCGCAGCGATCGCACTCGGCGAAACCACCACCAGCGCCGCCAGCGCCCCGGCGACGACGAGCCGCGAACGCCCAACACCAACCCACAGGCGTCGACACACGAACCCCATCCGCACAATCCCCATCCGCACGAGGATACCCGGCTTGGGCCCGCTGCAGGTAGGAGCAGCGTGATGCGCGGAGGCGAACGACATCTCAGTCATCGCACCCGGCTGACCGCTACGGCCACCTGTTCCCCGGCAGCCGCCACCAAGCCGCAACCCTCCTCGACGCCTACCTCGCCACGTAGACCGGACCGGGCACAAGCGGCGGCCGATTCGCCGCGATTAGTGAAACGGGCGGGCGACCCGGTCGCCGACGTCGCCGGTCGCCGACCCGGCGTCGTACCGTCACCAACAGACATCAGGGTGTATGCTCGTCTGCAATGAGGGGCTGGGTCGATCGCCGGCGGGCGCGTCGTCGCGTCGTGGTGACCGCGGTGTTCGCGGCACTCGCGCTGCCCGTGACGGGAGCAGCCGGGGCGGGCACGGCCACTGTCTCGACGTGTTCGTTTTCTGCATTACAAACGGCCGTCAAGAAGGGCGGCACCGTCAACTTCTCGATCAACTGCGACTTTGTCTTCACTAAGACGCTGACGATCCCCTCCACGCTTACCGTCACGATCGACGGCACAGGCCACACCATCAGCTTCGACGGGAACTTCCAGCGCCGATTGATCTCCGTCACCGGGGGAAACCTCACGCTCCACGAGTTGACGGTCCAGCACGGCGAGGTGCTGGCCGCCAACGGCACAGCGGGTGCAAACGGGACGCCGGGCACGGACGGCACCACGGGCGCCGACGGCACGAACAACACCGACGGGACGGGCGGGCCTGGCGGCGACGCGGGCGCTGGCACCGCCGGCGCGACGGGCACCGCTGGCAAGGCTGGTACCGTAGGCAAGATCGCCAAGGGTGGCGCCATCCTGATCACCTCGGGCTCCGTGACGCTGGACACCGTCGACGTGACCAACAACCTGGTGATCGCCGGCAACGGCGGCGCTGGCGGCTCGGGTGGGTTCGGCGGCTTCGGCGGATATGGCGGTAACGGTGGCTCAGGCAACTCGCCGACAACCGGCAACGGCGGCGCGGGTGGCAAGGGCGGTGCCGGAGCCAAGGGCGGTGCCGGCGGCAAGGGCGCCACGGGCGGTGTCGGCGGCCAGGCGCAGGGCGGCGCGATCTGGAACGCGGGATCGCTGACCATCAACAACTCGTCGATCACCGGCAACTTCGCCTACGGCGGCTCCGGAGGCTCCGGCGGATTCGGCGGTACCGGCGGCTCGGGTGGCTGGGGCGGCTCCGGCGGCGCCGGTGGATCCACGCCGAAGGGATCGTCCGGCTCGGGTGGCGCCGGCGGCGCCGGTGGCGCCGCCGGCGCAGGCGGAACCGGCGCAGCCGGTGGCATCGGCGGCACTGCGCAGGGCGGGTCGATCTACAGCACCGGCACCATCACCACGTCCAGCGGAACGATCTCGGGCATCCTCGAGCCCGGCAGCGGCGGAACCGGCTTCGGTGGCGGGAGCGGCGGCAACGGCGGTCACGGCGGACCGGGCGGCCCGCCGGGCACGGCCGGCAACGGCGGAAGCGGTGGCGACGGCGGCAGCAACGCCGGCGGGGCGGCCGGGGGCAGCGCCGGTGCTGCCGGCGCCGGTGGCACGGGCGGCGCGGGGGCCGGGGGTGCTATCTACTCGACGGGGTCGCTCACGGTCGACGGCACCGCGTTCGCGAACACCACCAACACCGGTGGCTCGGGCGGCGGGGGCGGCTCGCCGGGCTTCGGTGGCAGCGCGGGCTACGGACAAGGCGGCAGCGGAGGAGCGTCGGGAGCGACCGGCCCGACGCCTCCGGTGAACACGGACGCAGGGCCAGGCGGCGACGGCGGCGGGGCGGGCGCCGGGGCACCCGGGTCAGCGGGCGGTAAGGGCGCGGTCGCAGGGCCGGGCGGTACCGGCGGGGTGGCGCAGGGTGGTGCGATCGCGTCGACGACAGGAATCGACATCTCGAACGCGACCTTCCAGACCCTGAAGGTGGCAGGCGGCCAGGGTGGCAGCGGCGGCAACGGCGGCAACACGGTCGGCGGCGGCCCGGGAACGACTGGCGGCCCGGGAGGGTCCGGTGGCCGCGGCGGCGGGGCCACGGGCACTGGCAACGGCGGTGACGGCGGGTCGGCACACCCCGGCGGCAACGGCGCCGACGGCGGACCGGCGGGTGCTGGAGCGGTCGGCGGCGTCGGCGGTACGGGCGGCAACGGCCAGGGCGGCGCAATCGCGATGCTGGGTCCGGGGACGCTGACTGCCTCGAGCGACAGCTTCGCGACCTGCACAGCCCAGGGCGGCTCCGGCGGGCCCGGCGGAAACGGCGGCGCGGCCGGGGCGCACGGGGGCGGTGGATCGGGCGGACCGGGCGGCACCGGCGGAAATGGTGGCGGTGGCGCCAGCGGCGGTGCCGGCCGGCTCGCAGGCGCAGCCGGCAGCGGCGCTGCCGGACCCCTCGGCGGTGCCGGTGGTGCAGGTGGTGCCGGCGGTGCCGGAGGCACCGGCGGCGGGGGAGCCGTATACGGCGCGCCGGCGGCCACGCTCCTACTGTCCCATTCGTCGTTTGGCTCCAACAAGGCCGTGGGCGGCGCCGGCAGCCAGGGCGGCACCGCGGGCAACGGCGGCGGCGGCGGATACGGCGGCGGCGGCGGCGCCGGAGGCTCAGGCGGCAGCGGCGGGGCCGGGTCGAGCTCAGGCGGCAGCGGGGCGGCGCCGGCGCCGGGTGCGGTGGGGCAACAGGGCGGGCCCGGTGGCACCGGTGGTGTTGGCGGTACCGGCGGTGCCGGCGGCCCCGCATTCGGCGGCGCGGTCGACAGCGAGGGCACGACCACCCTCGACACGAACACTTTCTCGGGCAACACGGCCAGCGGTGGCGCCGGTAGCTGGGGTGCCACCGGGGGCAACGGTGGCGCCGGCGGTCCCGCCGGATCGGGCGGCGCGGGTGGCAACGGCGGCAACGGCGGCGGGCCGGATGGCGCGGCCACCGCGGGCGGCGATGGCGGCGGCGGCGGCAAGGGTGGCAAGGCCGGCACCGGCGGATCCGGAGGCAACGGCGGGGTAGGCGGCAACGCAACAGGCGGGGCGCTCTACACGGCATCGCCGCCTTCGGCCGACACTGGCGACTCGTTCGGCAGCGACGCGGTCACGGCCGGGACGGGTGGCTCGTGCACCAGCACCTGCCACGGCGGCGCTGCCGGCGTAGCCGGGTCGGGTGGCTCGAGTGGCACGGGTGGGACCGGCGGCACGAACGGCGACCTGAGCACCGAGGCCAACGGCGTGCCGGGTTCCGGCGGCGTCAGCGGGGCGGCCGGCACGGCGGGCGCAGCCGGCGCGGCGGGTGCCAGCGGAACGGCCATCGGCGCGGATCACAACTGAGTCGTGTGTACCGCAGCAGTCCACGCTTCCGTAGCCCGACGCGTGTCAGAGTGGCCGCTGGGAAACGAGCGCGAGAGGGTGAACAGGTCGAACACCGGTCATGCCTCGGACGGCCCTGGCCCGGCCGTCCGTGGGACGTTGGAGCGCTCGGCTCGGAGGCGGGACGCGGTTGTCGCGTTCAGTCCGCCGGTTCCGGCTCGCCGACGTAGCTCGGGTCGTTGCTGCCGACGATCACGGCTCCGACCCAGACCGGTAGCGACGGTTCCACCACAGCCCGTGTACCTGGTCTTGGCGGTCGGCCCGTTTCCCGAGTACCGATAGACTGTCCACCCACGGGACTTGAATCGCCCGGGCGGTGCCGAGTCACATGAGTGCGCTCCGCCAGCCCTCCACGCCGTTGGGCCAGGCGTCTCAGTTTGCGCAGCCGTCGTCGAGGCAGAGGAACATGACGCCGGTGTTCATTTCGCCGAAGCTCGCGGAGGAGACTTGCGCGGGTGAGGCGGTCAGTCTGGATACCACGCCGCTGGCGACTGCACCGCGTGTCGGGCCACTAGTCCGCATAACTAGATGGTAGAGGAAGTTGGTGACCTCGATGTCGTCCTCGGTCGTCGGTCGTCGTTGGATCGGGCCCCGTCCCGTCCAGGTGACGTTGACGTTGATCAACTCGGGGAAGCAACGGTTGATACTCCCGCCGCCAGCCTCGACGCAGGTCAGCGCTTGAATGGTGCCGCTGACCGATGCTCCGGTGAGATGCTTCGTGTCGATCGAGAACTGAAAGCCGCTCGTAACGTCGGCGATGGTTGAGACTTCGTGGGTGATGCCCCCTCTCGCGCCGTAGGTGATGATGTCTTGTCCGACGACAAGCTCATCACTCCCGCCGCGTTGGGTGGTGAGGGTGACCGCCGTCTCGGTCGCTCGCAGCGGCGTCTGGGTCACCCAGTCAGCCTGAGCGAACGAGCCGACCGTAAAGGTATGCGAGATCGAGCCCATCGGCGGCCCCGGATACGAAGGGGCATTCGCCGACGCCCAGCCGACCTGAGAGAACCAGATCCCGAGAACCACCCCTGTCGCGATCAACCGCCGCGTCGCAACCCCCTCCCTAGAGTCTCGATCATCCCAACGTCGCGACACCGTGTCAAGGTCCAGCGCCGCCGCACCGCCCGTTCTACTGCGATGACTTCGGTGTGCTACTCCAGGGATTTGGCCTGCTCGATTTCGTGTGCGAGGTTGCCGCAGGCCGGGCACCTCCACTGCTGCTTGCGCCGTCGGAACCAATCCGTCGGCTCGTGCGCGGCGTCCGCGTGGGCGAGCATGGCATCGTCCCAGATCTTGCGCCGGTCGGTGGTGCGACAGCGCGAACACCGCCTGACCCAGCGCACGGAATGCCGCTCGCCGACGTCGGTTACCACTGATCCCACCGCTTCTCGCGCTCGGAGCGCACCCGGTCTCCGGTGAACCAGAGCAACGCGGCTACGCCCAGACACCCCAGGATGAACACGGCGCCGACCGCCGCGAGTGCGAACTCGACTATCGAAGGCATGCCCTCACCTGATGATGACGGTTGCGGCTCTGTCAATCCTTCGTAACGAAACGCTTACAGCTGGGCCGTTCCCGCCATTCTTCGGGTTTCGAGGTCGTTTCTGCGCAACGTTCTGCTTGCTATGGTTTATGAAGGCTGGTCGATCTTCAACAATGAGGCTCTCTTCAATCCGGGGACGCGCGCGTCCCGTCCCTGCTAGGCACACGGGCAGTTGTGGAGGGGGACGAAGGAAGACGCTGGAGACACTCGGCCCGCCGCCGACTGATCGGCGGGCCGACCGCACCAGACATCTTCGTGCGTCACGTCTCAGCGGCCAGACGTGCCGACTGTGGAATAGAGAACGACCTCGGCGCCGGTTAGACTCGAGGGTCTTTCCAAGCCGCGTGCCGTGCGAGTAGGCCCCCGACAAGGCCTTCCAAAAACCGCGAGCAGGCGGAAGGTGCACCCCCCGGCGGTGGCCGCTTCTTCGGCAGCCCAGCGTACACTCCTAGTCCTCCCCGCCGTAACCGAGCCGAGTACCGTCGGTGCTGGGCGGGACGAGCGCGGCTCACCGCTTTCGACGTGGAGCCCAGGGACGACGCCCGCGGCGTTTGGCCATCCTACGCGCCTTCGATCCCGTCAAGAGCGCGTAAAGGATTCGTACGGGTACCCGCCCAAGCGTTGACGCCGGGAGCCGCGTTCGCTACCCAGTGATCAGGGTCACGGAGTTTCGCGGGCGACGGGGGTCAACCGCGAGGGGCCCGAGACGAAGGAGGTCAGACATGATCACCGAGCGGATTACGATCGCGGACCGGCGTGTGGACGTCGTCGCCGCAGCCAAGCACGCGGAACACGCGCTCCGACGCACCGACGCGGGATCGGGCGCGGGCGACGCGTCGGATCGGGAGCCAACCCGACGCTTCTCCCACGTGTTGGCGCGGCGGATCGTTCTTTCCTGACGATCCGACGGGTGGGGCGACCGGGGGGCGCCCCACCCATCACGATCCATCAGCGAAGGCCCGCCGATCGGCGGGCCGAGAATGTCGCAGCCCTTCAACGACCCAGACGCCTGGTTCTGCTCGCTCTGCGGCTCCCTCCGGCTCCACCTCACCGACGCCTGATGCGAGTCTGCACGCGGTGCGATTGCGTGTCGTTCGCGGATCCTAAGGAAGCCGCATTCTGCGCTCTGTGCGGCCACCCAGCCACGAGTCACGACCAACGGACTCCGGATGACCTATCGAGCGCCTGTCAGGCGTGCGAGTGCCCTCGGTTCGCAGACGATGCCGACGCCAGGTTCTGTGCCCGATGCGGGCACGATCGGGGTAACCACTCGGCGAGCGCATGCTGTGTCGATGCCCGCGCGTTGCCGCACCAACCGCCGCGGAGTCGATGACCGTTGAGCCCCTGGGCGCCGACTTGGAGTCGATGACCGTCGAGCCTGTCGAGGCACCAGACGACGGAAACGTCGAGCCGACACGTGCGATTCGCACACCACCTCAGATCCTGGCGGCGGAACCCTCGACCGCTGATTGGCTCGACTGGTCGTGGTGGTGATCGGCGCAGCGATCGTCGCGGTGGCGGTTGGGTTCGGCGTGGCGCAGTTGGTTGGCCTGGGACAGCCTAGACTGCGCGTCAGGAGAACCCGTGCGAAGCTGGCTTCAGCTCATCGTGGTCGCGGCGATCATCATCGCGCTCCTGTGGTGGGCTCTGTTCCACTCGCCTCCTGGAGTGCTTTGACGCGTTTTGCGCTCTCTCACATCCGCCCCGGGGAACACCCCGGCCTACTCCTGCCGTGCTCGCATGGGTACTGGCGGAGTCCCTCCCCGTCGTCGCCAGCCGAATCCGTCCCAGGGCTGCGCATGGATCACCGAAGGCCTCAGAAGCGGTGATTCGTTGAGGTCGACTTAGCGGCGGAGTCTGATGGCGTTCAGGTCCTGGTCGCGCACTTGGTCGAGGTGGGAGAGGAGGTCGTCGAGGTCGTCGTGCTCGGCGTGGAGGTAGCGGCCGGCGAGTGCGTCGTAGCGCCCGGTCGCGAGCGCGGCGACGAGGCGCGGAGCTAGCTCTGGCGGCGTCCAAGGCGCGGCCTCTGGGATCCACGACGAGGTCATCTCGGTGCGGACGAGCCCAGGGCTGAAGAAGAAGACTGGGATGCGGCCCGCGAGCTCGGCGGCGAGCGTCTCGCCGTAGCGGCAGACAGCGGCCTTGCTCGCCGGGTAGGCGGTATGGGTGGAGTTCCCCGGAGGCAGGTAGGCGGCGCCGCTGCCGGTGATCACGATCCGGCCCGACCCGCGCTCCAGCATGCTGGGGATGACGGCGCGGCAGCAGAGGTGGACGCCGAGTACGTTGACCTCGAATGTCTTCCACCAGTCGACCGGGTCGATCTCCCAGGTGGCGCCGTCCTGGCTTCCCAGACCCGCGTTGGCGACCAGGAGGTCGACCGGCCCCGTTTCGGCGATTGCGTGTTCGACCGCCTCTCGGTTGGTGACGTCAAGCGCGACGGCGCGGCCACCGATCCCGTCCGCAACCGCCTCGACCTGCCCCCGGGTGCGTGCTGCGACGACGACGTCCCAGCCCTCCTCGGCGAGCTTGCGGGCGACGTTTGCCCCGATCCCACGGCCTCCCCCGGTGACGAGCGCGATCATGCCTCAAACCCTAGCGCAGAGATGATCTCCGTCCCTTGAGAACACTGCTCCTCAACGCGTGGAACTGCAAGTCTGTGGGGTGCATGAGCCAAGTTCGGGCTCTCCCCGCGTCCCACATCTGACCCACAGGCGAGTGCGCCCTGCCGCAGCCACCATCCCCCCTCCGGGTGGGACGGCGGGGCGCTCTCCTCCTCGTGCCGAGCACGACCGAGCAGGCGCGAACGCGCAGTTGCTTGAACGGCAGCGTTCCAGGCGGTGGAGCCTCCCGTTGCAAACACCCGGCTGTGGGAATACGCTCCGCCGACAGGCCAACGGCAGGGGGAAGCCATGCATGCCCGGATCAGTAACTACGAGAGCGATCCGCTCCACCTCGACGCGGCCAACGACTATGCCAGAAACACGGCGCTGCCCCAAATCCGCGGGTTTCCGGGATTCCGCGGCGTCGTCGCCCTCTTTGACGGCGAAAGCGGGCACACGATGACCATCACGTTCTGGGATGACCAAGACGCGCTCATAGCCAGCGAAGCGGAGGGCGCGCGACTGCGCCGCGAACTGGCACAAGCCAGCGAAGGGACGATCGGCGCGATCGGACGCTTCGAAGTCACGATCCTCGAAGTGGCAGGCGCAGAACACGCCTAACCGCGCCGGCACGCCCCGGGGGTGCGCCGAGTCGGATCATCGCGACTTGCGCATCTGGTAAAAAACGCCTCGGACGGCCCTAGCCCGGCCGCCCGAGGGCCGTCGGAGCGCCCGGCTCGAGGGCGGGAGGGGGCTCGCTGTCGAGCCGGCGTGCTCCAAGCTAGAGCCTACGCTCTCCTGCACCGCCAACCGGGTCTTTACAAAATGTTTGCAGTTATCGTCGCAGACTCGGATACTTGGAGAGTCGCGAGCGGGCGGCTCGCGGGCTCCAGCCCAGGAAGGGGGGCGAGCTCCCGCGCGCGGCGCCGAGTACGACCGAGCGGGACGTACTGCGCGGGCTGCGGCACACCCCTCGCCCCCGGCGCGGCCTTCTGCCCCTCATGCGGCCGCCAGGTGGCTCAGTAGGCTCTTCAGCCGAGGGCCGGTACCATCACCTCGTGAACCGGCGGCTCACAGGGGTGGCTGGAGTGGTCGTGCTGGTTGGGCTGCCGGTGGCTGTCATGGAGCTCGCCAGTGGCACGGCACCGTTGTCGCGGCCAGGGGCGGTGTGCGGCTCTCAAAGTTCGTAGTCATCACTCCTCCTTGGCTGGCCGTACGGTAAGCCCCCATCCTTAAGCCGTCGCCGGCACCGCTGCTGGCCGTCGACGGCTCGAACTCCCGTAGGGGCACGAGGCGACTCATAACGCCCGAACGTTACCCAACCCCGACCCACCCCTCATCCCCGTCGCACTCCGCCTCCACCGCGTCAGATGCCTGGAACGACAGCCGGATGGAGTTCATCGTGCCGACGCGCTGCCCAGCCGCCTCGGGGGCGGCCGGTACGAGCTTAGCGACGGTCTCCGTGCCTCTTCCTCAGCGTGGAAGAGTGGTCAAGTCCCCGGCCAGCGCCACGCCGCAGAGCCGGTGTGGGAAAGAAGCGAATGGAGCGTGGTAGCTCCGGTTTGAGTCTGCGGACGGCGACCTATGCGAAGGCAGCGAACTGAAGGCGCATGGACACATTTTCTCGGCGCGGGAGATGGAAGCCTTAATCTAGGCGGCGCGTGTGCCTTTGCTTATGCGGTCTTTGAGGCCAGCTTGTCCGGGGGTAGGAAGGCCCGAGTGTGCCCGTCGATCCACAGGCGGTCGGCCTTGGGCGGGCGTCGCGAGTCGAGCGAGGGCTTGCTGGTCGTCCGCGGCGAGGTTTCGGATCTCGCAGCCGATCCGGAAGCGGTCATACGGGGCGCGATCGCAGCGAACCACGCGCGAGTCGATCGCCATTTCGCGATTGGCGAGGAGCACGGTCACGGTGAGAAGGTCACCGGGACTGAGCGGTTGTCGAGTGGAGAACGCGAGGCCTGTGGCGGACACGTCGATCACTCGCACGTCCAGTTCAGCGCCGATCGGCAGCGATGTCGAAGACGTGACGCGTGCTGTCGCCCTTTCGGCAACCGTGACTCGAGGCGCCAACCGTCGGCCCTTGCGTCGGCGTACCGCCGCCACCGTCGCGTGCACCAACGCCACCTCTCCGGTGTGGAAAAAGCTTTCGACGATCTTGAGCTCGACTTCATAGCCGCCGCCCTGCTCCTCGCTGATCCGCGCGAATAGCCGCATCTGATCACGAACCGCACGGCGCGGCGCATGCAAGCACACCACATCGTCCTCGAACCCGAGCAGCGACACCACAAACGAGCCTCCGTAATCGAAGACCATCTCGATCAAACACGGCGCAGACGGCAACGCACACCGCGCGAGATCAACCAGATGTTGAGAAGGGGCCTCCAAGATCCCGCTTATGATCGGCGCGCCGATCATCCCGCTAAAGCCCAACCGCCGACCCGACGGTCGGCCACCAGCACCCGTCCGTGGGCACCAAGCACGACGATCGACCATTCCGGCGTCGGATCGCGTGACCACCTCGATGCGAGATCAGCGTCCGGCGCCGGCGACTGACTGCCGCGCGGCACCTAGATACGTCCGATCAAGATGCCGCGCGACGTCAGGCCCTTCGATGACAGCGAGCGCCAGTCATGCCCACGTCCAGCACTCGCTACCAGTAGGTGTATCGGCGAGACGTGACCGAGGCACGAGATCGAGCGATTCCGGGGCGCGACCCGGCGGGGCGACGCGTATCGCCCCGCCGCCGCGGGCACGACCAGAGGGTGGCCGATGGATGGGGCGGGTCCTGCCGAAACCGCGTCTTCCGACTGCCGGTGGGTATTGAGATTCAGCGCACCTTCGCGTGCGCCGACAGACCTACCACAACCGATGCCCGCGACCTCGCCGCTGCGGCTGCGGTTGCGGTTGCGGTTGCGGAACGGTACGCACATTCCCGCCACCAGCGCCGCCGATGGGTTTCCGGTACGCCGATGGTCTGCATCCTGGATACCCTGAAGCGAACGAAGGAGACAAGCATGACCGCAACACCGCCGATCGTCGACCGCGGGACCTGGCAGGAGCGGATCGATGAGCTCCGTGTCCGTGAGAAGGCGCACACTCGTGAGGGCGATGCGATCGCTGCCGCCCGGCGACGACTGCCGATGGTCGCGGTCGACCCGGCCACGCCGCTGGTGGGACCGTCCGGCGAGGTCCGCCTGATCGACACGTTCGAGGGGCGTACGCAGCTTTTCGCGTCGTACATGATGTGGTACGACGGGGCCTCGGCCGCCGGTCAGTGCGAAGGCTGCACGAAGGACAACGCGCAGGTGCGCGAGGTGGCGTTCCTGCACTCGCGCAACGTGACGTTCGCGGTCTTCTGCCAGGGACCGTTCCCGGAAAGCGAGCGCTACCGAGAGTTCCTGGGCTGGGAGATGCCATTCTACTCGGTTCCCGAGACCTCGCGCAACACGCTCATAGCGGGCGGCACTTCGGGGTGAACCTGTGCTACCTGCGCAACGGCGACCAGGTCTTCGAGACCTACTGGACCACCGGCCGAGGGAACGAGACGATGGGTAGCTCCTACGCGACGCTCGACCAGACCGTCTACGGGCGTCAGGGTCCTGGGAGGACTCCCCACAGGGCTGGCCGCGGCTGTACCTCGGTACGCGCAGCGAGCAGATGCGCACCGATGAGCACGGCCGCTCCGTCGGTCGGCCAGGCGGCCGACCGATCTCGCACTGGCCGCGCCTGGCAGCCGGCCACTCCGACGACCTCGGCTCCACCGCCGCCACCAGCGACACCCAAGACTCCCGCTAGCGGCTCGTTCAAAGCCCATGCCTACCGACCGCCGCCCGTGGTTGACGGGTTATAGGGATTGCAGGAAGTCGGGACACCCTTCTCCGCCCGTCATGTCGATTCCAGCGAGGCTGTCACGGCCGATCGGCCGGCGCTTATCGACGCGGTACCCTAGGGCTTCTTGGTGAACGAGTTCCCTCTCACGGGTGGCTGCAACTGCGGTGCCGTCAGGTTCGAGGTGAGCGAGCCGCCGGTAGTCGCCAGCTATTGCCACTGCAAGCGCTGCCAGCGTCGCAGCGGAACTGCAGCGTCGGCCAGCGCCCACCCCGCACCCGGCACCTTTCAGATCGTCGCCGGCGAGGACAGGCTCCGAGTCTGGAAGCCCGATGGCGGTGGCGAGAAATGGTTCTGCGGCGACTGTGGCTCGTCACTGTTCGGCCGCAACCCCAACCACGCCGATCCTATCGGCATCCGGATGGGAACCTTCGATCGTGATCCGGGGATCCGGCCGAGCGTCCGCCAGTTCGTCGCCTATGCCGCGCCCTGGGAGCCGATCCCTGACGACGGATTGCCCCGTTACCAGGAAAGCCGGCACTCTCCAGGTTGACCCGCGCCCGTCGCTAGGCCAGCTACCTCGGCGCAGCTTGGTTGAAGGTGCTTCGCCGCCCGCTCGGCCCGGCTGGGGCTTGGCTAACGAAGGCTGGAGTCTCGTCGTGGACGATACTAGCTCGCTCCCGGCGTTCACATTGGGCACCCCTCCTGTCGCGCCCGCTCGACAAGGTCGCGACGTTCGCGACCACCGCATCGCGGTCTTGCGCCCGCTCAGCAGCGCGGTGTTTGGCCGGTTCTCAAGTGTGGTCACGGTCTCCCCCCTTACTCCAGACGCCGCCACGACGACCACAGCGTGAGTCTGCCTCGTGACATCGTTCTGGAATCCGTATCCGATCAGAGCCGTGCCTCAGGCCGAAGGTCGCGGGACAGGCGAACCGCGTCGTGATACCGGCAGAGTCCAGGCCCCTGCCGTTCCACAGTCCTCCTATTCAGTATGCGGTTTTCGGCCCACCACCAGTAGGTGGGAGGTGACCCCGCGAAGCGTGGGCTCGTTCTCGACCACCCGCGCCACAGAGAGCAGGATCTCGCGCTGA
>JBBRMM010000039.1:0-8066 GCA_038230835.1 Gaiellales bacterium
AGACTGGCGCCTCGAATACAACCACTACCGACCCCACCAATCCCTCAACTACCAAACCCCAGCCGAATACGCTCGCCGTTGGAGGACCGAAACCCAACCAGCACCCTCACAGTAGGTGGACCAGAAAACGGGGTCCTGTCACCCACTTCGACATAATCGACATCGGGCTCCGACTAGCCGACGTCACCGCCTGGCACCTGTCGCCCGAGGCCGCGCCCTACCAAAACTTTCAAGGCAGGCGCAACCTTAAAGATAACGGTGCGACGCCAGAAGAGGTCGAGTTCATCGCGGCCGGTCAGCGAGTCGAGCTGAACGTGTTCACGAGTGTCCAGCTCGTCTCGTGGCTGGAACAGAAACTCATACAAAACGGCGTCGAGAAGATCGTGCCGGACGTCGACACGCTCGCGGCGGCGTGGCGGCAGATGATCATCGCCGGCGAGACGAACCGGCGAATCCAAGCAGTTGAGGCCGACGTCGAACGGATCGCAGACACCCACCCCATGCCCGATGACGCAGCCGACCAGATCGAGAAGCTACTCGCCGCTACCCCAACGCTTTCGTGGGATCAGGCCATCGCCAGCCTCGCCACCGCCGCCGGCCACGACTCGCTAGGCCAGTCGTGAGTCGCCTTGTCGACGCTCACGTGGTGGCGGATCATCTCGGCGTGCCCGTGAGCTGGGTGCGAGACCAGACCAGGCAAGACCTCCTCCCCTACGTTCCACTGGGCCGGTATCGAAGGTACGACCTGGACGCGATCGACCAGTGGTGGAGCGGCCTGGCGCGCCAGCCGGCGCGGGTGGCGGCGTATCGGAAGTACGCGCCGCGGTGACTCTGGCCGCGTTTGGGTGTACCATCCGCCGCGAAATAGCGCCAGGCGGCCCGCCACAGCTTCGGACAGGCGCGGCGGGCCGCCCGACATGAGGAGGATAGCCATGGCTAGCGGAAGCGTCCTTGCCTACCACGGTGCTCGCGGTACCACGTGGCGGATCGTCTACAGGGAACGACCCGGCGGTGTTCAGCGGATGGAAACCGCGACGGTCGGCGGCGTTCCAGCCAGGAACGAGAAGGAAGCGAAGCGAGCGCTCCGCGAACGGTTGGTCGACATCGAGTCGGGCACCTACCAGGCCCCCACCCGGCTCTCGTTCGACGCGTTCGCGGAGCGGTTCCTCGTCGAGTACGCCACTCCACGCGTCCGCCGACGAACATTGATCGACTACAACGGGATGCTTCGGAACCATCTACGGCCCGAGTTCGGTGATCTCGCCCTGGAAGACATCACGCCCGCCACGATCGACCAGTACATCGCCCACAAACGCAAAACCACCCAACTCTCCCCAAAGACGCTCAACAACCACCTGAGACTCCTCCACGTGATGCTCGGCCGCGCCGTGAAATGGCGACTCCTGAAGGTGAACCCGGCGGCGGCGATCGACAAGCTGAAGACCGAAGAGAGCGAGATCGACGCGCTCGAACCCGCCGAGGTGCGCGCGGTCATCGACCAGGCGCCGCCGATCGTCGCTCTGTTCGTCCTAGGAGCCGTCCTAACGGGCGCGCGGCTCAACGAGGTCCTGTCGCTCACGTGGGACAGGATCGACTTGGAGAAGGCGACTGTGCGTCTCGACCGGCAATGGGCGCCCGACGGGTGGGCGCCCCTCAAGAGCCGCAAGCGCAGCCACGCGCTACCCGCCGAGCTCTGGCAAGCCCTACTAGACCACCACACCACGAGCCCCTACGACGACCCCACCGACTTCGTGTTCGCCTCGCGCACCGGCGGCAAGATCGACGGGCGGAACATGCTCCGATGGTTCAAAGACGCCGCCACGAAGGCCGGGATCACCCGCAGAGTGTGGATCCACCAGCTCCGACACACCGCCGGCACCCGCGCCGCCGAGATGGGCCTGTCGGCGCTTGAGGTCGCGGCGATTCTCGGTCACGCCCAGGCCAGCACCAGCGAGCGCTATATCCTCCCAAGGCGCGAACAGCGAACGAGCCGACCAGCTCGCCCAAGCGACCCTCGGAAGTAGCGCTGTGAGAAAGTTGTGAGAAAGTTGTCCGAATCGCGAGTCCGCTAGGCGCCTGATTCGGCTTGGATAGAGGCTCCGCGGGTAGGACTCGAACCTACAACCCTCCGGTTAACAGCCGGATGCTCTGCCATTGAGCTACCGCGGATCGGTGAGACGAGAGCTTAGTCGATCAGATGGCGCAGTTCATGGTGCTCGCCCTGGTCGGCGAGCCGGCGCAGCGTGCGTGTCTCGATCTGGCGTACGCGCTCCCGGGTGACCCCGAATCGCCTGCCGACCTCCTCCAGCGTGTGCGCCTGCTGGCCACCGAGGCCGTAGCGCAGTTCGAGGATCGTCCGCTCGCGATACGGCAGCCCCTCGACCAGCGTGGTGATCGTGCGATGCCGCTCGCGGTCGGCCATCTCGCCGTCCAGACCGCGCACGCGGTCGTCCTCGATCAGGTCGCCGAGCTGGGTCGAGTCGTCGCCCACCGGCGCCGCCAGCGATACCGGCTCCTGTGACACGCGCTTGAGCTCCACCACCTTCTCGGGCTTCACGCCGAGTTCCGCGGCCAACTCGTCCTCGGTGGGCGCGCGGCCCAGCTTCTGGGTCAACTGCCGGTCGAGCCGCACCATCCGGTTGATGGTGTCCACGACCTGCGCGGGCACCCGGATCGTGCGGGCATGGTCGGCTAGGCCGCGGGTGACGCTCTGCCGGATCCACCACGTCGCATAGGTCGAGAAGCGGTGCCCGAGCCGCCAGTCGTAGCGCTCGACGGCTTTCATCAGGCCGACGTTGCCCTCCTGGATCAGATCCAGGAACGACAGGCCGCGATTGGAGTAGCGGCGCGCGATCGACACCACCAGACGCAGGTTGGCCTCTATCAGACGCCGGCGGGCTGCCTGGTCGCCACGCTCGTAAGCCTTCGCAAGCGAGACCTCCTCGGCAGCGGTCAGCAGCGCCACCTGCGAGATCTCGCGCAGGTACATGCCGACGGTGTCCTCGGTCAGGCTGGGGCCGGACTCGAGGTCGAGCTCGACCGGCGAGTCGAATTGGGCGTCGTCCCCCAGTGGGGTGGCGTGCTCTGACAAGGTATGGGGCCCTACTGCTGGTCTGGCGCCTGGGCGCGGACTGCTTCCAGCCTCTCCAGGTAGGAGAGGCGCAGCCGTTGCAGCTCCATGAGCTGCGTTTGCTGGCTCAACCCCAAATCGGCGTTTGTGGGCAGATTCTTGAGCGCGGCTTCGACGCCGTGCAGCTTGATCTTGGTGAACAGTTCCTCCAATACGCTCGGCGACGGCCGTTCCCGCGCCGCGAGTGCGCTCAGCTCCGCTTTCAGGGGTGCCCACGTATGTGCCTCCTCGGGTGTCGCCTCACCCGCCACGTCCCGGCGGATGTGCGCCGCAGCCTCCCAGAGCGACGCATCGCCGAAGTCTGCCACATCCAGCGCCGCAAGGAAAGTGTCACCCTGCGATCCCAGTGCCAGACACATTCCCAGGAAAAGCCTCTCGTCCATCTCCCTCGGCGAGCGGCGCGCGCGGCTGCGCGACGCGTTGCTGACCGGTCCCGCCGCAGGGGCGGCGGTCAGTGCGCCGGCCAGGTCGGCGGTGAGCCCGAGCCGGTCGGTGGCGACCCGCACCTGCTCGTCACGCTCGACACTCGCAGCGACGCTCGAAAGCAGCGTGCGCAGGCGGTCGAAGATCTGGTCTCGGGTGCCCGCGCCGTCGAGGATCCGGGTCACCCGGAACGTCAGGTAGCCGACCGCGACGTCCAGCGCGGCCCCGAACGCCGCCGGGTCGGCCACCGCGACATCGGCCGGGTCGCGGCCGTCGGGAAGGCTGACGATGCGCACGACCAGTCCCTGGGCAAGCGCCAGCTCCATGCCCCGCAGTGATGCATCCTGACCGGCTGCGTCGGCGTCGAAGGCCAGGAAGATCGTCGAACACAGCCGCCGCAGCTCGGTCACCTGCTGCTGTGTCAGCGCCGTGCCCATCGACGCCACCGAGGCGGTGACCCCCGCCTGGTGCAGCGCCAGGACGTCGGTGTAGCCCTCGACGACGATCGCGCGGTCGGTCTGGGCGATCGTCCCACGTGCGCAGTCCAGCCCGTACACGAGCTCGCTCTTGCGAAACAGCGGTGGGCGATCGGGCGAGTTCTTGTACTTGGGTGGTTCGCCCCCCGGCATCTGGCGCGCGCCGAACCCGCGCACACGCCCCTGCGGGTCGGCCAGCGGGAACATCAGCCGGTCGCGGAAACGGTCTACCGGGCCCCGCTTGCCGCGCACCGAGAGTCCCGCCCGGTCGAGCTCGGCGGCGGTGAAGCTCTTGGCCAAGGCCGCCTTGCACACCCTGTCCCACGCCTGCGGGCTGAGCCCGAGCCGGAAGGTGCGCGCGATCGGCTCTCCGATCCCTCGCTCCGTGAGGTAGGCACGGGCAGGCTCGGCCTCCTCCGCCTCCCACAGAAACCGGGTGTAGAAGCCCGCCGCGTCGTCCAGCAGCCGAAACAGCCGCGCGCGCTCCTCGCGGCGCTGGGCGTCCTGCGGCGAGGACTGCTCGTAGGCCAACTCGACGCCGTAGCGCTCGGCCAGCCACTCCACCGCGCCCACGAAGTCGACGTTTCGGGTCTCGCGGACGAACTGGATGTGGTCACCGCCGCGCTGGCAGCCGAAACAGTGGTACAGCTTGTCCACCGGGTTGACCGAGAACGATGCCGTGCGCTCCTCGTGAAACGGGCAGCGGCCGACCCAGCGGCTTCCCGACCGTTTGAGCTGGGTCGAGCCACCGACCAGGTCGACCATGTCCACGGCGGCGCGCACCGCCTCGAGGCTCGGGTCGGCGATCCGGCTCACTCGGTCGCCAGCGCCTCGTGTGCCCGCACCGCGTAGCGGTCGGTCATGCCGGCGATCCAGTCGGTGACCGCCAGCGGGTCGCCGTCGCGCTCCAGATAGCGGTCGAAGAGGTCGCGCACCATGTCCGCCGCACGCGCGTTCTCGGCCCGCGCGATCGGCCCCAGGTACACCTCCTGGAACATGAACGCCCGCAGCTCGAGCAGCGCCGCCGCGGCCGGTGGCGACTGGGTGATGTCCCCCGCCTGTTCCGACGTCTCGACCAGGTCGTGCACCAGCACGTCGATACGCCCCGAGGAGGAGTCGCCGAGACGCTCCAGCGGACCGGCGGGCAGTGTGGCCGGGTCGAGAATTCCGGCCCGCGTGGCGTCATCGATGTCGTGGTTGATGTAGGCGAAGCGATCGACGAGGCGAACCACGCGCCCCTCCAGCGTGCGCGCGGTGCCGGGCCCGGTGTGGTTGAGGATGCCGTCGCGCACCTCTTCGGTCAGATTCAGGCCCTCGCCGTCCTGCTCAACGCGGTCGACGATGCGCAGCGAATGCTCGTTGTGGCGAAAGCGCAGCCCGTGGGCGCGCAGCGCCTGGTCGAGCGCGTCCTCCCCGGTGTGCCCGAACGGCGCGTGGCCGAGGTCGTGGCCGAGTGCGATCGCCTCGGTCAGATCCTCGTTCAGGCGCAGGGCGCGGGCGACGCCGCGCGAGATACCCGACACTTCCAGGGTGTGGGTGAGCCGGGTGCGGAAGTGATCGCCCTGCGGGGCGATGAACACCTGCGTCTTGTGCTTGAGCCGCCGGAACGCCTTCGCGTGCACGATGCGGTCTCGGTCGCGCTGGAACGGCGTGCGCAAAGAGCACTCGTCGAGCTCGACGCGGAGCCGGCCGGCGGTCGCGTACGAATGCACCGCGGCGGGGGCGAGGGACTGCTCTTCGAGCTCTCGGATACGGTGTTCGAAACCGCGTGCCACGGGTCCGTTGGGGTGCGACATCGGCTCCCGAGTGTACCGGTCGCCGCCGCCGGCCTCGACCGTCCGGGTGTCAGCTGCCGGCGGCGCAGGCCACAGCGGCCCGCCGGCAGGCGGCCGCACAGCGTTGCATCTCCTCGTCGCCCAGCCGTTCGCACGAGGCGGCGCAGCGCCCGCACACCGCGGCGCACAGATGCGACATCTGGTGGGCGAAGTCCGAGCTGCGAAGCATCAGGTCGCGGGTGGCGTCGCAGATCGTGGCGCAGTCCATGAGCAGGCGCAGGTGCAGCAGGTTGGCGTGCTCACCGCCGCGCTGGACGCAGGCGGAGATCGTCTCGACGCAGACCTGGTGACAGTCGGTGCAGGCGTCGATTCGCTCCGCAAAGCGCGTGCCGGCCCGGTGGGCCGTGGCGTGCTCGCTCATCCGTGTCTCCTCCGCTCGTGTCCCCACCAGGGTACCAGTTGCACCCTGCGCGGCCGGGCCGGCGCGCCGGATCAGATGATCACGGGCACGGTGCCGCCGTCCACGCTCCAGGCGGCACCGGTCACGTACGACGAGACCGGCGAGCACAGGAACACGATCGCCGCGGCGATCTCGGCGGGCTCGGCCATCCGGCCGAGCGGGCGGCCGGCGCCGACGGCGCGCAGCACCTCGTCACGGCTGCGATCCGAGCCGGCCGCGGTCTGGTCTGCCAGGCCGCCGACATCCAACCAGGCCGGCGTCAGGCTCGGTCCGGGGCACACCGCGTTACAGCGGATGCCGTCGCGGGCGTAGGTGTCGGCGACCAGGCGCGACAGCGAGAGCACGGCGGCCTTGGTGACCGAGTAGTGCGGCATGCCCAGACTGGGGCGCTTGCCGGCGGTCGATGCCACGTTGACGATCGCCGCCCGGGACGATTGACGGAGGTCGGGCAGCGCCGAGCGGATGCAGCGCACGTAGCTCATGACGTTCGTGTCCCAGACAGACTGCCACTCCGCGTCGGGCACGTCCTCGAAGTCGACGATCCGGGCCGTGCCGACGTTGTTGACCAGCACATCCAGGCCTCCCAGCGTCGACACGGCGCCGGCGACCGCTTCGTCAGCGCCCGAGCTGCTCGAAAGGTCGGCGGTGACGGCCGCCACGCCAAGCTCGTCCGCCGCCCCGTCGGGATGGCGCGACGCGATGGCCACGTCTGCGCCCTCGGCGGCCAGCAGCCGCGCGGTCTCTAGGCCGATGCCGGCGCTCCCGCCCGTCACCAGTGCCCGCAGCCCATGCAGCTCGAGATCCATGGTCGCGCATGGTAGTGGATCATCTAGACTGCCCTCAGATGGAGGACTACACCTTGAGGTACAAGGGTGAGCAGGTAGAGATCGCGCTCTTCGGTGGCGAGTATCAGGACGGGATCCTGACGGCCTATTGCTACGTCGAGGACGTACCCCACATCGAACTCAACGGCCATATTCTCGTCCCGCTGCAGAACGTCGCGTCGCTGCACTGCACGAGCCGCTGTGACGCCCAGGACGACTGGCCACCGCGGGGCATGTTCATCGACGACGACGGCCCCAGCGACGACGACTGACGGCCGCCGGGTCAAAGCCCAAATGCCGAAGGGGCCGCCTGGTGGGCGGCCCCTTCGAGGTTAATCCCGGCGGCGACCTACTCTCCCAGGCGCTTGCGCACCAAGTACCATCGGCGCTGAGGGGCTTAACTGCTCTGTTCGGAATGGGAAGAGGTGTTTCCCCCTCGCTATGACCACCGGAAACTGTAAAAGCTACGGGGCGGCCGGCGAACGCGCGGCCCACCCTCAAAACTCCAGAGCGGCTTGCAGTGGTCTCTACATAAATCAAGTCCTCGGACTATTAGTACTGGTCTGCTGAACGCGTTACCGCGCTTGCACATCCAGCCTATCAACCTGGTGGTCTGCCAGGGTCCTTACTCCCTCGAGGGGATGGGAGAGCTCATCTCACGGTGGGCTTCCCGCTTAGATGCTTTCAGCGGTTATCCCGTCCAGACGTAGCTAGCCAGCAGTGCCCTTGGCAGGACAACTGATACACCAGAGGTCTGTTCAACCCGGTCCTCTCGTACTAGGGTCGACTCCGTTCAACTCTCCAACGCGCACAGCAGATAGGGACCGAACTGTCTCACGACGTTCTGAACCCAGCTCGCGTGCCGCTTTAATGGGCGAACAGCCCAACCCTTGGGACCTACTCCAGCCCCAGGATGCGACGAGCCGACATCGAGGTGCCAAACCGCTTCGTCGATGTGGACTCTTGGAAGCGATCAGC
>JBBRMM010000040.1:0-5429 GCA_038230835.1 Gaiellales bacterium
CGGCACCTGGGCGACGGTCGAGGGCAGCCTCAGCTGGGATCAGTACGGCGCACCCAACGGCAGCACGCTGCTGATGGAGTGGGTCGACGGCAAGCTGCTTCCGGTGTGGCCGGCTGCAACGGCCCTGCACGCTCCGGTCAGCCCCAAGCCGGGCTGGGGCGGCTAGGCTAGGCCGCCCGGGGGTCGACGCCTCGAAAAAGGTGGAGTCGGACTGATGCATCTCGCCATCCAGGCCGTGATTCTCGGCCTTCTGACCGGCGGCGTGTACGCGCTGATGGCCAGCGGGCTGACCCTGGCCTTCGGGATCATGCGCGTGATCAACGTCGCCCAGGGGGCGATGATCGTCGCCGGCGCGTTCGCCAGCTACACGCTGTTCACCGACTTCCACGTCGACCCGTTCGTCTCCATCCTGGTCATGACGCCGGTCGCCTTCGCGGCCGGCGTCATCCTCCAGGTGGTGTTCCTGCGTCCCCTCCGCAGTGACGAGCGCGAGGATCTGTCGCTGCTGGTCACGTGGGCGATCGCACTCGGCTTCGAGGGTGTGCTCAGCTACGTCTACCAGACCACCTACCGGGCCACGCTTCCCGGCTACGTCAACCGGTCGCTGACCGTCCTCGGCTACCGCATCTCGGTCGTGCGGCTGGCGGCGTTCGGGGTTTCGTGCCTGATCCTGGCGGTGCTGTACGTGACCCTGCACCGCACCCGGTTCGGACGGGCGATACGCGCCACCGTCCAGAACCCGATGTCGGCCAACCTGCTGGGAGTGGACGCGCAGCGGGTCTCGGCGTACGGCTTCGGGATCAGCGTTGCCACCGCGACCGCGGCCGGCGCGGTGTTCGGGATGGTCGAGCCGTTCAACCCCGGCAGCCACTACGACCTGATCTCGAGGCTGCTCACGATCGTCGTTCTGGGCGGCCTGGGCAGCCTTGGCGGAGCGGTGGTGGCGGCGCTCTTCATGGGCGTGGCCGAGGCGGTGCTGGCGGCCGAGATCTCACCCACCTGGTCGTCGCTGACCTTCTTCGTGATCCTGATCGCGGTGCTGCTCTTCCGCCCCCAGGGGCTGCTCGGCACCGCGGAGCGGGGAGCGCTTTGAGGACGCTCGGTGCCGGCGGACTGGCGCGGGGGCTCGGCTTCACCGCCTGTCTGCTCGCGTTCCCGTTCCTGTTCCCCGAGCACTGGGTGGTCAACATCGGGATCTTCACGGTCATGTACATGGTGCTGGCGACGTCGTGGAACATCCTCGGCGGGTTCGCGGGCTACCTGTCACTCGGGCACGCCGCGTTCTTCGGGCTCGGCGCCTACGCCGAGGCGATCGCCTTCGAGCACATCGGCATCGGTTCCGGCTACCGGCCGTTCGCGGTGCTGCCGCTGATCGGGATCGGTGTCGCGGTGCTGGCGGTGCCGATCGCGTGGGTGGCGCTACGCGTGCGCGCCGCGACCTTCGCCATCGTCACCATCTCGCTGCTCTTCATCGTCCAGCAGTTGGCGTTCAACCTGCATTCGCTGACCAACGGCGCCCAGGGCCTGTCGATGCCGATCCCGCCGTTTTCGGTCTCGACCTACGAGCTGCCCTTCTACCTGGCGATGGTGGGCGTGTGGGCCGCAGCGGTGCTGGCGTCGTGGTACGTGGCCACCGGCAAGATCGGCCTGATGTTGTTTGCGATCCGCGACGACGAGGAGCGGGCGCGCGGCGTGGGGGTGCGGGTGACCTTTGCGAAGATGGTGGCCTTCGTCCTGTCGGCCGGGCTGGCGGGGATGGCCGGCGGCATCTTCGCCTACTACGAGGGCTTCATCTACCCCCAGTTTGCGATCGACCCGCTGGTCACCATCGGTGCCGTACTGATGGCGTTCCTGGGCGGGCGAGGCACCATCTGGGGCCCGACACTGGGCGCGCTGATCCTCGTCCCCACCCAGCAATACCTGGCATTCAGCCAGGGTGCGAGCCAGCTCTACCTGATCGCCTACGCGGCCGTCTTTCTGACCATCATGCTGATCATGCCGAGGGGGATCATCCCGTCGGTGGCCGACTTCGTGGTCGCCCGGCGCCCCAAGAACGGTGCGCCGCGGTCGGGAGAGCCGGCGACTCCGGTCACCGGGGTGCCGTCGTGACGGCGCTTCTGGAGGCGTCCGACCTGCGCAGGCACTTCGGCGGTGTGGCGGCCGTGGACGGCTGCTCGCTTGCTGTCGAGGAGGGCACGATCACCGCCCTCATCGGGCCCAACGGCTCGGGCAAGACCACGGTCTTCAACCTGATCACGGGATATCTGTCGGCTGACTCGGGGACGGTCAGGTTCCTCGGCAAGACCCTCCGCCGGCCCGATCCGACCGCGCTCTTCCGCGGCGGGCTCTCGCGCACCTTCCAGCAGGCTCGGGTGTTCGCCGCCCTCACGCTGGTCGAGAACCTGGTGGTCGCGATCCAGCAGCCTCGCAGAGGGCTGTTCCGGGCCGCCACCTCGCAGGCCGACCGGGCTCGGGCGGTCGAGGTGCTGGACGAGTTCGGCCTTGCCCACCTGGCCGACCGCCGGGCCGGTGAGCTGTCGTTCGGGCAGCGCAAGCTGCTGGAGTTCGCGACCGTGCTCATGGGCCGGCCGCGGATCGTGTTGCTGGACGAGCCGACCTCCGGGGTCAACCCGGTGATGGTCGAGACGATGGAGCGGCACATCCGCGAGCTGCATGCCCAGGGCATGACGTTCTTCGTGGTCGAGCACGACATGCACATGGTGATGCGCCTGTGCAACCCGGTGATCGTGCTCGACCACGGAGCAAAGATCATGGAAGGTGCGCCGGGCATTGTGCAGCGCGACCCCGCCGTTCTCGATGCTTACCTGGGAGCCTGAGCGATGCTGACGCTGACCGGTCTGCGGGCCGGATACGGTGGGGCCGACGTGCTGCGCGGCGTCGACCTGACCCTCGAGCCGGGCACCGTGACCTGCATCGTGGGGCCGAACGGCGCAGGCAAGTCGAGCGTGCTGCGGACGGTCAGTGGGCTGATCAAGCCGCGGCTGGGGTCGATCCTGCTGGACGGGGCGGAGATCGGCGGGCTCAGCCCGGGCGTCGTTCTGCGCCGGGGCGTCGTGCACGTGCCCCAGGAGCGCAGCCTGTTCGCGGGCATGACGGTGTGGGAGAACCTGCTCATGGGCGCGTACATCGTGCGCGACCGGGCGGAGGTGGCGCGGAGGGCGGAGGCGGTCGCCGAGCGGTTCGAGATCCTCCGCGAGCGCGCCCACGACCGCGCCGGCTCGCTGTCCGGTGGTCAGCAGAAGATCGTCGAGATCGCGCGCGCGCTGATGCTCGAGCCGCAACTGATCCTGCTGGACGAGCCGTCGATGGGGCTCGACCCGCGGGCCCGCAAGCTCGTCTTCGAGACCATCGGTAGGCTGAACACCGAGCACGGCCACACCATCCTGCTGGTCGAGCAGAACGCCCGCGCGGGGCTCGGGATCGCGCACTCCGGCGCGGTGATGGACGGCGGCGTGGTCGTGCTCGAGGCACCCGGCCCGCTGTTGCTGGAGGACCCCAAGATGGCCGAGCTGTACCTGGGCGGCAGGGTGGCCGCCCAGGTCGCCGCGGCGGCCGATCAGTAGCTGACGGCCTCCGCCTCCTCGATCACATTCGGGCCGGACGTGTCCACGAATCGGTCGAGCACGCCCGACGCGAGCAGGCGCTCGCGCCCTGTCATGGCCTCGTCCGCGGAGGCGAACTCCACCATGACGAACACCTCGTTGGGGTCAACCGAGCTACGAAAGATCCGGTGCCCCAGCGCTGAGCGCCTCGCGCCGGGAACGTCCTGGTCGAACATCGGCTTCCACGTGTCGAAGTCGCCGACGTGGATGCGGGTCAAGATGAACGCCATGCGGCGCCTCCGATTCTCGTAGGGGTTGCAGATGTGTTCGATACGATCGGTGGGTGAGGTTCTTCTTTCGCATCTTCCTCCGAACCTGGGGTATCTGCACGGGTCTGGCACTGGTGGCCTATCTCATCGGTGCGGCAATCACCAGCTCCCAGGTCGAGGAGGGCGCGATGAACTTCGGCCCACTCATCGTCTGGCTGCTGTTTCTCTTGGTGCTCTTCATCGCAGCTCCCGTGATCGCCTTCGGTACCGCGCTCACGGCTGTGCTCGTCCGGCGTTGCCGCAGCGCACGCTCCTCTGAGTTCGCATGACGGGCCGCGGGAGCGTGTAGTCCGACCGCGGGTGGGCGGGTGTCGCAGACCCGTCACAGAAGCCAATTGGCATTCACTCGCACTGCCAAATGGCACACCCCCGGCAGCCGCAAACGGTTGCCTCGACCGCTTGGGACTCGGCGACCACCGGGTCGGCTGCAGGTGGCTCGGCCACTGACGATAGGATCAGCGCATGGGACCACCACTCGCCGTGATCCGATGACCACCGGCCGGCCCGAGTCCTACGACCGGATCGGCCGTAGCTACGCCACCACCCGCAACGCCGATCCACGGATCCGCCACGCGATCTGGTCGGCTCTCGGCGACGCCGCGTCCGTTGTCAACGTGGGCGCCGGCGCGGGCTCGTACGAACCCCCGGAGACGGTCCTCGCGGTCGAGCCGTCGGCTGTCATGATCTCGCAGCGCCCGATCGGATCGGCCGCGGCGGTGCAGGGTGTCGCCGAGGCGCTTCCCCTCGGGGACGGGGCGTGTGACGCAGCGTTGGCGGTGCTCACGATTCACCACTGGACAGACCAGGCCCGGGGCGTCGCCGAGATGCGGCGGGTCGCCCGCCGCGTCGTCATCTTCACCTGGGACCCGGCGTACGCCGAGGCGTTCTGGTTCGCCCGCGATTACCTTCCACAGACTGTCGAGTACGACCGCCGGCGATGCCCGACCATCGCCCAGGTGGGCGACTGGATGGGAGGCGAGGTGGACGTTCGGGTGGTGCCGGTCCCGCGCGACTGTACGGACGGCTTCTTCTGCGCCTACTGGAGCCGGCCGGAGGCGTATCTCGACGCCGTCGTGCGGTCGGGCATGTCGAACCTCGCCAGCCTCGGAGAGCCCGTGACCCACGTCGTCCGTCAACTCGCGCGCGACCTCGATACCGGCGTCTGGCGTTCTCGAAATCGCGACATCCTCGATCTCCCGGAGTTCGACTTCGGATACCGGCTGCTCGTCTCCGGGTGATCGAGAATGGGGCAGTGCGCGTGTGCGCTGCGCGCCGTGCGGCCAGCTCGCGCGGAGCTCGCAGATCGTCTGGCAACCGAGCTGCTCTCCCACCTTCGCACGGAGGTGGATGTCGCACTGAGCGTTACCAAGGTGCTCCGCTCGTGACCCTCGCCCATGCCTAAGAACTCGTTTCAGAATGAGCTTCTGTTGCGGCTGGTTCGCGCCGGTTGCGGGTGCGTCCCACGCGGCGTGCGGTGCTCGACGTGGCTTCAGCCACGCCTGCGCTCCGCTCGCCGCTCGATCCTTCCCGCAACCAC
>JBBRMM010000041.1:0-3606 GCA_038230835.1 Gaiellales bacterium
AGACTGGCGCCTCGAATACAACCACTACCGACCCCACCAATCCCTCAACTACCAAACACCCGCGGAGTACGCACGCCGCTGGAGAACGGAAACCCAACCAGCACCCTCACAGTAGGTGGACCAGAAAACGGGGTCCTGTCACCACCACCCTGACGCCCTGGCGCTCGAGGCTGGAACGCGCGGCCTCCAGGAAGCGCGGATTGTCATCGATGACCAGAACGCGGAGTGCCACGGACACAGTCTCCGAGAGACAGCCCACCGCCCGCATTGCAGCTACCCGCAATCCTGGTAGGCGGACAGGCGGGGGTGCATGTTGGCGGCCTGCGTGGATGACACAGAGTTCGCCGGGACGGATGCTTCGTCCGATCGAACTACAGAACTCCTTCAGGAGGAGTCGATGGCCATCATGCCTCTCAGCTCAATCGCGAATCCGACCACGGAGAGATCATTCCTGCTGCAGCGGGTACAGCCTGCGATGACGGGGTTGATCGATGGGTCACTCTCCACGCTTGCCCCGATCTTCGCGGTCGCCCTCGCCACCCACCAGCCCAGGTACGCATTCTTGGCCGGACTGGCCACAGCAATCGGCGCCGGGGTCAGCATGGCCTTCTCGGAGGGCCTGTCTGATACAGGCGACCTGACCGGCCGCGGGAACCCGTACATGCGCGGCGCCATCACCGGCGCCGGCACATTCCTCGGTGGGATCCTGCACACGTTGCCATTCCTGATCCCCGACTACCGAACGGCGCTCATCGCAGCCGTGATCACCGTAACCCTCGAACTGCTCGCACTGGCCTTCATCCGGGCGCGCTTCTTCCACACACGATTCCTGCCGTCCTTCGCCTCCGTCACCCTGGGCGGCGCGATCATCGCCGCGCTCAGCGCCGCGCTGGGAGCAGCAGGATGACCGCTACGGCCGCACACACCGCTCGCCAGCCTCGCGCAAACCAGGCGTGGTGGACGCTGGTTGCAATGTGCTTCGCACTGTTCATGATCATGCTCGACAACACAATCGTGAACGTGGCACTGCCGTCCATTCAGCAAGCGCTGCACACGAGTCCCGAGACGCTGCAGTGGACGATCGATGCGTACGTGCTGACGTTCGCGGTCTTGATCCTGTTCGGCGGCAAGCTCGGAGACCGTTTCGGCCGCAAGCGCATGTTCCTCGTTGGGCTGGGCATCTTCACCCTTGCGTCTGCAGCCTGCGCGCAGGCCACGACGGACACGCAACTGGTTGCCTTCCGTGCCGTTCAGGGTGCCGGCGCCGCGCTGCTCAATCCGCTGTCGCTCTCGATCCTCGTGGCCGCGTTTCCACGCAAGCAGCTACCCACCGCGATCGGGATCTGGGCCGGTGTCTCTGCTATCGGCCTCTCGGTCGGCCCGTTGGTTGGAGGGTTCCTTGTCGAGCGCGTCTCCTGGTCGGCGGTCTTTTGGGTGAACGTCCCGATCGGGGCGATCGCTGCCGGCGTGTGCCTGTTGGCGGTCACGGAGTCGCGCGACGACCGGCACCGGCACCTCGACGTCGTCGGCACGGCGCTTGTCACCACCGGGCTGTTCGCGCTCGTGGTTGCGCTGATCGGCACCAACTCGAACGGCTGGACATCTGCCAGCACGCTCGGTTTGCTCACCGCGGCAGCGGTGCTGATCGCGCTCTTCATTGCCTGGGAGCACCGCACCGGCGAGCCGATGGTGCCCCTTCGATTCTTCCTACGCCCCGCGTTTTCGACCTCGAGCATCGTCTCGCTACTGGTCGGCTTCGCATCATCGGCGTGCTCTACCTGATTGTCCTGTACTTCCAGAACGTCATGGGGTACTCCCCGCTTCAGGCCGGACTGCGAACGCTTCCTCTGACCCTGACCCAGGCGCTCACCGCCGCCAACGCCGGAAGGTTGGACCGCGTGCTCGGTGCGCGCACCAAGATGAGCGTCGGGATGCTGGTGCTCTCCGCCGGGCTGTTCGGCTTGGCCCAAATCCAGGTCACCACCTCATACGACGCAATCTGGCCGCTCCAGGTGCTGCTCGGCCTCGGCATGGGCCTGGTGATGCCGGCGGTGGCCGCAGCCGGGATGGCAGCCATCGACGCTGAGCAGTCCGGGGTCGCCTCCGGGGTGATCAACGCGTCTCGCCAGGTCGGCGGAGCGCTCGGCATCGCGGTGCTCGGCTCGATCGCCGCCACCATCACCCGCACCGACTGGCAACAGCATCTCTCGCAGCTCCCAGTGGCGACGCAGACCAAGGCAGGCCACCTCGCGGCTCTCGTGGTCGGCGGACAGGGCATGCCGATCGCCGCCGCCGCGGGCCGTGCAGCGGAACTGGCCGCCCTGGCGTCATTCGTCGACGGCACTCGAGGCGCACTGCTCACGAGTTCCGCACTAGCGCTGATCGCCGCGGTGGTCGCGTTCGCCGGCCTTCGTCGCCGGCCAGGCACTCGCGTCCTTGAGCCTCGCGAGAGCGCCGCGGACGGCTCGCCTCGCAGAGTCGATGTCCGCGGACCGGGCGATCCGCTCATCGAGCTCAAGGAGCGGATTTACAAGGTCACCGGCCGTGACTTCCTGCTCGACGCGGAGGGCCGCTACCCGGTCTAAGCTTAAGAAGCTCTAAGGTCACCCTCGGCAGATCGCCCGCCGAGTCGAAGCCCGTACTCCACTTCGTCGGGTTGCTCGCACGCTACCCCGGTTGTAAGGTCGGGCCGAGGGGCCAACGATGACCAGTTCTGGTTTCCAGTTCCGATACTGCATAGGCGGCGGGCCGCCGGCGATCCGCCGCTTTTCGCAGAGCGGTGGGCAGGGGCTCGTGCCCGGGGACATGGTCAGCTTCAACGCCGGCGTCCCCGCTCTTGCCATGACCGGCGACGTTTCGTTCCTCGGCTGTGTCATCGAGCCCGAGGTGAACCGCAGAACTGACCTCGAGGTGATCGCCGCTGAGGACGCCGTCTACGGCGTTGCCGACCGGTGTCCGCGAGCGGTTGGTGCGCACCTCGACCTCGCAGGCGGGTCGGGCGCCCAGACGGTGGCCGAGGCCGTCAACGACGACTTCGAGGTGGTCGCCGAAGCCACCGCCGACGAGGAGACGCTCCTGCGCATCACTCTCGGCAAGCACTGCAGCTTCGTCGTCGATGCCGCGGCCGGCGAGGCGGCGCCGACGTGGCCGCGCTTGACGCCGGTCCGCGAGCGGGAGTTGGTATTGGCCGCCGCCGCGGGTGAGCCGAGCGCGACCGAGGAGCTCATCAACGCGTTTCTGCCGGCGATCGCCGGCGTCGCGCGACTGTATCGCAGCGCTCCGGTGGATAGAGCCGAGCTACTTCAGGAGGGAGTCGTCGGGCTTCTGCGCGCGACCAGACGGTTCGATCCGTCGCTCGGCTCCCCGTTCTGGGCGTACGCCGCCTGGTGGGTCAGGCAGGCGATGCAGCAGCTCGTCTCGGAGCTGACTCGGCCGATCGTGCTCTCGGATCGCGCGCAGCGCGGGCTCGCACACATCCGCGAGGCACGCCGCGGATACTTCCAGGCTCACGGTCGCGAGCCGACGGCCGGTGAGCTCGCCGCCCTCGTCGAGCTGTCGCGAGACCAGGTCGAGAGCCTGCTCGCAGCGGAGCGCGCGGCGCAGCCG
>JBBRMM010000042.1:0-1754 GCA_038230835.1 Gaiellales bacterium
CGCGAGCTCGTCGGCCGCGGCCGTGCAACCCGAGCAACCGTCTTGCCAGTCGGGGTGGAACATGAAGTGCTGGATGATCAGCTGGCGGTGGCCGCCGAACATGTCGAGCAGTCCGGCCTGCCCGTCGGGGCCGTCGAAAACATATGTCTTGTCCACCAGCACGATCGGCAACCGGCGCCGGTCGGCGTTCAGAGCGTCGTGCTGGCGCGTGAACTCCTTCTCCCGGCGCAGCAAATCACTGCGGGCCGCAAGCCACGCATCTCGCGACGTGATATCGGGCAGGCTCATTCGGATCCTCCTTGGCTCGTTCGTGTCGGTGTGCATCGTTTAGACGGCGCGCACGACGAGAACTCATCGCTCCGAGACGCTATCGCCAGCCAGTGACCCGAGTCACCCTGAAGGGCCTCACAAGCTCCGATGCCTGAAGGCCGAAAACACCCACCAGCCGCCGCAGGTCTAGTGTCGTGCCAGTTGATGTTGGCCGCCAAGGCTTGGTAGGCCGGGACGAGCTCGACCCACCGCGTGTCGCCGTCGCCGCGCTCGCGACCGGCGATGTGGGGGGTGCAGATCCACGTCGAAAACCTCGCCGCCCCTGCCCCGTAGGCGGCGACCATGTCCAGGGGCAAGCCGCGTTCCTCGATGACCAGGATCGTGTGGTCGCCGTGGGCGGCCAGCGTGGCCTCGATGACCGTCTCGTTCGGCTGACCCGGCTGCGGGTCGGCATCGCGCATCGTGAGCAGCAGTCGCTGCGCGGGGTCGCACACGTCCACGCGCCCCGTGCCCTCCCAACCGCCGTCAACGTAGCGCGCACGGAACTCGCCGCCGAATCGCAGGTCGCCCTCGACCTCGGCGAGCCAGCGGGCCAGCCGGCGGTGGCTCGTGACAACGAGGGTGGCGACCTGCGGCGGGCCTTGAGCGCTGAGCTCAGCGGACACATCACTCGGGTGTCGACCGAGCCTCTCCGCCACTCCTGCACGCTCGCAGCGGCCGAGGCAGCGTTCCCAGGGACGATCCGTGGACACCGACGGGTAGCGGCGGCTCGAGAACGGCGAGCGACAGCTTGCCCACCGCGATCAGCCAGACCAGTGTGGACACCGGCTTGAGCGGCTCGTGTTCGCATGGTGGCGGCGCGCATCTCGCAGCCCGAGATCGTTGCGACGCCGGCCATCATCTCCGCAGCCATCCACGGCCAGCACTGCGGCCACCTGACTCCGCCACGGCCGCCAAAAGTGGCAGCATCGTCGTGCCCCCGCCACCCGACCGCAGCGCGGGTCCTGTGAGCCTGAGGAGGTGCGTGACCGCGTAGGATGTCCCCTTACAGACCTCGACCCGCCAGATGGACGGCCAAAATCCAGGCGGGTCGATGGAGAGACTCATCTCGTCTGTAGGATTCGTGCGATGGCCACCCGAGAAGCCGCCTGCAGCTGTGGACAGCTCCGTCTGGAAGTCGCCGGCGACCCGCTTCGGGTCTCGCTGTGTCACTGCCTCGCGTGCCAGCGCCGGTCGGGCAGCGCCTTCGCGATCCAGGCGCGGTTCGCGACGGATCACGTGCACGTGGTGGGCCGCTTCAGCGACTATGTGCGGATCTCCGACGAGGGCGAGCAGGAGCGGACCTTTCACTTCTGCCCCGACTGCGGCGCGACCGTCTTCTATACCACCTCGGATGGGCCGGGGCTGATCGCGGTGGCGGTCGGCGCGTTCGCCGACCCGACCTTCCCGCCGCCGACCGTTGCGGTCTACGAGTCACGCCGGCA
>JBBRMM010000043.1:0-1652 GCA_038230835.1 Gaiellales bacterium
AGCTTGGATCCACCGTCGAAATGCGCTGGTGAATGCGAGTCGTGACACACGAATGCCCCTCTGAGCTGGGAGGATGTGGCTTGCGAAGGTCACAACAATCCCGGCCAGAAGGGCATCCGCTAGATGCGACTATCCCACGCACGGACCGCGATCACCGCCCGGTTCGATGATCCGAACCTCGTGTCGTGCGCCGGGCTGGTCCCGGTCATGGCGCTGGCCGACCGCTGCGGGCTGCCCGCCCTGCTGACCGAGCATGTGAAGATCGCCGCGAAGGGCGGTGCGAACGCCGCCGCGAAACTCCTCGCGATCATCGCCGGGATGGTGTGCGGAGCGGACTCGATCGACGATCTCGATGTGCTGCGCCACGGCGGCATGCCCCGGCTGTTCGACCAGGTGCGGGCACCCTCGACGCTGGGGACGTTCCTGCGGCTGTTCACCTTCGGTCACGTCCGCCAACTCGACGCCGTCGCCGCACGACTCCTGCCCGCGTTGGCCCGGGCAGTGCCGGTGCTGCCCGGCCCCGAGACGTTCGTGATCATCGACATCGACGACACCGTCCGCCAGACCTACGGCTACGCCAAACAAGGCGCCGGACGGGGCTACACCGGAGTGAAAGGGCTCAACGCGCTGCTGGCCATCGTCTCCACGTCGTGCTCGGCGCCGTTGATCGCCGCGGCGCGGCTGCGGAAAGGGTCGACCAACTCCGCCCGCGGCGCGGCGAAGCTGCTCACTGACGCCCTGGCCACCGTGCGCCGCGCCGGCGCGGCCGGCACCGTGTTGGTGCGGGCGGACTCGGCCTACTACGGCCACGACATCGTCGCCGCCTGCCGCCGCGCCGGGGCCCGGTTCTCGATCACCGCCCGCCTCACCTCCACCGTCGTAAAGGCCATCACCAGCATCGATGAGCAGGCATGGGTGGCGATCCTCTACCCCAACGCGATCTTCGACGAGGACGAGCAACGGTGGATCTCCGACGCCGAGGTCGCCGAAACCGTACTGACCGCGTTCACCGGCCGCCGCAAAGCCGATCACGTCACCGCCCGGTTGATCGTGCGCCGCGTCCGGCGCCTCAACCAGGGGTCCGCGCCGGCCGGGCAGACCGAAGCGTTCGCCGTCTACCGATACCACGCCGTGTTCACCGACACGGCCGAGCCGTTGCTGGCCGCGGAGGCCACCCACCGCGACCACGCCATCGTCGAGCAGGTCATCGCCGAGCTGAAAAACGGCCCACTCGCCCACCTGCCCTCAGGCCGGTTCCCCGCGAACGCCGCCTGGCTGGCCTGCGCCACGATCGCGTTCAACCTCACCCGCGCGGCCGCCGTCCTCGCCGGCGGCCGCCACACCCGAACCCGAACCGCGACCATCCGCGCGCAGCTGATCCATACCCCGGGCCGGATCGCGCACTCCGCCCACCAACAGCTCCTCCACCTGCCCACCGACTGGCCCTGGCAGGCCGGGCTCGACGAGCTGTTCCGCCGCGCCCTGCACGACCCACTACCCGCAGCCGCCTAACCATCAGCCCCAACACGGCCCGACCAGAGGATCAACAGTGGAAGCGCCGGACAGACCGGCAGCTCAACCAGGCCCACCCGATCCTCCGCTCACGCATAGATCAACTACCTCATGATCACAAGATCGACGGTGGATCCAGG